>NZ_JAVIFX010000021.1 GCF_031157255.1 Bradyrhizobium sp. LHD-71 | reverse complement strand
ATAAACGACACTAGAATCATAAACTTGCTAGTGTCCTGATCGAATCCGAAGTTCGCTCTGAGCTCGCTGCAAAGTATAGCGAACTTCGGATTCGGGACACTAGCGCGACAACCAATTGGATCGCCGAGATAGTTCTAGAGCCGGAGCCGCAACCGTGACCTCTTCATCCGCATCTACGTCCGAACAGCAGGCCCCGTGGCCCGCAATTGCGCCCGAGAAGGCCGACTTTGCTGGCCTGAGTGAGTGCCTCGACAGGGCGATCGCCGACAAACGGATCTGGAATGTTCACGGGCTGGTGGTCGTGCGGAACGAGCAGCTCGTGCTGGAGCGATACTTCGAAGGTAATGACCACGCGCGAGGCATTGGAGATATCGGCAGCGTCAGGTTCACGCCCGGCACGCTCCACGATCTGCGCTCCTGCTCCAAGAGCATCGTCGGTTTGCTCTATGGGATCGCCGTGCAGCAGGGCAAGGCTCCGCCACCCGAGGCTTCGTTGTTTTCGGTCTTTCCCGAGTACGCAGATCTCGCCAAGGCGGACGGCCGCGGGCAACTGACGATCCATCACGTGCTGTCGATGACGATGGGCACTGACTGGGACGAAAGCAGCTTGCGTTATTCCGATGCACGCAACAGCGAGACGGCGATGGACAACGCTCCCGATCGCTATCGCTATGTGCTGGAGCGTCCGGTCGTCGACGCGCCGGGCGCACACTGGACCTATTGCGGCGGTGCGACAGCGCTGCTCGCTCGCATCATTTCGAAGGGTTCAGGCCAGTCGCTGCACGATTTCGCGCGCGAGAACCTGTTTGATTCCCTTGGCATGGGTCCCACGGAGTGGGCGGGAGGACCGGACGGTGAGCCCTTTGCCGCCTCCGGTGCACGCATGTCGGTTCGGGATCTCGCGCGTATCGGCTCGATGATACTGCGTGGCGGCAGGATCGGAGATCGCACCGTCGTTCCCGCCGATTGGGTGACACGCTGCACGACGCCGGTGGTCAGCGCCGACGAGCTTCGCCGCTACGGTTATCAATGGTTCATTCTCGATGTCGCGTTTGGCAAGCCGAAGGGGTGGGCGGTCGGACGACTGGAACGCATGTGGATGGCGCAGGGTGAGGGCGGGCAGCGATTGTTCATCATCCCCGCCTTGCAGCTCGTCATCGCCATGACGGCAGGGAACTATGGCGCGGAGGATCAGTGGATCCCACCGACGCGGATCCTGCGCGAGGTGGTGCTGTCGAGCGTTCGTTAGGGCGTGGACTCATCAGGGCGGAGCCACAGCCTGATTGACGCACGTTGCGTGAAGGCGAAGTCGTCGGCAGCAGCTTGTCGTAGCGCGTCGCTAGCCGACGGCAGTGCTTGATCCGGTTGATGGCGGTCCATTCGTGGTCGGTGCGGACCTAACGGCGAGGGAAGGGCGATGGGCAGCGCGCGACTTTTAAGGGCGGCAATCGGCATCTCGGCGTGAGGGAGCAATTTATGTCTGACAAATATGCCGTGGTCGGCAATCCTATCGACCACACCAAATCGCCGCTGATCCATCTCAGCTTCGCCAAAGAGACGGGACAGAATATCGACTACGTCGCGATTGAGGCTCCTATCGGTGGCTTCAACGAAGTGGTGGCCAAGTTTCGGCGCACAGGTGGGCTAGGCCTCAACATCACCGCGCCGTTCAAACTGGACGCGTTCGCGTATTGCACCGATCTTAACGAGCGCGCCCGGCTCGCTGGTGCCGTCAACGCGATGAAGTTCGAGGTAGATCGGGTGACCGGAGAGAACTTCGACGGCGTCGGCCTTACCAACGATATCACACGCAATCTCGGCCGCTTGATGAAGGGGCGCCGGGTGGCGCTGCTCGGCGCGGGTGGCGCAGCACGCGGCGTTGTGCTGCCGTTCCTCGAGCAGAGGCCGGCGGAGCTGGTCATAGTAAACCGCACCGCAACTAAGGCAGAAGAGCTTGGGCGTCAGTTTAAGCAATATGGGCCGATTACTGCCATCGGCTATTCGGCCCTCGCCGACAAAAAACTTGGCCGGTTCGATCTAGTCGTGAACGCAACCTCTGCCAGCCTGCGCGGCGAGCTTCCGCCGATAAGCCCAGAGGTCTTTGGCGACGACTGCCTTGCCTATGAGTTGCTATACGGAAAGGGCCTTACGCCATTCCTCCGGCTGGCGCGGAACGCCGGCGTGAAGCGGCTTGCGGACGGGGTCGGTATGCTGGTCGAGCAGGCGGCGGAGGCGTTTGTGTGGTGGCGTGGCCTCCGTCCCGACACCAGGACCACAATCAAAGAACTTACCGTGCCGCTCGAATAGTCCGATCAGAGAAACTTCGGCCCCATGCAAAAATCGTCAGCCGATGTTGGCCGGCTGCGCCTCCCACGCTCCGGATGACGCTTCTAATATATTGTCGGCTCGTCATGGATGTCGCCTAGTGGCCAATCGCGACATACTGGGTACACGTCCTAGTTCGTCGCTGCGCGTGAGCGCCACCCCTGGCGCTTGACCGCCGTCAATATGATCACGGCGACACAACAGAGCGCGTAGAGGGCGCTGCACGCCGCGAGCAGGTCGTCACCGAGATTGATGGCCGCGTAGAAGCCGGTCGACAGATGGCTGCCGGTCCAGAGGATCCAGGTCGAGTAGGAAATCGCCGACGCGCCGTTCGCATCCGTCGCGACCTTGTAGATCTGCGGGAAGTACGACACGAGGCGCAACGCGCTGAAGGCACTGAAAGCGACCAGGGCAGCTTCTGACGGTGTCACGTCGTCCCTCGCAAGCCGGTTGCGCCCTGTCTCGTTCCGCGTGAACGCATGCGCCGGACGCTGTCTGTGTCGGCGGCCCTTCGAGCCAGCGCACTGTCGAGCATGCATCTGTAAAACGGAAGTGCGGTTTGCTGCATCATCCGATCGGATGATGCACGGAAACGCCTTGCAGCGGATGTTGCAGGCTGCGCAACAGGCTGTGGCAGGGGCCTGAGCGGCGACGATCAGCAATCCGGACAGCCCTGCTGCGGAACCGACGATGCGTGCGTCGCTCTTGATCGTGAGCCTGTTTCTTGCACTGCCGGCGGCTGCGCAGCAGGGTACGGGTACGATCCAGTTCTGCTGGGCTGTCGGCGCACTGGACGATACGGTCTATTATGCCGAAGCGCTCGAACGCGACGACAGGTCCCAGAACTTCGGCGAACTGCTTGAAGTTACTGGCATCGATCACAATGGCATCACCTGCGTGCGGTCCGCGATCGCTGCTCATCCATTGATCAAGCACTCGATCCTGAGGGACTGGCGGGACGCCGAGCTGGACGTCGTCAACACGACGTACATGTCCGATCTGGATTACTGACGCCGAACGGGCCGCGATGTCGTTCCGTATCGCGGCCCGTTCAAAACCCTCCACAATACCTCGCTTGTTTATCGGGATTGCGACAGCACGTGTCCCGCATGCTCAAATGACGCGCAATTTCCACCGGACAAGCCGCTCGCCAACATGCGCAGGATGGCTAGAATTCAAGCGATGGTGTCGGTTTCGTTTCGGCAGCCGGCATGCAGCCTGTTGCGACCGTGAGTGAGCGCGAGAGTCATCCGTGCCCGGCCTGAAAGAACCTCCCGAGAAACTGCTCGATCTCATCTATGATGCCGCGGCAGAGCCGCATCTGTGGAAGTCGGTGATGACCGCGATCGCCGATTTCATCAACGCCGATTCCGGTGTGCTCTTCGGCCAGTCGATCGGCATCAACGAGCTCCACTTCTCCTACAACGGCCGTTGCGACGAGGCGTTCAATGACATTTATCGCGCACGGCACCTGCGCAATCCCTGGTCGCTGGCGATGGAAAACCAGCCGGTCGGCCGGATCGTCTTCTCCGACGAGGTCGTCGAGCTTTCGTCGATCCGGCGAACGCTGTTCTTCGACGAGCTCGTGCGGCCGCAGGAAGCCAGTCACGACGCGATGATCGCGCTCGCCGCCCGCGGCGGCTTCCGCGCCGCATTCAACATCAACCGCAGCGAGCGCAAGGGCCCCTACGGCGAGGAGGAGCGAAAGCACCTGGCGGCGCTGGTGCCGCATCTGTGCCGGTCGATGCAGCTTGGATTTCGACTCGACGGTTACCGGGCGCTGCAGTGCGCGGCGTTCGACGTGCTGGATCGGCTTGCGGCCGGGGTCGTGCTGCTCGATCAGCGCGCGCGCATCCTTTACGCCAACGCGGCGGCGCGGGCCCTCGGAGCCGACGGCGGCATTTTGCAGTTGCGCGACGCGACCATTGCGACCTGGTCGCCGTCGCATTCGCAGCAGCTTGGCAACCTCATCCGCGCGGCATCGCGCGGCGCGCCGGCGGGATCGATCGCCGTGCCGCGACCGCGCGATGGTCAGCCGCTGATGATTCTGGTGTCGTCCGTGCGCGGGAAGGATGTCGCGCGCTTTACCGATCTCAAGATGCCGAACGCGGCCGTGCTGGTGTTCATTGTCGATCCCGCCAACCGCGCCGGCGTTCCGGTAGAGTGGATCGTCGATGCCTATGGCCTGACGCAGGCCGAAGCGCGGGTGGCGCTTGCGGTGTCGTCGGGCCGCACCGTCCCGGAAACGGCCAGTCAGCTCGGCTCGTCGCCGAACACGGTCAGGACGCAACTGAACGCGGTCCTCGACAAGACCGGCACGGCAAGGCAGACCGAACTGGCACGCCTGATGGCATCGATCGGTTTGCTCAACGGCAAAGGGCCGCTGCCGCCCGACGAGAGCTGAACGTCTCGCCGTCGTCCGTTCCAGTGGATGGCTTTGTCGCCGCTGCCGGTGTTGAAGATCCGCCGGCAAGTGTGCTGATATGAATCGCCTTGCGCAGCGAGCTGGAGCGAAGGCCAAAGGGAGGTGCGCATCATGACGCCAGGACGAGTTCACTTGAGCGTGCCGGAGGCACGCGATCTGGCGGAGGGGGCGCTGCGCAGCCTCGGATACAAGGACGACGAGTCGCGCATCATTGCCGATCACGTCATCGATGCCGCGTTGTGCGGCTATGAATATTCGGGCCTGGCGAAAATCCTCAACCTGCCGGAGACCGAGCAGTTCAAGCAGCCGCGCCGGCCGATGAGCGCGCTGCACGAGACGCCCGTATCGCTCGCCCTGGACGGCGGCAACAATGTCGGCATGCTGGCGCTGTATCACGCGGCAGAGGCGGCGATCAGCAAGGCTGCGGCACACGGCATCGCGCTCGTTTCGGTGACCGACGCCTGGATGAGCGGGCGCAGCGCCTATTTCGTCGAGATGATCGCCAAGGCCGGCCTCGTTGCGATCCATACGGCGGCCAGTTCACGCCTCGTGGCGCCGCCGGGCGGCGCGAAAGCGGAGCTCGGCACCAATCCGATCGCCATTGCGATCCCGTCGGCGCGCGGGCCCATCGTCCTCGACATGGGAACGTCGGCCTTCATGATGACCGAAGTGATGTTGCGCGAACGGCTGGGCGAGCTTCTTCCCGAAGGCGTAGCGATCGGCCCGAACGGCGAGCCGACCCGCGACGCCGCGCTGGCAAGACGTGGCGCGCTGCTGCCGTTCGGTGGCTACAAAGGCTTCGGGCTCGCGCTGATGGTCCAGGCCTTCGGCATCCTTGCCGGTGCCGGCACGGACCACGAGAGCGACTCCGGCTACCTGTTCATCGCATTCCGGCCCGATCTGATCGGCCCGGAGGACGTCTTCAATGCACGGGTGACAGAGTTGATCGAGCGCATCAAGGCGACGCCGCGCCAAGCGGGCGTCGACGAGATCCGCATCCCGTCCGAGCGCTCGTTCCGCGCGCGCGAACGCGCACTGCGCGAGGGGCTGACGATCGATCGGCTGGTCTTCGATGCGCTCACGGCGCTGCGCGCGAAGGCTGCGTAGGAGGCAGGGCCGGCGTTTGTTCTGCCGGAGATTGCGACGAGCGACCGGCTAACTTTCCCAGATGCGATATGCCCCTGCGCTATGAACGCGGTGCGTCGGCCTGCCAGACCGTGTCCTCCGTCCAGCCGAGTTCGGCAAACTCGGCCGCGCGCAGGTTTGCTTCGCCGACGGAGAAGAACTCGTCGAGCTGTGGCGGGCGGATCCGGGTGCCGCTCAGCATCGCGTGCGCCTGACCGCGGTGATGGATCTGGTGCTGAAACAGGTGCAGCAGCAGCCGATCCATCCGCTCGCGTTGAATCCGGTGACCGCGGTGCACGTCCACGATCCGATCGAGGTCCGCCGTGCCCAGGCCTTCGACGACAGCAATCAATCGCTGGTCGACCTCGCTCTGGGCCTGCCGGAGTGTGGTCACTGTCGCATATGGCTCGGGGTCGGCCCAGGCGGCTGGCCCGAGCGTGCCGCCTTCCATGGCATCCACGTAAAAGCGATCGACGAGCAGAATGTGGTTGAGCGTCGCGCGCAGGCTTGGAAAGAAGCTCGTTCGCGACGCCACGAAGTCATCCTGCGAGAGCGGTGCACAGGCTGCGAGCAGGCGATGATTGGCCCAGGCATTGTTGTAGGCCATCGCACGGTAGGGGAGAACGGCATCCGTCGGCACGACCATAGTCCCTGTCATTCGAGGAGTTCGTATCCAGCGCATTCTACCACAGTCGTGGACGAGGCTATCGCCTATGCACAGAGGTAGCCACGCGCGGGGCCTTGTCCCCTCTCCCCGCCGGGGAGAGGGTTAGGGTGAGGGGCGGTGACACGCGCCGTCATGAAACCCGAACTTGGACACAAATAGCGAAGTATGTTCGGCTTTGAGCTGTGCGCATTGTCGATTGCACAAACGGACGCCGACCTCTCAAAGGGCGTTGAGAATGCCTTCGCATCATGACCGCCGAAACGCCCTCACCCTAACCCTCTCCCCCGGGAGAGGGAACATGCCGAGTGCGTGGCCGCCTCTTACTCAAAACTCTGAGAGTCCTGCCTGCACTGGCGTTCTAGACTCGCATCCGCTATTCGCGGCACACTAGATGGCGTTTCGCCGGGCGCGTGGCCCGGCCGGGTTCAGGAGATGGAAAGATGCTGCGCACGATTGAAGCCTTCGACCGGATCGGCGACGAGAACGCCTTCGCGGTGCTTGCCCGCGCCAATGCATTGGCGGCCGAAGGGCGCGACATCATCAACCTCGGCATCGGCCAGCCGGACTTCCGCACGCCGGAGTTCATCGTCGAGGCGGCGATCAAGGCGCTGCGTGACGGCCACCACGGCTACACCGCGGCCAACGGCATCCCGCAGTTGCGCGAGGCGGTGGCCGCCGATCTCTTCAAGCGCTTCAAGGTCGAGGTCTCGCCCGAAAGCGTGATGATCATGCCGGGCGGCAAGCCGACCATGTTCATGTCGATCCTGATGTTCGGCGAGAAGGGCGCGGACATCCTCTATCCGGATCCCGGCTTTCCGATCTACCGCTCGATGATCGAGTTCACCGGCGCGCGGCCGGTGCCGGTGCCGATCCGCGAGGAGAACGGCTTTGCCTTCTCGGCCGAGGAGACCTTGAAGCTGATCACGCCGCAGACGCGGCTGATCATCGTCAATTCGCCGGCGAATCCGACCGGTGGCGTCACGCCGAAGGCCGAGATCGACAAGCTGGTCGCGGGCCTGGAGAAATTCCCCGATGTCTGCATCATGTCGGACGAGATCTACGACCAGATGACCTATGACGGCGAGCAGCATGTCTGCCTGTTGTCCTATCCCTCCATTCGCGACCGGCTGATCCTGCTGAACGGCTGGTCGAAGACCTACGCCATGACCGGCTGGCGGCTCGGCTACGCGGTGTGGCCGGGCAAGCTCTACGACTATGCGCGCAAGCTTGCCGTCAACCTTCACTCCTGCGTGAATGCGTCGGCGCAGTATGCCGGCCTCGCCGCGCTGCAGGGCCCGCAGGACGAGGTGCACAAGATGATCGCCGAGTTCGACAAGAGGCGTAAGGTTGTGACCGAGGGGTTGAACAAGCTGCCCGGTGTGTCGTGCATCGTGCCGAAGGGTGCGTTCTATGCCTTTCCGAACATCAAGCGCACCGGCTGGAAGGCCAAAGAGCTCGCCAACGCGCTGCTCAACGACACCGGCGTTGCCACCATCGGTGGTCCGGACTTCGGCGTGCTCGGCGAAGGTTACATCCGCCTGTCCTACGCCAACTCCACCGAGAACATCCTGAAGGCGCTGGATCGCATGGGCGAGTTCCTTGCGAGCCGCAAAGTGGCGTAAACGGTCGCAGCGGCTTGCGCAAAAGCAGCGATTCGTCGGCCAGGACGCTGATTTTGCCGGAGGGGTAACGCGGACGAATTTCCCGGCGGGGGAAATTCAGACGAACTTTACCTTTTTTGCTGCGCAAGCATTAGGCGGTAAGCACCTACTATCCCGCGCCAAAATGCCTGAGGTTCGGGAACTCCAGCAGATGACTCGGGAGAAGATGCTGGCGGCGCTTGGCGCCACCAACGAGGCGATTCTTCGCACTAAATCCCGCGATGAACTGTTCCAGCGCGTCTGCGATGCCGCAGTGAGCGGTGGAATAGGCGTGGCAAGCGCGTTCCTGCCGGAGGCGGATGGTTTCCTCAGGCTGGTCGCATCCGCCGGCAGGGACGGCACGGAGCCGACGCAGGGTCTGAAGATTTCGGTCGATCCGGACAGCGAACGCGGCAGAGGGCTCGCCGGCGTCGCCTATCGCACATGCCGCCCTGCCGTCAGCAACGACTTTCAGAACGATCCGCGCTTCGAACCGTGGCGCCGGGAAGGGCGCGGCAAGAACGTCGGCGCGGGCGCCGGAATTCCGATCGTCCAGGATGGCAAGAGCGTCGGCGTCTTCCTGTTCTTCGTGCCCGAGGCCGGATCGTTGACGCCGGAGATGGTCGACCTGCTGCAGCGCATGGTCGAGAACGTTTCCTTCTCGCTCGGTGTGTTCGAGCAGGAAGGCGTGCGCGCGCGCATGGAGCGGGCGAACCGGCGCATCACCACCATGTTCGCGGCGCTGAGTGCGACCAACACGGCGATCCTGCGGGCGACCAGTGAAGAGGAAATGTTCCGTCTCGTTTGCGAAGCGGTTGCACAGAGTGGCGGCTGGCTCGGAGCCGCAGCGATCTTTCTGATGCAGCCTGACTCGGACGAGCTCAAGCTCGCCGCCGTGTGCGGCCAG
Organism: Bradyrhizobium sp. LHD-71; assembly: GCF_031157255.1. GTDB lineage: Bacteria > Pseudomonadota > Alphaproteobacteria > Rhizobiales > Xanthobacteraceae > P52-10. The sequence continues at coordinate 136,610 of NZ_JAVIFX010000021.1, read as the reverse complement.
GGTGAAGAGTTGATCCGCGAGCTCAAGATCTCGACGGACCCGGCCAGTCCGTTCGGCACCGGCCTTGGTGGATCGGCCTTCCGTGAGAAGGCGCTGAAGATCAGCTACGACTTGCAGGCCGAGCGACGCAACGATCCGAGGGTCGATCAGGTGCGCAGGCCGTTCGGCGCCGCTGCCGTGCCGCTGCTCGTCCACGGCAATGCCGTCGGTGTGTTCTTCTTCTTCTTCGCCCGGACCTCCGGTGCGCATGAGCCGGCCCTTCTCAAGCTGATGCAGGATATCGCCGAGAACACTTCGTTCGGTCTCGCAGCCTTCGCGCGGGCGGAAGAGAGTGCGCGGGTGTCGCGTATGTATGCGGCCCTGTCGGCCACCAACGAAGCGATCATGCGCTCGGAGTCCCGCGAAGAGATGTGCCGCCTCGTGTGCGAGGCCGCCGTCAACGGCGCCAAGTTCACGTCGACGACGATCGGTCTTCATGACCCGTCGAGCGATTTCTTCCGCATCATCGCCTCGTCCGGTCCCTACGGGCACAGGCTGCGGGAGATCAGGCTGTCGCCCCGGCCGGACATTCCCGAAGGGCAGGGCCTCAGCGGCCAGGCCTTTCGCACCCTGGAGCCTGCGATCGCCAACGATTATCGCAACGATCCGCGTTCCATCCCCTGGCGCGATTCGACGAGCGGTTCGCAATCCGGCGCCGGCCTGCCGCTGCTCGTTGCCGGCCGCCCGGCCGGCTTCGTGCTCTTCATGTCGAAGGAGAAGAACACCTTCACGCCGGAGTTCGTCGACCTGCTTTGCCGCCTGGCCGAGAACGTGTCGTTCGCGCTGGAGAACTTCGATCGCCGCGAGGAGGCGCGCCGCGCCAACGAGCAGGTCACTTATCTCGCGAAATACGATGCGCTCACCGGCCTGCCGAACCGCGTCGTGTTCAAGGAGATGCTGGATGGGGCCGTTGCGCGCGCGCAGCAGGACGGCAACAGCTTCTCCGTGCTGTTCATCGATCTCGATCGTTTCAAGCTGATCAACGACTCGCTTGGGCATGCCGCCGGCGACGAGCTGTTGCAGGAGATCGCCGGTCGCCTGCAGCAGCGTCTTGGCGCGGGCGAACTGCTGGCAAGGCTGGGCGGCGACGAGTTCGTGCTGGTCCTGACCCAGATCGGCACGCGCGAGGCCGCAGCGCGGATAGCGGCCGAGCTGCTGGCGCTGATCTCCGAGCCGATCGCATTGCGCGGACACGAATGGCGCGCGTCGGCCAGCATCGGCATCGCCATGTATCCGCACGACGGCTTCGACGGATCGTCGCTGACGCGAAGCGCAGACGTGGCGATGTACCTTGCCAAGGACGACGGCAAGAACGACTTCCGCTTTCACACGCCGGGCGCGCACAAGCGGTCGGTGGATCGGCTGCGGCTCGAGACCGACCTGCGCCGGGCGATGGACGACAAGGAGCTCTGGCTGCAGTACCAGCCGAAGGTCGATGTCGCCACCGGCCGCATCAGCGGCGTCGAAGCGCTGCTGCGCTGGACGCATCCGGTGCTCGGGCTGATCGAGCCCGCGACCTTCATTCCGGTGGCGGAGGAGGCGGGTCTCATCGTGCCGATCGGCAAATGGGTGCTGCGGACGGCCTGCGCGCAGATCGCAGAATGGCAGCGTGAAGGGCTGGTCGGCCTTTCGGTCGCGGTGAATCTCTCGCCCCGCCAGTTCACGCACGATCAGCTCCTGCACGACATCGACGAGGTGCTCAACGAGACGCGGATCGATCCGGATTCGCTGCAACTCGAGGTCACCGAAAGCACGGTGATGCAGAATGTCGAGCGCGCCGCGCGGGTGCTCGAGGCGATCAAGAGCCGCGGCGTGCGGCTTGCCATTGACGATTTCGGCACCGGCTATTCGTCACTGTCGCTGATGAAGCATTTCCCGATCGACACGATCAAGATCGACCGCTCCTTCATCAAGGAGCTCCCCTTCCGCGCGCAGGACAAAGCGATCGCCAATGCCATCATTGCGCTGGGCAAGGCGCTGGGGTTGACCATCGTCGCCGAAGGCGTGGAGACGCGCGAGCAGGAGCACTTCCTGCGCAACAGCAAGTGCGACGAAATCCAGGGCTTCCTCTACAGCCGCGCCGTCGATGCCGCCGAGGTGCCCGGCCTCGTGGTGGCCAATCATGATTTCGCCTCGGACGCGCCGCTGGTTCCCGAGCCGGTCCAGTCGTTCGGCGCCGTGAGTCGTCGGCTGCATCGCCAGGCGTGACCTCGGCTCGGCGCTAAAGGCCTGCGCGCATCGCACGGTCCTCGCCCGCCGTCCGCCGTTAGCAATTGATCAACCATACGCGATCCCGGATTCTTGCAGGCGGCGAGCGATGTCACAAGTGAATGTATGTGGCGATTGTCTCGTCTGATGGTGTTCGCAGCGGCGGCTCTGCACTTCGCAGGGAACGGGCGTCTGCGGCTATGATGCAGCTCGTCAAGCCATCGCTCGCGCTCCTGCCGGCCTTCACAGAGGCGTTGAGGCGCGGCTGGTCGCCTGACAACATCCGTGGCTATGAAGCCGCGCTGGAGCAGATCGAGAAGATCGAAGCCGACGCCGCGGCCTTTGTCGAAAGCCTCGACGACATTGAGGCGAAGGGCGAGCCGGTGAAGCTGCCGGACGGCTCGCTGGTCGCGCGCCTGCCCGGATATCATCGCTGGATATGGGACGGCGAATTCTGCGGAAGCATCGGCTTCAGGTGGCTGCCGGGGACATCGGCGCTGCCGCCGCACGTGCTCGGTCATGTCGGATATGCTGTCGTTCCCTGGAAACGCGGCCGCGGCTACGCCGGCCGCGCACTCATGCTGCTTTTGCCGGAGATCAGAAAGCGCGGCCTGAACTACATCGAGTTGACGGTGGACCCCGACAACATCGCCTCGCAGCGCGCCATTGTTGCGTGCGGCGGCGTGTTCGTCGAACGCTTTAACGAGCCTGCCGCATTCGGCGGACTTGAATCCCTGCGCTTCCGGATCGATCTGTAGGTTCCCGGATGAAGCGTCGGCGTAATTTAGGATCCCGGCTTGTCCCTTTAGGCTGCGCCGTGGCAAGACCCGTCGTTCACCGCGCGTAATTCTTCGTGGCCCACTGGATGCCGTCCTTGAGCTCGTCGATCCGGTCGCGATAGATGTCGCGCAGGCAGGCGACGTTGGCGCCGCACTGTCTGCGGTCGCTGAGAAACTGCCGCGCTTCGTCCTGTCTCGCGCCGCTCGCACCCATCATGAACGGAAACGACCTGTAGCTGAACCACAGCGCGCCCATTTCCGTATCCAGCTCGGAAAGGCCGGGGTTGTTGCAGATGGCGATTTCATCGGGATAGCGCGCCTGGCGACAATCGAAGCTCGCCGCTTCGAGCCTTTCGATGCCGGCCGTTGTCGCGAGGAAGGCCAGCAGCACCGCGAATTGCAAAGACCTCAGGGTCATGACGGCACTCCATTGCAAAGACTTCGCGCCTTTGTCGCAGGCTCATGTTGAAGATGCGCTGAACGAACTGGACTGCAGTTGAGCAAAGGTGCGCGCATTGTCTGCCGCAGCAGGATGGCGAAGGGCGCGCGCAAGGAAGCGAAAGAGGTCGTCCCGCCGAAGCGGCAATGATGCCAGCGTGCCTACGCACAGCCGATCTCATTTTCGTCATTGGGAGCCGCAAAGCGGCGCGGCAATCCAGAACTGCGGCCACCACACGTGCTGCGACTCATGCTGGGGCTGCGCCCTCGCAATGACGAGCGTGCGAATCCGTTTCAGCGGACTCGGAGACTCCGGCGCAGCTAGACCTTCATCCGTCCGATCATCCAGCCGGCGAGATGCCAGCCGAGGCCGGCGAAAAAGCCGACACAGAACCAGACGAGGACAAGCCATATCGTAATGGTCACGGGCATGTCGTTAAAACGCCCGTGCGGATCGGAATGTTCCGCGTCGGCACGGCAACGGGCTGTCGCGCGTGAAGGCGTTTCAGCGCCCACCTTGCCGGGCCTGCGCCAGGATGGTCGCGGTGGTTTTGCGAAAGCGGTCTTCTGTCTGCTGGTCAACAGGAGGATGCGCGACTTCGTCACAGGAACGATCCGGGACGAGCAGGCGTTTAAAAAGGTTGGTATTTTCGCCGGAGGAGTCCCATCATGCACGCCCGCTTCATTGCTGCGACGTTCGCGATGCTGTTTCTCGTTGCGCCGGCAAGTGCGCAGACCACCGCGCCCGCCAAGCCGGACACGAACTGCACGCCGAGTGCGCGTGCGGAGGCCCCGCCCAAACAGGATCAGACGAGCGGGAGCACGGCTAAATCGATGGAGATCGGCAAGAGCGCGATCCTTCCCTCCGCCAGCGGCCATGCAAACTCGGCGGCGCCGACCGTGCAGAACAACGGCGAGCCGATGGAGGCGCGGCCGAACTGCCCGCCTGATCAGACCAAGAAATAAAAAGGCAGCCCCGGCAGAACCGGGGCTGAAGTCTATGGGGTTTAGCGAGACGAGCCCCGGCCTTCGTGCGTTGGGGACGGACTTACGACCGGGACCCAGCACCGGAGTGCCTTGGGTTTATGCCTGGTCGCGTTTGGTCGTTCCGTGATTCACGCGAGAAATTGGCGCAACCATTCGAGACGTTCTTCCGGCGTGCCGCGCTCATCGGCGAGGATGCGCTTCACCTCGTCGAGTTGCGCGACCACGCGTTCCATCTCGCCGCTTGTCGCGCCAAGCTCGAGACCAAGCGCGTGGAGCAGATTGTCCAGCTCATCAAGTGGCGAAAGTTCATCGAGCGGGGACGGGGACATTGACAACCCTGACACTGAAGCCTTGAGGCCTTCGTTTGCGCAACGGTCGCGGCGCCGCCGCCAGAAAATCACGACGAGAATCGGCGTAGACGAGTTCGGCCCCGATGCGCGCCGTCGCGCAGCTCTCCAACCTTTCGCTAATGCCGCACGGCCACCGACGTTCCTTAAGAGACCGATCGACTGCGAAATAGGATGCGTTCGGAAGTGAGCATGGTAAGGCGCCACCCTCCCCTTGAGGGGGAGGGTGGCTTGCGAAGCAAGCGGGGTGGGGTGACAGCCTCTCCGCGCAGTATGAGCTTGTGTTCGCTTCATCTGAACCCGACCAACCGACGCCTACGATCGTCTTTGCGGCACAGCACCCCACCCCGACCGCTTCGCGGTCGACCCTCCCCCTCAAGGGGAGGGTGGCGCAGAAATCCGCGGCTTCATTGCGAAGCCGGGCCGCAATGACGGCGATGATATTCACAGGAAGTGCACAGGTCTGATTTTTCCTTTTGCTGGTCCAGCAGATGCGTTGTTAGACACCAGCATCCGAACTATCCGCCCGCGAGCCGCTCGGGCTTCGCGGGTTTTGTTTTTTCCGCGCCTTGCCGTCATTGCCGGCCGTTCGAGGAACGGCGCTTTCGCAAATGACGGCGGGCGTCTTGCCTTCGCGCGAGCACGGAACGCCGGCACATCAACGATGACAGAAACTCCGGACGATCTCCGCTCGCTCGCGCGTTCCCTCACGCGCGCGGCCCTCGATACGCTTGAAGCCGTCATGCAGGCGGACGATGCGACGCCGGCCGTGCGCGTTTCCGCCGCCAACGCCATCCTCGAGCGCGGCTGGGGCAAGCCGACGCAGCCGGCGGAGGCTGCGGGCAACGACCAGCGAGCCTTAAGTGAACTCAGCACCGCCGAACTCATCGCCCGCGTGGCGGCAATCCTTGCGCAGCCTGCTGAAGGAGATCGAGGGCAGGGAACGGGCGAAGCGGAATCTGTTGACCTTCGCCAGCGCGATCGAGATCCCGGGAGCGCCGGTTCGTCCTGACGACGAGGCCTGCGAGGAGTTTCGCTCGGTCGAGGCCGCATTCGGCAAGCACCAGTTGCTGTGGCTGAATTGCCTGCAGCGCGTTCAGGACGGCGAGATCAAGCGGCTGATGGGCCTGATGCCGCCGGGCTCGGCAAAGAGCACCTACACGTCGATCGTCTTTCCCGTGCACGTCATGGGCCGCTTCGCGAAGACGCAGGTGATCGTCGCCAACTATGGCAGCGACCTGCCGCGCCGCTGGGGCCGCAAGGCGCGCGCGATCACGCGGCAGAAGGTGTTTCAGCGCGTGTTCGACACGCAGCTTTCCTCCGAGAGCGCCGCAGCCGACGAATGGGCGCTGTCGAACGGCTCCGAATATATGGGCGCGGGCCTGCTCACCGGCATCACCGGCAACCGCGCCGACGGCGTGATCTGGGACGACCTGATCAAGGGCCGCGAGCAGGCGGATTCGGATTTGATCCGCCAGAAGACCTGGGACGCCTATTTCGACGACCTGCTCACCCGCAAGAAGCCGCACGCCTTCGAGATCGGCATCACCACCCGCTGGCACGAGGACGATATCGCCGGCCGCATCCTGCCCGAGGGTTATGGCGGCGAGAGCGGCTTCATCGATTGCCGCGACGGCAACCGCTGGTACGTCGTCTGCATTCCGGCCGAAGCCGAGCGCGCCGACGATGTTCTCGGCCGCAAGGTCGGCGAGCGCATCTGGCCTGAATGGTTCGGCGAGAAACATTTCGCCCCGTTCAAGCGCAACGCCCGCACCTGGGCCGCGCTGTATCAGCAGCGGCCGGCGCCGGAGGAGGGCGACTACTTCAAATCCCAATGGCTGCGTCCGGTCGAGAAGCTGCCGGCGAAACACACCCTGCGCATTTATGGCGGCTCCGACTACGCGGTGACGGCGGACGGCGGCGACTACACCGTGCATGCGGTGGCCGGTCTCGACGCCGACGGGCGGCTGTATCTGCTCGATCTCTGGCGCAAGCGCGCCGCGTCCGACGAATGGGTGGAGGCGTTCTGCGATCTCGTCGCCGAGTGGAAGCCGATCGGCTGGGCGGAAGAGCAGGGGCAGATCAAGTCCGGCGTCGGCCCGTTCCTCGAACGGCGCATGCGCGACCGCAAGATCTACGTCGCGCGCGAGCGGTTTGCCGCGCGCGGCGACAAGGCGGTGCGCGCGCAATCGATGCGCGGGCGGATGGCGCTGGAAGGGCTTTACGTGCCGGCCGCCGCGCCCTGGCTCGCCGACTTCCGCAGCGAGCTGGCAAGCTTTCCCGCCGGCCGCCATGATGACCAGGTCGACGCCATCGGCCTGATCGGCCAGTTGCTGGACCGCATGTTCGTGCCGTCGAGGCCGAAGCCAACCGAGAAGCCGCCGCGCGACCGCTGGAATTCAGCGCGCAGCGACGAGGTCAATTGGAAAGTTGTGTGACTCGTCATTGCGCGGCGACGTAGCCCGGATGAGCGAAGCGATATCCGGGGCTGACTCTCCGCGACTGGAAGGTCGTGTAACTCGTCATTGCGAGCCATAGCCGTTTGAAGAACGGCGTCGCTTCGCTTGCCTGCGGCGCGGCAATCCAGTCTGAACCAGATGCGGGTGCCGCGTTTTTTTTGCGCGCTTCGCGCGGCTGGATTGCTTCGCTTCGCTCGCAATGACGGAAATAGCGCGCGCCCGTCAACGCGGCGCGCGCATCGCCTCTCCGCTTCGTCGGCGGAGAGGCTGGAGTGAGGGAGCCCGCAGGCCTTCGTCTGGGTCGCGCTCCCTCACTCCTCGTTTTCTTCAATCCTTGAAAAGTGATGCCCATGACACAGACCAGCCCGGGCCTTCTCGATGTCGGCGATCTCTGCCGCATGTTCGAGGAGGCGGAGGACGCGAGCCTTTCCGCGCGCAAGGAGGCCGAGCGCGACCGCGACTATGTCGACGGCCGGCAGCTCACGTCCGAGGAGCTCGCCGAATATGCGCGGCGCGGCCAGCCCCCGGTGATCGACAACCGCATCAAGACCAAGATCGACTATCTCGTCGGCCTGGAAAAGCAGCAGCGGGTGAAGCCGAAGGCCTTTCCGCGCACGCCGCGCCACGAGGCCGATGCGGACGCCGCGACCGAGGCGCTGCGCTATGTGGCAGAGAGCGAGGACTATGAGGCGAGGCGCTCCGCCGTGTGGCGCAACATGCTGGTGGAGGGTGTCGGCGGCATCCGCATCCATGTCGAGCCGGCGCGGTTCGCACCGCCTTTGGACCCGATGGGCTCATCGGCGCTGACGTCACAGGAGCTGCAGATCCGCGTGCAGCGGATCGCCTGGGACCGGCTGTTCTTCGATCCGCATTCGTCGGAGGCGGATTTCTCCGACGCCGGCTATCTCGGCATCGTCACCTGGATGGATTATGCCGACGCGCTTTCGATGTATCCCGACGCGCGCGAGATCCTGGACACGACCCTGAGCTCGGCGCCGTCGGACACCTATGACGACAAGCCGAAATTCTCGCACTGGGCGGACGGCAAGCGCCGCCGCGTGCGCATCTGCCAGATCTGGATCAGGCGCGGCGGCGAATGGTTCTTCGCCGAATACACCAAGGGCGGCATCCTGAAAGGCGGCCCGTCGCCTTACCTGACCGACAAGGGCGAGAGCGACTGCGAGCTGATCCTGCAATCGGCCTATGTCGATCGCGACAACAACCGCTATGGCCTCGTGCGCGAGATGGTGTCGCTGCAGGACGAGGTGAACAAGCGCCGCTCGAAGTCGCTGCACCTTCTGAACACCGCGCAGGTGGTCTACGAGACCGGCGCCGTCGCCGACATCCAGGCGTTCCGCAAGGAGGCGGTGCGACCCGACGGCACCATGGAGGTGGCGCCCGGCGCGCTCGCCAACCGGCAGATCGAATTCCGCACCCGCGACGATCTCGCCACCGCGCACTTCCAGCTTCTGCAGGAGGCCAAGACCGCCATCGACGTCAAAGGCCCGAACGCCACCGAGATGGGCGACCGCACCGGCGGCGTGATCCCGGCGTCCGGCCGCGCCATCCTCGCGAGCCAGCAGGGCGGCATGATCCAGATCGGCGATCTGCTCGACAATCTGCGCCATCTCGACCGGCGCGTGTTTCGCAGCCTGTGGGCGCGCGTGCGCCAGTTCTGGACCGCCGAGACCTGGGTGCGCGTCACCGACGACGAGCGCAACGTGAAGTGGCTCGGCCTCAATCTCGATCCCTTCGCGATCGCGCAGATCAACATGCGCGCGCGGGCCTTTCCGGACGAGGCGCGGGCCACGCTCGCTGGCGTCACAGGCCCGCTCGCCACGCTCGATTGCGACATCATCATCGACGACGCGCCGGACGGCCTGACGCCGCAGATCGAGCAATTCCAGAGCCTGGTCGAACTGAAGAAGTTCGACACCGCAGGCGAAATCCCCTTCCGCGCCATCGTCCGCGCGATGCCGAACCTGAAGGACAAGCAGGCTTTCCTGAAGGACATGGACGCGCAGGCGCAGAGGAAGGCGGAGGCCGGGCAGGGGATGCAGGCGCTTCAGTTGCGCGGTGCTCAGGCGGAAGTGGCGGAGACGGAGAGCAAGGTGGTGTCGAACGTGGCGAAGGCATACGCCTCGGCACGATTAGCTTCGTAAACGTGTTGGGGAAGCGGCGCTTCGAAGGAAGTCAGGTGGGCAGTTCGAAGCGCTGCAGTCATTCACCTGATTCCGATGCTGGAGCAAGCAACGTGTCGCAATTGCCGGACGTAGTTTCGCCATGCACTTAATACTTGATAAATGTGATGATATGTTCGGAAGTTCGGGACTACGGGCGGCGTGTACCGAGATCGATGTGGTAGGATTCCTCCGGGTCAATCGGACTGGGGTGCATCCTATGGAGCGTGCGGACTTATATCGTGTGTTTGATCTCGGCGGTGCGTTGCGCGGCCTTACGACGATTAAGCAGGGCGATCCACTGAGCAAAATCTACCTTCCCATGGTCAATGCGCAGTCAGCATTGAACCAATTGCTTGGAACGTCGCCGCAAGCACAGGTCGATCTATGTAAAGAGGCGGCGCGCGGCCTGAAGAACGTGGTTGATCGTATCGACGCTGCGCATTTCATGGATGGAAAGGGCAACTTCAAATATCCCGATGATGCAGCCAAGCTGATTATTGCGCCGTGGCTCGCTTGGGAGGTTGAGGCGGCTTATCAAAACTTCGAAGCCGTATTTCGTGCCGAGATGCAGGCGGCGTCAACTTACTGGGTGCCGAAGCGCGGCGCATACAGCACGCGTGACCTAGTTGACGCATTCGACCGCTCATTTTTGCCTGAACTCCACGCGTCGATAGGCGAGAAGGCGCTCTCGGAATACAGAAACGCAGGTCGCTGCTTCGCGTTCGGACTGTGGAGCGCGGCGGGCTATCATGCGTGCCGCGCCGTTGAGGCTGTTCTGCGCCCGTACTACTGCTTCCTCCTGAAAAAGAAAGATAACGAGGCAAGAACCTGGGGCGATCTTATCAAGGACCTGCGCGAGAAGTCGGATGAGCCTAAAGCTTCTGAGAAGGCGTTGTTCTATCTTCAGCAACTTAAGGACAATGAGCGCAATCCCCTAATGCACGTCCGCGTCGTCCTAGAGGAGATTGACGCTGACATGCTGTTGAACAGTTCGAAGATCGCGATCGGCCTGATGGCGAATCATTTGAAGATTATGAAACAGGACGAACCGACGTTGGGTGACATGCTGGTTGAGGCCCCCGCCAAGCTTGTCACCGTTGAGATCTCTCCCGAAGATGAACAAGCAGCTTGAAAAACAAAGAGAGCTTATAGACGCCCTCGCGCGAATGAACTCGGAGCCGCAGAAGCAGTAGGAACAAAAACATGCTAGTTCCGATTTTGGAACTGCCGTTAAGAGGTTGAAGAAAGAGGCGAAAATCCCGAAATGCCATATGCCGCGTTCCAGAATTGTTCACCCTTGTTTAACTGGAACAGCTGTATTAGCTTTGCGTTACCTTAGCACGCTGCAGAGGTGAGAAAGCCTTCTCACACGCCCTCGCAAGGGGTGAGTAAACCGTAAGGCGAAGAGATCCGGAGTTCGGCGCCCGGCTACAGCGTTTTAAGGAAAAACCCCGTTTTTGGCGGGGTTTTTTCATGTCGGCTTCGTAGTGCCAATCTTGACGCGGCGAGAAAGCGAATTGGGTTTGAGCGGATACACGCTCTTGATCGGGTAGATGCCCTTTTTGATTCGAAGGCTAATCGCGACAAGCACGATTGGGCCGCCGGGAATCTCGCAAACTAGATCAATGCTATCGGCTTGGTAGCCATCTTGTTGGCCGACATGCGTCGGCGACGCTATGACTCGCTTGATGTGCTGCCAGCAAATGCCGTGGCGCTCGGGCACCTTTTCGAACGTGTGCTTTTGGGCGTGCGCGTAAAACATCACCTCGCCCGGCTTGATTTCCAGGTCGAGACACTTTTTTACAGCCTCAATCGGCATCGCACCAAAAATGGTGTCTTTCCACTCGATAGACATACTTCCCCCCGCCGGGAGGCACTCTAGCGTTGTTTTGCCCAGCAGGGCAAAAATCGGCGGGGCGGCTTGATCTTGGCTTGTCGGCAAGTGCGTCAGGCGTTGCGCTCGATACTCTTCATCGCCATCCGTTCTCTATCGGCAACCCGAGGCGGGCGCGCTTGTTATAGCGGACTTCCACCAGACAACGCTCCAAGTCCTATTCGCCGTAGAACGTGTTCATTCGGCGCATGCCGCAGTTGGACGCGCCAAGGATGTTTCGAACAGTGAGGCGGTTTCGGTGATCTTACAGACTTTGTTCGCACCAATGCCGAGTTCGAAGTGAAAGGCGCAAACTTCGCCCTTGATCGGATCAAGGAGCGCCATCATTGACTGCTTGTTCTTGTAGCAGCTTCGATGGCTTCGCGCGCCTTGCGTCGCGAAACATGGGTCATGAAACGAAGCTTTCTTGGCCGTCGTTGCTCTCCGATGGTCAACAAGCACAACGTCCCACAGTCTTTGTCAGGCAAAAGACGTTACTCGCTTGGTCGTCCCACAACCAGAAATCGTCTTGAAAAGACTGCGCGGCATATGAGAACATTTCATGAACATTGGCAACGTGAATTTGGGCCGAGAGCGGCAATTTGGGCGGGAAGTCACGCGACCGCATTTTCGGGGACAAGCTGCGGGCAGCAAAAATTCGGCTCGAATCCGCGAAGAGGGAATCGCGGCAGGCTGATCGCAGCATCATCGCCGCCGAGTGCGAAGTCTGGTCCGCGCGAATGGAAGGTTATGGCGGTCCCGCGCAGCCTTCTCCGACCATCGAGCAGGCGATCGGCGCCGGCTTCTTCTTCCTCGAAGTGAAGTGCCGTCGTTGCAACCATCAAGGCTCTGTCGATCTGCGACATCTGCGCCGACACGAAAGCACTGAAATCTGGCGTCTGGAGGCCTCGCTGAGCTGCGAGCGCTGTCGCGCCGGACATCGCTGGAAAGCCAAGGTCTACATGATCAAGCTTTCACGCGCGCGAGACACGAGCGGGCCGTGGTACGCGCCCGACGAACTGGACGGACATTGATGTGCAACTGCATCGTGCTGGAGATGAGGCTCAAGCAGAATGATGACCGCGCGGAAGTCCCAAAGCTAATCGCCTCCCTCGTTGATACCTCGGCCGACAGCCCTATGGTCGCGGTGCGTCGACAACCGCCCGACCACCGCTTGGCAATGTATCGCCTCTCCGACGTATCGCGTTTGCACTGGAGCAAGATCGGCGGAGGAATTCGGCAGAAATCCGCGTTGCACGTCTATGGATACGTGATGTGCGATGGAATGGTCAGCGGAAAGTTCGCACATTCATGTCGCCACGGTCCTCCGCCTCATCGCGCGAAGGTGTGTCTTACAAAGAAGTACAACGAAAAGGTCTGGCCGTTGGTCCTTGAAAGGGCCGGTCCAAAGCCGAAACTGAGGCCGTCGCGAAAGGCTCGCCGCCGGAAAGCGAAGCGTCTGCGCGAGCAGCATGCTATGCTGGCCGCCATTGAAACGGGCGGCATCGATCGTGTGTAACCTTTATTCGATGACGAAGAACGTCGACGCGATCCGGAAGCTGTTCGGCGGTCGCAACAATGCAGGCAACGTACCCAGTCTGCCGGGCATCTTCCCGGATTATCCGGCGCCGGTGGTGCGCAACGCAAACGGCGATCGCGAAATCACGATGATGCGCTGGGGCATGCCGACATCGCAGCGCGCGATGGTGGACGCGACCAACAAGAGAATTCGCAAGCTCGAAGCGAAAGGACAGAAGTCCGATTACAAGGAGCTGCTTCGCAAGGAGCCGGACAGCGGCGTCACCAACATTCGCAACGTATCGAGCGCGCATTGGAAGCGATGGCTCGATCCTGCCAATCGCTGCCTCGTGCCGTTCACGTCGTTCGCCGAATACGACACCATCGACGGAAAGAAAGTGCCGGTGTGGTTCGCAGCCGACGAAAGCAGACCCCTGATGGCGTTTGCCGGCATCTGGACGAACTGGACGTCAGTTCGGAAGGCGAAGGAGGGCGAGGTCACTGCGGATGTCTTCGGCTTCCTCACATGCGCGCCCAATGCTGAAGTCGCAAAAGTTCATCCGCAGGCGATGCCGGTGATCCTCACGACTGACGAGCAGTTCGATCTCTGGATGATGGCTAATTGGGACAAGGCGAAAACGCTGCAACGGCCGTTGCAAGACGGGGCGCTGATGATCGTTGCCAGCGGCGAGAAGGAAGATCAGGGCCAGATCTGAAAGCGGCCTATTATGCTCATGTTGAGCTTTGTCGTTCACGACCTTGAGCTGCCGTCGTCTGGTTGCCAAGGATGCTTGATCACTAATATGCTATTGATCGCACTGACGAGTGCGGTTCTCGGCCTTTGGTGGGTTCATGAGTCTTTCAGACTGGAGCATCGCCGATCCAGAAGGTGCCGGCCTTCGGAGCAAGCCGCTTCGCGATCTGGTCGAATGGCTGGATGGGCCGGGCGAGGCCAACATCCACAGTGTTCTTGTCGTGCGGCACGGCAGACTATTGTTCGAGCACTACCGCGCCGGGGAAGACGAGTGTTGGGGAGAGCCACTCGGGAACGTGGCGCACGGACCCGACAGCAAGCATGATCTGCGGTCTGTGACGAAGAGTGTGATTTCATTGCTGTTTGGCATCGCGCTAGACCGCAAACTGATCAGGGATATCGACGAAGCTGTTATCGATTGGTTTCCTCAGTATTCCGATCTGCGCAGCCCGGCAAAGGAGCGCATTTCGCTGCGCCATCTGTTGACGATGTCCGCCGGTCTCGAATGGAACGAAAACCTTCCTTCCACCGATCCAAAGAATAGCGAAATGCGTCTGCTTTCTTCAGCCGATCGATGTCGATACGTGCTTGAGCAGCCCGTTGTGGCGCCCGCGGGACAAGTCTGGAATTATAACAGTGGTGGTACTTTGCTCCTGGAAAATGTGATTGCTACCGCGGTTGGCGGAGCACTCGATGACGTCGCGCGCGACTTCCTGTTTGAGCCCCTCGGTATCAGTGACTTCGCCTGGACGAGGGATTTGAAGAGCGGGACTCTCGAATGGGGCGGCCTTCGACTGCGCTCGCGGGACTTCGCAAAAATCGGCCAGCTCGTTTTGAATGGTGGGAATTGGAATGGTCGCCAGATCGTTTCACAGAAATGGGTGACGGCATCCACGGCTGCACATATCGGTCCTGCAGCCCTGACGTATTTCTACGGATATCAGTGGTGGCTCGGGCGGTCCCTGGTCGGGGGACGCGAGGTGTCGTGGATTTGTGCCATGGGACATGGCGGGCAGCGCATCTTCGCTGTACCGGCGCTCGATCTCGTGGCGGTAGTTACGGCTGGACTGTACGCTGACGCAGTTCATGGACTGCTGCCGTTGATCATTTTCAATCGCTACGTGCTGGCAGCAATAGTGAGCGAAGAGAAGGCGGGAGCACCATGACACAGCGCAAGCCTCCGGGGACGAGCTGGGAGACGTGGATCGACGCGCAGATTCGCGTTGCCACGGAGGAGGGAGCCTTCGACAACCTGCCGGGGGCAGGTAAGCCCCTCGCGAACCTCGGCCAGGAACATGACCCGCTCTGGTGGGTGAAGCAGTTCGTCCAGCGCGAGCAGATCTCCATACTGCCGCCATCACTCGAGCTGCTCCGCAAGGTGGAGAGGGAGCTCGCCGCGATCGAGAAGCTCGACGATGAAGCAGCCGTCCGTCGTCGCGTCGATGCACTCAACGTCGAGATCGCCAAGGTCAATACGACCGTGGTGGAGGGGCCGCCGACGCGCCTCGGCATGCTGGACGTCGATCAGGTTGTCGCAAGCTGGCGGCGGACCCGCTCGGTCAATCCTTAGTAGCTCCAGTCTCACGGTCTCCTCGAAGCGACGAACGGGAATTAGAGTTGACGGATCTTGTTGAGACTGACCTCTCCGATCATCAATCGCTCAGGCGGCCGCGAAAGGGTATCCATCCGGCGGAGGGCCGCGGGTAAGGTGCAGACGACCTGGGCATTTCCGGCTGCGGCCGCGCCCTTATTGCGGCTTGGGCTGGGCCCGGTGCCGGTAGACGAGATCGCCTGGATCCTGTTTCGGCGCACCTGGGTCGAGCCTCGCACCCAAGCGTTCTGCAACGGCGATCGAACGGCGGTTCTCTGGGTCCACGTAGCTCACGAGGCCAAAGAGGCCGAGCTCGCACGCAGCCCAGTCCCGTAACGCCTCTGCGGCCTCCGTCGCGTATCCCTGACCCTCATGCTCTTCATAGACAAGCCACCCAAGTTCTTTTTCCGGAAACAGCGGGCCGTGGCTGATGTCGACGAGGCCCACACACTCACTGGTGGCAAGGAGGTCCATCATCAGCGCCCCGTGCCCGAACAGGTCCCAGCACGCGACTCCATGGCAGAACTTCCCCCACGCCGCCCGTTGAGCGTAGGGGCCGCCAATGCCCTTTGCCCGCGGGGAGGCAAGAAGCCGGGCATAGGCCGGGAAATCCCCGGCGACAGGTGCGCGGAGGGTCAAGCGCTCCGTGATGAGCGTTGGAATGGCTTGCGAGGGCATATGGCGGGCATTCTTGGACACGGCGGTTAGAGACGCGCGTTTATACCTCGGGTGTCGAAGTTGACCAAAGAGCAGAAGCGCAGGCTAATCGAACTGAAGTTGTGGCTCGTCAAACTGACGGGCGACCTTCGGCACATGCCTTCGCCGTCAGAAGTAAACGACGCCCGCTAAAGGTTGGCGCCCGTCGAAGTCAGAAACCCAAAATACGCAAGCGGGAGGCCGCCTCAGTTGGCGGCCTCCTTATCCTATTCCCACGCTTAAACCCACCGTTCGGGGATCAAAGGTCCTCAAGCCCGGAAAGGCACGTCGTCAGAAAGCGAGGCGCAAGCGTGACGGGCTCCCCACCAAAAGCCGATCGTGCACCGGCACCCCGATACGAATTAGAGTTGATGGTCGCGCTTTGGTCCCTTGGGAAACCACCGATGAGCGCTCGCGCGAATGCGAAGCATGGCCATGTGCGCTAGAATCTTTTGCTTCTCCAGGCTCGGCCGCATGTTCGCGACGCGCTCCCGGCAGGCCTTTATCTCTGCTTCAATCTCTTCCAGGGTTTGCGCGGGCTGTGCTGCCATGAAGAGATAACTTCAGCCAGCGGAGCTGGTTCCTGAAGCACGGCTCGGCCCTTCCTTCGTTGCTGCTTCAAAATCCGAACCCTCAACGCGGCGAACGGCCTCGATCGGCGACTTCCCGATGCAGCGACAAATAGTTGCCGCCGACAACGCTATATAAGATGCCGAAAACAGCGACGGCGAGAAGGGTCGCGAGAAACAACTTGTACAGCCCTGACTTTCGAGTTCGCTGGGTCATGGCCTTTCGAACTTGCGGGCCTTCAAGACCGTTCCGGCTCCTTCGATGAAGATTCAATGACAAAGGAACTCGCGTTGGCGAGCGCCTGCACCAGCGTGGCACCTTCTCGCCGGAGCGTAAGTCGCGAAGTCTATATCCTGATGTCCACGACGTTGCAGCCTCCCTCGCCGAGGACGGTATCCGTAGATCGTTTCTAGCTGGATGATCAACTATTGTCGTCTCAGCGTCGGCACGTCCATGCCCAATGCCGAAGTTGCGGAGGTGACATTTGTAATTTCCGGCGTTCCACGGTTAGCTGGCACTT
Organism: Bradyrhizobium sp. LHD-71; assembly: GCF_031157255.1. GTDB lineage: Bacteria > Pseudomonadota > Alphaproteobacteria > Rhizobiales > Xanthobacteraceae > P52-10. The sequence goes on along the minus strand of NZ_JAVIFX010000021.1, from coordinate 119,648 downwards.
CGGATGGGCGGTTAACAGAGTGATATTGTCGGGTACCAACTCGAGCCATTTTTCGAGAAGCGTTGAAGCAATGGAACAGGCGAGCGATCTCTTCCTCGGAGCGGCCGAATACTATGAGCGCTACCGCGTGCCTTATCCGCAGGAAGTATTCGACTGGATCGTCAATGAATATCGGCTGGACGGCTGTGGGCGCCTGCTCGACGGCGGCTGCGGAACGGGACAGATAGCTCTGCCCCTTAGCTGTTGGTTTGACGAAGTCATTGCGATCGACGCCGATCGGGAGATGCTGAAGATCGGCGAACGCGTCGCGCGCGACAAGGGCATCGCCAATGTAAGCTTCCTGAACTTGAGAGCCGAGGATTTGCCGAGCGATGTAGCTCCGATTCGCCTCGCCATTTTCGGCGCGTCGTTTCACTGGATGGAGCGTGTCTTCGTCGCAAATCGCTTGCACAAGCTGATCGAGCCCGCGGGCGGTCTGGTTGCCGTCTCACCTTCGAGTTTCTGGAGCGGCCGGCAACCCTGGCATCAGGTCGTTATCGGAACGATCAAAGACTGGCTCGGTGAGGAGCGACGGGCTGGCGCCGGGGTATTCAAGGCCGCTCCCCTGCATCAAGAGTGTCTTGCGCAGACCCCCTTTGCCGATATCAAGGTGACGGAAATCTGTAAGCCTCACGTGTGGACCGCGGACAGCATTGTCGGTTACCTCGGCTCGACCTCCTTCGCGTCGCATGTGGTGTTGGGGGATTTACAAGAGGCATTTGAAAGCGATCTACGCGAACGTCTTTCCCGTTTGTCCAGTGAAGATCGGTTCGTGGAGGAGATCGAGTATTCGATTGTTTCCGCGCTCAGGCGACCGCGTACCTGGGAATGAACTCCACGCGGACGCGACATCCGGGTCCTGCGTCCTCATAGGTGAGCTTGGCCTCAAGCTGCTCGGCAAGAAGACGTATCAGGCGCGAGCCGATGTGCTCCTGCCTGTCCGTTGGACAGCCGACGCCGTTGTCCTCGATCGCCAGAACCAGAGACGTCGTTGTCTTCTTGAGGATCACCCGAACCGTGCCGCTCCGGTCGTCCGGGAATGCGTGCTTGAACGCGTTGGTGACGAGCTCATTGGTGATGAGACCGATCGGAACGGCCTGTTCCGTCGGCAGGTGCACGGCGTCGGACTCGACCTTGATCGCGATCGGCCGGACGTCGCGGAGCGAGTCGCCCAGATGCCGGCAAAGCTCCTCCAGATATAAGCGCATCTCCACGCTTCCATTCTGCCTCACCGGCTGAAAGTGCTGATGCGCGCTGGCAATGGCCTGAACGCGCGCCACCGCGTTCGCGAGCGCGGCGCGTGTCTCGGGGCTTGTTTTCGAGCGAGCCTGCAGAGACAGCACGGAAATGACCATGGCCAGGTTGTTCTGCGTGCGATGGCCCAGCTCGCTCAGCAACAGGTCCTTCTGCCGCTCCGCGATGGTCGCGTGTTCCCAGGCCGTGCGAAACGCCTCGCTGACAACCGCAAGCCCGAGCGCCATCACGCCGAATATGACGAAAGGAAGCACCAGTTCGGCCGGTAGCGCGATGCTGCCGGTGTGCCGCAGAGCAAGATAAAGCAGCAGGCAACTGAGCACGACGGCGAAAATGCCCGACCCGCGATCGAACATCACCGAAGCGGCGAAGATCGCCGGCAACATAAGATAAAAGCCGATGATGCCGTTTCGCTCGTGCAGAGCGGCAAACAGAACGAAGCAGAGACCGACCAGGAGCGCGGTCGTGCCGTAGCGCACAACACGCGGCTGCGGCCGATTCGGAAGCCACCGCAAATAGGTCTGTTCCATCCTGGGGGAAACGCGCGGCTGCGCGGGTCGGTTGCCTGCGCCGGCGCGAGAAGTGTCAATCACCTGACAGGGTTGCAGCGACGGATGGTCCTCCGCGTCGCCGGCTTCGCGCGAATGTTTCGTTCCCTCGTTGCGTCCCTGAACCCAAAATGAACGGCAGCGTCACAAGCAGCATCAGCATTCGCCACATCAGCGCCACACGAGACGCCGGCGTCTTCAACCCAAAGCTTCATCGCTGCGCAAGCGCCTACGTTGCGGCGAACGGCGCGCGTTTTGCCAAAGCTCCATGAACCTTCACCGTCGCCCGGGCGTTCACGCGGACGGGCGGTACAATGGAGGAGAACCACTCATGACGACGATGAAATGGCTTGGCACCACTGCGGTCGCACTCGCTCTTGGAACAAGCGCCGTGATCGCACAGACACAAGGTCCCGCGCAGCGCGACGATAGTCCGCGCATGCAGTCGCCGGCGTCGAAGGACACCGGGCGTCCGGCTGCAAGCGACAAGGGAGCGTCCGAACGGTCGCAGGATCGCGCGCAGCAGCCCGCGCCAAAAGCAGGCGCAATGGATGAGCGCAAACAGGCCGAGGACCCGTCAGCGCGTGACAGCAAACGGCCGACCCAACAGAGCGAGGACCAGAAGGGCGGCGAGGGCAGGCAGCCTGCCGAGCAGCGAAAGCAGAGCCAGGACCAGCGCGATCGCACAGCGCCAGGCGCCAAAGGCTCCACGCAGCAAACGCAGGATCAGCCGGCGCGCGACGGCAGGCAGCCCGCCGATCAGAAGCAGCAGCAGACCCGCGATCAGCAGCGGGACCAGGACAACCGGGCAGGCCAGACAGGCCAGACCGGTCAGCCGGCAGACGCGCGACAGCAGCAGGGCGTCCGGCAGCAGCCCGGGCAACCACAGCAGAGCCAGCAACAGCCGGGCACGGCGCCTTCAACTGATCAGGCTCAGCGCAGGGACGGCACGTCCGTATCCGCCGACATCAACGAAGAGCAGCGGACACGCGTCATCGATCGCCTGCAGCGCGAACGGTCGGACGCACGCACGAACGTCAACGTTGACGTGAATATCGGCGCGCGGGTGCCGCGCGATGTGCGCGGGCGGCCGTTGCCGCCTGACATCGTTGAGATCGTGCCGCAATATCGCGGCTACGAATACACCGTGGTCGAGGACGAGATCGTCATCATCGAACCGGGCCGGCGTGAGGTCGTCGACGTCATTCGGCGGTCCGGTCCGAGCGGCACGGCCTCGGCGCGGGTCGGCGGTGATCGCGTCGTGATCTCGCATGAACAGCGCGAGGTGTTGAGGCGGTCCGCGGTTCGCACCACCGGCTCGACCCAGCCGGGCGGTGCGTTGGATGCCAATTGCCTGCAGTTGCAGGCCGTGCCGGAGGAGCTAGCCCGCGACAATCCGCAGCTTTCGTCCTACCGGATGCTGACGGTCGGCGACCAGATCGTTCTCATCGATCCGGAGCAACACAAGGTCGTGGAAGTGGTCGACTGACCGGCGGAGTCTTACTCCGAATAACGAAAGGGGCGCATCGCGCCCCTTTCGTCTGCCTGAAGTGTGGGTCGATCGCTCAGGGCATAGCCATTTTTGTCTGGTAGGCGATGTAGACCAAGGCAGCCATACCTATGGTGATCAAGACCGCCACCTTCCACGCCCGCATTCTTGTGCGATTGCCAAAACCCCGATTCTGAGTGCCGCTGTACATTGTCGTCCCCGACGTTTCCTATCGTTTCCTACCGTTCATTCTGCGACTTTCGCCAAGGCGCCAGCGTCGCTCGGCTGGACGTCGTCCGTATCATGGTAGGGAATGCCATCCGGGACAATTAATCAATCAGTTTAGGGGCGATACTTGACGGAACTTGGCGGAAAGGCCTGATTTCCATCCCTTCGCGTAACCCGGTTTAGATGCGCGGATTATTCGGACGAGGCGCGGGAACGTCCGAGACGACATTGCGGCGGTGGACATCGACGGGAAGTTCTCAGCTGACTTGAGATTCCTCAACTCTCACTTTTCGCGAGCGCAATATTTTGCACGCGCGGGAGTCGACAGGCGGCAGCTTAATCCATAAACGCCGTCGAGCGCGCGGGCTGCGCGTTGCCGCGCTGGGGCGGAACATGGTTCAATTGCAGAAGCCAAAGTATGTCTGGTTTGGCGGCGGTATTACTGTGTGGGAAGAGGCTCGCTTCCATGTTTCAAGCGAAGCGGTCGTAAGAGGGCTCAACGTTTTCGAGGGTTTGCGCGGGTACTGGCAACCCGATGGCAGCTTCGGTTTTTTGGCGCTGCCGCGGCATTGGGCCAGGCTCAAACGCTCGGCCAAATTCCTCCATATTCCCTTTGATATGACCTGTCAGGAGTGGATCGATGCAAACCACTCCCTGGTTCAGACAATGTATGAGCCCGGCCGCAGCATGTGGACGCGGGCTACGCTTTACGTAGAGGAAGGGCATTGGGGCGAGGGGACCAAGTCCAACCTGGTCCTCACCGCGTTTCATGTCATGAACATGCCCACCTCTATTACAACAGGTGTAAGCACGTGGCAGCGCGGGGCGGACAATGCACTACCTGCTCGCATTAAAACAAGCAGCAACTATCAGGTGACCCGTCTTGCTAAGGTCGAAGGCCGATCGCGAGGCTATCCTGAGATGATATTGCTGAATCAACACGGTCGGGTGGCGGAGTCGATCGGGTCATGCATTCTCGTGGTGCGGGATGGCAAGGTGATCACGCCACCCTGGTGGGAAGGTGCGCTGGAGAGCATCACGGTCGATATCATCGAAGAGCTTTGCAAGACCATGGGCATACCGTTCGAGCGTCGGCCCATTGAGCGTACGGAGCTCGTCTTCGCGGACGAAATGGCGTTCGTCGGCACGCTGAACGAAATTACTCTGATCAGCGAATGCGATGGCGACAAACTCCGTGAGCCGCGTGTGTTGAAGAGCATCTCGCAGCGCTATCTCAACGCTGTTCATAGCCTGGAGCCGCACCCGGCTGTCGATCTGCAGTGCAGACCATATGACCCCAGGCAACCAGGGCTGCTCAGCGCTGCCGAATAGCTCTGTTGAGTATCGTTTCGTGCCCGGCTCAACGCAGGCGGCGCGAGCGCCTAGCGGCGCGTTTTCTTTCGCCGGTTGTAAGGCGAGCGGTTGATGGGTTTCAACGAGATGCCCTCGCGCTGCGCCTTGCTGGAGATGGCGCCTGGCGGACGTTGCATCTTGAGGCTGATCACGCCGGTCGGGGTGTTCGCCTTCGCGAGCGAGCGGAGCTGCTTCACCTCGCTGGCGCTCCAGGGCTGACGCGCGTGGCGCTTGTATTTCGGATTGGCCTTGCGCGGTCCCTTCTTGCCGATCGGCGAGCCGGGCCGCTTCCATGCTGCTTGTGCCATTCGTTGCCTCCAAAAGGAATCAAAGGCATGATGCGCGCAATCGTTCCGCCACGCTGGAACTTCGTCGCCGGTCCTAGATTCTCCATCGACGACGGCGTACCATTGCAAATCTCGTACGCGCCTTTTTTCAGGCGTGAGCTCCCCTAGAAATTGCGAACGAAGATGTAGCCATGGAGAACAATCCAGACCCCTATCTGCCCAGATGTCCGAAGTGCAGCGCATGGCCGATGGCGCTCGCGGAGGGGGAGGTCGGACACTTCGTCCGGCAGGCGAAGTTCATTTGCGCCAGATGCGCCAACGCCTCGGTCGTGCCGCTGCCGCGATCAGAGACCGCATTCCGGCGCATCGGACCGTTCGCCGTCTAAGCTGCAGGTGGCAATTCGCCGCGAGCGACGTCATGCGGGCAAAGTGGAACTGATGCCACGGTCCCACGTTGAGCCGGCGCCATGAACTGCCGGGCCTGCAACAGCAAGATGATCTTGAAGGAGCCGCGGCGCTTCGCGTGCGACACCTGCAAGCAGTCCGCGATCGTGCTCGACGTCAGCGAGAACCGCGACCGGACACGGGTGCCTGTGCCGGCATCCGCCGCTGCACCCGTCCCGGTCTGAGCGAGGCGGATGCCAGAAGACCATCGAGGGGAATATCCGGATGTTCGCGCGTGGTTGCTGGCCGCGGGCATCGCGGGGCCGCTGTTCGTCTTCCTCGTCATTTCAACCCAGTTCATTCAGCAGGAGACGGCGCTCGACCGCTGGCTGATGCTGGCTTTTCGCGTGCCCGGCGATCCAGGCACAGTGGTCGGTCCCGCCTGGCTCCGGGAGGCGTCGCGCGATGTCACGGCGCTCGGCAGCTTCACCGTGCTCGGCATGCTTTGCGCCGGGGTGGCCGGCGTTCTGCTCATCAGGAACGATCGCGCCGGCGCGCTTGGCCTGCTCGCAGCCGTATTCGGAGCCATCGTCATCAACAGCCTGATCAAGCTCGGCTTCGCGCGCCCGCGCCCGGATCTCGTCGGTCCCTTGGTCGAGGTCTTCACGGCCAGTTTTCCGAGCGGCCATGCGGCGGTGTCATCGAGCACGTATCTGACGCTTGCGATCCTGGCGAGCCGCTCGGCGACGTTCCGTCCGATCCGCGGCTACCTGCTTACGCTGGCGCTGCTTCTGATCCTTCTCATCGGCACGAGCCGCGTCTATCTCGGCGTCCACTATCCGACCGACATCCTCGGCGGCTGGTGCATCGGCGCGAGCTGGGCCGTCGCCTGCTGGGTCTTTATCGGATCGCGGCAGCGGAGGCGGCAGGACACCGTGTCCCGTCCGCGGCAGGCGCGCTGATGCCTCCGTCGTCCACGCCAGCCGCTCCGCAGCCCGAACTACCGCCGCAGCGTTTGCGCGTGCTGCTCAATGCGGGGGCCGGTTCGGCTTCCGCCGCGCGCGGCGAGCCGCTGAGCGACGTGCTCGCGTCCGCATTTTCGGCGCATGGCATCGCGGCTGACATTCGCGCGGTGACGCCGGAGTCGATTGCTCTGGAGGCCGGCAATGCCTGCCGCGAAGCCCTCGCGGGCCGTCTGGACGCCGTCATTGCAGCGGGCGGCGACGGGACGATCGGCGCCATCGCAGGAGCTTTGGCCGACACCGGTGTGCCGATGGGGATCATTCCGCTCGGCACCTTCAACAATTTCGCGAAGGACGTCGGCCTGCCGCGGGAGTTGGGCGAGGCGGTCGAGGTGATCGCCAGGGGCCACGTGACCGCGGTCGATGCTGCAGAGGTGAACGGGCGCGTCTTCGTGAACAACTCTTCCATCGGCGTCTACCCGTTCCTGGTCATCGATCGCGAGCGCCGGCGGCGCCGCGGGCTCTGGAAGTGGGTGGCCATGCTGTTCGCCGCCGCGCGCGCGGCGCGCTACCTGCCGATGCGGCGGCTCCACATCAAGGCTGGCAACACCGTGGAAGACCATCGCAGCCCCTGCCTTTTCGTCGGCAACAACCAGTACAACCTGACCGGCTTCGATCTCGGCCGTCGGCACGACCTCACGTCGGGAACGCTCTCGCTTCACATCGCCCGACCGCGCAGCGCAGTCTCGCTCGCGTGGCTCGCCTTGCGCTGCATGCTCGGCCTGTTCGAGGCCGAACGCGATCTGCGGACGCTGATCGTGAAGGAGCTGGTGATCAGCTCGCGCAAGCGGCGGCTGCTCGTTGCGTTTGACGGCGAGGTCGAACGGATCAACACGCCGTTGCGCTACCGCACGCGACCGGCCGCGCTGAACGTGTTCTGCCCGGCGCGGACCGATGCAGAGCCGGCGCCGGCCGGTGAAGAAACGACGGTGAGCACCGGCGACACCGAGCGCTTCCTGCTCTCCCCACGAACGATCAGCCGGATCCTGCGATCACGGTGACTGAAGGCCTGCCGGCCGGGAGGCTCCGACGTGCGGCACGTCCTGTCGCTCGTTCGTCATGGTCCATTCCCGGCGGCCGCGGTTCCTGCAACCGCCGGTTCATTCGGTTCACAACCGCGAAGAAAACGTGCCGCGGGACATGTTGGTTAGCGAAAGAGAGCCGGCACGGCCGAACCGGGAGCGTCGTCGCGCGTTGACGCTGCATGCGATATCCTGAACGAAGGCCCGGCAAATCTGCGCGTCCGATGGAAGGCGCGGGCGAGCCGTTGATGATCGTGCTCGCCCTTGCACTGGTCGCGCTTGGGACATGGTTCTTTTTGTCTTCGGGCGAGACAAACGCATCGAACGGTCCTGCGGCCAGGCCGGATGTCCAGGCCGGGGAGCTGATCTGGCAGCCGTCGCGCAAGCCGGCCCGACAGGCGCCAGCGCCGAGCAAGATGACCGAGGCCGTTGAGCCCCACAATGGCGATGCGTCGTCCGCCAGCAGCCGGACGCGATCGAGAACACGCATTCAAGGAAAGACTTGATCGGACGCGCAAGCGGTCATGCGGCGGAAGCCGGCCGATCCGAAGGACCCTGTCGCGCGCGCAAATGCGTGCGGGTCCAGCAACGCTCTTCGCTCGCGCAGGCATCGCCGTCGGATCGGCCGCCTCATCAACGCGTCCGTGGTGACGATGTTCCCTGCACCATGGCAGCTCGAGGAATGTATGCTCCGCATTTGGCGGAGGCCCATCACGAGAAGAGCGCTTCGAGCTAGGCATAGGGCGGCACGTCCACAAGTGTGCCGATCAAGCGGAGCAGCGCTTGTCGTTCCGGGCCGTCTCCGCTGCGCAAGAACTCGCCCAGCTCGACGTGGGAGAGGCGGCCGCCGGAGGGCGCGTTGGGCTGATGAATGATGAAGGCACGGCCATTCGTCGGCTCGCGGCCGAGAAACCATGAGTCGCCATTTGGACTACGATAGAGCTCTCGCCGTTCCGACATCAGTCTGTCCTGTTGGTTGGACCCGGAAAGCAGGCCTTCGTGTCCACGACACGCAACGTTCAATCGTCTCGCCGCGGTGTCTTCGATCGCTGGGTGTCGGCCAGACGCTTCGTCTCGACCAGACGCTTCGTCTCGACATAAAGGCGCAGGCTCAGGATTTCCTCCGTGATGGCCTGATGCTGCCGGCAGGTCGGCGCCAGGCTCCGGGCATCCTCTTCTCGCTGCCTGATGCGCTTTTCGATCTCGTCGGCAGTCAGGTTGATGTCTGGTGGGACGGAACGCATGGCTGCCTCCCTGATCGTTCACGCCCCACTGCTTCTAACGCTTCTGCAGCCGAGGGCCGCGAGATGCCCCGCCGCGCTTCGCTCGGGCGGGAGTCGAGGCCATCAGGGCGAGGCTCCAGCCGGCTGGCGCTTCGGGACGGGCAAGGGAAGCGCGGCGGAGCTGGATCCTCGGTGGCGTATCAACTTGACGTCGCCGAGATGGTTCCTCCGCATTATACGGCTGCGCAAGCCGGTCTCGCCAACGGGCTGCGCTGCACGGGGACGTGCAAAGGCCCCCGACGGTTGTCGAGGGCCCTTGCCGCAGTGTGGAGACGTTACGCTCAGTTGGAGTCCGAGTAGCTGAACTTCGGCATCGCCTTGAGCTGCTCCTTGGTGCCGCTCATCACCGCGTGGTCCGGCGCCCAGTCATTTGCGCTGGACGTGTCGCGCGCAGGCGTCGTGCCGGAGCCTGTCGCGCCGGTCGTTGCCGGGCGATCGGTGCCGGTCGTGGACGCGGTGCGGGCCGGCGTTTCCATGAACTTCAGCTTGTCCATGCCCACGGCGATGTCGTGTTCGCCGATGCCGAGAAAGCCACCCACGCCGATCACCACCGCTTGCACCTTGCCGTTCTTGTCGACGATCAGCTCGCTGATGTCGCCGAGCTTCTCGTTGGCGTCGTTGTAGACGTCGAGACCCATCAGCTTGGATGCACGCCAGTTGCCTTTCAACGCCATCTTCTGGTCGGCGGATGTGCCGGTTGCAGCGCTGGTGGAAGGCGTCGCCGCCGGCGCCGTGCTCGGCTGACTGGTCTGCGCGTAGGCTGCGCCACCGATCACGGCCGTGCTCAGCAATGCTGCGGCAAAGAACTTCTTCGTCATTGTCATTTCCTCCTTGCAAGGCGAACAATTCGCTACGGGTCAATACGCGGTGAACCGTGGCGTTCCTCAACGCGGAAACGTTTCAATGATGACGCAAAGTCGCAGGAACGAACGCGCGTGCGCGGGTGTTTCTTTTGCTGGGCGCTTCGCCGGCGCGTGCGCCTCGACGCAAACGCGCAAGCGCGATGATGTCGGACATGATCGCCGGACCCGCCGAATGCGGTTCGCAGGCAGTCCGTCGGTCGCGCATCGACAGCCCGCGCGGCCGGCGCGTCACGCCGACCAGCGGTCTTCTTCTTCCCTGTCGTGGTGCTCGTTCAGGCGGTCGGCGATCTCGTCGGCCGTCGCCTCCGAATCCGCCTCCGCGATCGTCTTTCCGTCGGTCGTCTTGACCTTTTCCTCGTCAGCTTCCAACGGGAATTCGTCAGGTGTTAACGGCGGCTTCCGTTTGGGCATCTGCGTTGCTCCGCTGAAAATGCACGTCCTCTCCTCACTTGCTTCGCCGCAGCAGGGACAGGCGTCTACGGCGTGCTGACCTCCGTCGTCATGCGCGCGAAGCGACGCCGTTCTTCGAACGGCTATGGGGACGACGCCAAACGCTAAACATCGCCTCGCCGGTAACGTTCCTCAGAACGAAAGCAGAGCGGCCGCTACGACACGAAGCGCTTCGTCTCTGCGTAGATGCGCAGGCGCGCGATTTCCCTCGTGATCGCCTGATGCCGCTCGCTGGTTGGCGCAAGGTTGGAGGCTTGCTCCTGCAGCCGCCTGATGCGCTCCTTGATGTCCCGCGCGCTCAGGTGAATGACGTCCGTCAGGCTCTATCTGTTTCCCATGCATCGCTTCCGCCCTTCGTCCGATCTTTTGCCGTTCCGGACCGGTAGGTACCACGGCCCCAGCCAGTTGAGTGCTAGGGGACGGGCAAGCGGCGGCTGGAGCCGTGGTGCCGTTTCAACTTTCAAGTTTGCCGGATCGTTCCTTTGAATTCGTTTGTCGTTCGAGCAGATCACGCTGGCGGTGCCGGGAACTGATCCGGCAGATCCAGCGCGACAACGCAGCGTCGATCTTTTCACCTGCTGTTCGGTCGTGATAGTTTCCGCGCCTCGCGAAGCGGACGATCAGCAGCGTTTCACGTCACGCCGGCTTCAAGTCGTCATGCGGTGTGGTGACAAGTGAACTCAAGCGAAAGGACAGCCAATGGCCAAGAACACGATTTGTCTATGGTACGACAAGGATGCCGAGGCTGCTGCCCGCTTCTATGCCGAGACCTTCCCTGACAGCTCGGTGGGGAAGGTCTACCGTGCGCCCGGAGACTATCCGTCCGGCAAGCAGGGCGACGTGCTGATGGTCGAGTTCACGGTCGCCGGAATCCCCTGCGTGGGCCTCAACGGCGGTCCGGTGTTCAAGCACAACGAGGCCTTCTCGTTCCAGATCGCCACGGATGATCAGGACGAGACCGACCGCTACTGGAACGCTGTCGTCGGCAATGGCGGCCAGGAGAGCGAATGCGGCTGGTGCAAGGACAGGTGGGGCATCTCCTGGCAGATCACGCCGCGCGTGCTGATGCAGGCGATGGCCGCCGGCGGCGCCGAGGCCAAGCGCGCATTCGATGCGATGATGACCATGAAGAAGATCGACGTCGCCGCGATCGAGAAGGCGCGTCGCGGCTGACGTTCGTATCCGCTGGTCCGGAAGCTTTGCGGCTCGCTTAATGAGCCGCAATTGCTCCGGCCGGGGTCTCGGGCTTGGCCGGCTTTGCGGCGAGCGAAAGCAGGATGAGGGAGACCCCCTCCATGATCAGCTCGATCGCAACGAACAAACCGATGATCCAGCCCCAGCCCCTGATCCACTCCGCCTGGCCGGCGGGCGTCGTCAGCGCTTCGGCCGAGGGATGCGACAGCGTTCCGAAGATCATGAAGCCCAGCACCACGGAGATCAGGCCCGAAATCAGGATCGTGATCCAGAGAGGCCCGGCTTCGCGCACCTGGAAGGCGATCACGCTGCGGAAGATGCCCGCGACGAGCAGGGACGCCGCGAGGAAGATCGTCAGCCAGAAGGCGGAAAAGACCGGCATCGCCACCATCACGAGACCGGCGAGCACATAGACCAGTCCGATGATCGCGTGCAGCGCGAGGCTCCTCCATTCCTTGTGGTGAAACGCATCGATCAATTGCGCCGCGCCGGCGACGATGACCAGCGCGCCGAACCAGAACACGGCGACGATGGTCAGCCAGTACGTCATGCCAAGGCCAAGGATGCCGAGCACGGTTATGAGAATGCCGAGCGCCAGCAGCCATCCCCAGCGGATGCCGCTGTCGCTGAGTACTCTGCTCATCGACGGGACAGGGACAGGGTCAGTCGCAGTCATGATCATCGCCTCCTGGGTGGGCGTCCTCGCGAACGGCTCGCGCGGACGACGTCAAAGCCAGCCTTGCGCCGGTGTTGACGACGCTCGCCTTGCGCATTGCAGCAGATCACTCTCCTCCTGATTTGCGCTTTCAGCGAATACTCGGAATTGAATGACATTCGAAGCAAGCGCTGACACCGACAACAGAATCCGGTTCGGCGATGCCGGTCGCATCAGCGGAACAACCTTCAGCTCAGCTAGCGTGAGACCGGAGGCGTGCTGCCATCCTTGCTCGGTGGCGGAGCCGGCGCCGGCGTGGTTGGCGACATGCCTGTCGTCATGCCGGGCGACGTGTTTGTCGCGAGGCGATTGTCGGCCATGGTCCAGAAGAACAGGCCGACCAGGATTGCGAACGCCACCGCCGCGACCATGCCGAGAGATCCTATGCCGCTGTTGCGGTCGCCCATCAGGGGATCGGGCGTTCTGGGCTCGAGCGGCCGATCGCGATCGTCGGGATCGAGTTCGGGCATCGTGCTTCCTCCATTCGCCGAGTTGTCGTCCGGTACAACTCCGGCGCGACTGGCAACGTTCCCGGGGAGGGCGGTTGCAGGAGGGGCGGGCGGCCGTCAGGCGGCCGCCCGCGCCCGTGGCCTCTGGCGGCGTCGCCAAATGCCGACTAGTGTCCCGAATCCGAAGTTCGCCATACTTTGCAGCGAGCTCAGAGCGAACTTCGGATTCGATCAGGACACTAGCAAGTTTATGATTCTAGTGTCGTTATGGATTAGAAATTCGCACGTTGGGCTCGCGGCAACGATGGTGCGAATTTCTGATCCACGACACTAGAATCGCAATCGACTTTTAGGATGAAAGACGCGTTGTGGCCGCCGACGACGATAAACTTCGCTTCATCGAGCGCATTGTGCATCGTCAGCACGTGGTCAAGATCACGCGGCGCCGAGATCAGATCAAGCTGCTGATCTATCCGCCCAACGCCAACCTCGCCACACGCATGGTCGTTGATGCGTTGACCAACTATGAGCGCGCCATTGGCGAGGCCAAAGCGGTGATCGATGACATGGTCGACGGCACGCAGCCGGATCGAGAAACCTGATTCCTGCCGCGTGCCGGCCTTCGAGTCCGTGGCGAATGCTACCTGCGGGCCTTTCGGGATTTGGCCTTCCGGGATTTGGCCTTTTTCTTCTTCTTCGTCTTCTTTGCCGCGCCAGGCATCATCTTCCGCGCAGTCTTCTTCGTCTTTCGCACAGCCGATCTGGCAGCGCTTGTGGTCGCTTTTGCTGCCTTCTTCACTGTGGATGCGACGCGGCTCGCGGTGGATCTCTTCGCCATGGTGCTCCTCTTTGGTTGTTGATGGGAGGTGTCAGCGTCTCGATTTCTTCTTAACGCGAGACTTCTTAGTCGCTGTCTTGACGGTCCGCCGCTTCGCGGAAGCCTTCGATGCCCGTTTCGCGGATGCTTTGGATGTTCGCCTGGACTGCTTCTTGGGCGCCATCTTTCTGGCGGTCTGCTTTTTGGAAGTTTTCTTCTTGGCCGTCTTCTTCTTTGCAGTCTTCTTCGCTGTCTTCTTTCTGGAAGCCTTGACCGCCTTTTGAGCTTTCTTCGCCGCCTTCTTGACGGGCGCAGGGGTTCGCTTCGAAACCGCTTTTGTCGCGCGCTTGGCGACGGCCCTGACCGCGGACTCGGTCATCTGGCCTGCGGCGGCGGCGATCACGTCGGTGATCTGGTCAACGACAGGTTTCTTGCTGTCGGTGGCGGGTGGAGTGGGGTGGTCCTCTTTCGGATCGTCTTTTGGATCGTCCATCATGACCCTCCATGGATGGTTGTTATCGTATCCGATTCTCGCCCGCTCCGTGAGCAGGGCAGGCGATAGCGGTCAGCCTTCGCTGCGCTATCCGTATAACAACTGCAGTGAGAAGCCAGGACGTTCCGCGGCGCAACGGATTTTTCCGCCCTTTTCGTACGACGACGGGCGGTTCGGCTGGGCATGCATGCTAATGAAAAGGCCCGCTCAGCAATGCCGAGCGGGCCGGTCCCCCTTAGTAACCGGGGAAAGGCACGCCGTAGTACTCGTTGACGGCGCGGACGCGGGACCGGTCGTCCCAGTTCCAGTTGTCGTTGTTGCCGTAGTGCGGCGCCTTGTTCAGCTCGTCATTGGTTATCGCGACCTGGTAGCCACCGAGCTCGGTGTTGTAGGTCAGCGACTGCCACGGCAACGGATAGTGATCGTCGCCCATGCCGAGGAAGCCGCCGAAGCTGAGCACGGCATACGCGACCTTGCCCCCCACCTTCTCGATCATCACCCGCTCGATCGATCCGATCTTGTCGCCGTCGGACCCATACACGGCGGTGCCTTCAACCTTGTCGCTGCCGATCAGGCCGGCCGTTTCCCGGGATTCAGTTTCCATGGTTGTCCTCCATTTTCTAGGTGTCGGACAACCTTGGCTGGAAACTCTTTGTTCCTCCGGAGTGGCCGCGGAATGTCGGTGATCATCACGCAAGCATCGGTGCAGACCATCGCCGTCACTGCGTAACGGTTCGCGTCCGGCGGCCCGACGGCGCGGCCGGGCATTGCGCCACTTCAGACCCGCAACTGCACGATCCACTCGGAGCCCGGAAAACTGGCGGGGTTTGCCGAACGGCCGCGGGCCGGTGTCAGACGGCGAAGATGGGCGCAGTCCAGCTCGATGACAATCGCCGACGGCGACGAGCTGAGCACCGTGCTCATGATGAGCGTAGCATCGCCGAGAACGATGGGTAGCTCAGCGCCGGCTGGTGGCAGTGGCTGGCGATTGTCGCTCGTCGTCAGCCATACCGAAGCACCGGTCTGGAGCATCCAATAGTGTGTGTGTGCCGCCCAGGCCAATGCCGCACCGCCACGATTTGATGGACGACGGTCCAGAATAGTGGGCTGAGCACGGTCAGATTTGATGCACCGCAATTACCCGACGGTGGAAGTTGCCGTGAAAGGCGGCTTCTGTGCGCAACGCCTGAAACAGGAATACAACTCACCGCCCGCTCGCGCTTCGCAGTCTGCTCCAACTCTGCGGCGAGCATCAGCAGGTCGGCTTTGATGTCAGCATCGTCGAGTTCAGCAACCAGCTTGCGGCACTTTCCGGCCTGCTCAGCAGGAATTCGATATTCCTGCGCGGGCGCGCGCTGATCTGTGTGCGGACCTGTTCGGCCAAGTCGCGGAACTGATCCGCTCTCTCACGATATGCCGCCCGTTTCGCAGCGTCGGCAGCCAGGCTGCCGATCATCTGGCATTCGGCGGCTTCGGAGAGGAGCTTGTCGAGCTTGTTCTTGAGATCAGGCATTTTGAGCGCAGAGTCCTTGGCATGCCGTCGCATCGGGATCCAAGCAGCTTCAATGTCTACAATAGCACAGAAGAGACATCGACGTGCTCGGCCGCGGCCGGGGAAGGCGGCATTCTTAAACTATTAATAAATTGGTTTGCATCTTCGGTGGGGCTGAAATTCCGGGAGTTGCGTATGCGTACCCGTGATTTTACCGCTAAGGCCTATCTTCTCATCATGGCCATCGGATACACGACGCTATTCATTGTTCTCCTCTCCCTGGCCTTGCGGTAAGGTTGACCGCCAGCAGCGGAAGCGTCACGCGCTCTACCCGACGTCGCGGTGTTTCGGACTCGGACAAGGAACGATCCGGGGCAGGAGTGCTTGATCTAGGTGGCGTGGGCGCGCGTTGTGGACGCAAGCGGAGGAAAAGGGTCATGCGCCGTATTCCGAAGGCGACCTACCTGACGGCCGACGAAATTGATCTGCGGAATAGGCAGCGAGAACTCGAAGCCGCTAATCTGCCACCTACCTGCGCGCAGTATCGGGCCGTGATGAAAGAAATTGCGCAATGGCGCAGCTATGCCGAGGCAAAGCGCTGGATTGAATCGCAGGGCTCGAAGCCCGACGCGTAGGCGATCAGAAAATTCGCCAGCTCCTGCTGACGCAGGGCGACGCCTTGCGCAGACCGGGCATCGCGCTGAATTCGTCGGGAAGCGCGCTTGGGGATGCGCGCGTGCGCTTCACGTGGAAGGCGGCCGTCGGTGACGAGCTGCAGGTGAACGCTTCTCTTCCTTGGTTTTATCCACTTCGGCTTGCAACTCTTCGATGACGTCTTCGAGGAGGCGCGTCACGAGCAGCTCGCTCATCGTTGAGGTTTGTTCGCTGCTTCGCCTCCTAAGCTTCCGAACCTTTTCGTCGTGGTCACTCATGGTTCTTCTCCATCAGCGGAGAAGTCGCGACGCTGCGCGAAGTTGCCCAAGACGGCAAACATTCAGCAAGGAACTTTTGGCTTGTTCGCAAAAAAGGACCCGCAGCCTTGGGGACGGTGCTGCGGGTCAATGGCACGATAGCTCAGCGTTCGGCCGCTCTGACTAGGGGACGGCAGTAGCCGGTTGCGCTGAGTAAAGGCTAATAAACGACCAGCGCGCATCGTTCCGGGAACCAACAAAAGCGATGGTGCATTCGCTCGCATGGCCAAATTCTTCTTCAATGTCTACAACGGCGCAGACAGCTACGTCGATGAGATCGGCGAAGAACTGCCGGACCGGTTTGCGGCGTGGCACGAGGCGACGATCTCGGCCGGGCAGTCTCTCAAAGATCTGGATGGCAAGCTGTTGCCCGGCACCGAGTGGCGCATGGAGGTGTTGGATGATTCGGGCCACACGCTGTACACGCTTCATGTCACTGCGAAAGGCAACCCGTAGGATCTTCACCGTCAATCGAGCGCAGCGGGCGAACTGGCTACAACCCGACGTGCTGTTATCAGTGTTCGGCAGCGCCGGGGCTGGCGCGATGTTCGGTGGTCCGAGGGACCGTGCCGGCTGGATCGCCGGCGCGATTTGTGCTGGCAATATTCCAGAACAGCGAGCCAAGCACGATTGCGAGGGCGAGCACGCTGAGCGTGCCGATCATGCTGGTACTGCAGTCGCGTGGTACATAATCCTCGACCATCTGGTGCGCGAGCGGTCGTTCGCGCGTGTTCGGATCAACCTCACGCATGACCTCTCCTCCAATCACACAGTGAGTGTCTGAGATAACGGTGGCGCGACTTGCTATGTTCCGTGAGAGAGCCGCTGTCGTTCCGTTCAAAAGTGCGCAGAACTGCGCTGCGCCTGCTGCTCCGCGCGGAGTTTGCTCGCTGGAGTTGTCATGAAGCGCAAGAGGCCGATGCTGCTTTTAGAATGACGAGACAGCGGCGCTCCTGGAAAATCTTGGCGGGCAGCCTGCTTGGAGAGGATCGACAACTGCGCCCGTGGGGAGGCTGGAGGTGTCAGAGTCGGCGGTGCGGGCGAGGCGAGCACGAGCAGCGCGCCAAGCCTGATGACGAGAGGCCGCCCAGTTGGGACCGGCTTGTTCTGAGCGAACTCAGCGCCAGCGCGTGCCCGGCGGCGGCACGGTCGCATAGGCCGCGAACGGATTCGGCGTGCAGTCACCGCCCATGGGGCCGATGATCGAAGCTTGGCATTGGGCATAGGTGAAGTAGCTGCAATCCGACGAGCCGCTCCACTGCCGGCCGCCGCGGCGCAGGCACCAGGCATAACCGCGGTCCTGGCCGTACTGGTCGTAAAAGCGGATCGCGCCGTTCGGCTCGCGAACTGCGCTTTGGGCTTCAGCGGGCTGGCCGGCGAGGAAACCGGCAGCGAGAACCGCGAGCGCGGAAGCTGTTCTGATCAGCGTCTGGGTTTTCATCGAAAAATCTTCCCGTGTGCGAACAGTTTAAGGGCAAACAAAACAGTGCGGGCAAACAGGCCGCCAACCCCGAATGTTCCGCGGGCGCGCGATCGTTACGAGCTTGTGAAGAAACGTGGTTGCCAATTCTCTAATCAGTTCACTAACAGCGTCATCGCTCCCAGCGCCATTCCTTGGCGCGTGGATCAGCAACGAACGTCGTGCGGTCGAAGGCGAGCGACCGTCTCGGGCTTTCACAGATCGCGCGCACGCCGGCGTTGCTGAAATGCAGGATCCAGGTCTCCTCCGCAAAGCGCTGCGCCGGCACGAGCGCTGCGACATCGAGCAGGGCGAGGTTGGCGCGTGCTTGCGGATCGCGCACCGATTGATAGCGGATTGCCTGGATGCCGGCTTCGCGTGCCGTGTCGGCAAATGAAAGGCAGAAGGTGTAGTCGACCGGATCAGTCCAGTGCCGGTGGTGTGCATCGAGCGGCGGCTCTGTCAGGTCGGATGCGCGCGCCGCATCGAAACGGGCTTCGAACGCGCGGAAGTCGAACGGGTTCTTCGGCCACGGCGTGCCGGGTGATTCGAAGAAGAACAGCAATCGGTAGAACACTGTTTCCGCGATCGCCGTCTCCGAATGCTCGGACGCGTAGAACACGCCCGCAGACACGCCGGCACGGCGGAAGCGCGAGGCGGTGGGGTAGGGGCTGTAGCGGAACGGCGTGAACAGCAGGTAGTGCAGATGCCTTGCGGCTTCCGGCACCGGCGGCTTCGTCGCCTCGATGACACGCTCGAGCACAAGCTGCTCCTCGAGCGTGTCGGTGAGCTTGAGCGTGATGCCCCGGCTTTGCGATTCGACCACGCGCCAGCAGGCGCCGGCCAACCGCTTGGCACTAGACAGCAGCGCGTCGCGCGTCCAGGTAATTGATGACATCGACGAGGCCGCTGACGGTCTGGATGCGTTCGATCGGTTTGGCGTGCAGCGCCGTGTTCTTGTTGTCGAGCCAGGCGCGTGCGACCTGATCGTCGCCGCCGACGATCGCGGTGAGCGAGCGGTACATGCGCACGAACAGCACGGACAGCTCATAGGCCTTGTCGCCGGGGCTCAGCACATAGGCGCCCTTCTTCATCCGGGAGATGGTCGCCTCCGACAGGCCGACAACCGCGCCGAGCACGGTGTTGGCAAGCCTGAGGTTGGCGGACGCGCGAACCAGCGCCTTGGTGACGATCGCAGCTTCCGTCGGTGTTTTCGGCGCGAGAGCCGTGGGCATGACCTATCCTTTCCATGGAAAGAATATACCTCATTTCTTTCCATGGAAAGATAAATAAGAGCGACGACACCACGAAACAATGCCCTCTGCGGAGGACAATATTCACAGGCCGCCCGGCTCTGATCGCCGGCCTGAGGGCATGCTGCGCGGGATGACCGCGCAGACCGGAGGGTCACTTAAGCAAGGCGTTCTTATGGACCTTGCCGTCCTTCATGATGACGAGGAAATTCTTGCCGGGATCTGCCACCAGGTTGATGTTCTCCAAAGGATTGCCATCGACGAGAAGCAGGTCGGCGAGTGCATCCTGCTCCACGACACCGAGCTTGCCCGGATAGGGATTGCGCTTTCCGGACAGTGCCAGCAGCTCGGCGTTTGTCGAGGTCGCCATGACCAGTGCCTCGGCGGGGGTGTACCAGCGGGCCAGCGAGGCCAGAATGGCCCCTTGTTGCCGCGCCAGCGCCGGCGAGAACAGCACATCGGTGCCCCACGCCGTCTTGATCCTGTACTTCTTCGCAAGTTCATAGGACCTGGCGATGCCGGGCCAGACCTCATCCGCCTTTGCCCGCTGAACTGAGCCCACAGGAAAGCCCAGCCTCAAGTCTTCGGGGAGTGGCTGCATGCTCAGCCAGACGCCTTTCTCGGCGATCAGTCTGGCGGTTGCGTCGTCCATCAGGAAGCCGTGCTCGATGCACTTCACGCCAGCCGCGACAGCTCCGCGGATCGCAGCCGATGTAAATGCATGCGCGGCGACGTACGTGCCCCAGTTCTCGGCCGCCTCGACCGCGGCGCGCAACTCGGGCTCGGTGAAGGTGGTCACGTCGATCGGACTGAAGGGTGACGACACCCCGCCGCCAGCCGTCAACTTGATCTGCGAGGCGCCCTGCATGAGCTGCTCGCGTGTGCGCACGCGCACTTCGTCAGGGCTGTCCGCGACCATGCTGCCACCAAGCTGCTCCATGCGGGTGAGCATGCCGCCGATCGTCCGCGGCAGATCGGTCAGCTGGCGGAAATCCCCGTGCCCGCTCGTCACCGTGATGACGGCGCCCGATGGATAAATGCGCGGGCCGGCGACGGTGCCCTCGTCGATGGCGCTCTTGAGACCGAACGCCGGGCCGCCCACGTCGCGAACAGTGGTGAAGCCGCGCATCAGCGTGTCCGTCGCTTCGGCGCCAGCGAGGAGATTGTTGTAGCCGACGTCACCGAACGCCTGTGCGGGAGTCACCCGCACCATCATCGCGTGCCAATGGGCGTCGATCAGGCCTGGCATCAGTGTGCGTCCGCCGCCATCAATGATGCGGGTGTCCGCTCTGCGATCGACCGCGATGGGCTGAGGCGAGATCGTCTCGATCCTGTTGCCGCGTACCAGAACGTTGGAGGGTGCGGAGAGCGTCGCGTTCTTGCCATCGAAGATGCGCACGTTCTCGAACAACGTAAGGTCGCCGCTCGCCTGTGGAGGATCCTGGGCACGGGTGCCGGAGGATGTCGCCGTGAGCAGGAGTGTGGCGAGAAGAGCGCCTCGGAGCATCAAGGTCATCCGATCACCTCTGGCTGGATGTTGCATGCCTTCAGATGACACTTTGTATCCAGGATAGGGGGTGTTGGGGAAGCACGCAACGGCGGGCCGGATTGCAAGCAGTTCGCTCCAACAGGTCGCTTTGGCGGTGACCGGCAAGCGTGACGCAACGTGTTCGAAGCGGCTTTGCTCGCCATCATTTTGAAGGACGATATTCACAGGATCTGCACAGGCCCGCTTTTTTCCTTTTGCTGGTCCAGCAGATCGCCTGCTAGACACCAGCATCCGAACAATCCGCCGCGGGCCGCAAGGCTTCGCGGGCTTTGCTTTTTCTCGCCAGAGAAACAGCGGGCGCCGCCGGCCTGACATGACGGGCGTTTCGCGATCCCGGCCGCGCAGAGCCGGGAAGCCGCCGCCGGGCAACGGGCGTTTGTGATCTTCACAGGGAAAGACTTTGAACAGAGAACCGCTGGACAGCATCCTGTCCGGAGGCGGCGAAGCCGTGTCCGAACAGACCGCAGAGCGAACCGAGGCCGACGCGACGCAGGCAGGGGAAGGCGAAAGCCTTCACGCGCAGCGAAGCGAAGGCTGGCCCGAGGGGGCGACCGAAGCCGATGCGGCGGAGGCGCAAGGTGACGGGGCCACGCGCATGGTCCCGCATCAGGCGCTGCATGCCGAACGGCAGCGGTCGCGCCGCTACAGCGAGGAGGTCGCGGACTTCCGCCGCCAGCTCGGTGAAACCAATGCCCGCATGGCGCAGCTTGTCGAGGCGGTGACGCCGCGGCAGGCGCCGCCGGCTCCGCCTGATTTTTTCGACAACCCGGAAGCGGCGACGCGCTTTGAGGTGGCGCAGACCGTCTCGCCGGCGTTCGAACGGATCAATCAGACGCTGCATTCCTTTGCCCGCGAGAATGCGGTTCACCGCTTCACGCAAGGGACGGTGGATGAAGCCGAGCAGGCGTTCATCGGTGCATTGCAATCGGGACGGCTCGATCCTGCGGACTACCGGCGCGTCGTCGGTAGTCCCAACCGCTACGCGGAAGCTGTCCGGTGGCATCAGCGCCAGGTCGCTCGTGCCGAGATCGGCGACGACCCCGCGGCCTACAAGGCCAGGGTCGAGGCCGAGCTGCGCGAGAGGATCCTGGCCGAACTCGGTGACGGACAGGCGCAACCGCGCTTTCCGCTCACGCCCTCCAACCTCGCCGGTGCCCGCAATGTGGGTGGCCGTCGCGGGCCGGCCTGGTCCGGCCCGGCATCGCTCAACGACATCTTCGATCGCAGAAGGCCGGGCTGAGCGTAGTCAAGTAAGTGGCGCTGCCTAGACCGTCATTGCGAGGAGCAAAGCGACCAAGCAATCCAGCGCGGCATTTGCCGCGACCTCAGACTGGATTGCTTCGCTTCGCTTCGCTCGCAATGACGGAGTTAGTCGCATCGCTCTGACCTGATCACGCTCGTCTCGGCTGTCGGCAATCATCAATCGAAAAGGAAATCGACACACATGGCTGACTCTCTGGTTGGCGCAGGTCTCACTGTGGAGCAGTGGGACGACAAGTTCTTCACCGAATACCTGACTGAAAATCGCTACTCCAGCGAGATGGGCACGAACGAGAATTCGATCATCCAGGTCAAGGAGAACCTGGCGAAGAAGCCGGGCGACCGCATCAACTTCGCGCTGGTGAACAAGCTGACGGGCGACGCCGTCACCGGCCGCGACGTGCTGGAAGGCAATGAAGAGGACATGGCCTCGCGTTCGTTCGAGGTGGCGATCACAAAGCGCCGCAACGGCGTCCGCTTCGCCGAGATCGACGAGCAGTTTTCGGCGATCTCGCTTCGGGATGCCGCCAAGCACACGCTGAAGGAGTGGGCGCTGAAAGACACCGAGAAGCTGATCGAGCGCGCGCTTGCCTCGATCAACGGCGTCGCGCTGGCGACGAGCCCGGAGGCACAGCGTGACGCTTGGCTCGCCGACAACGCGGACCGCGTCTACTTTGCGTCCGGATACGCCGGCACCGACCACTCGGCCGGCTGGGACCAGCTCGATGCGACGGCCGACATCCTCACCGCGGCGGCCCTTTCGGCGATGAAGCTGAAGGCGCTGACGCGGGCGAACCCGAAGGTGCGGCCCATTCGTTCCGAGAAGAACGGCCGGCATCTCTATGTCGTCTACGCGCATCCGCTCGCGTTCCGCGACCTGAAGAACGACAGCGTGATCACCGCCACGCAACGGGAAGTGTCGCTGGCGATGGAGAACGAGCGCCTGTTCAAAGGCGGCGATCTTCTGTGGGACGGGATGATCATCAAGGAGGCGCACGGCCTCTATGACTCCTCGACCTACACCGGCGAGGGCGCCGGCGGCACTGACACGGTGGTGCCGGTCTATCTTTGCGGCGCGCAGGCGATCGGTGCGGCCTATGCCAAACGCTGGGTGTCGAAGCAGGAGACGTTCGACTACGGCGACAAGCACGGCGTCGCGATCGAAGCCATCTACGGCATCGAGAAGATGCAGTTCGGCTCCGGCACTGCCGATCGCGACGAACTGAAGGATCACGGCGTCGTCACCGGCTACTTCGCGTCGTCCACGGTGGCGTAACGCGGGACGGACGCGGCGTGCGCAGACCCGCGCGCCGCGCCTGTCATGCCTTTTCCCTTGAGCCATCTCCATGCCCGACATCACCAAGACCCGCACCGACCTGATCGAGCGCGCCGCCACCGAGCTCGGCGTGCTGCCGTCCGGACAGTCGCTGTCGGATGAAGACGAAGCCACCATCGACAACCTGCTCGATCCGCTCATCCGGCAGCTTGCGCTCGACGACGTCGTCGACATCGGCGACAGCGACGCCATCCAGTCCGAATACTTCCTCGCCCTGGCGCGACTGCTCGCCAACGAAGCGGCGCCGTCGTTCGGCCAGCAGCGCAGCGAGCAGATGAGAGCAGAGAATGAGGCCCTGCTTCGCCGCATGGCAGCAACGAAGTCGACCCGCGAACCACTGAAGGCGGTGTACTACTGATGCCAGCACTCGTCCTTCCCACCACATCGATGCCCGGTCAGAAGCCGCAGGAGAGCGGCGGACGCCTGATCAACTGCTTTGCCGAATCGTTGGGTGAGGCGGGGCCGAACGCGTTCAAGCTGGTGCGTTGCCCTGGGCTCAGCCCTTTCGGCACGACGAACGAGGAGAACTTCCGGGGCGGTATTCAGCTCGGTTCGCTGATCTACACGGCCTGGTCCGGCAAGGTGAGCGCGCACACGGCCGCAGGCGGCGCGGGAAGCGATCTCTCCGGCGCGCTGACCGGCTCTGATCCGGTGTTCTTCGCGCGCAACAACCGCACGACGCCGGACCTCGTGATCGTGTCGCCGGACAGCGGCGCATTCGTCGCGACCGCGTCGGCGGTGTCGACTTATCCGGATGCGGATGTCGGCGCACCGAACTCGGTCTGTTTCCTCAAAGGCTACTTCATCTTCGGCTACGGCAACGGCGCGATGCGCGCGTCGGGATTGAATTCGACCGCAATCAACACGCTCGATACGGCTACAGCAGAGAGCAGGCCGGACACGCTCTATCGCGTGCTGGCGCGCGGCGATACGCTGATCGCGGCGGGAAGCGCCTCGATCGAGTTCTGGGGTATCAACGGCGAGGCGACAGGCTTTCCGTTTTCGCCGATCACGACCCATGATCGCGGCATCGTCGGCCCGTACGCCATTGGCGGACATGAGGAGGGGTTCGGCTACGGCATCTTCTTCATCGCCGACGATTTCACGGTGCGGCAGTTGGACGGATACGCATCGACCAAGATCAGCCCGCCTGATCTCGACCGGCTGATCGAGGCGGTCACAAACAAGGATACGCTGCAAATCTCCGTCTATGTCACGCAGGGGCATCCTTTCGTCGTCGTGCAATGCGATGACTGGACCTGGGAATATGACGTCGTCCTGCAGCGTTGGCACGAGCGCCAAAGCTATAACAGGTCAGGGTGGCGCGGCTCGCTGCTGTTCAAGGGTTTCGATCACTGGCTCTGCGGCGATGCGAAAAGCGGCAATATCTACAAGGTCGACAGCGCGGCGCATCGAGAGGCCGGCGAGCCGCTGATCGCCGAGATCGAGACAGGCCCTCAAGGCAGTTTTCCCTACGGTCTGCGCATCAACCGGCTGGACCTGTTCGTCACCGCAGCGGTCGGGATCGCGCCGGGCGCCGATCCGATCGAAACGGACCCACGTGTCAGCATAGCGATATCACGAGACCTCGGCATTTCCTGGTCGAACGAATGGCTGCGCGAGATCGGGCCGCAAGGATCGTCGCCGAATGTGCGCGTCAACAATCTCGGCCTGGTCAAGGCCAAGGGCGCGAAGTTCAAGATCCGGTTCTCCGATCCGGTGCATTTCGCGCTGGTCGGCGGTGATTTTGAAGCCGTGCCGTTGAGGAATTGAGACGAGGAATTGAAAGATGGCGACAGCATCGCCCCCCGTTCCGCCCACGCCGGACGCATCTGCGCCGGTCGTGATGCCCGACGGCCGCATGAACCCTGACTGGTATCGCTGGCTGAAGGCACTGGTCGATATCATCAAGACAATTCGCGGAGAGATACCCTGATGGCAAGTTTCTTTGAAAATCTGTTCGGCGGCGGTGCCGAGAAGGAAGCCGCGGAGAAGAACCGCGCGGCGCTCGGTCAGTACAACACCACGAGCCTTGCCGCGTTGGATGCCGGCTTGAACCGTGCCACGGGCGCTGTAACAGGCGCGCGGGATGCGGCCGGCAACTACCTGGATCGCAACTACGGTCTGTACGGCGATCTGCGCAACACCGGCACCGGCATTCTGAACTCCGGGCGGACGGGTCAGCTCAATGCGCTCGATCCGGCCCTTAAGAATTACGAAGCGCTGCAGTCCAAATACGGCGCCGGCACCGATCTCTATCTCGACAGTCTCGGGGTCCGGGGAGCCGAAGGCAATCGGCGCGCCGTGGATTCGTTTCAGGCCGGGCCGGGCTATCAGTTCACGCTGGATCAGGGCTTGCAGGCGCTGAACCGACGCCGCGCTGCGGCCGGCATGCTGAACTCCGGCAACGCCGACGTCGACGCGTTGACCTACGGCACCGGTCTCGCAAATCAAACCTATGGCGACTGGCAAAGCCAGCTTGCGGGGCTGATCAATCCCGAGCTGGCGGCCGCGAGCGGCGCCACCGGCGTGCGCAACAACATCTCCGACGTGATCGGACAAGACGCGCTCGCAAGGCTTGGGCTCGAGCAGGCCGTCGCGCAGGGGCAGGCAGGCGTGAATACGCAGCGGGCCGCGAACGAAATCGCGCTCGGCAACTCCTTGTCCGGGCTCTACACCGGCGACGCGCAAAACCGCGTCGGCGTGGCCGGCAACGTCGTCTCCGGCAACATGGCGGCGAACAACCTCCAAGCTCAGGGCGAGAGTCAGGGGGCGCGGAATCTGCTCAACGCCGGCCTGAACCTTGCGTCGCTTGCAGCCGGCGGCTTCGGTGGTGGCGGCGGCTCGTTCGGATCGTTCTTCGGCGGCGGCATGCCGCCTGATTATGGCCAGGCCTCCAACGTGGCCTACGGCGGCCAAAGAATTCCGGTTTTCGGGCGGGGGTCGTAGGAATGTCTGTCGGATCAATCACCATCCCGAGCTACAGCCAGGGCGACGACCTTGATTTTTCGCGGCTTTCGCAACTGCCGCAGGTCTGGCGTCAGGCGCAGCGTGATGCACTGACGCTGGCAAACATCGAGCGGCTCCGCGCGGCGCAGCAGCTGTCAGCTGCGATCAACGAAGATGGCCTTGCCGGGCGCCGGGGTGCCGACGGTAGATCTGTTGATCCCAGGCAGATCCGGATGCTTCAAGGCGGCGTCGCTACTCCGGTGTTCAACGCGCAAGCAGCGCGGGCCGACGCAATTCCTGCCACAGTCGGCGACCGGTTTCAGATCTGGAGCGTTGGGCCTTAACTGCGGGCGGCGCGCATTCGCCATCGTACAAGGCGTTACAAGCTCAGCGGAAATCAGCCGCGCGATGCCCGCAACCGAAGCGAAATTACCTCTCGGCTCGCGTCAGTCTGTGCGTCAGAAACGTGGCTGACTTGATGGTTGTCAAATTAGATGAGCTTTAACTGGAGAGACTGCGTTTGCGGATTGGGACGTTTTTAGTTGGAGTATTGCAAACATGTCAGTTGGCGGGCGTAAATGGAATGCCCTTGGTCGCGGCGACACGTTGATCGATCACTTCACCGCTTCGAACGAACTCCGTCCCCGGGCGCATTCAGTGATACCGGGTGGAGCGCACACCTACGCAAAGGGAGACGATCAGTATCCGGTGCTGGCGCCGGGTTTCATCACCAGAGGTTCCGGATGCCATGTCTGGGACATCGACGGGAATGCCTTCATCGAATACGGCATGGGGCTGCGTGCGGTTTCGCTCGGCCATGCGTATCCAAAGGTCGTGTCCGCTGCCGTACGGCAGATCCGGCGGGGGGCCAATTTCACCCGGCCTTCGGACCTGGAGGTTGCGTGCGCCGAGGATCTGTTGAAGGTGGTGCCAGGTGCCGACATGGTGAAATTCACCAAGGACGGATCGAGCGCGACGACCGCGGCGGTTCGCCTTGCCCGCGCCTACACCGGTCGCGATATGATCGCGTTGTGCGCGGACCATCCGTTCTTCTCCTATGACGATTGGGCGATCTGCGCCACACCGATGATGGCAGGCATCCCCGACGAAGCAAGGCGCCGGACCTTGATGTTCCGCTATAATGACCTGGCCGGGGCGGAAGCGCTGTTCTCCGCGCATCCTGGACAGATTGCCGCTTTCATCCTGGAGGCGGCCAAGGACGTGGATCCGGCGCCGGGTTATCTCGCCGGCTTGCGGGATCTGTGTCATCGGCATGGCGCGCTCTTGATCATCGACGAGATGATAACCGGCTTCCGGTGGCCACACTGCTCGGCCCAGCGCTACTACGGCGTGGAAGCTGATCTGTCGACTTTCGGAAAGTCGCTTGGGAACGGCTTCGCAGTCTCTGCCCTGGCCGGCAAGCGCGAGATCATGCGGCTTGGCGGCTTTGACCACGATCGCGAACGCGTGTTTCTGCTCTCGAGCACGCACGGCGCCGAAACCCATGCGCTCGCCGCCGCCATCGCCGTGATGGAGATCTATCGCGATGAGCCCGTGGTCGAAACGCTGCAGCGGCAGGGAGAGCGCCTGCAGGCCGGTGTAGCCTCTGTCGTCGCGGATTACGGTCTGAGCGATCATTTCAAGGTTGTGGGGCGGTCCTCCAATCTCGTATTCAGTTGCTGCGATCGTGATGGCGTGCCGTCCCAGGTTTTCCGCACGCTGTTCATGCAAGAGCTCATCCGCCGAGGCGTGATCGCGCCGTCGTTCGTGGTGAGCTATTCGCATTCGAATGATGACATCGACCAGACGGTCGATGCCGTCGACGGTGCGCTCAGGATCTACCGTCGCGCGCTGGATGAAGGTCCCGAACTCTACCTGGTAGGCCGTCCGGTTCAGCCGGTGTTTCGCAAGCGCGGCGACGCCGCCGTCGCCTAGCGGTTTACTTACGAAGTCCGCGGTTAGGGGGCCGCGCGCCCTTGCCGCAGACTTCGGAAGGCCAGCACTATCCGTCAGGCGTCGCGGGCGTCGGATTCAACAGCGCGATTGTTGTTTGATCGGCGCGAACTGACGTTTGCGACGCGCGCTGCGTTTGTTCCTTGAAGCATGCTTCGACGAGCTCAATCTCGTTCTGAATCGACCAGGCGATCTGCTGCAGGATGAAGCGCCTGTCGCCTTCAAGCGTGTCCGCGATGCCGAGAAGCGCCAGCGCAGATTCCTTCACGTTCGCGAGCGCGTTCTCGATCTCTCCGATGATTTCAGGGGCGCTCATCGTGGCTGGCGTTTTCAAGGTGTCCCCGCGTGAGGTTGCGCAATCATGGCAACGACAGCTGTTCAGTTCAGTTCGCAGCGGTCCCGCCCCATTTGGATTTTTCAATGCAGTTCGCGCGGCCGGAGCGGATCGGTCGGATATTCGTTGTTGCGCGAAGCTCCATGCAGACGATGGAGAGGGGGCGCCCGGGTGGCCGACAGCTTGTTACCTTGCAACTACCGCACAAGCTCGCTGAGCGATTTGAGGTCCGTCAATGTGTACGCGCGTGAGACGCTAGAATCCGACCAGGGCCTAATTGTCGCGGCCGGCCAGTCCTGAATGGAGGCCAAAGGTGTCGACCCTAGATCGTGCCCGCTTGCTGGATGGTTGTCGAACGATCTTCCTGCGGTTCGATAGCCCAGATCGATTCGTCGTGCTTGTCGGGCTGGAGGAGCGCGTTGTGTCGCGCGAGCAGTGGATGGCGTTGCCGACGTTCGTCGATTCGGCGACCAATCATGATCGTTTTCCGCTGGATCGTTCGCACTAACGAGTAGCGGGCATCTGGCGAACGATTCGCGCCTTCAGGTGCGGCTTTACATTCAGCTCTGAATCATCCGGCGCCCATCATGGGCGCGCTTTCTTCTATTGGAGTTTCCAACATGTTCGATCTCACGCGGGGCCACTGATGGCCGGACTCTATCCACTCTCACGCATGCAACAGTTTGACAGCAATGGCAGGCCGCTCTCCGGAGCTCGGCTGTTCCTGTTCGACGGCGGCACCTCTACGCCTCGGATCGGCTATCGCGATTCCTCGTTGGCCTCCGCGCATCCGAATCCGATCCGCGCCGATAGTACGGGTCGACTGCCGCTGATCTATCTCGACGACGGCTTCTACAGGCACCGACTGACGACGAGCACAGGTGCGCTCGTGTTCGACGACGATGGGTTGCCGGTGCTCTCCTCGACGTCGGGCGGGTCCGGCACCAGCGTCGATCCGGACGCGTTGTTCAAGACGCGCGATATCAAGATTCGCTTCGATGACAGCGCGATCGACGGATACGTTCGGCTGAACGGGCGGACGATCGGCTCGCCCTCGTCCGGCGCAACCGAGCGGGCAAACGCCGACACGCAGTCGCTATATGAGGAGCTCTGGGGTTTCGCCAACATTTCCGTTGTGGGCGGGAAGGGTGCGAACGCTGTCGCCGACTTCGCGGCCAACAAGCCGCTGGTGCTGCCGAACGTGGCGGGTCGCGGTATCTTCGGTATGGATGACCTTGGGGCCGGAGCGCAGGGACTCCTGACGCAAACAGTGCTTGGAAACGACCCTACCAGGCCGGGCGCTACCGGCGGTGCGCAGACGGCAACGATTGCGGCAGCAAATTTGCCGGTCGCATCGCCATGGAGCGCGAGTGGAACGGCGAGCGTGACGGGCGGGACGGACTTCCAGGGCATCCACTCCCACAATGTATCGGTGTCCGGCCAGACCGACATCCAGGGCAACCACCAACACATCGCCGGCGAGGCGGTACTCGGAGGTTCGGTCGGCGGAGCCGGGTTGAGAACCTACACCGGCGCTCCGGTGGCGCAGGGCATGACAGCTGTCGCAGGTGCTCACGCGCACAACTTCAGCGGAGCCGGCCTGACGGACAGCCAGGGCAACCATGGGCACAACGTTTCCGCCTCGGGCCCGGTCACCGTGACGATGGGCAGCAACAACGGTGGCGGCCAGGCCTTGAGCAGGTTACCGCCGCTGCTCACGTTCATGATCTATATCAGGCTGTAGCAAATGTATATCGGCTCGCTTCCCGTCGCTTCAAACCGCGCGACATACACCCAAGATTTTCAGCTCTACGACGACGAAGACGACGAAGGCATCAATCTTGCCGGTGCGGTGATCACACTGGATATCCGCAGGCCCGGTTGCGCATCATCGGAAATCTCCGCGACCATCGCCAACGGCCGCATCATCATGGTGGATGAGAACGAAGGTCAGTTCGAGCTAAGCATCGAAACCTCGGCGATGCGCAACCTCTGCCCGATGACCTATGAGTGCGGAATCACTGTCGCGCAGAACAACGAAACAACCCAATATTTCATCGGCACGCTGCCGGTTTTGGACGGGATCGTAAGATAATGGCAATCAAACTTCGCACTATCGTCAAACATCCCGGCCGGATCGATGGCGACAAAGGTATCTCCGTCGAGAAGGAGAATGGCATTGTTACGGTTGCGCTGGATCTCGCGTCAATTGCTGACACGGACACGATCCCGGACCAGAGCGCGACGTCGCTCGTCCTGGTCACGCCGGGCGCGACTGACGCCGACCCTGATCTGGTTCAGCGCATCACGGTCAACGACCTACTGGGAGAGTTGGCCGCGGTCACCGTGAGCAGGCAAATCATCTCCGGTCCAGGCTTGGACGGAGGAGGTGATCTATCGTCGGATCGAACGCTCTTTGTTGGTGCAGGCGATGGCATAGCAGTGTTCGCCGACAACGTTGCCCTTCATGCCGGGCACGTTCGTAACGTTGATCATACAGCTGTCGCGTTGACCGCTGGTGCCGGCCTAACTGGTGGCGGGGACATCTCGGCAACCCGATCATTGGCAGTTGGTGCCGGAACCGGCATCACAGTGAATGCAAACGATGTGGCGCTGGACGCTACGCATGTTCGGAACGTCGATCATAGCGCTATCGCTGTCACTGCGGGCGCGGGGTTGACGGGCGGCGGCACGATCGAATTTGCGCGAGCTCTGAATGTTGGCGCCGGGACTGGCATCTCTGTCAACGTCGATGACGTTGCTCTGGCGCCCATTGGGGCAAATGCGATCATGCTCAACAATTCGGGGTCATCCTCTGCGCCGGCCGGCGTGAAGATTTCTGCTCTTGCCGACCGGACGGTGTTCGGCACCGGCGACAAGCTGATGATCGAGGAATCGACGGGCGAGCTCCGCAAAATCGATTACAGCGACCTTCCAGGTTCCGGCGCAGGCGTGAGTTCACTCAACGGTCAGGTTGGTGCGTTGGCGATCTACTTCCCGCCTCAAGGGCGCTTGACCCTGACAAGTGCAACGCCGGTGATGGCCACGGACGTTGCCGCAGCAACGACTGTTTACTACACGCCCGATGTCGGGGACATGGTGCCGCTCTACAATGGCACGAACGTGGTGCCGACTGTGTTCACCGAGCTATCGCAGTCGACGACCGACGCGACAAAGAGCCCCGACGCCGTTGCGAACAATTCCAACTACGATGTCTTTGTCTGGAATGATGATGGCACTCTACGGGCGACGCGTGGTCCGGCTTGGTCGTCGGCCACGACCCGGGGAACAGGCGTCGGTACGACCGAGCTTGTTCGCGTAAAGGGCGTCTGGCTTAACGCCCAGGCCATCACCAAAGGTCCCTCCGCACAACGCGGAACGTATGTCGGTACGATTCGTTCGAATGGCAGCGCGTCAATCGATTGGATATTTGGCGGTCTCGCGGTTGGCGGTAAAGCGGGGTTTTTCGGAGTCTGGAACGCCTACAACCGGGTTACTGTCGCCACGATGGTCAGCGACAGCACCGACGTTTGGACGTACGGCGTGGATGGCGTTTGGCGTGCCGCGAACAACAGTTCGACGATCCGCGTTAGCGCGGTTCGTGGCTTCGATGTTGATGGGATCACAGCAGATTATGCCTCATCCGCGGTGGCTGGCAGCGGAGCCGCGGCTCGCGTCGGTGTAGGCTTGGATTCCACGACGGCATTCTCTGGAGCGACCGGGACCTGGGCACTCTCGACGGTCAGCGCGCCAATCCGAGGCTGTTATGCGGGTTTGATGGGCACAGGCTGGCATTTTGTGTCAGCAATCGAAACGAATGCCTCGGCGACCGCGTCAACCTTTGTGGGTGACGGTGGCGCTCCTGCTCTGGTTCAGACCGGACTTGCAGTTGTTCTGCGCCAGTAAATTCCCACCGATCTGAAAAACCTAAAAGCGATCCTATTGATGCAGAATGACGTGCTCGCTCCACCCGACCCATACGTCTTAAGCGACCGCCTGCTAACGGGCGATATCATTAAACCGTGGATCGATACGAACGGAAGATTGATCCGTAATACAGCGATCAATACGTCGGTAAGAAATCTCGTTCTGATCACTGCTGGTCAATCAAATCGCGCGAACAACGATGGGGCGCAGTACGCTCCCGCAAACAGCAGCGTCATCGACAACTTCAATATTTGCGATGGTGCGCTGTATGATTGCGCTGGTCCATTGCTGGGCGTGGACTATGCGCCAACCCTAGGACCGGGCAACATAATTCCGCGCGTCGCGGATACACTAATCACGAATGGCAAGTTTGATCGCGTCATTGTGGTGCCGATTGCAGTGGGCGCCAGCGAGGTTGCA
This sequence comes from Bradyrhizobium sp. LHD-71, assembly GCF_031157255.1. Lineage (GTDB taxonomy): Bacteria > Pseudomonadota > Alphaproteobacteria > Rhizobiales > Xanthobacteraceae > P52-10. The sequence goes on along the minus strand of NZ_JAVIFX010000021.1, from coordinate 86,855 downwards.
GATTGGGGCTCCGGAGGCACCCTCTACAATCGGCCCCGCGTCGCTATGCAGCGATTGGCTGCACGAGGGATTGTCCCAGGCATGCCGAATGTCACCTTCGCATTTGAATGGGGGCAGGGCGAGAGCGATGGAGTCTACGGCACGTCGCAAGCGACGTATCAGACCCAGTTCAATCAGATGAAAGCTGTGCTACTTGGGGCGGGTTTCGTGGGGCGCATCTTTGTCGCAGTCGAGACGATGGTCGCGCATACGACCTACCCGGCTATTAAAGCTGCACAGGCGGCCTTGGTTGATGGATCAACAGTCTTCGCAAGCGGTAATCTCGATCTGCTGACAGGTGCGAATCGTCAGCCAGACGGAACACACTTCAGCACACTTGGCGCAGGTAACGCGGCCAACTTGATCTACAACGCCATTGCCGCAACCGGAACGCCGTTTTGATCACCACTCGCGAGCCTGAGAAACCTTCTCGTATGCTGGATCCCGCTTGTATTGCCATCGGCCGTTATATCAGCAACGCCACACATGCCAGTTGCTTCGGTCACAACTGCCGTTGATGTCCCGCTTCGGCAGGGGTGGGTTCCAGTGGTGCGAGTACCTTCGGTACGCGAGCATTGTAAAGTGCGCTAAGAAAATTGACGATTGGCGCAAACCAACAAATGCGTCATAGCTAGGTCCGTCGAAGGAAGCCATCAACGCTCCATGTAACGTTTCGTCCAAAGAAATCGCAAAACTCGCGGTCGATGGTGAATTCCGATCTTGATTTAAGAAACTCGTCGATTGCTCGCAATGGACCACCGTTGAACTGCGCATCCTCACCCATCGGGGTGGCGATCCCATCCTCGACAACGAGATATTCGCCGGGTCGCAGCGCTTCTGCCATATACGCGATCACAGCGGCGGACATCTCGAACTGGTGTCCCGAGTCTTCGATCGCAAGGATTGGGCGGGGAAGACGCTTAATCCACTCTAGCGGCCAAGATCGCTTAAGATCGAGAACGTCTCCTTGATGAAACGTGACGAGAGGGTCTTTGACCTTCGAGTTCGAGACAATGTCCAACGAGTAAACGTGTCCGTCGATGTTGTATGCGCGAAAGAGATCGGCAAACCAAAGAGCGCTGCCGCCCTCTAACGTTCCGAGTTCTAAGATCGTCCGTGGCTTTTCGCGCCAGATGAGCATCTGATAAAGAGCCATGTCTATGGGGCTCTTGCAACACCAGACGTCTTTGTAAGGATAACGCAGAACTCCGCTCTGCAGTGCCAAGAAGGTTGGCTTCTGAATTGCCGTGCGCGAGGATTCTTCAACCAGGGCCGTGTAAGTATAATCGCTTTTCAACGGTGACGTTGCGTCGGATGATGAGAAGTAAAGCTGCTTATACCAGTGGCAGAAACGGCCGCTACCCGCATTCTCAATGTCCGCGTGGGGCGAGTGTGCAGGGCCAATTTCGAGGCCGTTTTCAAATAGACGTACCAAAGATGCAGCAGGATTCTCCATGCTGTCACCGTCGATATCGACATCAGCGATGAAGCTGGCGCCGGCATGATGACGCACGTTTTTCAACTGAAGCAGTCTTGAAGCCATCTTTTGAGCGCTCTGGATGAGGCCAGATCCTTAGCGAAATCAACTGAGGCGGGCAATAGGCCTCGTATCGACCGAGCCATCCCAGCCGCCTTCGGGCGGCTTTTTTTATACGCGAAAGAAGAGCATCACATGACGAACGTCGCAATGAGGCTGGGTCCAGCTATAGCAATTCCACCGATTGGATCGCGGCCAATCGGCAGAGGCGGGGTGGGCCTTCGGCAGCCACAGGCTGCACCGATGCCAGTCCAGGGATCTGGCGGCAGGCACGACTTGTAGACGCCATTTAGGACTCTAAGGAGTGACATGGCTCGAAGTTCGGTCGCCGCCCTCGGCTGCGCTAGCGGGACAGCGCGCTATGGCCGTGGTGTCGCGCGCTTGACGATCGAAACCTCAGACTGTTTCTCGCCCGTGTCCAGCTCAAACTGCCAAGCTTTCAGCTCATTCCTTGTGAGCACCTCTTCCGGAACAATGAACAGATTGGTTGAAGCTGGGCCATTAAAGCGAGGTGCATAGACCAATGCGACGGGTACGCGGGCTGCGATGGCGGCAACAAATGGCCCGAGCTCTTTCTCTATACCCGTTCTTTCAACGATGGCTTCCAGCGCACTTTGATGCAGTGAAGGAACGTCACGCCGAAGTGGAGAACCATTTGGCTGCACGAGAAAGCCGGTAAGGGCTGGGCGCGATAGAACGAGGGGCGAACTAGCGTCGCGCGAATTAATGGCGATCACTCGCTCTGCTGGTCTGGACGACAGCCTGACAATGACCGGGACGATGATAAGCAACGAAGCGACTACCAATCCAGCGGCCAACGGTTGCCAAGATTCCGGCGTAGGTCTGGGGTCCGTGCGGTTTGTCGGGCTAGAGAGGCCAAGTGCTAGGATCAACGCAACGAAGGGATGGGTGACCGTGAGTACGCGCCCTCCGTCGTCGCGGAATGCGATCGCCGCGGACAATATGACGCTGGCGAGGACTGTCAGGAAGAATGTCGTTTCTAATAGTCGCTTGCGTGCGAAAACAAAGTAAATCCATCCTGGCAAAAGCGCCAATACAGTGAGTTGCACGACGATGTGCGGTGGCCAGAAAAGGGCTCCATACTGGACGATGAAAAAGCGAGGGATGTTCTCGACATAGGCGTACATCGTCTCGTAGAGCGTGCTGAGCAGAATGGTTGGCTGAGCCACGATGGCAGTAATGGCAATGTTTCGCAGCAGAGCATTTTGGGCAGCGGGATCGACCGACAGTTCGTTTAGCTCGCTCGCAAAAGTGACTTTGCATTCGAGCCAACTTGTTCCGCGCGCCAATCCGCACAACGTGTAAGAGAAATTGCCGCCGAGGTTGCCGGGCGACGTCGAGAAAAGAAGTCCCAAAGCATAGCTCATGCCCAGAACGCTTGCGAAAGCAAGCAGGCTCACTGCGAGAAACCGCACTCGCTGTCCTGGCTTACCGAAGGCAGCGACCATCCAGATCGCGACCGTCGGTATTGTAAACATGCTGCCCATGCGAGTGAGCAAGCCAAGGCAAAGAGCTGCGTAGCCGAAAGCGCAAGTTAGCTCCGAACGAAGTCGAAATGACTGCAAGAACAATGCAAGCGAGATCAATGCCCAAAAGAGGCCAAGCGACTCCGTCAACATCGTTGGAAGGAAGGGGCGTGCAAGACCGATGGCAAGCCCGGTGAAGCCTAGTGCGACCCACGGTCCGTATGATTTTGCGACAGAGCGGGCGCTGAGCACGATCGCGAATCCGAGTAATAGAGTCTGCACGACAATGGTCGTCGTGTAAGAGTTCGCGCTCAGGACAACGAGGACAGTTCGAAAGGCGGCCGCCAGCGGCCGTTGCGCTGCAATCCAATTCCATGCGCCTTCGTAGATGCTCTCGAAAGGGGCAGAGTAATAGGTGCGAGCATCTGAGTATGGAATTAGCCCTGCGATGCTCATGTAATGCATTTCGTGTGGCGAATAGCGCCCGGCCCACCCTCCTCCCGAAAGCTGGAAGAGCATCAGCAGTGAGACGAGCGGCCACGCAGCCCACGTCCAAAATGCTGTTATCCGCTCTTCAAGAACTCGATAGCGTTTGGTTGCTGGAGCTGTAGTAGACGCAAACCACGCTAAGGCGCAGCCGATGGCTGCGGATGCGAATATTGCGTGACTTGAGAAGGGGGACAGATCCCAAACTCGTCCGACAAGAGGCCAGGTACCGACGACTGTTCCAGTCGGCAACGCATCGCCCTTGAGCGCGCTCCAAATGATCGTTGCAGCATACAGGATCGCTGCGAGGCACATTATTGCGCTCGCCACCCAGAAGACGCCGAAGATCGCATTGACGGTGCAGACTGATAGGCCTGCGAGGTGACGCAGGCGAGACAAATGGTGGCGCATGCCTCCCCCATCACTGATGGAGGACGCTAGCCCAGCTGATACCGGCGAGCAATCGCCCCACCCACAGCCGCCCTCCGGGCGGCTTTTTTCATGCCCGAAAAGGAGAGCATTACATGACCGACGTCATCAACAAGGCCAAGGCGGGCTACCGCGAGGCGGTCGACTGGATTGCGGCCAATCCGCAGAAGGCGGGATGGGGCGCGGTCGCTGCGATCGTGCTGGTGCTGGTGATCCGATGACAGCCTCAGGATTTGCCCGTGCGCTGCCGCGCGTGCTTGCGCATGAGGGCGGTTACGTCAACGACGCGCTCGATCCCGGCGGTGCGACCAACAAAGGTATCACCTACCGGGTCTATGACGCCTATCGCGTCCGCAAAGGTCTGCCGGTGCGGGACGTACGCCAGATTGGCGGCGCCGAAGTCGCGGAGATCTACCGCCTGCAGTACTGGGACGCCGTGAAAGGTGACGAGTTGCCGCCTGGCCTGGACTATGTGCTGTTCGATGGCGCGGTGAACTCGGGCCCATCGCAGTCGATCAAATGGCTGCAGCGTGCGCTCGGCGACGTCGTGGTCGATGGCCAGATTGGGCAGGCGACGCTTGCCGCGGTGCTGGCCCATGGCCGTCCTGTGGACCTCATCGATGCGATCTGCGATCGCCGACTGAGCTTTCTGCGGGCTCTGAAGACCTGGCCGCGCTTCGGCAAGGGCTGGAGCGGACGCGTCGCCGGCGTGCGCAAGGTCGGCAAGTCCTGGGCGCTGGGGCTCGGTGCTGTGCCGATCGAAACGATGGCCGGCCCGACGGGCAAGGCGCCGGTGCGCGAGGCGAAGACGTTGCCGGGCAAGGGCGCGGCGGACGCGGCGACCGGAGGCGGGCTCGTCACCGGCGGTCTCGGCGGCGCGCTCAGTTCAGCGCGCGAACAGCTCGAACCGCTGGCCGGCGCGAGCACGCTCATCGCAACGGTCGTGACCATGCTCGTCGTCGCCGGCATTGTCCTGATGGCCGGCGGCATTGCCTGGCGCTGGTATGCCGCGCGCAAGGGAAGGGCGCTTGCCGATGCGCTCGATCTGCCGCAAGGAGTAGCCGCCTGATGTGGTCTGCGATCCTTTCCTTCCTTGGCGGGCCGATCGTCAATGCGGCGATCAGGGCGTACACGGCGAAGCTGCAGGCCGGCACCACGTCGGAGACGATCGCGGCGGAGCTTGCGGCGCGTGAGCTCGACGTGCAGCGGCGCGAAGCGGAGGTGTCGAGCGAATACAAGCGCGCGCTGATCGGGCGCTGGTACGAGCCGACCAACCTGTTCGGCTACATCATGGTGATCTATTTCGGCAAGATCATCGTCTGGGACAAGGTCTTGAGCCTCGGCGTCACCGACAGCATCACCGGGCATGGCGCGGAATGGGCCGGCTGGGTCATGCTATTCTACGTCGGCAAGCGCGGCTTCGAAAACGTCGCAAGGATTATCCGCAAATGACGCCGCGCTTCGATCCGACCATCAATCTCGGCCACCTCATCTCCCTCGGCGGCGTCATCGTCGTCGTCGGAGCGAGTCTCTATCTTACTGACTACCGGCTGAACGCGCTGGAGAGGAATGTGGAAAAGCTCTCGACCGTGATCATCCAGGCGGCGCGGACCGACGAGCGGCTGAAGGACCACGACCGCCGCCTCGACAACCTCGAGCGGAGGTGACCCATGCGCCGCCATCCCTCTGGTCGGCCGATCCGGCGCTCGGTCACGAAGAAACTGTCGATCGACCGTCCGCCGCGGGAGGAATACCTCACGCCGAGCCTGAACGCGAAGGACCTGCCGGACCGAATCGGTTTCCTGCATCATTTCCCGTCTGAGGACGACTGGGATGATGAGGACGACACACCTGACGAGGTTTGAGCCTCGACCAGCAAGCACGAGTCCGGAAGACGCCTGCCTCGGCGCCGCCAAAACGCCTGTTCAAGCCGATCAGGTCCGCAACGCGTCGATCGTGTGGGCCGCGAAGATGCCGACGCTCGACAGGCCGAGAAACGCAATGAGAACTTCGAACATGGTTGTTTTCCTTGGCCGCCCAACCGGAGCCAGAAGACGAAAACCGACTTGCACAGTCAAAGGCAAAACGATCGTGCTGCCGAGTTCGTTGCAAACTGATGCAAGACTGCATCAGCGGCCACCGCTTGAGCGGCGCGGCGCCGCCGGATAGCCTTGCTTGAGGCAATTCGGAGGCGCCCGTGCGGTGAAAAGGCAAGAGACGAAACCGATCCATCACTCGCCGATCTTCTGGCTCGGCGTTCTCATGTGCCTGGCGGCGGTCGGGATCTACCTGTGGTCGGACGATCTCTCGTGGTGGCCAACCGGCTGATCGAAGGGATCTTTCCCGAAACGGCACAGGCACGCGTTCCCTCAGGGCGCGAGGCACCGCAGCAGTTCCGGATCGTTGCGCACCGATTCGGGCTGCCCATGCAGCGCGACGCGGCCGCGGTCGAGCACATAGGCATAGTTCGCGACGCCGAGCGCCAGATCGAGATGCTGTTCGACGATCACGACGGCGATCGCTTTCGCCAATTCGCGCAGGCGGTCGGTGATCTCGTCGATGACGCCGATCCAGACGCCCTCGGTCGGCTCGTCCAGCAATAGCAGCTTCGGATTGCCCAGCATCGCCCGCCCGATCGCGAGCATCTTTCGTTCGCCGCCGGACAACGTCCCGGCCGGCTGATCGAGCCGTTGCGCGAGCTTTGGAAAGATCGCGAGCACCCGGTCGACTGCCGTCCCGTCGCGGTTGAACAGCGCGCCGACGGCGAGATTGTCCCGTACCGACAGCCGGCCGAACCCGGCGGCCGGCAATGTCGCGTCCGTCGAACTTCAATTCGCCCTTGGACTGCCGGATCTCGCCGACGATGGTCTTCATCAGCGTCGTCTTGCCGGCGCCGTTGCGCCCAGCACGGCGACGCCACCACGCCAGGGAACCTGGATGCTGACATCGAACAGCACCTGGCCGCGTCGGTAGCCGGCGTCGAGATGATTGATATCGAGAAAGCGATCGTCAGGCACGGCGCAGATAGATCTCCTGGACTTGCTTGCTGGCCTGAATTTCGGCGACGGTGCCGGTTTCCAGCACGCGCCCCTGATCGAGCACCGTCAGCCGATCGCAGATGTCGCGGATGAAATCGAGATCGTGCTCGACGATCACCAGCGAGCAGTGCGTCTTGATCGGTTGCAGCAGTTCGCCGGTGACCCGCCGCTCTTCCAGGCTCATGCCGCCGGTCGGCTCATCCAGCAGCGGAAGCCGCGGCTTGCCGGCGAGCGCTATCGCGATCTAAGCCATTGTTGCTGACCATGCGACAGGGTCGCGGCGGCATCCTGTGCTCGGTCCGCCAGGCGGAATTGGCCGAGCAGGGTCATGACCTGCTCGTGGAGCACCTCGCGCGTTCGCGACAGCACGAGATTGATGAGCGAGGTCTGCATATAGATGCGGCAAGCACCGCAATTCATTCGCTCAAGCTGGTCAAAACCAAGTCGCAAATCGTGGCAAAAGCGCCGAAATCCGACCGTCCGCTCAGCGACCGTCTTGCCTAGCTGCTCGCGCAAGCCAATCGGGAGATCAACCGGCAGCTCGAGGTGCGGCTACGCAAGGAAGGCATTCCGGTCGAGCAGTGGCGGATCCTGAAAATCCTTTCGGACGGCAACGGACATTCGATGGGTGAGCTTGCCGATGCCGTGCTGCTCAATCATCCGACGTTGACAAAGATGGTCGACCGTATGGTGTCGGATGCTTTGGTCTATCGGGTGCAGGACCCGAAAGACCGTCGCAAGGTCCTGATGTTTTCTTCCGACCGCGGCAAAGCGCTGACGGCGCGCCTCAACTCGCTGGCGATGAGCCAGGAGGCACACATCGTCGAAAGCTACGGCGACAAATCGACGAACGAGCTGAAGCGATTGCTGGAGCGCTTGATCGGCTCGTCGACGTAGGACGAGTTGACGCAGCATTGCGATTTCAAGTGGCGGTGGCGTTGCGAAAGATCGCGACGGCGGCGGCGACCAACGCGGCATTGTCAGACGCCGTCGATCCATCTGCGAGAAACTTGCCGTCTTCCAGACCGACCCGGGTCGACCAGCGACGCTGCCGTGCAAGTTCGACGAAGGGCCACACCGTCGCGTCGAAACCGTGCAGCAGGATCGGCCGTCGCATGCCCGCGGCGTCGAGCTTGTCTGCGATATCGTCGGCAATCCGGCGCGCCGCGTCGAGGTCCTGCTCGCTGATCTCGATCAGGACACGGAAGACTCTGTGATGAACGCCAAGCCCGATCAGACGCTCGGCATCAGCTGAGGAAGCAAGGCCTGCCTCGATGCCGATATCGCGCCGATGCAGCAGGTCGATGATGGCCGGCGCGTCCGCTTCCGAAAGGTTCACCGAGGCGTAATCCGGCCGCTCGCGCCAATCGGCGATCGCCTGGCGCGTTCGCTCCTCGTCCTTCTCGATCCAGGCGCCGGTCGAGACACCAACGAGCGTGCCGGGGCAGGTGCGGCGAACTGCAAGAACGGTTGCGTCCACGGCCGACAGGCTCTCCCGTGCATCCGGCCCACGCGGATGAATGTGCAGCTCAGCGGCGCCAGCGTCGACACAATGGGCCGCATCCGAGGCCATTGCCTCGGCGCCAAGCGGAAGGCGCGGATGGAAATCGGGTGCGCGCGCGCCGTTGAGGCAGGCCTGAACGATCATCTGGCGACGCTCCGAACGGATGGACAGCCAGCATAGCGCTCCGCCAGCGGCCCTGCAAAGTCTTCTCGATCGATCGGGCCCGCACGCTTTCAGTTACTGAGCGCAACGGAATCCGTCGCGCTCACGCTTAACGTCAGATCAGCTGATTTCGCGGCGCACCGTTGCGGCGGCAGTGCACATTGCCTTCAGTTTGCCGAAGGCAACGTCGCGAGGCATGTATTTCATGCCGCAGTCGGGGGCAGGGATCAGTCGCTCCGGCGCTACATATTTCAGCCCTTGCCGAATCCGGTCCGCGACGGTTTCGGCAGTTTCGATCTGCGGATCACCGAGATCGAGCACGCCCAGCATGATCTTCTTCGACGACAGATCCTTGAGGATGCCCAGATCGAGTCGCGGCTGTGCCGCCTCGATCGAGATCTGCTCGGCGCTGGTGTCGGCAAGCTCCGCCAGAAACGAATAGCCGGCCGGCTTGGTCGAGCCCGGCACCACGGCCGCGTAGCCAAAGCACAGATGCACGACGGTCGGCACGGTGATGCCCTGCAGCGCGCGGTTGATGGCTTTCACCGCATAGCGCTTCGCCAGTTCCGGATTGTTGCGCACCCAGGGTTCATCGAGCTGGATCACATCCGCGCCGGCCTGTTGCAGATCGAGCGCTTCGGCGTTGACGGCTTCGGCGAACGCCATCGCCAGTTCCTCGTCGTCCTCATAGAACTCGTTCCTGGCCTGCTGGCTCATGGTGAACGGGCCGGGCAGTGTGATCTTGGCCGCGTGGTCGGTGTTGCGCCGAAGAAATTCCATGTCGCGCAATTCGACCGGCCGTGTCCGCCGTATCTTGCCGACGACACGCGGGACCGGCGTTTCGTGTCCTGCCCGCGAGACGATGATCGCAGGCTTGTCGATATCGATGCCGTCGAGCGCGGTCGCGAACCGGTTCGAGTAGCTCTCCCGCCGGATCTCGCCATCAGTCACGATGTCGATGCCGGCGCGCTCCATGTCCCTGATCGCGACGATGGTCGCATCGTCCTGGGCTTCCTCGAGGTGCTCCTGCGGCAACCGCCACATCTCGTGCATCCGCGTCCGCGGGACGGATTTCGACAGCATGGCGCGGTCCACCAGCCATTCCGGCTGCGGATAGCTTCCGACTACGGTTGTCGGCAACAGATGTCTCGGCATGTTCATGATGCTCTCCTGGTGCTTGGGACGTGACGTCCGTCAGGCGGCCCGAACCGCAGCGTTTGCGACTTCATCCTTGACCGGATTGCGGAGGATCCCGATCCCGGACACCTCGACCTCCACGACATCGCCGTCTTTCATCCAGAGCGGCGGCACGCGATAGGCGCCGACTCCGCCCGTGGTGCCGGTGACGATAACGTCGCCGGGCACCAGTTCGGTGAACGTCGAGCAATAGGCGATCAGCGTCGGTACATCGAACACGAGATCGGAAATCGGTGCCGCCTGCACCTCGGCGCCGTTGAGCCGCGTGGTGATGGTCTGCTTGCTCACATCGGGCATCTCATCCGTCGTCACTATCCACGGCCCGAAGCCGCCGGTGCCCGCAAAGTTCTTGCCGGGCGTGAACTGAGAGGTGTGCCGTTGCCAGTCGCGGATGCTGCCGTCGTTATAACAGGAATATCCCGCAACATGGTTCAGTGCCGTCTCGCCTGAAATCCGCCGGCCGGCCTTGCCGATGATGACAGCCATCTCCCCTTCATAATCGAAGCGCTCGGATTCAAGCGGCCGGATCATCGGCTGTCCGCTGCCGACCTGGCTGTTGGCAAATCGCGTGAACACCATGGGATGCGCCGGCGTCGGATGACCGCTTTCGGCCAGATGCGTCGCGTAATTGACGCCGATGCAGAAGATCTTGTCGGGATCGGGGATCGTCGGCAGCAGTTCGACCGAAGACATCGCGTGATCCGGCTGCTCGCCCGTCAGCTTGCGCAGCTCACCGAGCGATCCATGCGCCAGCAGCGACTTCAACGTCGGAAAGCCTGTGAGCCGCCGTCCGGCATCGATGATGCCCTTGTCCGTGACGATGCCATAGCTCGCTGTTGCGCCGGTCTTGAAACTTGCAATCTTCATGGTGCGACATTCTCTTCGATGGTGGAAACGTAGGGTTCAATCGGAAGCTTGATCTCGCCGCTGCGGATCGGAACGCAATCCGGTGGAAATTCCTGGTGGAAGCGGGCGCCGGCGTCGCTGGCGCGATCGAGAAACGTCTCGAGATGACGCATCGCACCGGTGGGAAGGTCGTGCAACACGATCAAGGTCCAGGCCTGCGCGCGACATTGCGCCAGCGCGCGATCGACCCATTTGTCCGGATCGTCCCAGTCGTGCGGGATGGCGTTCCACAGCACGCAGCTATAGCCGCCCGCAAGCAGATGATCGACGACTGAACGCTTCAGCAGGCGGTCGTCGAGAATGCCGCCGCCGCCAAACGGCCGAAACCAGCGTTGCGGATGCGCGAGATCGCCGATCAGGTCCTGGGTGCGCGCGATTTCCTGCTCGGCGGCGCGGGGATCGCGCATCCGGCCAAGCGGTTCCGAATGAGTATAGGTGTGGTTGCCGATCCAATGACCTTCGCGCTGAGCCCGCGCGGACAGGCGGTGGCGTTCGGGATCGGCAAGCTTTTCTCCGATCACGAAGAAGGTGGTCTGGATGTCGCGCTTGCCGATGATGTCCAGCACGTAGGGCGTCACCTCCGGATCGGGGCCGTTATCGAATGACAGGGTCAGATCGAACACGGAAACATGCTCCATCAGGCCGTTGCGGGCTGGATCGTGCCGGCCTGGATTTCGTCCGCTGCGCGCTGACCCTCCCGCGTTCCCGTCTGCCAGATCGACGCCTTGCGTTCGATCCACTTGATCGCGGCGTTGAAGGCGATCGCCATGGCCAGAACCAGCAGCACGCCGGCGAACACATGCGGGCTGTCGAGGATGGTCCGGTAGCGGGAAATGAGGTAGCCGATGCCGGCCGACGAGATCAGCATTTCCGACACCACCACGCCGACGATGACGAGGGCGCCGCCGACGCGCAGCCCGGACAGCACCGTTGGGATCGCCGCCGGGATGATGACGCGGGTCAGCCGCTGGCTCAGCGTGGCGCCCATGCTGCGGGCGGCCAGAAGCAGTTGCGGGTCGATGGTCTGAATGCCGGCGGCGGTCGACAACATCGTCGGCAGGAAGCCGTAGATGGCCGCGAAGGCGATCTTGGACTCCGAGCCGATGCCGAGCCACACGGTGAATACCGGATACAGGATCACGAGCGGCACTGCGTAGAGGCTGGAGACCATCGGCATGATCAGAACGCGCGGACGCGGCAGGCTGCCGACGATGGCGCCGGCCAGAATGCCGCCGCCGCAAGCGAACAGCATGGAGACGCCGACCTCGTAGAGCGTCACCGCCAGCGCGTGACCATATTCGCCGGCGTCGTTCCAGCCGGCGGCGATGGTCGACGACAGCGACGGCAGAAACAGCTCAGGGATGACGCCAAGACGCGGCAGCAACTCCCACAGCACGACGAGGGAGACGACTATCAGGCGGCGTAGGGTGGCTGCTGACATCAAAGAATGCTCATGCCGATTTGCGGATATGACGCCAGATGCGGTCGCGCAGTGTTCCGAATGTTTCGCCACCGAGCATCTCGTAGGTGCGAGGCCGCGGCAGTGAAATCGTCAGATGATCGACAATCCGGCCCGGACGCGCCGACATCACCACCACCTCGTCGGCGAGATAGACGGCCTCGGTGAGGCTGTGGGTGACGAACACGACCGTCTTGCCGGTGGCAGCCCAGATGCGCAGCAATTCGTCGCCCATGGTCATGCGGGTCTGCTCGTCCAGCGCCGCGAACGGTTCGTCCATCAGCAGCACCGGCGGGTCCTGGACCAGCCCGCGGGCGATCGACACCCGCTGCTTCATGCCGCCAGAAAGCTCGTGCGGATGCCGCTTGCCGAAGCCTTCGAGGCCCACGAGCTTGAGCGCGTCCACCGCCTTGGCGCGGCGGTCGGACCTGGGGATACGGCGCAACGCCAGCGGAAATTCGACGTTCTCCTCGGCGGTAAGCCACGGAAACAGACTCGGCTCCTGAAAGATGACGCCGACCCGGTTCGGGTCGGGCTGAGGGATCGGCGCCTCGTTGATCAGGATCGTTCCCGACGTCTGCTGACGCAGGCCGGCCAGCATCATCAGCAGCGTGGATTTGCCGCAACCGCTCGGCCCGACCAGGACCACGAAGCGGCCGGGCTTGATGTCGAGCGAGACGTCGGACAACGCCACCACATCCTGTGTCGCGGTCTTGAAGACCTGACCCACATTGCTGATCTGGATCGCGCCGGCCCGGGAGCCCGGCTTGAACGGGGTTACGTTCGCCAATGGCTGCATCGTGTCTCCACCGATCGGATCAGTTCGTTGAATGTCATGGCGATGACCGCGACCATCACCACGCCGGCGAGAAGCTGCTTCATCTGGAAGTTCTCTCCCCAGGTGGCGATCTGATGGCCGATGCCCTCGCGGGAGGCGTACATTTCCGCGAGGATGACGCCGGTGAGATTGAAGATCATCGAAATCCGCAGCGCTTCCAGCAGCACCGGAAGCATGCTCGGCAGATAGACGCGGAACGCGGTCTGCAGCCTCGTTGCGCCGTAGGAGCGCGCGACGGTGAGGTGTTCGACCTTGACGGATTCCACTGCCGTCGTCGTCGACATGATGACGATGAAGATGGTGGAGAAGAAGCCAAATCCGACCTTCTGGGAGAAGCCGACGCCGAACACGAGAATGAACATCGGCAGAAAGATCGATTTCGGGATACTGAAGGCAAAGAACAGCAGCGGCTTTGCCACCTCGGCGAAGTAGCGGTTCTCGGCGATCGCGAATCCGATCAGCGCGCCGCAGGGAACGGCGAGGATGAAGGCTACCATCACCTCGCTCGCCGTCACGGCAAGGTCGTTGCGGATGCCGGCGCGCTGGAGGAGTTCAACCAGCGTCAGCAACGTGTCCGAAGCCGACGGCAGCAGGCGCGGATCGACGATGCCGGTCCGCGACAGGATCTCCCATATCGCGAACAGCGCCACGACGACGGCGACACGCGCTGCCTTCATGCCGAGACCAGCCACCGTGGCGGCCTCAGGATTTGGTCGGCACGGGCTTGAACTGCGTCGACAGAATTTCAGAGGCCGGCACCAGATCCTTCATGCCGCCGAGCTTGGCGAGGTCGAGCGCGAGCTGAAGCTGTTCGAGCGTATTGGGAGCGCTCATGCTGCCGTCCGTCTCCAGCTTCATGATCGTGTTCTCGTATTCCATTGCCGCGATGTCGGCGGGAATCTCGTAGAGGTCGGCGATCAGCTTGACGGTGGTGTCCTTGTTGGCGCGCATGAACGCCAACGCGCCATAGAGCGCGTTCAGCGTCTTCTGCACCAGCTCCGGCTTTTCTTGCGCGTATTTGTCGGGCGTGATCCAGCCGGCGGTGAGATTGGGCGGCGCCTCCTTGGCGTAATCGAGGATGGTGCGGGCCTCACCCGATTTGGAAATCTGGAAGCTGAGCGGCGAATAGACCACGGCGGCGTCGACGTTGCCGGCGAGCAGATTGGGCACCAGACCGCCGCCGCCGACCGGCACACGGGTGAAGGTGACTTTCTTTTCCTGCTGGGTCCAGAGCGCCAGCAGATCGGAGCCGGAGCCTGCCGAGGTGATGGCGACCTTCTTGCCGCCCAGATCCTTGACCTCGAGCGGCGACTTCGCGAGCACCATCAACTGCCAGCCGAAGCTGCCCATGCACGCATTCGCCACGACCTTCGACATCACGCCCTTCTTGCGGCCGGCGGCGGCCAGCGACGTCGCATCGAGAATGACATCGGCGGCTCCAGCGGCCATCGCTTCGAAGGTCTCCGCGCCGCCGCGATAGATCGTGAGCTCGGCGGTAATGCCTTCCTTCTCGAACAGCTTCTGCCGCACCGCCGTCTCGGCGATCGTCGTCGGCCAGTAGGTTTTGGTCGGCAGGCCGATGCGGACCTTTTCGGCGGCTCGGGCGCCGCCCGACGGTATCGCAATTGCGGTTGAGGCGGCCATCGCGGCCAGCATGTGGCGTCGGGTGATGTTCATGGTCGCGTTTCCTCTGTTTCTTTTGGGTCGTGCCGACGCGGTTCAGGCCGTGTCGCTCATCTTTGCGATTTTGGGAGCTGCGAGTTCGACGAGATGCATGGTGGTCATGAAGTGCTCTGACAGCGCCGAGACGGCGGCATCGGCGTCGCGCCTGAGAACCGCCTGCACGATGACCGCGTGCTCGGCGTCGACATCCCTGATCTTTCCGGTCTCACGCCGGATGGAAAGCCGCCGATAGCGTTCGCTTTGCTCGTGCAGGATGTCGCGGAAGCCGAGAAGCCACGGCGAGCCGCAGGCATCCACCAGCGCCCGGTGGAAGATGCGATGACGTGCGATCCACTCCTCGTTATGGCTCCCCGGCGCGTCGGGATGACGGTAGGGGACGGCGCAAAGCGAGGCGAACGCGCTCTCCACCTGTCTCAGCCAGGCCTGATCGCCGCGCTCGATCGAGCGGCGCAGCGCGAGGCCTTCGATATCGATGCGGGTTTGCGTGACGTCAGCCAGATCGGCGGGCGACACCGGGCTGACGCGGAAGCCGCGCTGGTCCGACGCCTGCACCAGGCCGTCGGCGACAAGCCGCGACAGGGCTTCGCGCACGGCGGCGAGGCTTACCGAAAACTGTTTCGCAAGCCCGGCGATATGCAGCTTCTGACCTGGAACGAGTTTGGTCGACAGGATGTCGGCGCGAAGCCGCTGAAGCACGGCAGAGGTGAGACTCCTCGGCCCTGCGTCTGCCTCCACATCAAAACGAACGGAAATGTTCTCCATTTGCGGGCAGGATGACGATCGCATAGCGGATCGTCAATCGAAAATCGATTTTTTTGTGCAGGCTGAACGTTGCGGCCCGTGTCTCGTCTGAGTTTCCCACAGCCCGTCCATCAAAGAACGCCGATCGGCGGTATCCAGCGGCGCTCGAAACGTCTTTGCGCGGACTCTACCCGCAGCCGCATTGTTCGCTGAACCAGCGCTTCAGGGGATGCTCGAGCCGCGGCCAGGCCGCGGTGAATGCCGCGTAGTTTTTGACGCCGGCGCGATACATCGCGCGCAGTTCGGTCTCGATTGCCGGCAGATCAACGCCGGTCGGTTCTCCGCCGCGGACGACGGTGCGCCCATCGACGACGACATCGCGAATGACGGATGCGTTGCCGCGCGCGAACAGAAGCTGCAGCGGGTCGACCGGCACGATCGCATCGCGTTCCAGCCGGTCGAGATCGATCACCATGAAGTCGGCGGGCGCGCCTGGAACGAGCTCGCCGCCGCCGGGTGCGCCGGTCGTGAGGCGGCCGTTACGGACGGCGGATGACAAGAACTCCTCGCAGGTCCAGTTCGACTGGTAGCCGACGCCGCCATGCGCAAGCTTCACAAGCCGCAACTCGCGAAGCGCGTCGTCGTCTTCGTCGAGCGCCAACCCGTCGACGCCGACCGCAATCGGACAGCCGCGTCGGCTCGCATCGGCGATCGGCGCCAGCCCCGAGCGGAGGTGCAGGTTGGACGAGAAGTTGGTGACGATACGGGCGCCAGACGCGGCGATGATATCGAGCTCGTCGGGTCTTGCGTGGATGCAATGAGCGAGCGTCAGCCGCTCCGACAGCAGGCCGATGTCGCGCAGATACTTGACGACGCCGTCGGGAAAAGCCCGATCGGCCCAGCCGCGCTGATAGATCGTCTCCAGGAGGTGCATGTGGACGCGGCGGCCGGTGAGCGCCGAGCGCTCGGCGATCGCCTCCAGCAATCCTCTCGAACACCACTGCACGCCGGCCGGCCCGAATTGCACATCGATCAGAGGGCTCTGGATACTTGCTGCGATGTCCTCGACGGTCGCGATATACTCCTTCGCCGTTGGCGCGGGATGGACAAACAGATCTTCGATCGCCGTTCGCTCATTCTCAGTGAGGCCGGCGAGAACCGGTTCGCTCTCGCCGTACACAATCGGGTTCTGATCGCGGACCGACAGCGCGAACGCCATGCGCATACCGACGTCCGCAGCCGCGCGGGCGATCGCCTTCGCCTCGTCGAGGATCGGCATGGTGCCGCTCGGCCGGGTGTAGTGGATCATCATCGCAGCGCAGCCGGATCGCGCGGAACGCGCCAGCGCGGATGCGGCCGCGAGGTACGGATCCGGCGGCGTGCCGACAACGGAGCGCAGGATCCACGACTCCAGCGGCATGTCGACCGCGCCGAACGAGGACGCGGTCGGCCGGGCATGATCATGCGCGTTGACGAGCGCCGGCAGGATGAAGGTGCGGCCTGTTTGGTTTGTATCGGCGGCCGATGAAATCCCAGTGATCACCCCGTCGTCGAATGCGATCGTCGCATGGTCGTGACGGCCGATTTCATGGCCGCAGAAGACGTGCGTTGCAGTGGTTTGCTGAGGCATGAGCAGCTCTCTCCGTCATTGCGAGCGAAGCGAAGCAATCCAGTCAGCATATATCATTCATGCCGCGTTGGATTGCTTCGTCGCGTTGCTCCTCGCAATGACGATGCTAGTTCGCCGTGTAGACCAGTTCACGCTCCGCGCGCGACGGCAGGAAATCGCGCGAGAAGACTTCAGCCGGCGTCGGGACGCGGTCGAGTTGATAGCCTTCCGCGACCATGCCGATCGCGCGCGCCATCCGGTCGTCCTTGATGTCGCCGATGCCGATCTCCTTCATCTCGGGCGAGACGATCAGCTTGTCGAACGAGTATTGAAGGCGGCGCTTCTCGACCGCCTCGTTGATCAGGTTATCGTAGTTGACGGTGGCCTTCATGCCGGCGTTCTGGTCCTTGGCGATTGCGATCATCGCCTTGTTGGTGGCGCGAACGAGCCCCGCCACCGCCTTCGGATTGCTGGCAATCAGCTTCTTCGACACCATCAGCCCGTTGGAATAGAGATCCATCCCGAAGTCGCCGAACGCGAACCACTTGAAATCCTTGTCGGGATCCTGGCGGTTCAGCACCAGGTTGAAGTAGCTCGTGATATTGAACACGAGAGCGGCGTCGATGTCGCCCTTGATCAGCATCGGCTCCTGCAGGTTCGGCGCCATGTTCGAGATCTTGATCTTCGATGCGTCGAGGCCGTTCTTGTGCACGAACACGGGAACGAGGCGCGTGGTCGGCGTTCCCTGCGCGCCGCCGAGGGTGCGGCCTTCGAAGTCCTTGACCGCGTTGATGCCGCTACTGGCCTTCGTCACGATCGCGAACGGCGGCCTGTTCCACATCATATAGACCATGACAGGCGTGTCCTGCGGCCGGGTCGATGCGTTCTGGATGATGGCGTTGACGTCGCCGAAGCCGGCATCGTAGGCGCCCGACATGATGCGCGTGACGGTTGCGCCCGAGCCTTCGCCCTGGTCGATCACCACATTGAGGCCTTCGGCTTTGAAGAAGCCGTGATCCTTCGCATAGAAGAATGCCGCGTCGCTGCCTTGGGTCTTCCAGCCAAGCGTGAGCTTGATCGTGGTTTCCTGAGCTGTGGCCGGGGCTGCGAGCGAAACGACGATCGCGATCGCCCCTGCTATCCTTGCAAACATCGACTTCTCCTTCGGGTTACAGGTTCGGCTTCAGTTGAGGGTTCATGTTGCGACGAGATCGTTCTTGCGCGTTGCCCAGCCGGTGATCCGGCCCTCGATCAGCGAGAAGGCGAGGTAGAGGACGACGCCGAGGAAGGCGAGAATGAACAAGCCGGCGAACACCAGCGGCACGTCGAAGTTCGACGACGCCGTCATCATCACATTGCCGATGCCGCGGTTGGAGGCGACGGTCTCCGACAGCACCGCGCCGACGAACGCGTAGGAGACCGCGACCTTCAGCGAGGCGAAGAAGAACGGCATGGTGCGCGGCAGGCCGACATTCCAGAGGATGTCGAACTTGCTCGCGCCGAGCGCCTTCAGCACGTCCTCCAGCTCCGGTTCGGTGGTCGCGAGCCCGGTGGCGATGTTGACGACGATCGGGAAGAAGCAGATCGACAGCGCGGTCAGCACGGCCGGCACGGAGCCGGAGCCGAACCACAGGACAAAGATGGGAACGACCGCAACCTTGGGGATCGACGAGAAGCCGATCAGCAGCGGATAGGCGGTGTCATAGGCGACCTTCGAGACGCCGATCACCGCGCCGAGCAGCACGCCGAGCGCGACACCGAGCACGAAGCCGATCATCGTCGTCGACAGCGTCTGAAGAATGTGCGGCCACAGCACCGGGAAGCGGCGGATCATGGTTTCCATGACCTGCGACGGTCGCGGCAGCACCAGGTCCGACATGCCGGACGCGAGGCAGAACAGCTCCCACAACACAAAGAACAGCACGATCAGCCCGGCGGACCAGAGCTTCTGCTTCAGATTAAGCTGGCCCATGTCCACCCTCCGGTGTGCCGGCCGACCGCGCATTGACGATCAGGTCGCGCAGGCGCTGGTTCAGCGCGACGAAATCCGCTTCGAATGTCATCTGGATGGTCCGCGGGCGCTGGAACGGCACGCTTGAGTCATCGATGACGCGGCCGGGCCGGGCGCTCATCACGCAGATACGATTGGCGAGGAAGCCGGCCTCGCGCAGGTCGTGCGTGACCAGCAGCACCGTCGGGCGGTGGGTCACCCACAAGGTCTGCAGTGTCGACCACAGCTCCTCGCGTGTGAACTGATCGAGCGCACCGAACGGTTCGTCGAGCAGCAGCAGCCGGGGTTCGTGGATGAGGGCGCGGTAGAGATTGGCTCGTTGCAGCATGCCGCCGGAGAGCTGCCAGGGGTAGCGCGGGCCGAAGCCGCCCAGTCCGACCTGATCGAGCAAGGCGTGCGCCTTGTCGCGAAACGCGTTGCGCCGCTTCTGCCTGAATTCGGAGCGGAACGGCTCGACGATCTTGAGCGGTAGCAGCACGTTCTGCTCGATCGTCATCCATGGCAGCATGGTCGGGTTTTGAAATGCCATGCCGATGCGCAGGGCCTTGGCCGCGACCTCCCGTCCGCCGACAACGACGACGCCGGTCGAGGGCCGCACCAGCCCGCCGACCAGCCGCAGGATCGTCGACTTGCCGCAGCCCGACGGGCCGACCAGGGCGAGGAAGTCGCCGTCGGCGATCCGCAGCGAGGTCGTCGACAGGGCCGGCACGGCCCGGTCGCCGCGTCCGAAGGTGACGGAGGCGTCCGACAGCTCGACCGCAATTGGTCCACTCTGTCCGGCGTGATCGAGGGGCGGCGGGGCGAGCTGCTTTACGTGCATGCGGTTCATAAACCAAACTGCATGCAAGGCTGATGCCACAGTCTATCGCCGTGTTTTCGGGAAGGACGACAAGCTTGCGGCCCTGCATCTCATTATTTCTTGTGCAATCGGCCCGGAAAATGCATGCAATCGAGGCGTGGCGCCGGCGCTTTAGTCGGCGCAGGATTCGCGGATCTCGACATGCAGGCGACGCGCACAACGGACCTCGATGGCAATGACAAGGTCGGCACGATCTGCCGCGCACTGCGCCGGGCCATCATCGAGCAGGCGCTCGAACCGGGAGCGAAGCTGCCGGAAGATGCGCTGGGTGAACGTTTTGGCGTCAGCCGGACGATCGCCCGCCACGCCCTTGGTCAACTGGCGGCGCAGGGGCTGGTGGAACTGCGCCGCAACCGGATTGCCGTGGTGGCGACGCCGAGCTGGCAGGAGGCGCGCGCCGCGTTCGACATCCGTATCGAGCTCGAACGGCTGGTGGTGCGACAGCTCGCGGGCAACCTTTCCAGGGCGCAGATCGCCGAGCTGAAGGCGCATGTCGATGCGGAGGAGGCGGCGCGCGCAGGCCCGGACGCGGTATCCATCCGGCTTGCGACGGAATTCCATATCCTTCTCGCATCAATGACTAACAGCCCGATCCTGATCCGCTATGTCAGCGAGGTTGCGTATCGGTGCTGCCTGACCTTGTCGCTCTACAGCAGGCCGCACTCCTCGGAATGTGCGATCAACGAACATCGCGCGATCATCGATGCTTTGGCCGCAGGGAAAGCCGATGACGTCATTGCGCTGATGCATACGCACCTGGATTCCGTGGCCAGTCGCGCCCTTCTCAGCCCGGCCAAACCGCGCGAGCGGGATCTGCTCGAAATTCTCGCGCCTTATGCGGCTGACGAGAGCGGCGCCGGCAAGGTGCGGCGAAAGGCTGATCTCAACGGTGGCGCGAGCGAATAGGCGTGGTTGCGGAGTGACTTGTCAGGCTTCGATTCCGCGCTGGACGAGGATCCGCTCGGCGCTGTCGTTCCAGACATCCATCTTTACGATCTGTCCGCCGCGCACCACGAAGCGGTCGACGTAGCGGTTGCCCTCGAACGGCGTGCCGTCGGGCCATTCGCCGTAAAGCGTGCCGACGCTGTAGACGATGGTCTCGTCGGCGCCAGGGCAGACATCGAAGCGATCCATGCGCTTCTTCACCCAGAGGTATCGTCCCTTGTTGAAGGCAGTCGGTCCGCGCGGCGTATCGAACGCGCGGCCGCCAGTGAAGGTGATGATGGTGCCGGGCTTCATATACGCCGCTGCCGCGTCCGGATCGGGGATCATCGACAGTTCGAGGTAGCGGCGGACGATCTCGGCGTCGGAAAGGCCGGCATCTGCGGGCGTGGCGGTGTCGGTCATGAGCTGGGTCCTCGGATGGTCAGCGAGGATACGCATGTCCCGCACAAACTGTATGCATATTTTTTGAACACTGGCCGCATCAATCTGTACACACTTTGAGCGCGCCCGAATCCTGGTCACGCGCTAGGTTGGACGTCTCGCGAGAACCGGGATCGCTGCCACTCGATGCACAGCCGCACTGCTTTCGACCGGATTCTGCGCCAGGCGACCGTCGCCGGCCGCGTTGCGGCCGCGGACATCGGTATCCGGGACGGCAGGATCGCCGCGATCGAGACGCACCTGCCGGCGGATGCGCCGGAGGTGAGGGCGGACGGGCGGCTCGTCCTTCCCGGCTTCGTCGACACGCATATTCATCTGGATAAGGCTTGCCTGCTCGGCCGCTGCGGCCACGACCATTCAAGCCTGGCGTCTGCGATCAAGGCGGTCTCCGAGCTGAAGCGCGGCTTCACCGTCGAGGACGTCTACCAACGCGGTGCCCGGGTGCTGGAAAAGGCCATCCTCAAAGGCACGACCCACATGCGCACGCATGTGGAGGTCGATCCGCGCGTGGGTCTGCGAAGTTTCGAGGCAATCCGGCAGCTCAAGCGCGACTACGCCTGGGCCATCGACCTGGCGATCTGTGTGTTTCCGCAGGAGGGACTGACCAACGATCCCGGCGCCGAGGATCTGCTCGTCGCAGCACTGCGCGCAGGCGCGGACGTGCTCGGCGGCTGTCCCTA
Organism: Bradyrhizobium sp. LHD-71; assembly: GCF_031157255.1. GTDB lineage: Bacteria > Pseudomonadota > Alphaproteobacteria > Rhizobiales > Xanthobacteraceae > P52-10. The sequence continues at coordinate 64,804 of NZ_JAVIFX010000021.1, read as the reverse complement.
CACCGACAGCGATCCGAAAGCTCAGATCGATCGCTTGTTCGATCTTGCGGTACAGTTCGGTGTCGATCTCGATTTTCATCTCGACTTCGATCTCGACCCGACCTGGATGCTGCTGGACGACGTCTGCGAGCAAACGCTGCGACATTCGTATCAGGGCAGGGTGGCCATCGGTCACGTGACAAAGCTGTCGGCGCTGCCACCGGCGGCGTTCGACCGCGTGGCCGATCGCCTTGCCCAAGCCGGCGTGGCAGTCACCGGGCTTCCTGCGACCGATCTCTATCTGATGGGCCGGGACGCGACGCACAACGCGCCGCGCGGCCTTGCACTGCTGCACAAGCTCGTGCGCCGCGGCGTCTGCTGCTCGGTCGCGACCAACAACGTGCTCAATCCGTTCACGCCGTTCGGCGACGGCTCGCTGCTGCGGATGGCAAACCTTTATGCCAATGTCGCGCATGTATCGCCCCTCGACTTCGATCTCTGCGTCGATCTCGTCACGACCTTGCCGGCGAGACTGACGAACCTGACGGATTACGGCCTCGCTTCCGGCAAGCCTGCGACCTTCATCGTCGTCGAGGCGGAAACTCGCGCAGCGGCGCTGGCCGAGATTGCCGACGTGGCATTCGCGTTTCGAAACGGTGTGCAGACTTTCTCGCGTGCGCCCGCCGAGTTGTTTGATACGAAGGAACGACACCAGCCGGCCTTGCGCAGCGAGAAACTCCGTCGATAATCCTCCCCCGAAGTCTTCGCGTGATCAACGACGCGGACATCAGGGAGGAGAGGCGGCGGTGCTGACAGACGCGCACGCGCGGGGTCCGAAGCAGCCGGCGGTGAAGGACATCACGGTCGGCGGGTTGCTGCAGTGGGCGGCGGAGACGACGCCGGACCGGATCGCGCTGATCGCCGGTGTTCCGGAACCGGAGAGCCGCCGGCAGTGGACCTATGCCGAGCTCTATGCACAGGCACAGCGCTGCGCGCGCGCGCTCCGAACCCGCTTCGAGCCGGGCGAGCGGGTGGCGATCTGGGCGCAGAACATTCCCGAATGGATCATGACGGAGTTCGGCGCCGCGATGGCGGGCGTCATTCTCGTCACCGTCAATCCGGGGTTGAGGCCTTCCGAAGTTGAGTACGTTCTGAAGCAGTCGCGCACCGCCGGGGTGCTCGTGGTGAAGGAGTTTCGCGGCAACCGGATGCTGCAGACCGTTGAAGCGCTTGCCGCCGGCTGCCCGGATTTGCGGGAAATCATCTGCTTCGATGATTGGGATGCATTCCTTGCGGCGGGCGACGCAGCCAATCCGCAATTGCCTGCCGTGAAACCCACCGATCCGGCGATGATCCAGTACACGTCCGGCACCACCGGCTTTCCCAAGGGCGCGCTGTTGCATCATCGCGGGCTTGCCAACAATGGTGCGCACACCGCCGATCGCTGCGGCATCAAGGACGGTACGATCCAGATCACCACCATGCCGCTGTTCCACACCGGCGGCTGCGTCTGCTGCGTGCTCGGCGCGGTCGCAAAGCGCGCGACGCAGGTGCTCCTGGAAGCATTCGATCCCGGGCTCGTGATCCAGCTCGCGGGCCACTACCGTTGCGACGCTCTGCTCGCGGTGCCGACGATGCTGATCGGTATCATGGAGCATCCGGCCTTCGCCACCGCCGACCTGTCGTCGTTGAAGATCGTCTACTCCGGCGGTTCGACAGTGCCGGCAGCGCTCGTCACCGCGCTGGAGGAGCGCCTCGATGCAGCTTTCACGATCGTCTTCGGTCAGACAGAGTGTTCGCCGGTGTGCCTTGGTACCTTGCCCACCGACACGATCCGCGACAAGTCGGAGACGCTCGGCGTTCCGATGCCGGGCGTCGAGATCAAGATCATGAACCTTCAGACCGGCAGAACGGCGGCGATCGGCGAGATCGGCGAAATCTGCACCCGCGGCTATCACGTCATGACCGGCTACTTCGAGAACGAGGACGCGACAGCCGCTGCCATCGATGCCGAAGGCTGGCTGCACACCGGCGACCTCGGCGCGATGGATGCACGCGGCTACTGCACCATAGAAGGCCGGTTGAAGGACATGATCATCCGCGGCGGCGAGAACATCTATCCGCGCGAACTGGAGGAGTTGCTGTTCCGACATCCCGCGGTGGGTGACGTGGCGGTCATCGGACTGCCCGACGCGAAATGGGGCGAGGTGGTCGGCGCCTTCATCCGCCCGAAGACCGGCATCACGATCAGCAAGGAGGAGCTGTTCGACTACATGCGCGAGCATCTGGCTCCGCATAAGACGCCGCGGCACTGGTTCGCCGTCGATGCCATGCCGCTCACGGGCTCGGGCAAGATCCAGAAGTTCAAGCTGCGCGAGCAATGGTCGAAAGGCGAGATGAGGGAGCTGTGAGCCCCCGTCATTGCGAGCGAAGCATTCCAGCCTGTAGCCCGGGTGAGCGGAGCGATACCCGGGAATTGCGCTGCGACATGTACCCGGATGTCGCTCCGCTCATCCGGGCTACAGCATTGCCGCAGTGAATCGCCTCAATCCTCTGCCGTAAACCCTGACGCCTTCACCGCCGGGGCCCAGAATGCAGCATCGCGCTTCTGGATCGCGGCGAGTTCGGCGGCCGACGTGCCGGTCGGCTGCAGGCCCATGGCCAGAAGCCGCTCGCCGACCTCGGGCGTGTTTACGGCTTCAACCACGATTTGATTGATGCGGGTGATCGTATCCGGCGGCGTCTTTGCCGGAGCGAACAAAGCGTACCAGCCGCTGGCCTGCAGCTCGTAGCCCTGTTCGGCAAAGGTCGGAACGTCCGGGAGGAACGGCGAGCGCTGCGGGCCTGATGTCGCGAGCACATGGACGCGGCCGCTCTTGTGCATCTCCATCAGATCCGAAGTGGTGGTGACCACCATGGCGATGTGGCCGCCGACCAGATCGTTGAGCGCTGCGGCGGATCCGCGATAGCCCACGTGCCGAAGATCGAGGCCGGTGCGCTGCGCGAACAGCGCGCCGAGAAAGTGCGGCAGCGTTCCGGCCGCAGGCGTGCCGTAGTTGGCATCGCCCGGATTGGCCTTTGCCCATGCGACCAGTTCGCCCAACGTCTTGACCGGAACGCGAGGGCCGACGGCAACGGCGAAGTCGAACGTCGTAAGCTGGGAGACGGGGCTGAAGTCGGCAATCGGATCGTAGCCGAGCGACTTATAGGAGTGCTGATAGACGGCGACCGGAGCGATCGGCGTCAGCAGCAAGGTCGACCCGTCAGGCGCGGCACCCTTGACCGCCTGCACGCCGATCCGTCCGCCGGCGCCGGTGCGGTTCTCGACGATCACCGTCCGGTTCAGGCCGGCGCGCAGTTTGTCTGCGATCAGGCGCGACAGCGTGTCGCCGGAGCCGCCGGCCGCGTAGGGAAAGATGATGCGAACGGGCTGCTCGCCGACCTGTGCGCCGGCCGGCACGATCGCAGCAAACAGCAGTGTCAGCCCGAAACCGGCCGTGATCAGGCGGCGACTTGTCATTTTCATCTCCCCTCTGGCTCTGCGCTCATCGCTCTTGGCGGCGCTTGAGGCAAGCCCTCTCCACCGCGTTCAGTCTCCGCGATAATGCTGCCACAGCTCGTCGGGCAACTCGCTTTCGTCCCACACGCCGATCAGGATGCCGCGGCGCATCGACTTGCCGCGGCTTGCGAGCATCTGCCGCTCCGATCGCGTTGTGCGCTGCGACTGCCTGAGCCCCCATTCCGACAGCGCCGCCGCAAGCCGATCGCATTCTTTACGATAGGCAGGATCCGCGCCGAGGTCGCGAAATTCGTCCGGATCGTCCTGCAAGTCGTAAAGCATCGGCCGGAAGCCGATCGCGTGGACGTATTTCCAGCGCCGATCGACCGCCATGTACAGCCGCGCATCGCGCGGCGCGACGCCGAGTTTTGCGCCGACCGGAAGCAGCGAGTAGTCGTATTCACTGAACGCCACGTCCCGCCATGCCGGTGCCGCTTCACCGTGCAGCCACGGGCGAAGCGAGCGCCCCTCCAGCCGGTGCGACTGCTCCAGCGGATCGCGGCCGAGCACATCGAGGAATGTCGGCAAGAGATCGATTGCCTCGACCAGCGCATCGCAAGCGGAGCCGCGCGTTCGATCCGCAGCGGGCGAGGGGTCGACGACGATCAGCGGCACCTTCACCGACGGTTCGTGGAACAGGTCCTTTTCGCCGAGCCAGTGGTCGCCCAGGTAGTCGCCGTGATCGGAGGTGAAGATGATCAGCGTATTGTCCATGAGGCCCCGCTCGCGCATGAACGCGAACAGCCGGCCGAGCTGATCGTCGATCTGCCTGATCAGGCCCATGTAGACCGGAACGACCTCGCGGCGCACGTCGTCGCGGGAAAAGTTGCGGCTGACCCGCAGATCCATGAACTCGCGATAGACGGGATGCGGATCGCGCCGTTCGTTCTCGCTGCGCACCACCGGGATCACGTCGGACGCGGCATACATGTCGTTGTAGGGTTTCGGCGCGATATAGGGCCAGTGCGGCTTGATGAAAGACAGATGCAGGCACCAGGGCCGGTCGCCTGCCTCGGCCATGAAGTCCATGGCGCGGCTGGTCATGTAGGGCGTTTCAGAGTCTTCCTCTGCAACGCGGGCCGGCCTGCGCGCATGGCGCATCGCCCAGCCTGAAGCGAGCGAGTTGTGCTCGCCCTCGGCGGCGTTGGCGTGATCGTGCCAGGGGTTCTCGCCCGAATACCCTTTTTCCTTGAGATAGCGGTTGTAGCGCGGCACCTGCGGATCGTAGCGGCCGTCGGGCCCGACGGCATGCAGGCCATCGTCCCGCTCATACGGATCGAAGCCGCATTCGGCGACGCGCACGCCGATGATGGACTGCGGATCGATTCCGAGCCGCTCCATACCCTCGGTATCCGCTTTCATGTGCGTCTTGCCGACCAGCACGGCGTCGACGCCCAGCGGACGAAGGTAGTCGCCGATTGTCATCTCGCCCACCTTGAGCGGCACGCCGTTCCAGGTTGCGCCGTGCGAGTCCACATAACGGCCGGTGTAGAAGCTCATGCGTGAGGAGCCGCAGACCGGGGACTGAACGTAGGCACGCGTGAAGCGTACGCCGCGTGCGGCCAGCGCGTCGATGTGCGGTGTCTTCAGCGTGGGATGACCGGCGCACGACAGATAGTCGAAGCGCAACTGGTCGCACATGATGAAGAGGATGTTCTTGACGCGGCGGGTCAATGCGGCCTCGGTGACATCGCGTGATTTGATCGCATCCCGCCTTGTACCGGCTCAGGCGTCCAGCCGGTAGAACGTGCGGGCCGACTTTCGGTAGAGCAGCTCCTTGTCCTCCGCGCTCGCACCTTTGGTCACGCGCTTGAACGCATTCCACAGGGCGGCGTAGCTGCAGGAGGCTCCGTCGACCGGGAAATTGCTTTCGAGCATGCCGCGCGAAGGCCCGAAGGCGGTGATGCAGGTTTCGAGATACGGCCGCCAGGCGTCGGCAAGTTCGGCCGAACCGGGCTGCACCTCGCGCTTGCTGAAACCGAAGCCGCAAAGCGTCATGCCGAGACCGCCGAGTTTCACCCACACATTCGGACAGCTCGCGAGTTCCTTGATATTGCCCGACCAGCTCTGGAACACCTCGTCGCGCCGGCCGGTGTAAGGTCCGATACCGAGCGGACCGCCGACGTGATTGAGCACGATCTTCGCTTCCGGCACGGCGCGCGCGAGCGCGATCACCTCGGGCAACTGCGGGTGATACTGCCACGCTTCGAATGTCAGGTTGCGTTTGGCGAGCTCTTTCAAGCCGAGCCGGAAGGCCGGCTGCGCGTAGAGATCTTGCGGCGGATTGGTGTGGCTGTTGCGCACGTCCGGGCTCGCGTCCCAGCCCGCCGCGTGGCGGATGCCGCGAAAGCGCCCGTTGCCCGCGCGGATATGCGCGTCCAGCACCGGTCCGACCGTCTCGCCCAGCGTGAGGTCGGCTCTGGAGACGATGCCCTCGCAGGCCAGCACCTTGCCGTAGCGTCCGCTGGCGGCCATCGCCGCGGCGCCGTTGACAAATTCCGTTTCGCCGATCACGCGCAGCTCCTCAGGACCTGTCGCGCGATAGAACGAGGTGCATTCGACGAAGACCGTGCTTTGCACGTTGTGTCCGGACTGAACGTCGGCCAGCAACTCCGGCAGGAGGTAGCGGCTGTTCGGGAAATCCCACAGGTGATGATGTGGATCGCAGATCGGCAGCTCGGGTTCAAGGATTTCTTCTTTTGGGCTTGGAGCGGCCATGCGCATCTCCCTGTCATTGTCCTGTTTATTGGCGCCCGGAGCGTATGCGGCATCTATCGGCTCTCGCCGAAAGATCACAACCGTTCACGCGCTGGCGTCAGGCGTGGCCAATGCTTTCACGCACCGGAGCGGGGGTCAATCGGGGCGAAGTGCGACAGGATCATGTGACGTTTTTATCCCTTGCCGCTCGCCGGAACAGTCTCTAGATCGGCAGCCACACATGATCGGAGCCTTTGGAAACGCCTGCCATGGATCAATTGCTGACGCTTGCCGCTGATCCGGCAGCGTGGATTGCACTTTCGGCGCTGATCGCGATGGAGGTGGTGCTAGGCATCGACAACCTGATCTTCATTGCGATCCTGACCAACCGTCTGCCCGAGCACCAGCGCGAATCGGGACGACGGATCGGCATCGGTCTCGCGTTGCTGATGCGGCTAGTTTTGCTCGGTTCCGTCGCCTTCATCGTCACGCTGACGGCGCCGCTGTTCTCGGTGTTCGGGCACGACTTTTCATGGCGTGACCTGATTCTGATCGCCGGCGGTCTCTTCCTGGTTTGGAAGGCGACCAAGGAGATCCATCATCGGGTCGATCCCGATCCCGGGCCCGACATGTTCGACAGCAAGACCGCCAATCTCGGGTTTGCGGCTGCCATCAGCCAGATCGTGCTGCTCGATCTTGTCTTCTCGGTCGACAGCATCATCACCGCAGTGGGCATGACCGAACACGTGCCGATCATGGTCATCGCGGTCATCGTTGCGGTTCTCACGATGCTGCTGGCAGCCACACCGCTCGCCAACTTCATCAACAGGAATCCGACGATCGTGATGCTCGCTCTCGGCTTCCTGCTGCTGATTGGTACGGCGCTGATCGCGGAAGGTTTCGGCGCGAAGGTACCGAAGGGCTATATCTACGCGGCGATGGGCTTCTCGGCGCTGGTCGAAGGGCTCAACATGATGGAGCGCCGGGCGCGGACGAAACGTTGAGGTGTCTTTCCCGCCCTTGCCTGACCGGCAGCGCCCCCGATAAACTTGCAAGATCGCCGCTCACCTGTGTGGCCGTATCCGAGTTCCGCCCATGCCCGCGCCTAAGCCACCCGGTTTCGAGACCCTGAGCCTGCATGCGGGGCAGTCGCCCGACAAGGCCACCGGTGCGCGGGCGACGCCGATCTATCAGACGACGTCCTACGTCTTCCAGGATTCCGATCACGCAGCGGCGCTGTTCAACCTCGAGCGGTCGGGCCACATCTATACGCGCATCTCCAACCCGACGATCGCGGTGCTGGAGGAGCGTCTGGCGGCGCTGGAGAACGGCGTCGGCGCCGTCTGCACCGCGAGCGGCATGGCCGCGCTGCATCTGGCGATCGCCACGCTGCTCAATGCCGGCGACCATATCGTCGCCTCGTCCTCGCTCTATGGCGGCACGATCAATTTGCTGGCGCACACGCTGCCGCGCTTCGGCATCACCACCACCTTCGTCAAGCCGCGGGATCTCGATGCGTTTCGCGCTAGCATCAAACCCAACACGCGGCTTGTCATCGGCGAGACCATCGGCAATCCAGGGCTCGAGGTGCTGGATATCCCATCGGTCGCGGCGATCGCGCATGAGGCGAAGATTCCGCTCCTGATCGACAACACGTTTGCAACACCGTTTCTGTCGAAGCCGATCGAGCAGGGCGCCGACATCGTCATGCATTCCACGACCAAATGGATCGGCGGCCACGGCGTGGCCATCGGCGGCGTGATCGTCGATGGCGGCAGGTTCGACTGGCGCGACAGCGGAAAATTTTCGCAGCTGACCGAACCCTATGCCGGCTACCACGGCATCGTCTTCGACGAGCAGTTCGGGTCGGCGGCCTTCATCATGCGGGCGCGCACTGAAGGCCTGCGCGATTTCGGCGCCTGCCTGTCGCCGACCAACGCGTTTCATCTGCTGCAGGGCGTGGAGACGCTCGGCGTGCGCATGGAGCGCCACATCAAGAATACCGGGGCTGTGCTCGCATTCCTGAAAGGAAACAAGGCGGTCAGTTTTGTGCTGCATCCCTCGCTGGAGGATCACCCGGACCACGAGCTTGCCAAGCGGCTGTTGCCGCAGGGCGCGGGTTCGATCGTCTCGTTCGGCGTCAAGGGCGGCAGGGCGGCGGGCAAGAAGTTCGTCGAGGCGCTGCGCCTCACCAGCCACCTCGCCAATGTCGGCGACGCGAAGACGCTGGTGATCCACCCGGCCAGCACGACGCATCAGCAGATGGATGCGGCACAGCTTGCAGCGGCAGGCGTCGGCGAGGATCTCGTGCGGCTGTCGGTCGGCATCGAATCTGCGCAGGACATCATCGATGACCTCGGCCAGGCGCTGCGCGCCTCGCAACGGGAGTGAGAGGATGCAGCTGAACGTCAACGGACAAGAGACCTTCGTCGGCACCGGCGGCAAGCCGTTCGATCCCGCGCAAGCCACTGTGGTGCTGCTGCATGGCGCAGGCTTGGACCACACCACATGGGCGCAGCACGACAGGTGGTTTGCGCATCACGGATTCTCGGTGCTGGCGCCGGACCTGCCGGGCCACGGCCGCTCGGCCGGCGCGCCGCTCAAGACGATCGGCGCCATGGCCGACTGGACTGCGGCGCTTGTCGAAGCGTCAGGCGCGGTGAAAGCCAGGCTCGTCGGCCACTCGATGGGTTCGTTGATCGCGCTCGAGACGGCGGCACGACACCCATCGAAGGTGACAGGGCTGACGCTGCTCGGGACATCGGCGAAGATGGCCGTGGGACCGGACCTGTTGAAGGCGGCCGAGGCGAACGACCATGACGCGATCGACATGGTGTCGATCTGGGGCCTCGGCCCGGCCGCCGGGCTCGGCGGCAGCCTTGCGCCTGGCCTGTGGATGTACGGCGGTGCGCAACGCGTTCTCGAGCGCAGCAAGCCCGGCGTTCTGTTTGCCGATCTGTCCGCGTGCAACGCATATGAGGAAGCAGTCGATGCGGCAACGAAGGTGAAGGTCCCGGTGACCGTGATCCTCGGCGAGCGTGACATGATGACGCCGGCGAAGGCGGGCAGGGCGCTGGCCGCCGCATTGGCCGATTGTCGTACGGTGGTGCTGTCCGGAGCCGGCCATATGATGATGACCGAGCGGCCCGACGAGGTGCTGGCGGCGATGCGGTGAGGCGTTGCCGCGAAGAGAACGCCCCGGATCGACAGCTTGAAGCTGTTTCGATCGCGATCTCAGACGGTCTCCAGCGCTGGCAGGCCGAACGATTGCCTGGCCAGACTGCATTCGGCGTCGCCGGGTTTGCACGCGCGACAGACATCGGGCCTGACCGCGTACGCCAGGCAGGTGGTCGCGTCGCCGACCTTGCCCGCCAGCGCCGAACATCGGTTGCCGTTGCAGTGCATGCCGGTCTTCTCAGCATTCACATAGGCGAGCGGAATGGCGGCGATATCAGGATCGCTGTCGGTCGTGAACGCGGGCCAATGGGGCGCGAACGAACAGCACGCGCCGCAGGAGCGGCAGGGGTCAGCCTGATTGTCGGACATTGAGCCCGTCTAGTGCATCGCGACGCGCGACGCAATGTCGGCACGAGAATGTAGCCCGGATACGCGAAGCGAAATCGGGGAGTTGAGCCCCGCCTTCGCTCCACTCAGGCCGGCCACCGCCTCGCTACTGCCTCGCCATCTCGATCGCCACGTCCGCCTTCGCAGCATCTTTAGCTTCGCTCGTTCTCCGTGCCGGCAGTTCCACGACGACCTCACTGATCCGGCCCTGAAACGGGAAGGGGGCGCGGTAGTCGTCGCTGACGCCGATGCCGTCGTCGCGGCCGAGGTTGAGATTGCCGCCCGCATGACGACGGATGAGGAACGGAATGTCGATGCGGCCGCAGACGGCGTCGCCAATCAGTACGCTCGCGCGCCCGACCCGGCCGAGCCGCTCGACCGAGACGCCGAGGCTGATTTTGCCGGTCGGCAGCGTCGTGTCCGAGACCGCCTTCAGATGCTGGCCGAACAGGTTGTAGTCGAAGACCAGTCGACCCTTCTGAACATAGAGTGCAAGGCCGCTGCGGTGGTCGCCGAAGGAGAAGATGCAGCCTTCATCGTCGACGTGATCGCGCGCGATGTCGGCGGTCACCAGAAACGTCCGGTTGCCGAGCGCGGGCGCGGTCGCCATGCGGATCTCTTCGAACGGGGGGTGGTAGACATAGCGCGTCCGGTTGCGCGGATCGTGCCAGCCGGTGGTCGGCCGCCACAGTTCCGCGCGGCGATCGTCGAGCGGCAGCACGCCGTTGCGGCCGGCTTCCACCCACCAGCGCTCGACCAGCTCGCGCAGCTTCTCGGGATTATCTTGCGCGAGGTCGCGGCTCTCGGAGAAATCGCTGTCCAGATGGTAGAGCTCCCACGCATCCGCGTCCCATGACGTATTCGGCTCGTGATAGGTCACAGCCTTCCAGCCATCGGCCCAGATGCCGCGATGGCCGAACATCTCGAAATACTGCACCGGCTTGCGCGTGGGCGCAGCAGCCGCGTCGGGCGCAAACGTGTAGAACAGGCTGGTGCCGTGGATCGGCATCTGCGGATAGCCATTGACGCTGTCGGGACGCGCAGCGCCGATCGCTTCGAAGATGGTCGGCGCGATGTCGGTGACGTGGTGAAACTGGTGACGGATGCCACCCTTGTCGCTGACACCGGCAGGCCAGTGCACGATCAGGGGATCGCGGATGCCGCCGCCATGCGTGTTCTGCTTGTAACGCTTGCCCGGCGTGTTGCCGACCTGTGCCCAGCCCCACGGATAGTTGTTGAATGCTTCCGGCGTTCCGATCTGGTCGATGCGCGCAAGACTTTCGTCCAGCGTTTCAGGACGGCCGTTGAAGTAACGTGAATAGTCCACCATGCCGGCCGGGCCGCCTTCCTGGCTGGCGCCGTTGTCGGACATCAGCAGGAACAGCGTGTTGTCGAGTTCGCCGCTGGCCGACAGATAGTCGATCAGCCGGCCGATCTGCGCGTCGGTGTGCTCGAGGAATCCGGCGAACGCCTCCTGCAGGCGCAGCGCCAGCGTCTTCTCGTCCGGCGAGAGCTCGCTCCAGGCCTTGACGCCCGGATTGCGCGGCGCGAGCTCGGTGTCCTTCGGAATGATGCCGAGCTGCTTCTGCCGCTCATACCATTCCTTCCGCACCACGTCCCAGCCCGCATCGAACCTGCCGCGATACCTGGCGATATAGTCCTTCGGCGCCTGATGCGGCGCATGCGTCGCGCCAAAGGCGAGGTAGAGGAAGAACGGCTTCTCCGGCACGGACACCTTCTGGCTTCGCACCATTGCGATCGCCTGATCGACGAGGTCTTCGCTCAGGTGGTAGCCCTCTTCGGGACTTTTCGGCGGCCTGATCGCATGGTTGTCGCAGGTGAGGTCAGGGCGCCACTGGTCGGTCTCGCCATCGAGGAAACCGTAGTAGCGGTCGAAGCCGCGCGACAACGGCCATTGATCGAACGGACCAGCGGGTGAGGTCTGCTCGATCGGCGCCAGATGCCACTTGCCGACGGCGAAGGTGGAATAGCCGGTCGGCCGCAGCACTTCGGCGACGGTTGCAGCGCTTTTCGACACCGTGCCGGTGCAGTTCGGAAATCCCGTGTTCCAGTTCGCCAAACCGCGCATGCCGACCGAATGGTGGTTGCAGCCGGTGAGCAGAGCCGCGCGGGTCGGCGAGCAAAGCGCGGTGGTGTGGAAATTGGTGAAGCGGAGCCCGTCTGCCGCCAGCCGGTCGATATTCGGCGTAGCGATAGACGAGCCGTAGCAGCCGAGATGGGCGAAGCCGAGGTCATCGAACAGCACGACCACGACGTTCGGCGCGCCCTTGCGCGGCCGCGGCAGCTCCGGCCAGTGCGGGGTGCTCTCATGGACGGTGCGGCCGACGCGACCCTTGAAGAGTGAAACTGTCATTGGGCCTCCCATTTGGATTTGTGGTTATCTCAGCGTCATTGCGAGCGAAGCGAAGCAATCCAGTCTGAGGTTGTGGCAAATGCCGCGCCGGCGACGCGACGCCGTTCTTCGAACGGCTATGTTTCGGAATGACGCTTGTGGCGATGTGCTGCTCAATCCACCTTAATGTTCGCTTCGGTGACGACCTTCTTCCACAGTGCGTGCTCGGACGTCATTCGCGCGCTGAAGTCTGCGGGGCCTCCAAAAGTGATTTCGGTGCCGAGCCGTTTCAGCCGCTCGACCGTTGCCGGCATCTTCAGCACCGCTTCGATATTGGCATTGAGTTTCGCGACGATCGCATCCGGCGTTCCCTTCGGCACCATGATGCCGGCCCACACGCCGGTGTCGAAGCCTGCGCCGAGGCCGGTTTCGGAGAACGTCGGAACATCGGGCAGGAACGACGACCGCTTCTTGCCCGTCGTCGCAAGGATCTTGAGCTTCCCGCCCTCCATGAAGGGGAGCGTGCCGGCGAGGTTGCCGAACATCAGTGGAACGTGGCCGCCGAGCAGGTCGGTCGCCGCTGGCTGATTGCCGCGATAGGGCACCGCGACGATGTTGATTTTCGCTTCCTGCCCCAGCAGCGCGATCAGGAGATGCGCCGGTGTGCCGTTTCCAGGATGCGCAAAGTTGAGTGTGCCCGGCGCGGCCTTTGCTTTGGCGATCACTTCGGCCAGAGAGCTTATTTTCGCTGAAGGTCCTGCGCTCAGCACGTTCGGCACGTCGCCGATGATGGCAACCGGCTTCAGGTCATGGATCGTGTCGACGCTCTTGCTGGCGGCGAGTGCCGCGATCGTCACGTTGTGCGTGCCGCCCAGCACGATGGTGTAGCCGTCGGCCTGGGCGCGCGCGCCGGCTTCGAGCCCCACCACGCCGCCACCGCCGACGCGATTCTCGACGATCACCGGCTGGCCGAGCCGCTCACGCAAGGGCTCGGCGACGGCGCGCGCGATCAGATCGGTGCTGCCGCCTGGCGGATACGGCACGATGAATTGGATCGGTCGGGTGGGGTAGTCCTGGGCGATGGCGCCTGCCGTGGCAAAGATCAGCGCGGCCGCCGTTATCAGAAGGCTATTCCAGAACCTCATTAGGACCTCCTCCCTGTGTCACTCTTCTTGCCGATGGCGCCTTCTTGTCGAAGCCGGCGCGGTGACGCCGGTTTCGGTGTGCGCTCACGAAAATCAGGACAGCGCCGGGTCGAATGCTTGCGCCTCGGCGTAGCGCCTGAGCGCGCGCGAGCGCGCTGGCCCGACGGCTGTGTGCGGCCCCTGCATCAAGCCGACATACTCGTCGATCAATAGCTCCAGCTCGAAATCCAGTTCGTCCCTGCGCGTGCTCCAGGGACGGCCCTCCGACTGGGCCTCGAAGTGCGCCGACATGTAGCTCGACGTGCGGATCATCATCGAAATCCGCTTGTTGGCGATCGCGCGCGGCAGGTGCGCGACTTCGTCCCGGATCAGCGGCACGAGCTGGCGGATGCTGGTATCGAAGCGATCCCGCACGATGGCGTGGAAGTTGGACGACGGATTGTTGATGGCCTGGGCCAGAAACCGGCGGAAATAGCTCTTTCCTTTTGCCTCGATGATCGGTGCGAGTGCCGGTTCGCAGAGAATGGCGATCAGCGCGCGCAGCCGGTCGGCCGGCGCCGGCTTGTCCGACAGATATTGCGCCACACGCTCGATCCGCGCGCGATTGATCGGCTCCATCCGCAATTCGCAGATCGCCTCGATCAGGGCGTCGCGGGTCGGAAAATAATAATTGATCGCCGACGCGTTCCGTTGGCCGGCCTCCGTCATGATCGCCCGCGACGATGTACCCGCCGGCCCATGCAAGGCGAACAGGCGCTCGGCGGCGAGCAGCAGCTTCATGCGTGTGTCCATCGCTGCATGCTGTCACGGCTAATGAAGTTATTCAAGGAATTTAATGAGTATGCATTAAGCCGTTGACCGGACTGGAGTTGTCCCGTCGCGGCGTGGCGGTGAAGTGCGGCCGGCGATGGGATAGGGTCTGTCAACGTTCGCGGAGAAAGCGCCATGACACTCAAGGTTCTGCTGACACACACGCCGCAGTCGCGCCGTCAGTACTATGGCGAGCAGGCGCTTGCCGGCCTGCGCGACCAGGCCAACGTGGCCTTGCATGAGGGCGACGACGCGCTCGATGCGGCTGGCCTGGTCGAAGCGGCGCGAGAGACCGACGTGATTGTCGCCGATCGGCTCACGGCTGCGCCCGCCGAAGTGTTCGCAGGGCTGCCGAAGCTCCGCGCTTTCGTGCGGTGTGCGGTCGATATCCGCAACGTCGACGTCGGGGCGGCGTCTGCGGCCGGCGTGCTCGTCACCCGAGCGGGTCCGGGTTTCGTGCAATCGGTCGCCGAGCTTGCGCTTGGGTTCCTGATCGACCTGTCACGCGGCATCTCGCGCGCTGCGGCCGACTATCACGGCGGCCGCACACCCGAAGTCGTCATGGGCCGTCAGCTCGCCGGCTCCCGCATCGGCATCATCGGCTATGGCAGCATCGGGCGGTATTTGGCCCGGGTGGTTCAGCCGCTCGGCATGACGGTGTTCGTCGCCGATCCTTTTGCCAGGGTTGACGACGCCAACATCCATCATGTCGGGCTCGATGAGTTGATGCGTCGGGCCGATTATGTCGTCTGCCTCGCCGTCGCGACGAAGGACACCGAAAACCTGATCAACGCCGCCGCGCTGGCGCTGCTGCAGCCGCATGCGTTCTTCGTCAATCTGTCACGCGGCGAGCTCGTGGACGAGGCGGCGCTTGCGGCCGCCCTGCGCGAGGGCCGGATCGCGGGGGCGGCGATGGATGTCGGCCGGGCACGCGACCAGATGCCGAGCGCGGAGCTTGCGTGTCTGCCGAACGTGATTGCGACACCGCATATCGGCGGCCTGACGCCGCCGGCGATCGAAGCTCAGGCGTTCGAGACGGTGCGGCAGGTCGCGGCCATCATCAAAGGCGAGGCACCGCCTGGCGCCGTCAATGCCGATCGCTGGACGCGGCGACCATGAGAGGGCAGGTGCTTGATGGTGACCGGCTCGCGCACGATGCTGAGATCGTGCGCGAGCGCTAGATTCGTTTGTTTGGTCGCATTTTCGGTGTCTACTTCTCCGGAAGATGCTCTAGATTTGCTGCGCCATCGGCTACGTCGCGTGCTGCGGCACGGCCGCTGTGGCGTTCATCCTGCCATCGGATGTATTGTCGACGGTGATGCTCTCATCGTACGTCTCGGGACCACACCAGATCGCGAACGCAGTAAGGCCAGCCAGAAGGGCTGCGTAACATGCGACTGGCCACCAGCTTCCGGACCACGCCACCAGCGCCGCGGCCACGAACGGGGCAGGGCCGCCGGCCAATAGCGAGCCCAATTCGCGTGCGAAGGCGAATCCGGCAAACCGCCGTTGCGGTGGGAACAGTTCGGCGAAGTACGCCGCCTGCGGCCCGAACATCGCCGCCGTCACGACGGCGCGTGCACCGATGAAGGCGACCGCGATCCAGATCCATTCCTTGGTGCCGACCAGCCAGAAGAACGGAAACGCCCAGGCGATGCCGGCGAGCGCGCCGAACAAATAGACCGGACGCCGTCCAATGCGATCGGAAAGCGAGGCGAAGCCGACAATGGTGAAGAGCTCGACTACGAAACCAAGCATCAACGCGCTCAGCGCATCGGACCTGGGCACGCCGAGCGTGGTGATGACATAGCTGAGCCCGAACACCGGAAAGAGGTACCCCAGGCCGTTTTCCGCCAGGCGTGCTCCAAGCACGACGAAGAAATTTCGCGGATGCCGCTTCAAGGCTTCCATCGCCGGGTTGCGCTCGACCTTGCCACGCGCCACCACCGCCTCGGTAAAGACAGGTGTTTCCGTGATGCGCAGGCGAACGTAGATGCCGACCATGATCAGGAGGAAGCTCGCCAGGAATGGAAGACGCCATCCCCACGACATCAGGTCTTCACGCGGCAGAAGTGTTACCAGCGCAAACGCGCCGGCCGCCAGCAGATTGCCGACGGAGACCCCGAGCGGTGCAAAGCTGCCCCAGAAGCCGCGGTGCTTCGGCGGCGCATTTTCCACCAGGAAGATCACCGCGCCTCCGTATTCGGCGCCGGCTCCCAGCCCTTGCACGACGCGCATGGCGACGAGAAGCAATGGCGCCCAATAACCGATCTGCGCATAGGTTGGCAGTAGGCCGATCAGCGTGGTGCCTACGCCGATCATCAACAGCGTGGCGACCAACACGGGTTTACGCCCGAAGCGATCGCCCATGATACCGAACAGGATGCCGCCGAGCGGCCGCACCACAAAGCCGACGCCGAAGGTCAGGAACGCCAGCAATGTGCCGACCACGGGATCGCTCTTCGGAAAGAACAATTCCCCGAATACCAGCGCCGCGGCCGTACCGTAGAGGAAGAAGTCGTACCATTCGAGCGCGGACCCAACACTCGCCGCGAGGATCACACGCAAACGCGAGCGATCGGCTTTGTCGGCTGTCATTTCCGTCATGGCGTCCCCCGTTTTGCTTTTTCATTGATCGATGGTCGTCGCATTGGACGAATGCGCCCGTGCATCACACGGGCGCACTCGCAAACATCAGGCGGCGCGGGTGAAGTAGGACTTCTTTGCCGCAGACTGGGTCTCGTAGATCGAGCCTTGCCGCTTTGCCGGTGGCAATGGCAGTCGCACCGGAACATTGGTCATCCGCGGCGCAATGACGGGATCGCCCGACAGCAACCGGCTGTTGAATTCATCGAAATCCTTGACGCCCATCAGCGGCCAGGCGTCGCTGGCGGCGACTTCGTACAGCAGAAGATTGCGCGGGCGGTCCGAGGTGTTCATGGCCGATCCATGCAGCGCCCGAACGTGATGAAACGAAATGCTGCCGGCCTTGCCCATGCAGGGTACGGCGCGTTCGATTTCGTCCTTGATGGTATCGGGATCGATGAGGCCGGCGAAGCAACCGTCCTCGCCGTGATGACTCCAGACCTCGCGGTTGTGCGTACCCGGTGTGACCAGCATCGGCCCGTTGGCGAGGTCGCAGTCGTCCAGCAGCACACCGACCGCGAGCACGTCGTCGTTGGTGTGCGGATAGAACGCCCAGTCCTGATGCCACTCGACGGGCGAGCCGTATTGCGCCGACTTCATGTTGAGTTTCGAACCGTGCAGCCGCAGGCACGGACCAAGCAGTTTTTTCAGGATCCCGAGCACCGGGTCGCTGCGCACGATCTCGTCGAAAAGCTTGTGCACCTTGTGCGGCGCCTTGATCCGGCGGACCCGCGGGTTTTCCGCGGTGTGGCCCGGCTCCAGATCATAGACGTCGGTGTGTTCGAGGGTTTTGGCCGATCCCGCGACCAGCTCAGCAATCACGGCGCGCACTTGGGAAAGCGTGGCGGAGTCCAGAACATCGGGCACCACGATCACGCCATCGCGTTGATAAGTCTGCACATCCTTCGCTGTGATCACGGGCGTTCCTCCATGTTATGTTAGCGTTGTCATTGCGAATGTTAACGTTGTCATTTGCCCTGTTCAAGCCGAATCGTGCAATCCTGGCCCGTACTCGTTAGTGTTTGTCCCGATGAGCGTCGCAAGCCCCGAAGAGACCCGTTCCGCACCGACCCTGTCGGCCGTGGCAAAATTGGCTGGCGTATCGTCGATTACCGTGAGCCGCGTGGTGCGCATGCCGGAACTGGTGGCGCCGGAAACGAGAAGCCGGGTCGAGGCTGCGATGCGGGAACTCGGCTATGTTCCGAACCAGCTTGCCGTCGCTCTCGCCAGAGCGCGAACCCGCTCGATCGGCGTACTGGTACCGACGATCGCCAACTCGATCTTCGCGGATACGGTGCAGGGCCTGTCCGACGAATTGGAGCCGCTCGGCTACGCCGTGATCCTGGCACAGTCGCGCTACGACGCCGCGCGTGAAGACCACATGCTCTCGGTCCTGCTGTCGCGGCGCCCCGAGGCGATCATCATGGTCGGCTCGCCCGCTACAGAAGAAGGCGCGCGGCTACTGCGGCGCGCGGGAATTCCCGTCGCGGAGACATGGGATCTTCCGGCGACGCCAATCGATGCTGTAGCCGGTTTCAACAATTACGAAGCCGGCGTTGCCGTAGCACGACATTTCATCGAGCAAGGCCGCAAGAGCCTGGCATTCATCGGCGGCGACGATCCACGCGCAACACGGCGCTGGAATGGATTCAACGACACGGCGCAGGCGCTTGGCGCCAAAGCGCCGCGGCGGCTTGTCCTGGACCGTAACGCTTCGGGCAGTGTCGCCGCGCTTGCAGAACTGCCCGGTGTCGACGCTGTCTTCGCTGCGAACGATGCGCATGCCATCGGCTTCATGTCCGGTCTGCGAAAGGCGGGCTTCTTGCGTAACGGTCCGGCTGCGGAGCAGCCGGTTGCGCTCATCGGTCTCGGCGATCTCGAAATGGGCCGTCTGATCGCACCAAGCCTCTCCACCATCCGCGTGAACGGCGAGGCGATTGGGCGCACCGCTGCAAGATTGATCCTTGCGCGGGGAGGGCCGCGTCATATCGATCTCGGATTCGAGCTCGTCATTCGCGATAGCGGCTAAACCGTCGGGCAGGCGCGCAGACAATCCGCACCGTGTCGTTCTTCAAAATGACGACGACGCGAGCTGCAATTGCTTCCGGCGCGAAGCGGCGCTGATCATGCGAAGTGCGGCTGCAAATCCACATCAGCGCGGGACTGCTCGATTGACTGCGTCAGGCCGTTTCGGACGCCGAGTATAGCCGCACCGCATACTTCTATCAGGAATCGTTCGTTGCCGTCCGTTCCGGCCCAACGCACTATTTTCGACGGCTCATCGAACAATTGCCGTCACGGTCTGCGGCATCCGGCGACAAGACAACGATCAAAGGGAGGCTCTGGTGCGCGTTCGGGCATTCGCGACTGCAGTCATCGCCGCCGCTTCACTCTGCTGCGCCGCAGCAGCCCAGGCGGATGATTTCCCCAACGACAAGATTCGAATTCTGGTGCCGACGGCTCCGGCCGGCGTCGCCGACAGCCTCTCCCGCATCGTCGCGGCCAAGGTGCAGGAGAATATCGGCCAGACGCTCTATGTCGAGAACCGCTCCGGCGCGAACGGCAATATCGGCGCGCAGGCGGCGCTCACGGCCCCGGCCGACGGATATACGGTTCTGATGGGCCACATCGGGCTGATGACGATCAACCATCATCTCTATCCGAAGATGGGATTCAGTCCGATCAAAGCCTTCATGCCGGTGGTGCACGTGGTCTCTTATCCGGACGTGCTCATCGTCAACAACGACCTGCCGGTCACGACATTGAAGGAGTTCATCGACTACGCCAAGGCCGATCCGAAGGCGCTGACATATTCGTCGAGCGGCTACGGCAGCTCATTCCACATGGCGATGGAGTTGCTCAAGCATCGTGCGGGTATCGAGGCCGTGCATGTGCCCTTCGCCGGAACGGCGCCGGCCCTGAATGCGCTGATGGCCGGCACGGTCAACGCGGCCTTTACGGATGTGATGACCGGCGGCCCCTTCATCGCAGCGAAGAAGGTGCGGGCGCTCGCGGTCAGTAGCGCTCATCGTTTCAGAGGGTTGCCCGAGGTGCCGACTGTTGCCGAGGCCGGTCTGTCCGGATTCGTCGTCGAAGGCTGGGCCGGGCTCGTGGCCGCCAACGGCACGCCGCCGCAGCGTGTCAAGTTTCTCAATGAGCAGGTCAACAAGGCGCTGAAGGATCCCACCGTGATCGAGAAGGTGTCGGCGCTCGGCGGCGATATCGTTGGCGGCACGCCGGAGCAGTTCGGCGAGTTCATGGCTTCAGAGGACAAGAAGTGGGGTGATCTCGTTGAACAGGCGCATCTGAGGAAGAGTGGCGAGTGAAGGCGGTGTCGGCCGAGAGCGCGGCATCGAGGAACCGTACGCCTACACCGAAGAAACGTCGGTTCACGTGATACTGTAGTCTGCTCTGGCCGCACGGAGCGGTGCAGGGCGGGCATGGAATCCAGGAGAAGAACATGAAGATCAAGGGCGGAAAGTTCCTCATCACCGGCGGCGCCAGCATGATCGGCGCCCAGATCACCGAGCAGTTGATCGCTGCCGGCGCCCGCGAAATCGTGCTGTTCGACAACTATTCCCTGGCCAGCCCCGAAGGGCTCGGTGATCTCGTTCAGCGTCCACAGGTCAAGCTCGTTCGCGGCGACATCCTGCGGACCAACGAGCTTCACGACGCCCTCGAGGCGACGGATGGCGTGTTCGCCGTCGCCGGCTTCCTGACGCTGCCGATGTCGGCCAACCCGCATCTCGGCGTGGCCGTCAACGTGCAGGGCATGCTGAACACGTTCGATGCCTGCCGCTATCGCGGTGTCGGCAAGGTCGTGTTCTCCTCGTCGATCGCCGTCTACGGCGAGCCCACGGCCGATATCATCGATGAGACGACGTCGTGGACCTGGAGCCGGCTGCAGCCCGGCGCGGCGCTCTACGCCGCGTCCAAGATCATGGGGGAGAACTTTGGCAGGCTCTATCATGACCGCTATGGCGTGAACTCGATCTCGTTGCGCTATTCGTCGGTCTATGGTGAGCGCCAGCATCTGCGGGCGGTCAATTCGGTCTATATCATGGAGACCTATGAGCGGTTGAAGCGCGGCGAGCGGCCGATCATCCCGGACGACGGCCGCGAGGTGCACGACTACATCCACGTTGCAGACGTTGCCCGCGCCAATCTGATGGCCATGGAAAGCGACGTGTCACGTGAGAGCTTCAACGTCGCAACCGGCAAGGCGACCTCGCTGAACGAACTGGTCGCCATCGTGCAGAAGATCATCGGCAGCAAGCTCGAGCCTGAATACAAGACACCGCCTGGCAAGGTGCGCGCAGCCGTGTCGACGAAGCTCGACTTCGCCGTCGACAAGAGCGAGCGCATGCTCGGCTGGAAGGCGCAGATATCCTTCGAGGAGGGCATCCGTCGGCTCATCGCCTGGCACGAGGCCGAGTCGCGCAAAGTCGCGTAACCGTCCACGTGAGCTGACATGGGACGTCGCGTCACGCCTGCGTGCCTTCTGCACAGGCGTGGAGCGCGCACGCGCGCCCTGAGACCGAACAATGCGAACCCGAGGGCAGGCGAATGTATGGACATATCTTCTATCAGGTCGCGCGTCCGGAGCCGGAGATCCTCGTCGCCTTTTTGGAGATTCCGACCGCAACCTTGTCTGACAGCATGGGACGCCACGGTGCGCTCGCTTCAGATATACGCCCGATGTATGAGGGCATCCGCATGGTCGGTGCAGCGTTGACGGTCCTCTGCTTTCCCGGCGACAACCTGATGACGCACAAAGCCCTGCAGATGGTGCAGCCCGGCGACGTGCTGATCGTCGATGACGGCAATTCGAATACGGGATGTTTCGGTCATCGCAGTGCGCTCGCGGCGCGGGCGCGCGGCGGTGTGGGAGCTGTCGTCTCCGGCTCGATCCGGGACGTCGCAATGCTGCGCCAGGAGGGCTTTCCGGTTTTCGCCCGCGGCGTTTCGCCTCGCGCTCCGCAAAAGAATACGCCGGGATCGATCAATGTGCCGGTGCATGTCGGCGGCATCGTCGTGTGTCCGGGCGACATCGTGGTCGGTGACGACGACGGCGTGGTGGTCGTTCCCCGCGCGATGGCGAAGGCAGTCCTGGAAAAGGCCCGCTTTCGCGACCTTAAAGAGAAGGATTTGGGCAGTACAGCAACCGGAGAACTGCCGCTCGATCCCTCAGGTGCGGCGCTTAGTCTCGACGATCTGCTTGCGGGCAAGGTCGTCGAGCATCACGGCCTGCAATCCTGGAGCATTGATTTGGGCGCAGCCAAGCCATGAAGCCGCTGCCGACTTCCGGCTATTACTCAATTTGCGGGACCTGCTAGTATATCCATCACAAAAAGATATACCGGGTAGGAAATGAACCTGCAGCAGTTGCGGTATGTGCTTGAGATAACGCGGCACGGCAACCATCTTTCGGCGGCGGCGCAAGCTCTCAACACGTCTCAACCGGGCGTCAGCCGGCAGATCCAGATGCTGGAGGAAGAGCTTGGATTCAGCATCTTTGTGCGGACCCGCAATCGTATCATCGGCGCGACTCCGCTGGGCGAGCACGTCATCGATATCGCCCGCCGCGTGATCGAGGACATTGGCGCGCTTCGCTCGCTGCATGATCAGGCGCGCGCCAGTGACCGGGGCACGCTCACCATCGGCACCACGCACACGCAGGCGAAGTATGTTTTGCCGCGTGTGATCGCGAGCTTCGTCGAGCGTTATCCGGAGGTTGATCTCGTCTTCAGGGAGGGCGATCCGGAGGAGGTCTGCCAGATGGTCGAGGACGGGGTGGCGGACTTCGCCATCGGCACAGAGACGACGAAAATCTTCCCGCATCTGGTCAAGCTACCGGGCTTCGAGATTCAGCGCAGCGTTGTCGCCTGCCTCGGCCACGAGATTCTGACGGTCGATAAGCTTACGGTGCAGGAGATCTCGAAATATCCACTGATCGTCTACGGTGCTCGCCACAGCGGCCGCTCGAAGGTCATGAAGGCCTTCCGCGAGGCGGGCATCGAACCGAAAATCAGCCTCAGCGCTGTCGACGCCGACATCTGCAAGACCTATGTGGAACTCGGGCTGGGCATCGCCATTCTCGCGGACATCGCGTTTGATCCGGCCCGTGATACCAAGCTCTGCGCCCGCAGCGCCAAGGACTTGTTCGAGAGCAGCACCTGCTTCGTGACCATGCGTCCTGCCGCTTATCTGCGCCCGTATGTTCTCGATTTTCTCAGTATCGTTTCGCCGGCGCTGACTCCGGCCATGGTGCGAGAGACGATGCGCTCGGCGCGCCGGCGGACCGACGCCGAGGCTTGAGCGGTCGGTTGGTGGAGTATTGCGCCCGACGATAGCAGGATCGTGAGAAGTTCTGAGGTCGGCCAGGGCGCAGCTGATACAACCGCCAGGCATCTAGTGTCGTGGATCAGAAATTCGCACCATCGTTGCCGCGAGTCCAACGTGCGAATTTCTGATCCATAAACGACACTAGAATCATAAACTTGCTAGTGTCCTGATCGAATCCGAAGTTCGCTCTGAGCTCGCTGCAAAGTATGGCGAACTTCGGATTCGGGACACTAGGACGTACAAGGAGCGGTTGGCGATGGCGCAGACGGTTCAGGCTGCTCAGATTGCCGAAGATCATGACGTGATCGTCGTCGGCGGCGGCAACGCCGCCCTCTGCGCCGCGATCAGCGCTCGCGAAGAAGGCGCGAGCGTCCTGATGCTCGAACGGGCGCCGGAGGACGAACGTGGCGGCAACAGCTCCTTTACCGAAGGTCTGATGCGCTTCGTCTATAGCGGCAGGGACGACATCGTCGCTCTGTCGCCGGACCTGACACCCGACGAACTCGCGAGCGATTTTGGATGGTACACCGAAGAGGGCTTTTTCGATGATATGGCGCGCGTCACGCAGAACCGCACCGATCCCGATCTCTGCGAGCTTCTGGTGAAACAGAGCAATGCCACGCTGCACTGGATGCGTCGGCAGGGCGTGCGCTTTCTTCCGCAGTTCGGACGGCAGGCGTTCAAGGTCGACGGCAAGTTCACGTTCTGGGGCGGCGCGACGCTCGCCGCAGTCGGGGGCGGCCGAGGCCTGGTCGACCAGCTGTACCGCGCCGCCGAGAAGGCGGGCGTGAAGGTTCTCTACAACGCATGGGCCCGCGAGCTGCTGCACTCCGATCGAGGCATCGAGGGTATCGTCGTCAACGTGGACGGCGTCACGCGCCGCTTCGTTTCGCGTGCGATTGTGCTTGCCTGCGGCGGTTTCGAGGCGAATGCCGCCTGGCGCGCGCGCCATCTTGGTCCCGGCTGGGACTTGGCCAAGGTGCGCGGCAGCCGATACAACTGCGGTGATGGTCTGGAGATGGCGATGCGCATCGGTGCGCAGACGGCCGGCCATTGGTCGGGCTGCCATGCGGTCGGCTGGGAGCGTTATGCCGACGACTTTGGCAGCTTCGACACGATGGACGACTACGAGCGCGACAACTATCCGTTCTCCATTATGGTCAATGCCGATGGCAGGCGCTTTCTCGACGAAGGCGCCGACATCCGCAACTACACTTATGCAAAGTATGGTCGGATCATCCTGCAACAGCCTGGCCAGTTCGCCTGGCAGATATTCGATTCATCCGTGACGCACTTGCTGCGTCCGGAATATCGGGCCAAGCGGGTCACCAAGGTGGTGGCTAACACGATCGAAGAACTTGCCGACAAGCTTGACGACGTGAACCGCGACGCGCTGCTGGCAACGATCCGGGAGTATAACGCCTCGATCACGCGCGACGTCCCGTTCAATCCGAACGTCAAGGACGGCCGGCGCACCCAGGCGCTTGCCATACCCAAGTCGAATTGGGCGGTCGCGCTGGAGAACCCGCCGTTCGAGGCCTACGCCGTCACCTGCGGCGTCACCTTCACGTTTGGCGGATTGAAGGTCACGACCGACGCCCAGGTGCTTGACACCGGCAACCGACCCATGCCGGGCCTGTTCACCGCCGGCGAAATGCTGGGCGGGCTGTTCTATTTCAATTATCCAGGCGCCACCGGTCTCACGAGCGGAGCCGTGTTCGGCCGCATTGCCGGCCGTAGTGCAGCCCGAGCGGCGACGAACGCCAAGCCGCAGACGCGTGTTGCATAGGGCCGGCGCTCGCCGCCGTGCAGCAGGCGTCCGCTATGCCGGGGGAGGCATAGCAGTATCCGCTCTAATAATTTCCGGTGAATGGTGAGCTTCGCTAGGGTCGAGAGAACGAAACCATGCGGAGAGGATCATGCGCAGATCTCGCTTGATGGCGGTCGCGCTCGGTGCCGCATTACTGCCAGCTACCGTGGGCCAGAGCGCCGCTCAAGCCGATTACCCGACCGGAACGGTGCGTCTCATTTCAGCCTTTGAGGTGGGAGGCGGGAACGATTTCATGGCGCGCGAGCTCGCGCATCAATTCTCGGAGCTGTACGGGAAGACCTTCATCGTCGAGGCTCGCCCGGGCGGCAACGGCGACATCGCGACGGACTACGTCGCGCGGGCGAAACCCGACGGCAACACGCTTCTGGTGACGACGAACGCGACGATCGTCATCAATCCGCTCATGTCCGAGAACGCGGCCAGGCTCGATCCGGAGACGAGCCTCGCGCCCGTCAGTCTGCTCGCTCGTCAGCCCTTTCTGCTCGTCGTCAACCCGAAGTTGCCGGTGGCGACGCTTGGCGAGCTCATCGATTATGCTCGCGCGCATCCTGGCAAACTGAACTTCGGCTCCTCAGGCGCTGGCGGCGGCGCTCATCTCGCCGGCGAGATGCTGAAGTCGCGGCTCGGACTGCAGATGGAGCATGTTCCTTATAAGGGCATCGCGTCGGCGTTGCGCGATCTCGTAGCCGGCAACATCGATTTCATGTTTGGCGCGATCCAGACGGTGCGTCCGTACGTGCAGAACGGACAGCTTCGGCCGCTCGCCGTGTCGAGCCGCGAGCGCAACCATTCGATGCCGGACGCGCCGGCGGTTGCCGAGTATCCCGGCCTCGAAGGCTTCGAGTCGGATCTCTGGTACGGGCTGCTCGCGCCGGCCAAGACCGATCCGGCAATCCTTGCGAGCCTTGCGCAACGGACGGCCGACGTCTTCAAGAAGCCTGCCGTCCGCGCGCGCTTCGAGCCATTCGGGACGGTGCTGGTCGGCAGCACGCCTGCGGAATTCTCGGCCAGCATCAAGAGCGACATCGTTGCCAATGGCGAGGTCCTCAAGAGGGCGGGTCTCGTCGCTCAGAAATGATGATCATCACCATAATTGCCTTCGAACGAGCGGAGTTCACGTGACCACTGAAGCGCCAGCGCGGACTTGGCCGCGTGACATCTACGACGTGTTCAAACAGGTCGGCATTGAACAGATCGCCTATGTTCCCGACGCCGGACACGCGCAACTCATCCGTGATTGCGAAGCCGACAACGCGATGAACGTGGTCTCGCTGACGACGGAGGAAGAGGGGGTCGCGATGCTGGCTGGTGGCTGGCTTGGCGGCAAGCGCGGCGCGCTGCTGATGCAGTCGTCAGGCGTCGGCAACTGCATCAACATGCTCAGCGTGGTGATGGAGAGCCGTTTTCCGCTGTTGATGATCGTCACCATGCGCGGGGAATGGGGCGAGTTCAACCCGTGGCAGCTGCCGATGGGGCAGAGCACGGGCAAGGTCCTCGAGGACATTGGCGTCTACGTGCAGCGCGCCGAGCGTCCCGATGAGGTGCGCGACGTCGTGCATGCCGCGGCGCAGATGACGTTCTCAAGTAATCGCCCGATCGCCGTGCTGCTCGGCCAGCGCCTCATCGGCTTCAAGGACTGGAGCAAGTGACATGATGGAGCGCAGACAAGGAACCATGGACCGGCGGGAGGTCGTCGCGAGCATGATCAAGGGACGCGGCGATGCGCTGATCGTCACCGGTCTCGGGTCGACCTGCTACGATTTCGGCACGGAGGACCATCCGAACACCTTCTATCTCTGGGGCGGCATGGGCGCCGCGGCCATGCTGGGTCTCGGGCTGGCGCTGGCGCAACCGGCGCGTCGCGTCGTGGTTGTCACCGGCGACGGTGAAATGCTGATGGGGTTCGGCGCCTTCGCCACGATCGGCGCCAAGGCGCCCAAGAACCTGTCCCTCGTCGTGATCGACAATGAGCACTACAGCGAGACGGGGATGCAGCCGACGCACACCCGCCGCGGCATCGACCTCGAAGGCGTGGCCAAGGCCTGCAACTTTCCGAGCGCCGAAACCGTTTACACCGAAGCTGAGCTCGCCAAGTCGGTTTCGGAGATCTTCGGCGGAACGGAGCTGCTGTTTCGCGATATCAAGGTCAACACAAAGCGTTATCCGATGTCGCTTCGATTGCGCGACGGTGCGCACATCAAGAACCGCTTTCGCGAGAATCTGCTCGGATCAAAGGCCTTCGATTGATTGAACGGGAGCGCCTGCCATGGATACGAAAAGCGAGTCTCTCACCAAGTACAAGATGTGGATCGGCGGCGAGTGGACCGAGGCCACCTCCGGCGCGTATTTCGAGTCGTATAATCCCTACACCGGCAAGCCATGGGCGCTGATGCCGCGCGCCGGAGCGGCGGACATTGATCGCGCCGTCCAGGCGGCGCACCAAGCCTTTACCGCCGGCGCGTGGCCGAAAATGACGGCCTCTCAACGCGGGGCACTGCTCCGCAAGCTCGGCGACCTGATCACCGACAATGCTGACGCGCTCGCCAAGATCGAAGTTCGTGACAACGGCAAGCTGTTCTCGGAGATGCGCGGCCAGACTGCGTACATGGCGCAATGGTACTATTACTTCGGTGGGCTGGCCGACAAGATCGAAGGCGCGGTCATCCCGAGCGACAAGGCCGACACCTTCAATTATACCGAGCACGAGCCGCTGGGCGTGGTTGCCGCCATCGTGCCGTGGAATTCGCCGTTGCTGCTGACCGCCTGGAAGCTCGCGCCGGCGCTTGCAGCCGGCAACACCGCGGTGATCAAGCCCTCCGAGTTCACCTCGGCCTCGCTGCTGGAATTCTGCAAGCTGATCGAGAAGGCTGGCTTTCCGCCCGGTGTCGTCAACGCCGTCACCGGCTTCGGCGACGAGGCAGGTGCGCCGCTGATCGAGCATCCGCTCGTCGCCAAGATCACCTTCACGGGCTCGGACAAGACCGGTCAGCGCATCTATGAGACGGCCGCCCGCGGCATGAAGCGTGTCAGCCTGGAGCTCGGCGGCAAGTCGCCGAACATCGTGTTCGACGACGCCGACCTCGACAATGCGGTGAAGGGGGCGATCTCCGGCATTTTCGCGGCGACGGGGCAGACATGTATCGCCGGCTCGCGCCTGCTGGTGCAGCGCTCGATCCACGACCGGTTTGTCGACAAGCTTGTCGCCTTCGCCAAAACGGCGCGTATCGGCGATCCGATGAGTCTCGACACCCAGGTCGGCCCGGTGACGACACCGCCGCAATACAAGAAGGTGCTCGATTATCTCGACATCGCGAAATCGGAGGGCGCCACGACCGCGCTTGGCGGCAACCGCGCCGAGGAGTTCGGCGGCTATTTCGTCGAGCCGACGATTTTCACCGGTGTCAGGAACAGCATGCGCATCGCCCAGGAAGAGGTGTTCGGTCCGGTGCTGGCGGTGATCCCGTTCGAGGACGAGGAGGACGCGATCGCCATCGGCAACGACGTCGTGTTCGGGCTGGCGGCGGGGGTCTGGACGCAGAGCATGCGCCGGGCGTTCCTCATGGCCAAGCGCTTGCAGGCCGGTACGGTGTGGATCAACACCTACCGTGCCGTCAGCTACCTTTCGCCGTTCGGCGGCTACAAGCGGAGCGGTATCGGCCGCGAAAGCGGACAGGAAATGATCAAGGAGTACCTGCAGACGAAGAGCGTCTGGATCTCGATGGCGACTGAAGTCCCGAACCCATTTGTCATGCGGTGAGCACGGAGAAATGGTTGCAATGAACGCGCTGCCCGACGGACATGGACAGGAGCTCGTCAGTTTTGCTCATAGCCTGACGTTGAGCGACCTGCCTGTCGACGTCGTCGCACGGGCCAAGACTTGCGTTCTTGAAGCGATCGGCTGCGGCATCTTCGGCTCGACGCAGCCATGGTCGCGTATTCTGCTCGCCGAAATGACTGCCGAGGGCGCACCGGGCGCGTGCAGCGTGCTCGGCACGTCGCAGATGCTCGCGGCGCCGGCGGCGGCGCTCGTCAACGGCACCGCGATCCATGGCTTCGAGCTGGACGACCTGATCGCCGAATCCATCACGCATCCGGCGGCCTGTGTCATCCCGGCAGCACTTGCTGCCGGTGAAGCGGTCGGCGCGTCGGGTGCGCGGCTGGTCGAGGCGATCGTCGCCGGCTACGAGGTGATGCATCGCGTCGGCCTTGCGCTCGGGACCGAACCCGCCAAACGCGGCTTCCACACGACGAGCCTCGTCGCGCCGGTCGCGTGCGCCGTTGCTGCCGGAAAGGTCATGCAACTCGGTGTCGACCAGCTTTATTCCGCAGTCGGGCTCGCCTGTTCGGCTGCGTCCGGCGTCAAGAGTTTTGCTGCTGGCCGGGGCGGCGGCATGGTCAAGCGGTTGCACCTCGGGCGTTCGGCGGAAGCCGGCGTGCGCAGCGCGCAGCTCGCAGCGCGGGGCTTTCTCGGACCGCCTTTCGCACTCGACAGCGCCTTCGGCCTGCTCGAAGTGTTCGGCGGCGCTGGCGCGGACGCGAGCAAGCTCACTCATGGGCTCGGCCGAAACTGGGCCGTCAGAGATGTGTGGTTCAAGGTGTTTCCCATTTGCGGCTGGATTCAAGCTGTGGTGGTGCTGCTGTCCGAAGCGCGGGGGACACGGCCCTTGTCCATCGGGGAGATCAAGACCGCTCGCATCGGCGTCAGCGCTTATGCCGCGAAGAACAATGGCGAGCCCGCGCCTGTCGACACGATGGGAGCGCAATACAGCATTCCTTACTGTGCCGCCGTGGCGCTTCTCGGCGAACCGCGCGACCCGAAATCCTTCCTCATCGATGCAATCAATGATCCGGTCACGCGCGCGCTGGCTTCGAAGATCGAGGTCGTCGTCGATCCTGCCATCGAGGCGATCTATCCGCGTCAATTCGGTGCCAGTATGAGGCTCGAACTGGCCGACGGCACGCTGCACGAGCGTGCGGTTATGGAATGTCACGGCACGCCGGCCGATCCGTGCACGGAGAGGGAGCACCTCGACAAGTTTCGTTGGCTTGCGGGCAGCGTGCTGCCGGCAAGTGCGGTTGCTGAGCTCGCTCGGCTGATTGACGCAATGCCCGCGCTCGCGAGCGTGCGCGATCTCACCGCTCCGCTGCATTCCGCCGCTCTGGACGAAAGGCAGCGTGCATGACGATTGCAACACGCATCGTCCGTGTTCTTCTGGCAGTCGGCGCCGTAACGGTGGCTGCAACTGCGGCGGTCCGTGCACAGACCTACCCGGATCGCGCTATTCAGCTGGTCGTGCCATTTCCGCCGGGTGGTCCGGCCGACATCGTCGCGCGGCCCTTGGCCGAAGGACTGTCGCGTGCGCTTGGCCAACCCGTGGTGGTGCTCAACAAGTCGGGTGCCAGCGGCACCATCGGCGCCGCGTTCGTCGCCAAGGCGCAGCCGGACGGCTACACGCTGCTGATGGGCACGAGCAACGAGCTGACGATGAGCCCGGGCCTGTTCGACCAGCTTCCTTACGATCCCAGCCGCGATTTCGTGCCGGTTTCGACGACGGTGCTATTTCCCAATGTGCTCGTGGTCGGAAAGGATCTGCCGATCCATGCGGCGAACGATCTCGTCGCCGCCACGCGCGCGCATCCGGAGCGGTTCAACTACGGCACCAGTGGCAGCGGCAGCACCAACCATCTCACCGCCGAGCTTTATCGCACCGCGACAGGGCTACAACTGAACTATGTGTCCTATCGCGGCGGCGCGGCAGCAATGACCGACCTGATGGGCGGCCGCATCCAGGCGATGTTCGCGACAATGCCGTCCGCAGCGGCGCTGATCAATTCGGGGGCGATCCGCGCGCTGATGGTGACCGATACCAAGCGCTGGAGCGCGATTCCGGACGTGCCGGACGCAGCAGAAGCCGGCTTTCCTCAGGTGAAGGTTATCTCCTTCAACGGCGTTCTGGCGCCGGCAGGAACGCCGCGTCCAATCATCGACAAGCTTAATGCGGCGGTCCTCAAGGTGATGAACACGCCGGACATGAAGGCGCAAATGGCCATCAGCGCCGGCGAGGTCTCGACCTCCACGCCCGAGGCGTTCGCGCAAATTCTGAAGAGCGATTTCGAGAGCTGGCTCGCCTTCATCAAGGCCAACGGCATCCACGCGAACTGATCGTTGCATTGACACCATGAAGTCCCTTCTCAGCGAAGTGTGCGAACGCAAGATCGACCTCGGTTTCGGTCGTGAGTACCGTTACTTCTCGCTGCCTGCGCTGGAAGAAGCCGGCTACGGCGCCGTATCCCACCTGCCACTGTCGTTGCGGGTCGTGCTGGAGTCGCTGGTGCGCCATTGCGACGGCCGCCGTGTGACCGAGCGGCAGGTGCGCGATCTCGCCTCGTGGCAACCGCGTGCCGTGCGCGAGAGCGAGCTGCCTTTCACCGTTGGCCGCATCGTGCTCAACTGCGCAGCCGGCATTCCGTTGCTTGGCGATCTGACTGCTCTGCGCGGTGCGATCAGCTCGCTCGGCCGCCCGGTTCGCGAGATCGGTCCGAAAGTGCCGGTCGACATGGTCCTTGATCACACGCTGACCGTCGACTTCACCGGTACGCCCGATGCGCTCTCCCGCAACATGGAGCTGGAGATCAGCCGCAATGTCGAGCGCTTTCGTTTCGTCAAATGGGCGATGCAGGCTTATGACGGCATCCGCCTGTTTCCGCCTGGAGCAGGCATCCTGCATCAGGTGAATCTCGAATTTCTCGCCCGCGGCGTTCTCATCGAGGACGGCGTTGTCTATCCCGATAGCCTGGTGGGCACCGACTCCCACACCTGCATGATCGCCGGCCTCGGAGTCGTCGGCTGGGGAGTCGGCGGCATCGAGGCAGAGGCGTCCGCGTTGGCGCAGCCCTACTACATGCTGACGCCTGACGTCGTCGGCGTGAACGTCATGGGTGCGCTGCGGGCGGGCGTGACGTCGACCGACCTTGTTCTGCATGTAACCGAAACGTTGCGGCGGCACAAAGTGGTCGGCAAGTTTGTCGAGTTCTTTGGCGAGGGGGTCGCCAGTCTCAGCATTCCCGACCGCGCGACCATTTCCAACATGGCGCCGGAGTATGGCGCCACCATCGGCTACTTCCCGGTCGACGAACAGACCTGCCGCTACCTGACGCAGACCGGCCGTTCGCCTGAGCAGGTGAAGGCGGTAGAAGCCTATTTCCGCGCCCAAGGTGCTTTCGGCGCACCGAAGATCGGCGAGGTCGACTATACGAGCCTGTTCGATCTGGATCTTGCAGACGTAACACCAAATCTCGCCGGGCCGAAGCGCCCGCAGGACCGCCTGCCGCTCGCGCAATTGCGTCATCGCTTCAATGAAGTGTTGAGACAGCCGCTCGGCAGCGGCGGCTATGGCAAGGCCGCTCCTGTCTCAGCCAACGGTCCAAGGCAAAAGACCGCGCATGGCGATGTGGTGATTGCCGCCATCACCTCGTGCACCAACACGTCCAATCCGACGGTCATGGTGATGGCCGGTCTGGTGGCCCAGAAGGCGGTCGCGCGCGGGCTCACCGCCAAGCCCTGGGTGAAGACCTCACTCACGCCGGGATCGCGGGTGGTCAGCAAGTACCTCGATGCGACCGGGCTGCAAGCCTCGCTCGATCAACTCGGATTTGCCGTCGCGGGCTATAGTTGCGGAACCTGCGTTGGCGCCTCGGGACCGATAGACCCGGTGCTCGAGAGGGCGATCGTCGACAACGACGTCGTCGCCTGCGCGGTGCTTTCGGGAAACAGGAACTTCGAGGCGCGCATTCACCCGGCAGTCCGCGCGGCGTTCCTGGCGAGTCCGCCGCTCGTCCTGGCCTTCGCAATCGCCGGCACCGTCGATATCGATATGGAGAAGCAGCCGCTCGGACACGACGTGAGCGGCAACGATGTCTATTTGCGTGACGTTTGGCCGACACAGGCCGAGATCGACGCCGCACTCGCGGTTGCGGAACGTCCGGAATTCTATCGCGAGATCTACGGCGGCGATCTGACTTTCGGAAATCCAGCCTGGAGCGCGGTGCCGCAACCGGGTGGCGACATCTATCCCTGGGAGGCGCGCTCCGACTATATCAAGGAGCCGCCGTTCCTTGCCAGCGAGTTCCGGCACACGGTGCTTACGCCCATCAAGGACGCACGAGCGCTGGCAATGCTGGGCGATTCCGTCACCACCGATCACATCAGCCCGATTGGCGGCATCAAGTCGAACTCGCCCGCAGGCACCTATTTGCGCGGACTCGGTGTGCAGCCGATCGACTTCAACAATTACGGCGCCCGGCGAATGAACCACGAGGTCATGGTGCGCGGCGGCTTCTCCAACGTGCGGCTCAAGAACCTGATGCTGCCGGGGACCGAAGGCGGTCTAACTGCGCATCAGCCAAGTGGCGACCGCATGAGCATCTACGACGCCGCGATGCGCTACAAGGCGGGGGATGTCCCGCTGATCGTCATTGCCGGCGAAGAATACGGCACAGGCAGTGCACGGGACTGGGCGGCCAAGGCGACGCGCCTGCTCGGCGTACGCGCAGTCATCGCCCAGAGTTTCGAACGCATCCATCGCAGCAATCTCGTTGGTATGGGCGTGCTGCCTTGCCAGTTTGTTTCCGGGCAGAGCGCGGCAAGCTGGAATCTCACCGGCGAAGAAGAATTCGATGTGCTAGGCCTCGACGACGCGCGGCCACGACAACCGCTCACTCTCGTCGTTCGTCGTCGGGACGGCACCACCGACCGCATACAGCTTGTGCTGCGGCTCGATACGCCGATCGAGATCGAGTTCGCGCGGCAAGGCGGCATCATGCCTT
The DNA here is from genome assembly GCF_031157255.1 of Bradyrhizobium sp. LHD-71. Classification (GTDB taxonomy): domain Bacteria; phylum Pseudomonadota; class Alphaproteobacteria; order Rhizobiales; family Xanthobacteraceae; genus P52-10. The sequence goes on along the minus strand of NZ_JAVIFX010000021.1, from coordinate 31,049 downwards.
ACGTCCTGTCCGAGCTTGCGGGCGTGCCGGCCTGAGACCTCTATCAACTAATCCTGTCGGCGCTGCGACAGGCTCGCCGTAGCCCGTGTGACAGCGGAAGTGATCAAGGTAGTGCTCGTGCACGCCACCGCCGCTCGTCGCCCGTGCCTCACTATACATGCGCAGGCATAGCAGTATTTCTTCTTGCAATTTCATAACGAGGTATCGGGCGACTAGAATCCCGGCCAACTAAGCTCCAGCGTCAACGCGCGATCTGAAAAATTGGAGCGCATTGGAGGACAATCCATGAGCTTTAAGACTCGACCTTTGGCGTCGACCATCGGCATGGAAGTCGTCGGCCTCGATTTATCAGAGCCACTGGATGATGCGACCTTGGCCGAGGTCAAGACGCTCTTCAATAACAACGGCATCTTGCTGTTTCGCGATCAGGATCTGACCGAGGAGCAACACATTGCGTTGAGCCGGCGCTTCGGTCCTTTGCAGAGCCACGTGCTCAAAAGCTACCTCAAGTCCGACCACCCCGAGATTCTCGTCGTCTCCAACATTCTCGATGACCAGGGCCGACCAATCGGCATCGGCGATGCCGGTCAACTTTGGCATTCGGATACGTCCTACATCGCTGAACCCTGCCACTGCTCCCTGCTTTATGCCAGGGAGATACCGAAGCCTGACGGAGATCGCACTTACGGCGATACGGCGTTCGCCAGCTTGATCGCGGCGTTTGAGGCGCTATCGCCCGATATCCAGGCCAAGATCGCGGACAAACGGGCAGTCCATTCCTACGAGGCATACTACGTCCGTCGGCAAAAGGAGGGTTCAAAGCGCCCGTCGCTTACCAAGGAGCAGCAAAAGGAGGCGCCGGATGTCATCCACCCGGTCGTGCGCCCGCACCCGATCACTGGCCGGAAAGCCCTTTTTGTCAACGAGAGCTACTCTGTGCGCGTTCTCGACATGGAGCCGGCGGAAAGCGAAGCATTGCTTAACGAGCTGATCGCATTCGGCATCTCCGACCGCTTCGTCTATCGACACAAATGGCGCAAGGGTGACCTGATCCTATGGGACAATTGGGCGACGCAGCATTTGGCGATCGCCGATTACACCCTACCGCAGCGACGGTTAATGCATCGCACGACCGTGCTTGCCCGGTGAGCTGAAGTCTGACGCACGTTCGCGCAGGCGCCCGAATAAATTGGGGAACTGGCCGTGAATGTTTCGAGCCTGAACGGCGCAAACGCCATCGTGACGGGTGCGGGGCGCGGCATGGGCCGTGCTGTCGCGTACGATCTCGCTAAACATGGCGCCAACGTCACCTGCCTGGACATCAATGAGCAAGGCGCGGATGAGACGGTGACGACAATCAGGAACAGCGGAGGTATTGCATCTGCCGCGCGTCTTGACGTTTCCGATGTGAGGGAGGTCCGTCGCACCTTCCGCGGCCTGGCCGCGCCGCCCGACATCGTCGTCTGCGCGGCCGGTATCTTGCGTGCCAAGCCTTTCCTCGATCACGAAGAGGAGGACTGGGACGTCCTAGTCCGCGTCAACCTGAAAGGTACATTCTTTTGCGTTCAGGAAGCGGCGCGCGCGATGCTGCCGCGGCGCCAGGGCGTCATTGTGACTTTCGCCTCGACATCGGCCTTCGTTTCTTCGCGCATCCCAGAAATCGCCTATGACGTGACAAAAGGCGGTATCCGTCAACTCACCGTCTCGGCGGCTGTGGAACTCGCGCCTTATGGCATCCGCGTCAACGCAGTTGCGCCGGGAACGATCCTGACCGACTTCAACCGCTCTTCCCTCGATACCGAGGACAAGCTCCAGGCCGTCGCCGATCGACTCCCGCTCGGTCGCGTCGGCGCACCCGACGACGTGGCTGGAGCAGTCACTTTCCTATGCTCGGCTGGTGCAAGCTACGTCACAGGGCACACGTTGGTGGTCGATGGAGGTCGGCTCGCTCGTGCCGGATGAGTACCGCGGCCACACTTGCCTCCGGCAATAGATCACGAAGACAAAGCAGGGGAGCCTGTATGTTCAAACTCAGGATCGCTTTCGTACTCGCACTGCTTATTGTGATGACGGCGCTTATGCCTTCGTCGCATGCGCAGACATGGCCGGATCGTCCAGTGCGTATCATTGTTCCCTGGGCCGCAGGCGGCATTACAGACGTTCTCGCCCGGCTGATTGCGCAGAAGCTGGCGAATAAATTCGGGCAGCCATTCATCGTTGAGAACAAGCCAGGGGCGTCCGGCAATATCGGCGCGGGTTATGTCGCGGCGTCGGCGCCGGATGGCTACACTCTGCTGCTCACCAATCCGGGAGCCTTTGCCACCAATCAATTTCTCTATCGTCAACTCATGTACAAGCCGGGTGAATTTGTGGCCATCTGTTTGCTTGCTGATTTCCCCAATGCATTGTTGGTCAATAAGGAGCAGCCGTTCCGCTCCGCGGAGGACGTCATTGCTTATGCCAAGGAGCATCCCTACGAGCTGAACGGCGGCTCGTCCGGCAGCGGCTCGGTCGGACATCTGTCGATTGAAATGTTCAAAATGCTGACGGACACGAAAATCACCAACGTCTTCTATCGCGGCGCAGCCGCCTCCAGGGTCGATCTGTCAGCGGGACGCATCCAGTTGGTGATCGACAACATCCCGAGCTATTTGAGCGAAATCGACGCAGGCGCGGTTCGCATGATTGCTGTCGGCACCAAGGAGCGATTGCCGAATTACCCAGATGTGCCCACCCTGCATGAGGCCGGGGTGTCGGATTATCACTCGACGGTCTGGTACGCCTTGGCGGCACCGAAGGACACGCCGGGCCAAATCGTGGACATGCTGAACAAGGCGGTGAACGACGCCCTCAAACAGGACGAGGTCAAGAAGATGCTGGCCATTCAAAGCGGCATTGCTATGGGCGGAACGCCGGCGGATGCCGATCGCCTCTTTCAAGATGAAACCAAGCGTTGGGGCGCGGTCATTACGGCGGCTGGGATCACGCCGGTCGATTGAGCGGAGCGCGTTTCCGCTCAGTAAAGTTCGAGGCCATGGATTCCGGCCCTCACGATCCGGAATTCTTCTCTGCGCGGCGGCATCGAACGGCTCAGCCGCGAAGCGAGACGAGCTGTTCGTGATAGGCTGCGGGGTTGACCCGGACGTCGACGACAACGGGACCTTGCGCGGAGAAGGCGCGCTTCATGGCTGGTTTGAGCTGCTCCGGCTGCTCGACCCTCAGGCCCAGGCAGCCGAAACCTTCGGCAATCTTTGAGAAGTCGGCCGGTGAGAAATCGACGCCGGCATTGGGGAGCTGGCGGCGCCGTTGCCGGGCGCCGATCAGCGTCAGGCTCTCGTCGTTGAAAACGATGAGCACGAGGTTGCATCGATATTGCGCCGCCGTGCCGAGCTCGCCGGCGCACATCATGAGACCGCCGTCTCCAGTGAAGCCGATTACCGGTCGCCCCGGCTCTGCCAGCGCTGAGGCGATCGCCGCCGGAAGCGCGAAGCCCATCGTGGCGTCGCCGCGTGATATCAGGGTCTGGCGTGGTTCGGTTGCCTTCCATTGATGCAGCACGGGTATCATGTGCGCACCGGCGTCGAGCGTGATGCGGGCGTTACGAGGGGCCGCCTCGATGACTGCATCGACCAGCATGTGCGGCGAGATGGGGCCGCCATCGCCGACGCGTGCACGCTCGGCAATGGAACGCTTGGCGGTCGCACGAAAATCGACGGGCCACTTGGAATTGATTTTCAGCTTCAAGAGGGCTGCCCCGAGCTCGTCGAGCGGCCCGACGACGACCACGTCGGGACTGATGATGTTTCTATCAAAGGGATAGGCGGTGATCTCGACCATTGGCGCGGAATAGCGCCACTTATGCGGCGGTAGTTCAATCGCATCGAAGCCAAAGAAGACGATGAGGTCGGCCTGCTTTAGCCAGGGCTCCTCGGCGACACCGCCGATGTAGTAGCCGATCAGATGGTCGTCGTCGTCCGGCACGACCCCTTTGGCCTTGTAGGTCACGAGGATCGGCACGTCCCATCCCGCCATGAGCTTGCGCAGCATCGCTGCGGCCGTTGTTTCGCAAGCCTGAAGACCGGCGATGATGACAGGTCGTTCTGCCCTGTTCAGGAGCTCCTGCACCTTCGGCGGCAGGTGAGGGGCCGCGGGTCGTGGCGCGGGCTTTGTGCGCTCAATCGGTTCCGATGTTTGCGCTCGTATATCTGAGCCGCGCAACTCGAGATAAACCGCACCCTGAGGCGATGCCAGCGAGGTTTCGGCGAGTTCGTCGAGGCGCTTGGCGGCGTTCTCGCCGCCGAGATGATCGTGGGCTTTAGTGAGTGGTTTCAGCATGGCCACCTGGTCGAAGCGCTGGTGCGAGACGTGCTCATTGGTGCCGTCGTAGGCATCGGCGAGAACCATGAGCGGCGCGCGGTCCAACGCAGCATAGGCAACGCCGTTCATGGCGTTTGCGATGCCGGGGCCGCGCGACGTCATGACGACGCCCGGAGTTCCGGTGAGTTCGCCCGTCGTTGCGGCCATGATGCTCGCCGCCGCTTCGGCGCGTGTGAGGACGAAGTCTATGCCGTGGTCGGCGGCTGCCTGAATGATGTCCAGGCTGCAATCGCCGCCCGGTACGCCGAAGAAGCGTTTGACACCGTAGGACGCCAAACGCTCAGCCCAGAGATTGGCAACCGTTTTCGTCTTGCTCATGCTTTCTTCCCTGACACGCGCGGCCTTCTGAGATTGCGAGGCGCGTCCTGTTGTGGGGCGAGACGCTAGCATAATGGAATTGTTGGTGGCTGCTCCGATGACGAGAATATCTACGCATTCTGGGATAACGCGATCGATATGCTGATCGGGCGTATGTCATCAAAAGGCGAGGCGCCACATGGCGCCGTCAAATCACTGGACGCGGCGACTATGTCGGATCGGGTGTTGGCAGCGTGTTGGACTAGACTCCGAGAACTTGCGCGGCCACGTCGATGAAGCTGCGCACGAATCGCAACTCGCGCTTGTCCGTCGGCGTGACGAGGCAGTTCGTGTAAGTCTCATCCATCTCTGCGATATTGATCGCGATCAGGTCTCTCGACGTGGACATGCTGTCGTCGAGGAGCAGGCCGACGCCGACGCCATGCAGGACGGCCTCCTTGGCCAGAGGGAAGGTGGCCGCCTTCACAAGGCTTGGCAGCGTGATGCCGAGTTCACAGCACTTGCGGTGCAGGAGCTGTTGCGTCAGCGATCCGTCTTCCGGCACGATCACCGGCGTATTCACCAGATCGCGCAATGACAGGCGTTTGAAGCCGGCAAGCGCGTGACCGCGCCGCACATAGGCGCGGTAGCGGGTCGTCGCGACCGGCAGACTGTAGAGAAGCTCGTCCGCCTCCGGCTGCGTAACGATGGCAATGTCGACCGTACGTTCGCGCAGCTGCTGCATCGCCAGCGTCCAGCTCACGAGGGCGAAGCTGATCTGCACGCGTGGATACCTGGCAACGTAGCCGGCGATCACCGGCATGGCCGGACGCGGCGCATTGGCCACGACGTTGAGATGGCCGGTGGCGATCTCGCTGTAGCTGTCGACCTTTTCCTCGATCAGTTGCTCGAGGGTGCGCAGTCGGTCGGATACTGCAAAGAGTTCGCGGCCCGCGCGCGTCAGCTCCAGGCCGTCCCGCCGGCGTATGAAAAGCTGCGTTCCCATGATCCGCTCCAGCTTGATCACATGCTGGGTGATCGACGATTGCGTCACGCCGAGCCGTTCCGCGGCCTTGGTGAAGCTGCGCTCACGCGCCGCGTGGGTGAAGGCGCTGATCTGATAGGGGCTTGTTTTCATGCGCAGGAAGCGTTGGTCGAAATGGACTACTTCAGACATTAGCTCCGCTAATACGACGTCATGGTGACGTTAATCCGGCTTGCTAGTGCGGCACGCAAGGGTCTGAGAGCCACCGCATGAAGCTGATTCATCTCACGGACATTCACCTGACGACGCCGGGGCAAACCATCGGTGGACGCGATCCGAATGCCAATTTCGAGAACGCGCTGACACACGCGCTGGCCCGGCATCCCGACGCGGAAGCGATCGTCATCACCGGCGACCTGTCGGATTGGGGCGAGCGCGCCGATTACCAGCGTCTGCGTGCGCGGATCGAAAGGCTTCCGGTGCGGGTGCAACTTGCGATCGGCAATCACGACGACAGGGCCACCTTCCTGGAGGTGTTCCCGGAGCTGGCTGATGCCGACGGCCATGTGCAGACGCGCTTTTCGCTCTCGCGCGGGACCGGCGTGGTGATCGACACCTGGGGGCCGCGAAGTCACGCCGGCTTCTACTGCGATAAGCGCTGCGCGTGGCTGGATGCCGCCCTGGCGCAGTCGGAGGGTCCGGTGTTTCTTTTCATGCATCATCATCCCGTGCCGTCGCATGTGGGGCCGGTGGACCAGATCATGCTGCGCGACGCGGATGCATTCGGCGCGATCATTGCGGCGCACCGGCAGCGGATCGCGCATATTTTCTTCGGCCATTGCCACTTTGCGTTCTCCGGTTCTCTGCACGGCGTGCCGTTCAGTTGTGCGCGTGGGACCAATCATGCGGGATGGGCCGATTTCACCGAAACCGCGATGCTGCTCGGCTCTGATCTGCCCGAAGCCTATGCCGTGGTGTTCGCCAAGGGCGCGTCGGTCACCGTGCAGATGGTGGAGTTCGGCTATCGCGGCGCGCACAGGATCGAGGGCTCGCCGGACTGCGCGGCCTGGAGCCGCGCCACGATGGCGCGGTGATCTCGTCGAAGAGGGCCTGTCTACTCGGACCAAACGAGGGAGGACCAAAGGATGCAACTGAGCGCTTCACGGATACTGACGACGCATGTCGGCAGCCTGCCGCGCCCGGCAGAGCTCGAGGCCCTGCTGCTTCGGCGCGAGAAGGGCGGACTCGCTCCGCAGGATGAAAGCCGGCTGCCTCGCATCGTCGCCGACGCCGTCCAAGCGGTCGTCAGCCGGCAGGCGGCGCTCGGCATCGATATCGTCTGCGATGGTGAGATGAGCAAGTACGCCTACGCGACCTACGCGCGTGAGCGGATGACGGGTCTGGAGGGGGAAGACCAGCCGTTGGCGCTGTCCGAACTGGCGGAGTTTCCCAATTTCGCACAGCGTATCAAGCTGGACATCAAGACGCCGGCTTGCGTTGGACCGGTGAGCTATCGCGGGAGCGAGGCGCTCGACAATGACATCGACAACCTGAAAGCCGCGGTTGATGCGGCCGACGTCGAGGCCGCCTTCATGTCCGCTTCGTCGCCGGGCATCATGTCGCACTACATGCCGAACAGGCATTACGCATCTCAGGATGTCTACCTGGAGGCGCTGGCTGATGCGATGAAGCACGAATACGATGCCATCGCCGCTGCCGGGTTGCTGTTGCAGATCGATTGTCCGGATCTCGCGCTTGGCCGCCATTTTCGCGCCGCGCCTCTTGGCGTCGCCGAGTTCCGCAGCGAGATTGCCCGCCTGGTGGAGGTTCTCAACCACGCGCTGCGCGACATTCCGCCGGAGCGCATGCGGCTGCATCTGTGCTGGGGAAACTACGAGTCGCCCCATCACCACGACATCGAGCTGTCTCTCATCCTCGACTTGCTTCTCAAGGTGCGTCCTGCAGCGCTGCTGATGGAGGCCGCAAATCCGCGCCACGCGCATGAGTGGGCCGTGTTCAAGGAAACGCCGCTGCCTGACGAAAAGGTGCTGGTGCCGGGCGTGATCGACACCTGCACGAACTATATCGAGCATCCGGAAGTCGTCGCACAGCACATCGAGCGCTATGCAAATGTCGTCGGACGTGAGCGGGTGATCGCGGGAACGGACTGTGGCTTCGCGAGCTTCGCGACGCTGCATACCGTTGATCCCGACATCGCCTGGCGCAAGCTCGAAGCGCTGGTGCAGGGAGCCGAGATCGCCTCGCGCCGGCTCTGGTCGATCAACGGATAGCCCCAAGGGCGTACCGTCTGTGCAATCGATCCGATTGAAGGGAGGCGTCGCCAGGGCGCCGTTCTTCAAGTTTCGCTGTCGGGGCTCCGCCTTACTCGGTTCGTCGTCGCGTTACGCAGAGCCGGCAGCGTCACGCGGCCAGCCATCCGAACGCGTGGCGTAGGAATGCCCGGGCATCCCTTTCCACCGGTGTGCCGTGGGCCATCAAGACCTTCTCGGCGGGCCATGCGAAAATGCGCTCTAGCGCGTCGCGTGCGGCGCGGCGGTTGGTAAAGGCCATCCGAAACTTGCGCGGCACCGACGGCTCGGGGCCTACCATGAGGTCCAGTTTCGCCACGACTTTCCGCCAGCCGGTGAACAAGCTGGCGGGAAGCTGCTGGATCAGATCCGTAAAGATCACGGTGCCGCTTTCGATGTGGAAGAATACGACTTCCGTCGTGATGAGATTGCCCTGCATCAGGACCTGATCGATGTCCTTGGCCCAATCCGGGCTTGGCCCGTGTCCGAGGTCAGCATCGAAGGCAATGTCCGTACGCTTCTTTCGCAATCCTGGCGGAGCGTGAAGCTTCGCTCCCGGGTAGGCGCTCTTCCACTCCGGAAGAGACAGATGGTGAAGCGAATTGGGAGCAATAATGTGCTGCACTTGACCGAGGGCATCCACCTCTGCCCGTAGAGCATCGGTGAGCCGTATCGGCGACCAGATGAAGAGCTGTCCGTCAGACAGCCTGATGACGGCCATCCGGGTGGGGTAATGAAATCCGGCCACGACGGCGTCGGGCCCATCCGCCGTCCAGACCTCTTGGCCGAATTGCTTCAACATGGCCGATCCAATGCCACTAATGCCGACGGATGGCCACGGTGCGGCTCACATGTTCACATTCGAAGAGGCCCGGCTGATGCATCGCTGCGCTGGGCAATAATTCGTCGGCTCCTGCTTCTTGCAAGGATTCCGACGGTCTTCGCAGTGTGGCATTTCCGCGACTCCCGACCAGAATGCGACCGGATCGCCACTGGACGGAACTGTTTCAGCACGCCTTCCGCGGGATCTATCGCGCGGAAAACGCAGAGTATTCGCCTCATCGACGAGCAGATGTTGCCAGGCCTGCTTAGAAGCTATCTAAATCGTTGCAGTTGCAGGAGAATTTCGGAGACAATATTGGGTGAAGGATCGATGATCAGGGACGGTGACAGCGTGCCGGGATCTTAACTCTTGCTGTTTCGCGTCTGCATCATGGTCCATTTGAGTTCCGCTTTCATCTGCCTTCGGCCTCTGTCGCCGGCTGAATCCGCTTCCCGCGGAGGTATGACATCCGGCCGGCGCCCAGGGAGGCGCCGATGAGTTGGGATCTTCACGCACTCTTCGTCCGTCATTCGAAGGAAATCGCGAATGCACTGCGCCGGCGAGGAGTCAGCTCGGAGAACGCAGCCGACCTGACGCAAGAGGCTTTCCTTAAATTAATCGTGGCGGGCCGCCCAGGCCAAGCGACACGCGACAACCCGCGCGCATTTCTTTTTCGAGTGTCCCGCAATCTGCATATAGATCAGATTCGGCGCGAGCGGCTTGCGTCGCGGGTTGCCCTGACGCACGCTGAATTTGAGGCCATTCCGGACGATATGCCGTCGCCGGAAACAAAGGTTTTCGATCGGCAACGGCTTGCGATTTCAAACTCGGCCTTGAAGGAATTGCCAGAGCGAACCCGGCGGGCCTTCGAGATGCACCATCTCGGAGAAAAGGGCATCGAAGCCGTGGCGCAGGAGCTGGGATTGTCCACCACCCGGACCTGGGTCTTGATCCGCGACGCTTACCGACATGTTCGCGATCGCCTCCGCGAGGCGGAAGGCTGACCCGCAGCCCGAGAAGGCGGCCAGAGACCGGGTCAGGGGAAAAACGTCGCCGCTCTTTCGTATTACTCTATCGTAGGCATGTGGAGCGCCGGTCGGCGCAGCCCCGAAGGCGTTTTGAATGACCGAGGAAGCATCCGAACGCGACCGGCTGTTCACAGAAGCCACGGATTTGATGATCCGGCTGAAGAACGATCCCGACAATCCCGTTCCGCACAGAATGATCCGGGAGTGGCGCACGCGAAGCCCGGACCACGAAAGCACCTGGGCCGAAGTCGCGGACATCCACGGCATGATGGTGAAGATCATCACGGATGATCGTGCCGCCGAAAGGAGGGCCGCCGCCACCCGTGTCACGCGGCGCGCGCTTGTCATCGCCGGATTGGTGGGCGCCGGCGCGGCCGCCAGTTATCTAGCGGTGCCTCGCCTTCTGGTCGAGGCCAGGGCGGATTTCAGGACCGGCACGGGCGAGATTCGCCGTGTCGATCTCGCTGACGGAAGCGTGGCAACGCTGGGGCCGGACAGCGCGATCGCGGTGCAGTTCACCGAGGGGCAGCGGTTTATTCGTCTGCTCCAGGGCATGGCATTCTTCGATGTAGCAACCGATCCGAATCGGCCGTTTCGCGTCGGCATCTCCGAACTGGTGACAACCGCCCTCGGCACCGCTTTCGAGGTCAGTGACGGTGCCGGCTATCTCTCGGTTTCCGTCGACCACGGCACGGTGGAGGTCGCTTCCACGAAGCCAGGAATCGACACCACCCGCCTGTCGGCGGGGCAATGGCTGGCGTTTGAGGAGCGGGGACGGACGAGCCATCATGGAACGCGAGAGTCGGGCCAGATTGCCGCTTGGCGCTCCGGACAGCTTTTTGCGGAGGATGAGCCTGTCTCGTCAGTGATTGCCAAGATCGGCCGGTGGCAGCCCGGCCGCATGATCGTCATCGACCCCAATTTTGGCGCGCAGCGGGTCAGCGGCGTGTTCGACGTGACCGATCCGTCCCGCGCGCTTCAAGCGCTCGTGCATCCGTTCGGCGGGCGCGTCCGGATGGTCGGTTCTTATCTTACAGTGATTTCACCGATCTAAAATTTTTTCAGCACGAAATGGGAAAACCCCGAAGCCCCGTTCGTATGCACGAATAGGGGCGCCCTCAAGCGGCCCTGTTGAAGCATCTCAGGGGTGGTTTGGTCATGGGGTTGGGGTTCTCAAGAGATGTTGCATGGACGCGTTTGAGCGCCGGCGTTGCGGTTGCTCTGATGGCGTCGACGGCGATGACGGGCGTTGTCTTCGCGCTGTCGACGCCGGCAAGCGCGCAGACCACGCAAACATCCTACTCGATCCCCGCTGGGCCCCTGAATCGCGTCTTGGCGGCATTCGGCCGCCAAAGCGGTTTCCAGATTGTCTATGTGCCCGCAATCGCGGCAGGCAAGTCTTCTCCCGGCGTCAGCGGCGCCGTGTCGCCGGCGGAGGCCGTGGCGAGAATCCTTCGGGGCACAGGGCTCACTTACTCGTTCCCGGATGCACGAACCGTCTCGATTGCGGCACCGTCCGCCGCCGCCGCAGATGGCGACGCATTGCCGTCCGGTGCGATCCAGCTCGACACCATCGACGTGCAGGCCGCGAATCCAAATTCGACGATGACGCTAATGCCGCCCTATGCGGGAGGGCAGGTGGCGACCGGCGGGCAGGTCGGAATGCTCGGCAACCGCGACGTGATGAACACCCCCTTCAGCCTCACCAGTTACACGAGCAAACTCATCAAGGATCAGCAGGCGCGGACTGTTCAGGATGTATTGAACAATGATCCCTCTGTTGTAGCGAGCACGTCGAGCGGTACCCCCCACGATTATCAAGTCATCCGGGGATTTGGGGGGTACGGAATCGACGGAACCCGCACCCTCAACGGCTTGGCGGGTATGGCACCCCTGTATTTCCCGTCGTCCGACTACATTGAACGCGTGGAGATTCTAAAAGGCCCAAGCGCACTCCTGAACGGTGTGACGCTTGCGTCCGCAGCGGTCACCGGCGCTATTGGTGGCTCGGTCAATCTAGTCACGAAGCGCGCAACGGATGAACCGATCACGCAGCTGACTACGCGCTATGTGTCGAACTCCCAAATTGGTGCGCATGTTGATGTCGGCCGTCGTTTCGGAGCAAGCAACGAGTTCGGTATCCGTTTCAACGGATCTATCGACGGCGGTCATACGCCAATCGATACACAACACGCGAAACTCGGTACAGCGGCGCTCAACCTCGACTATTCAGGCGAACGTGTCCGACTGTCAGCAGACTTTGCACATCAATCTCAAAAGCTGGATCCGAACGGGGTATATATCCAGGCTCGGTCTGTCGCCGGCTCACTATTATCCTTTCCCCGCGCACCAAGCTCGACAGTGAGCCTCGTTCCTCCCGGGTCGGAATATAAAACCAAATCAACCATGGGCATGATACGAGGCGAAGTCGATGTACTTGAGAACGTCACAGCCTATGCCGCCATAGGTAAGCAGATTTCAAAAGCCGACTTGAATGGCTACGAAAAGGTCCGGCTGCTCGACAGCGCCGGCCGATACAGTATCGCGCGAGAAATACAACATTATTCGCGGGACATCCTATCCATGCAAGGCGGCATTCGGGCTCAAGCGAATACCGGTCCAGTGGGGCACGCCTTGAGTCTTAACGTGTCTCGGTCAGAGCTTACGTACAAACGCGCAGAGTCCGAAGGATCCGCTTCGATAATAGAGTCGATGTATGATCCTGTATTTCCGCTCCTGTCCTCTGTTGCTGATCCCGGCGATCCCAAGAAGAGCTCCCAGACGACGGCGTCCAGCATCGGCTTTGCAGACACCTTATCGATCTTCAATGAGCGTATCCAATTTCTGGCCGGAATTCGCTATCAGGAAGTGGGTATCAAAGACTTCAATAGGACAACAGGACTGCTGTCCTCGAAATACGACGCCAATGCCTGGACTCCTGCGTTTGGGCTGGTCGTTAAGCCGTGGGAAAACGTTTCGCTCTATGCCAACTATATCGAGGATCTGAGAGCAGGAACCATCGTCGGCTCGACGTACGCGAATGCTGGCGAGATATTCCCGCCGTATGTCAGCAAGCAGTACGAGGCCGGTGTCAAAGTCGACTGGGGTCAGGTGACGACGACGCTTGCTGTATTCCAGATCGCCAAGGCCGCTTCAATTTCGATAGACGATCCCGCGGGCGGGGACCCGACATTGGCGCAGAACGGAGAAGAGCGCAATCGCGGCATCGAACTGAACGCCTATGGCGAACTCATGCCCGGCGTTCGCCTGTTGGGCGGGCTCACCCTGCTCGACGCCCGCCTGACCAAGACCGACGGCGGCATTCTCGACGGCAAGAGGAACGATACCGCTCCGAAATTCCGCGCGGTGATTGGAGCCGAGTGGGACACGCCCTTCATAGAGGGGCTGACGCTCACCGGCCGGTTAACCCATACTGGTGATGCGGTTGTGTCAACCTCCTCCGGCGTCACTATTCCATCATGGACCACACTAGACCTTGGCGCACGCTATAGCTTCAATTCTCCGTGGAACGAGAAGCCGGTCACTGTCCGCTTCAATGTCGATAATGTCTTCGACAAAGGCTACTGGGCCGGTACTTATGCGTCTGGCTTCGTGTACCGAGGTCAGCCGCGCACCTATCGCCTTTCGACCACGTTCAATTTCTGAACCATGATCGTGGTACTAGCATTGACTTTGACCGTTCTAGGCTGTGCGTGCCTCTATCTTGCGAACCCAAATCAGCAATGGCTGTCGCGGGTTCCGCCGCGACGGCTGTTGCTGGCGGCCGGTTGCCTGCTGTTGGTGGCCGGGCTTGCCGCATGGATTGCGGCATTGCGGCCCTTGGCTGGTTTCTTCGTAGCGCTGCATGTTGTGATGGTTTGTCTTTTCATCTTTCCTTATTCGGCCGCGCTCCGCGGCTTCGCGCGGAAGAACTGACATGCCAGGCGACATTCGTCCTGACTGGTGGAGCAAGGCCAGCGCCGGTGCAATCCTCGGTTTCGGCTTGGCGCTCTCGCTGGTCGGCCTCTACGCCTATCTGGGGCCGGGCGGCATCAATGCGCCGGGTGGGCGCTACTCGCTGATGCGCTACCTGGAAGCGTTCGTCTGGATCGCAGTAGTCGGCTTCTGCTTCCTGTTTCGCAGCGGTCGCGCTGCCTGGGCATGGCTCGGCGCAGCGAACCTGCTCGCCTTCGCCGCACTGTTTGCCTGCCGGTTCTATTTCTTCGCGTGAGGACAGAATGATCCGCGCCGATATCGTCAAGCTCTACAAGACCGTCCACACATGGACCGGCATTACTTGCGGCTTTGCGCTGTTCATCGCCTTCTATGCGGGCGCGCTCACCATGTTCAAGGAGCCCATATCGCGCTGGGCGTCACCACCCGCCGTGGGCGTGGCGGCGGTTTCATTGGACGATGCGCCCCGTCTCCTCGAATTGGTCGCCGCCGCCCATCCTGAAGCGCGGGAGGAAGGTATCAAGCTGCATCTGCGGGGAAACGAGAACGAGCCTGCGCGGGTGACGTGGGAAGAGGACGCGCCGCATCAAGAGGGGCAAGCGCACGAGCATGTCCATTGGTGGGCGACGCTCAAGCCTGACGGCACGTTACTGGCGAAGCAGGAGGAGCCGTCCGAACTGGCGGATTTCATCAATCACATCCATATGCGCGTTGGGATTCCGGAACCGTGGGGATCCTATTTCATGGGGGTGGTCTCGCTGCTCTACGGCGTAGCGCTGATCAGCGGCGTGATCGTACTGCTGCCGTCACTCATAAAGGACTTGTTTGCGTTGCGTGTCGGCAAGAACCTCAAACGCATGTGGCTGGACGCCCACAATGTCGTCGGAGTTGCAGCACTCCCATTTCACATTGCGATGGCGATTACCTCGACCGCATTGAGCTTCAGCGGCCCACTTTGGTCCGTGCAAGAAAGTGTTATTTTTGGCGGCAAGCAAGAAATCCTGAACGACCTTGATAATGAGCCATTTAGAGCGCCAAAGCCGATCGGCGAGGCGGGTGTAATGATGCCGCCCGCACAGTTGCTTCAAAAACTCAAAGTTCAGGCGTCCGATTTCGAGCCCCGCTTCATGATCTTTAGGAATATCGGAGACAAGGCCGCTTCGGTGAGAGTCCCCGGAGCCGAGCGTGGCTATGTCGGGGATACTCATCTTGGGGGCGTCATGCTCAGCGCCGTGACCGGCGAATTGCTCAAAGACAGTACACGTCCATCGCGTCAGGACCCCGACCGTCGAGCGTCAGAGACGTTCTACGGCCTGCACGCCGGACAATATGAGGGCGCGACGATTACGTGGGCCTATTTCTTCCTGGGCCTGTCGGGCGCGTGGCTGTTCTATGGTGGCAACCTGCTGTGGATAGAGACGCGCCGGAAGAATGCGCGCAAGGGCGGCGAGGTCGAGCAATCGCGCTCGACGCGCCTTTTGGGCAGTGCGACCGTCGGCGTTTGCCTCGGCTGCGTCGCGGGCATCTCGCTCACCATCGTTGCCGCCAAGTGGCTGCATGGTCGCGTAGCCGATCTCAATCATTGGCATGAGCTTGTTTATTACGCGGTGTTTCTCGGTTCGGTCGCATGGGCCTTTGCATGGGGTGCGGCGCGCTCGGCGGTGCAACTGCTCTGGCTCTGCTGCGCCGCGACTTTGGCGATCCCGCTGACAACGCTTCTGGCTGCGCTATTCCCGGCGCTCGACATGTGGGCGCACGGCAGCGCCGCGACCATCGGCGTTGATGCGGTCGCCTTCATCGGCGCGCTCTGCTTCGCCTGGATGGCCATCGCGACCACGCGTCGCATCAGGAACGGCCCCGCCGATAGCATCTGGTCGATCCAGAAGGCCGGGGACCGCGCAGCGCCGCGAGAACCGATGGCGCTTCCCGGCGGAGGCTCCGTCACTCTCACCGTTCCAATCAGGTTGAACCGATGACGCCTCGATTCCGTATTTCATCATGCGTTCTTGCGTTCGCCGCCGCCGCGATTTTCGCGACGGCGAATAACGCCGTCGCGCAGCAACCGACACCGCGCTCCGCCGCGCCCGCGGGTACGCAGCCTCAGGGCGTACAGCAGCCGGCCACGCCATCGGCGACGCTGCCGAACGGGGCTTCGTCAATCAACGAGACCTATGGCGATTGGACCGTGGATTGCAGGCTCGCCGAGGGGCGCAAGCAGTGTCTGCTGTCACAAGCGCAGGGCAACAGCCAGACTGGCCAGCGTGTCTACGCGATCGAGCTGCGCCCACCTGCGGATGGCAAGACCGACGGCACGATCCTGATGCCGTTCGGGCTCAATCTCGACAGCGGCGCGATTCTCAAGCTCGATGACAAAGACCTCGGCAAGGGATTGCGATTCAGCACCTGCGTCCCGCAGGGATGCCTTCTCCCGCTAAGTTTCCCGACGGTCGCGACCGACGCGCTGCGCAAGGGCGCCAAGCTCGTCGTCGCGTCGCTCAATCTCTCGAGCGGCGACGCCGTCACATTCAACGTGTCGCTGAACGGCTTCGGCGCCGCGTTAGACCGTATGATTCAACTCGCGAGGTAGGATCCATCAATCCGTGATCCGATCAAAAAACGCAGGCATTGCGCCATCAGGCCAAACTCGCGCTCGATAGCACCGGCAACCAAGCCGTCAGCCCGACATGCTCAAGGCGTTCGCCCGCGTATCATGGGATCGAAGTCGGAATTGCTGCGCACCCTGGTCGCGGCGGAGCGTGAACCTTCGCTCCCGGATAGGCGCTCTTCCACTCCGCAAGAGACAGATGGTGCGGCTCCCATATCCACATTCACACTGCCCATGATCTACACTGCCCATGACGGCAGCGGCTGCATGCGCTCCCTGATCCATTGCAACAGGCTCTGCACCGCGGCGCGTTTGATCTTGTTGGATGGAATCAGCGCCTTCAGCCACAATTCCGGCACCGGATAGTCCGGCAGCAACGTTCGCAAATGCCCAGCTTCGATCGCCGGCCGCGCGATGTAGCGGGCGACCATGGCGATGCCGAGACCGCGGCAGGCCGCACTCTGCAGGATCTGGCTGTCATTGGCGGAGAAGCGCGAGCGCACGTCGACGTTGATCAACCCGCGCGGACTTTCGAACGACCATGTGGAGCCGGTGGTCTGAAAGGTCAGGCAGTCGTGCCCGATCAGGTCGATCGGATGTTTCGGTTCGCCATGCGCATCGAGGTATGACGGCGCGGCGCACAGCACCCGCGGATAGGGCGACAGCGGCTCGTCGATCACGTTGGCGTACGACGCCGGCATCGCGCCGATGGCGATATCAAAATCCTCCTCGACCGGATTGACCGATCGATCGATCAGCACCAGGTCGACGGCGATGCCGGGGTGGGCCACCTGAAAGTCGTTCAGGATCTCGCCGAAGTTGAGGATCGCCAGCGTCGTCGGACACTTGATCCGCAGCTGCCCCTCGATCCGGTCGGCCGACGACGCCGCACCGTTGAGGGCGTCGTCGACGTCGCCGACGATCGTCTGGTAGCGCGGGAAGTAGCGCTCGCCGGTCTCGGTCAATGACAGCTTGCGGGTCGAGCGCACGAACAGCTGCGCGCGCATCTGGTCTTCAAGACGGTTGATGCGCTTGACGATCACCGACGGCGCGACACCCAGCTCGCGTGCGGCCGCCGAAAAGCTGCCGGCCCGGGCCGCGGTGAGAAAGGCCTTTATATTCAGAAGCGTGTCCAGATCTCTCTCCCTTTGGGCCTTTCTCCTTTTGAGAAAGCTTTCGTCGCGCAGAGTTCCTGCGGCAATCGGACACCCGGCCGTCGGACCGCAGAACGTGACTGTTGCCAGCAGCTTATCCAGCTTTCTCAATTCGAGAAAGCTGTTGATCATGGATGCTGCTTTTTCGGCGATTTCGGCGGGATTAGCATCGGGTGCGCAAGCAACAACGAGTCCGTCAAAAGGACGGCGGGATTTTCGGGAGAAGGCGCATGGCGGGATCCTTGGGCGTCTCGGTCGGAACGCATATCGTCCGCCGGACGGGAAACGGCGCGGTGCGGAAGGTCGAGGCCGACATCTGCGTGGTGGGAGCCGGCATTGCCGGTACGTCGGCCGCGATCGAGGCCGCCCGGCTGGGACGCAAGGTCGTGCTGATCGACGGATTGCCGGCGCTGGGCGGACAGGCGGTGAACTCGATCATCGGCACGTTCTGCGGCCTGTTCTCCAACGGCACGCATGGCTATCAGTTCACCCACGGCATCGCCGATGACATCCTGGAGACGCTCGGCAGGAACAGCGAGCAGCTTTATTACCGGAACGGGCCGCTGACGACCGTCGTCTATTACGACGAGGTTGCGCTCGGCCGCTGGATCGAGCGCACCGTGCGCGAGCTTGGCATCACCGTGATCGTCGGCGCGGTGCTGCGTCAGGCGGATGTCGAGAATCGGCGCATCAACCGGCTGCATCTTGCGACACGCTACGGCGACGTCGATGTCGGCGCGACAGGCTTCGTCGATGCCAGCGGCGATGCGGCCTTGGTCTGGCAGGCGGGATTTGCCTGCCGCGAGCCGTCCGACGGCCCGGTCTTCGGCACGCAAATGGTGATCCTGGAACACATCGATGAGGACAAGCAGCCCACGCGTGATGAGATCGGCGCGCGGATGAAGGAAAAGGGCGCCGACTACGGCCTGGTCCGGCGCGAGGGGCTTGGCTTCATCATCCCCGGTCGCGGCGTCGCGGCCATGAACATGACGCATGTGGAAACGCCGCTCGACCCGATCGAGGCGTCGGTCAAGGGCATCGACGGCAAGGATCAGGCCGACCGCGCCGTGACATTCCTGCGCAAGGAATTTCCCGAATGCTTCGGCAACGCGCGCGTGCGCGCCTATGGCTTCCCGGGCATCCGCCAGACGCGCTGGATCGTCGGCCGCCAGCAGCTTTCCGTCGATGACGTGCGCGCGGGCACCAAGTTTCCCGATGCGGTGGCGCGCACCGCCTGGCCGATCGAGCTGCACGACCACGGCAGCGGCCACACCTGGCAGACCTTCGATCAGGATCATGTGCACTACGTGCCACTGTCGAGCATGATCCCCGCGGAAGGCGATAACGTCGTCGCCGCCGGCCGTTGCATCGATGCCGACAATGCGGCGCTGTCGAGCGTGCGCGTCATGGGGCCGTGCATTGCCATGGGCGCTGCCGCCGCCAAGGCGCTGGACCTCGCAGGCACCGGCAGCGTGCACCAGATCGATATCGCGGCGCTCGCCAGGCGGGTGCATGATAACGTTGAGACGAAACACATGCGGTGGCCGGGCAGGGCCGCCTGACAGACGTCCGGTGCGGGTCTAGGCGCGTGGGCCATACATGAAACTGACCGACTACGAACAGGCGATGTACGACGGCGTCCATGGCCGCGCCAAGGCGCGGGCGATGGATCTCCTGGTGCGTTATGGCGAGGCGCTGAGCGCCGAGCGGCTGGTTGCAACCAACAACGTCGCCGGGGCGTTCAATGCATCCACGCCTTCGGTGCGGGAGCTCGTCAAGAAGGGTTTCGATGCGGTCTATTCGGAGCTCAACCTCGACAGCAAGGAGGTGGTCGAAGTTCCGCGGATGGCCGCCAATACATGTCAGCTCATCACCGGCATCGACAATGCGAACTGGCGCGTGCAGGGAATCCCTGACGACCTCGCCGAACAGCAGAAGCGCGGCGAGGAATTCTTCGGCAGCCGCGGCATCAACATGTTTGCGACCTGCACACCGTATCAGGTCGGCAACGTGCCCGTGAAAGGCGAGCACTGTGCATGGATGGAGTCGTCCGCTGTCGTCTACTGCAACTCCGTGCTCGGCGCGCGCACGAATACGGAAGGCAAGGAGAGCACCGGCGCCGCCGCCCTGACCGGGCGCATTCCCTACTGGGGCTATCACATCGCCGAGAACCGGCGCGGCACACACCGAGTCGAGATCGATATCGACGTCGACGACATCATGGATTGGGGCCTGCTCGGCTACTATCTCGGCGAGATCATCGACGATGAGATCCCGGTGCTGACCGGGCGCTACCGACAGCCGAACCTGATCAAGCTGAAGCATTTCGGCGCTGCGGCGGCTTCGTCGGGCGGCGTCGAAATGTATCACATTCCCGACATCACGCCGGAGGCGCGTTCGATCGAGGAGGCCTTCGGCGGCAATCGTGTGCGCGACACCGTGCGGTATGGCGAGGCCGAGCGGCGCGCGGCCTATGACAATCTGAACTGCGCAACCGACCGGAACGTCGATTTCGTGATGCTCGGCTGTCCGCACAATTCGATCGATCAGGTCTGGCTGATCGCGTCGTTGCTGGACGGGCGCAAGATCAGCGCCAACACCCAGCTCTGGGTGCATACGCCGCGCGCGTTGCGCGACGTCGCCGACCGCAACGGCTACACGAGAATGATCATGGACGCCGGTGGCTTCGTCATGAGCGACACGTGCCCGGCGATCTCGCGGCACATGCCGAAGGGGACCAGGGTCGTCGCGACCGATTCCGCCAAGCAGGCGCACTATCTGCCGGCCATCACCGGCGTCTCGGCCTGGTTCGGCTCGGTGAAGGATTGCGTCGAGGCGGCCATCAGCGGACGCTGGGAGGGAGGCCTGCAATGAGCGACACGCTCGCGCCGACAAACGACGCGGCCCGGATCGTGCTGCGCGGCCGGAAGGTTGTGGGCGGCTGTGCTGAAGGCGAAGCGATCGTCACCCGCGACACCATTTCCGGCTGGGGCGGCATCAACGAGCGCGACGGCACCGTGATCGAGCGCCGGCACGAGCTCCGCGGCCAGAGCTTCAAGGACAAGGTGCTGGTGTTTCCAGGCGCGAAGGGCTCGTCCGGCTGGTCCGCCTATTTCCACATGGCGCGGCTGAACGGCGCTTCGCCGCGCGCCATGATCTTCAACAAGATGACGACCAAGGTTGCGCTCGGCGCGGTGGTCACGCACGCGCCGGCGATGACCGAGCTTGAACGCGACCCGCTGCAGATCATCGAGACCGGCGACTGGGTGAAGGTCGATGCCGACAACGGCATCGTCGAGATCACGAAGCGACGGCGCTGACGACGAGAGCATTTTCCGGAAAGGTGGATACCGGCTTTCCGCAAGAAGATGCGACCACTAAGGGAATCCGGAGCGTGTCCCGTTCAACCTGAACGGAATACGCTCCGGGGGCTGGGGAGAGGACTGCAATGTCCGAACAGACGGCCGGCAGACTGGCGGTCAGGCGTGACGAAGGCACGCACATGCTGGACCGGCTGCGTGCGCTCCTGCGCGGCCGCAATCTGGCGGTGCTGGCGCTGATCCTGCTCCTCGCCTTTCTCACGGTTTATCCGTTGTCGATGCTGCTCTATGGCAGCCTGCATTCGACGCCGCCCGGCACCGCCGGCAGCTTCAATCTCGAGGGCTATCGGCAGATCATGACCGCGCACAACGCGGTCGTGCTGCTCAATACAATCGGCATCTCGTTCGCCAAGACGATTCCCTCGCTGGTCGTCGCCATCTTCCTGGCCTGGATCATCGCCCGCACGGACACGCCTTGTCGCGGCGTGCTCGAGGTGATGATCACGCTGCCGTTCTTTGTGCCGCCGATCCTCACGGCCATGGCCTGGGGCATGCTCGGCAATCTGCAGGTCGGCCTTATCAACCAGACCTGGAAGGCGATCACCGGCTCTGAAACCTCGCCGATCAACGTCTATTCCTATGGCGGCGTGATCTGGCACATGTCGCAGTATACGACGACATTCCTCTTCCTGTTCCTGGTCGATGCCTTCCGGGCGATGGATCCAGCGCTCGAAGAGGCGAGCCGCATGTGCGGCGCGTCGCGCTGGACGACATTCCGCAAGATCACGCTGTTCCTGCTGCTGCCGGTGCTGACGAGCGGGGTCATGCTGAGCTTCATCCGCGGCATCGAGAGCTTCGAGTCGCCCCTGTTCTTCGGAACGCCGGCCGGCATCAAGGTCATCTCCACGGAGATCTATGACCTGATCACCCAGCGCGCGGTGCCGGAGTATCAGTCGGCGACGGCACTGAGCTTCGTCATTCTTGGCCTGATGCTGCTGCTGGTGGTCTGGCAATGGACCGTGCTGCGCGGGAAGAGCTTTCAGACCGTCACAGGCAAGGGCTTCAATCCCGGCGTGGTCAGGCTCGGAGCCTGGCGCTGGGCGACGTTTGCCTTCTGCCTGCTGTTCTTCTTCGTCACCACGGTGTTGCCGGTCGGCCAACTCGCGGTCGGCTCATTCTTCCAGTTCTTCGGCTTCTACGGCTGGGACATGCTGACGCTCGATCACTATCGGGCCGTGCTCGGTGACAGCGAGTTCTGGCGCGCGACCAGGAACACCATGATGCTCGGCCTCGTCGGCGCCACGGCGACAATGGTGCTCGGCAGCATCGTGGCCTACATCTCGATCCGCACCACCTGGCGCGGGCGGCGCCTGATCGATGCGATGGCGTGGCTGCCCTGGATGATGCCGGGCATCGTGCTGGCGATCGGCTTTTTGTGGGGCTTTGCGATGCTGCCGGCGCAGATCCCGATCTACGGCACCGTGTGGGCGCTGTTCCTCGCGTATCTCGCGCTCGGCACGCCGGTCTCGGTGCGGGTGATGTCCGGCGCCTACGCGCAACTGTCCTTCGATCTCGAGGAATGCTCGCGCGTGCACGGCGCCACCTTCTTCCAGACGTTGACGCGCATCCTGGTGGCGCTGGCATGGCCGGCGTTTGCCGTCGGCTGGGTGCTGGCCTTCTTCGGCATCATGCGCGAGCTGTCGGCCTCGATCATGCTCTACACCACGGGCTCCGAAGTGCTTTCGGTCGTGCTCGTGAAGCGCTGGGTCAACGGCCTCGCGGAAGAGGTGAGTGTGATCGGGCTGATGATGATGGCGCTGGTGATCGTGTTCCGCTGGGTGCAACTGGCGGTGATCAAACGACGCATAAGTACGCTGTAGATAACGCGACAAGGGGAAGGGAGGGTCTGATGCTCGGAAATCTCTGCAAGGTCGCCGTCATCGCGGCGAGTATGACGGTCGCGTCGATCGGCATCGCGCGCGCCGCGGATGAGGAACTGCCGGCCGACGTCATTGCCGCGGCGAAGAAGGAAGGCAAGGTCGCCTTCTACACCTCATTCTTCGGCGCAAAAGCCCATCTCGACATCATCAAGAGCTTTGAGGCAAAGTACGGCATCGCCGTCGAACTGCTCGACGTGCGCGCTAGCGAGATGACCGAGCGTATCCGCACCGAGCAATCCTCGAAGCGCTATATCGCCGACGTCGTGCAGAACGGTGCCGCAAGCCTCGTGCGGCAGCAGCGGGAAGGTTACCTGCAGCCGCATGGCGGCATCCCCAACGCCAAGAACTTGCTCGCGGAGCACAAGGAGACCGATTTTGGCGTGCCGACCTATATTCTCGGTTACGGCATTCTCATCAACAAGAATGCCGTGAAGGGCGACGACGTGCCAAAGTCCTGGCAGGACCTGAAAGATCCGAAGTGGAAAGGCAAGATCATCTCCGACGACCCGCGGGCGCTGGGCGGCGGCAACGTGATGTTCACGGCATTCCAGGACAAGCTCGGCGACGACTACAACAAGGCGCTTGCGCAACAAGCGCTGGTGCTGAGCCGCGACGTCGGCAACGACGAACGCCGCGTCGCGCGCGGTGAGTATCCGATGCGCATTCCGCAGCTATTCTCGAATTGGCTGGCGCTGAAGAAGCTGCCAGTGATGTTCATCGTTCCGGTGGAAGGATTACCTTACATCCGCTTCGACTTCGGCGTGCTGAATGGCGCACCGCATCCGAATGCCGCGCGTGTGTTCATCAACCATTACCTCAGCGAGCAGGTGCAGACAGCCTATGCCGCCGCCGGACTGATGCCCGTCGTCGACGGAGTCCTCGACAAAGCGGGCGAGGCGGGTGCCGAACTGAAGGGCATCAAACTGCTCGGAACCACCGACGTGGATCACCAGAACGCGATGCTTGATCGCGCCAAGCAACTCTATCCGTAAATTCCGCGAGGACGCCGATGACTGCTGTTCTGCTTGAAAATGTCAGCCGTGCGTTCGGTGCGACGCTGGCGGTCGACCGGGTGAACCTCAAGGTCGAGGCCGGCGAGTTCCTGACGCTGCTCGGTCCGTCGGGCTGCGGCAAGACCACGACGCTGCGCATGATCGCGGGGCTGGAGCAGAACACGACCGGACGCATCACCATCGGCAACACTGTGGTCAGCGACGCCGATCGCTCGATCTTCGTGGCGGCGGAGCGGCGCCGCCTCGGCATGGTGTTCCAGTCCTACGCGATCTGGCCGCACATGACCGTGTTCGACAACGTCGCCTATCCCTTGCGAATCCGCAGGCGTCCGGCGGACGAGATCAAGCAGCGGGTGATGCGAACGCTCGATCTGGTGGAGATGCAGAAGTATGCCGAGCGTCCCGCGCCGGCGCTTTCCGGCGGCCAGCAGCAGCGTGTCGCCATTGCGCGCGCGCTGGTGTTCGAGCCAGAGGTGCTGCTGCTCGACGAGCCGTTGTCGAACCTGGATGCGCGGCTGCGCACCCAGACAGGTGACGAATTCCGCAAGCTGCAGAAGCGGCTCGGCATCACCAGCCTCTACGTGACGCATGACCAGGAAGAGGCCATGGCGCTGTCAGATCGCGTCGTAGTGATGGAGGGCGGCAAGATCCTGCAGGTCGGGTCGCCGGAGGAGATCTACCAGCGGCCCGGCAGCCGCAGCGTCGCAGCGTTCTTCGGCTCGCCCAATCTGCTCGATGCCGAAGTGACGGCAAGCCAGCCGGCCGATGCCGGCTATTTCCGTCTCGACGTGGCCGGGCGCAACTGGCGGGGCCACTGCCAGGCGGCCTCGCGCATATCGCCCGGCACGCGTGTCGGCGTGCTGGTTCGCCCCGAATGCATTGCGCTGACAGCGCGGGACGCAACAGCCGACGCCGACAGCATCCGCTGGGACGGGCGGGTCAAGGAAATGATCTTCCGCGGCTCCCGCCGGTCGATCGCGGTCGAGACTGCGGCGCAGGTCCTTCGCGTCGAGGCCCCGTCGCAGCAACCCGTTGCCGTGGGAGACAGCGTCACGCTGACGACGTCGGCCCGGACCGCCTGGGCGATCGAGAGCTAAGCGCTATGCGAACCCGTCGTCATTGCGAGGAGCGAAGCGACGAAGCAATCCAGCGCGGCGCTTGCGGCGAATTCAGACTGGATTGCTTCGCCATAGGCGAGCGAAGCGACGCCGTTCTACGACGGCTATGGCTCGCAATGACGCAAAAGTAATGCCTCACAACATGGCAAGAAAGCTTCGGAGCAATGCAGAGTATGGCAACGCGCGCTGGGCGACCCGGCGTGCACTCTGGCGCGCCCTCGGACTGACGGATGAGGATTTCGAGAAGCCGAAGATCGCGGTGGTCAACTCGTCCTCGGACCTTGCGATCTGCTACGCGCATCTCGACGGCATCGCTGCACGCATGAAGCAGGCGATCCGCGCCGCCGGTGCGGTCGCCTTCGAAGTCCGCACGACTGCGCCGGCGGACTTCGTCACCAGTTGGGGCCACAGGGGCGGCTATATCCTCTCGGCGCGCGACCTGATCACCAACGATATCGAAGCGCAGGTCGAAGGCGCGCTGCTCGACGGCATGGTGTGCCTTGCATCCTGCGACAAGACTCCGCCGGGCCAGTTGATGGCGGCCGGCCGGCTGAACATTCCGACCCTGATCTTCTGCTGCGGGTACCAGCCGAGCGGACAGCACAACGGTCACATCTGCGACATCGAGGATGTGTTCGCAACCGCCGGCGGGCTCGCCTACGGCAAAGTCTCGATCGATGAAATCAAGGCGATGAGCGATGTCGCCATTCGCGGCCCCGGCGTCTGCGCTGGAATGGGCACCGCCAACACGCTGCACGCCGCCTGCGAAGCGCTTGGCATGTCGTTGCCGGGCTCGACGCCGATTCTCGCGAACAGTCCAAGGATGTGGGATTTCGTCGAGCAGGCGGGCAGGCGCATCGTTGCGATGGTCGACGAGGACCTGAAACCGCGCGACATTCTCACCCGCGAGGCGTTCGAGAACGCCGTGATGGTGATGCTCTGTGTCAGCGGCTCGATCAATTCGGCCAAGCATCTGTCTGCGGTCGCGCAGGAGGCAGGCTGTGATATCGACCTCTACAAGCTGTTTGAGACCTATGCCGACATGATTCCGCTGCTGACGGCTGTGCGTCCGAACGGCGAGGCGACCACGGAGGCGTTCGAAGCAGCCGGCGGAACGGCTGGCGTCATGAAGCAGCTCGAGCGTTTCCTGAAAAGAGGCGCGAAGACGATCACCGGCAAGACATTGGCCGAGAATCTCGCAAGCGTGGTCGTCGCCGACGAAGAAACCATACGCCCTGTGACGCGACCACTCGGCACGCACCCGACCATCGTCATGTTGCGCGGCAGCCTTTCGCCGGAAACCAGCATCGTCAAGCTCAGCGTGACCGAGCAACGCAATCTGCAGCTGCGCGGACCGGCCGTCGTGTTCGAGACAGCAATGGATGCGATCGACGGCATCCAGCGCGGCAAGGTCAGCGAAGGACAGGTGGTGGTGGTGCGGGGCCTTGGTCCGAAGGGAACGCCGGGCATGGGCGTGGCCTCGGCGGTGGTGTTCGCCGTCCTCGGCGCCGGCCTTGCCGGCAAGGTCGCCGTCGTGACGGATGGGCAGCTCTCGGGACTGACCAATGTCGGCATCACCGTGGCGGAAGTGGCGCCGGAAGCAGCGGTGGGCGGCCCGATCGGCCTTGTCGAGAACGGCGACATCATCGCCATCGACGTGGCGAAGCGGACCGCCGATCTGGAAGTGTCTGAGGCCGAGCTCGCCACACGGCGCGCAAAGATCTCCAAGTGGTCGACAACGGATGAGCGAGGCTGGCTCGCCATCTACCGCGACCTGGTCGAGCCAGTCGCAAAGGGCCGCATCCTCCGACGTTGATCGTGAGCCTCGGCGTCATTGCGAGCGAAGCGAAGCCTGCTCGTCATTGCGAGGACGAAGCAATCCAGTGCGGCGGTTGCGGCAGACTCAGACTGGATTACTTCGCTCGCAATGACGGGGTCTTGCTTTATTGGTGAGCGGATGGTCAGCTTGCTCCCAATACGAAGGCAAAGGACGAAGGCAATCGAAATGAACGACGACGAGAATTTGCGCACCGAGCGACCGACGTTCGTGACGCATCTGGAATGCTCCTACACCGGTGAGCGGTTCGAAGCGGACCGGATCCACGGCTTGTCGTCGGCGGGAAAGCCTTTGCTGGTCTGCTACGATCTTGCGGGTGTGCGGAAGGCCCTGAGCAAGGAGCAGCTCGCGCAGCGGCCGCCTGACATCTGGCGCTACCGCGAGCTTTTGCCGGTGCGCCGCGTGCAGGACATCGTCAGCCTTGGCGAGGCGCTCACGCCGCTGGTGCGTCTGCCGAACCTTGCGCGGAAGCTTGGCGGGGCTGAGATCATCGTCAAGGACGAGGGACGGTTGCCGACCGGTTCCTTCAAGGCGCGGGGCCTGGTGATGGCGGTCTCGATGGCGAAGGCGCTCGGCATCACGCACATGGCGATGCCGACGAACGGCAATGCGGGCGCCGCGCTCGCAGCCTATGCAAGTCACGCGGAGATCAAGAGCACGGTGTTCTGCCCTGAAGACACGCCGGAAGTGAACGTCAGCGAGATCGAGCTGCAGGGCGCGACAGTGTACCGGGTGAACGGCCTGATTGACGATTGTGGAAAGATCGTCGGCGAGGGGAAGGCGAAGGTCGGCTGGTTTGACGCGTCCACGCTGAAGGAGCCGTATCGGATCGAGGGCAAGAAGACCATGGGTCTGGAGCTTGCCGAGCAGCTCGGTTGGGACGTGCCGGATGCGATCTTCTACCCGACCGGCGGCGGCACCGGCCTGATCGGCATGTGGAAGGCGTTCGCCGAGCTCGAAGCGATCGGCTTCATCGGCAAGAAGCGCCCGCGCATGATCGCGGTGCAGGCCGAAGGCTGTGCACCGATGGTCCGCGCGTTCGAAGCAGGCGAGGAGCATGCGCCGCGTTTCGAGAACGCGCACACGATCGCGTCCGGCATCCGTGTGCCGGCAGCGGTCGGCGATTTCCTGATCCTGCGTGCGGTGCGTGAGAGCGGCGGATACGCCGTCGCT
Source organism: Bradyrhizobium sp. LHD-71 (assembly GCF_031157255.1). Lineage (GTDB taxonomy): Bacteria > Pseudomonadota > Alphaproteobacteria > Rhizobiales > Xanthobacteraceae > P52-10. Next base: position 3,116 of record NZ_JAVIFX010000021.1, on the reverse strand, counting down.
GTCAGCGATGACGCCATTACCCAGGCGGTCGAGGAAGTGGCGCGCGGGGAGGGGCTGTTGCTGTGCCCGGAAGGGGGCGCGACCTACGCCGCCTACAAGCAGGGCCTGAAGGACGGACGCGTAAAGCCGACCGATCGCGTGATGCTGTTCAACTGTGCGACGGGCCTGAAATATCCGCTGCCACCGGTGACGCGCACCATCGATCGGACCAAGCCGATCGATTTCAATCAGTTCGCGCGGTGATGCCGCAAATTCCGGGTCGTCCCTGCGAAAGCAGGGACCCATAACCTTCGCGCTGATCGATTGCGGAGCGCATGACAAGGCAACTCAGGTCTTTCGCATCATCGACGTCACGGCGTATGGGTCCCTGCTTTCGCAGGGACGACCTCGCGTTTTCTGCCGCTTCCTATCGATGATTGTCCTTGAGAAATGAAATGAGCGCGCGGTTGACCTCTTCCGGGCGCTCCTGCTGCGTCCAATGCCCACAACCCTCGAGGATGATGGTGTTGCGTAGTTGCGGGACATGCTGCTTGAGATTGGGGACAAGCTGATCCATGCCGCGGAATCTGTAAACGAGATCGCGGTCTCCAACCATATAGAGAGCCGGCACGGTGACCTTCGCGCCAGCCCATGGCGCGAGAAGCGCCCAGTTGCGGTCGATGTTGCGATACCAGTTCAGGCCACCGCGAAAACCGGCGCGCGTGAATTCCTCGACGTAGAAGTCGACGTCCTGTTGGGTGAGCCATGGCGGCAATGTCGTTGGCATGGGCCGTCGCGAGAGCCAGCCGCCAGTGCGCGGGACCATCCCGACGTTCGCCGTATCGCCCGGCTCTGCATTGCCCGAGGTCGAGACCAGCGTGCCCATGATCGTCGCCCTGACGTCGTTTTCGAACTCCCGTTCGGCAACACCCGGCTCCTGGAAGTAGAGCTGGTAGAACATCGCGGTGTCGGTCTGCGGCATGACGCTGGTCGGAAGCACAGAGCCTCGCGGACGAAACGGTACGCTCAGGGCGGCGACGGCCTTGAAGATGTCGGGCCGAAACAGGGCCGCGTGCCAGGCGACCGGAGCGCCCCAATCATGTCCGACGACGACGGCTTCGGTCGAGCCGAGCGCGCTTACGGCTCCGACCATGTCGCCGGTCAGTTGAAACAGGGTGTACTGGTCGATGTCATGCGGCTTGTCGGTCTTTCCGTAGCCACGCATGTCCGGCGCAACGGCATGATAGCCGGCTTCCGCCAACGCCTTGAGCTGGTGCCGCCACGAGTACCAGGATTCGGGCCAGCCATGGCACAGCAGCACCAGCGGGCCTTGTCCCGCTTCGGCCACGTGCATCGAAAGTCCGTTGGTCTCAATCGTCCTATGCGAGATATCCATGGTTTCGTCCCTCACATTGTTCGCTCGGCTCTCGACTGGCCGAGCTGATCAAACCCTGCTTTGGCGTTGCCCGCAATCGCCTTCAGCCGCTGGCCGCGAAAAGGACGCGGCGTTGTCGTTCAACTGTTAAGCGTCTGCACGATCTCGTCGACGATGGCGTCGATGCTCTTGTCGATTGCAATCACCAGTGCCCGCTCGGCAGGCTCCGGCTCTTCCAGCGCCGCGAACTGGCTGTCGAGCAGGCTCGCGGGAAAATAGTGCCCTTGGCGAAGCTGCAGGCGGCTCATGATGAGTTCGCGCCCACCTTGGAGGTAGACGAGTTTCACCCCGGGCCGCCCGTCCGTCAGGATCTTGCGATAGGCGCGCTTCAGCGCCGAGCAGGCGATGACGATGGGTCGCGGCCCCGGGCGTTGCCTGTCGATTTCGGCTGCGATCGCGCGCAGCCACGGCCATCGGTCGTCATCCTTCAGCGGCGTTCCCCGACGCATCTTCTCGACGTTGCTGGCTGGATGGAACGCGTCACCATCGACGAACGTCCAGCCGCGGCGCTTTGCCAGCGCCTCGGCGATGGCCGTCTTGCCCACACCGGACACACCCATGATGACGATCGCGTGAAATGCGTCCGGCATCGGTTACGTTTTCGGTTCTTTATGACCGCCAAAGCCATCGCGCATGGCCGACAGCACCTTTTCCGCAAACGTGTGGTGTTGCCGCGACCGGAAGCGCGCGAACAGCGCCGCCGTCAGAACCTCGGCCGGTACGGCTTCGTCGACCGCGGCGTTGACGGTCCAGCGGCCTTCGCCGGAATCCTCCACGTGGCCGGAATAGCCGTCCAGCGTTGCGTTGCGCGCCAGCGCCTGGGCCGTGAGATCGAGCAGCCAGGAGGGGATCACGCTGCCGCGCCGCCAGACCTCGGCGATGTCGGCGATGTCGAGGTCGAGGCGATGATCTTCCGGAAGCGCCTTGCTATTCGCGTTCTTCAGGATGTCAAATCCCTCGGCATAGGCCTGCATCAGGCCATACTCGATGCCGTTGTGGATCATCTTGACGAAATGACCGGCACCATTCGGCCCGGCATGGATGTAACCCTGTTCAACACGCGGATCGCGACCCTCGCGCCCCTGCGTGCGCGGAATATCGCCAAGGCCCGGTGCCAACGCCGCAAACAGCGGATCCAGGCGATCGACGACGCTCTTCTCGCCGCCGATCATCATGCAATAGCCGCGTTCGAGCCCCCAAACGCCACCGGAGGTTCCGACGTCGAGATAGTGGATGCCTTTGCTGCGCAAGGCCTTTGCGCGCCGGATGTCGTCCTGCCAGAATGCGTTGCCGCCGTCGATGATGACGTCGTCCTGGTCCAGCAGGGTGGCAAGCTCGTCGATCGTGTCGTCGGTGGTCTTGCCTGCCGGCAGCATCACCCAGACTGTGCGCGGTTTTGTCAGCCGTTTGACGAAATCGGCCAGAGTTGCGGCGTGATCGGCGCCTTCCGACGACAGGGCGGCCACGGCGTCGGCGCTCCTGTCATAAACCACCGCGCTGAAGTCGCCCGCTCTCAGCAGCCGACGTACGATATTGGCGCCCATGCGCCCCAGGCCGATCATGCCGATCTGCATTGCGTCCTCACCCGTTTGGCGTTTTGTTGCTAGTGTCGTGGATCAGAAATTCGCACCATCGTTGCCGCGAGTCCAACGTGCGAATTTCTGATCCATAAACGACACTAGAATCACAAACTTGCTAGTGT
>NZ_JAVIFX010000020.1 GCF_031157255.1 Bradyrhizobium sp. LHD-71 | reverse complement strand
GTGCGAATTTCTGATCCATAAACGACACTAGAATCATAAACTTGCTAGTGTCCTGATCGAATCCGAAGTTCGCTCTGAGCTCGCTGCAAAGTATACGAACTTCGGATTCGGGACACTAGAATGCGAGAATTTGGTTAAGGGGCCTCATCTGTGAGCAACGCGCGCCCCGCCGCGGTCAGCTTCCATTCATGGGTGATCGGCCCGCAGGTCTCGCGGCTGTACCCATGCGCCGTCAGTACCGCATCGGGAATTTCCACAGGCTCCGCCTCGATCAGCCCACGCCGAAACAGGTCGGCGCATTCGGCCGGCGTGCAGGCGAACTCAGCGAAGCCCCAACGATCGTCGTTCCAGCCCGGTGCGGCCGCGAAAACGCGGTTGGTCAAGAGCGCGCGCAACAGATCGATCCCCGCCATGACTGTCCGCTTTACAGCAGGCCTCCCTCAATGCGATCGGGCGCAGGTCTGAACCCGCGCCCGACAGCCCCGCAAGGCAACGGCAGAAAAGTCAGGCTGCCTGCCACTGCGCCTTCGCGTCATTGGCCGCTTTGTTGAGGTGAACCTTCTGATCGACATGGTCCACCCAGCTCATCGGAATGAGATGATGCTTGCCATCCGGGGCATCATGCTTGGTCAGCTTGATCTCGTTGATACCTTCCAGATGGTCGACCGTGCCGATCTTCGCACCGTCGGAGGCGATCACGTCCATATGTTCCTTGATCTGGGAGGGGTGCACCGCTTGTGCCATGGCATGTTCCTTTTTCAGGGGATCACGAGGCGACAACGCGAGGAACCGCAACTCGTTCAGTCACGGCTCGCTGAAAAGTCGCGCGGGAACTTAGCCGACCATGGCGACTGATTGCGAGGGCGGGCGCCATAGTGCGAAGGCGACCTGCACGATGCCGGCGGTAAGGCCGAGCGAGACGCCGATCTGCCAGGCGAGCGTGTATGAACCGAGCGCGTCGTAAAGCAGTCCGCCGCCGAGCGCACCAAGGCAGCTTCCCATCTGGTGGCTGACGAAGGCGATGCCCTGGATCATCGGCTGCCAGCGCAAGCCAAACATTTCGGCAATTGCGCCGGCGGTAAGCGGACTGACACCCAGCCACAGAAATCCCATCACGGCTGCGAACAGCAGCGTCGTTGTCGGCGTCGGCGGCGCAACGAAATACAGCGACAGCACGATCGAACGCGAGATGTAGATGAGGCCCAGCAACGACAACTTGTTCCAGCGCTGGCCGGCCCAGCCGAAGAACAGGCTTCCCAGAATGTTGAACCCGCCGATCGTGCCGAGCGCCTGCGCGCTCAACATCGGATCCATTCCGCACAATGCCAGATACGACGGCAGATGCGTGGTCAGGAACACGAGCTGCATGCCGCAGACGAAATAGGCGCATGCCATCACCACGAACGGCAGATGCGTCGCGGCGGCACGCAGCGCCGTACCTACGGTGGCGTGACCGATCTCATGCGACGCGGCCGGCGGCAACGGAATCTTGTCGACCTTGCTGGCGAACCAGGCCGCGGGGATCATGCCGAGTGCGAGAACGACAAAGCCCCACGCGCCAACCCGCCAGCCGAACGCCTCGGCAAGCCCTTGGCCGAGAGGAGCAGCAATCAGCGCACCGATCGATCCGACTCCCGTGACGATACCGAGCACGATGCTGCGCACATGCGGCGGCACGGCACGCGAGGCAACCGAGTTCGCCAACGCCGAAGCCGTGCAAGACATCGAGATGCCGAGGCAGATGCCGGCGCCGACGATCACGGCAACGAGGCCTTGAGCGGTGGCCAACAGCACGAGTCCGATCACGTAGAGGGCGGCGCCGCCGACCATCAATGTGCGGTAGCCGTATTTCACCACCATCGCGCCCGCCACGGCCTGCAGTAAGCCCCAGGAGAGATTCTGGATCGCGATCGCGAGCGTGAAATCGGACATCGAGATGGCGAGATCGCGCGTGAGCTGCGGCGCCAACAACCCGAGACTCTGGCGCAAGCCAAGGCTCAGCGACAGCATCAGTGCCGCCCCCAGCAGGATCGGGTAGACGGGCCGGAGCGCGCGCAAATCTGCCATGCCGGGTTTCTCGGTTACTTAATATTTAATGGGCTGGGATCCGCTGTCCGGCCCCCTTGCCCCTTGTTCTCAGCGGCGTGCGCTTGATTACACTGATCTGTGTAACTACACTGAGATGCCGGTTCCGCCCTGTCAAGCGAATTACACAGGTCTGTTTACATGACAGCCATTCCATGACGGCAATCGTCAAGCACAGCATGCCGAAGCAGCCGATGAAGGAGCGGATCCTCGATACCGCCGAACGGCTGTTCTATGGCGCAGGCATTCGCGCCACCGGAGTCGACACCATCGCCGCCGAGGTCGGCATCTCCAAGCGCACGCTCTACAACCATTTTCCGTCCAAGGATGCGCTGGTCGCCGCCTATCTAAAGCGCGGCTTCCTCACGCAGCACCCTTCCCAGCGTCCGCCACTCGAACAGATCCTGCGCGCCTTCGATCGGCTCGAAAAGGGATTCGAGGATAAGGATTTCCGCGGCTGCCGTTTCGTCAACGCGGTCGCAGAACTTGGTGATGACGATCGTGCGGCACGAAAAATCGCCATCGATTACAAGGAAGGCCGACGCCACTGGTTTCGCGAGCGCCTGGTTGCGATCGGCGTGAACGATCCGGATCAACTGGCGACGCAGCTTGCGATGCTGGTCGACGGTGCGATTGCGATGGCGATGGTGCGGGGCGATCCGTCGATGGCGCGCGCAGCAGCGAGCGCTGCGCGGGTGCTGCTGGCCGACGCCGGTGTCGACCTCAGCGAGCAAGCGCAGAAGACGGCTCGGCCGCCGGCAAAGGCGTGAACGTTTCTGTTTCACAACCTTCGACAATCGCCGACAGCCGCCACTCGCTGATCTTGCGATCCTTGAAATAGAACGTGTAATGCTGGCGCTTGCTCGCGTCGTCATTGCGGATGCACATTGCCCACTCCGCGAGGTAGCCGCCGCGCACGCGATGAACGCGCGACATCTCCGGATTGCCCGACATTTTCAAGCCGGCATAGGCATCGCGGATCGCCTTGTAGGCTGCGCGCATGTCGCTCTGGTCCGGCGGAGGATCGGCCACGGGCTCACCGATCCCGGAAAAGGAGCAGGCGGAGACCAGCAAGGCGACAGACACGACTGGAAGCAGGCGGGGAAGCATTCGGGCAGGTGATGCAGGTGATACGATCGACGCGACTGCAAACGATCATGCTTCGGCGCTAAATCCAACTCACATTGAAATGAACATCAGACGTCCGCGACGTTAACGTCAGCATTACTTTGCAACAATCTCGTGCCCGCAAAACCAAGAGAGACCGGCGTCATGAAGTCAGTGGTGCCATGAAGCCAGGGCGCTTTTGGGTTTGACGTTCGTACGCCGAACACGTGGCAATGCTGATACGAACGTCAAACCCTGTTGCCGGACCAACCGCAGCGCTTCATCGCCGATCCTTCGAACGAATCCGACGCCGCGCGGCGATCGTAGACACATTGCGAAATATTACCGTCCGGCAAATCGGCGGTGCCGATGGCTCTTGCCGCCACCATGCGTGAAGCGCAGCCCGGCTTCACGGCCGTTTGCTGCAAGCGAAATGTGAATGTGCTTCGCGCGGGCATAATCGGTCGAATAGCCGCCCGGCCAGTCGCGGAGCTGCGCGTAGACGCATGACGGATTGCCACGCATGTCCACCGCCTCGCCCGTAGCGTGGAGACTCATCCGGCCGGTGCCGCGGATGCGCGTGTGCCGGACTGCTGAAATCACATGAGCACCGGAGCAGACCGACTGGATCTGCGCGACTTTGGCCGCCAGAGCCGGCACGATGCCCGCCATCGACCGGTTCGCCCGTCCGCGGCTTTCGCGTTCGACCGGAGCATTGGCCGGCGCATAGGCCAATGCCTGTTCGCGCACCTGCGGCTCGAGAGCCGCGCGCCTTTGCATCGTCCTGTCGGCTCTTGGCGCTACGGAGCCGCTGACCGGCGCCTCGCAAGAGAACGAAATGTTGCATTCGGGAGCCAAGACCGGAGCACGCGGGCGCGCCTGGACAGTGGCAAGAGGAAGGGAGGAAAAAAACGCGCACGCAAGCACGCATACTCGAACAGACCGCATTCAAAAATCTCCGATCGTAGGAATGTGCTGCTGTGGGGTGCAGACGCGCCGCACAACAGCGGAGCGCGGTTCAACAGCCGATCGGAACCATTTCGCGGCCTAAATGCGGCAGCATGGGCCTATGCGTCCGACATGTAACCTGGCCGTTAACGTCGTCACAATGGAGCAGCAGTTAGCAGACTGCCGCAGCCAGATACCGAATGGCGGCAACACCCGCACGATGCACGACGCGACCGTCATTGCCGGCGGCAATCGCCGCGCCGCTTCGGCGATGACGACGCCTGACCATTATATGTCGTACGACATATAAATTAGCCGCATGTAACCCGCGCATGGGCCCGCCTGCATTTTCGGCTGGCGCAGGGGGTGGCGGACCGCTAAGCCCGTAGCTGGGCGCGCTTTTCAAGCCGCAGCGAGAGCAAACGACATGCACGGAACGGCAACCGATCCGCTGGTCTACCCTCACCCCGTTACGCCGAAACCCGGCGAACTGACGGAGGTTGCGCCCGGCATCCTGTGGCTGCGGCTGGCGCTGCCGTTTCAACTCAATCACGTGAACATCTACCTGATCGCGCATGACGGCGGCTGGGCCGCTGTCGACACCGGCATTGGCACCGATCAGACCAAGGCGGCATGGGACGAGGTGCTGGCAGGCCCCTTGAAGGGCACGAAGATCACGCGCCTGATCGTCACGCATTCGCATCCCGACCATATTGGGCTCGCCGGCTGGCTCGCCGAGCGCTTCAAGGCGCCGCTGACGATGACCCAGGCGGAATACTTTCACGGCCTGTTTCATCAGACCCGCCGCACCGAGATCCAGGTACAGGATCAGGCGGAGTTTTACCGAATCCACGGCATCGGCGAGGAAGGCGTCAGCGCCCTGCTTGGACGCGGCTCGAACTACCTGACGCGCACCACCGGATTGCCGCCGTCGTTCTTTCGCGCGATCGACGGCGACACGCTGACCGTCGGCGCGCGCAGCTTCGAGGTGTTCACGGGCGGCGGCCACGCGCTTGAGCAGATGATGCTGTTGTCGCGGGCCGACAAGCTGTTCCTCTCCGCCGATCAGGTCTTGAGCAAGATTTCCCCGAACGTCAGCGTCTGGGCGATGGAGCCGGAAGCCAACTCGCTCGGCCTCTACATGACGTCGTTGCGGCGGCTCGCCCGCGACATTCCCGATGACGTGCTGGTGCTGCCTGGTCACGGCGTACCGTTCTATGGCTTGAAGATCCGCATCCAGCAGCTGCTCGATCATCACGTCGAACGCTGCGGCATGATCGCCAAGGCTGCAAAGGACAAGCCGCTGACCGCTTCCGACATGGTGCCGCTGATCTTTCATCGCCCGCTTGATGCACATCAAGCTGGCTTCGCCACCGGCGAGGTAATCGCGCACGTCAACTACATGCTGTCGCGGGGCGAACTGATCAAGGAAACGCAGAAGGACGGCATTATGCGTTTCAAGGCCGCGTGAGACGGTCTTTTTGGCCTCGACAGCAAGACTGGAACCAATCTAAAAAGCCTTCCAAGGTGGCGGCCGCGCTCGCCCCTGCGCAGGGTTTCGAGTGATGAATTACGACAGCTTTTTCGCCAAGGCGCTGGCGCGCCTGCATGACGAGCGACGATACCGCGTCTTTGCAGATCTGGAGCGGATCGCCGGGCGCTTTCCGCATGCCATGTGGCATTCGCCCAAGGGCAAGCGCGACGTGGTGATCTGGTGCTCCAACGACTATCTCGGCATGGGCCAGCATCCGAAGGTGGTCGGCGCCATGGTCGAAACCGCGACCCGGATCGGTACCGGCGCCGGCGGTACCCGCAACATCGCCGGCACCCATCATCCATTGGTGCAGCTGGAACACGAACTCGCCGACCTGCACGGCAAACAGGCCGCGCTGCTGTTCACGTCGGGCTACGTGTCGAACCAGACCGGCATTGCGACCATCGCCAAGCTGCTGCCGAACTGCCTGATCCTGTCGGACGCGCTGAACCACAACTCGATGATCGAGGGCATTCGCCAGGCCGGCTGCGAATACGTCATCTTCCGCCACAACGACGCCGAGCATCTCGAAGAACTACTGCGCGCCGCCGATCCGGCGCGGCCGAAGCTGATCGCCTGCGAAAGCCTTTATTCCATGGACGGCGACATTGCGCCGCTGGCGCAGTTCTGCGACCTCGCCGACCGCTATGGCGCCATGACCTATGTCGACGAAGTCCACGCCGTCGGCATGTACGGGCCGCGCGGCGGTGGCATCACCGAGCGTGACGGCGTTGCGCAGCGGATCGACGTCATCGAAGGAACGCTGGCCAAGGCCTTCGGCTGCCTCGGCGGCTATATCGCCGGCAAGGCGGACGTAATCGACGCTGTGCGCTCCTACGCGCCTGGTTTCATCTTCACCACCGCGCTGCCGCCTCCGATCTGCGCCGCGGCCGCCGCTGCGATCCGCCACCTGAAATCCTCCAACTGGGAGCGCGAGCGACACCAGGACCGCGCCGCACGCGTCAAGTCGGTGCTTGCCGCCGCCGGTCTGCCGGTGATGTTAAACCAGACGCACATCGTGCCGGTGTTCGTCGGCGATCCGGAGCGCTGCAAACAGGCGAGCGACCTGCTGCTCGAGGAACACGGCATCTACATTCAGCCGATCAACTATCCGACGGTCGCCAAGGGAACCGAGCGGCTGCGTATCACCCCCTCGCCCTATCATGACGATGGGCTGATCGATGGGCTCGCCGAAGCCCTGGTTGACGTCTGGGACGAGCTCGGCCTGCCGCTGAAAGCCAAGCCGCTCGCCGCGGAGTAAGCGTACCCGATCCGTGGATCGCCCGCCCGGCACGCCTTGTTCCCTTCCCGGCCACGGGTCGCCTCCCCGGCCTCCTCAGGGCATGCCGAACCGGGAACAAGCCCCGGCTGGAAGGCGCAGCGGGTAACCACGCCGCAATAGACTTGCGAAAATCCGTTCGCTCGCAAGGTCATCAAGCGCTAACGTCACCCCTGTCAGGTGAGACGGCCCGCTAACGCGAGGAACCGCGGCCAATGCTTCCACACTGGGTCGTGATCGTCGCCGCTTTCGGCTACATCGGCCTCCTGTTCGCGATCGCGAGCTACGGCGACCGCGTGTCCGGCGAACCGCGCAGCCGTGCGGGCGTGCTGATCTATCCGCTGTCGCTGGCGATCTACTGCACGTCCTGGACGTTCTTTGGCTCGGTCGGCCTCGCGAGCCGGAACGGAATCGAGTTCCTCGCGATCTATGCCGGCCCGGTTTTGATGGTCGGCCTTGGCACGCCGCTGCTCATGCGCGTGGTGCGCCTCGCCAAGACGCACAACATCACCTCGATCGCCGACTTCATTGCCGCGCGTTACGGCAAGAGTCAGGCGGTCGCGGCAACCGTTGCCATGATCGCGCTGATCGGCTCGATCCCCTATATCGCCCTGCAATTGAAGGCCGTTGCTTCGTCGCTGGAAACGGTCATGGGCACGCCGGGCGCGGTGCAGCCGGTGATCGGCGACATGGCGCTGATCGTAACCTTTGCGATGGCGATGTTCGCGGTGCTGTTCGGCACGCGCCATACCGATGCGACCGAGCACCAGAACGGCCTGATCCTCGCAATCGCGACCGAATCCATCGTCAAGCTGTTCGCGTTCCTCGCCGTCGGTGCATTCGTGACCTTCTGGATGTTCAGCCCGGTCGAATTGCTGCAGCGGGCGACCGAGAGCGCGGAAGCACGGCAAGCGCTGGAGTACGCGCCCTCCTGGGGCAATTTCGCGGTGATGACGCTGCTCGCATTCTTTGCGATTCTGCTTCTGCCGCGCCAGTTTCACGTCAGTGTGGTGGAAAACACCAGCGACATCGAAGTGCGACGCGCACGCTGGCTGTTTCCGATCTACCTGATCGCGATCAATCTGTTCGTCATTCCGATCGCGCTCGCAGGCCTGATCGTGTTTCCGACGGGCGGTGTGGACAGCGACATGTTTGTGCTGGCGCTGCCGCTTGCGGGCGGCTCGCCGCTGCTGACGGTGGCAGTGTTCATCGGCGGCCTGTCGGCTGCGACCGCAATGGTGATCGTTGAATGCGTGGCGCTGGCGATCATGGTGTCCAACCACATCGTCATGCCGCTGGTGCTGCAGCGGAGCACCGCATCGCCTGCCGACAGCCAGAATGTCGGCAGCCTCCTGTTGAAGATCCGGCGCGTCGCGATCTTCGGCATCCTGCTGCTCGCCTATTTCTACTATCGCCAGTCCGGCGTCGCACAGCTCGCCTCCATCGGACTGCTCTCGTTCGCCGCCGTTGCCCAGTTCGCCCCCGCCTTTTTCGGCGGCCTGTTCTGGCGCAGGGGCACCGCGCTTGGCGCACTGGCCGGCATGATCATCGGCTTCCTGGTCTGGGCCTATACGCTGTTCCTGCCGAGCTTCGCCGACGCAGCGCTGATCGGCGCCGAGGTGCTGACGCAAGGCCCGTTTGGAATCGCCGCGCTCAAGCCGCAGGCGCTGTTCGGCCTCGACCTGCCGCCGCTGATGCATGGCGTGTTCTGGAGCCTGATGCTCAACGTCATCGCCTATGTGGTCGTGTCACTGGCGCGGCAGCCGACCTCGATCGAGCACCTGCAAGCCGATTTGTTCGTGCCACCGCGGCTCGCTCCGGCGGCGCCGAACTTCCGCCGCTGGCGCAGCACCGTCACGGTCGAGGACCTGATGAATACGGTCGGGCAATATCTCGGCCCCGACCGCACGCGAGCGTCGTTCGAAGCGTTCGCGAACGCCAACCGCATCGCCCTCGAACGCGGCACGCCGGCGGATTTCCAGTTGCTGCGGCATGCCGAACATCTGATCGCGTCGGCGATCGGCGTTGCTTCCGCCCGTCTTGTGCTGTCGCTGTTGCTGCGCAAGCGGACGGTCTCCGGCAAGGCCGCGCTGAAGCTGCTCGACGACGCGCATGCGGCGCTGCATTACAATCAGGAAATCCTGCAGACCGCGCTCAATCACGTCCGCCAGGGCATCGCCGTCTTCAACAGCGAGCATCAGCTGATCTGCTCCAACCGCCAGTTCGGCGAGATTCTCGATCTGCCGCCGCGCATTCTGGAAGTCGGCATCACGCTCGAAGAGATCCTCGAGACCATCAAGCCGAAAGTGACGCATCAGCCAGGCGACGACGCCAGCTTCGTTGCAACCCGTGTCGCCGCCTACACCACCGAAGGCATGCCGCATCTGGAGCGCTTCGCCGACCGCAATCTCGTCGTCGAAGTGCGCGCCAACCGGATGCCGGACGGTGTCGTCGTCACGTTTTCCGACATCACCCAGAGCGTCGAGGCCGCCGAGGCGCTGGAACGGGCAAATGCGACGCTCGAGCGGCGGGTGCATGAGCGGACCGAAGAGCTGACGCGGCTGAACTCCGAGCTCGCCCGCGCCAAGGGCGAGGCCGACGCGGCCAACCTGTCGAAAACGCGGTTCCTCGCCGCCGCCGGCCATGACCTGCTGCAACCCTTGAACGCTGCACGGCTCTATGTGACGAGCCTCGTCGAACGCCAGATCGGCGGCGAGGATGCACGACTCGTCGCCAACATCGACGGCTCGCTCGAGCAGATCGAGCAGTTGCTTGGCGCGCTGCTCGACATCTCGCGGCTCGATGCGGGAGCATTGAAGCCGTCGCTGACAAGCTTCCGAGTCTCGGACGTGCTGCGCACGCTTCGCGTCGAGTTCGCGCCGATTGCCCGGGCCAAGGGCCTGGAACTGACCTTCGTTCTGTCGTCGCAGCCGATCCATTCCGACAAGACGATGCTGCTGCGGCTGCTGCAGAACCTGGTTTCCAACGCGATCAAGTATACGCCGAAGGGAAAGGTGCTGGTCGGCTGCCGCCGCCGGGGCCAGTCGTTGCAGATCGACGTCTACGACACCGGCATCGGCATTCCGGTCAGCAAGCGCAAGGAGATCTTCAAGGAATTTCACCGCCTCGATCAAGGCGCGCGGATCGCCCGTGGCCTGGGGCTCGGCCTCTCCATCGTGCAGCGCATGGCGCGCGTGCTCGGTCACGGATTGGCACTGGACTCCAACCGTAGCGGCGGATCGCATTTCTCGGTCACTGTGCCCACGACCGAGATCGTGACGCACGCGAGCACCATCGCCAACGTGATCTCCGCATCGCGCACTCCGCTGCAGGGCGCGCTGATCGTGGTGATCGAGAACGAGCCGGCGATCCTCGACGGCATGCGCACGCTCATCACCGGCTGGGGCGCCGACGTGATCGCACTGCCAGATGCCGTCTCAGCCATGCAGGCGATCCAGCGCGACGGACGCACGCCGACCGGCCTCGTCGTCGACTATCATCTCGATCGCGGGCACGGCATCGCCGCCATCGGCGATTTGCGTGAGAAGTATGGCGCAGACATCCCCGCCATTCTGATCACCGCCGATCGCAGCCCGAAGGTGCGGGAAGCAGCGCGCGCGGCGCAAATCAGCTTGCTGAACAAGCCGGTGAAGCCGGCCTCGTTGCGCGCGATCATCGGCCAGTGGTGCAAGCAGCGGCTGGTAGCCGCGGAATGAACTGTGCGGCGGCGGCGTTCGCCCGATCGTGTTGTCTGCGAAAGCTGTCCGCTCGCTTTACCTAACTTCAACCAAACTCGCGCAGCTTGAGTGAGGTCGCGATCCTGCTCGCGGCCACGGCGTGGTGTGACGGCACTGCGCGCTCTTTGTCCGATTGAGGACAGTTCCATGGTTCCATGGAGAATGCCGATGCGCTCGAGCATATCTGCCGCGGTCGCGATTTTTCTATTCGTCGGTCCGGCAGTTGCTGCGCAGAACTTCCAGACCTGCGTCGCCAACCTGCGCGATCAGGCAGTGAAGGCGGGCGTCAGCCCTTCGCTCGCGTCGCGCGCACTCAATATCAGCCGGCCGGATGAAAACGTCCTGCGCTTGTCGCAGGCGCAGCCGGAAGGCAAGATTCCGATCTGGGACTATTTGAGCTTTGTTGTCGACGACCAGCGCGTCGCCGACGGCCGCGCCATGATGCGCAAATACGACACCGAGCTCCGGGCCATCGAGCGGCGCTTCGGCGTCGACCGCCATGTGATTGCTGCTATCTGGGGCGTGGAAACCGACTACGGCCGCCAAGCCGGTGACAGCTTTCTGCCGCATGCGCTGGCGACGCTCACCTGTGAGGGCGGACGGCGCGCGCCGTTCTGGCGCGGCGAACTTCTGGCCGCACTCAGCCTGGTCGAACGCGGCGACATCGAACTCGACAAGCTGAAAGGATCGTGGGCCGGCGCGTTCGGTCACACGCAGTTCATCCCGTCCACCTACCGGCGACGCGCCATCGATTTCGATGGCGATGGAAAGCGCGACCTCGTCGGTTCGGTGGCCGACGCATTGGCATCGACCGCGAACTATCTGCATCGCGCCGGCTGGCGCAAAGGCCGCTGGATGGTCGAAGCCAAGGTGCCGGCCGACTATCGCGGGCCGTCAGGACGAAAGCGGAAGGGCACGCTCGACGCGTGGGCGCGGCGCGGCGTTCTGCGCGCCGATGGCACAAAACTGTCGGGCGGCACCAAGGCGGCGTTGTTGCTTCCGGCAGGTCCGCGAGGGCCCGGCTTTCTTGTCTTCCGCAACTTCGATGCGATCTACGCCTACAATCATCACGAGTCTTACGCTCTCGCCATCTCATACCTGGCGAACAGGCTCGCCGGCGAGCCCGCGCTGCGGACGCCGTGGCCGACCGATGATCGGGGGCTTTCCCGCGCCGAGCGCATGCAGTTGCAGAAGCTGCTGCGCGACAGAGGCTACGACGTCGGTGAGGCCGACGGGAGGATCGGCCCCGCAACGCGCGAGGCGATCGCCAGCGCGGAGAAGAAGCTCGGCATGCAGCCGACAGGCCGCGCGGGTGAGAAGATCCTTCGCGCGCTCGGCGGCAATCCCTAGCGGCGGACGCAGAGCCGCGGTGTAACCGCAAGCCGAACGAGATGTTCTGACTGTACTACTGGGTCGCCGACGGCACCTCGTCGCGCCGCCATTGGTGACCGGCAATCCGCGCCGCGACGATCACCGCCTGCGTGCGGCTTTCCACGTTGAGCTTCTGCAGGATCGCTGAGACGTGCGCCTTGATGGTCGCTTCCGAGACTTTCAGCTCGTAGGCGATCTGCTTGTTGAGCAATCCTTCCGACAGCATCATCAGCACACGCACCTGCTGCGGCGTCAGCGTCACCAGCCGGTCTCGCAAGCGCTGTGCATCCGGATCGGCGGCGCCGGACAGATCGACGTCCGCCGGCACCCAGACATCACCGGCCAGCACCTTGCTGATCGCCTCGCGCAGCGTTTCGACGCCGAAGCGCTTGGGAATGAAGCCCGAGGCGCCGAAATCCATCGAGCGGCGGATCGTTTCCGCGTCGTCGCTCGCCGACACGATCACCACCGGCACGGCGGGATATTGCGTGCGCAGGTAAATCAGTCCGGAGAATCCGCTGACGCCCGGCATCGACAGATCGAGCAGCACCATGTCGATCTCGCTGTCCTGCTCCAGTCGTCTCGTCAATTCGTCGAATGAACCGGCTTCCTCGATCGTCGCCGATGCAACGACATTCGCCACCGTGCCCCGCAAAGCATCGCGGAACAGCGGATGGTCGTCGGCGATGATCAGGCGGGTACGGGAGGTCATATGCCTTGTGGGTCTATGAAGTTGAAGCATTTTTCAGGGTGCACCAGTATCCAACTAACCTGCAATTGTTCACGCCGATGCCGTTCTTGCAAGCGGAACGGGGGAGCTGGCTACAACTAAAGTTAGCGTCGCGTGGATTGTGCATCGCACCTTCAAAGGGGTTGGTTGCGCCGCGTGAAGCCAAAAGTCGTATTGGGGCGTGTTTCACGGCGATGTTACTTTTTCCATCGGGTCACGGCGCAGGCGGAAGATTCGCTGAATCGTCGGCATATCAACAGAACCCATGGGGAGGATAATGGCCGCGACAACCACGACAGCTGAAGTGTCCCGTCGGGGACAAGGCATGACGAAGGACGAACGTTTCGTCGTCGTCGCATCGTCGCTCGGCACCGTTTTCGAATGGTACGATTTCTACCTCTATGGATCGCTTGCCGCGATCATCGGCGCGCAGTTCTTTAGCGCCTATCCGCCTGGCACGCGCGACATCTTCGCACTGCTTGCCTTCGCCGCCGGGTTCCTGGTCCGTCCCTTCGGCGCGATCGTGTTCGGGCGTGTCGGTGACCTGGTCGGCCGCAAATACACCTTTCTCGTCACCATCGTCATCATGGGCCTGTCGACCTTCATCGTCGGCCTGCTGCCGAACGCGGCCACCATCGGAATTGCGGCGCCGATCATCCTGATCGTGCTGCGACTGGCGCAAGGTCTCGCCCTCGGTGGCGAATATGGCGGTGCCGCAACCTACGTGGCCGAGCATTCCCCGCCCGGCCGGCGCGGCTACTACACGTCTTACATCCAGACCACCGCCACACTCGGATTGTTCCTGTCGCTGCTGATCATCCTGTTCACCCGCACCATCACCGGCGAGGACGCGTTCCGCGAATGGGGCTGGCGCATTCCATTCCTGCTGTCGATCATCCTGCTCGGCATCTCGGTCGTGATCCGGCTGAAGCTGAACGAGTCGCCGGTGTTCCAGAAGATGAAGGAAGAGGGCAAAGGCTCGAGTGCGCCGCTGACGGAATCCTTCGCCCGATGGGGCAACGCCAAGATCGTGCTGCTCGCCCTTCTGGGCGGCGTGATGGGTCAGGGCGTGGTCTGGTACACTGGCCAGTTCTACGCGCTGTTCTTCCTGCAATCGATCCTGAAGGTCGACATCTATACGTCGAACCTGCTGATCGCCTGGTCGCTATTGCTCGGCACCGGCTTCTTCATCGTGTTCGGCGCGCTCTCCGACAGGATCGGCCGCAAACCGATCATCATGGCGGGCTGTCTGATCGCGGCGCTCACCTTCATCCCGATCTTCAAGATGATCACGAGCAACGCCAACCCGGCGCTGAACAATGCCATCGAGAACGTGAAGGTTCAGGTCGTTGCCGACCCGAAGGGCTGCGGCGATCTGTTCAACCCGGTCGGCACGCGCGTGTTTAGCGCGCCGTGCGATCTTGCACGCGCCTTCCTGTCCCAGTCGTCGGTGAAGTACGAGACGGTGGCCGGGCCCGCGGGCTCGCCGACCAAGATCGTCATCAACGGCAAGGAGGTGCCTTACACCAACGCGGCAACGTCAAATGCACCGGCGCTTGCGGCGTTGCAGGAGGCCGGTTACCCGAAAACGGGCGACCCAAGTATCGTCAAGATGGACCACCCGCTGGACGTCTTCAAACCCAATGTCGCCGCCATCATCGGCCTGCTGTTCGTGCTCGTCGTCTATGTGACGATGGTCTACGGCCCGATCGCAGCGATGCTGGTCGAACTCTTCCCGACCAGGATCCGCTACACCTCGATGTCGCTGCCATACCACATCGGCAACGGCTGGTTTGGCGGCCTGCTGCCGGCGACCGCGTTCGCGATCGTGGCATCGACCGGCGATATCTACGCCGGCCTCTGGTACCCGATCATTTTTGCGGTGGCGACGTTCATCATCGGCACGATTTTCCTGCCCGAGACGAAGGACGTCGACATCACCAAGTGATCGCCGTTTCGGCCGCGCTTCGCCGGCCATCTCTCAGACGACCGACCGGCCGGGAGCAATCCCGGCCGGTCTGCTTCAGGTGAGCTCGAATGGCTTTGCGAGGCTAAATGGACAAGCTCCGCTACATCTCGCTGCACACGATCGGCGCAGCGGTCTTCATCTTCGTCCTGAATTTCTTCATCCTCGGCACCGGCCTGCAGACCGCGGTGATCTGGGCTATCGGCTTTGCCGCGTTCGCATTCTTGCTCGCGCGTCAGCACACCCGCCGCTAGCCCGGCGCGGCGCGATCATTTCCACCGCCACTGGTCCGATTACTGCTCACGCTCGCGCGAGATGATGCGCGCGCCGGAAGCAGGACACTAGCCGCGCGATCCCATCGCCTGCATGACGATCTCACGCCGGTGCGGCCGTTGCCGATGCTCGATCAGGTAGATTCCCTGCCACGTGCCGAGCGCCAGCCGACCGTCGATCACCGGCACTTGCAGCGACGTTGCCGTGAGCATGGTGCGGATGTGCGCGGGCATGTCGTCCGGCCCTTCCGCGTCGTGAACCCAGTTGCCGTCGCGCGGGGCCAGGCGATGCAACAGCCGAAGAAGATCGGTCTGCACGTCGGGATCAGCATTCTCCTGGATTGTCAGCGATGCGGATGTATGCCGGATAAAAAGCGTGAGCATGCCGGAGACGATTCCGGACTCAGCAATGAACTGCCGCGCCTCTTCGGAAAAGTCGACGAAGCCCTCGCCACTCGTGTCGATCGTCAGGACCGACGAAACCGCCGTATCGATGTGCGAGACGATCGGTTGCGATCGGGTGAGCCGGTCAGATCTTCTCGGAGACATCCCGCTGCACCCGGCTCGCCATCTCGATCAGCCGCTTCCACGCGCGCTCGAGAAACGACACGACACGCTCGACGTCCTGATCATCGGGCAGCTGCAATTCGAAGCGGTTGGTCTTGCCGGCCTCGCGCGCGACGCCCTTGTTCTGCTGATCTTCCTTCGCCAGCGGCGCGTCGATCTTCGGCGAGGACGGGATGGCCTCGCGCTTCTCGAGCTCCTCCTTCAGCTTCATGCGCTCGGCATCGAGCCGCAGATGCGCCTCCTTCAGCGCGGCGATATCGCGGTCGAAGCGCGCCTGCTCGTCCTTGAACTTTGCGAGACCATCCTTGAGATCGGCATTCTCGCGGGCGAGCTTGCCGATCTCGGCATCCAGCGCCGCCCGCTCGTCGGGCACAGCGTAGCAGGACCAGCCGGCAACGCGATTATGACAGCTCGCAATGGCGCCGGTGCGGGTGTCGAGCCGCAGCACCCCGTCGACCGTCGGGGAGAAGGCATAACGGCCGTTCTCGGAGTCCGGCGTCGATTGCGCGAAAGCGGCGTGCGGCGCAGCCGCCCCCACGAGCGCAGCGACAGCGACGTATCGCAGATGCTTCATCATGGCGAATCCTCCGCCGAAGGTTGTCTTGATCCGGCACATATAAGCGCTACACGGAGCCCTGATAGGGTTTGCGGCCCGATCGCAAGACGTCGCCCAGAAGTTCGATGCGGTCCTGCCCCCAGAACACTTCGCCGTCGAGCACGTAACCGGGCGAACCGAACACGCCGATCGCAATCGCATCCTGTCGGTTCTGCTCGTAGATCGTCGCAATCTCCGGCGATAATGCGGCTGAAATCAGTTTCTCGCCCGGCAGGCCCGCCTTGCCGGCGACATCCGCGACCGTTGCGGCATCCCCAAGGTCGAGTTGATCTTCCCAAACTCCCTTGAACATGCGTCGCATGAAGGGCTCGGGATCGAGGCCCGCCACGTTGGCCGCGATGACGACGCCGTCGGCCAGCTTCGGATCGAACGGCCAGTGCTGCGGCTGGAGATGAAAGTTCAGTCCGCGCTTCTCGCGCCAGCGCTGCAGCTCCATCATCCGGTAGCGCTGACGCGCAGGATGCCGCTTGGCGAGCGGCAGGCCACCGGTCTCCGCGAACAGTTCGCCAAGGAACACCGGCTTGTAGACGACTTTGCAGCCATGGCTCCCGGCCAGGTCCTGAAACACCGCGTGGCCGATATAGGCCCACGGCGACGCCGCGGAAAAATAGTAGTCGATCTGCCGTGCCATGTTCGCTTCTCGCTTCGGTGGTTGCCGGTGCATCCCAACAGAGGGCCGTCTGCCGTGCAAGCAGCGGCAAATGCTGCGAGCACCATTGATGGCGGATCCCGGATCGTGGTGCAAAAAATGCCTGTGACCAACCATCGCGGCACCCCGCCGAGACGTGCAGAAGAGCAGCAAAATCAGCTATTTGTTGTGCATCACCGATCCTTGACTTGCGCATACGCGGTCAGTATGGTCCGCGCGGCTTTTGAGGGTGGCGGAGCTTTTTTCTATTCGGGCCAACGGTTTAGTACGGGTGTCAGCAGAATGGTGGACACGCGGAACGATGAACCTGGCAAGAAAAGATCGGGCGACCAACCGCCGGCCGATGAAGCCGCGCTCTCCGCAAGGCTGACCGATCTGGATCAACGACTTTCCCATCTCCGGAAAGACCGCGATTTCGAGAAGAGCCAGGCCGGAGCCGAGGGACAGTCCGCACGGGCCAGAGCATCCGCCATGGCCGTGGGCCTGCGTCTCTCCTCCGAACTGGTTGCAGGCGTCTTCGTTGGAGCGCTCATTGGTTGGGGTTTCGACCGCTTCCTGTCGACGTCTCCCTGGGGACTGATCGTGTTCCTGATGCTGGGCTTCACCGCCGGCGTGATGAACGTGATGCGCTCAGCGGGCGTGATGGCGAAGCAGTCCGAGCGTCTGAAAGAGCCCCCGCCCGAGTGACAAGTTTTCCTGCCGGGCAAGCCGGCGCGCGAGACGAACCTGCGGCCGAGATACTGACACATGGCATCCGATCCGACCCATCAGTTTGAAATCCACAAGCTGTTTTCGCTCGGCCATATCGGCGGACAGGAGATCGCCTTCACCAACTCGTCGGCCTACATGCTGGCCGCAGTCGGCGTCGTGTCCTTGTTGATGCTTGGCGGCAGCGCCGGCAAGCAGCTGATCCCGAGCCGCTTCCAGTCGCTCGCGGAACTCTCCTATGAGTTCATCGCCGACACGGTGCGCAGTAATGCCGGCGAGCAGGGAATGAAGTTCTTCCCGCTGGTGTTCACGCTGTTCATGTTCATCATCACGGCGAACATGATCGGCATCATACCGTACACATTCACCGTCACCAGCCACCTGATCGTCACGCTATCCCTGGCGCTGATCGTGTTCATCACGATGATCGTCTACGGCTTCTACAAGAACGGGCTGAAATTCTTCAGGCTGTTCGTGCCGAGCGGCATCCCGATCTATATCCTGCCGCTGATCGTGTTCATCGAGGTGCTGTCGTTCTTCTCCCGTCCGATCTCGCACTCGGTGCGTCTGTTCGCGAACATCCTGGCCGGCCACATCACGCTGAAGGTTTTTGCCGGCCTCGTCACCATGGTCGGCGCCATGGGTTTCGTCGGCTGGATCGGCGCAATCATTCCGCTAGGGCTGACGGTGGCGCTGACCGCGCTCGAAGTGCTGGTCGCGTTCCTGCAGGCCTACGTGTTCGCCATCCTGACCTGCATCTACCTCAACGACGCCATTCATCCCGGGCATTGAGCCCTCAAACCCTTCCTCAAATCGACCAATCCAAACAGGAGCAAAAAATGGATCCAGTCGCAGCAAAGTACATCGGCGCCGGCATCGCGGCGATCGGCCTGGCTGGCGCAGGTATCGGCGTCGGTAGCATCTTCGCCAGCTATCTCGCGGCCGCGATCCGCAATCCGTCGGCTGCACAGGCTCAGTTCGGCAACCTGATCTTCGGCTTCGCCGTGACGGAAGCGCTCGGCATCTTCTCGCTGCTGATCGCGCTGTTGCTGCTGTTCGCTCTCTGATCAAGCCGCCGCACCAGCCGCCTCAGGCTGGCCGGCACAAACCTTTAAGGGTGCGCTGATGGGATTGATCATCACTCCCGCGCAGGCCGCAACGACGACGACCACGTCGACCGAAGCTTCGCATGCGAAGGGCGGATTCCCGCCCTTCCAGACGGATACCTTCGCCTCGCAGCTGGTCTCGTTCGCGATCGCTTTCGTGCTGCTCTATTGGATCGTATCCAAGCTCGCGCTGCCGCGCGTTGGCGGCATCATTGCGGCCCGTCAGGGTGCGATCGACGGCGACCTGGCAGAAGCCCAGCGGCTGAAGAACGAGTCCGACGCTGCGCTGAAAGCCTATGAAACCGAGCTTGCGACCGCCCGCGCCAATGCGCAGGCGATCGGTAGCGAGATCCGCGACAAGCTGACCAAGCAAGCTGACCTGGAGCGCAAGCAGCTCGAGGATCGGCTGGCCGCGAAGCTGGCGGACGCCGACAAATCAATCGCCACCACCCGCGCCGCTGCGATGGGGAACGTTCGCTCCATCGCGACCGAAGCTGCCGCCGCCATCGTGCATCGGCTCTCCGGGGTCACGGCGGACGTTCAGGCGGTCAAGTCCGCCATCGACACCACGCTCAAGGCGTAACCAGCGATGTTTGACGCAACTTTCTGGTCTGCCATTGCGTTCGTTATTCTGATCGCAGGCTTCATCTATCTCGGCGTGCACACCAAGCTCGCCGAGGCACTCGATCATCGCGCGGGTCGCATCAAGTCCGAACTGGACGATGCACGCCGCCTGAGGGACGAGGCGCAAAAGCTCGTCGCCGAGTATCGTGCGCGGCGCGACAGCGCCGTGAAGGAGGCCGAAGAGATCGTCTCCAGCGCGAAGGCGGAAGCCGAGCGCCTCGCGGTCGAGGCCAAGACGCGGATGGAGGATTTCGTCGTCCGCCGCACCAAGATGGCCGAGACCAAGATCGCCCAGGCGGAGGCGCAGGCCCTCGCCGACGTGCGCGCGGCGGCCGCCGACGCGGCGACCTCCGCGGCCGCAAAGGTTCTGGCTCAGACAGTGAAAGGGTCGACCGCCGAGAGCCTGCTGACGCAAAGCATCGCCGAGATCCGCCAGAAGCTGAACTGACGCGAATGACGATATGAAACAAGAAGCCGGCCTCGCGCCGGCTTTTTTGTTTCTGGCAGGGCTTTGAGAGTTTCTCGCGCGCCGTCCACGCCACAGCTCGGACCTACGGCATCGCGCCTCGCTTCAGCCAAGACCCGACAGTTCGCGCGTCTCCAAGGATCAGCTTACAAGGATCAGCTTACAAGGATCAGCTTACAAGGATCAGCTCACGCGGCTTGGACCCCCGCCGCCGCGAGAACACGCCTTAGTCTAGCCCGCGCGTGCGCTCCTGCCCTTTTGCCGCTGCGGCTGGCTGCGCACACCTTCGGGATCGAAGCCGATATAGATCACGTAGGACGACACGGCGTCGGGCGAAGGCACCGGGAACGCCATGTCCTCGGCCACGAAGGAGAACGCGACGTTGTCCTGGCCGGCGAGATCGACCGTCGTACGATAGAGCTTGGTGGCGATGGTCCTCGGCTGCACGCCCTCCTGCACCACCGCGACGCGGATCGGCACGTCGACCGCCGGCGGCGCGCCTGCGGGACCAACGATGATCCGCCCCTGGATGCCGACGCGCGCATTCACCTGTCCACCGATCAGCGTGCAGTCACGCGCGTTCCGGACGATCGTGCCCTGATAGCGGACCTCGTTGTTGTCGGCGACCGGTCCGGGTTTCAAGCCGACCTGAAGCGTCGATGCACCTTCGCGGATCGCGACGCCCGGACAATCCTGATAGGGCGTGCCCCCGGCGTCGCCGCCGCCTGCAAACGGCGCCGGCGGCGTGCCGACGAGCTGCGCCTGGGTGGTCGAGCTCGAGCCGCCGAACAGCTGGCTGAAGCGATCGCCCACGGAGGTCAGGCGCTCTCCCACCGATATTCCACCGCCGCAGCCGGCCAGCAGCAATGCCGCGGCCGCCAGCGGAACGGTACGTTGCAAGACAATCGCTTTCGCGCCGCAGCTGCGGCTGAGATATTCAAAACCCAGCATGGAAATCCCGGTCCTTACCCCGAACCGCTTATATCAAATCAAAAGCGGCGGGCCAAAGGCGGGAGCTTCGCCGTCGCCTCAGCGCCGCTGAGATCATCTGTTTTTGGGCATGACCCTGTCCGAAGAACCGGTGTCCACTTTCCGGGATCATGCCCTAACGAACCAGTTCGCTCTGGTCCTTCAAATCCTCGTTCAGCAACCCGAACAGCAGGTGGTCCTGCCAGATGCCATTGATGCAGAGGTAGCGCCGCGCGAGCCCTTCGCGGACAAAACCGCATTTCTCCAGCACCCGTACCGAAGCCGTGTTCGACGGAATGCAGGCCGCCTCGATGCGATGCAGATTCAACTCGCTGAAGATGAACGGCAGCAGCACTCGCAAGGCCAGCGTCATATAGCCCTGTCCCGCAAACTGCTCACCGGTCCAGTAGCCGATGGTGCCGGCCTGGACGATGCCGCGGCGGACGTTTGCGAGCGTCACCCCGCCGACCAGGGCCTGGTCCGCCATTCGGAAAACGAGAAACGGGTAGGCGCGGTCCGCAGAGATGTCTTCCGCATACCGCCGCAGACGGCGACGAAAGCCGGCACGCGTCAGATCGTCGGACGGCCAGATCGGCTCCCATGGCGTCAGGAAGGCGCGACTGTCCTCACGCAGCTTCGACCATTGCGGAAAATCGCTCATTTGCGGCGGGCGAAGCAACAGCCCATGGCCGCGCGGGGCGAGATCCGGCGGAGACGACGATGTCAGTCCAAACAGGGCCACCTTGAAAATCCCTGCGCCGCTCGTTCAGCCCGCCAAATGCGGGCCGGACCGATTTGTCCTAGTGATACCGTGCCCGATCCGGCGCGTCCGTCAAGCCTTCCGCGAAGCGGACGGCCTTGGAAAGCTCGCGCCCGTTGCCTAGCGCGACCACAGCCGGGCGGCTGCGTGCAAGCAGGGCCTGCGCGGCAGCGTGCGTCGAATCCAGCGTGACATTGTCGATCCGCGCCACCATCTCGGTATTGGTCAGCGGCCGGCCGAACATCAGGATGTGCCTTGCAAGCTGCTCGGCGCGGGCGCCGCAGCTCTCCAGCGCCATCAACAGGCCGGCCTTCATCTGCGCCTTGGCGCGCGAGACTTCGATCTCGGTCAGCGTGTCGGCCGCGGCTTTCATCTGATCGACGACCACATCCATCATCTCCGGCGCATCGGCCGGATCTGTGCCGGTGTAGAGGCCGAAGAAGCCCGTGTCGGAATACGGCATGTGGAACGTGTAGATCGAATAGCAGAGCCCCCGCTTCTCGCGCACCTCCTGAAACAGCCGCGACGACATCCCGCCGCCGAGGATGTTGGAGAACACCTGCAGGCTGAACAAAGCCGGATCCGACTGCGACAGGCCTTCCAGCCCGAGCGTCAGATGCGCCTGCTCGAGCTCGCGCCGCACGATGCGTGAGCCGCCGCCAAATTTCGCCGGCGCCGGCGCCGGTGCCGGCGGGCCTGAGAACTTGGCAAAGCGCTTCGCCGCCTCGGCGACCACCACCTCGTGATCAACCGCGCCGGCCGCAGCCACCACCATGTCCGGCGCGCGGTAATGCTTCGCGAGGTACCCGTGCAGCGTCTCGCCGGTGAAGGCCTTCAGCGATTCCGCAGTGCCGAGCAGCGAGCGGCCCATCGGCTGGCCGGGAAAGGCGATCTCGCTCATGTGTTCGAAGATGACGTCGTCGGGGGTATCCTGTGCAGCGCCGATCTCCTGCTCGATCACGCTCTTTTCGCGCTCGACCTCCTCAGCCTCGAACACCGGATTGGCGAGGATGTCGGACAGCACGTCGAGCCCGAGCGCGACGTCGTCCTTCAGCACGCGGGCATAATAGGCCGTCGTTTCAGTGCTGGTGGCCGCGTTGAGATCGCCGCCGACATTCTCGATCTCCTCGACGATCTGCTGCGACGATCGCGTCTTCGTGCCCTTGAACGCCATGTGTTCGAGGAAGTGCGAGACGCCGTGCTCGTTGGCCTGCTCATCGCGACCGCCGACGCCGGTCCAGACGCCGAGCGCCGCCGTCTCGAGATGCGGCATCGCGTCAGTGACGATGGTGAGGCCGGATGGCAGTTTTGTCAGATTTACGCTCATACTATTCCTTAAAGCTCAGGCGATCTCTTTGGCTGCGCGACTCGCCGAACGGATGAAACGCTCGAGCTCCGCGCGGTCGTTCGGCATCTTCGTGATGTTTTCAGGCCGGCTCATCAGGTCGCCGAGATGCGCGGGCAGCGCAGGGCGCGCACCGCAGGCGGCTTCCACCGCGTCCGGGAACTTCGCCGCATGCGCCGTGGACAACACGATGTTGGGCACGTTCGGCGTCACGCTTGCGTGCTCGGACACGGCGACCGCCACCGCCGTGTGCGGATCGATCAGGTCGCCGCTTTCGCGCCACGCGGCACGGATCGCTGCGTTGACCTCGTCCTCATCCGCCCTGCCCGCGTCGAACTGCTCGCGGATGTTGCGCAGAGCACCGGCGGGCAGCACGAAGCGTCCGGATTGGGCAAGCGACGCCATCAGGCCGCGCAGCGCCGCGCTGTCGCGGCCGGTCGCCTCGAACACCAGCCGCTCGAAGTTCGACGACACCTGGATGTCCATCGACGGCGATGACGTCTCGTGCACCTCGCGGACCTCGTAGGCGCCGCTCGCCAATGTCCGCGCAAGGATATCGTTGACGTTGGTGGCGATGCGCAGCCGGCCGATCGGCAACCCCATGCGCTTCGCCACGTACCCGGCGAAGATGTCGCCGAAGTTTCCGGTCGGTACGGTGAAATCAACGCTGCGCGCCGGCGCGCCGAGCGCGACCGCCGCTGTGAAGTAGTAAACGGCCTGCGCGACGATGCGCGCCCAGTTGATCGAATTGACCGCGGAGAGCGAGACCGAATCGCGGAAGCGGTGATGGTTGAACAGCGCCTTCACCAGCGCCTGACAGTCGTCGAAGGTGCCATCGACGGCCAGTGCATGCACGTTCGCGGCGCCGGCCGTGGTCATCATACGCCGCTGCACGTCGGAAACGCGTCCGTCCGGAAGCAGGACGAACAGATCGACATTGTCGCGGCCGGCGAAGGCTTCAACCGCCGCGCCGCCGGTGTCGCCCGAGGTCGCCACCACGATCGTGGTGCGCTCACCCCGTTTCGCCAGAACATGGTCCATCAGCCGCGCCAACAGCTGCATCGCCACGTCCTTGAACGCCAGCGTGGGCCCGTGGAACAACTCTAGGATGAACTGGTCCGGCGAGGCCTGGTCGAGCGGCACCACCGCCGGATGGCGGAAGGTCGCGTAGGCCTCGTTGGCCATCCGGGCAAGGTCGGCGTCGGAAATCTCGCCATCGACAAACGGACGGATCACCTCGACGGCCACCTCGGGGTACGGCCTGCCGAAGAGCCCGGCAATCGTCTGGGCGCTGAGTTGAGGCCAGGTTTCGGGCACGTAGAGGCCGCCGTCCCGGGCAAGCCCGGTCAACATCACGTCGCAGAAACCGAGCGTCGGGGCCTCGCCCCGGGTCGAGATGTAGCGCACCGGCCGATCCTCCAAGGCCAGTATAAGGCCTTGATATGTAAACGGAAAATGAAGACGCCGCGCAACCAGCGCGGATCGCGGCGACATTATTCCGAAGCTTTAAGCTCTACAAGGACGACGATGGAGGCAGCTTTTGGCCGCGCAGCCAGAAACCGAACGCTATGGTTACCGCGGCGGCAAGCAGGAACCAGGTAACCGCATACTGCAGATGGTCGTTTTTGAGGCTGACCTGCAGGGGCCCGGGCTTCGGCCCCCCTCCGGTTGGAACCGGAGCCTCCAGGTCAATGTAGAACGGCGCAACATGCTGCGGATCCGCCCAGCCGAGTGCCTGCGCCATGGCCAGGTGGTCGCGCACGAACCAGAGGTGTTTTGTGCGATCGGCGTGCGGCGTCAGCCAGCCGGGGGGCTCCGGAAAGCGAATGTAGCCGGTCAATGTCACCGGCTCGTTGGCCGGCAACGGCGGCATCTCCTGCCCGTCCGCGAGGAAGCCGCGATTGACGACGACTGTCTCGCCGCTTGCAAGTCTCACCGGCGCGAACACCCACACGCCGGTGCCGGACACATCCTTCCGCAACGGCGATCCGGAGGCGAACACCTGCGCCTGTTCGTCCGCATCGATGACGCCGGTGAGCGTCACCCGACGAAACTCGTCGCGGGCCTTCCTGACGGCGCCCCAACGCGCGGCCGGCGGAAGCGCCACCGGCGCAGCCGCGAGCCGATCGTCGAGCGCAGCGATCAGCGCAAGCTTGTCGACGCGGCGCTCGAGCTGCCAGACGCCAAGCGACAGCAACACCGCGACGATGACGACCGTCGTCGCGATCGGGACCAGCAGCCGACGCCCGGCGGTGGCCCGTTTCACGATCTGCCCCGATCGACCAGCTGCCCCTCCTGCGCCTTGTGGTGATATTGCAAGGCGATCAGAAGCGACTTCATCGAGCGCAGCGGCACCAAGGTCGTCAGGAGAATCAGCGGCACCCATAGCACCGCGTGCAGCCAGAACGGCGGCTGGTAAAACACCTCGACGATCAATGCGCAGAACACCACGATGAAGCCGGCAATCAGGATGATGAACACCGCGGGCCCGTCGCCAGCGTCGATGAACGCATAGTCGAGGCCGCAGGCCTCGCAGGCGGGCCGCAGAGACAGAAAGCCGGCATACAGCTTTCCTTCGCCGCAGCGCGGACACTTGCAGACAATCCCGCGCAGGATCGTCTGCGACAGGGAGGATGGAGCGCGTTCCCGCATGGCCATGGCCTCATGCTCCTTCAGTCTGAAACGCAAAAGGGGCGGCCGACAAGGCCGCCCCTTTGACCGTTCGCTCTGGATCAATGCGCCGCGCCGTTGGCGACCGGACCGCCGTAGCCCCAGACATAGATGGCCACGAACAGGAACAGCCAGACGACATCGACAAAGTGCCAGTACCACGCGGCAAACTCGAAGCCGAGGTGCTGCTTCGGCGTGAACTGTCCGGCATAGGCGCGCAACAGGCAGACGATCAGGAATATGGTGCCGACCAGCACGTGGAAGCCGTGGAAGCCGGTCGCCATGAAGAAGGTCGCGCCGTAGACGTTGCCTTTGAAGCCGAACGTCGCGTGGCTGTATTCGTAAGCCTGCACGCAGGTGAACACGGCGCCGAGAGCGATCGTCAGGATCAATCCCCACTTCAAACCCTGCCTATCGCCTTCGAGCAGCGCATGGTGCGCCCAGGTGACGGTGGTGCCCGAGGTGAGCAGGATCAGCGTGTTTAGAAGCGGCAGGTGCCAGGGATCGAACGTCTCGATACCCTTGGGCGGCCAGACACCGCCGAACAGCGCGTCGCGCGCGAACTGGTGGACGTCATTCGGAAACAGCGCGGCATTGAAGTAGGCCCAGAACCAGGCGACGAAGAACATCACCTCCGAAGCGATGAACAGGATCATGCCGTAGCGGTGATGCAGCTGGACCACGCGCGTATGGTCACCGCTGTTGGCCTCGCGAATGACGTCGCCCCACCAGGCCACCATGGTGTACAGCACGCCGATGACACCGACGCCAAACACCACCGGCGCGCCGGTGAACATCTGATGCATCCATCCGATCGCACCGACTGCCATGATGAAGGCCGAAACCGAGCCGACGAATGGCCACGGACTCGGATTGACGAGGTGATAGTCGTGATGCTTGGCGTGCGCGTCAGCCATTTTCGCGTCTCCGTAGGCGTCGCGGACCAGGCCGCGTCATTGCAGTCAGGTTAAAGGTTCCCATTGCGCTTGCCGATGGTCTGCGCGGCGACAGGCTTGGGCTCATCGCGCATGGGGTAAAAGGTGTAGGACAGGGTGATGGTCGAGAGCTGGTCCTGCTCGCTATCGCTTGCCAGTGCCGGATCTACATAGAACACCACCGCCATCTCCCGCGTCTCGCCAGGCGCGAAGCGCTGCTCGGTGAAGCAGAAGCAGTTGATCTTCTGGAAGTGGATACCCGCGGTCAGCGGCGTGACGTTGTAGGACGCCTGGCCAAGCGTCTCGCGCGCCGCAAGATTGGTGACCTTGTAGTACGCGGTGACGACTTCGCCGATCCGCACATTGATCTCGGTCTTTTCGGGCTCGAACTTCCAGGGCAGCCCGCCCATCACGTTGGAATCGAAGCGAACGGCGATGGTGCGATCGAGCACGCCGGACGGCATCTGCGTCGCCACCTGCGTGGTGCCGTTGAAGCCGGTGACCCGGCAGAACCAGTTGTAGAACGGCACGGCGGCATACGACGCCCCGACCATCAGCGCGACGAACACGCCGCACGCAGCCGCGACCGCCACATCGCGCCCGATGCGCGGCTTTCGCGGTGTTGCATGCGTCGGTTCAGTCACCTTTTCCCCACTCCCTGACCTGGCGCAACAGCTAGATCGGCCTCACGAGGACAGCCGGCCCCTTGACCAGTGTCACCACAAAGAACAGCACCACGAGCGCCAGAAGAACAACAGCGATCGCGATCGAGCGCTGGCGGCGGCTGCGCTGCTGCTGCTCGGTGAGCACGACCCCCTCAGGCTCGTCCTTGTTGTCCATCGCTGTAATCATCTAGCTCGCGATCCGCAGCGCGATCGGCACCAGCGCGCCGACCAGCAGCGTCGCAAACAGCACGAACAGGTAGAGGATCGAGAACGTGAAAAGCTTTCGGGCGGCAGCTTCCGCCGCGGCGCCCTGGCGCTGGCGAAAGACCTGGACGGCGAACCACAGCATCGCCGCGCCGGAGACGGTCGCGACGACACCGTAAGCGCGGTCGAAATAGCCCAGCGGCCATGGCGCTATCGCTACCGCTATCAGGACGAGGGTGTAGAGCAGGATCTGCAGTCGCGTCGCATCAGGACCGGCAACCACCGGCAACATCGGCAGCTTGGCGCGGACGAAATCATCGGTACGGTAGAGCGACAGCGCCCAGAAATGCGGCGGCGTCCAAAGGAAGATGATGCCGAACAGCAGCAGCGGCTCGATCGCAAGCGAGCCGGTCGCTGCGACCCAGCCGACGACCGGCGGCAACGCTCCTGCGGCGCCGCCGATGACGATGTTCTGCGGCGTCGATCGCTTCAGCCACATCGTATAAACGACGACATAGAAGAAGATCGTGAACGCGAGCAGCGCGGCCGCAAACCAGTCCACCAGGATACCGAGCGTAAACACCGAGAAGAACGAAAGCGTCATGCCGAAGGCAAGCGCCTCGGGCGGCGTGATACGTCCTTGCGGGATCGGCCGCTTGGCGGTGCGCTGCATCACCGCATCGATGTCGCGATCGTACCACATGTTCAGCGCGCCTGATGCGCCGGCACCGACAGCGATGCAGAGCAACGCGGTGAACACCATCACCGGATGCATGTGCCCCGGCGCCATGACGATGCCGACCAGCGCCGTGAAGATCACGAGCGACATCACCCGCGGCTTCAGCAGCGCCAGGTAATCGCCGACCGTCGCCTCAGAGACGTGAGGCGCCAGCTCGGCTGGATGGTTTTCGACGATCGACAAAGTGAACCCGCGTCTCTTCTCAACTCGTTAAACAAAGCTGCACGCGGCGCTCGCGCGCCGCGCACATCTCACTTGATCTTCGGCAGCACTTCGAACTGGTGGAACGGCGGCGGCGACGTCAGCGTCCACTCCAGGGTGGTCGCACCCGCACCCCACGGATTGTTGGTAGCCGCCTGCTTGCGCACGAACGCCTGCGTGACCACGAACAGGAAGATCAGCACGCCAAAGGCGGAAATGTAGGAACCGACCGATGAGATGAGATTCCAACCGGCGAACGCGTCCGGATAGTCGACGTAGCGGCGCGGCATGCCCTGCAGACCAAGGAAGTGCTGCGGGAAGAACACCAGGTTGACGCCGATGAAGGTGACCCAGAAGTGCAGCTTGGCGAGCGGCTCGCTGTACATGTAGCCGAACATCTTCGGGAACCAGTAGTACCAGCCGGCGAAGATCGCGAACACCGCGCCGAGCGACAGCACGTAGTGGAAGTGCGCGACGACGTAGTAGGTCTCCTGCAGCGAGCGGTCGACGCCGGCGTTCGCCAGCACGACGCCGGTGACGCCGCCGACGGTGAACAGGAAGATGAAGCCGATCGCCCACAGCATCGGCGCCTTGAACTCGATCGAGCCGCCCCACATGGTCGCGATCCACGAGAAGATCTTCACGCCGGTGGGCACCGCGATCACCATGGTCGCTGCGACGAAGTAGGCCTGCGCCGCGGCCGACATGCCGACGGTGTACATGTGGTGCGCCCAGACGACGAAGCCGATACCGCCGATCGCGACCATCGCGTAGGCCATGCCCAGATAGCCGAACACCGGCTTGCGCGAGAAGGTCGAGACGATCTGGCTGATCATGCCGAAGCCCGGCAGAATCAGGATGTACACCTCGGGGTGACCGAAGAACCAGAACAGATGCTGATACAGGACCGGGTCGCCGCCGCCCTCAGGAGAGAAAAAGGTGGTACCGAAGTTTCGGTCGGTCAGCAGCATCGTGATCGCGCCGGCCAGCACCGGCAGCGACAGAAGCAGCAGAAACACCGTGACGAGGATCGACCACACGAACAGCGGCATCTTGTGCAGCGTCATGCCCGGGGCGCGCATGTTGAAGATCGTGGTGATGAAGTTGATCGCGCCGAGGATCGACGAGGCGCCGGCAAGGTGCAGCGCCAAAATGCCGAAGTCGACCGACGGTCCCGGATGGCCAGAGGTGGAAAGCGGCGCATAGAGCGTCCAGCCGCCACCGACACCGTGCCCGCCCGGCTCGCCCGGAACGAACATCGAGATCAGGAGCAGCGCGAACGAGGCCGGCAGCAGCCAGAACGAGATGTTGTTCATGCGCGGGAACGCCATGTCCGGCGCGCCGATCATCAGCGGCACGAACCAGTTGCCGAAGCCGCCGATCATCGCCGGCATCACCATGAAGAACACCATGATGAGGCCGTGGCCGGTGACGAACACGTTGAACGCACCACCGTTCGAGAAGAACTGGAGGCCCGGCTCCTGCAGCTCCATGCGCATGGCGACCGAGAGCGCACCGCCGATCACACCGGCCAAGATGGCGAAGATCAGGTACATCGTGCCGATGTCCTTGTGGTTCGTCGAATAAACGAACCTGCGCCAACCGGTCGGATGCCCGTGGTCGTCGTGATGGGCCTGATCGCCGTGCTGTGCCGCTGAAGTTGCCATAATCCTCGTCCCTCGAACCTATTCCGGTCCTGCCGCCCTTAAACCTCGCACCACCGCCGCGTCAGCGGCTGACTGCGCTCAATCCTGCGAACCTGCTGTTGTCCGGCGCGCTCGCAAATTTCTTCTTGGCGTCCTCAATCCAGGCGGTGAACGCCTGGTCGCTGACGACCCGCACCTGGATCGGCATGAACGCATGATCCTTGCCGCAGAGCTCCGAGCACTGGCCGTAATACACGCCTTCCTTGGTCGCCTTGAACCAGGTCTCGTTGAGACGGCCCGGAATGGCGTCGATCTTGATTCCGAAGGCCGGAACGGTGAACGCGTGAATCACATCCGCGGCTGTGGTCTGCACACGCACCACCTTGTTCACCGGCACAACGACCTCATTATTGACCGCGAGCAGACGCGGCTGGTCGGGTTTGCGTTCACTGTCCTGCAGCATGATCGAGTCGAACTCGAACGCGCCATTATCGGGATAGTTGTATGTCCAGTACCACTGCTTGCCGGTCGCCTTGATGGTCAGGTCGGCTTTCGGCAGATCGAGCTGAAAGAACAGCAGCCGAAACGACGGCACGGCGATGCCGACCAAAATCAGCACCGGGACGATCGTCCAGGCAACCTCGATCAGCGTGTTGTGCGTGGTCCTTGACGGAACCGGGTTGCTTCGCGCGTTGAACTTCACGATGACAATCACCAGCAGCGCAAGCACGAACAGGGTGATGGCCGTGATCAGCCAGAAGAGAAACGTGTGGAACCAGGTGATGTCCTCCATCACCGGCGTCGCGGCCGCTTGAAGACCGAATTTCCAGGGCTCGGGCTGAGCCGCCCACGCCGCACCTCCCGTCAGGACGACCACCACCGCCAGTCCCATGAGGCTCAACAAGCCCATCCGCCCCATCGACATCGTCATGCCGTCCACGCTCCCTCAAAGTCCGAAATAGGCGCCCGGATCAGACCCCGGCCCCGCGCCCGTCGACACGATGCAAAGCCAGAACGGGCTTAGAACGGGTCGAAGAATCCCGCCTCTCAAACCACACTTCAAAGGCTATCGCAATGCACCTTCTAGGCCGTTTGCAACAGGGGAGCGCAGAGCCAAACGCAGAGCGGCGGCTATCGTGACCGGCCTGATATTGCAACCGAAATTGCCACGCCCTGCTTGACGGCTGCAAGCGCAGATGGTCCTCATTCGCCGACGCGAATGGGTTATGCGATTCGCTTCCCCAAATGGTCGGGGGCAGGACGCCGGGAAGCGCCTTCAAGCTGCCGCAGTTGAAGCTGCAAAAGCGGCTGGTGCGCTGGATTTGACGTGCGTACCGCCGCAAACAGCGTTTTCAATAGCTCGGGCAATTCAGAAGAGACTTTGATGGGCAGTTTTGGACATCTTCGGTCTGGCCAGGCCTGGCGCAAGGCCGCCGGGCTTGCCACGGTCGCAGCACTTGTGCTGGGCGTGACGGTGGCCACAGGCGGCATCGCGGCGGCCCAGGGCGCCGTCAAGTCGGTTGCCGGCGACTGGCAAATCCGCTGCGACACGCCGCCAGGAGCCCAGGGCGAACAATGCGCGCTGATCCAGAGCGTCGTCGCCGAAGACCGTTCAAACGCCGGGCTCACCGTTATCATCCTCAAGACTGCCGACCAGAAGAGCAAGCTGATGCGCGTGGTGGCGCCGCTCGGCGTGCTGTTGCCGTCCGGGCTTGGCCTCAAGCTCGACGACAAGGACGTCGGCCGTGCCGGCTTCGTGCGCTGCCTGCCCAACGGCTGCGTCGCCGAGGTGGTCATGGACGACAGCCTGCTTGGCCAGTTGAAGTCTGCCAAGACCGCCACCTTCATCATCTTTGAAACGCCGGAGGAAGGCATCGGCTTCCCGCTCAGCCTCAAGGGCATCGGCGAGGGTTACGACAAGCTGCCGTAACGCCATCTGGTCGCTGGAAAAGCTTGGCCATGCCAATCAAGTTCTCATAGACGCCGTCGATCCGGATCGCGTCTTTCTGTTCGCCTTCGCGCTCAAAACCGGCGCTTCGATAGAGCGCGATCGCCCGCTCGTTGCCCTGCCGCACGGTCAGCTCAACGCGGTGCAAGCCGAAATCGCGAGCCGCGCAAAGCGCGGCCTGAAGCAGGGTCGCGCCGATACCCTGCCCGCGAAACTGCGGCAGAAGTCCCATGCCGAGCACACCGCGATGACGGTGTGTGGGCCCACTTGTCATCGGTAGGATGTCGCACCAGCCTGAGACGTCCCCATCGGCGGACAGAATAACGTATTGAGGATAGCCGTGCTCGATGTTGCCGAGCACGAACGCGCGCACCCGCTCGATCGGTGGAGCTTCCAGAAACGCCAGATATCGCCGCTCGCGCGCAACGATATCCAGAGCACGATGAAATCCTTCGATGTGGTCTGTCCCGATGCGGACGATCTCGACAGGCATGGCAAAATTGTTCCACGCCTCGCACGCCTCTCGCGCAACGGCGCAGAAACACCTATCTTGAATTGGACCCAGCCTCAACGGATTGTCTCATGACCAATCTTGCGACCTCCTCCCTCCTCGACCGCTCCGGCCTCGATCGCGACGCCGTGAGACAGGAAATCACACGCGGACTTGCGGGCGCGGACGACGGCGAGTTGTTTCTGGAATACCGGCAGTCCGAGGCCCTGATGTTCGACAACGGCCGCCTGAAACAGGCGACGTATGACACGGCGCAAGGCTTTGGCCTGCGCGCAGTGAAGAACGACGCCGTCGGCTATGCGCACTCGTCCGACGTGTCCATCCCGGCGCTGATCCGCGCGGCCGACGCCGTCGGCGCCGTGCGCGCCGGATATGCCGGATCGTTCGCGGCCGCGCCCGGACGCACCAATGTCCGCCTCTATGGCGACGAAAATCCGCTCGATGCGCCCGGCTTCGAATCGAAGGTGAAGCTGCTCGGCGAAATCGACGCGTATGTGCGCGACAAGGACCCGCGCGTGCGTCAGGTCTCGGTAAGCCTTGCAGCCACATGGCAGGTTGTCGAGATCGTCAGGCCGGACGGCGAGACCTATCGCGACATCCGCCCGCTGGTGCGTGTCAACGTGTCGGTCGTGGCGGGCTCCGGCGACCGGCAGGAGACCGGCAGCCACGGCTATGGCGGACGTGAAGGCTACCAGCGCTTCATCGACACCAAGGCTTGGCGCAACGCAGCCGACTCGGCGCTGCGGCAGGCGATCGTCAATCTCGAATCGGTGCCGGCGCCGGCCGGTGAAATGGACGTGGTGCTCGGCCCGGGCTGGCCCGGCGTGATGCTGCACGAGGCGGTCGGCCACGGGCTGGAAGGCGATTTCAACCGCAAGCAGACATCGGCCTTTGCCGGGCTGATGGGACAACAGGTGGCAGCGAAAGGCGTCACCGTGGTCGACGACGGCACGATCCAAAATCGCCGCGGCTCGCTTTCGATCGACGACGAGGGCACGCCGAGCAATCGGACCGTGTTGATCGAAGACGGCATCCTGGTCGGTTACATGCAGGACCGGCAGAACGCCCGGCTGATGAACATGCAGCCGACCGGCAACGGCCGGCGCGAAAGCTACGCGCACGTGCCGATGCCGCGCATGACCAACACCTACATGCTCGCGGGACAAAGCGACCCGAAGGAGATCCTCGCCTCGGTGAAGAACGGCATCTATGCCGTCAACTTCGGCGGCGGTCAGGTGGACATCACATCCGGCAAATATGTGTTCCAATGCACGGAAGCTTACAGGATCGAGAATGGCAGGGTCGGCGCGCCGCTGAAGGGCGCGATGCTGATCGGCAACGGCCCAACCGACCTGCACCGCATCACCATGGTCGGCAACGACCTCGAGCTCGACACCGGTATTGGCACCTGTGGCAAGAACGGTCAGGGCGTGCCAGTCGGCGTCGGTCAGCCGACACTGCGCATGGACCGTATTACCGTCGGTGGCACCGGCGGGTAGCACTCAACGGCGATTTGCCCTTTTCCTTGAGCTCCGGGTTTGCTCCGTTGCTCATGCGGAGGCGTCGCGTCGATCGCGGAATGGCGCGAACAGGGCCGCCAGAACCAGCACAACTGTCGCAAAGGATGCCACGGCCTCCGGCGCCCCCATGGTCCGGAGCGCCATGCCGCTCAGCAGGCACCAAAGCAGGGGGATTGGGACGAGCCACGGCAAAAGTCTGCCGCGGGCAAGCAGCAGCAGGCCCAGCGTCCCGATAGCGGTCGGATCGGGCGCGATGCCGAAGATTTCGGACGAGGCCCAGGTTCGCCCCTGCAACGGCGCAAGCAGCGGCTGGCCGGCGAGCGCGAAGACAAGCAGCAGATATCCCGCCCAGGCGACACGCCCCCGCCGATCAAAGGTCAGGCCGTCGGCCAAGACGGCAGCTACCAGAAGCAGCAGGGCTTCGAGAGCAAAAGCCGGCGCGACATAGGCGGCGGCCCAGTTGATGGTCGCGTAGCGGCTCCACAGGAAGGACCATCCGACGAAAGCCCAAATGACAGCCAGAACGATCGCGATCCACCGCCCATAGGCGCCCCAAGGTTGTTCTGCTCGCTCGTGATCATGTTGCCCCCGCGCGACGAGCACGATCATCACGACGCCCGCGGCGAGCGTGAGCAATTGCAGCGGCCAAACCGCCGCGTTGTGGAGTTCAAACATCCGCCAGTAGACGCGAGGCGAAAAGAGCAGGAAGTCCTCGGGGCGATAGCTCCACCATTCCGACATCAAAGATCCTGCACGTAGGCGGCCATGCGCTCGCGCATGGCCGGATCCGGCATGGGACCAGTCGCGGCTGCCAGATTCTCGCGCACATGATCGACCCGCGTCGTCGCGGGAATTGCGACGGTAACGGCGGGATGAGAGAGAATGAACTTCAGGATGAACTGCGCCCAGCTCGCGACCCCGAGATCGGCCGCCCAGCCGGGCAGCCGCTTGCCGGCGAGCCGACGGGTCAACTCGCCCTGCCGGAACGGGCGGTTGACGATCACGCCGAGGCCACGCTCGGCCGCGAGCGGCAGGAGCCGCCGTTCGGCCTCGCGGTCGACGACGTTGTAGGAGAACTGCACGAAATCAATAGGTTCGTTGCGCATGATCCGCTCGAGCAGATCATGACGGCGTCCCTCCGAGGTCGTAAGTCCGACATAGCGCACCGAACCTGCCCGCTTCATCTCGAGCAGAGTCCGAAGATGCTCCTCCCAGGCAACAAGGTTGTGGACCTGGATGAGGTCGAAGCGCGGCACCCCCCAGAAGGCGCTGGACTGTTCGATCTGCCGCGGACCGTTCGCGCCGGACGACGTCCAGACCTTCTCTGCTGAAAACAGTGCTTCCGGTCGCCCAAACTTCTGAAGACCATAGCCGATGACCGGCTGCGACGAGCCATACATCGGCGAGGAATCGATCATCCGTCCACCTGCGTCAAAGAACGCGCCCATCACGGCGGCGCATTCGTCCCTGAGCAGCGGATCGTTGCCCACGTTGAAGGTGATCCAGGTCCCAAGCCCGACGGCCGGAATCATTTCGCCGGTTGACGGAATCCTGCGAGAGGCCGCCGTCTTGTCCTGAGCATGGGCCGCGACCGGCGACAAAGCGGTTGCCACCGTCGCCGCCACGGAGCCTTGCAAGAACGTTCGGCGCGTGGTCCGCATGCTCAAACCATCCACTCGGGAGGCACCGCTTCTAAAAATACGCGATCAGGCGCCCGCAGGCCGCGACGCAGAACCAGATCGACAACGAGATGATGGCGATCGGCAACGCCGGTGCCGGCAGAGGCGTCGCTGGTGGCAGATTCTGCACGTTCGGCGTCACCCAGACCTCGAAGGCGAGGATGTTTGCCAGTCCGAGGGCGATCAGTCCGATCTTGATCTGGAATATGCGATTGAGAACGACGTGGCTCGCTTCGGCCGTGAACAGGACGAGCCCGGACAACACGAGGCCTGCGAAGGCGGCAACGGCCGCCCAGCGCGCCCAACGCAAAATGAACCCCGGCGATGTCGCGGCAAAGACACCCATCATGCGCAAATCCATCACCACGATCGCGCCTGCAAACGCCATCAGCGCAAGGATGTGGACGACGTTGGCCACCATGTAGGCCCAGGTCGACTGGCGGATTGCCGCGCCGAGACCGCTTGCTTCGAGCGCGACAAAGATCGCCGGGGCGCTATCGTTCATTGCGCATCACCTGCCGTGCACCCGGGGCATGAAGCTGACACGACCGGCGCCTACGCTTCTGGGACATGCCTAGCGCAATTCGTAGATCTTGCCGTCCACTGTGACGCGCTCGGCGCGCATTTCATTCCGCTGGGCGGTCGAGGGATAACCGTAAGCCGAGACTTCCTTGCCGACGGCGACGACATCGGCTGATGCTCCCCGCGCCACCATCCGGGACGTCGGCGCAAGCGTCACGGTCCAGACCTTGTCGGCGCCCTTGACGGTGATCTCGGCATGGGGGTTTTCGAACTTCAGCGTCTGGATCGGCCCCGCGACCGTGACCGGATTGGCGGCATCGTAGCTGCCCCAGCCGTGATGGGCGAAGGCGGCCGCGGCCAGCCCCGAAACTCCGGCGATGACGGCGGCAGGTAAAATGAAGCGTCGCATGGACCCCTCCGGTGGCGCGCTATCCTACCTCATAACCCTCAGATCAGGATAAGGTTCGCCTGTCCACGAGCGGGCCTTATCGCCGCAGCGGAAGTCAGGAATGCCCAAGCGCAAAGTCGGAATGACCTATCCGTCGGTCGAGAAAATGCTGCTCGGCTGGCCCGGCGTCGAGCTCTCAAGCTCCTACGGACGACCTTCGCTAAAGGTGAACGGAAAGTTCTTTACCTGGGTCAAGGAGGACGGCGACAGCATCCTGATCGGCGGCATTGATTTCGACGAGCGCGACATGCTCATGGAAACGCGAGGGGAGGTCTTCTACATCACCGACCATTACCGTAACTCGCGTTGCGTGCTGATGCGCCTCTCCAAGGCTGATCCGGAAACAGTCGAAGCGCTGCTGTGGCGCCGCTGGCGACAGATCGCGCCGAAGAAGCTTCAGGCGACTTATAGCGAGACGCCGGCAACGGCGAAGCCGCGACCGGTCACGAAAAACAACGCGCGCAAAGGACGTCGCCAGCTTCGTCGAATTCGGAGCTGACGCATTTCAGAGATCGCAACGGCTCAGCGCGCCGTCCCCAAGGAGCGACAGGCCGAGGACGTGGCCATATGCGATGGCCCGCGCACGCGCGGGGATAGCGACGAGAGGAGCTGGCGGCGTTACCTGATCACGCCGGATATCAAGCCGGGCCGGCGACGCGGCGGCGTGATGCTGCTCTTGAGGAAGCAGCGCGCACTTCGGCTCGCATATCCTGGACGCGCATAGGTCCAGGCGCGACATTTCGGATCGCTTTCGCAGGCGGCACGGCAGGCTTCCCCCGATGCGTCGGTGGCCATTGCGAAGCTGCGATAGTCCCCGCCAAACCGGTCGATCGAGGTTTCCATAGCGCTGTTGCGTCGTTCGATCACGCCGGCCCCACGCACTCCCGAAACGCTGTTCACGGCTTCAACCCGGGGCGGGACGGTATTCTTCAGCCAGCATGACGCGTTGTCGGCCCCGTCGCCTTCCTTCGGGTAGCTGAACGACCAGGCCCGGCAACGGCGATCGCGCTCGCACAGCAGCGCGCACGCGGCAGGATCACCCGACGGGACAGCCAGTTGCTGGTAATCGCCGCCAGGCCGGTCGAAATTCGTCTGCGCATGCGCTGGCGTTGGGTCGAAAACGACGACCGCCAACAGCGCAAGGAGGATTACAACGAAGCCTCGAGCCATCCAGACGTTTTCCAGCGATTGGCCACCGCCCGTGACCCAATGTTCGCCATCAAAGCGCCACCCGACCTGTATGGTCGATGAACAATCATAAATCGTAAAAGTGTCTCTACGCTAGTGCTTGGTTTACGAAGTTCACGATACGGCGAGGCGCCGACACGAACCAAAGGATGCCAGCGGACACACGGCGCCGTGCAGCGGCTGATTCCGATATCGCTGTTTCGATTTGATGTTCCTTGTACGCGGCAAGCCGTGCCGAAACGTCAAATCGGATTGCGCTAGAACACGTTTTCGCGATAGGCCGGCTCGACCGAGCCGTTCCAGGGCCCATGGAATCTGGCGAGCAGATGTTCGGCCGGCGTCTGTCTCGTGGCGACGATCTCTTCCAGCGGCTGCAGATGTCGCGTTTCGTCCCGCCCCTCACGGTCGAGCAGATTGCGGCGCTTCAAGCCCGCGCGCGCCAGCGCAAGACAATCGGTGGCAACGTCAAGAAGCGTACGGCCGCCGACCTTCGCCTTCAAGCCAAGGCGCGGTACGTCGTCACGCGCTTGCTGGCGCTCGGCCGCGCTCCAACCCTTCACCATCTGCCATGCGGCATCGAGGCTCGAGTCGTCGTAGAGCAAGCCAACCCAGAACGCCGGCAGCGCCGGAAGCCGCTCCCATGGTCCGCTGTCGGAGCCGCGCATCTCCAGATAACGCTTCAGCCGCACTTCGGGGAAAATCGTCGAGACGTGATTGGCCCAATCGGACAACGTCGCGCGCTCGCCTGGCACCGCAGGATGCTTTCCGGCGAACAGATCGCGAAACGAGGAGCCGGCGACGTCGATATACTCATCGCCGCGCTTGATGAAATACATCGGCACGTCGAGCGCATAATCGACGTAGCGCTCGTAGCCCATGCCGTCCTCGAACGCCCACGGCAGCATGCCGGCGCGGGCATTATCCGTATCGCGCCAGATTTCGGAGCGGAACGACAGGAAGCCGTTCGGCTTGCCTTCGGTGAAGGGAGAATTCGCAAACAGCGCCGTGCCAACCGGCTGCAGCGCGAGGCTGACGCGCAGCTTCTTCACCATGTCGGCTTCGGACGAGAAGTCGAGATTGGTCTGCACCGTGCAGGTCCGGTACATCATGTCTATGCCGAGGTGACCGACCTTCGGCATGTAATTGGTCATGATCCGGTAGCGGCCCTTTGGCATCATCGGAATCTGTGCGCGCGACCACGACGGCGCCATGCCGAGACCGAGAAAGCCGATGCCGAGCGGCGTCGCAATCTCACGCACCTGTGCGAGATGCGCGACCAGCTCAGCGCGGGTCTGATGCACCGTCTCGAGCGGCGCACCGGAGAGTTCGAACTGTCCGCCCGGTTCGAGCGAGATGGCACCGCCACCGGTCACGTCGTAGAGACCAATGATGTTGCCGCGCTCCATGATCGGCTCCCAGCCGAGCAGGTGCTGCATGCCGTTCAGCAGAGCACCGATACCGCGCGGTCCCTCATACGGGACGGGACAATGGTCAGAAAGGCGGAAGGGCGTCTTCTCATGCTCGGTGCCGATACGGAACTGATCCTTCGGCTTCTCGCCCGCAGCGACCCACGCGACGAGTTCGTCGCGCGACGTGAGCGGGGTCATATCGATCTGATCACGCGCCATGAAGAACTCGAGTTGGAAGCAGCGCGACCTTACAGACGCGGGGCCGGGTTGAGCAACGCCAGAACGCGGATCCGCGCGTGGCAACAAGATGTCGCATGCGCATCGCGATCAGGCGGACTTCGCTCGAACGGACGCTGTCGCAGCATCGCACGACACGCCGAGCTGATCCAGCAGCGCTGACAGCTTTACGGCATCGGCGTCGGAAATCTTCGAACCGATGTGTCGCTCGATCGCAGCCGAATACGAATTCCACATTTTCTTTTGCAACTCGCGCCCCTTTTCTGTGATCTCGACAACCAGGCCGCGCTTGTCAACCTCACAGACCTTGCGCGCAACGAGCCCATTGTCGACAAGCCGGTCGATCAACCGCGACAGGCCGTATTGCGGCAACAGCATCTGCTTCTCGAGCTCGACCGGTCGCAACGCACCGCACGGCGCACGCGACAGCTCAAGCAACGCATCATACCATGACAGCGGTGGAAAACCGGCCTTCTTCAAGTCCTGCTCGACCGCGCCCAGCACCTGCGACTGGATGCGCACCAGGCGGATCCAGGCGGCGGTCGCTTCTGCCGACGGCTTGCGCTTCATATGACGGTTCACATCTCGTTGCAGGGCGGCGGCGCCATTGCCTGCTTGACAAAGCCGGCGCACGCGCCAACTGTATGCAACTGCATATAATATGTCCGCACCCTTGTGCAAGCCGTATCGCAACGAGAGGGAAATCGCCCATGAAACTCTACTATGCTCCCGGCGCCTGTTCGCTGTCGCCACATATCGCGCTCGCAGAAGCGGGCCTGCCGGCGGACTATGTGAAGGTGAATTTGCGGGACAAGAAAACGGAAGCCGGCGACGACTATCTCAAGGTGAGCCCGAAGGGACAGGTGCCGGTGCTCAGCCTCGATGGTGGCGGCGTGCTGACCGAAGGCCCTGCGATCGTGCAATACATCGCCGATCAGGCGCCGAACGCGAAGCTCGCTCCGGCCAACGGAACGATCGAACGTTATCAATTGCAGGAGTGGCTCAATCTGCTGACGAGCGAACTGCACAAGTCCTTCAGCCCGCTCTTCAACCCCACCATGCCGGAGGAAGCGAAGACTATCTTCCGCGACAAGATCGGTAAGACGTTCAGCTATATCGACGGCAAGCTCGCGGGCAGAGACTATCTGATGGGCAGCCAGTTCACCGTCGCGGACGGCTATCTGTTCACCATGCTGCGCTGGGCAATCGGCTTGAAGTTCGACCTCGCCCAGTATCCGAACCTGAAGGCTTACTTCGACCGCGTCGGCGCCCGGCCGAAGGTGAAGGAAGCGATGCTCGCGGAAGGCCTGATCAAGGCGGCGTAACCGTCATTGCGAGGCATAGTCGTTCGAAGAACGGCGTCGCCACGCTCGCCCCGTAGCCGTTCGAAGAACGGCGTCGCTTCGCTCGTCCCATAGCCGTTCGAAGAACGGCATCGCTTCGCTCGCCTATGGGGCGACGAAGCGATCCAGAGCGGCATCTGTGGCAGATTCAGACTGGATTGCTTCGCTTCGCTCGCAATGACGGATGAACGACCGTCGGCCTACGCCGCCGCAGCTTTCTTCGGGGCGAAGCGGCTGTAGAAGGTTTCGCCTTTCGCAGCCATCTCTTCGAGCAGCTTCGGCGGCGTGAAACGTGAGCCGTATTTCGCTTCCAGCTTGTGGCAGAGCGCAACGAAGTTCTTCGGGCCCATGAAGTCGATGTAGGACAGCGTCCCGCCGGTAAAGGGCGCGAAGCCGAAGCCTAAGATCGAGCCCACGTCCGCCTCGCGTGGATCGGTGATGACGTGATCCTCCACAGTGCGCGCGGCCTCGACCGCCTGCACCACGAGGAATCGCTGCTTCAGCTCCTCGACATCGAGTTCATCGGCGTCGAGATGCTTCGGCTGGAGCGAGGACACGCCCGGCCACAGCAGCTTCTTGCCCTTGCCCTTTTCCGGATAGTCGTAGAAACCCTTGCCGTTCTTGCGGCCGAAACGGCCCTGCTTTTCGACCATTTCGACCAGAAGCTTCTTCTGCTCCTGATCGATCGCGTTCGGGCCGAGGTCTGCTTCCGTGGCCTTCATGATCTTGAGAACCAGATCGAGCGCCACTTCGTCGGATAGCGACAGCGGCCCGACCGGCATCCCGGCCATCCGCGCCGTGTTCTCGATCATCGCCGGCGGCACGCCTTCCTTCAGCATCTCGAGCCCTTCTGCGGT
This sequence comes from Bradyrhizobium sp. LHD-71, assembly GCF_031157255.1. Taxonomy (GTDB): domain Bacteria; phylum Pseudomonadota; class Alphaproteobacteria; order Rhizobiales; family Xanthobacteraceae; genus P52-10. The sequence goes on along the minus strand of NZ_JAVIFX010000020.1, from coordinate 110,589 downwards.
GAAACGCAGCACGCATCGGTTCGCGAAGAAGCCACGCGAGTCGTTGACGACGATGGGCGTCTTCCTGATCTGCCGCACATAATCGAGCGCGGTCGCGAGCGCCACGTCACCGGTGTTCTTGCCGACGATGATCTCCACCAGCATCATCTTCTCGACCGGCGAGAAGAAATGGATGCCGATGAACTTCGACTGATCCTTCCACTCCTCCGCCAGCGAGTTGATCGGCAGCGTCGAGGTGTTGGACGCGAAGATCGCGCCCTGCTTCAGCAGCGGCTGCGCCTTGGCAAAGGTCTCGGCCTTCACCTTGCGATCTTCAAACACCGCTTCGATGATCAGGTCGCAATCCTCGATCGCGGCATAGTCTGCAGTCGCGGTAATACGCGACAGCACTGCGTCGCGCTCCGCTTCGGTCGCGCGGCCACGGGCGATGTTGGCGTCGATCACGTTTTTCGCGTGCGCCTTGCCCTTGTCGGCGCTGGCCTGATCGCGGTCAATCAGCACCACCTCGATGCCGGCCTGTGCCGAGACGAAGCCGATGCTCGCCCCCATGAAGCCGGCGCCAATGACGCCGAGCTTCTTGACTTTCGTCGGCGGCACATTCTGCGGTCGCCGTGCCCCCTTGTTCAGCTCCTGCATCGACACGAACAGGCTGCGGATCATCGCCGCGGCTTCCTTCGTCTGCAGGATATGCGTGAAATAGCGCGTCTCGACACGCAACGCCGCATCCATGGGCAGTTGCAGGCCCTCATACACGCTTTGCATGATCGCACGCGCCGCCGGATAATTGTCGTAGGTCTCCTTGCGGTAAAGTGCGTTCGCCGCCGGGAACGTCATCATACCCGCCTTCGAATAGACCGGCATCGGCAGCTTGAAGCCCTTCTCATCCCATGGCGCGACAGCCTTGCCGCCGCCCTTGATCCAATCCTTCGCAGACTTGATCAGGTCGGCTGCGGGCACGATGGCGTCGATCAGCTTGAGCGATTTTGCACGATCAAGCTTAAGCTGCTCGCCCTTCAGCATGATGGTCAACGCATCGGTCGGCGGCAACATCCGTGCCAGACGCTGGGTGCCACCCGCACCCGGAAACAGGCCGACCTGGATTTCCGGCAGGCCGAGACGCGTCTTCGGATTGTCGGAGGCGACGCGATAGTGGCAGGCGAGTGTCAGTTCGAACGCGCCGCCGACCGCAAGGCCGTTGATGGCGGCGATCCACGGCTTGCCGCTCGTCTCGATCCGGCGGAAGATCAGCGACAGCCGGCCCGCCTCCTTGTACAGCGCCTCGGTCGCAGCCTCCTTGCCCTTGCTCTTCAGCAAGTCTGCGAACACCGTGCGCATCGAATCCAGCATCGTCAGGTCGGCGCCGCCGGAAAACGCGTCCTTGCCCGAGGTGATGACGACGCCTTTCACATTTGCGTCGGTGGTTGTGTCGGTAACGATCCTGTCGAGATCGTCCATCACGCTCTGATCGAAGACGTTCATCGACTTGCCGGGATTGTCCCAGGTGACGAGCGCGATGCCGTCGGCGTCGGTCTCAAGCTTGAAGTTTTTGTAGCTCATTTGCTCTGCCTCACACCCGCTCGATGATCGTCGCCGTGCCCATGCCGCCGCCGATGCACAGCGTGACCAGCGCGGTCGTCAGTTTGCGGCGCTCCAGTTCGTCGAGGACCGTGCCGAGGATCATCGCACCGGTCGCACCGAGCGGATGACCGAGCGCGATGGCGCCGCCATTGACGTTGATTTTTGAACTGTCGATGTCGAACGCCTGCTGATAGCGCAGCACGACGGACGCGAATGCCTCGTTCAGCTCGAACAGATCGATGTCTTGAAGCGTCATGCCGGAGCGTTCGAGCACTTTCTTCGTCACGTCGACCGGTCCGGTCAGCATGATCCCGGGCTCGGAACCGATATTGGCAAATGCGCGGATCTTCGCGCGCGGCTTCATGCCCGCTTTCGCGCCGGCCTCCTTCGAGCCGATCAGCACGGCCGCCGCGCCATCGACGATGCCGGACGAGTTGCCGGCGTGATGGACGTGCTGGACGCTCTCGACCTCCGGATAGTCCTGCACGGCGACGGCGTCGAAGCCGCCCATTTCGCCGATCTGAATGAACGAAGGCTGCAGTTGCGCCAACGACTGCATGGTCGTGCCGGGGCGCATATGCTCGTCCTTGTCGAGGATCGTCAGCCCGTTGATGTCCTTCACCGGTATGACGGAATTTTTGAAGTAACCTTCGCTCCACGATTTTGCCGCGCGATTCTGACTTTCGACAGCGTACGCATCGACATCGTCACGCGAGAAGCCGTACTTGGTAGCGATCAGGTCGGCGGAAATGCCCTGGGGCATGAAGTAGGACGGTACCGCGATCGAGGGATCCATCGGCCAGGCAGCGCCCGACGACAGCATGCCGACCCGGCTCATCGACTCGGCGCCGCCGCCGATCGTCAGCGAATGCTGCCCCGACATCACCTGCGCCGCGGCGAAATTCACCGCATCGAGCCCTGAGGCGCAGAAGCGGTTGATCTGCACGCCCGGCACCGTGTTGCCATAGCCTGCGCTGAGCGCGGCCATGCGCGCGATGTCGCCGCCTGCCTCGCCGACCGGATCAACACAGCCCAAAACCACGTCGTCGACATCGCCGACATTGAGATTGTTGCGCTCCTTCAACGCCTTCAGCGGCGTCGCCGCCAGCGCCAGCGCAGTCACTTCATGCAGCGAGCCGTCGGCTTTGCCGCGCCCGCGCGGCGTGCGCACGTGATCGTAGATGAATGCATCAGCCATTGGACTTCTCCTTGTGCCGCAACGTCAGAGGCTGCGGGCAATGACCACTTTCATGATTTCGTTGGTGCCGGCGTAGATGCGCTGTACGCGTGCGTCGCGGTACATGCGCGAAATCGGGTACTCGTCCATAAAGCCGTAGCCGCCGAACAGCTGCAGGCAGCGGTCGACGATCTTGTTCTGCAGGTCGCTGAGCCAGTACTTCGCCATCGAGGCTGTCGTCGTGTCGAGCTCGCGCTTCAAGTGACGCTCGATGCAGTGGTCGTGGAAGACACGGCCAATGGTCGCCTCGGTCTTGCACTCCGCAAGCTCGAATTGCGTGTTCTGGTATTCCGCGATCGCCTTGCCGAAGGCCTTGCGTTGCTTGACATAGTCGATGGTCAGTGCAAGCGCGCGCTCGATCATGCCGACGGCGCTGGTGGCGACGATCATCCGCTCCTGCGGCAGGTCGCGCATCAACTGCACGAAGCCCTGTCCTTCCTCGGCGCCCAGCAGCGCCTCCGCCGGCAGCTTGGCGTCGTCGAAGAACAGCTCCGAGGTATCGGCCCAATCCATGCCGAGCTTCTTAAGCTTGCGGCCGCGACGGAATCCAGGCGTCTCCTCGGTCTCGACCACCAACAACGACGTGCCCTTGGCGCCCTGGCTGGGATCGGTCTTGGCAACGACGATGATCAGGTTGGCATGCTGGCCGTTGGTGATGAAGGTCTTGGAGCCGTTCAGCACGTAGCCGTTGCCCGACTTTGCTGCGGTTGTGCGGACGCTCTGCAGGTCAGAACCCGCGCCCGGCTCGCTCATGGCGATGGCGCCGACCAGCTCGCCGGTCGCCAACCGCGGCAGCCACTTCTTCTTTTGCTCTTCCGTGCCGTAATTGAGGATGTAGGGCGCGACGATGCCCGAATGCAGCGGCGCTCCGATCGAATCGAGGCCGGCGAGCGCAAATTCGCGGTTGATGATCGTCTCGTGGGCAAACGTGCCACCGGCGCCGCCGTACTCTTCCGGGATGCCCGCACACAGGAGGCCGGCCTCGCCCAGCTTGGTCCAGGCCGAACGGTCCATGATCCCCTTTTCGTGCCACTCTTCGAGATGCGGCACGAGCTCGCCCGCAAGAAACTTGCGCGTCTGCTCCTGCAGTAGCGTCAGGTCTTCGGTCATCCATGAAGGCGGCGGAACGGACAGCGATTCCATCGATCTGTTTCCTTCCCTGGTCGTCGGCGCGAAAGCGGATCAGGCGCCTGTTTTGTCAGGATGCTGGTTGCTTTGAACCACCACACCGTTCTTCTTCAACCATTCATCCGCCGTCTCAGTCGGCAATTCGTGCAAGCGATGCATCCATGAGACCTTTCCCTCGATACCGAACTGCAGGGTCGGCGGCATCGCTTCGGGGTCGTCGAGACTGTTGATAGTCACGCTGACGTTGCCGGTGCCCGCGAACGCGTAGGTGAGAGGCGTCCCGCATTCTCTGCAGAAGCCGCGCTCCGCCACGTTCGAGCTCTTGAACATCGACGGCGCGCCCCTGATCCAGCGCAGATGCTCGCACTTGCCGCCGGTAAGCCCCATGAAAGGTTGGCCGCTCGCTTTCTGACACATGCGGCAATAGCAGACGCTGGAGAAGTCCGGCCTCTGCAGCCATTCATAACGGACCGCGCCGCACTGGCAGCCACCGGTGAGAGATCTGGTTGCGCTCGCCATGGCTCAGAACGCTTCGGCGGCAAGCGCCATCGTCGTATCGGAGCCGCTCTGGATCCGTGCCAGATGCACCGCCGTCTCCGGCAGCATCCGCTCCATGAAGAACTTGCCGGTGATCAGCTTGGTCTTGTGCTGGTCCGTGCCGCTGCCGTCCGCGAGCTTGCCCAGGGCGACCTTGACCATCCGCGCCCACATATAGCCGAGCACGACGAGGCCGAAGAGATGCATGTAGTCGGTCGAAGCCGCAGCCGCGTTATCGGGCTTCTGTAGTCCGTTCTGCATCAGCCACATGGTTGCCTGCTGCAGGTGCTGCAGCGACGCAGACAGCGGGACAATGTAGGGCTTCATCGCCTCGTTTGCGGCATTTTCCTTTGCGAAGCTGGACACTTCGCCGAAGAAGGCAGTGATTGCCCGCCCGCCGTCGCGACCAAGCTTGCGACCGACCAGGTCGAGCGCCTGGATGCCGTTCGCGCCCTCGTAGATCATCGCGATCCGCGCGTCGCGCACGAACTGCTCCATGCCATGCTCGGCGATGTAGCCGTGGCCGCCGAACGTCTGCTGGGCGGAGACGGCATTGGCGAAGCCGACGTCGGTCAGCACACCCTTCAGCACCGGCGTCATCAGCCCCATGTGGTCGTCGGCGGCCTGTCGTTCCTTCTCGTCGCCCGATCGATGTGCAACATCGCTCTTCAGCGACGTCCACACCACGAAAGCGCGTGCCGCCTCGTTGAACGCCTTGATGGTCAGGAGCGTCCGGCGCACATCCGGATGAACGATGATCGGATCGGCGGGCTTGTCCTTTTCTTTTACGCCGGAGATCGCGCGGCCCTGCAACCGCTCCCTCGCATAGGCAACTGCGTTCTGATAGGCGACCTCCGACTGCGCGAGCCCTTGAACGCCGACGCCGAGCCGCGCCTCGTTCATCATCACGAACATGGCGTTGAGGCCCTTGTTCTCCTCGCCGAGCAGCCAACCGGTGGCGTTGTCGTAATTCATCACGCAGGTGGAATTGCCGTGGATGCCCATCTTGTGCTCGATCGAACCGCACGAGACGCCGTTGCGGCTGCCGAGCGAGCCGTCACCATTGATCAGCACCTTCGGCACTACGAACAACGAAATTCCCTTCACGCCGGCCGGCGCGCCTTCGATCCTGGCCAGCACCAGATGCACGATGTTCTCGGTCAGGTCCTGCTCACCACCAGAGATGAAGATCTTGGTGCCGGTGATTTTGTAGCTGCCGTCCGCCTGCTTGACCGCCTTGGTGCGCAACAGTCCCAGGTCCGTGCCGCAATGCGGCTCGGTCAAGTTCATGGTGCCGGCCCATTCCCCGGTCACCATCTTCGGGACGAACGTCTTCTTCTGCTCGGGCGTGCCGTGCACCAGCAACGCCGCCATCGCGCCCTGCGTCAAGCCGGAATACATCGAGAAGGCCATGTTCGACGAGATCAGAAACTCGCCCACCACCTGCGACAGCGTGATCGGCAGGCCCTGCCCGCCATACTCCGCGGGCGCTGCGAGACTGAGCCACCCGCCCTCGCCAAGCTGTCTGAACGCCTCCTTGAAACCGGTCGGCGTGGTCACGCGGCCGTCGTCGTGCCGTTTGCAGCCTTCGAGGTCGCCGCTGCGATTCAGCGGTTGAACGACGTTCTCCGCGAACTTCGCCGCCTCGTCGAATATCGCTTCGCGGACGTCGGCCGACGCATCACTGAAGCCCGGCAGATTGTTGTAGTTATCGAATTGGAAGACCTCATTGAGGAGAAAGCTGACTTCCTCCACAGGGGCTCGGTAGGTCGGCATCACGGTCTCCCGGCGGGGTCGATTCCGTCGTCTAACTAGGGGCAATTTTGCTGCGCAGCAATCGACTTTGAAAGAACTTTCGTCGACAAGCGAGCTCGCTTTTTATGACGGCCGACATGTCATGTGAAAGCGGCGCGCGTGACCTCCCGGACACGTACGTTGAGGAAGGGCGAGGCCCGCCAATCATTTGAGGCCCCGGCGTCCACAATTCTTAACCAGTTATTTACCGTAACACTGAAAAGTCGGTGGTGAAAGCAGCCCGCTGTCGCACAAATTTGCTTGGTTGTTCAAGGAGGCGCGGGCGGGGCTTGAGGCGCGATGCATGACGCAATCGCATCGGACATCGGATCAGGCATGAAATCGCGCGGACCTTCGAGCGGACCTTCCAATGGAAGTGCAGAGGCGTCAGCCGGTCCGGCCCGGCCCGCCGGCATGTCGCTTGGCCAGTGGCTGAACACGAAAGTCGTCCAGCCAGCGCCTGCGCAGCAGCCCGCTCCACCGCCGGTCCAGCCGTCTTATGCGGCCCCGCCGATGCCCGGACAAACCGCCGACAGCCTCGCGGAAATTCACCAGCGGCTCGATGGGATTACGCGGCAGATCAACCAGATGTCGCAGCGTCGCGCGGGCATGACGACCGCTCCGACGCCGACCGGGCTCGCCAGTCAGCTCAACGACGCGATCTCCCGCCTCGACATGCGGCTGAGCAACCTGACGCAATCCTCCCGGCCGGCTCGACCTCCGGCGGAAGGCTACATGCCGCAGGGCCAGCCGCCGCAAGGCTACCCTTCGCAGGGCTATGCCGCACCAGGCTATGACGTCGAACGTGCGGCCGCGGAAATCCGTCAGAGCGCTGGCTATCACGCCTCCCCGCCGCTCAGCCCGAGCCTCGACACGGCGATCGCCGAGATCACCGCGCGCCGGCAGTCGCTGAACGGCACCGCCTCCCCCATGCCCGCGCCGAACCCGTTCATGCACGCGCCGGCGCCGCCGCTGGCACCCGCGGTCGACCTTTCGAACATTGAGCGGCAGCTCAGCCACCTCACAAGCCAGATGGAGGCGCTGCGTCGCCCGGACCATCTCGATCAGTCGATCGCGGCGTTCCGCGAGGAGTTGGCCGAAATCCGCCACTCGCTCACCGAGGCGCTGCCGCGTCAGGCGATCGAGTCGCTTGAAAACGAAATTCGCGCGCTGGGCCAGAAGATCGAACGCAGCCGCGACAATGTCGGCGACCAGGAAACGCTGGGCAGCATCGAGCGCGCGTTGAGCGAAATCTACGGCGCGGTGCGCACGCTGACGCCGGCGGAGCAGCTTCAAGGCTACGACAGCGCCATACAGAATCTATCCAACAAGATCGACGTGCTGGTCCGCGCCAACCCGGATTCCAATATCGTCCAGCAGCTTGAGGACGCAATCGCCGCGCTGCGCAATATCGCGGCCAATGTGGCCTCCAACGACGCCATCACGCATCTGAGCGACCACATTCGCGCGCTCGGCGAGAAGGTCGACCATCTCGCGCAGAGCGGCGGCCACGACATGCTGGCCGCGCTGGAGCAGCGCATCGCCCTGCTGACTGCAGCGATGGAAGGCCGGCCGGTTGCTCCTGCATCCGAATCCAGTCAGCTCGAAAGCGCGATCCATGCGTTGTCGGAGCGCATCGACCGGATCTCGGTGGGCGGCGACAGCTCGGGGGCGATGGCCCATATCGAGCAGCGCATCGCCTATCTGCTCGAACGCCTCGAAAGCTCGCAAGTCCCCTCGCAAGGCAATCTCGGCCGCATCGAGGAAGGCCTGTCCGACATCCTGCGGCAGCTCGAACATCAGCGGGTGAGCTTTGCCCCGACGGGTGACGGCGACACACTCGGCATCGTCGATACGATCAAGCGCGAGCTCTCCGACGTGCGCCACAGCCAATCGGCGACCGAGCGGCGGACGCAGGATACGCTGGAAGCGATGCATTCGACGCTGAGCCACGTGGTCGATCGCCTTGCGATGATCGAGACCGACCTGCGCGGCGTGCAATCGGAGCCTGCCGCGGGCCGGCAGCCGCATTTATCTCCGATGGCTGCCGCCGAGATCCGGCCGGAGCTGCCGAACCCAGTGCTGCCGCTGACGAGCGAGGCGCGGACTCCCCCTGCTCCGCCGTCGGCGCTTTATCGCGATGAACGTCCGGCAGCCGCGCCCGCCTGGCAGCAGCCCGCGCAACGTACGCCAATCGATCCGAACCTCCCTCCGGACTTCCCGCTGGAGCCCGGTGGAGCCCGCAATCGCGCAGACGCCAATGCCGCAACCGACATTGGCCTGCATGAGAACGGCGTTCCACAGACCGAGACCTTCATCGCCGCGGCCCGTCGGGCAGCACAGGCGGCCGCCGCCTCGGCCCACGAGAAGCCCAGCCGCGTCAGTGCGCTCACCGAGGCCGCCAGGAGCGCCGCCGCGAAGGCGACCGCCAAGGTCGCGGCCGCCGGCGAGGCGTCTGCCAAGGCCTCCCGCATCCGGTCGATCCTGGTCGGCTTCGGCGTCGTCATGATCGTCATCGGCGCATTCAAGGTGACGCTCATGTTTCTCGACAACATGAACGGCGCGCCTGCCCAGGCGATCGAGAAAACGGCGGCACCGAGCTCGACCGCGCCACCGCCGGTCGAGCCGGCGCTGCCCCCGAAGGCGGAAGCGCCAGCGTCCGAGCCGCTGCTCACATCGCCCACCGCCGTTGAGCGTCATTCGTTCGTCGCCCCCGTCGCTCCAACGCCGGCGCCCACCAGCGAGACTGCCGCGGACAGGACGGCGGACGTCACCGGCTCGGTCGCGTCGCCAACGAGCGCGTCCAGCACGACGGGACTGCGGAGCCATGCGGGCGAGGTCGCAGCCGTCGCGCTCGACGACAAGCTTCCGGACGCGGTCGCGGGCCCGCAGTTGCGCGCCGCGGCACTGGCCGGCGACCCGGCTGCCGCCTACGAAGTCGGCGCGCGTTTCGCCGAGGGGCGCGGCACGGAGGTGAATTACGAGGAAGCGATCAAGTGGTACGGGCGCGCGGCCGACAAAGGCGTCGTGCCGGCGATGTTCCGCTTCGGCACCTTGCTGGAAAAGGGCCTCGGCACCAAGAAGGACGCCGACGCTGCCCGCCGCTACTACGTGCAGGCGGCCGAGCGCGGCAATGCCAAGGCCATGCACAATCTGGCCGTGCTCGACGCGGACGGCGGCGGCAAGGGCCCGAACTACAAGGCCGCGGCCGATTGGTTCAAGAAGGCGGCCGAGCGCGGCGTCGCCGACAGCCAGTACAATCTCGGCATCCTGTACGCCCGCGGCATCGGCCTGGAGCAGAACCTCGCCGAGTCGTTCAAGTGGTTCAGCCTCGCCGCATCCCAGGGCGACGCCGATGCCGCCCGCAAGCGCGACGATGTCGCCAAGCGCCTCGACCCGCAATCGCTTGCCGCCGCCAAGCTCGCCATCCAGACCTTCACGCCGGAGCGACAGCCGAACGACGCGATCAGCGTGACAGCCCCGAACGGCGGCTGGGACGCTGCACCGGCGGCGCCCGCCAAACGCCCCGCGAAGTCGCCAGGCAAAAGCGCATCCGCGCGCTAGTGTCCCTGATCCGACGTTCGCCATACTTTGCAGCGAGCTCAGAGCGAACTTCGGATTCGATCAGGACACTAGCAAGTTTATGATTCTAGTGTCGTTTATGGGGCAGAAATTCGCACGATGCACTCGCGGCAACGATGGTGCGAATTTCTGATCCACGACACTAGACCACTCGCAAAAGTCGAAAAGTTAACACGCGCCGCGGCCGGACATGGGCGCGGCGCCTTGTTTTCGTGAAGATCGCGAAGATTCGGTGTCGCCTCCGGCGATCGATTTGGGTAAGCAAAGATCGGCACGGGCTTGAGCCTAAGCCGTAATTAAGACCCATCAAGCCGAACGGACACCCGTGCAGATCTTCTTGCCGATCGCCGACATTCCGGTGAACATCTTCCTCATTCTCGCGATGGGGATGGCGGTCGGATTCGTCTCCGGCATGTTCGGCATCGGCGGCGGCTTCCTGTTGACGCCGCTCCTGATCTTCATCGGCATCTCGCCGGCCGTCGCCGTGGCCTCGGTCGCAGGCCATATCGCCGCTTCATCGTTCTCGGGCGCACTGTCCTACTGGCGGCGGCGGGCGATCGATCCGGCGCTGGCGCTTGTGCTGCTGATCGGCGGCATGCTCGGAACGATCGCGGGCGTCTCGCTGTTCACCCTTTTGCGCTCCTACGGGCAGCTCGACCTGACCATCGCCCTCTCCTATGTGGTGCTGCTCTCGGGCGTCGGCGGCGCGATGCTGTGGGAAAGCATCGGCGCGTTCGTCCGCGCCCGTCGCGGCGAGCAGCCGACGTTGCGGCGGCCCGGCGCCCACAACTGGGTGCATGGCCTGCCGCTGAAGCTGCGCTTCAAGAAATCGAAGATCTATCTCTCGATCTTCCCGGTCATTGCCATCGGCATTTTCATCGGATTCGTCGGAGCGGTGCTGGGCATCGGCGGCGGCTTCATCCTGGTGCCGCTGCTGATCTATGTGCTGCGGGTGCCCACCAGCACGGTGATCGGCACCTCGATGGTGCTGACGCTGGTAACGATGACCTTCGCCACGCTGCTGCACGCCGTCACCAATCACCTGGTTGACGCCGTGCTGGCGCTGATCCTGATGGTCGGCGGCGTGATCGGCGCGCAGTTCGGCGCCCGCGCCGGCCAGCGCATCTCCTCTGAACAGCTGCGCCTGCTGCTCGGGCTGCTGATCCTTGCGGTCGGCGTCCGTTTCGCGGTTGAGCTCACCATTCGCCCCACAGAACTCTTCACGATCCGGGCGCTGGAGCCGGGCGCATGAAGGGCCTGGTCGCGATCGCCTTCATGGCCTTCCTGCTGACCGGCGCACCGGTCATGGAAGCCCGCGCGGAGCGGTTGATCGCGTCCGTATCCAACCATCGCGTGACCATCACTCCCGACTACTCCGGCGAGGAGCTGGTGCTGTTCGGCTCGATCGAACGCGACGCGGACACGCCGCCGAATCGCAGCTACGACCTCGTCGTCACCGTCTCCGGGCCCCGGGCTACCATGGTGACGCGACGCAAGGAAAAGCGGCTTGGCATCTGGATCAACGCCGACTCGCGCGAGTTCATTAACGTCCCGAGCTATCTGGCCGTGTTCTCCAACCGGCCGATTAATACGATTGCCTCCGCCGAGCTCCAGCGCCGGCAGCAGCTCGGGCTGAACAACATCATCCTGACCCAGCGGGTAGCTTCCGGCGATTTCGCGGACGTCGTGCCGGGCGATCCGTTCCGCGCCGCGTTCATCCGCCTGCGCCTGCAGCACGGCCTCTATCGCGAGGCATCGAATGCGGTGACCTTCCTGACGCCGACGCTGTTCCGCACCGGCATTCCGTTGCCTCCCGAAGTGCCGACCGGCACTTACGACATCGACATCAAGCTGTTTGCGGACGGCGCATTGATCACCCGCACGCAAACCGCATTCGAAATCGTCAAGGTCGGATTCGAACAGTTTGTCGCCGACGCGGCGCGCCGCAACGGCCTGTTGTACGGACTGGCGACGGCGCTGATGGCGATGGCCACTGGCTGGCTCGCGTCGGTGATCTTCCGGAAGGATTGATCGAGACGACCGCTAGCAACACCTTGCGGCGGGCATAGCGTGCAGCCGGTTGTCGCCGAGCAGGTGCACGGTGAAGGCAAGCGTCGCAAAGATTTTCGCAAATGCGCGGTCGCGGATGCTCAACCCGCCGGTGTAGGCGCCAAATGACGGCATCACCGCCCGCACGCCGTCAGAGGCAATGCAGCGCCGCTCGATCGAACGGCCGCGGGTCGCAACCCGCGCCTTCGGATGCAGATGGCCGGCGATCTCGCCCGCTTCCCCGGTCGGCTCGTGCCGGAAGCAGATCGGCCCGATGGCGATTTCGCTGGCGACCGATCCAGACAGACTTGCCGGCGGCAGCGGATCATGGTTGCCGGCGATCCAGATCCAGTCGCGCCCTGCCTGCATCGCGGCGATCGCGTCGCGATCGGCGCCTGCAAGGCGCCCATGCGCCTTCGCGTCATGGAAGCTGTCGCCGAGCGCGATGACGCAGCGCGGATCATAGCGCGCGATCACGGTCGTCAGCCGCGCGAGCGTCGCCGCAGTGTCGTAAGGCGGCAGCAGGATGCCGCGCGTCGCGAAACTGGAGCCCTTTTCCAGGTGCAGGTCGGAGACGATCAAGAGCTGCTCGGCGTCCCAGAACAGCGCGCCCGAGGCATCGGCCACAAACTGCACGCCGGCGACATCGAGTAAGGCAACCGCAGACCGGCTCTCGTCAGCAGTGGCCAGTCTTGCGTGCATCGAATCGGTCCTTCCCCTGCGGTCTCGGCGCTTGTCGCACGCGAAGCCGCGACGGAAAAGTGCTCCGCGCACACGGAGCCATCCGCGCATAAAAAGGGGGAGGAACCGGAAAACCGCGATGGAACTAACCCATCGCCTCCCTGACGAGCTCTTCGGCGGTTTCCGCCAGCAGTTCGTCGGACGCCTCGCCGTAAACCGTTTCCACGCCGATTTCGAGCAGCACGGGCACCGCCAGCGGCGACACCCGCTCCAGGTCCTTGTGGATGATGTGCCCGTGGATGCGGGCCAGCATGTCGCTCAAGCGGCGGATATCGAGCAGCCCGGTCGCCGCATCGGAACGCGCCGCGCGCAGCAGCACATGGTCGGGTTGATGCTTGCTCAGCACGTCGTAGACAAGGTCGGTCGAGAACAGCATCTGCCGCCGCGACTTTTCCTCGCCGGCGAACCGGCGCGGAATGAGGCCTGAGATGAGCGCGCAGTTTCGGAAGGTGCGCTTCATCAGCGCCGATTCGGCGAGCCAGGCCTCGAGATCGTCGCCGAGCATGTCGGGTGCGAACAGTTGCGCCAGGTCGAGCCTGCCTTGCCGGATCATCGCCGAGAGGTCGCCGACTGCCCACACCGCCAGCGCATACTCGTTGGCGACGAAGCCGAGCGGCCGCGCACGCGCGCGCTCCAGCCGCCGCGTCACCAGCATGCCGAGCGTCTGGTGCGCGAGCCGGCCCTCGAACGGGTAGCAGACGAGGTAGGTCTTCCCGCCGCGCGGAAACGTCTCGACCACCAGTTCGCGCGGACCCGGCACGCGCGACAGCAGGATCTGCATCGACAGCCATTCACGCACCTGCTCCGGCAGGCCGTTCCAGGCGCTCTTGTCGGCAAGCAGCTGCCGCACCCGCTCGGCGAGATAGGTGGACAGCGGAAACTTGCCGCCTGCGTAGGACGGCACCTTGGCGTCCTTGTCGCTGGCGCGCGAGACGTACACCTCGTCGTTCGCCAGCGCCTCGTAGCGCACGACCTCGCCGCCGAACACGAAAGTGTCGCCCGCGACCAGTCCCTCGATGAAATACTCCTCGATCTCACCGAGCACCCGCCCGCCGCGAGCGATGACGCCGGTCGACCCCGCGCCGCCGCGCCGCGACCGCACCAGTCGCACCTTCAGCATCTGCTCCTCGACGATGGTGCCGACATTGAGCCGGTACATCTGCCGCACCCGCGGATTGGTGACCCGCCATTTGCCGTCCGGCCCCTGCCGGATACGGGCAAAGCGCTCATAGGACTTCAGCGCATAGCCGCCGGTCGCGACGAAGTCGACCACGTCGTCGAAGTCCTTGCGTGACAGGTCGGCGTAGGGCGCGGCGGAGCGGACCTCGTCGTAAAGCGCGTCGGCGAGAAAAGGCTCGCCGCAGGCACAGCCGAGCACGTGCTGCGCCAGCACGTCGAGCGAGCCGGTGCGGAGCGGCGGCGTGTCCTGTGCATTCTCGGCGATCGCGTCGATGGCGACGCGACACTCCAAAACCTCGAAGCGGTTCGCCGGCACCATGATCGCCCGCGACGGCTCGTCGAGCCGGTGATTGGCGCGGCCGATCCGCTGCATCAGCCGCGATGCGCCTTTCGGCGCGCCGACATTGATGACGAGATCGATGTCGCCCCAGTCGATGCCGAGATCGAGCGAGGAGGTGCACACAACGCCACGCAAGCGGCCGGCCGCCATGGCGTCCTCGACCTTGCGGCGCTGCGCGACGTCGAGTGAGCCGTGATGCAGGGCGATGGCAAGGCCATCGTCGTTCATCGCCCACAGCTCCTGAAACAGCATCTCGGCCTGGCTGCGCGTGTTCACGAACATCAGCGAGGTCTTGTGCCGCTTGATCAGGTCGTAGATTTCGCCGAGCGCGTGCCGGGCGGAGTGTCCTGCCCATGGCAGGCGTTCGCGCGTGTCGAGCATCTCCACAATCGGCGCTGCGCCGCCCGTGGCGACGACGAGATCGGCGCTGGCGATTGCGCCCGGCGTCTGGGGGACGAGAAAGCGGCTCAGCTGCTCGGGCTCGGCGACGGTCGCCGACAGGCCGATGGCGGTGATGTCCGGCGCCATCCTGAACAGCCGCGCAAGCCCAAGCGACAGCAGGTCGCCGCGCTTGGAGGTGACGAGCGCATGCAGTTCGTCGAGCACGATCCGCTTCAGCGACTTGAACAGGAACGGCGCATCCGCCGAAGCCAGAAGCAGCGCCAGCTGTTCCGGCGTCGTCAGCAGGATGTCCGGCGGATAGCGCCGCTGCCGCTGCCGGCGCGAGACCGGCGTATCGCCGGTGCGGGTCTCGACCTTGATCGGCAACTGCATCTCGGCGACCGGACGTTCGAGGTTGCGGGCGATGTCGACGGCAAGCGCCTTGAGCGGCGAAATGTAGAGCGTGTGGAGGCCGGTCGAACGCTGGACGCCGCGTCCCGTGGAGGCCGTGCGACTCGCTCCGCCACTCAACTCCACGAGCGTCGGCAGGAAGCCGGCGAGCGTCTTGCCGGCGCCGGTGGGCGCGATCAGCAAGGCCGAGCGCTGTGCGCGCGCCTTCTGCAGCAATGCCAGCTGGTGCTCGCGCGGTGACCATCCGCGCGCCGCGAACCAGCGGAGGAATTTGTCAGGCAGCAGCTCAGGCGCGGGCGTCAGCACGTATCGGGTCCTGCGCGCATTGCCACCACGACAATCCCCGGAACGGGCACCCCGCTCTCGTCCCGGGTCGAGATTATCGCGAGATGCAGCGCACGGAGGCCTGCGTCCTGCAGAGTTTGGCGCAGATACACGCCGTTATGCTGGTAGCGCAACCCGACGCCGAGGATCACCCCGTCGCCCTCGTGGGTCTCCAGCGTGCATGCGAACAAGCCATCGGACGACAGAACACGTGCGACCTCGCAGAACAGCGGCGCAAGATCCGCCAGATAAACAACGGCATCGGCGGAAAAGATCAGGTCGGCGCTGCCGTCCGCCTCACCCTGCAGCGCTTTCACCATGTCGGCGACCTCGAGCCGGTCGTAAAGACCGGTCTGGCGCGCTTCGCCGACCATGCCCGGCGAGAGATCGTAGCCGATGATCTCGACTGCGCTGCGAGCGAAGGCACGGGCGGCAAGGCCGGTACCGCAGCCGAGGTCGATGGCGCGACGAAACTGCTCGCTGCGGCCTGCAGCCCTCAACACCTCGCGCACCGCGTCGCGGACAATCCGCGGCCCGCGATAGTTCAAGGTCTCGAGCAGAGCCCTGTTGAACTCGGGCGCATACTGGTCGAACAGCGTGCGCACATAGGCTTCCGGCATCGCGCCCATCTGCTCAGCGCCGAGCCGCATCAGGTGCAGCGCCGCGCCGTGCCGGTCCTCAACGTCGTGCTCGCGCGCCTTGCGGAAGGCGGTGATCGCCTGCTCGCGCTGACCGCGCGCGTCGTGAATCTCACCCAGCGCGAACCATGCGGCGGCGAAGTCCGGGGCCAGTTCCACCGCCTGCGCCATCACGTCGGCGGCAGCATCGAGGTCGCCACGCCTGAAATACTGCTGCGCGAACTCGTAGCGCCTGTCCGCGGTCACGTTTCCGGAGGTGACGAAAAACGGCTGCATGACGACTTGAAACAGCTCCTGACTCTTTCTGGCTTCATGGCGGGCAAGCTCGCACCCATGAAGTCACCGCCTTATATAACGACGATGCGCCCGCAAGACATCCTCGTCCCGCAGCCGCACGGCCTCTGCTGCCGCCCAGGCGAATTCTACATCGATCCGGTGCGACCGGTGGCGCGCGCACTGATCACCCACGGCCATTCCGACCATGCACGCGCAGGCCACGGCGCGGTGCTGGCGACGCAGGAAACGCTCGATATGATGCGTCTGCGCTATGGCGACGATTTCGCCGGATCGACCCAGGCGATCACCTATGGCGAGGAGATCAGGTTCGGGACCTGCCAGGTGAAGTTTCATCCGGCCGGCCATGTGCTCGGCTCGGCGCAGATTTCAGTGACCTGCGGCGGCGTCCGCGTCGTCGCCTCCGGCGACTACAAGGACGTGGCCGATCCGACCTGCGCGCCGTTCGAGGTGGTTCCTTGCGACGTGTTCATCACCGAGGCCACCTTCGGCCTGCCGGTGTTCCGCCACGGCAATCCGCAGGCGGAGATCGCCAAGCTGTTGAACTCGGTCGCCCTGTTTCCAGAACGCGCGCACCTGGTTGGCGCCTACTCGCTCGGCAAGGCGCAGCGTGTGATCGCGATGCTGCGTCAGGCCGGCTACGACGCGCCGATCTATCTGCACGGCGCAATGGAAACGATCACGCGCTACTACGAAAGCCGTGGTATCGCCCTTGGCGAACTTCGGCCGGCAAGGGACGCGAAGAAGGTCGAGCTCGCCGGCACCATCACGCTTGCACCGCCAACCGCGATCCAGGATCTCTGGACGCGTCGCTTTCCCGATCCGTTGGCTGCCTTCGCATCGGGCTGGATGCGCGTGCGCGCCCGCGCACGGCAGAGAGGCATCGAGCTGCCGCTGGTGATCTCCGACCACGCCGACTGGGATGGCCTGTGTGCGACGATCGAAGCCACCGGCGCGCATGAGATCTGGGTGACGCACGGGCAGGAAGATGCACTGGTGCACTGGGCCACGACCAAGGGCCTGACGGCACGGCCGCTGGCGCTGGTCGGCTACGGCGAGGAGGACGAGGAGACCGCACTGCCGACAAGCGACGGGACGAAGGCATGAACCGCTTTGCCGCGTTGCTCGATCGTCTCTCCTATGAGCCCGGCCGCAACAACAAGCTGCGGCTGATCACCGCCTACTTCCGCGACACCCCCGATCCTGACCGCGGCTACGCGCTCGCCGCCATGACCGGCGCGCTGTCGTTCAAGCATGCCAAGTCGGGGCTCATCCGCGACCTGATCGTTGCGCGGAGCGACCCGGCGCTGTTTGCGCTGTCCTATGACTATGTCGGCGACCTGTCGGAGACGGTGGCGCTGATGTGGCCGCGCCCGGATCGATTGACGAACTCGCCGCCGCCACCGTCGCTTGGCGAGGTCGTCACCACGCTGGACAGCCTTCCAAAGAAGGAGCTGCCTGCCCAACTTGCGCAGTGGCTGGACGAACTCGACGAAACCGGCCGCTGGGCGCTGTTGAAGCTCGTCACCGGCGCGCTGCGTATCGGCGTCTCGGCCCGGCTGGCGAAGACCGCGGCGGCGGCGCTTGGCGACAAAGACCCCCACGATATCGAGCTGATCTGGCCGGGTCTCGCGCCGCCTTACGCCGAGCTGTTTGCGTGGCTGGAAGGCCGTGCGGCGATACCGGTCACCCATGATCCTGCACCGTTCCGCCCGGTGATGCTCGCGCACGCCATCGAGGACAGCGATTTCGCCAACCTCGATCCGAACGACTTTGCGGCCGAGTGGAAGTGGGACGGCATCCGCGTGCAGGCGGTCAGCGGCCGCGCCGAGGACCGCACTATTGTCACCCGCCTCTATTCGCGGACGGGCGAGGATATCACCGGCGCCTTTCCCGACCTTCTGCCGGCGCTGCATCTGCCGGGCGCGGTCGACGGCGAGCTCCTGGTATTGCGCGACAAGCGCGTGCAGACCTTCAATGTACTGCAGCAACGGCTGAACCGGAAGTCGGTGACGCCGAAGCTGATGAAGGATTATCCGATCCACCTGCGGGCCTACGACCTCTTGGGCGACGGCGAGAACGACCTGCGCGAATTGCCGTTCGAGGAACGGCGCGACCGGCTGGAAGCCTTCATCGCGAAGCTCAACAACCCGCGTGTCGACCTTTCGGTGCAGGTGCCTTTCAGATCGTGGGACGAACTCGCAGCCGCGCGCGCCGACCCGGCAAGCGCCAATGCCGGCGAGGACGCGGAGGCGGTCGAAGGCGTGATGCTGAAGCGGCGAGACGCGGCCTATGTGCCGGGACGGCCGAAGGGCCAGTGGTGGAAGTGGAAGCGCGACCCGCACGTGATCGACGCCGTGTTGATGTATGCCCAGCGCGGCCACGGCAAGCGCTCGTCCTACTATTCCGACTACACCTTCGGCGTCTGGACCACGGGCGACGCCGGCGAGGAGCTGGTGCCGGTCGGCAAGGCCTATTTCGGCTTCACCGACGAGGAGCTGATCCAGATCGACAAGTTCGTCCGCCGCTACACGACCGAGCGCTTCGGCCCCGTCCGGCAAGTGGTACATGAACCGGACCAGGGACTGGTGCTGGAAGTGGCGTTTGAAGGATTGCAGCGCTCGACGCGGCACAAGTCCGGCGTCGCCATGCGCTTTCCCCGCATCAACCGCCTGCGCTGGGACAAGCCGCCACGCGAGGCCGACCGGTTGGAAACGTTGGAGAAAATGCTATCCCCGTGATTGACGCAGGCGAATCCGTGCCCCATCTGCTGTGCTAGAATGCGCCGCGTCACGCAGGCGCTTCAAGGAGAACAGCGATGCCAGATGACGTCAGGGAATTGCCGGCGGCCCGGTCCGACAATTTGACGCGCCTCCTCGGCGGCACGCCGCTCAGCGTGGCAGTGCGCCTGATCCTCTTGTCGATCCTGGTCGGCGTGGTGCTGTCGGCGGTCGGTTTCGACCCGTGGAACATCATCGAGAGCATCCGCCGCCTGTTTTTGAGCATCTGGAATCTCGGCTTCGACGCAGTCAACTGGGTGTGGCGCTACTTCCTGCTCGGCGCGGTGATCGTCATTCCGATCTGGCTGATCACGCGGATCATGAACTCGCCGAAGCGATGATATGCCATGCAGCTCCAGTTCGTCGGCTGCGGTGATGCGTTTGGCTCGGGCGGACGTTTCAACACCTGCTTTCATGTGAAAGGCGCACGCGCCAATTTCCTCATCGATTGCGGCGCGTCGTCGTTGATCGCGCTGAAGCGCTACAACATCGTGCGCGACGACATCGACGTGATCCTGATCACCCACTTCCACGGCGATCACTTTGCCGGCCTGCCCTTTCTCATGCTCGATGCGCAGTTCAGCCGCCGCACGCGGCCGCTGATCATCGCAGGCCCCGAAGGGGTCGAGCTGCGCCTGACCCAGGCAATGGAGGCGCTGTACGAGAACTCGTCGAAAACGAAGCAGAAGTTCGAATTGTCGGTCGTCACGCTCAGGCCGGAAGAGAGCAAGGACCTCGGCGCCCTGAAGGTCACCCCGTTTCCGGTGGTGCACGGCGAATCCGGCGGGCCATTTCTTGCCTACCGCATCGAGACGGAAGGACGCACGATCACCTACAGCGCCGACACCGAATGGACCGAGACGCTGGTCCCGGCCGCGCAGGGCGCCGATCTGTTCATCTGCGAGGCCTATTCCTACGACCGCGCCGTCAAGAACCATCTCAGCCTGAAGACACTGGAAGAGCATCTGCCGCGGATCGCGCCGAAGAAGCTCGTGCTGACGCATATGAGCGACGACATGCTGGCGCGCCTCGACACGCTGCCTTACACGGCGGCAAGCGATGGAATGGTCGTGGAGCTGTAGCCATTCGCAGCCGCCGACGCGCACTTGGCGACATCACACCGGCCAGTCTTCCGCCGTGATCTGCGCGGCGTCGGCCCCGACGATTTCCGACAGTTGCTCGCGATTGGTCCGGCGCAGGACCGAAAGCAGGTCCGCCTTGATCTCGTCGACAAGACCAAGCCCCTTGTAGACCAGCGCCGAGTAGATCTGGATCAGGCTCGCGCCGGCCCGGATCTTCATCAGTGCCGAGCCGCCGGAATCGATGCCGCCGACGCCGATCAGCGGAAACGCGCCCTCGACGCGTACATAGGTCTCCGCCAGCATGCGGGTGGAGAGCCTGAACAGGGGGCGGCCGGACAGGCCGCCCTGCTCCTCGGCGCGAAGCTGCTCGCGCAAGGCCGGCGGGCGCGAGAGCGTCGTGTTGGCGACGATCATGCCGTCCACCTTCCGCCGGCGCGCGATATGCACCACGTCGTCGAGCTCGTCGAGCGTGAGGTCGGGCGCGATCTTGAGCAGAACCGGCGTCTCGCCGGCATTCCGGCGCACCCGCTCGCGCGCCTCGATCACCTGCGCCAGCAGATCGTCCAGCGCGGAGGCCTTCTGCAGGTTGCGCAGCCCCGGCGTGTTGGGCGACGAAATATTGATCGTGAAATAGCTCGCGACCGGCGCGAAGATTTCGATCAGCTTCACATAGTCGGCCGTCCGGTTCGGCGAATCCTTGTTGGCGCCGACATTGACGCCGACGATGCCACCGTGATGCGCACGCGCTGCCAGCCGCCGCAGCACGATCTCGGCCCCTTCATTATTGAAGCCCATGCGGTTGACGATGCCCTGATCGCGCTCCAGCCGGAACAGTCGCGGACGCGGGTTTCCGACCTGCGGCAGTGGCGTGACCGAGCCGACTTCGACAAAACCGAAGCCGAGCCGCAGCAAGGCGTCGGTTGCTTCCGCATTCTTGTCAAAGCCGGCGGCCATGCCGACCGGGTTCGGGAAATTCAGGCCGAAGGCGCGCACTTGAAGGCGCGGGCTGTCGGGCCTGCGCAGCCGCGGCGGCGGCAGAAACCTCAGGCCCCGAATGGCCAAACCATGCGCGTATTCTGCGTCGAGTTTACGCAGCAGCGGCAGTGTCAGGGCGTCGAAGGCGCGGATCACGGGGCAAGTTCCGGAATGACGTGCGAACCGTCGGCGCGCAACGGCAGGTCCGTCACCAAAATTACCGCGTCGAAATCAAGCTCGCCATAGAGGTGCGGGAACAGCTCGCCGCCGCGCGCCGGCTCCCATTTCAAACTGTCGCCGAGGGCATCGGCATCAACTGCGATCAGAAAAAGCCCCTGCTGCCCGGTGAAATACTTCGCAGCGGTGCCAGGCACCTGGGCGGCCGTGGAAAAGTGGATATAGCCGTCCCGGGCGTCGTCCGCGCTGCCGCGATAGGCACCCTGCCGCTCGGCTTCACGCCAGGCCGAGGCCGGACAAATTTTGTAGATCGTGGGCACCGCTACACGTTTTGATTGTCGCTGGAAGTCGCGTTCGCGCGCCGACCGTAACGGTGGCCGGCGTTGCGTTCAAGTGCGTACCAAATTTGCGGCAATCTACCCTCGTTTTTCCGCGTTCGGGTTGCGCTCGCCCCCACTATAAGGTTAGAATTCCTAGCAGAACCAGCAAAAACAGCCCCAAACTCGAGTTCTGTCGTGCCGACCAAAGCTCGTATCTTGACGCATGAACAAGTCTGGACCGCCATAGATCGTCTCGCGGCGCGCGCCGGCCTGTCCGCATCCGGCCTCGCCAAGCGCGCGGGGCTCGATCCAACCACGTTCAACAAGTCGAAGCGCATCACCCCTGATGGACGTGCACGCTGGCCTTCGACCGAGTCGGTCTCCAAGTCGCTTTCCGCCGCCAACGCGTCGATCGACACGTTCGTCGATTTGATCGAACCCGGAAAGACGACGGTGCGTTCGGTGCCGCTGATCGGCTTTGCACAGGCGGGCACCGGCGGCTATTTCGACGATGCAGGGTTTCCTGTCGGCAAGGGATGGGAAGAGATTGCGACGCTTTCCGTCGGCGACGAGCACGCCTATGCCCTGCAGATTTCCGGCGACTCGATGCGGCCTGCCTATCGAAACGGCGACACCATCATCGTCTCGCCCGGCACAGCGGTGCGCAAGGGCGACCGCGTGGTGGTGAAGACCAAGGCCGGCGAAGTCATGGCCAAGGAGCTGCGCCGCCGCACCGCAAAATCGGTCGAGCTCGCCTCGCTCAATCCCAGCCACCGCGACCGTACGATCGCCAACAAGGACATCGAGTGGATCGCGCGGATCGTCTGGGCGAGCCAGTAAAGGGAAGTAAGTAGTAAGAACCTAGTTACTACTCACCCCTCTTCAACGCTCCGTCGATCATCGCCACGGCATTGCCGACGCCATAGACGGCCACGAACGAGCCGAAGCGCGGCCCCTTCTCCTGGCCGAGCAGCACCTGATAGAGCATGTTGAACCAGTCGAGCGAGACGCCGGGACGGCCGTCCTTGCCCTTCTTGGCCTGATCGAGGAACGGCTCCCTGCGGCCGATTTCGTAAACGACGTTCTGGATATCCTCGGCGCTCGCATCCTGCGGCAGTTGCGCCAGCGCATTGCGCAGATCCTCAAGCGCCGCGCGTTCGCCGGCCGTGGGCTCGCGGAACTTCTTTTCAGGCAGGACGAAATCACGGAAATAGTTGATCGCGTAGCCGACCAACGCATCGAGCTTCGGATGCGTCTGCGGCGTCACGCCCGGACGGTAGCGGCCAATGAAGCCCCACAGCGTTTCGGCGTTCTCCGCGTTCGATGACGACACCAGCGTCAGAAGCATCTGGAACGTCACCGGCATGTCGATCTTGGGCGGATTGCCGGAATGAATGTGCCAGACCGGATTGGCGAGACGCTGCTTTGTCTCCTGCTTCGGATAGCTGTCCAGGAACTGCTGATAATCATCGACGTTGCGCGGAATCACGTCGAAATACAGCCGCTTCGCCGACTTCGGCTCGCGATACATGAAGAGCGACAGCGATTCCGGCGAGGCGTAGCGAAGCCACTCCTCCATCGTCAGGCCGTTGCCCTTCGACTTGGAGATCTTCTGGCCCTTTTCGTCGAGGAATAGCTCGTAGTTGAAGCCGTCCGGCGGGATCCCGCCGAGCGCCGAGCAGATCTTGGCCGAAAGCTTCACTGAATCGATCAGGTCCTTGCCGGACATCTCGTAGTCGACGCCGAGCGCCGTCCAGCGCATCGCCCAGTCCGGCTTCCACTGCAGCTTGCAGTGGCCGCCCGTTACCGGAACGGTGATGCGTTCCTTGGTCTCCGGATCGTCGTAGGAGATCGTACCGTTCTTGGCGTCGTGGGCGACGACAGGCACGTACAACACGGCGCCGGTACGCGGACAGATCGGCAGGAACGGCGAGTAGGTCGCGGCACGTTCCTCGCGCAATGACGGCAACATGATCGCCATCACCTTGTCGAGGTGCTCCAGCATCTTCAAGAGCGTCGCGTCGAACTTTCCGGACTTGTAATAGTCGGTCGCGCTCGCAAACTCGTAGTCGAAGCCGAATTGATCGAGAAACGCACGCAGCCGCGCGTTGTTGTGATGCCCGAACGACGGGTATTCGTTCGAGAACGGATCCGGCACGCTGGTCAGCGGCTTGTTCAGGTGCGCCGCCAGCATCTCCTTGTTCGGCACGTTGTCCGGCACCTTGCGCAGGCCGTCCATATCGTCGGAGAACGCCAGAAGCCGGGTCTTGATCTTGTCGTCGGTCAGCACGCGAAAGGCATGGCGCACCATGGTCGTGCGCGCGACCTCGCCGAACGTGCCGATGTGCGGCAGACCAGACGGGCCATAGCCGGTTTCGAACAGCACCTCGTCTTTCGGCTTCCGCTTCAGCCGCGCAACGATCTTCTTGGCCTCCTCGAACGGCCAGGCGTTCGACTGTTCGGCAAGCTTTCGCAGGTCAGCCGGCGGGCTCAACGTCTCGGTCATAAATCTCTCCGGATGCGACCTGCTCTATGGTCTCGGACGGCATCCGTCAAACAGGTTGGCCGCAATTTGAGGCGCTTTTGCGCGATCGGATCGGCTCACGCCTCGCAAGCAGACGGCGGACAGCGCGACCCGCGGATGGCTAAAACGGGCTTACCGAAAAATAGCGCAGCCACAGGTCGGTGTACTGACCCTTTTCCCAGATGCGGAACATGGCCCAGTTGAGGGCCTGGCGCAGCACGTCGTTGCCGCGGCGGACGGCAATGCCGATGCCCTCGCCGAAATACCGGCTCTCGGTGAAGGGGCCGCCGCTGAAGGCGCAGCAGTCATCGGAATCGGTGCCATTGATCCAGAACGCGAGCGAGATGGCGTCGCCGAAAATAAGATCGACCTCGCTGCGGCGCAGCGCCTGGCGCAACGCTTCGTCGTTCGGCAGGCTGACGATCACCGCGTCGGTGAAGAAGGCCTTCAGGTAGGCCTCGTGCGAGGAGCCGGCGATCACCCCGACCTTTTTCGCCTCGAGATACTCGGGACGTATCTCCGGCAGCACGGTGTCCTTGCGGGCGACGAAGCGCGCCGGCGCGCGGTAATAGGGGTCGGTGAAATCGACCCGCTGGCGGATCGACGGCGTCGGCGCCATCGACGCGATCGCCGCGTCGCCGCGGTTTGCGGCAAGCGAATCCAGAAGCGTTTCGAAGCGCCGCATCTGGATCGTGCACGTCACCTTGATCTCGGCGCAGAGAAGCCGCGCAAGATCGACGTTGAAGCCCGCAGGGTTGCCGTCCGGCCCGGTGAAATTGAAAGGCGGATAATCCGTCTCGGTCAGGAAGCGGATCACCGTAATGCGCGTCAGGTCGGGCCGGTCGGGGCGCCGGCGCGGATCCCAGAAGCCCGGCACGGCCTGAACCGCGGTCGGGGCACTGGGCGCAACCGCCGGCGCTGGCGCCTGGGCAAGCGCAGGGGGAGAAGCCAGCGACACAAGTGCCAGGGCAACGGCGAAAATGATCGTGAAAACCTGAGGCATCAAATCTTGCCGGCGCAGCGGGTGACTTTGCGCTTATACCCTCTAAAGATAACGCTTCAAATCGCTGGCCGCCTCTTCCGGACGGCGCTTGATGTTAAACGGCGCGACGAACTTGCCGTCGCGATCCATCAGGTAGATCAGCGAAGTGTGGTCCATCGTGTAGTCGCCATCCTTCAGCGGAACCTTCTTCGCGTAGACCCGATAGGCCGACACGATCTCGGCGACGGCCTCCGGGCTGCCGGTGAGCCCCTTCAGGTTGGCATCGAAGCTCGACAGGTAATCCTTCATGGCCGCCGGCGTGTCGCGTTCCGGATCGACCGAGACGAAGTATGCGTTGACGCGCTTGGCGTCGTCACCCATCGCTCGCAGGATCTCCGACATCTCGAACAGCGCAGTTGGGCAAACGTCAGGACAATGCGTGAAGCCGAAGAAGATGATGGTCGGCTTTCCTTGCAGGTTTTTGTCCGTAACCACCTGACCCGCCTGGTCGACGAGCTGGAACGGACCGCCGATCGCCGACGCGGCCGTCACGGCCCGCGGCCCGCCGAGCAGCCAAAGCGTCAGCGCAAGTCCGATCGCGAGGCTTGCGGCAAACGCAGCCACGATAATGAGCGGGCGGGAGAGGCGTTCGTTCATGGGGCGGTCCAGACTGGCTTCAGAAGCACGCGGCGATGCCGGCCGCAATCATCTCGAAAAATACGGCCGTTCCGTAGTGCGCCCACAGCAGCACCGCAGCGACCAGCAAGGCGGCGGCTGCCGCAAGCGCGGCGACGAGCGCGACCGGCACGCGTCGCGCGGGCGCGCGAGGCGCCGACGATTGTCGCTCCGCGTCGGTGCGGGATACGTCCACGCGTGCTCTCCTGCGATCGGGCCGATCCGTCGCTCTCGCCTATTCAAATAGGCCGCGCGCGAATGCCGGGCAAGCGGACAGACCGCCCCAGCATTCCCTAATCCTCGATGGGATAGCAGTTGGAACTAGTTTCGGCCGCGCGAGGACGCCTGGGCGTCCATGTAGCAGGGGCGATACATGCCCGCGAGCTGACGGCCCGACAGGAAGATCATCCGCGGCTTCAACCCGCCGCG
The DNA here is from genome assembly GCF_031157255.1 of Bradyrhizobium sp. LHD-71. GTDB lineage: Bacteria > Pseudomonadota > Alphaproteobacteria > Rhizobiales > Xanthobacteraceae > P52-10. Next base: position 84,432 of record NZ_JAVIFX010000020.1, on the reverse strand, counting down.
CTGGTTGATCCAACGGCGAATGTGCGGAGGGTACATCGAAAACAGCATCCGCGTCGCTTCCGGATTTGTCACCGCCTGCCCACGTGCGCCGAAATCCCAAGCGGCATGAAAGCCGAAGTTAGCGCGCGATGTCACGCAAATCCGGTCCGGCGACACGGCGCCGAGCACGATGGTGCAGGCCGAAGCGCACAGGCCGTCGATCATGATGGGTTCATTGGAATTGCGGAGGCTTTGGTACTTGTCGATGTAGGTGCCTATCCGGCCGCCGCGGTCATCGGCAATGCGCATCATCGCGTGGCTCGAAGCGACACCTGCCAGAAGGAGAACCGCCGCGAGCAAACCCGTTACGATCTTCATGTCCTGCCCTATGGCCCCGGATTCGTGATGCGCGGGGCGTTTCCAAACTTCTTGCGAGTACTGACAATTGTCTAGATCGGCGCGATCGATCGAACAAGATTCAAATTCAGTGTTGCGCAGAAGATGCACCAAATTCCCAATTTGGTACGACTATGGACACATCTTTTGCGGCATCGCTGATGGTTCCGAACTCGAACGGCAGGCCTTGACCGGGTTCCCGACCGGGAGCTTCATTCCTGCGCGACGCAGGGGAACACAATGGCATACGATACCGACGTGATCGTCGTAGGCGCGGGCCTTGCTGGACTTGTCGCTGCCACCGAAATCGCAGACACCGGCAAACGCGTCATTCTGCTCGACCAGGAAGGCGAGCAGAACCTCGGCGGACAGGCGTTCTGGTCGTTCGGCGGATTATTCCTGGTGAACTCACCCGAGCAGCGGCGCCTCCGCATTAAGGATTCCTTCGAGCTCGCCCTGCAGGACTGGTACGGCGCGGCAGGTTTCGACCGCGCAGAGGACTACTGGCCGAAGCGCTGGGCTGAGGCCTATGTCGCGTTCGCGGCCGGAGAAAAACGTGGCTGGTTGCGAGCCATGGGACACCGGATCTTCCCGGTGGTCGGCTGGGCCGAGCGCGGCGGCTACGACGCCATGGGCCATGGCAACTCAGTTCCGCGCTTTCACGTAAGCTGGGGAACCGGTCCTGGCGTCGTCGAACCCTTCATTCGTCGCGCGCGCGACGCCGCGGCTCGCGGCCTGCTCACATTCAGGTTCCGCCATCGCGTCGATGCGCTCTCCGTAACCAACGGCGTCGTCGATGGCGTCAGCGGCGCCATTCTTGAACCCTCCGCAGAACCACGCGGCGTCAGCTCATCGCGCAACGTCGTCGGCGAGTTCGCCCTCGGCGCACAAGCCGTGATCATCGCCTCGGGCGGCATCGGCGGCAATCACGATCTGGTTCGGCAGAATTGGCCGAAGCGACTCGGCGAGCCGCCGAAACACATGGTGTCCGGCGTGCCGGCGCATGTGGACGGGCGGATGATCGGTATCGCCGAACGCACCGGCGCCCGCGTCATCAATCGCGACCGCATGTGGCATTACGTTGAAGGCCTGCACAACTGGAACCCGATCTGGCCTGGCCACGGGATCCGCATCCTGCCCGGTCCATCGTCGATGTGGTTCGACGCAACCGGCAAGCGGCTGCCGGCGCCGCTCTATCCCGGCTACGACACCCTCGGTCAGCTCCAGCACATCATGGCGACCGGCCACGACTATTCCTGGTTCATACTGACGCAGAGCATCATCAAGAAGGAATTCGCGCTCTCCGGCTCGGAGCAGAACCCGGACCTCACTTCGAAGAGCTGGCGCATGACGGCGCAGCGCGCGACCAACAAGGGCGCGCCGGCACCAGTCGAAGCCTTCAAGACCAGCGGAGCGGACTTCATCGTCCGCGACACGCTGCCGGAGCTGGTCGACGCGATGAACGCGCTCGTGCCCGGCAAACTTCTCAAGCTCGAGGACATCCGGCGTCAGATCGAGGCGCGCGACCGAGAGATCGACAATCCGTTTGCCAAGGATTCCCAGGTCATCGGCATTCACAACGCGCGTCGCTACATCGGCGACCGGCTGATCCGCACCGCGAAGCTGCATCGCATTCTCGATCCCGCCCATGGGCCGCTCATCGCCGTGAAGCTGAACATCCTCACGCGCAAGACGCTCGGAGGTCTCGAGACGGATCTGGAGTCGCGCGTCTTCGGCAGCAATGGTGAGATCATGCTAGGCTTCTATGCCGCCGGCGAAGCGGCGGGCTTTGGCGGTGGCGGCATGCACGGCTATCGCTCACTCGAAGGCACCTTCCTCGGTGGCTGCCTGTTTTCGGGCCGCAGCGCCGGCCGTGCAGCGGCAAAGGCGGTGGCCTGAGCGTCGTTGCGATTACCTCGCGGGTAATCGCTTTCCCTCTTTCGTTGACCGATGCTGTGCGCATTGAGGCAATCGAACTGAAGGAGAAAGTAAATGACCGACGCCCAAGCCATCGCACAGCGCTACATCGACCTCTGGAACGAGCGCGACGGAGCTCGCCGGGCGGACATTCTCGCCGCAACCTGGTCAAGCGACGCGCGCTACACCGATCCGCTTGCGACGGCGAGCGGGCATGCGGACATCAGCAAGCTGATCGGCGGTGTGCAGCAGCGCTTTCCTAAATTCAGCTTTGCGCTGATCGGCAAGGCCGACGGGTTCGGCGACCACGTGCGCTTCTCGTGGGCACTGGGTCCAAAAGGCGCCGATGCGCCGATCAAAGGCACCGACTTTGCGTTTGTCGAAGGCGGCAAGTTCAAGAGCGTGACCGGCTTCCTCGATCAGGTGCCGCAGGCGGCGTGAAGCCAATCGCCGTCATTGCGAGCCATAGCCGTTCGAAGAACGGCGTCGCTTCGCTCGCCTATGGCGAAGCAATCCAGTCTGAGTCCGCCGCAAGCACCGCGCTGGATTGCTTCGTCGCTGCGCTCCTCGCAATGACGCCTGCTCTCACGGAAAAAGCCCGCGCGTATTCTTCGCCGCACGAACGCGCTCGACGCCGGTCGCCATCGCTGCGGTCCGATTATAGATATCGTCGCGGCGGGCGCGTTCGATCATGTTGCTGAAGGCCGTGTCGAGGATCTGATATTCGCGCCGCATGACCTCGTCTTCACCCCAGAAGAACTGGGCCAGGTCCTGCACCCATTCAAAATAGCTGACGACCACGCCGCCTGCGTTGCAGATGATGTCGGGGATCACGAAAATCTCATCCTTGCGCCGCTCCAGGATCAGGTCGGCGTCCGGCGTCGTCGGACCGTTCGCGGCTTCCGCCAGAATTCGGCAGCGCAGATTATTGGCGACATTCGCGTCGATCACCCGCTCCACCGCTGCCGGCACCAGCACGTCACAAGGCATGGTCAGAATGCTCTTCGGGTCGGACGCGAGCTCATTGGAATAGCCGGCGAGGCTGCCGCGCTGCGCCGTATGCGCGATCAGGCCCGGCACATCGAGACCGGCTGGCCGGTGCAACGCAGTGGTATGATCGCTGACAGCGATGATCTTCACGCCGGCCTTGTGCAATTCCGACGCCGCGATCGAGCCGACATTGCCGAACCCCTGCACGACGGCGGTCGCGCCATTCGCTTCGATCGACAGGTCCTGCATCACGCGCCGCGCCAGATGGGCGACGCCCCGCCCGGTCGCTTCCCTGCGGCCGAGTGTTCCGCCCGCGCTCACCGGTTTGCCGGTGACGATCTCAGTTACAGTGCGCCCTTGGTGCATGGAGTAGGTGTCCATGAACCACGCCATCACCTGCTCATCGGTGCCCATATCCGGCGCCATCACATCGATGTGCGGCCCGACGAACGGGATCAGTTCCTGCATATAACGCCGCGCCAACACCTCGAGCTCCCGCCGCGAGATCTTCTTCGTATCGACGGCGATGCCGCCCTTCGCGCCGCCGTAAGGCAGTCCGGTGACCGCGCACTTCCAACTCATCCAGACCGCGAGCGCCGCGACCTCGCCGAGGTCAACATTGGAGGCAAAGCGCGTGCCGCCCTTGGTGGGCCCGAGCGTGAGGTGATGCTGCACGCGGTAGCCTTCGAACACCGCAATGGTGCCGTCGTCACGTCGGATCGGACAAGCAACGGTCACGGCGCGTTTCGGTAGCAACAGACGGTCACGCTGATCGACTGGGATTTCGAGATAATCGGCGATGACGCCGAACTGCTTCGCCGCCATGTCGAAGACCGGACCGCTGTAGATTGTCATCGGCTGCTCCTTTGAGGGAACTCTCAATGTCGACGAAACGGCGCGCGTTGACTAGGGTGGTGCTTCTAACGTTGGCATCACGTTGCGGCGACTTTGTCGGCGAACCTTAGAACCGGGAGGGACACTAGCAACTTTATGAAGTGAGTGGCTTTTTTGGGATTTGATGTTCTTACTGAGAACTGGACGGTCGCCCTCAGAACGATCGCTGGGCAGGAATCCAACACATCTGTTGCGTGACGCGCGGGACACCCCGCGGAACGCGATCCTATGCGGTGCGTTTGCCCTCGCAAGGATGGAGATGCAGATGGCAGGTAAGGATTTTGAAACCGACCGGGGCAGCGGCGCGGTCATTACGGCGCTCGCTGTGCTTGCGCTCGTGGCAATGGCCACGCTCTACATGCTGTTTCCGGTGGACCGCGGCGGAGGCAAGGACACGCCGCAAGCGAAGATAGGTCAGACGGCCACCGAATCCGGCACCACGGGCCAGAGCAGGCCGCAGCCGTGAAACACGACGAGCAAAAGCCCGCGCGCAAGAACGATCACGCTGCGATCATACTCGTGGGGCTCGTGGTGCTGAGCCTTCTGACAACGTTCAGCCTTCTTTACGCCCTGACACCGCCGACCGTCGCCACCGTCGAGTCTCAATATAGCTTGAAGCAGGAATAGGCCCAGCGTTCGTTGCCAACTCGGTTCGGAGACGGGAGAGCCGATCACAACGCAAAGAAATTGAAGCGGCCGCGGCATTGCCGCGGCCGCTTCGTTTGGGTGTCCCTTACCAGTGTCGATGTCCGCCGCCGATGCCGATGCTGACACCCGGCGCATCGAAATGCACACCCGGTCCACGGCGGTAGTGGCGATCCCGATAGCGCGGCCCGTAGTAGTTGTACGAGTCTCGCTCGATGATCGTGCGCCGCGAACCGCGGTCGCGCCAGCAACGGCCGTATTCGTCACAAACCGTACGGACGTTTTCGATGCCATTGTCGAACCCAGGCGCCGTCGGGCTGAGCGGCGCCGCCTGCGCACTACCAGCCACCAGCGCGGCCGCGCCGGCGAGAATCGGAACTGCAAACTTCATCATGATCGACGTCCCTTGTGGTTGTCGGTGCTGGCTAACCGCGCGAAACATCCAAACGTTCCGCAAATTTAATAGAATCGTCACGGAACGAATGCGGCGCACAGATGGCCGGTCAGGAAAAGTCTCCCAGACTTGCGGAGTCTGATGCATGCTCGGGTCGGCAGTTGATTTCGCTGTCGTCGCCCCTACAGTGAACCTCACGCGGGCCTAACACCGCGGAATGACAAAACGACAGAGGGGGATCGTTCAATGAAGCGCTTGAGCAGGCTTGTCGGCTCGACCCTTTTCGCACTCACCTTTCACTCACTTGCGTCTTCCCTGGCACCGGCCCTTGCGCAACAGGATTATCCGAACCGGCCCATCACCTGGGTCGTGCCGTTCTCGCCCGGTGGCGTGACCGACAACGCCGCGCGCTTCACGGCAAAGTCGCTTGGCGAGCGGCTCGGCCAGCCGGTGGTGGTGGAGAACAAGCCGGGCGCCGGCGGAATCGTCGGTTCGGAATACGTCGCCAATTCGAAGCCCGATGGCTACACGTTCCTGTACGCATCCTCCGGACCAATGTCGACCATCCCGGCGACGCGCAAGAGCATGTCCTACGATCCGATCAAATCGTTTACGCCGCTCTACGGCATGGCCGCCTCGCCACTGGTCATGGTGATCGCTGCCGACAAGCCGTACAAGACGTTCGCCGAATTCGTCGAACATGCGAAGAAGAATCCCGGCAAGCTCAATTTCGCATCGATCGGCACGGCGGCCGCCCAGCACCTCACCGGTGAGCTGTTCGCCATGGGCACGAAGACCGACGTTGTGCACATTCCCTACAAGGCGACGCCGCCTGCGCTCGCGGACATCATGTCGGGCACGATCGACTTCATGTGGGAGTTCTCGGTCGTTCTGAAACCCATGATCGATGCGGGCAAGCTGCGGCCGCTCGCAATCAGCGGCGCGAAGCGGCTCCCGAGCCTGCCCGATGTGCCGACGACCGCCGAACTCGGCTATCCGCAGATCGTCTTCAATCCCTGGTCGACGGTGGTGATGCCGAAAGGCGTGCCCAAGGACGTCGCCGACAAGTTCATCGCTGCCTTCGCCGAGGTGATGAAGGAGCCCGCCACGATCAAGTACTACGATGATAACGGCTCGACGATTTTGCCGCCCATGCCGGGCGAGAAACTCACCGAGTTCCTGGTGAGTGAAAGCGCGAAGATGAAAGCCATCATCGAGAAGGCGAAGATCCCGGTAGAGTGAGGCATGTGCTTCGGCTGCGGAACCAGTCGGCCGCCTCGCTCACTCAAGGAACGAAAAGCCCATGGTGCGTGCGTGGTAGTGCAGGCCGCCGTCCTGAACGATCAGAAACAGCGCCCGGCTGTTTCCGTTGTTGTGATGTGAATGCGGCGCGCCCGGCGGTGTCACGAGCGTAGCCCAAGGCTGCCAGTCACAGCGGCGTCCGTCGACCATCGAAAAGCAATCGTCACCGTGCAGCACAAGCGTGATCGCCGCGGAATTGTGTCGGTGGGCGCGCTGATGTTCGCCGGTCGGCAGGGTATTCAGCGACAACGTCAATGTCGGCATGATGTTGCGGTTCTCCGCCATGCGGTCGGATGAGAAGATCAGCGCCAGTCCGGAAATGGTTTCATCGGCACGCGTCGCGGACATGATGGCGATCTGTCGTTCGATCTCGACAGCCGGATAGTGCACCGGCTCGATCGGACCGGTCACCGGCGAAGCGGGCGCGACGGAATCGACAGCAAGCTGCGGCTCGTTGCTGACGAGCCAAAGCACGGCACGCTCGGCAGCGTGATGGACCGCGGCGATGCCGCCCGGCAGCACGAACACATCGCCCGCGCCCCAGCGCAACAGCTCGCCGTTGCATTCCGTGGTTCCGCCCCCTTTGATCACATACCAGACCGAGCCCGTGGCCGCGAAATCCGAAACAAGCGTGCCGCCCGCTTCGATCGTGGCATAGCGCGCAAGCATCAACGGCGTGGTCGCCGGAAACGCACAGGCCATGGCGCCGGCCTGGTCGCAGGCGACAAAGCCGGTCGCAGTGTTCTCCGCCAGCGCCATTGTCGGCTCATCAACGAATACGCGGGACGGCACCGGCGGCAACTTGATGTTGAACGCGTTGCCGGAATTGAAGAAACGCGCCCGCGCGCCGGCCGCATCTGTCGGCTCGTTCGGTAGTTGCATCGGAAGGTCGGCCATATGGATTGTCTTGTCGACAGATTTCAGCATCTCGCTCTCCTCAAGACTAAGCAGCCGTCGCATGATCCCTGATGGCCAGCTCGCGCAGCACCTGCGCCAGCACCGACGCGCCAGCCGCAACATGTGCCGGCTCGGCCCATTCATGCTCGACATGGCTTGCGCCGTTCCGGCACGGAATGAAGATCATGGCGGCCGGACAGACCTTCGCCAGATGGCGCGCATCATGGCCGGCGGCCGACGCGATCGCCATCGCCGGCTGGTGCTGCTCTCGCGCTGCGCGCGCGATGCGTTCGCGCAAAGCGGCGTCGAACGTATTGGACGGCGCGTCGACCAGTGGCACGACGGTGACAGCACACGGTGATGAATGATCGCGGCAGAGAACGGCAACGCGGTTACCGGCGGCATCAAGCACGGCGTTGTCCGGATGCCGCAGGTCGATGCTGAAGGTGACGCGCGAAGGCACCACCGAGGGCGCGTTGGGCTCAACTGCAGCGTAGCCGATGGTGAACTTGATGGCCGGGTCGATGGTGCCGATCTCGGCATGAAGCGCGCTTGCGATGCGGGCAAACGCGGCGAGCGCATCTCGGCGCTGGTGCTGCACCAGCGTACCGGCGTGACCTTCGGCACCTTCGATCGCGACTTTGAACGTCTTCTTTCCTTGGATGCCGGTGACGACGCCGATCACATGTCCCGTGGATTCAAGGACGGGCCCCTGCTCGATGTGCAATTCGATATAGGCTGCCACAGGGAAGCCGAGCGGCTTGCGTGGCAATGCCGGAAATGCCGCGTGCAGCCGGTCGAGCGCGGCGCCGACGCTGATGCCGCCTGTATCGCGCACCGCGCGGATCACATCGAGGCTGCGTTCGCCGGTGAAAGCCTCCGAACCCATCATGCCGGGTGCAAACCTGCTGCCCTCCTCGTTCATCCAGCCGACGATGATCAGGTCGCGCTGTGGCGTCTCACCTCGCTCCGCGAGCGCGGCAACCGCTTCGAAGGCAGCCAGCACGCCCGCGGCGCCGTCGAACTTGCCGCCCGTCGGCTGACTGTCGAGATGGCTGCCAAGAAGGATGGGCAGCGCGGCAGGGTCGCGGCCGGCGAGCGTGATGAACAGATTGCCGGCCGCATCGGTGGCAGCGGAGAAGCCGGCCTCCTGCGCCCAGCCAAGCATGAGATGCCAGGCTGCGATCTCGCCATCGCTGAGCGCCTGGCGATTGACGCCGCCGGCCGGCGTGGCGCCGATCTCGGCCAGCGCCATCAGCCGCGACCATAACCGATCAGCGTCGATCAGGGATCCAGAGGCCGGCATCGATGCTCAAGAGGTACGCATGATCTGGCCCGGCAGTGCGCGAGGATCGCGCGGCAGCCAGCGCCCTGCCTCGACCTGCGCAATGAACTCCGCGAGCAACGCGTTGAAAGCCGCCGGCTCCTCGAGATTCAGCGTGTGACCGGTCTTCGGAAACACGGAAAGGCCGCAGGCCGGAATCGTTTTCTTCAGAAAGATGCCCGGCTGCAGGCAGTGATCGTCCTCGTCACCGACGACCACGAGCGTCGGCACGTTCATCTGCTTGAGATCGGCTTCGAGGTCGTAGAACGATGGCCGGCGCGCCTGCACGCCGCGCATGGTGTTGGCGGCACCCCGGTCGGAATGGGTCGCGAGACGATCGGCGAACTCCTGCCAGCCGCGCGGATCCTTGTTCTGGAACTGCACCCGGCTCGCGCCCAGCGCATAGATTTTCGAGAATTCCTTGGCACCCTGCTTTTGGAATTGCTCTGCAACCTCGAGCGATACGCCGCGAAAATACTCTTCGAACTCCTTTTCGCAGCCATAGCCAGCGCCGGCGACGGTCAACGAGAGCGCCCGTTCCGGTGTGCGCAGGCCGAAATGCACGGTACAGAAGCCGCCCATTGACAGTCCGACGACATGGGCCTTGTCGATGCCCAGCCCGTCGAGGACGGCGACCGCATCGTCGGCAGCTTGCGCCTGGGAGTAGGCCTCAATGCTCTCTGGCACATCAGACGGCGGATAGCCGCGCGCAGCATACGTGATGCAGCGGTGGCGGCGGCTGAAATAGCGCAGTTGCGGCTCCCAGCTCGCGTGATTTCCGCCGAACTCATGGATGAAGAGGATCGGCATGCCTTCGCCAGCCTCTTCCACATGCAGCTTCACACCATCGTTTGCGACGACCAACATCTGACGTCTCCTTGAATCTAGAATTGCGGCGGCAGCTCATTCAGCGTTCGTGCCTGCGCCACCATCTCGGGCAGCAGCGCGCAGAACTTCTCAACCCACGCCGAGGGCACCGAGGTGCTCACCTTCACGAAGCGATCGCCAAAGCGCTCGGTATGATAGGTGCCCTGGCGGATCATGATCCCCTTGCGGCGATAGCATTCGACCAATGCCTCGGGACGGATGCCGGCGCCAGCGGTTTCCAGCACCAGGAAATTGCCGTGCGACGGGAAGATCGGCAGATCCAGACCGACCAAGCCGGCCGCGTCGCGAATCATGACTTTATTGGCGGCATCGATCGCTCGGACCTTGCTCATCCATTCCGGCTTGACCGACAACCCGGCCTGGGCCGCCCGTTGCGCCACCACGCTCGCCCCCAGCACGCTGGTGGCGGTGCGGGCAAACTCCTCGAATAAATGCGGCGCAGCGATCAGCGCGCCGATCCGCAAGCCGGCGAGACCGAGCCACTTCGAAAAGCTCATTGACACCACCGCCCCCTCCGGCGCGGCATGAAGCGCAGGGTGGTGACCGTCAGCAAAATCACGATAGGTGCAATCGTGCACGAGCAGCGCGTCGCAATCGCGGGCAATCGCTGCGAAGCTCTCGATCTCCGCAGCCGTGTAGCGAATGCCTAGCGGATTGTTGGGATCCACCAGGTAGATGATCGCCGTGCGCTCATCGACATGAGCCTTCAGCGCCGCGGGCGTCAGCCTGTAATCGCAGGCGGGATCGTAGATCGGGATCTCGATCACCTCGGCGCCCTGCTGTCGTGCGAACAGGCATGGCCACTTCCAGGTCGGATCGGTGGTGACAAAGGTCGTCCCTGGCCGGCAGCGTGCGCGGCAGATCATCGCCAGCGCGTTCACACCGCCCTCGGTCACCAGCGCCTCGGCGCCGGCGACGCCGAGGTCCTCGACGATGGCCCGGCGCAATGCTTCGAAACCAAGCGGCGGCGCGTAGGCATTGAACTCGCCGGCCTCGATCGAACGCACCATCGCTTCCGTGACCGCGGGATGGCTTTCGATGTGGTTGGTGTTCTGGCCTAACCAGTAAAGGCCCGGCGTCGAGGCAAGCTCGTCAAAATAGCGATTGCGGATGAGAGCGGTGGACATCGGTACCGGTCTTCAGATCACGGAGCCGCGCGCGGCGATGCCGCCGTCGATCGTTACGACGGTGCCGGTAATGTAGCCGGCCCTCGGTGACGACAGGAAGGCGACCAGATCGGCGACCTCTTCCGACGAGGCCGGGCGCTTGCCGGGATATTTGTCGAACAGCTCTTCCCAGCGGTCTTCGTCACCGAGCATGTCGATCGCCTTGCGCTTCATGATCTTCAGCATGCGATCGGTGGCGACCGGGCCGGGATTGACCGCAATCACGCGGACCCCATGGTTGAGACTCGCGCCACCGAGCGCCTTTGTGAAGGACATCAGCGCCGCATTGCCGGTACTTCCCGCGATGTAGCTCGCGTCCCAGTTCTCACCGGAATTGCCGATGATGTTGAGAATGACCCCGTCCTTGCCCTTCATGCGCGGATAGTAGAGGCGCGACAGGGTGATGTAGCCGAACACTTTCAGGTCGAAGCCACGCCGCCAGTCCGCGTCGCCGAGGACCTCGAGCGAGCCGGCCGGGATGTCGCCCGCATTGTTGATCAGGATATCGATGTCGCCGACCTGGGCCGCGAGCTTCTCCATCGCCGCGGTGCTCGACAGGTCGAGACCGTGGACGGTCACCTTCACACCATGCGCGGCTTCGAGCTTTGTCTTGGCCTGGACCATGGCTTCCGTGTTGCGGGCAGCCAGATGCAGGTGACATCCCTCGGCAGCAAAGACCTCCGCGACCGCGAGCCCGATTCCTTTCGAGGCGCCGGTGATCAAAGCCGTCTTGTTTGTCAGGTTGAGTAGCACGCCAAATCTCCGAGAATGCAAATCGATATACAAGCGAAAGCAATTTGCATACCAAGGAAGGCGAAGCCTCATTCGAAGGCGGCAAGAAAGTCCAGAAGGTTGTAGCCGAGCAGGTTGACGTGATCGCGCATGGCGCTGTGCGCGCGCTCGGCGTCATGGGCCAGAATGGCCTGCATAATCGCCTCGTGCTCGCGGATCGTATCCGCAATCCGGTTCGGCATATGTGTGACGCGCCGGCGATAGCCTGCCACCTGGTTGCGCAGCTTGCGCGTCTGTTCGGCCAGGAAGGCGTTGCGGGAGGCCTCGTAGATCGCCTCGTGGAATTCCTGATTGATGTCGTAAAAGGCGTCGATGTCGCCTCGCTCACCAGCCGCAATAAGCCGCTGATGAACCGCGGAAATTTCGCCACCCCAGGCCTTCGACACCCGACGCGCGGCGAGCCTTGCGCACAGCCCTTCGAGCTCGGCCATCACCTGAAACATCTCGATGAGCGCCGGCGCCCTGATGGTTCGCACGGTCGCGCCCTGGCGCCCGCGCAGCTCGATCAGCTGATTGGCGGCCATCAGCCGGAACGCCTCGCGCACAGGCGTCCGCGAGACGCCGAAGCGCAGGGCAATCTCCTGCTCGTCGAGGCGGCTGCCAGGTTCTAGCCGGCCGGACGCGATCGCTTCTTCGAGCGTCCGGCGCAGCCGCTCCGCCAGGGTCTCACCTGGGGTCAGCGGGAGACTCTCGTGCCCATTTTGAGCGCGCTTGCCGCCATTTTGTGCACCGAGCTCAGTCACTTTGTCTCTCCAATGCGCATCTGAGTATACATTGAGGTTGCATCATCCGCTGCGAAGACCGTGCAAGTACGCGACTCGGCCGCAGTCGCCGCAGCTTCAGCAACCTCTTTGCTGAAGTTCATCGCAAATTCCATGCCTGAATTCGCAAGACCGGCTCTGGCACACGAGTTGCTAAGAGATTTCGGCGGGCAGCCGCTCGTATGCGCGAATTGGTCTTCATAATACAAACGCGAAGGATGCCGGGTGCAGGCTGGATTGCAAACCAAGGAGACCGGGCCCGTCGGATCGCTCGAGGACGCCGCTGAACCTCTGCTCGAATTGCGCGCAGTCACCAAGACGTTCGGCGAGGTCACGGCGCTGGCGCGGCTGGATGCGACAATCGCTCGTGGAGAGTTCGTCACGGTCGTGGGTCCGAGCGGCTGCGGCAAGAGCACATTGTTCAATATCGTCGCCGGCCTTGAAGAGCCGGACACAGGCGGCGTGCTGCGCTTCGAGGGCCGAAGCTGCCATGCGGCGGACCTGCTCGGCCAGGTTTCCTTCATGCCGCAGCGGGATCTGCTGCTGCCCTGGCGCAACGTAGTCGACAACGCCATCCTCGCCCTCGAGGTGGAAGGCGTGCCGCGCCAGCAGGCCCGCGCCCAAGCGCTCCGCATGCTTCCGGAGTTCGGCCTCGCCGGCTTCGAGAACCAGTATCCGCATCAGCTGTCGGGCGGCATGCGCCAGCGCGTTGCTCTGATGCGGACCTTTCTGTTCGAACGCGGCCTGATGCTGCTGGACGAGCCGTTCGGCGCACTCGATGCGCTGACGCGAGCGATGATGCAGCGATGGCTGCTGGACGTCTGGCAGAAATACCGACGCACCATTCTGTTCATCACCCATGACGTCGATGAAGCCATCTTTCTCGGCGATCGCGTGCTGGTGATGACCGCCCGCCCCGGCTCGGTCAAGCTCGAGCAGGTCGTCGACCTGCCGCGTCCGCGCCGCCCCGAGATCGTCACCGCTCCCGAATTCATCCGCCTGAAGCGCATCCTCCTCGAAGCGATCGAGGAGGAAAGCATCAAGTCGTTTCAATCGGCTACCGTCCGGGAGCAAACATCGTGACCGCCGCATCAAACAACCAGCCCAAATCGCTCGAACCGATATCGCTCCACGCACGCAGCATCGATCCTGCCGAATGGGATGCGCGGATCAAGCTCGCCGCCTGCTATCGCATGGTGGCGAAGCTCGGCATGGACGACCTGATCTACAACCATATCTCAGCGCGCGTTCCCGGCCATGAGGATCAGTTTCTGATCAACCCTTACGGCCTTCTGTTCGACGAGATCACTGCCTCGAGCCTCGTGAAGATCAATGTCGACGGCGAGAAGCTCGACGACACGCCTTACAGCGTCAATGTTGCGGCCTTCGTCATCCATGCCGCGATCCACAAGTCGAGCCCGGACGCCGCCTGCGTGCTGCATACCCATTCAGATGCCAGCGTTGCCGTGTCCGGTCAGGAAAAAGGGCTTCTGCCGCTCAGCCAGTTCGCGATGCGCTTCTATGACCGCCAGGCTTTCCACGACTACGAAGGCGTCGCCATCGATCTGGACGAGCAGACCCGGCTGGTCCGCGATCTCGGACCGCACAAGGTGATGCTGATGCGCAATCACGGCATCCTCACGGTCGGCCGTACGCCCGGTGAAGCCTTCATGCTGCTCTACTATTTCGAACGCGCCGCGCGCATCCAGCTGCAGATGCAGGCAGCGGCAGCCGCCGGCGTCACGCTCGTCATGCCGCCGCACGAGGTCTGCGAGAAGGCCGCGCGGCAGTTCTGGGAGCTGCAGGGCGACATCCTCATCCCCGGCGAGCGCGAATGGCCGGCGCTGATGCGCCAGCTCGACCGTATCGATCCGTCCTATCGCAACTGACCGATATCGACATCAGGAGTGACCATGCTGACCAGACGCCACGCCCTCGCTGCGGTCACCGCAGTTGCACTTGCTGCCGGCCTGCCTGCGCCTCACGCTTCGGCCGACGCGCTCACCAAGGCCACCCTGCGCCTGAAGTGGCTGCCGCAAGCCCAGTTTGCGGGCTTCTATGTTGCGCTCGCCAAAGGCTACTACAAGGCGGAGGGCATCGAGCTCACGATCAACCCCGGCGGCCCCAATCTCTTGACCGAGAACCTGGTTGCGACCGGCGCCGATACGTTCGGATTGTCGGGCGGCACCGACAGCGTGTTCGCCGCGCGAGATAAAGGCCTGCCGATCGTCTGCATCGGCGTTTCGCACCAGATCACCCCGTTCATCTTCGTCACGCGCAAGGACGGCGCGGTGAAGACCCTGCAAGACTTCAAGGGCAAGACCGTCACAACATGGTTCACCGGCGCCAATCATGTGCTGAACGGTATGCTGGCCAAGGAAGGCATCAAGGCCGACGAGCTGAAGATCCAGCCGCAGCAGGTCTCGGTGACGCCGTTCGTCGATGGCAGCGTCGATGTTGCGACCGCGACCTACTACAACGAGCTCTACGCTATCCAGACGCGAATGCCGAAGGACAGCCTGAAATCGTTCGTGGCCGAGGATTACGGCATCACTTTTCCACGCGACACGCTGATCGTTTCCGAGACCACCGCCCGCGAGAAGCCCGAGCTCGTCAAGGCGTTCCTGCGCGCCTCGATCAAGGGCTGGAAGGATGCGTTCGCTGATCCGAAGGCGGGCGTCGATGCAGTCATGGCGGTGGCGCCGACGCTCGACCGGGCGCATCAGGACTTCATGCTGACGGAGGTGAAGCGACTGATGACCGCCGGCAACGCCGCGCAGAGCGGCCTGTTCTCGATCGACCCGAATGCGATCAAGACCGCGCACGACTTCTTCCTCAAATACAGCGTAATCTCCAAGCCGGTCGACCTCGCTGCCGCCTATAATGCGAGCTTCATCGACAGCGTGCCGGCGGCGGATCGGCGGCCGTGAGCATCGACTCTGCGGCATTGTCCCTATCCAGCCGCGGCGCAGCCGGCCGGCCTGCGCCTTGGCACGATTGGATGCGCAAGGCGGTCCGGCTGCTGCTCGGGCTCGTCATCGCCGCAGTTGTCTGGGAAGGCGCCGTCGTCCTGTTCGGCATCAAGCCGCACTATCTTCCACGCCTGAGTGCAATTCTCGCGGCGATCGCCGCCACGCCGCAGGCTTACGTCGACGGCTTCCTGAGAACGCTTGCGGAAACGCTGATCGGTTTCGTCGCCGGCGGCGCCTTCGGCGTCCTGATCGGCATCGCCTTCTTCCGTCTGCGTGCTTTGCGCGAGATGGCGTTCCCCATTTTCGTCGTCTCGCAGACCATTCCCGTGATCGCTTTCGGCGCCCTGGTGGTTCTGTGGTTCGGCAACACCCTGCTCGCCAAGGCCGTGATCGCCTTCTACCTCACGTTCTTCCCGGTGACGGTCAATACCCTGCTCGGCCTTGAAACAGTCGATCCGAGGCAAGTGGCAATGATGCGGAGTTTCGGCGCATCGCGCCGGCAGCTTCTGCTGCGCCTGCAGCTTCCCACGGCGCTGCCGCAGATCTTCGTGGCGCTGCGGCTTGCGTCGTCTCTCAGCCTCGTCGGCGCGATCGTCGGCGAATGGTTCGGCGACACCACCGGCCTCGGCGTGCTGCTGTTGCAGGCGATGTACACCGAGAACGTCGTCGCAATCTGGGGCGCCTTGCTGGCGTCGGCGTTGCTCGGCACCGGCTTCTATGCATGCGTCGCCGCAGCAGAGCGTCGGCTGGTGTTCTGGAGTGCGGAGCAATGAGCGCCGCGGTCATGGCATCCCCATCGCTTGCGGCCCAGCGCGGCATCCTCGGTGCGGTCCTGCTCGTTGCGGCCTGGGAAGGGCTCGCGCGCGGGCTCGATCTGCCATCCTATGTGCTTCCCGCCGTCAGCGACATCCTGGCCAGCATCTGGTCGAACCGCATGCTGCTCACCCAAGCGGCCGGCTATACCTTGTTCGAGGCGCTGGCCGGCTATGGCGTCGGCTGCCTGATCGGCATAGCTCTCGCGGTCGTCATCACCATGTTGCCCCCCGTGCGCAGCGTGATGTTGCCGATTGCGACCGCGATCAATTCGGTGCCGGTGGTCGGTTATTCGCCGCTGATCCTGCTGTGGTTCGGCATCGGTGTCGCGTCGAAGGTCGTGATGGTCGCGATGGCGGTGAGCTTCACCGTATTCCTGTCGACGCTTGCCGGTTTCGACCGCGTCGACCGCCGCGCCGTCGATCTGCTGCGCAGCTTCGGCGCGGGCCGTTTCAAGATCCTCTTCCGCCTCCGCCTGCCGACGGCGTTGCCACTGATGCTGACCGCCATGCGCGTCTCGACCGTGCGCAGCGTCATCGTCGCGATCGTCACCGAGATGCTCGGCGCCTACGGCGGCCTCGGCTGGATCATCTACCAGGCCGTGCTGCAGATCGATTTCGTGCAGGTCTGGTCGGCGATCTTCGTCGCATCGGCAATCAGCCTGACCTTCTTCGGCCTGATCGGCGCCATCGAGCGCAGGATCCTGTTTTGGACGTGATCTCGTGAAACGACAAATGCATCTTGGCCTGTTCATTCTCGGAACGGGCAGTCATGTCGCAGGCTGGCGCTATCCCGGCGCTGTCGACAGCTTTCAGGATTTCTCGGCCATTCAGCGGATCGGACAGACCGCCGAACGCGGCAGGTTCGACCTGATCTTCATGGGCGACAATCTCTACGCCGATGCTGAGGCGCATCCCTCCTACACGCTGCGGCTGGAGCCGTTGACGATGCTCGCGGCGCTCGCGACGACGACCCGCCACATCGGGCTCGGCGCCACCGTCTCGACCACCTACAGCGATCCGTTCTCGGTCGCGCGCGTGTTCGCCTCGCTCGACCACATCAGCAACGGCCGTGCCGCCTGGAATGCGGTCACCACCGCGAATGCGGCAACCGCCGCCAATTTCGGCACGACTCATCCTGATCATGCCCGACGCTACGAGATGGCCGACGAATTCCTCACCGTCGTCAAAGGCCTCTGGGACGGCTGGTCGGATGACGCGATCGTCGCCGATCGTGCGAGCGGACTTTACATCGATCCGGCAAAGTTACGCGCGATCGACCACACCGGCACCTTCTTCAAGGTGAAGGGGCCGCTCAACATCGGTCGCAGCCCGCAAGGCCATCCGATCGTGCTGCAGGCCGGCGGATCCGAGGCGGGCCAGGAGCTCGCCGCACGCACCGCCGACATCGTCTTTTCGGTCGTGCAGGATATCGAGGAAGCGAAGGCCGGCTACGCCTCGCTCAAGAACCGCCTGCCTGCATTCGGCCGCGCACGCGAGGACGTCACCGTGCTGCCGGGCGTGATGCCGATTGTCGGCCGCACCGACAAACAGGCTTTCGAGAAGCTCGCCACCCTGCAGAGCTTCGTCAGCGGCTCCAACGCGCTCGCGATCCTGTCCGACAGGTTCGGCCAGGACATATCGGCTTATGATCTCGACGGCCCGATCCCGGACATCGCCCTGCCCGACAGCTATCACAGCTTCGCCCGGGTCATGCTCGCCAAAGCGCGGCGCGAGAACATGACGCTGCGCGACCTCTACAATCTCACCGCGGCGGCGCGCGGTCACTGGGTGCTGTGCGGCTCGGCGGAAAACATTGCCGATACGCTGCAGCAGTGGTTCGAGAGCTACGCGGCTGACGGCTTCAACGTCATGCCGCCCTACTTCCACGAAGGCTTTGAGGATTTCATCGACCTCGTGGTCCCGATCCTGCAGGAGCGCGGTCTGTTCCGGGCCGACTATGAGGGGATGACACTACGTGATCACCTTGGATTGCTGCGACCCAAGAATACCCGGTTCGAGCCATGATTTGAGTTTTGCGAAAACGTGGACGCCACATGGACGATGCTTGTGCACATGAGTGATCAGCGAGGAGAAGAACACGATGATTACGCGACGCACCGTGGTTGCTGCAGCATGTACAACGGCGGTGTGGTCCTTCACACCAGCTATCGTCCGCGCAGCCACCAAGGCGACCCTTCGCATGAAGTGGCTGCCACAAGCTTCCTTTGCCGGTTACTACCGGGCCCAGGAAAAGGGCTACTACCGCGACGAAGGTCTCGATCTTGACATTATTCCTGGCGGGCCCAACGTCCTGACTGAGAATTTGGTAGCCACGGACGCGGACATCTTCGGGCTGTCGGGAGGCACCGACAGTGTCCTGGTCGCGCGCGACAAGGGGCTTCCGGTGGTGTGCTTCGGTCTTGCTCATCAAGTGACACCCTTTGTTTTCGTTGCGCGCAGGGACGGGCCGGTCAAGACGGTGCGCGACATGAAAGGTAAGCGCGTCGTTGCCTGGTTCACCGGAGCCAACTACGTCCTTGCCAGCATGCTCGCAAAAGCGGGACTTGGTCCGGACGATGTCACGATACAGCCACAGCAGGTGAGCGTGACACCGTTCACGAAGGGCGAAGTCGATGTCTGTGCGGCGACCGTATACAACGAGCTCTACACAATCGAGCAGCGGCTCGGACGCGAAAATCTCCGAACCTTCGTCGCAGAGGATTCGGGCATCACGGTTCCGCGCGACACCTTGATTACCTCCGAAAAGATCATGCGGGACAATCCGGCGATTGCCGCAGGATTCCTCAGAGCCTCGATCAAGGGATGGAAGGATGCGTTCGCTAATCCCGCGAGCGCCATAGACACGCTTCTTAGAGTCGCCCCAACGCTCGATCGGACACACCAGGAGTATTCGCTTCGAGAGAACAGACGTCTTCTCACAGCTGGATTAGTGCCTGAGAATGGATTGCTGTGGCTCGATATGAAGGCCATTCAATCGGCGCACGACTTTTTTCTGCAGAGCAAGGTCATCAGCAAGCCAGTTGAGCTCGAAAAGACATTCCGCGTCGGGCCGCTCCAGACAATTCCCGTTACCGAACGGCGTGCCTGACGGCCCGAGCCAATCGTCTTTCCGCGCCAATATCTCAGCTTCAACATTCATCCGGGAATGCCGGAGCTGATGTCAAAGACTGATCAAAGGTGGGAGCAGAATCGCCTCGACCTACGCGACAACCTAAATGGAGCATAAGCATGTCTGACAGAAGAGAGTTGACTGAGGTTCCGGCCATCGATCTTGGACCTTCATTTGCAGCTGGCGAGGCAGGTCGCGATCAGGTGGCAGCCGAAATCCGCCGCGCCTGCGAAGATATCGGTTTTTTTTCGATCGTCGGCCATCGCGTCCCCGACGACATCGTCGAGGCGCTCCGGCGCGAAGCGCGCGCGTACTTTGCACTGCCTCCCGAGGAGAAGCTCAAAACGCCGCAGCCGCCCGAAAAAATCAGCCGCGGCTACAGTCATGTGGGCAGCCGAGGGCTTGCCTTTTCGCTTGGTAAGGAGACACCGCCCGATCTTCAAGAGAGCTTCGCGATGGGCCCCATCAAGTCGGCGCCCCCGGCCATCGCCGGAACCTCAGCGGAAAGGTTGTTCTTCCTCCCAAATTCCTGGCCGGCGGGTCGTCCGCAGTTCCGCGCCGCATTCGAGGCCTACTACAGTGAGATGGACAGGATCGCGGTGCACCTCCTGCGCCTGTTCGCCAGGGCCTTGAATCTCGATGACGACTTCTTCGACAGCAAGGTCAACGAGGCGACCAGCACGATGCGAGCGATTTATTACCCGCCGCAAGATCGCGCACCCGAACCGGGGCAGCTTCGAGCCGGGGAGCATACGGATTACGACACGCTCACCATCCTGAAAGGCGATGACGTTCCAGGCGGCCTGCAGGTTAAACTTCGCCACGGAGGTTGGGTCGACGTGCATCCGCGAGGCGATGCCTTCGTGTGCAACATCGGCGACCTCATGATGCGCTGGACCAATGACGAATGGGTGTCAAATCTTCACCGTGTGGCGAATCCGCCTCCCGAAGCGATGATGCTCGGACGTCTCAGCATTCCGTTCTTTCACAATCCTAACGTCGATGCAGAAATCCGATGCATCACTTCCTTCTATGACAGGGGTGTCGGAGAGAAATATCCGCCGGTGAAATTCGGCGATTTCTATCTATCCAAGCATATGAAGGCGCAGAATATGGCGAAGACAGCGTGACGTGAGCGCCGGAGCCATAGCAGTTCGGCGAAGACGTAGCAGCGGATTCGGCCCGGCTCGCCGACGAACCTGCACTTTCACGAGGAGCTGGAGCGGGCGAAGGGAATCGAACCCTCGTATGCAGCTTGGGAAGCTGCCGTTCTACCATTGAACTACGCCCGCGACGCAGGGCGAACCTAACGAAGCGGCATGCCATCGGCAAGGCCATCGTGTGCCGGCCGCGGACCCGCGTTTTGCAGCGGAAAAGCGTACGTGAACGGGCCGGCCGGCCGTGACGGAGCGGGGAACGTTGCGGTTCGCCGCAACTTAACATTCCATGAGAGTCGGCCTCGTGATCGCAGCCAGCCTTCTCGCCGCGCCCTCCTCCGCGGCCGCGGATCCATGGACGCGCCTGCGGAACGCAACCGCAAACGAGCTCTGCTGGGACACCGTGCGGAGCATTGCCCGGGAAAAATATCCCACCGTGAAGCTGGACGATCCACCGCAGAAACTGGTGAACCTGGGCCGGCCAGCCGAGCCGCCTCCCATCAAGCAGAGCCGCAAGAGCTTCCCTGGCATCCGGACTTGCTAGCCGGCGCCACGTGATCTTGCATTGCTTCATCGACGTTGCGCGCACGCATGCGCAGGCTCTAAATTATTCTTATGCCGGCCTCGCGAAATGAAGCGCCGGATTTGCGAGGAATCCCCATGTCCGGCTTTTCGTCGATCTTCGACCTCCTGCAGCGTGCAACCGATGCCGGCGACGTGCCCGGCGTCGCAGTTTCGGTGGCAACGCCGGACGGCGTCGCCTTTGAAGGCGCCGCCGGTAAACGCGACCTCGCCAACGGCGCGGCGATGACACCCGACACCGTGGTCAGGATCGCCTCGATGACGAAGGCGATCACCGGCGCCTGCGCGATGCAGCTCGTCGAGCAGGGTAAGCTCGATCTCGATGCGCCGATCGGCGCGTTGCTGCCGGAGCTCGGCTCGGCGATGGTGCTGGAAGGCTACGAGGCCGACGGCAAGCCACGCATGCGCACGCCGAAGCGGCCGATCACGCTCCGCCACCTGCTCACGCACACCTCCGGACATACCTACGACTTCTGGAACGCAACGATCGGCGAGTACCGCACCAGGTCGCGCACGCCGCCGCTCGGCTCGGGCCTGCTGTCGTCGCTGTCGATACCGTTGCTGTTCGATCCCGGCGAGCGATGGGAGTACAGCATCAGCATCGACTGGGTAGGCCGCGCGGTCGAAGAGGCGACCGGCGTCAGGCTTGCCGATTACATGCAGAGCAACCTGTTCGGCCCACTCGGCATGGTCGACACGGGCTTTCGCATCAATGACAGCCAGCGCGCGCGGCTGGCAATGCTCTACGCGCGCACGAGCGAGGGCCTGACGCCAGCCACGCGCGAACCACCAGCCAATCCCGAATTCGACGGCGGTGGCGGAGGTCTCTTCTCGACGGTGCAGGATTATACGAAATTCACGCAGATGATCCTATACAAGGGCCGGTTCAACGGCGCGCAGATCCTGAAGCCTGAGACCGTCGCGTTGATGTCACAGAATGCCATGGGCGATATCGACGTGCAGCGGTTGCCGCCAGTCGTGCCGACGCTGACCAATGCCGTCGACTTCATCGACGGCATGAAGTGGGGTCTTACGTTCCTGATCAATCCGACACCGACAGCGACCGGTCGCTCGGCGGGCTCGCTCGCCTGGGCCGGATTGATGAACTCATATTACTGGATCGATCCGGTGAAGCAGGTCACAGGCGTGTATGCGACCCAGATCCTGCCCTTCTGCGATGTCAAATCACTCAAGTTGTTCGAGGATTTCGAGAGAGCCGTGTACGAGGCGATGTAGCCGTCATTGCGAGCGAAGCGACGCCGTTCTTCGAACGGCTATGCCTCGCAATGACGGGTGTTACGTTTGTTACGTCCTGAAATGCTTCGACAGTTTCAGGCCCTGCGCCTGATAGTTTGAGCCGATGCGCTGGCCGTAGAGCGCGTCGGGACGCGAGATCATCTTCTCGTAGACCAGGCGACCGACGATCTGCCCGTGCTCGAGGATGAACGGCACCTCGCGTGAGCGCACCTCCAGCACCGCCCGGGAGCCTTGGCCTCCCGCGCCGGCACAACCGAAACCCGGATCGAAGAAGCCTGCATAGTGCACACGGAATTCACCAACCAAAGGATCGAACGGCACCATCTCGGCGGCGTAGTCCGGCGGCACCTGCACCGCCTCCTTCGAGGCAAGGATATAGAACTCGCCGGGATCGAGGATCAGGCTCTGGTCCTCACGCGCGGTGATCGGCTCCCAGAACTCCTCGACCGGATAGCCGGCGCGGCGGTCGACGTCGACAACGCCGGTATGACGCTTGGCGCGATAGCCGACGAACCCGTTCGAGCCTTTGCCGGAGAGATCGACGCTGAGCGCTAGGCCGTTCGACAAGTCGGCGTCGTCGCTGTCGACCAGCCGCTCCGCCTCATGCAGCTCCGCAAGCGCCGGTCCGTCGAGCGCCGCCTCGCCCTGGCGAAAGCGGATCTGCGACAGCCGCGAGCCTTCGCGCAACAGCACCGGGAACGTCTTCGGGCTGATCTCTGCATAGAGCGGCCCGTGATAGCCGGGATCGATCATGTCGAAGCGGCGCGTGCCGTCGGCGAT
Source organism: Bradyrhizobium sp. LHD-71 (assembly GCF_031157255.1). Taxonomy (GTDB): domain Bacteria; phylum Pseudomonadota; class Alphaproteobacteria; order Rhizobiales; family Xanthobacteraceae; genus P52-10. The sequence goes on along the minus strand of NZ_JAVIFX010000020.1, from coordinate 61,394 downwards.
CACGCGTGTGAACACGTCAAGGCGGCCGGTCGAACTCTTCGGGTTGGCCGCCGCGGCGACGCTCGGAGGCAACGCGAGGCTTTCGATCAGCGGCACAATGTAGACGCAGTTCGTTTCCAGCACCGCTCCGTCCGCAAGCGCGATCTCGTGCAGCTTCAGGTCCTCGATCCGGTCGGCAACGGTGGCGCCCGGCCCCGGAAGGAAGCTCGCGCGCACCCGATAGGCGACGTCGCCCAGGCGCAGGTCGAGGCTCGCCGGCTGGATCTGGCTTTCGATGAAGGGATACGCCGGCAGGATCGCGCCGGCATCTGCCATCGCCGCGATCATGCGGTCGGGCAGAATTCCCTTTGCGTCAGGCGGCAGCGTGAGCGGCACGTCGTCATCCTGCAACAGCTTGGAATTGCATAATCTAGACACGTTTCCGGTTATCTGATGGCCGTCTTGACGGAAAGAGCGCCACCGATTAAGAGCATGACTTATCCCGTGGTGATTTGAGCCGGCCGGCTTGCAGCCACGTTAAATAAATCGCTAAACAGGCCGGGGACACGAGTGATCCCGGCCCATCGGACTTGTCCGAGGCCGGTTTTTTATTGGCCAAACAGGCCCCAAGGAGGTCACCTTGTCCGAATCCCGTACCGGCGCCAAGACCGGCACCCGTCATTACCATCCCGAAACCCGGCTCGTGCACGGCGGCACGCTGCGCTCGCAATTCGGCGAGACGTCCGAAGCCCTGTTCCTGACGCAGGGCTACGTTTACGACAGCGCCGAGCAATGCGCGGCGCGCTTTTCCAATACCGACCCCGGTTTCATCTACTCCCGGTTCGCCAACCCGACCGTCTCCATGTTCGAAGAACGCATGGTCGAGCTCGAAGGCGCGGAGGCCGCGCGCGCGACCGCGACCGGAATGGCCGCGGTGACGACTGCGATCCTGGCGCCGCTGCGCGCCGGCGACCACGTGGTCGCGGCGAAGGCGATGTTCGGCTCTTGCCGCTTCGTGGTCGAGGACCTGCTTCCGCGCTACGGCATCACCTCGACGCTGGTCGACGGCACGGAGCTCGACCAGTGGCAGAAGGCGATGCGGCCGAACACCAGGACGCTGTTTCTCGAAAGCCCGACCAACCCAACGCTCGAGGTGCTCGACATCGCCGAGATCGCCAAGATCGCCCATGCCGGCGGCGCGCGGCTGATCGTCGACAACGTGTTCGCGACACCCCTGTGGCAGAGCCCGCTCGAGCTCGGCGCCGACGTCGTCGTCTATTCGGCGACCAAGCATATCGACGGGCAGGGCCGCTGCCTCGGCGGCGTGATCCTGTCGAGCAACGACTTCATCCAGGAGCACATCCATAATTTCCTGCGCCAGACCGGCCCCTCGATGTCGCCGTTCAACGCCTGGGTGCTGCTGAAGGGCCTCGAGACGCTTGGCGTGCGCGTGCGCCAGCAGACCGAGAGCGCCGCGAAGGTGGCAGACGCGCTGGCGAAGCATCCGAAGATTGCGAAGGTCATTTATCCTGGTCGCGCCGACCATCCGCAGGCGGCGATCGTCAAGAAGCAGATGCGTGCCGGCTCTTCGCTGGTCGCCTTCGAGGTGAAGGGCGAGCGCGCCGCCGCGTTCCGCACGCTGAACGGACTGAAGCTCACGCGCATTTCCAATAACCTCGGCGACGCCAAGAGCCTCGTCACGCATCCGACCACGACGACGCACCAGCGGCTGACGGCGGAAGCGCGCGCCGAACTCGGCATCACCGAAGGCATGATCCGCTTCTCGGCAGGCCTGGAACATGCCGACGACCTGATCGAAGATCTGTACACAGCGCTGGAGAAAGCCTGAGCGCCCTGTCAGCTACATCGGCCGGACCATCATCACGTCCGGCCGAACCTCGATCCCCTGCTGCACACGCGCGACCGTATCGATGATCGTGTCGCCGAGGAGTTGAGCGAAGCAGGCATAACCCCAGTCATTCAGATGCAAACCATCCTTGATGACGAACGTGTCGAACGGCTGCTTCTGGTCGCTGTGCCAGCTGCGCATGACCGCGAAGCGCGGGAAACGGGCGATCTGCTTCGCCTGGGCGACGCGGCCGAGCAAGTCCACCATTTTGCCCGCCTTCTCCTGGTGGTCCTTGCCGGTCGTCGCCGGCACGTATTGCGGATCGATCAGCACGACATCCGCGCCGGTCGCTTTGAGCCGGTCGATGCCGTCGCTGAGCAACGCCTCCGTGCGCACGACTTCCGCGTCATCGCCCTTGATGACGGTGTTGGTGCCGAGCTGCCAGATGACGAGGTCGGGCTTGGCGTCGAGTACTGCGGCCTTGAGGCGCGCCATCATTTGCGGCGTATCCTCGCCGCCGATCCCGCGGTTGAGCACGGTGATATCGGCTGCGGGAAACTTCCGCCGCAACTGGTCGGCCAGACGGTAGGGATAGGAGAAGATCGGCGAGGTGGTGCCGAAGCCCACCGTCGATGACGAGCCGAAAGCAACAATCGTCACCGGCTGGTTTGCGGCGAGCTTTTTCGCGACATGCGGAAGCGAGCCTTCCAGGTAGACGCCCTTGTTCGAGCATGGCACCCGCTTGAAGATGTCGGCGGCGCGCTTGACGAGCTCGTCGAGCTTTTCAGTGGCACCATCGACGCGCTCCTTCGCTCGCTCGCCGAGGCTCTTGCCCGACTCCTGCGGATTCGTGGCGGCCATGTTCGAAGAGCTTTGCGCCGACGCCCGGTGTGGCGGAATGAGCGCTACCAGCGACAGCATCAGCGCCAGAGCCGCGCCTCGCCCCGGCCGGGTCAAAGCAATACGCCTATACATCAGTTCTGAACCTTGGGCTCCGCCGGATCGAGCCTGGCCGCAGAGATCACGAGATTGGCTAGCGCCTGTCCGAGACAATCATGCACGCCTTTTGCCAGCGCGAAACTGCGCGACGAATTCGACAGGTCGAACTCGCCGGTCTCGTTCCAGTTTTGCATGATCGCATACCGGTCGAACAAGGGTACGTCCTGCTGTTGCGCCACGGCGCGAATATTGTCGAGATACGGCGACGTAGGGATCATGGTCTCCATGCGCGGGCTGTACTGCAGGTTCATCAGCACGACATCCGTCCCCGCAGCCTTCACCGCGGCGGTGCCCTCGTCGAGAGCATTGCGAAAATCGTCCAAATGGATCGCGCGTATCGCATCGACCGTGCCCGTCTGCCAGACGAGCAGGTTCGGCTTGCGTTCAATAACGAGCGCCGACAGCGTTTCGACGACGTCCTCCGCCGTTCGCTTCGGCTGCAACTTTGTCGTCACTGTCACGGCAACGCCGGGCAGCTTTTCGCGCAAGCTCGCCTCGAGACGGGCCGGGTATGCTGTCAACGCGCCGTCGGGGCTCGCCAGGCTCGACGAGCCCGAGCCGACAACCAGCACGTCCAGCGCCCTTGTGTCCTTCACCGCTCTCGCAACCTTCTCCAAAGTGATGTCACCGACTGCAAGCAGATCGGCGGGCACGTCGCATGCCCGGTCGGCCGGCTTCGGCTCGGCGCCCTTGAGCTCCTGCGCGCAGGCGGGTGCGGCGGCGAAAAAGCCGGCGATCACCACTGCACTGAAGAAGGCCTTCATGGCGCTCCTCCGGAAGCCCCGGTTGCGGCGCGTGGGCCGCTCTTTTCTGCCACACCCTTGTACCATGCCAGCAGTCCCGCGGCGGCACACATCAGGCCTATGCCGGCGACACTGGTCATGAAATGTATCCACGCGCTGCCGGAAAGTTCCACAATGACGAAATGGCCGGCAAACGCCAGAAACACGCCGACACAGAACACCTCCAGCGAATGCTGGCCGCACACGATCATCGGCCGCAGCCAGATCGACTTCAGGCCCCGCCAGCCCTTGGGGATAAAATGGACGGTCAGGGCCGCGAGGGCAAGAAAATGAGCAAATCTTAATACGTCGAGATCGGTCTTGCTGATCGGATAGATCCAGCGCGCCAGCACGTTCGGCATCAGGAAATCAATCCTCGGAAAGTGCCAGGTCAGCGTCACCGCGAAGCAGAACGCCAGATAGGCGGCGGCAAGCCCGAGGGTGACACGCGAGGTGAGGATCCGCGACATGCGCGCAGCACCGCCGAGCGCGCACCACGCACCGAACACGAACAGCAGCTGCCAGGCGAACGGGTTGAAGAACCACGAACCGTTGGGCCAGGACGGCAACGCCAGCTCCCATTCCCAGGTGATCGCATACAGTCCGACCGACAGCGCCAACGCCAGATCGGCCTTCCTGCGCAGCAGCCACAACACCGGCGGGAAGAACACCATCAGCACGATGTAGAGCGGCAGCACGTCCATGTTGACCGGCCGAAACCGCAGCAAAAGGGCCTGTATGATCGTCACATCGGGCTGCTTCAGGAAATCGAGGATGTTCATTTCCTCGGCATAGAGCGGGTTTTCGAACCGCGTCGCGACGTACGAGATTTCCGCCAGATAGATCGTGAACAGGAAGATGTGCGCGACGTAGATCTGCCAGGCCCGCTTGACGATGCGCGCGCTGGCGACGATGAAGCCGCTGCTCTGCATCGCCCGGCCGTAGACGAAGGCTGCGGTATAGCCGGAGATGAAGATGAATATCTCCGTCGCGTCGCTGAACCCGTAGTTGCGCAGGGTGAACCAGGTCAGCACATTGGCCGGCAGGTGATCGATGAAGATCAACCACAGGGCGAGCCCGCGAAACAGATCGAGCCGCAGTTCGCGCTCGCCGACCGGCGGCGCGACCGTCAGGGCGTCTCGCAGCGGTATCGCATGCTGTGCAGCGGCAAGCGCCATTCGAACGTCCGACCCAACTGATTTGCGGCAAATTCTATCGCGATCCTGCAGGCCATGACAGATCCGCAAGCTTGCGGATCACCGAAAGTTCAAAAATGCCGATGGCCTGGCGGCAGCCTTTCGTTCGCCTGACGTTGTCGGCTATAATAAGGCCAATTCAGGACGGCTCACGAATGTACAAGGCTGTTACCCGCGCCATCGAGGTTACTGTCGAGCCGAGCTTCATGCCCGACCGGTCATCTGCGGAGAAGCATTACTTCTTCTGGGCGTACCGGATCGTCATCGTCAATCACGGCTCCGAAACCGTCCAGTTGAAGACCCGGCACTGGATCATCACCGACGCATCGGGGCGGGAACAGGTGGTGAAAGGCGAAGGCGTAGTCGGCGAGCAGCCAACGCTCAGTCCTGGCGAAACCTTCGAATACACCAGCGGAGTTCCGCTACAGACTTCATCCGGATTCATGACCGGCCGCTATCAGATGGTCACTGATGGCGGCGAGCGTTTCGAGATCGACATCCCGACATTCTCGCTGGACAGTCCGAGCGTGGCGCGAACGCTGAACTGACGCCGCCGTCGCTAGACCGCGCCAGCCTCTTCCGGCGTGAACTCATAGACGGAGGAGCAGAACTCGCAGGTCACCACAACCTTGCCGTTCTCGACCATATCGGCGCGGTCCTTGGGCGTGAAGCGCGCGAGCATCGCTGCGACCGCCTCGCGCGAGCAGGAGCATTTCGCTTGCACCGGCTGCTCTGCGAACACGCGCACCCCGCGCTCATGGAACAGGCGGAACAGCAAGCGCTCACCCGACAGATCCGGATCGATCAGTTCCACGTCCTCGACCGTCTGCATCAGCGACTGGCCCTCGACCCATGCATCGTCCTCACCAACGACGTGCGGCGCGGTGCCTTTCGGCGCATCGCCCGGATCGAGATCGGCCTGACGCGCGCGCTCCTGCGACTTGGGCAGGAACTGCAGCAACAGGCCCCCGGCCCTCCAGCGATGTCGCGGGCCGCCCTGTCCGCGCAGCTCCTCACCGACGGCGAGCCGCACACGTGTCGGGATCTGCTCGGAGCGCAGGAAGTACTCGTGCGCCGCAGCCTCGAAGTCGCCGCCATCGAGCGCCACCAATCCCTGGTAGCGGCTCATGTCCGCGCCCTGGTCGATGGTCATGGCCAGATGGCCCTTGCCCAGCAGTTCGCCCGAGGTTTGTCCGGGCTTCAGCCGGCTCGCATCGAACCGGGCATAGGCGCGCAGGCTGTCCGGCGCCGTGAAGTTGACGACGATCATCGAGACCGGACCGTCCGTCTGGGTCTGCAGGATGAAGCGCCCGGCGAACTTCAGCGACGATCCGAGCAGGGTCGTCAGCACAATCGCCTCGCCCAGCAGCTTGGAGACCTGCGTCGGATAGGCATGCTTCGCGAGAAGCTCGTCCAGCGCAGGGCCGAGCTTGATCAGCCGTCCCCGCAGATCGAGCGAAGCGACTTCAAACGGGAGCAGCGCGTCGTGCAGCGGGGCAGCCGACGGCGCTCGAACGATACTTTCATCAGCCATTACGGCATCGCCGCGTTAAGGCACCAGGCCAGAATACCCTTTTGCGCATGCAAGCGGTTTTCGGCCTCATCGAACACCACCGACTGCGGGCCGTCGATGACCTCGTCCGTCACCTCGTCACCACGATGCGCGGGAAGGCAATGCATGAACAGGGCCTCCGGTTTCGCCAGAGACATGAGCTGGGCGTTGACCTGGTAGCGTCGCAACAAATTGTGACGATGCTCGCCGTCCTTGTCGCCCATCGACACCCAGGTGTCGGTGACGACGCAGTCGGCGTCGCGCACCATCTTCTCCGGATCGGAATGCAGCTGCACCGGCGCATTGTTCAGCTTGATCCAGTCCTTCAACGGCTTCTTGGGCGCCAGTTCCGGCGGAGACGCGACGTTGAGCTGGAACTCGAACCGCTGGGCCGCATGCACCCAGGAGGCGAGCACGTTGTTGTCGTCGCCAGTCCAGGCAACGGTGCGGCCTTTGATCGGTCCGCGGTGCTCCTCGAAGGTCATCACGTCCGCCATCACCTGGCAGGGATGCGACAGCCGGGTCAGGCCGTTGATCACCGGCACGGTCGCGTGCTCGGCCAGTTCGAGCAGCGCGTCGTGGCTGAGGATACGGATCATGATCGCGTCGACGTAGCGCGAGAGCACGCGGGCGGTGTCGGCGATGGTTTCGCCGCGGCCGAGCTGCATCTCAGCGCCGGTCAGCATGATCGCCTCGCCGCCCAGCTGGCGCATGCCGACGTCGAACGAGACGCGCGTGCGCGTCGACGGCTTCTCGAAGATCATGGCAAGCGTCTTGCCGACCAGCGGCGGACGCTCCGCGGCACCGTTCGCATCCTTGCGCTTTTTTTTCAGCGCGATGCCGGCATCGAGCATCGTGCGCAGGTCGTTTGTCGGCAGCGCACTGATGTCGAGGAAATGGCGAAGCTGCGAGCTCACGTCAGGCTGCCCCTCGCTTCGTGGCCTTGCTCAGCCGCGCACAGGTCTGCTCGATCCGTTTCACAGCCTCGTCGATCTCCGCCTCGCTGACGATCAGCGGCGGCAGCATGCGTACGACGTTCTCGCCGGCCGCCACGGTCAGGAGCTTCTCGTCACGCAGGGCATTGGAAAGGTCCGCCGCCGGAATCACGGCCCTGAGGCCGATCAGCAACCCTTCGCCGCGCACCTCGCTGACGATGTCCGGGTAGCGATCGCAGACGCCGGCAAGCTTCTGCTTCAAAAGCAGCGACATGCGCTGGACATGCTCGATGAAGCCGGGAGCCAGCATCACGTCGAGCACAGCATTTGCCGCCGCCATCGCCAGCGGGTTGCCGCCGAAGGTCGAGCCATGCGTGCCTGCGGTCATGCCCTTCGCCGCCTCGGTCGTCGCGAGGCACGCGCCGATCGGAAAACCGCCGCCGAGCGCCTTTGCCAGCGGCATGATGTCCGGCGTGACGCCGGTCCGCTTGTAGGCGAACAGCTCACCGGTCCGGCCCATGCCGGTCTGCACCTCGTCGAACACCAGCAGCAGGCCGTGCTGGTCGCACAATTCGCGCAGAGCCTTGAAGAACTGGGGCTGCGGCGCGCGGACGCCGCCTTCGCCCTGCACCGGCTCGATCATGATGGCGGCGGTTTCAGGACCGATCGCCTTCTTCACCGCCTCGATGTCGCCGAGCGGCACCTGGTCGAAGCCCGCGACCGGCGGACCGAAGCCCTCGAGATATTTCGCCTGGCCGCCCGCGGCGATGGTGGCGAGCGTACGCCCGTGGAACGCGCCTTCGAACGTGATGATCCGATAACGCTCGCCCTTGCCGCTGGCGTACTGATACTTGCGCGCCATCTTGATCGCGCATTCCACCGCCTCGGCGCCGGAGTTCGCGAAGAACGCAACGTCGGCAAAACTCGCCTCGCAAAGGCGGCGGGCGAGCGTCTCGCCGTCCGGCATCTTGTAGAGGTTCGAGACGTGCCAGACCTTGCCGAGCTGCTCAGTCATCGCCTTGACGAGGTACGGATGGACATGGCCGAGCGCGTTGACGGCAACGCCGCTGCCGAAATCGAGATAGCGATCGCCATTGGTTGCGATCAGCCAGACGCCCTCACCGCGCTCGAACGCGACATCCGCCCTGGCGAATACGGGAAGCAGATGAGACTGGGAAATCTGGCTCATGGCGACCTGGCTTTGGTTTAGGGTTTCACGCGGGGCGCGCACCGCACGGCCGGCGCATCGATCGCGCCGGGTTTGGCGTATGCCGGAAATAAAAGTGCCGCCCTTCCAAGGCGGCACGTACAGGAACATTCTATTGGCGGCCCGCAAACTGTCAACACCGCGCGGCAGGGCCGCACCGATCCCACGGAGTCGCAGAAAAAGCCGATTTTACTGGTTTCTGCACAGATCATGTGGGAATTCACAGGTTCGGACTCTTGCGCCCGAGTCACGCCATATTGTAGCGTTTGCACCATCAGACACGACATCTCGTGCAGCGTTTCTGCCCCCTTTTTGTCGCTTGAGTCAGGCGTAACGTCCGGTTCGTCATCTAACGATTCCGGCGAGGGAGGAAGGATTCAGCCGCCGGGGCTGGCGAGTTAGGGAAGATTCATGACGATGAAAGATGAACTTTCGGGATGGACTGAGCCTCGCGTGGAGCAGCTGAAGAAGCTCTGGGAGGCCGGGCTTTCAGCAAGCCAGATCGCGGCGGAACTGGGCAACGTGACCCGCAACGCGGTCATCGGCAAAGTGCACCGGTTGGGACTCTCGGGCCGCGCGAAAAGCCCCTCCTCGTCGGTTCCGCGGCCACGTAAGGCGCGTCCGGCCCAGCACATCATGCGCATTTCCCGTCCGGTCTCGCGCGGCAACACCGCGCTGGCGCATGCATTCGAGATGGAAGTCGAGGCCGATCCCATCGCCTACGACAATGTCGTGCCGATGAGCCAGCGCAAGACGCTGCTGGAGCTCACGGAAAACACCTGCCACTGGCCGGTCGGCGATCCAGGCGGCGCGGACTTCTACTTCTGCGGCGGCAAGTCGCTATCCAGCCTGCCGTACTGCGCGCATCATTCGCGCATCGCCTATCAACCGGCGGGCGACCGCAGACGGAACCCGCCGAGGACTCGCTAAGGTCTCCGACTGCACCGTCCGTTCATTCAATTGTCAAACAGCCAAGTCTGAGCCCGCCGCAACCAGCTGCGCCGGATTGCTTTGTCGCAGCCGCCTCATGAGGGTGGTTTCAGATATTCTCGATCTTCAGCACCGATGCCGTCTCAGCGCGGATACGGCGGCAGGCATCAGCATCGGTCTTCAGGTCGATGCCGTAGGTCGGGATCATCCGTTTGAGCGTCGGCAGCCAGCCATCCTGGGTGAGGCGGTCCGCGAAGCAGGTCTGGAGCACCTCCATCGCGATGAAGGCGGCGGTCGAAGCGCCGGGCGAGGCGCCGAGCAGCGCGACCAGCGATTTGTCCGTGGCTGGTACGAGTTCGGTGCCGAACTCCAGGAAGCCACCTACCTCCTGATGATAGGGCTTGATGATCTGTACGCGCTGACCGGCAACGGCCTCTTTCCAATCGGAGCGCGATGCCTTCGGGAAGAACTGCTTCAGCGCAGCGAATTGATGGGACGAGCTTTGGAGCACCTGCCCGATCAGGTATTCGGTCAGCGCGATGTTGTTCTTTGCGACGTCGAGAAGCGGCAGGACGTTGTCGAAGGTGATCGATCGAAACAGATCGCTCAGGGATCCGTGTTTCAGGAATTTCGACGAAAAACCCGCATAAGGGCCGAAGAGCAGCGACTTCCTGCCGCCGACGATTCGCGTGTCGAGATGGGGGACGGACATGGGCGGCGAGCCGGTCGCGGCCTTGCCGTAGACCTTGGCTTCATGTCGTGACACGACCGCGTCGACATCGCAGCGTAGCCAGATGCCACTGACAGGAAAACCGCCATAGCCGCGCCCTTCGGGAATGCCGGACATCTGAAGGAGATCGATGGAATCGCCGCCGGCGCCGATGAAGACGAATTTCGCCGAGGTGCTCTGGCGCGTTCCGTCATCCGTGTCCTCGACGGTCACACGCCAGCGGCCGTTGACCTCGCGCTCGAGCCCGACGACCTGCCGGTTGTAACGCACCTGGAAGCCGGTCAGCCGAGAAAGCTGGGCGACGAGAAGATGCGTAAGCGCGCCATAGTCGACATCAGTGCCCGTGATGATGCGCGTCGCGGCAATCCGCTCGTCAGGGCCGCGCCCCTCGACGATCAACGGCGCCCATTGTGCGATCATCGCCGGATCCTCGCTGTACTCCATGCCATGGTAGCAGTGATGTGCCGACATCTCCTTGTGGCGCTCGCGGAGGAACGCGATATTGGCGTCGCCCCACACGAAGCTCATGTGCGGACAAGGATGGATGAAGGCGCGTGGATCCGGAATCGCGCCCTTGCGCACCAGATGCGCCCATAGTTGCCGGGAAGTATCGAACTCGGTGTTCACCTCCAGCGCCTTGGAGATATCGACGGTGCCGTCCGGGCGCTGCGGCGTATAGTTGAGTTCGCAGTTGGCGGCATGACCGGTGCCGGCATTGTTCCAGGACTGTGAACTTTCCTGCCCGCAATCGGCGAGACGCTCAAACATGAGGACCGAAAGCGACGGTTCAAGCTCCTTCAGAACGGAGCCGAGCGTTGCGCTCATGATGCCCGCGCCGATGAGCACGACGTCGGGATTCTCAACAAACTTCGTTGGCATAGAGGGGCTCCCGGCCATCAGCTTGCACGTTTGGAAGGGACAAAGCCGAGATCGGCGCCTTCCTCGTAGACGACATAGGCGCGCCGCCACGGATCATCGCCGATCAGGCGCCACTTGTGGCCGGAGCCGGTGTTGTCCTGGGCGATAAGGACGTCACCCGGGCGGATGGTGAAGGTCGCACCGGACCTGGTTTCAAATTCGAGAGTGCCCGAAAGGGTAATGACGAAGCGTGGGACCGGATCCTGGTGCCATTCGAACGAGCCGCCGGAAGCGGTCTCACGGAAGGAGATGTTCTTCGCCGCGGTCAGCTTGCCGATGAAATCGCCGCGCGCTCCCTCGGCGAGGGCAATGGTGCCTTCCTCAAAGACGGAGGAGCCGTCCTCGCCAGTCCACATTCTCACGCATCGGATCATGGTTTGCTCCCGTGTTTCACGCGCCGGCGAGACCGTGACCGACCATGGCAAGGGGTTTGATGGTCTTGTCGAAGAGCGCGGCGTCGACCTTGCCGGAGGCCAACGCTGCCTCGCGGAGCGTCGTACCTTCAGCGATCGCCTTCTCGGCGATATGAGCGGCGTTCTGGTAGCCGATGATCGGCGAGAGCGCCGTCACGAGCATTACGCTATCCTGGACATATTCATCGATCTTGTTGCGGTTCAGCTCGATGCCTTCGACCGAGAACTCGCGGAACCTCGCGCAGCCATCGGCAAGGATGCGTGCCGAATGCAGGAAGTTGCTGATGATCACCGGCCGCATCGCATTCAGCTCGAAATTGCCCTGGCTGCCGGCGAAACCGACGGCGGCGTCATTGCCCATGACCTGGATTGCGATCATCACGATGGCCTCGCACTGGGTCGGATTCACCTTTCCAGGCATGATCGAGGATCCGGGCTCGTTCGCAGGAAGCAGCAGTTCGGCGAAGCCGCAGCGCGGTCCTGAAGCCAGCCAACGTATGTCGTTGGCGATCTTCATCAGCGACACAGCAAGACCGCGCAGGGCGGCGTGCGCCCGCACCATCGGGTCCAGGGAGCCCTGGGCCGCGAACTTGTTCGGCGCCGTCACGAACGGCCTGCCGGTGAGTTCAGCGATCTTCGCAGCAACATCCTTGGCATAGCCGGCAGGCGCGTTGAGGCCGGTGCCCACGGCGGTGCCGCCCACCGCGAGTTCGTAGAGTCCCTTGCGGCTCACCTCGATGTCAGCAAGCGCTGCGCGGATCTGCCCAGCCCATCCGTACCACTCCTGTCCGACGGTCAGAGGCACGGCGTCCTCCAGATGAGTGCGGCCGATCTTGACCACGTCCATCCAGCCATCGGCTTTGCGCTCGATCGTCTCGGCGAGTCTCTTCACCTCGGGCACAAGCATTGTGTCGATTGCTTCGACCGAAGCCACGTGCATGGCGGTCGGAAACGTATCGTTAGACGACTGGCCCATGTTCACGTCGTCGTTCGGGCCTACGGGCTGCTGCGAGCCGAGCTTGGCACCGAGAAGCTGGATCGCGCGGTTCGAGATCACCTCGTTCACGTTCATGTTGGACTGCGTGCCCGATCCAGTCTGCCAGACGAAGAGCGGATAGTGGTCGTCGAGCTTTCCAGCGATCGTTTCCTCGGCCGCGTGGACGATCACGTCCCGCTTCCAGTCCGGCAGCCGTCCAGCTGCGGCGTTCACGAGAGCGCAGGCTTTCTTGACATAGCCGTAGGCGTGGTAGAGCTCTTTGGGCATCCGGTCGCCGCCGATATTGAAGTGGCGCAGCGACCGCTCAGTTTGCGCCCCCCAGTAGCGGTCCGCTGGAACGTCGACCTCGCCCATGGAATCGAACTCACGCCGAACGCCGGTGGCAGAGATTCCGATCGGCAAGTGAAGATTCGCGTGGGCGCTCAAGGCAGCGATTTGTGCCATTGGCGGTCTCTGCTCCGTTGTGGCCTCGGCTCAAGCCATCTCGCTGATCATCAGTCCAAACACAGGCGCAGACCATTAAGTTGGGAACTCGAAATTTAAACTTATAGCGCCTACTGCGATTGGCGCGTCGCGCACTGATGCGGCTGACACCAACACTTTTAATAGGATTTACTACGCGCCCGTCATCTATGAACGGCAATCGCATCGGCCCGCGACTCTTGGCAATTGAAGAAGTGCCGGCTCAACGTGTGCAGGTCGAACACGAGCATCCGAAGTGATCGGTGATAGGTTCAGTCGCCGATATTGTGCGCCTCAACGTCATGTCGATTCCGCGATGAGCTCATGGGTGCGACGAACGCTATGGACCCTGTCTGATCCGCGATCTGCGGGTTTGCGGACGCTTGATTAGAGACTAGCGTGACGCCCCGTGGCTCGTGTACGGCGGGACGTCACCGTCGACGTCAGCAACCATGTCACGAACATTGGTGGTTGCGGACTGCTACATCTTGAGGGGCGACGATGACTGAGATGAACTCGGGAAACGACCAGATCGTCGAACCGGCGAAGCCCGTCCCGACCGGCCGATGGCTTGAAGTCTTCGCCGTCTTCCTGCGGCTCGGCCTGACGTCGTTTGGCGGGCCTGTCGCGCACCTCGGCTATTTCCGCGATGAATTCGTGGTGCGACGGCGCTGGCTCAGCGACCGGGCTTACGCCGATCTCGTCGCGCTCTGCCAGTTTCTGCCTGGCCCGGCATCCAGTCAGGTCGGTCTCGCCATCGGCCTGTCCCGTGCCGGCTATCCGGGCGCGCTGGCAGCCTGGACTGGATTTACGCTGCCATCCGCCATCGCGCTTGTTCTGTTCGCTTATGGTGTGAGCGCCCTGGGCGACGTCTCAGGCGCGGGTTGGCTGCACGGCCTCAAAGTGGTCGCCGTCGCCGTTGTCGCGCAAGCCGTGCTCGGGATGATGCGCTCGCTGACGCCGGATCGCGAGCGCGCGACCATGGCGGTGATCGCCGCCGCCATCGTGCTTGCCGTGCCGAGCGCATGGGGTCAGATCGGCGCCATCATTCTTGGAGCCCTTGCCGGAATCACCCTGTTGCGTGCGGAGGCGCCGAGCGATCAGGCCTCGCTGCCCCTCAGCGTCAGCCAGCGCACCGGCTTCATCATGCTCGGTGTCTTCTTCGTGCTGCTGATAGGACTGCCGCTGCTCGCATCGGTCGTGCCGACGCAGAGCGTGAAGCTGTTCGATTCATTTTATCGAGCGGGCTCGCTCGTTTTCGGCGGCGGACATGTCGTGCTGCCGCTGCTTCAGGCATCTGTCGTCCCTCCGGGCTGGGTCACGAACGATGCGTTTCTCGCGGGATATGGCGCCGCTCAGGCGGTCCCCGGTCCGCTGTTCACGTTCGCAGCCTTTCTCGGCGCTTCGATGGGACCGGAGCCGAACGGCTGGATGGGAGCCGCCATCTGTCTCGTCGCCGTGTTCCTGCCGTCGTTTCTTCTGGTCGTGGGCGCGCTTCCGTTTTGGGAGGGCTTGCGACACCGCCCGACTGCGCAGGCCGCGCTCAGGGGCGTGAACGCTGCGGTCGTCGGCCTGTTGCTTGCGGCGCTTTACAATCCCGTTTGGACCGCAGGAATTCTCAACACCGGCGACTTCGCGCTCGCGGCCGCGGCATTCCTGCTGCTCGTCATGTGGCAGGTGCCGCCATGGTTGGTGGTCGTGCTGAGCGCCGCCGGCGGCGCGGCGCTCGCCATGGTCTAGAGCGCTTTCCGATTAGTTGAATCGGAAAGCGCTCTAGATTCGTTTGTTTGGTCGCATTTTCTGCGGAAAACCGGTGTCCACTTTTGCGGAAAATGCTCTAGAGGCGGCTCGCGCGGAGCTTAAGACTGCTCGACCTTGCCGAAGCGATCGTCGAGCGCGTAGCCGGCGCCCCGCACGGTGCGGATGGGATCGATCGCGCGGCCGGAGTTCAAGAGCTTGCGCAGGCGGCCGATATGCACATCGACCGTGCGCTCATCGATATAGATATCGCGCCCCCAGACGCTGTCGAGAAGCTGCTCACGGCTGAACACCCGTCCTGGATGCTCGAGGAAAAACTCCAGCAGCCGATACTCGGTCGGGCCGAGTTCGATCGGCGCACCGGCGCGCGACACCCGGCGCTTCTCCCGGTCGAGTTCGAGATCGCCCCACGACAGAACATTCGCCATTCGCTCCGGCGAGGCGCGGCGCAAGAGACCGCGCACGCGCGCGAGCAGCTCCGGCACCGAGAACGGCTTGACGATGTAGTCGTCGGCACCGGTCGCAAGGCCTCGCACGCGCTCGCTCTCTTCGCCGCGGGCAGTCAGCATGATGATCGGCAGTTGCCGGGTCTCCGGACGTGCTCGCAGACGGCGGCACAGCTCGATGCCTGAGAGGCCGGGCAGCATCCAGTCCAGCACGACCAGGTCTGGCACCCGCTCCTTCAGCCGCGTATCGGCCTCATCACCGCGCCCGACAGTCTCGACCTCGTAGCCTTCCGCATCGAGATTGTAGCGCAAGAGCGTCGTCAGCGCCTCTTCGTCCTCGACGACCAGAATCCGTGCGTTCATGGTTCTCCCGCAACTCTGTTTCAATTACCGGGCACGACCGTCGCAAAATTCGACGGCTCGCCGCGCGGGCGTGGGCTCTGAAGCTGCTGCCCTTCGATCATGTAGAAGACCGTCTCGGCGATATTGGTCGCGTGATCGCCGATCCGCTCGATGTTCTTGGCGCAGAACATCAGATGGATGCAGAACGAGATGTTGCGCGGATCCTCCATCATATAGGTGAGAAGCTCGCGAAACAGCGAGGTGCAGATCGCGTCCACTTCCTCGTCGCCCTTCCAGACGGTCATCGCCGCCGGCAGGTTGTGCGCCGCGTATGCGTCGAGCACGGACTTGACCTGGGACTGGACCAGCGTCGTCATATGCTGCAGGCCGCGGATCAGCTTGAGCGGGTTGAAATCACCGTCGAGCTGACCGACGCGCTTGCCGATGTTCTTGGCAAGGTCGCCGATCCGCTCCAGATCGGTCGCAACGCGCAAGGCGCCGACGATCTCGCGCAGATCGATCGCCATCGGCTGCCGCCGCGCAATGGTCAGCACTGCGCGCTCTTCGATCTGATGCTGCAGCTTGTCGATCTCCGCGTCGAGCGCCACCACCTGGCGTCCAAGCGTCACGTCGCGACGGACCAGCGCGTCGACCGAATCGACGATCTGCCGTTCCGCCAGGCCGCCCATCTCGGCGACCAGCCGGGAAAGCTCCTGCAGATCGACGTCGAATGCTTTAGCGGTGTGTTCTGAGGCCATTGCCGTATCTCTCCGGGAACGGGTCAGCCGAACCGGCCCGTAATATAGTCCTGCGTGCGCCGGTCTGACGGCGAGGTGAATATCTTGCTGGTCTGATCGAACTCGACCAGCTCGCCGAGGTACATGAACGCCGTCTGGTCCGACACGCGCGCGGCCTGTTGCATATTGTGCGTGACGATGGCGATCGTGTAGTCCTCTTTCAGCTCACTGATCAGTTCCTCGATCTTTGCGGTCGATATCGGATCGAGCGCCGAGCAGGGCTCGTCAAACAGGATGACCTCGGGTCGGACCGCAACGGTGCGCGCAATGCAAAGGCGTTGCTGCTGACCGCCGGACAGGCTCAAACCGCTCGCGTTGAGCTTGTCCTTCACCTCGTCCCACAGCGCGCCGCCGCGCAGCGCCTTCTCGACCCGCTCATCCATTTCGGACTTTGAGAGCTTCTCGTAAAGGCGAACGCCGAAGGCGATGTTCTCGTAGATGGTCATCGGGAACGGCGTCGGCTTCTGGAACACCATGCCGATGCGGGCGCGCAACAGGTTCAGATCCAGCTTCGGGTCGAGAATGTTGGTTTTGTCGAGCAGCACCTGGCCGTCGGCCCGCTGACCCGGATACAGGTCGTACATGCGGTTGAAGATGCGCAGCAGCGTGGACTTGCCGCAGCCCGACGGACCGATGAAGGCCGTCACCCGGTTGGTGCCAAGCGTCAGGTTGATGCTCTTCAGTGCCTTGCTTTGTCCGTAATAGAAATTCAGGTCGCGCACCGTGATTTTCGGCGGAGCATCCGGCATCGACAACGGCGGTGCCGAAGCGTGCGGAAGGTCGACGGAGACATTGAGATTGTTCATTTACTCGTCCTCTCGGCGCCGAGAATGCGCGCACCGATATTCAAGGCCAGAACTGCAAGCGTGATGATCAGCGCGCCGGCCCAGGCGAGCTGCTTCCAGTAATCGTATGGGCTCTGCACGAAATTGTTGATGGTGACCGGCAGGTTCGCCATCGTGCTCGTAAGGTCCAGGCTCCAGAACTGGTTGCTCAGCGCCGTGAACAGGAGCGGCGCGGTTTCACCGGCAACGCGGGCAGTGGCGAGCAGCATACCGGTAACGATCCCGGCGCGGGCAGCGCGATAGGCGACGCGACGGATCACCAGCGACCGCGGCAGGCCAAGCGCGGATGCGGCCTCGCGCAACGGGTTGGGTACGAGCAGCAACATGTCCTCGGTGGTGCGCACCACCACCGGAATGACGATCACGGCCAGCGCCAGCGAACCGGCAAGCGCCGAGAAGCCGCCCATCGGAACCACCACGGCACCATAGACGAACAGGCCGATGATGATCGAGGGCGCACTGAGCAGGATGTCATTGATGAAGCGCACGACGGAGGTCAGCCGGTCATACCGGCCGTACTCGGCCATATAGGTGCCTGCAAACATGCCGAGCGGTGCGCCGATGCCGACGCCGATGATCGTCATCAAGAGTGATCCGACGATCGCGTTCAACAGGCCACCGGAATTCGATCCGGGCGGCGGCGTCATCTCGGTAAAGACCTGCAGGCTGAGGCCGGCCAAGCCGTTCCAGAACAAGGTGAACAGGATCAGCGCGAGCCAGCTCACGCCGAACAGCGCGGCTCCCAAGCAGAGCACGCGGATGACGATATCCAAGCGGCGGCGCCGGGCATAGATTGGATTGACGGCAGGCATGTCAACGGCGAGTGTCGTCATGGCGTCACTTCCCGGCCTTGCGATCGAGCCGCATCAGCATCAGCCGCGCGGCAGCGAGCACGAAGAACGTAAGGATGAATAGCAACAGGCCAAGCAGGATCAGCGACGATTGATGCAAGCCGTCGCTTTCGGCGAACTCGCTGGCGATCGCCGCCGAAATGGTCGTGCCCGGCGCGAAGATCGACGAGGAGATGCGGAAAGAGTTGCCGATGATGAACGTGACCGCCATCGTCTCGCCCAGCGCCCGCCCGAGCGCCAGCATCACGCCACCGATGACGCCGACGCGCGTGTAGGGAATGACGACGCTGCGCACGACTTCCCAGGTGGTGCAACCGACACCATAGGCAGCCTCCTTCAGCACCGGAGGAACGGTGTCGAACACGTCGCGCGAGACCGCGGTAATGAACGGCAGCACCATGATCGCGAGTATGAGCGAGGCATTGAAAAGACTGAGATACGACGGAGGCCCGGCGAAGATATCGCCCAGCACAGGCACGCCTTCGAACAAACCGATCATCAGCGGCTGGAAGGTGTTGGCCAGGAACGGGCCCAGCACGAAGAAGCCCCACATGCCGTAGATGATCGAGGGAATGCCGGCGAGCAGTTCGATTGCAATGCCGATCGGGCGGCGGAGCCATTGCGGGCAAAGCTCGGTAAGAAAGATCGCAATGCCAAGACCGACCGGCACCGCGATCAGCATCGCGATAAACGACGTCACCAGAGTCCCGTAAATGGGACCCAGCGCGCCAAGTACGGGCTCGGGCTGCGCCGAAGGCGCCCAGCGCTGCGTCCACAGGAACTCGAAGCCGAAGGTCTTCATCGCCGGCCAGGCGCCGACGATCAGTGAAAGGATGATCCCGCCGAGAATGCCAAGCACCGAAAGTGCGGCGATGCGGGTCGTCCAATAAAACAGGTTATCGCTGAGCTTGAAGGCGCTGAGTGCACGAGCACGGTCAAATGGCCCGGACGCTTCCAACGACCCTCCTTGAACCACGATCTCTGCCACGCGATCTCCCACCCTTACATTCCCAAACTCGGCCGGCAACGGCCTGTTGCCTCGGGTATGCGTCGGAGGAGAGGACGGCCTCTCCTCCGACAACTCCTGATCCGGAGCGGATCAGCTCTTGATGTCCGCGCTCCAGGTCTTCTTGATCAGATCGACCACCGAAGTCGGCATCGGGATGTAGTCGAGCTCTTCGGCCGCCTTGTCGCCCTTTTCGAACGCCCAGGTGAAGAACTTGATCGCTTCGGCCGCGGCCGCTTTGTCTGTCGGCTGCTTATGCATCAGGATGAAGGTCGCCGCCGTAATCGGCCACGACTGGTCGCCCGGCTGGTCCGTGAGGATCACATGATAACCTGGCGCCTTCGCCCATTCGGCATTCGCGGCAGCGGCCTGGAACGACGCCATGGTCGGCTTGACGGTCTTTCCGGCCTTGTTGACCAGGGCGGTGTACGTCAGCTTGTTCTGCTTCGCATAAGCATATTCGACATAGCCGATCGCGTTCTTCGTCTGGCCAACGTTGCCCGCTACGCCCTCGTTACCCTTGGCGCCAACGCCGACCGGCCACTCGACCGCCGTACCAAAGCCGACTTTTGATTTCCAATCTGCGCTCGCCTTCGACAGGTAGTCGGTGAAGTTGAAGGTCGTGCCCGAACCGTCCGAGCGACGAACGACAGTGATGGCGCTCGACGGCAGCGTGACCGAAGGATTGAGCTTCTTGATCGCGGCGTCGTCCCACTTGGTGATCTTGCCGAGATAGATGTCGGCGAGCGTCTCGCCGGTGAGGACGAGCTCACCTGCCTTCACACCCTCGACGTTCACGACCGGAACGATCGCGCCCATCACCTGCGGCCATTGCACCAGACCGTCCTTCTCGAGCTGCTCAGCCTTCAGCGGGGCGTCGGTCGCACCGAATGTCACGGTCTTAGCCTGGATCTGCTTGATGCCAGCGCCGGAACCGATCGACTGATAGTTCAAGCCGTTACCGGTCTCCTTCTTGTAGGCATCAGCCCATTTCGAATAGATCGGGAACGGAAAGGTGGCACCGGCGCCGGTAATGTCGGCGGCGTGCGCACTGAGCGCTGTCGCGGCGAGGACGCCGGCAGCGAGGGTGGCTTTGAGGAATTTCACTGGCTCTCTCCATCATTGAAGCGCGCCGCCGCCCTCAGCGGTAGAACGCGCCGGCCGGGCGCCGAGTTGCCCACGATCAGGTTGCCCTAAGATCCTGAGTGTCCGATGCCGCCGACGGTTCCGGCGCCTTAAGAGGCCGTTAACGTCCGGTGGCGAGCCTCGTCTAGATCGCGCCCGTCATGGATTTATGAGAGTTTGATGACAGTCGGATGACAGCATTAAGTGATTGAAAAACAACAAGATTAGATTTTCTGGGGCGATGCCGCCCTGGGGAGAATGGCGGTGAATGTCGCCCCCTTCTCGAGCACGCTTTCAATCAGCAGACGACCGCGATGGCGATTGAGAATGTGCTTCACCAACGACAGTCCGAGACCGGTGCCGCCCTGCGCCCGGCTGTCGCCGACGTCGACCCGATAGAAGCGCTCAGTCAGGCGGGGCAGATGCTCCGGAGCGATGCCAGGACCATAGTCTCGCACCGTCACGCGCACCTCATTGAGGCTTTCCGACGCCGGCACCTCTGTCAGCGCCACATCAACCTTGCCGCCCGACGCGCCGTATTTCAGGCCGTTCTCGATCAGGTTCTCGAACAGCCGGAGCAATTCATCACGGTCACCGGGCACGATGACCGGCCCCTCCGGAATATCGACGGCGATAGCAACGCCGCGTTCACGCGCGAGCGGCTCGAGTCCATCCACCACCTGGTTCAGCAGCGGTATCAGATCGACTGGTTCGCTCGGGCGTACATGCGCACTGAGTTCGATCCGTGACAGCGACAGAAGGTCATCGATCAGGCGCGCCATCCGCGTCGCCTGAGCGCGCATGATGCCGAGAAACCGCTCGCGCGCGGCGGCATCCTCCTTTGCAGGCCCCTGCAGAGTGTCGATGAAGCCGGACAGCGCCGCCAGCGGCGTACGCAACTCATGGCTGGCATTGGCGACGAAATCGGCGCGCATTTCCTCGACCCGCCGCAACGGGGTCTGATCGTGAAACGTCATCAGCATGCACGTATCGGAACCGCCGAAGTGGGTCGGAACGGGGATCGGCGTGACTACAAGCTCCATCCATCGCTCGATCGGCGCGTGATCGACGTAGTTCGTCCGTTGCGGCTTGTTGATCGCAAGCGCCTGCCGCAGCGTCGCAACGATTTCCGGTGAGCGCAGCGCCGACTGCGCAAGCTCGCCGCGCCGAAGCGCAGGCGCGAGTTCCGCCGCTGCAGGATTGAAGTGCAGCACGCGGCCGGCACGATCGAGCAGGACCGAAGGATCCGGCAGTCCCGTCACGAGTGAGCGGACAACCGCCGCATCCACCGGATCGGCGCGCGGTTCGGCCTCGCGGGAATGGGCACCTTCGTGCAGCTGCCATGGAACGAGCGCCGCCGCGGCGATGCAGACAAAGGCGAAGATCCCGCGCGCCAGACTGAGATCCGTCAGAACGACGAGACCGCCCAGCACGAGCGCCGTGACGAGCAAAATGATTGCCGAGCGCTTGATGCGATCGGACCATGGCGCCGAAAGAGCAGAAGCATTCGCAGCCACGTTCGCCTCCGGCAAGACCGCACAAGACAGCAAGCAAATGGTGCCGCGTCAGGCGCGGCGTTCCTCCCGCATCACTGACCGCGTCTCGTCGGCCTCGTCAAGGCTTCCCGCGATGACATCGGTTGCCGCCGGCAGCACGTGTGACGTCTCTGCGACGGGAGCGATCGGAGGAGCGCGGCGTTGGAGCAGGATTTCCCGCACAGCCAGGATCATCAACGAGAGCACGAACGGCGTGATGTAATAAAGGACGCGGAAAAGCAGCATGCCCGCCAGCAGTTCCTCCTTGTCGAACTGCCACAGGCCGACCAGCATCGCCGCATCGAATACGCCTAACCCACCGGGCGAGTGACTGGCGAAGCCGAGCAGCGTCGCCGAGACGAAAATCACCGCGACTGTCACAAAATCGATATACGGCGTGTCGGGCACGAGCATGTACATGGCGAGCGCGCAGAAGCCGAGATCGACAATGCCGATGGCGATTTGCAGCAGCGTCAGCGGCCCACCCGGCAGTGTCACGGTCCACTGGCCGCGACCGACAACACGCGGCCGCACCCAGACCCAGGCGACATAGGCCGCAAGCACAACAAGAATGATGAAGGCCACGATCTGATTGAGCCAGACCGGCAGACGATCGATCTGGGAGGCAGCCTCCGGGTGATAGCTGATGCCGAGTCCCAGCACCGCTGCGTTGCCGAGCCAGAAGGTCAAACCGGCGACGAAGCAGATCTTGGCGACGTCGACCGCATTCAAGCCCCACGCGGAATAGACGCGATAGCGCACCGCGCCGCCGGTGAGCGCACTCGCACCGACGTTGTGGCCGATCGAATAGCTGGTGAAGCCAGCCAACGCCGCAGTCCGGTACGGCACATCACGCCGGCCGATCGTTCGCAGCGCGAATAGATCGTAGAATGTCAGTGTGAAGTAAGCGGCAGCGACGAACACCGTTGCAAGCACGATCGACCGCGCGGACTTGCCTTTGATCGCCGCGATGAGGTCGTCGAAGTCCAGATCGCGCAGCATGTCGTAGAGGACATAGCAGGCGATCGCGATGACCGTCAGGCTCAGCACGAGGCCGAGCTTGTGAAGCAGCTGCCTCCCGCGAAGAAGAGCGACCGTCTTGCGGATCGATCCCAGCATCGGCAATTCAGAACTCTGCGTGCCGGACATGCTCGGCCATTCCAACCTGCTCTTCCGTGTTCGAGCGTTAGTGCGCTGGATTTGACGTTCGTATCTGCATTGCCGCGAGTCTTGCGTACGAGCCTCAATCAAAAAGCGCAATTCACTTCAGTAAAGTTGCCAGTGTCCTCTTGGTTCTCACCGTCGCAGACGAGGTTGCCGCAATGTGATCGGTCGGCGCCGGAACACTAGCCGTTTGCGGTTCCTAGCAGAATGCTCAAATCTCCGCGAGCGTGGCAACGAGCCGCTGCCGGCGGAATACGGACAACTTGACACCGCCAAAGTCAGCTTTTCCAGCGCAAGCGCCTGCCGCCCGGCGGACACGATCAAGCCCCGCACATCGAAGCGTCGCACCGCGGCGTAAAGGTAGCCCGCTAACACTTGTCGGTGCCTTCAAGTTTCGGGTCTTTGAAGCCGGTGCGCTTTGAAGCTGAAGTTCGTGCCCGAGATTTCATCGGTCGAACTCGCCCGGATGATACCTCATGACGCCGAGCGATGATCTGCGACCACAAGCTCGCGCAACCAGGCGCCAATGGCACAACCGATAATATAGGCGGCGAACATCAGAAGCCCAAGGTCGAGCCAGTAACCGAACCGGCCGGGGACAATGCGCGCGAAGGCGCTGGCGGCTGCCAGCAAAAGAACCGCGGCGGCCCATTGCAGTCCGCGTCTGGACAGGCCGCCGCTGCGGTGCACGACGCCCACCCAGCCCATCAGGAGGCCGACGACGCCAGCCGCCGCGAGCCAGGCCCAGTGAAACTCTGCGAGAAACAGCATCGCTACCTCACCCTGAATTCGATGCGACGGTTCTGCGCCTTGCCCTCGGCGGTGTCGTTGGAGGCGACCGGCTGGGTCTGGCCGTAGCCGACCGCGTGCAGCCGATCGGCAGGCAATCCCGCACGCAGCATGTAATCAAGCACGGCCTGCGCTCGTCGCTCCGACAGGCGCATGTTTGTGGCCTCGTCGCCGTCGGAGTCGGTGTGACCGACGATCTCCAGGTTGGAGGTCGGACAGCGCAGCGCAATCTCCACCAGCCGGTCCATCAGGCCGCGCGAGTCATTGTCGATGTCGGCCTGTCCGGACACGAAGCGGATATGTCCGTGCCCCAAAAGTTCGGTGAACAGCTGTTCGCACACCGTGCCGTCAACCGCGCTTGCCGGCGGTCGGGTGGAGACCTCCGCTTCGGCGTGCCAGCCTTTCGGCAACTCGCCCGGAAGACCAGTGCGGATCTCGTCGGCGGCGACGTCGTAGAGGGCGTCGCCGGAGAGCTTGACCTTGCGATCCGACATCGTCAGCGATCCGGTCGACAGGCGCGACAGCGCACCGAGCGCGGCCGTAGCGGCATCGACAAAACCGGCCGGCGCACCGACGCTCGCCTTGAGATTGTCGACGATCTTCTCGTTCAGGAATTTCCGCTTGGCCGCTTCGATCAGGGCCACATGGGCGGCATTGTCCGGCACATAGCCACCCAGCGTCAGCGTCGCTGCGACTGGATCCTTGTTGACCTGGAAGATATAGGGCGGCGCCGCGACCGCGTTCTCGGCCACCGCATAGCCTTCCGGCAAGTTGCGAAGCGCGGCGGCGATTGCCTCGCGTCCGCCAAGCTCACGGGCGATACCGCTCAGCCGGACCGAGGTGTCCGACAAGGCGACCTTGCCGTCGCGCAGCCGGCCGAGTTGCTCGAGCAGCAACAACGCCGTTGCCTCAAAGCGCGGAGGCACGCCGCGCGCAAATGCCATCTGGTCTGCCACCTCGATGCCGCCGGCAATGCCGCGCGAAGCCTCGAGCAGCCGCGCCCGAACTGCCGGCAGCGGCACGTTGCCGGACAGCGTCAGGCGCGAAACATTACGCTCGGCAGCCCAGGTGAACGGCTTCGCCTCATCGACGATGCGGGTCTGGTCGTGCACCAACCGGACGCCGGGAACGGCTTCGGCGATGGCGATCGAGCTGCGCCGGCCATCCTCCGAAAACGCATCGGCACCGACCGTCAGGTCACGGCCCGCGGCTTCGATCCTGGTTTTGTCGAGGATGGTTTCGCGCAGCGAAAGCGCCGTTCGTCCGGCGAGGTTGGCCTCGAACGGAACGGTGCTGAACCATGCTGCCAGACCCCAAAGGATCGCCAAAGGTATTAAGCCGGGCCACCATTTGCGAACAACTCTCAGCAATGTGCGCATGAAGATCCTTAAACGGTCCTTTTTGACACAAAACAAACCCGCCGGAGGGTGTCAAATTGCAAATGAAAGGTTACTGCCGACGTCCCGATTTAGGGCAATAACTAACCGTTCCTTCAGCGCTTTCTGGCATTTTGGAGGTATTGGCGACCCGGTATTCTGCCGATCGCAGTCAACCCCTTTCAGGATGTAGTCAACCCCTCCAAGATCATGAGCCAGCTCCGCAGCAATATTGTCCGCGCCGGGCTCGAAGCACTTTATTTCAGCGGGGCGCACCACCTGCTGCGCCCCTTGCTGGCCGGCGTCGGCACGATCTTCATGCTGCACCGGGTGCGGCCGGTGCGGAAGGACGCGTTCCAACCGAACAGCCACCTGGAGATCACGCCCGATTTCCTGCGTGCTGTGCTTGCGCATGTACGCGAGCTGGACGTCGACATCGTCACGCTCGACGAGATGCACCGGCGGATGCGAGAGCGGAACTTCGCACGCCGCTTCGCCTGCTTCACCTTCGACGACGGCTATCGCGACAACCGCGATTTTGCACTGCCGGTGATGCGCGACTTCAGCGCGCCGTTCACAATCTATGTCCCCAGCGACTTCGCGTCGGGAACCGGCAAGCTCTGGTGGGTGGCGCTGGAACGGCTGATCGCCAAAGTCGACTTTCTTGATGTGCCGATGCACGGCGCGCAGATGCGCTTCGATTGCCGCGACACGGCCGCAAAGCGCGAGGCGTTTGTGACCGTGCATGACTGGTTGCGCGCACTGCCGGCCGACACCGACGTCAACCGCACCGTCTCTGATCTTTGCCGCCGCCACGGCCTGGATGACGGTCCGATCGCCCGTGAACTCTGCATGTCGTGGCAGGAATTGCAGACGTTCGCCGTCGATCCGCTGGTCACCATCGGCGGGCATACGCTGAGCCACTGCAATCTGGCCAAATGCACGTCGGACCTTGCCGAGCGCGAGATCGCCGCAAACCGCGCTGATATCGAAGCAAAGCTCGATCGGCCGGTCGCCCATTTCGCCTACCCTTATGGCGACAAGGCCGCAGCAGGCACCCGCGACTTCGCGATCGTGCGCAAGCTCGGCTTTCGTACGGCGGTGACAACCCGGCCCGGCATGCTGTTTCCCGAAAATGCGGAGCACATGACGGCGCTGCCGCGGCTGTCGCTGAACGGCAACTACCAGGACGAACGCCTGTTGAAGGTGTTGACGTCAGGCGCCCCGACAGCGGTATGGAACGGCTTCCGCCGCATCGACGCCGCGTGAACCTACGCGGCCTTCGCCGTGTAACGCGTTCCTTTGGCGGGCGGATCGTTCGGAGGTCCCGCAAAGCACTGCGCAATCGCCATCCAACGCTGCGCCGCCTCGCCTCTTACGGCGAGCTTCGTGTCTCCGATGTTGCGCGTCTGCGCGACCACCTGACAGAATTCCACCGCGTCGCCTTCGACCGAGGTGCCGCTCGCGGGATCGTTCCATTCCCAAATTGCGCCGGACGGTCCCGTGACACGCACATACGGAACGTCCGCGGGCACCGGCAACTTGCGGTTTGTGAAGGTCCAGCCGAACGTCTTCACGCCGATGACGGCGATGTTCTTCAACCGATCGTGGAAGAGGCGGTCCTTACCCATCACGTCATAGATTTCCTGGCCGTGCGCCCAGGTCTCCATCTGCCGCGCGGTAGTGAACATCCGCACGCCCATGCCCGGACCGGCCCAGTTCAGGCGCGCGGACGGATCTTTTGCACCGAGCAGTTCGCACAGCCGTTCCACCTGATCCCACCACCGCGTCAGCAGCGCCTCGCCGTGCAGGTCCGGGAAGCGCCGGCGAGATTCCTCGATCATCGACAGCCCGCCCTTGCGCGCCTCCGCGATCTGCGCGCGAAGAGCCTCGTATTCGGCGGCATCACGCACCGAGGCCGCGGCGGAGATGTCGCTGCAATGCAAGTGCAGCACCACGTCGTTGACGGTCCAATCCTTGAACAAGGTCCGGCGCTGCCAGTCCGGCGCCTCCAGCGTCTCGAGCAGCCCGCGCAGCTCGTTGGCCTCGTCGTGGAAATCGTTGATTTCTTGCAGCAATGTGATGCTCCAGGGGCGGTGGCGCGTAGTGAGTAACCAGCGCTGTTAGTATCCTACTCACTCTTCGGCTATTCACAGATCGACCACCACGTAGTCGTCCTCGACGGAGACCGCGAGCGTCTCGGCGACGTAGGGCCCCTTCACCACGCGCGCGCCCGGCTCGACGTTGACGTCGTAGGCACGGACGCGAAACTTCTTCGGATCGCAGTACGACTGCCCGGTGCGGATGTCGAACTCCCAGCCGTGCCACGGGCACCGCAGGATCTCACCGCGGCGGGTGTACCTGATGTCACCGGGGGTCTCCGCTTCGGCGAGCCCGATCAGCGGCCCCTCGCACAGCGAGGCGCCCTGATGCGGGCACCGATTCAACAGGCCGAAGAACTCGCCCTTGATATTGAAGATTGCGATCGGACGTTCGTCGATCGTCAGAAACTTCCGCGAACCCGGTGGCAGTTCGTCCACCGGGGCAACAACGTGACGCGTCATGCGGCGATCCCGAACACCTGGCGCGCATTGCCAAGGAAGAAGGCGTCGCGGTTCTCCTTGGAGACGCCGGCGGGAAGCACGCGGGACGGTTCGTCAAAATCCCAGTGCGGATAGTCGGTGGCGAACATCAAACGATCCCAGCCGATCCACTCGATCACGTCGAGCAGATGCTGGCGTTCATCCGGCTCTTCCATCGGCTGGGTCGACCACCACACATGCTCGCGGATGTACTCGGAAGGCTTCTTCTTCAGATGCGGCAGCTCGCTGCGCAGCCGGTCGAAATGCTTGTCCAGCCGCCACGCAAGCGACGGCGCCCAGCCGAAGCCGGCCTCGATCGAGATCACCTTCAGCCGGGGGAAGCGCTCGAAGACGCCTTCCAGCACCAGGCTCGCGAGCGCCGACTGCTGGCACTGCGAATGGCCGACCATCTCCTCGATGTAATAGCTCGGCCAACCGCCCGGCGTGATCGGGTGGCCGCTGTTGCCGAAGGCGTGAATGCCGATCGGCAATCCGGCCTCTTCCGCGGCCTGATAGATCGGCCAGTAGCGGCGCTGACCTAGCGGCTCGGTGTTGCGGCTCATCAACAGCACTTGCGCAAAGTTCTTGTCGCCGGCGCGCGCTCGAATTTCCCGCGCCGAGGCTTCACCATCCTCGTTGGCGACAACCACGGATGCACGCAGACGGCTGTCCTGGCCGGACCACTCAGCGACCTGCCAGTCATTGGTCGCCCGTGCCAGGGCCGCGCCGAGGTCGAGGTTGCGAAAACCCTGCAGACTGAGCGGGCACATGATGCCGAGCGCGACATTGTTCGGATCAAGATGCTGCTGCTGCATGAACTTCAGCGACGAACCCTGCACGCCTCCTTCCGGCGGAACCGCATCGCGGCGCGAAGCGTTCGGCTGGCCCTTCGGATAAAGCGGGCCAACGACCATGCCCTGGTACACAAGCGCGCCATAGGCATCGAGGTGGTCGCGCCAGCGCTTCTCCAGATATGGATAAAGGCCCTTCGGGTCCTTACGCGTCGGGTGGATGTCACAGTCGGCGATGGCCTGCTTGACGACCGCCTCGGTGCCCTTCTGCTCGCCGGGTCGAAACTGCATGTTCATGGCGGTCTCCTTCAGCAGGAATTCAAGCGTTCAGGCGCGGATAGGTCGCAAGCGGGTTGTCGATCATGATCTTGCGCACCAAGTCCGAAGAAATCCCTTCCGGCAGCACCCTTTCGCCGTCGAATTGCCAATGCGGATAATCTGTCGAGAATAGAAGCAATTCGTCGGACTGCATATGGTCAATAACGCGCTCCAGCATCGCGGGGTCCGGCGGGGCGTCGATCGGCTGCAGCGAAAAACGGACGTTGCTCCGCACAATTTCCTGCGGCGCCCGGTCCACCCAGGGCGTTTCCATGCGCACGCCGCGCCAGAACTTCTGCAGTCGCCAAAGATAGGTCGGAAGCCAGGTGAAGCCGGACTCGAGCATCACCACCTTCAGGTTCGGATACTTCGCGAACACCCCCTCGACGATCAGGCTGGTCAACTGGGTTTGAAACGCTTGGGCTTGGCCGACGTAATCCTCGGTGTGATAGGAACCCCAGCCGACGGCGAGCGGGGCATTGTGGTAGTTGCTGCCTGCGTGCACACCGAGCGCAAGCCCGTGCCGCTCGCAGGCTTCGTAGATCGGCCAATAGACGCGTCGGCCGAGCGGGTTGTCGTTGGACACCAGCATCAGCACCTGCACGAACCGCCTGTCCGCCGCGCAACGCTCGATTTCGACGACGGCCTTCTCGGTGCTTTGCACCGGGATCACGATCGAACCGCGCAGGCGCGCATCCTTGTCCAACCATTCCTTTGCCAGCCAGTCGTTCAGCGCGGAACAGAACGCCGTCGCCATGTCCTCAGAGAACACCATCTGCACGCCATAGAGCGGGTTGCAGATGCCGAACCTGGTGCCATAGGGATCGAGCGCATGCCTGGTCAGCTCGGCGACCACGGAGCCGGCCTTGCCCGCCTTCGGCCGCCAGTCGGGCCGCGCCGTGATCGGCGAATTGAGCGGATAGGAGGCCGACACCAGATCAACCATGCCGCGATTGGTGACCTGGTCGCTCCAATAGTCGCTAAGATAGGGAAGCAGGTTGTGGATGCCGGGCAGCGCGGGATGCAGATCGCAGTCGATGCCGTCTGGAATGACCGAGGCCATGACCTGAAGCGCCCTCCGATGAGCCCGCAACTCTGAGGCTATCATTTTGTTCTGGAAGGAACCTTAGCTTTGCCGAACCGCGCCCGCAATCGAGCGTGGCTGCACGGGACTCATGCGCTCATTGCACGCAATGCCGTCCAAATCGGACTTGCGAGAAAATCTTCGGTTCCCCATGTCACACGGCCGGAGTTCGCTCGTCTTGGATGCATACGGCCCCGAGGCCGGTCCATCTAGGAGTTTGACATGAAACCGAGACTTGACCCGCACAAGGCGGCTCCAGGTGTGTTGAAGGCAATGCTGGACCTGCAGAACCGCGTCGACAATTCCGGGCTCGAACACAGCCTGCAGGAATTGGTGAAGACCCGTGCGTCGCAAATCAATGGCTGTGCGTTCTGCCTGCATATGCATACGCGCGATGCGCGCGCAGCCGGCGAAATCGAAGAGCGCCTCTACCTGCTCAACGCCTGGCGCGAATCGCCGCTCTACACCGAGCGCGAACGGGCGGCGCTCGCCTGGACAGAAGCGCTGACGCGGCTTTCTGAAACCGCCGACGTACCGGATGATGTCTATCAAGCGCTGAAAGCCAGCTTCACCGAGGAGGAAATGGTGGAATTGACGCTGCTCGTCAACGTGATCAACGCCTGGAACAGGGTTAACGTCGCTTTTCGCGCTGTTCATCCGATGAAGGCAAAGAATGCAGCGGCCTGACGACGCCGCCGCGACGTTTGCGCCCCTGCGCCCGCGACTGACCCGCATCGCTTATCGCATGCTGGGCTCGGTCGCGGAGGCGGAGGACATCGTGCAGGACGCCTACCTGCGCTGGCATGGCGCGGACCGCAGCGCCGTCACCGATGCGTCGGCGTTTCTGTCGAAGACGGTAACGCGGCTCTGTCTCGACCACCTGAAATCTGCACGCGTCAAGCGCGAAACGTATATCGGCCCGTGGGTGCCTGAACCGATGATCGAGCCGAACGACGACGACCAGGCCGACGACATCACGCTGACGCTGATGATGGCGCTGGAGCGCCTGTCACCGCTGGAGCGCGCTGCTTTCCTGCTGCACGATGTATTCGGCCAGAACTTCGACGTCGTCGCGCAAGCGATCGACCGCGATGCCGCAGCCTGCCGCCAACTCGCTAGCCGCGCCCGCGAGCATGTGCGCTCGGCAAAGCCGCGCTTTCCCGTCTCGCCATCGCAGGGCGCCGACATAGCCAAGGCGTTCTTCGATGCATCACGCACAGGCGAAGTCGGGACGTTGCAGGCCCTGCTGGCAAAGGATGTGGTTCTCTACTCGGACGGCGGCGGCAAGCGGATCGCCGCGCTCCATCCGATCCACGGCGACCTCAACGTCGCGCGCTTCGTCGCTGGCGTCACACAAAAGGGATTTGGGGTACCGGGGTTCACGTGTCGCGCCGAAACCGTCGACGGCCTGCCCGGCCTCGTCATGGCCGAGAACGGCGAAGTCCAGCAGACCATGGCGTTCGAGATCGACGACGGACAGATCACGGCGATCTACGTGGTACGCAATCCGGACAAGCTGAAGCATGTAAGCGCAGGACCGGCCACGCCCTCGCTGCATTAGGGCTGAAGCGTGATGAAATCAGATTAGGTTAGGTCGTAACCACACTCTCGGTGTGTCCTCGCGAAAGCGAGGACACATATTGCAGAGCGTCAGAGATCAATCGCTGTCGGATCCCTGCGTTTCGCAGGGATGACGCCGAGTATTTTGTGGTCTCGGCATTCAACCTACACTCATCATGCTTTAGGCGTAGCCATAGGCGAGCGAAGCGACGCCGTTCTTCGAACGGCTACGGCGAGCGAAGCGACCCCGGGGGCCTGCGGAGAGTCAGCCCCCGCATCGCGCTTCGCTTATGCGGACTGCAGGTCAAAGGCTGCGGCGACGGCCGGATCAGTCACACCTTGCGCTCATGCCGCCGTCGAGCACGATCTCCGTGCCGGTCACCCAGCGCGATTCATCAGAGGCGAGATAGAGGGCGGCGTTGGCGGTGTCGCGGCCGTCGCCCATGAAGCCGAGCGGAATCCGCGCCTGACGCTGCGCCAGGAGCTTCTCCACGTCGCCGCCGGCGCGGGTCTTCGCCAGCCGCACCTCGACCATCGGCGTGTGCAGCTGACCGGGCACGATCGTGTTCACGCGGATGTTCTTCGGCGCATATTGCACGGCGACGACCTTCGAGAACTGGATCACGCCGGCCTTCGACGCGGCATAGGCGACCTGTGCGGCACCCGTCCAGCGGATGCCGGAAGCGGACGCGGTGTTGATGATCGAGCCGCCGCCCTGCGCCTCCATCACCGGAATGACATGCTTGCAGGTGAGGAAGATGCTCTTCAGGTTGAGGTCGATCTGTGCATCCCAGGCTTCCTCGGCCATCTCCACCGGACCGCCCGGCGCCGAGCCGCCGACATTGTTCACCAGCGCGTCGATACGGCCGAACCTCTCCTTGCAGGCCTGCACCATTGCCGCGACGGACGCTTGCTGCGTCACGTCGCACAGGTGCGTGGCGATCTCGCCGCCGGCCTCCCTCACCCGCGCGACGGTCTCTTCCATGGGCGCCATGTCGCGGTCGACAGCGAAGACCTTGGCGCCTTCCTGCGCGAACAGTACGCAGGCAGCGCGGCCGTTGCCCCAGCCCGGCCCGACGCATCCCGCGCCGACGATCAGCGCGGTCTTTCCCTGCAGACGTCCGGCCATCTACTTTGCTCCCGCGGGCGCGTGAGCATCGATCCACGATCTGGCCTTGGCCGCAACGAGCGCGGGCGTCTGCACATGCATGAAGTGACCGCTGTCGATCTCCTCGAACCCTGCGTCCTTCGCCTTGTCCGCCAGCACCTTGATGATCGCTGGCGTCCGCAGCGGATCATGCGTGCCGGCGAGAAACTGCACCGGCACCCTGAGCTCACCCAGGCGATCCTCAAGATGCGCATTGATCAGCGCATAGTTGCAATAGGCCCAGCCGCGCGGATCGGACCTGAGCATCGTGTCGCGGAAGCGCTCGAACCTGGCTTTGTCGTGGCGCACGACCTCAGGATAGGATTTCAACAGTGCGGCGTCGGTAACGACCGCCATGCCCTTCTCCATGGCGAGCTTGGTGCGGTCGAACATCTCCTGCTTACGCGCCGGATCGGTGACGCCGAGCGCAGCCGCCAGCAGCGTGAGCGACGCGACCTCGTCCGGGTATTTCAGCGCGAACGTCACCGCGATCATCGCACCGGCTGCCGCGCCGACGAAGTGATACGGCGGCTTGAGGCCGGTCGCCTTCAACAGCTCCAACAGGTCGGCGAGATGACCGTTTTCGACGGAATACTCGGCCGGCGGCACTTCGGACTGACCCGCACCGCGCAGGTCGTAGCGCAGGACGCGAAAGTCCTTCTCGAAGGCTGGGACGACGCCGTCCCAGCTGTCCATACTGCCGCCGAGTTCGTGCAACAGCACGAGGCTTGGTCCCGTCGTTCCATCGACGGTGTAACGGAGCTTGACCGCTCCCTGATGCCAGCTTGCCATTCGTTGAACGCCTATAGCTCGAGCTTCACGCCGGATGCGCGGATCACCTCGCCCCACTTCTTAGTTTCGTCGTCGATCATCTTCGCAAACGCCTCCGGCGTCGAGCCCTCGGCGTCGACTCCTTGCACGGCGAGCTTGTCGATCACGTCCTTCGACTTCGCGGCCTCATTGGCGGCACGATTGAGCTTGGCAATGATATCCTTCGGTGTACCGGCCGGCGCGATCAACCCGTACCAGTTGTCGGCGAGAACGTCCGGCAGCCCCTGCTCGGCAAACGTCTTCAGGTCAGGCAGCGCCGGCGACCGCTTGGTGGAGCCGATGCCGAGCGCCTTGAATGTGCCGGCTTTCACATGCGGCAGCAGCACCGGAATGTCGGCGAACATCCACTGCACTTGGCTGCCCAGCAGATCGTTCACGGCAGGCGCCGCGCCGCGATAGGGCACATGCTGCGACTTCACCCCGGATTTCAGCTTGAACAGCTCGGCCGCAAGGTGCGGCATGCTGCCCGCGCCCGTGGATGCGAAGTTGATGTCCTGGGCCTTGCTGAGCGCCAAGAGCTCCGCGACCGTCGAGGCCTTCACGTTCGGCGCAACGACCAGGATTTCGGGCACCCGCACGACCAGGCCGATCGGCGCCAGATCCTTCTGGACATTGTAGGGCATGCTGGTTTGCGCGCTTGGATTGATCGCCAGCGCGCCAGGACTTGAAATGCCGATGGTGTAGCCGTTCGGCTCCGCCTTGGCGACCGCGTCGACACCGGTGATGCCGCCCGCACCGCCACGGTTGTCGATAATGACCGGTTGACCGAGGAGCTCCTGCATGCGCTGGGCATACACGCGCGCGATGGTGTCGGCAGGCCCCCCGGCCGGGAACGGTACGATCAGCTTGATCGGGCGCGTGGGATAGTCCTGGGCGAAACCCATCGCCGGCAGCAGCACTGCGGCGAGACAGAGCCACGCAAGGCGTGACAACTTCAACATTGCAAAAATCTCCCTATGGCCATTCGAAGAATGGCGTCGTTTCGCTCGCCTATGGAAACCGGTCGCTTGTGAAAAACCGGTCGTTGCAGCGCCGGCGATTGGCGCTTCCATTTTCGGCTACCGGGCATGCCGTTGACAAAAACCTTTGTGCAATGGCTTCCTATGCCGGAACGGCATAGGACCACAGAATGGACTTCCGGGAAATCCGCTATTTCGCCCAGGTCGCCACTGCGGGAAGCTTCAGCCTCGCAGCCAAGGAACTGCGCGTTGCCCAGCCGGCGCTGAGCCGGCAGATCCGCAAGCTCGAACAGGAACTCGGGGTCGACCTCCTGGTGCGACACGGACGCGGCGTCCGGCTCACCGGCGCCGGCTCGGTTCTGCTCGAACGTGCCGAGCAGATGATCCACCTGTTGCGCAACACCGGCGACGAAGTCAGGGCCAATGCGAACGCGATCTCCGGGCACGTATCGCTTGGTCTGCCGCCCGCGGCGGGCCTGCTGCTGGCGTCGCCGATCGTGCGCACATTCCAGCGTGACTGGCCGCTGGTGGCGCTGCATGTCCGCGACGGCATCAGCAACCTGCTGCAGGAGTGGCTCCTAGACGGCCGCGTCGACGTCGCGGTGCTCTACAATCCGCCGGCGATGGATGCGCTGGAAAGCGAAGTCATCATGCACGAGCACATGGTGGTCGTCGAACCGCCCGACCATCCGGGCCGGCCGCGGCGCGGCAAGCCTCAGATCGGCACCTGCCGCATTCGCGACCTCGCCGACATGCCGCTGATCATGCCCGGCCTGCCGCACAACAACCGCCGCATCGCCGAGCAGGCGGCGATCCAGCACGGCGTCCGCCTGCGGGTGCGCCTGGAAGTCGACAGCGTGACGCTGGCGAAGGCGATGGTGAAGAACGGCCTCGGCTGCACGATCCTCGCCTACGCGGCGGTGCACGAGGAAGTCACGCGCGGCGAACTGAAGGTGCGCGTGATCGAGCGGCCGGCGCTGGTCTCAACCGTGGCGGTGGCGATGCTGCGCGAGCGCCGCGCGCACCGGCTGCCGAACGAGCTGCGCCGGACAGTGGTGGCGGAGGTGAACAAGCTCGTCACCGACGGCGTCTGGCGGCGGTTTGCGACGCAGTAAGCGTCATTGCGAGGCATAGCCGCTCGAAGAACGGCTTCGCTTCGCTCGCAATGACGCCGATTGTTCACTCACTTCGCCGCGGCGCGCGCACGCATCGCAGCCGAAACGTCCTTGCCGAGAGCCAGCCCTTCTTCAAACGACAGCTCGGTCATCCGGTAGAACATGTTCTTGGTTGCCGCGAGTTGTGCCGCATCGTTTTCGGTCCAGGCCTTTGCGATCTCGATCGCCGTCGGCAGCACCGCCTCCGGCGCCACCACGCGATTGGCCAGCCCGAGACGCAGCACGTCGTCGGCGCTGAAATTGGCGCCGAGGCTGACCATTTCGAAAGCCGCCTTCGGGCCGACTTGCTTGAGCAGGCTGGTCAGCACGCCGGTCGGCGTCAGGTGATGCTTCAGCTCCGGGTAGCCGAACTTCAAATTGGTGCCGACCACGACCATGTCGCAGCAGATAGCGAAGGCGGCGCCGCCGCCGATCGCCGCGCCATGCACGGCTGCGACCACAGGCTTCGACAGGCTCCGCAGCATCACCTGAATACCCGACATCAGACTCGAGCGCAGCGCGTTGCGCTTGAGTTGGTCCGGCGTCGCCTCGCCGCGGAACTCGCTCAGGTCCGCACCGGCCGAAAACCCGCGGCCCTCGCCGGTCAGCACCAGCGCGCGCACTGCATCGTCCTGATCCGCCGAGGCAAGCGCATCGCGCAACGCCACGAGCAGCGCAGTGTTCAACGCATTCAGCTTGTCCGGCCGGTTCATGGTGAGGACGCGCACCGCGCCGTGGTTATCGGTACGCAGCACCTCACTGCTCGTCATATTGTCCTCGGCCATATCGTCCCTCTGTCTTTCAGCACCGTTCGCGGTGCCACTTCCCGGCACATGATCGCAAAGCATCGGGCGGGCCACACCTCTTGCAGGCGCATTGCAGACATTCGGGCCCAAAACGCCCTTGCGGGCGGGCCGCATAAGGCAGAAAAACGTCAGCAAGAACAAGCAGAAGATGCTGCGACACGGACGAGAAACGCTTGAAGGACGGACGCCTGGACCGCAAACGCCTGGATCGCAGACGCTTGCAAGCCGACGACGCGCGATGACACCTGCGGCGGTCTACGCGCAGCCCAACCTGCTCCGGTTCATCTGCACGCGGATGCTGATCGTCATGGCGATGCAGGTGCAGGCCGTCGCGCTCGGCTGGTTCGTCTACGCACAGACCGGCAGCGCGCTGAGCCTCGGCCTGATCGGTCTTGCCCAGTTCCTGCCCTCGATCCCGCTGCTGGCGATCGCCGGCTATGCCGCCGATCATTACGATCGCCGCAAGGTGGTGATGGCCTCGCAGTCCGTGCAGGCGATCGGCGCGCTCGGCCTCTATGCCTGCGTGCACCTGATGCCGGCGCAGATGCTGCCGATCTATCTGATGGCAATGCTGATTGCCGGCGCGCGGTCGTTCTCGCTGCCGGCGACCGCGTCGCTGCTGCCGAACATCGTGACGCGCGAACAATTCCCGCAAGCGGTCGCGTTCTCATCGTCGTCGATGCAGTTCGCCGCGATGGTCGGACCGGCCATCGGCGGCTTCCTTTATGCGGGCATCGGCGAAGATATTTTCCTGGCGCTGGTGGCGCTGCCCGTCTGTGCTGCAGTGCTGATCTTTACTGTGAAGGCGCCGCCCGCCGTCGAGGCGGCCGATCACGGCTCCGCCTGGAAGAAGGCGGTTGCCGGCTTCAGCTATGTGCGGCACCATCAGCTGATCCTCGGCGCGATGTCGCTGGATCTGTTCGCCGTGCTGCTCGGCGGCGTCACCGCGCTGTTGCCGATCTTCGCCCAGGACATCTTGCATGTCGGCCCCGGTGAACTCGGCATCCTGCGCAGTGGGCCGACATTCGGCGCGCTGCTGGTCGGCATCGCGCTGATGTGGCTGCCGGTCAATCGCCGCGCCGGCGGAACCATGCTCTGGTCGGTGGTCGTCTTCGGCATCGCGACGATCGTATTCGGCCTTTCGACCGACTTTCTCGTTTCGCTCGCGGCCCTGATCGTGATCGGCGGATCGGACATGGTGAGCCTCGTCATCCGCCAGACCATGATCCAGATGGCCACGCCGGACGCGATGCGCGGCCGCGTCAGTGCAGTCAACTCGGTGTTCGTCGGCGCATCGAACCAGCTCGGCAGTTTCGAGGCGGGTGTCATGGCGAGCCTGCTCGGCGCTGCCGCCGCAGCGGTCGTCGGCGGCTTCGGAACGCTGCTCGTGGTGGCCGCGATCGCGTTCTATTTTCCGGACTTGAGGAAGGCCGACCGGCTGCACGGCGGTGAAAAGCCAAGCGTCCCCATCAATGAAAACGAAATTGCGTCGATCTCCGGCGAAGCCGAGCCGATGGCGGCAACCGAGCAGCGCCCCGAGGAAGGCGAACGAAACTCAAGAGATGAAGTGCGCGCATGCGTATCTGCGCCAGAGGCAGGCCGTTCCGCTGGACCTAAGGCTTTGCCTCAGTGAATAATTCCACTAACAAGACACGACCAACATTGAACAGCATCAGGGGGAGACTGCTTAGATGCCCGAACCGCAACGCGCGCGTCCGAAAGCGACGCCAGAGACCCAGCACTTCTGGGACGGCACACAGGCGGGCGAACTGCGCCTGCAGCGCTGCAACAAGTGCTCGAAGGCCTATTTCCCACCGCGCCCGTTCTGCCCCGAATGCGGCAACCGCGAGGTGACCGTTTTCAAGGCAAGCGGCAAGGGCTTCCTTTACAGCTACGTCATCCATCACCGTCCGGTGCCCGGCTTCACGCCGCCCTACTCGATCGCCGTGGTCGAGCTCGAAGAGGGGCCGCGCATGATGACCAACATCGTCGACTGCCCGCAGACGCCGGAAGCGCTGCAGCTCGACATGAAGGTCCAGGTCAAATTCGAGAAGCTTGACGACAAGATCACGCTTCCCCTGTTCGTTCCCGCGAAAGGCTGACCACATGCGCAGAAACCAGGTGGCCGTCGTTGGCGCGGCCGAAACGACCAAGCTCGGCGTCATCCCCGACATGTCGCAGATCCAGTTGCACGCCGATGCGGCGCTCAACGCCATCGCCGACGCAGGCCTGACGATCAAGGACATCGACGGCTTTGCGACTGCCGTCGAGCAGCCGCAGCAGGTCTGTCATTATCTTGGCATCAAGCCGACCTGGGTGGACAACACCTCCGTCGGCGGCTGCTCGTTCATGCTCCATGTCCGCCATGCGGCTGCCGCGATCGAGGCCGGCCTCTGCAAGACCGTGCTCATTACCCATGCCGAGAGC
Organism: Bradyrhizobium sp. LHD-71; assembly: GCF_031157255.1. GTDB lineage: Bacteria > Pseudomonadota > Alphaproteobacteria > Rhizobiales > Xanthobacteraceae > P52-10. Next base: position 22,752 of record NZ_JAVIFX010000020.1, on the reverse strand, counting down.
GGCAAATCGAACATCGGCCGCCCGCCGCGCGCAGTGGGCGCCGACAGCCTCAACGGTCAGTTCGAGATGCCGTTCGGCGTAGCGGGCCCGCCCAGCATGTTCACCATTCCTGTGCTGCGCTTCCTGAAGACGCACGGCATCACGCAGGAACAGATGGCGATGGTGTCTGTGGTGCAGCGCGAATGGGCCGCAAAGAACCCGCGGGCGACCATGAAGGACCCGCTCACCGTCGACGACGTGCTCAACTCGCGCATGATCGCCTATCCGTTCCGCATCCTGGAGTGCTGCCTCGTCACCGACGGCGGCGGCGCGCTGATCCTGACCAGCGCCGACCGCGCCAAGGACTTCCCGCAGAAGCCGGTCTACATCCTCGGTACCGGCGAGAGCGTGGAGACGCCGATGGTCAGCCAGATGGAGACCTTCAACTCCTCGCGTGCGTTCAAGGTGGCCGGCCCGCTCGCCTTTCAGGAGGCAGGCATCGCCCATAAGGATGTCGATCACCTGATGATCTACGACGCATTTGCTCACCTGCCGCTGTATGGGCTGGGCGATCTCGGCTTCATGCCGCACGAGGAAACGGGCAAGTTCATCGCCGACGGCAACACGCGTCCCGGTGGCAAGCTGCCATTGAACACCAACGGCGGCGGGCTCTCGTACATGCACTCGGGCATGTACGGCATGTACGCGCTGCAGGAGAGCGTGCGGCAGATGCGCGGCATTGCGCCGGCGCAAGTGCCGAATGCGAAGATCTCGGTGTGTCACGGCGTCGGCGGCATGTTCGCCGCATCGGGCACAGTCATCTTCACCAACCAGCGTTGACGGTCGGAAAAAAGGGGAAGCGCATCGCTTCCCCTTTTGTCTTTGACATGCGAGATCAGGCCCGGAAAATCATTTCCGGGTATTCTTTTTGAGGAATCCAGAACAATGGCCGAGGGGCTTTTCGCCGGACTGAGGGTGATCGATTGCGCGAGCTTCATCGCCGCGCCCGCTGCCGCGACGATTTTCTCCGATTTCGGTGCCGACGTGATCAAGATCGAGCCGCCGGGCGAAGGCGATCTCTATCGCACGCTGCATGTTCGTCCCGGCTCGCCGAAGACGAGCCGCGACTACGCCTGGATCCTCGACAACCGCAACAAGCGCGGCCTTGCCCTCGACCTGAAATCCGAACGCGGCCACGAAGTGCTGTGCCGGTTGGTGGAAAAGGCCGACGTCTTCATCACCAACATGCCGTTCCCTGTGCGGCGCAAGCTGAAGACGGGCTACAACGACCTTAAAGACGTCAATCCGCGGCTGATCTACGCCTCGTTCACCGCTTACGGCGAAGCCGGCCCTGAAGCCGAAAAGACCGGCTTCGACTCCACCGCCTACTGGGCGCGCTCGGGCCTGATGGACATGGTGCGGCCGGACGCGGAGGCGACGCCGGCCCGCTCGTCGCCGGGGATGGGCGACCATCCCAGCGCGGTGGCGCTGTTCAGCGCGATCATGACCGCGCTGTGGCGGCGCGAACGCACCGGGCGCGGCGGCCAGGTCAGTTCATCGCTGGTTGCGAACGGCCTGTGGTCGAACAGCTATCTCGTGCAGGCCAGGCTGATCGGCGCGGAATTTCCACCGCGGCCGAAACGCACGCATGTGCTGAACCCGCTCAGCAACTCCTATCGCTGCAAGGACGGGCGCTGGTTCATCCTGTCGATGGTCAACGAAGCGCGGCAATACGCCCCCTTCATGGCGGCGATCGGATTGTCACACCTGACCGAGAAGTACGCCGCGCAGGCGGATCGGCAGAAAAATTCGCCTGAGCTGATCGAAATCTACGACAAGGTGTTTTCCGAAAAGACGCTTGAGGAGTGGCGCAAGATCCTCGATAGCGCCGGCATCACCTTCGGCATCGTCAACACCCTGGACGATCTTGTCGACGACGAACAGGCGCGGCATGCAGGCGCCATCGTTCCATTCGCCGACGGCTCGGGATTGACGATTTCGAGCCCGTTCAATGTCGACGGCGAGACCAAGCGGCAACCCGCCACAGCTCCCTCGATCGGCCAACACAGCGACGAGATCCTGCGCGAACATGGATACGACGACGCAGACATCAGGAAGCTGCGCGACACGAAGGCCGTCGGCTGACACCGCGGCCCGAGGCGTTCGCTGTTGCATCGAGAACGACTGAAGAAAAGGACGTCAGCTAGAACGCGAGGCAGGGAGGAAGCGAGGCCATGACGGAGCAGCTCTTTGCAGGGTTGAAAGTGATTGACTGTGCGAGCTTCATTGCCGCTCCAGCCGCCGCCACCGTGCTGTCGGACTTCGGCGCCGACGTGATCAAGATCGAGCCGCCGGGCGAAGGCGACGCCTATCGCACGCTGCACGCGGTGCCTGGAACGCCGAAGAGCAACGTCGACTACGCCTGGCTGCATGGCGCACGCAACAAGCGCAGCATCGCGCTCAACCTGAAGACGCCGCAGGGTCTCGAGGTGCTGCACCGGCTGGTGGCCAAGGCCGACGTGTTCGTCACAAACCTGCCGCTGCCCGTCCGCCGACGCATGATGATCTCGTATGAGGATCTCAGCTCCCGCAATGCGCAGCTGATTTACGCGTCGTTCACCGCCTATGGCGAAAAGGGCGTCGAGGCCGACAAGACGGGCTTCGATTCCACCGCCTACTGGGCGCGCTCCGGCTTGATGGATCAGGTCCGCCCCGATTCGATGTCGCCACCGGCTCGTTCGGTTGCAGGCATGGGCGACCATCCCTGCAGCATCGCGCTTTATGCGGCGATCGTGACCGGGCTCTATCGCCGCCAACTCACCGGCAAGGGCGGGCTGGTGTCGTCGTCGCTGCTGGCGAACGGGCTGTGGTCCAACGCGTTCCTGGTGCAGGCGCGCCTGACCGGCGCGACCATCCCGCCGCGGCCGCCGCGCTCGCAGTCGCTGAGCGCGACCACCAACATGTATCGCACGCGCGACAATCGCTGGTTCAACCTGGCGATGGTCAATGACGTGAAGCAGTATCCTCTCCTCGTCGCCACACTCGGTCGCCCCGAGCTTGCCGCCGATCCGCGCTTTGCCACCGCGGACGCCCGCCGCGCCAATGTCCCGGCGCTGATGGCGGAGTTCGACGACCTGTTCGCCCGCTTCGATCTCGCCGATCTACGCACGACACTCGACGCCGCCGGCATCACCTTCGGCTTCGTCGGCACCATCGACGAAGCGCTGGACGATCAACAGATGCGCGACGCCGGCGCGATCGTACCGCTGGCCGACGGCTCGTTTGAAACCATCTCCAGCCCATTCCACGTCGAAGGCGCACCGAAGACGCCGCCACGACAGGCGCCGGGCGTGGGTGAGCATTCCGACGACGTGTTGCGCGAATACGGCTACAGCGCCGAGGAGATCTCAAGGATGCGCGCGGCGAAGGCGGTTGCCTGAGGCTGAGGCATTCTCGCGTGCTGCACAGTAGAATGTTTGACTGCATTTTCAGCTAATGCCTGGAGCGCCGCGCAGAGCATTGCTGCCCTGACTCCCGCGCCGATTGCCTGATGCAGCGCCGCGTGTTGTTCTTGATCTATTCGAATCCCGTCGCGCGATGCTTCGATGGGAAGGAGAGGATAGGGAAAGACTTGAGGGAACGGCCTCGCGCACGCAGATGAACTACCGATTTGTCGTTCCCATGATGGCGACTGCCTTTTTCGAGCTGTCGGTCATCTCGATCGTGCGGGTCACCACCTCCTATCGCGCCATCGAACTCGGCCTGTCCGCCGCCTGGATCGGCATCCTCACGGCGGCGTTTGCCATACTGCCCGTCCTGCTGGCGCTGAAGGTCGGCCGCGCGATCGACCGCGGCAATGACGTGAAGATGGTCTGGGCCGGCACTGCGCTGCTGGTCGCCGGCTGTGCCGGCATCGCCCTGTTTCCGTCGATCTACGCCCTGCTGTTCTTCACCGCCACGCTCGGCATCGGCCACCTGTTTCTGAGCATCGGGCTGCAGGTGCTGTGCGCGCAGCAGCCGGGACCCGGGGTGATGGAGCGCATGCTCGGCAACTACATGGTGGCGACCGCGATCGGACAGGGCGCGGGTCCTGCGGTGGTCGGCTGGGTCGGCGGTTCTGCCGCGATCCCGCCGACGCAGCCGCTGTTCTGGATCGGCGTTGCGACTGCGGTGCTCGCTTTCCTCTCCAGCCTGCCGCTACGCTCCGGCCACAAGCGCGCGCTGCATGCAGATGGTGCTGCACCCGTCCCGGTGCGCGAGATCGTCCGCAGCCCGGGTTTCCTGGTTGTCTTTTCGGTCAGCGTCGTCGCCGTCGTCGCGCAGGATCTGATCGTGGTGTACCTGCCGTTGATGGGCACGGAACGAAACATCGCCGTCGATGTGATCGGCTCACTCCTGGCTGTCCGCGCCTTCGCTGCAGTGGTCTCGCGCCTGTTCTTTGCCAGGCTCAGCGCCTGGCTCGGCAGCACCACGCTGATGGTCACAAGCACGATCGCCGGCGCCCTGGCCTTCGGCGCGATGGCCGCGCCGATCTCCCTACCCCTGATGTATGTGGCAATCGCGATCCTTGGCGGCGCACTCGGCATTGCGGTGACGACGGCCATTTCCAGCCTGCTCGGGCTGGTCTCGAGCGACGTGCGCGGCACCGCCAACTCGCTGCGCACCGGCGGCACGCGGCTGGGACAGGTCGTGATTCCGTTCGCTGCGGGATTGCTCGCGGCCGCAATGGGCGTTGCGAGTGTGTTCCTCGTGCTCGGTGCCAGCCTTGCGATGGCCGCAACGGCAGTGCAGTTTACGCGGACAAAGTCGTCGTCCGGCTAGACCACCAACAAGAGGCGTCATTGCGAGCGAAGCGAAGCAATCCAGTCTGAGTCTGACGCAAATTCAGCGCTGGATTGCTTCGTCGCTTCGCTCCTCGCAATGACGGTCGTCAGATGCCACGCTTCGCTGCCAATCTGAACTGGATGTTCCAGGAATGGCCGCTGCTCGACCGGTTCGAGGCGGCCGCGCAGGCCGGCTTCAACGCGGTGGAAATTCTGTTTCCCTACGAGCATCCGCCCGACGTCATCGCCGAGCGCTTGCGCCGCAACAATCTCACGCCGGCACTGTTCAACATGGCCTCGGGAAACACCGCGGCCGGCGACCGCGGCCTCGCCGCGCTGCCGGAGCGCTTTGCCGAGCTGCAGCAGGCGGTGATGACGGCGCGCACATACGCGCGCGAGACCGGCGTCAGGCGATTTCACCTAGTGGCGGGCAAGGCCGATCGCAACGATCCGCGTGCCGTTGCCGCCTTCAAGAAGTCCGTCGCCTTCGCGGCGGAAATACTCGGTGCAGACGGCATCGAGGTGATGCTCGAGCCGATCAACCCGCGTGACATCCCGGGTCTCTTCCTCAACGACTTCGATCTTGCCGAGCAGCTGATCCAAGAGCTCAAGTTGCCGAATGTCTGGCTGCAATTCGACATCTACCACCGGCAGATCATCCACGGCGACGTGACGAAGGCGCTGGAGCGGCTGATGCCGATGACGCGGCACATCCAGATCGCCAGCGTTCCGTCGCGTAACGAGCCCGACGGCGAGGAATTGAACTTTCCGTTCCTGTTCGGCGAACTCGACAGGCTCGGCTATGACGGTTTCGTCGGCTGCGAGTATCGTCCGCGCGGCAAGACCATGGACGGGCTCGGCTGGTTCGAGACGTGCAGAAAGAGGAGCGCTTCATGACCGACCTACCATCCGCACAGCAGACCGAGCCGGCCGTCTCCGACATCGTGATGATGGACGCGCTGCCGCTCGGCCGCGCGCTGCGGGCACGGCAATTGTCCTGCGTCGAGGTCATGAAAGCCTATCTCGATCACATCGAGCGCTTCAATCCGAAGGTCAACGCGATCATCTCGCTGCGCGAGCGGGGCGAGCTGATCGCCGAGGCCGGCATACGCGACGACCAGCTCAAGCGCGGCGAAGACATGGGTCCGCTGCACGGCATGCCGCAGGCGATCAAGGATCTCGCGGCGACCAAAGGACTTCGTACCACCCAAGGCTCGCCGCTCTACAAGGACACAGTGCCGGACGCCGACGCGCTGTTCGTCGAGCGCATGCGCAATGCCGGCGCGATCATCATCGGCAAGACCAACACGCCGGAATTCGGCCTTGGTTCGCAGACTTACAATCCGTTGTTCGGGCTGACACGCAACGCCTACGACCAGACGAGGACGTCCGGCGGATCGAGCGGGGGTGCCGCGGTCGCGCTGGCACTGCGCATGCTGCCCGTCGCCGACGGCAGCGACCACGGCGGCTCGCTGCGCAACCCGGCCGCGTTCAACAATGTGCTGGGCTTCCGCACCTCCTACGGCCGGGTACCGCATCATAACGAGGACGTCTTCCTGACCGGGCTGAGCGTCAAGGGACCGATGGCACGAACGGTCGAGGACCTGCAGATGCTGCTGTCGGTGCAGGCGGGCTACGACGACCGCGTGCCACTATCGATTGCCGACCCGCATTCCTATGTGGTTGAGCAGCTGAAATGCGATGTCAAAGGCAAACGCATCGGCTGGATCGGCGAGTTCGGCAATCTGCCCATGGAGGCCGGCGTTCGCGAGCTGTGCCGGGGTGCGCTACGCACCTTCGAAAGCATGGGCTGCATCGTTGAGGACGTGACGCCCGACTTCGATCCGGAAGCGATCTGGCAGGCCTGGCTGGTGCTGCGCGCCTGGCTCACCGGATCGAAGCTGCGTGTGCACTACGACAATCCTGCGTCGCGGACGCACATGAAGCCGGAGGCGCAATGGGAGGTCGAGGAAGCGTACAAGCTTTCCGCATTCGACCTCGCAGCGGCATCGGAGGTTCGCAATGCCTGGTACCGTGAGGTCCGCCGCCTGTTCCAGCGCTACGACTATCTGACGCTGCCGAGCGCGGCGGTCTTCCCCTTCCCCGTCGAAACGCACTGGCCGCAGGAAATCGCCGGCAAGAAGATGGATACCTACCATCGCTGGATGCAGGTGGTGATCCCGATCACCATGTCCGGCTGTCCGTCGCTTGGCATGCCTGTCGGCCTCAACGCCGCAGGACTGCCGATGGGAATGCAGGTTGTCGGCCCCAGTCGCGCCGAGCACGCCGTGATGCGGCTCGCCAACGCCTATGAGGAGGCGACGGGCTGGACGCGGAAGGTGTTGCCGCCCCTCCTGGGCAGGTGACCGCGCTCGAAAGCAACGACGCGGCAGGACCTCCCGTCGGCGCGCAAGACGCAGGCGGCAACGCTGCGCTGGTGGCGCAGGCGGAGGATTCGACAAGTATTGCAGCAAGTCATCGTATTCAGCGATCGAATGCATCTTGTTTCTCTATTGGTCTTTTGCCGTATCAACATGGACACTCCCGCATGCATCAAGAACGTGGGAGCGAGCTGATGTCGCAAGCAATTCCGGTCGAGATCGCCCGACTCGACCACGTCAACATCCAGACGCCAGTCGTCGAGGAGACCTGCGCCTTCTTCGAAGGCATCATTGGCTTGAAGCGAGGCTTTCGTCCGGACTTCCCATTCCCCGGCGCATGGCTCTATGTCGGCGACAAGGCAGTCGTGCACGTGATCGGGCTGAGCGATGACAAGGCCGGCGCCGCGGGCTCCGGTCGCGTCAACCACGTCGGGTTCATAGCCGTAGGTTACGCGACATTGCTCGAGCGCGTGCGCAAGGCGGGGATTACGCATGAGGTCCGCGACGTTCCCGGCGTCGGTCAGCGCCAAGTGTTTATGAAGGATCCGAACGGCGTGTCGGTCGAGCTTGCTTTTGATGCATCCGAGGCGACAGACGGGCCTGCGGGGGTCTACCAGCCGTAGAGATCAGAATTCCGGCCTTCACCATCACCTCCACCTCTTCCTGCACGGCTTTCGCCAGCGCCTGCGTGATGCGGCTGACGGGTCGTCCCGTCGGCAAGGCGAGGCCGCGATGGGTTGTGATGCCGTGCAACAGCGCTGCCTTGAATTCTCCCGAGGCGAGCTCCTCGCGGATGGTCCAGCTCGGCACCACGCCGAAACCAAGCCCGCCGCGCACCATCTGCTTCATGCAGTTCATGCTGACGACTTCCACACGCGGCCACAGCTTGTAAATGCGCTCGCCGAGCGACGGCTGCAGCCGTGGCAGCCACGGCATGCCGGTCGGCACCACCAGCGGAAGTCCCAGCAGCACCTCGGCATGCACCTCGCCGGAGGGCAGATCTCGCGAGTCAGTCGGCCCGAACACGCAGAGGTTTTCCAGAAACAGCGGCGTAAACGCGATGCCCTCGCTCGAGGTCGGACGCGTCACGATCGCAAGATCGAGCGCGCCATTCATCAGGCTCGTCAATGGATCGGGCGTAATCGCCTCGATCAACTGCAGGCGCACGCGCGGAAAGCGCAGCAAGAAGCGCGCGGTCAGCGGCTGATAGAGCAACTCACCGACGCTCGGAGTTGAGCCAAGCCGGATAGTGCCGCGTGGATTGGCATTCTCGGCTTGAACCTCGCTGCGCGCCTCCTCCACCTGCTGCAGCAGAAATGACGCACGCTGCAGCAGCACCCGACCCGACGGCGTCAACACGACGCCGTTGACGCCGCGCTCGAACAGCGCACCGCCGCACTCCGCCTCGAGCAAACTGACCTGGCGCGACAGGGCCGACTGCGCGATGCGCAGCACCACCGCCGCAGCAGAGAAGCCGCCGCTATCGGCAACGGCCTTGAAGTAACGGAGCTGCCGCAGATCCATGAGAGCCATCTCACGATGTGATCGCTCAGATATGCCTATTCTATTTGTGCGATGGCCTCAAGCGGCGCACGATACGCACGCTGAATGGCGGGGTCCGGAATGAACGACACTTCGATCTTCATCGTCGGCGGCGGTCCGGTGGGTTTAGCGATGGGCCTGCTGCTGCACCGCTTCGGCATCCCTTGCGTTGTCGTCGAGCGCAGCGAGGGCACCACCACTCATCCCAAATCTCGCGGCTGCTTCGTCCGCAGCATGGAGCTGTTCCGGCAGTGGGGTGTCGAAGAACCGATCCGCGAACGCGGCCTGCCGCCCTATGCCGACGTCTGGGTGTGCGCAAAAACCTTCGCCGGTGAGGAGCTCGGCCGCACCACGCCCGAGCCGAATGTCGGCCACAGTCCAAGCTGGAAGAGCATGGTCTCGCAGGACGCGGTCGAAGAGGAGATCCTGCGCAAGCTCGAAGGATCGCCCACCACCACGATCCTCTACGGCACCGAGGCCTTCGACATCCAGGAGGATGGGCGCGGCGTCACCGCGCGCACCCGCAACGTCGCAACCGGCGAGGAAAAATCCTGGCGTGCGACCTATCTGATCGCCGCCGACGGCGCGGCAAGCCAGACACGCCGCGACGTCGGCCTCTCGATGGTCGGCCCGGCCAGCATCGCAGTGATGTCGAACGACTACTGGCATGGCGACATGTCGCAGGTGCCGCGCGCGCGGGACATCGCCGGCTGCCGCTGCTTCGTCGACGAACCCGGGATTCCGGCGAGCACCATTCTCAACACCAACGGCCGCGACCGCTGGCTGAGCGTCACCCAGATCGGCGGTCCTGACGATGAGCGGCGCGAATTGCCCGACGAGGCGAGCACCATCGACCGCATCCGCAAGCAGACGGGTATTCCCGGCCTGCCGATCAAGATGATCAGCCGTTCGATCTGGCGCGTGAGCCGCCAGGTCGCGGAGAAATTCCGCAAGGGCCGCGTGTTTCTTGTCGGCGATTCCGCGCATCGCTTTCCGCCGACCGGCGGCTACGGCCTGAACTCGGGCGTGCAGGACGCGCACAATCTCGCCTGGAAGCTCGCCTTCGTCCTGCGCGGCCGGGTCAGCGCTCGATTGCTCGACAGCTACGACGTGGAGCGCCGCCCCATCGCACAATCGAATGCCGACTTCAGCATGGGCAATCGCACGCGAATCGAGACCATGGAGAAGGCGATGCGCTCGGGCAACCGGGATTGGATCGCCTTCTGGATGAAGGATTACGACAACCACCTGCACAGCATCGGCCAGTCGCTGGGATTCCGCTACGAGAGCGGCGCACTGCTGCCGGACGGGACAGCGGCAACGCCGGTACAGCCGCGCGTCTACACGCCGAGCGACCGCCCCGGCGGGCGCTTTCCACACATCTGGCTCGATCCCGCGCGCCAGCATTCGACACTCGACTGGTTCGATACCGAGATGACATTGGTGACCGGCCCTGCGGGTCAGGAGTGGCTGGAAGTCGGTCGAAACCTCGCGCAGAGCAGCCGCGTGCCGCTGCGGGTTTGCCAGCTTCCGCATGACGGCCGCGATGCCGGCATTCACATGGGCCCGCGCGGCGCCGTGCTGGTTCGGCCCGACGGGCACGTGGCATGGCGCATCCCCTACCTGCCGGTGGACCCGGTACGGCATTTGCAGAAAGCCATGCAAGGATTGTTCGCCTGATGCCGCACGTGGCGCACAACGGAATCGAGACGTTCTATGCCGCACACGGCGACGGCCCCCCGATCATGCTGATCCACGGCGCGGAAGCGGACCACGGAATGTTCGACCGGCTGGCGCCGCATCTTGCGTCCGGCTTCCGCTGCATCGCCTGCGACCAGCGTGACTCCGGCAGCACGCGCAACCCAGCGGATGAATACCCCATCGAGCAGCTCGCCGACGACGTCGCGGGCTTCATCACAGCGCTCGGCCTTTCACGCGCGCATGTCTTCGGCACCTCGCTTGGCAGCGTCATCGCCCAGCATCTCGCGGTGCGCCACCCACAGCGAGTCGACCGGCTGGTGCTATCGAGCGCGATCCGCGCCGGACAGGTGATGACGGATTTTGCACCGGAGACCGCCGCCCGTCTGGCGACGTTGCGTGCCGACCCGATAGCGAACACCGATGCACTTGCGGCGCATTTCTTTCCCGCCGCGTACTTGAAGGATCATCCCGGAATCTTCGCCTCGCTGCGCAGCCCGCGCACACCGGAGCAGTCGGCGCGGCGCGCCAGCCTGCTGCGCCGCCGCTACGAACTCGATCTGAGCACAATCGCGAGCCCGACACTCGTCCTCGTCGGCGCGGAGGACGGACTAATCCCGCCGGCGCACAGCCTGTCGATCGCGGACGCAATCCCAGGCGCCACGTCCCGCGTGCTCGACGGTGTCGGCCACGTCGGCAGTGTGCAGGCGCCTACCGAGACCGCACGCATCATTCAGGAGTTTCTCAAATAGCGGAGGCAGCGGCAGATGAGAGTTTCTCGACGCAGATTTCTTGCTTCCATTTCGGCCGCCTCCGTGGCGGTCACTACAGGATCGACGTGGGCGCAGGATGACGCCTATCCAAGGCGCTTCGTGCGGCTGCTCGTCCCTTACCCTGCCAGCGGCACGGCGCCCGACCTGCATGCGCGGATTTTCGCCGAGCCGATGAGTGCTAGGCTTGGGCAACGGGTCGTCGTGGAAAACCGGCCCGGTGCCGGCGGCACGATCGGCGCCGCAGCCGCAGCGAAGGCCGCGCCGGACGGCTACACGATCCTGTGGGCGGCAGGCAGCCTGTTCGCCTGCAACCCTTTTCTCTACAAGAACCTGCAATATGCCTTTGAGGATTTCACGCCGATCGGCTGCTTCTCCGATTGCAGCTTCGTGCTGTTCGTCCGCCGCGGCCTTGGCATCAAAACATTGGCCGCACTCCTCGACAGGATGCGCGCGGAGCCCGGCGGCGTCCGTTTCGCCAATGGCGGGATCGGCAGCCAGTTGCACCTGACCTGGGAGCGGCTGATGCGGCTGGCAAGGGTGCAGGGCATGAACGTGCCGTTCCAGACCGGCGGCACACTGCAGGCGCTGCTCGGCGATACGGTAGACGTCGGTTGTTCGGTACTCGATCCCGGCTTGATCCAGTATTTTTCATCGGGCGATCTGGTGCCGCTCGCCATCACGAGCCCGACGCGCCGGCCGCAGCTCCCGAACGTCCCGACCTTCATCGAATGCGGGTTTCCAGGGTTCACGGCCAGCGGCGGTTATGCGGCGCTCGTTCCGCGCGACACGCCCGACGCCATTGCCGCGAAGCTGCGAACGGAGTTCGACCGGGTGACGAGCGACCCGGCAATCGTCGCAAAGCTCGACCAGCTGGCGGCCGAAGTACCGCAGTGGCGGCGTGCGGATGACTACAAGGCGTGGTTCGCCGGCGATCGCGAGCTCTGGCGAAAGCTCATCGAGGAAACCGGCATTACGCTCGGCTGAAATCGCGCTTTCACAGAAACGACCAGACGTTCAGCGCGAAGCAGCGCTGTCGCCGACACCCCAGAACTTGCGCTGATAGTGCACCATGCCGTGCCCCGGATCGCCCAGAAGGCTCTGGGTGACTTCGCCGACGATGATGACGTGGTCCCCGCCGGGGAAATGCTCTGACTTCCTGCAGATCAGCGTCGCCAGCGCATCCTTGACCACCGGCAGGTTGTGGTGGGAATCGACAAAATGGCCTTCGATGAACTTCTCAGCGCCGCGCTTGGCGAAGCGCTCGGCAAGTTCCTGATGATGCGGCCGCAGAATGCTGATCGCGAATTTGTCGGCCGTCGCAAAGACCGGATAGCACTCGGCCGTCAGATTGAGGCAGGCCAGCACCAGCGGCGGATTGGCCGACACCGACGTGAACGAACTCGCGGTGAAGCCCTTCGCAGTACCGTCGGCGTCGCGCGTGGTGACGATGACGACGCCGCTCGGGTAGCGGGAGAAGACTTCCTTGAATTCAGCAATGTTCGACATGGGCCGCTTTTGGCTCCTGACCTTTTTGGTGTTCCGACCGGAACCGTACACCAATCCCCGCTGGTGCGGTGAATTTGAAATTCCTGCCAACCTTGCGGCAAGTCCAGCGCAGGAATTTCAAATTCAAAAACCGCACTAGAAACATAACGTTGCCAGTGCTCCCTACGTTTCCGAAGTTCGCATGGACAGGGTACCGCAAGGACGCGAACTTCGGAAACGGAGCACTGGTTGCGCCAGATAAAGACGCTTAAGGGCGCTCCGCAATGCCAGCAACGAGATGGCTGCATTGACCTGTCGCGCAGCGATCAAGGGCGGTTTGGGCTGCGGCGACGCGCGGAAACACTATTTCCCTGCGGCCTTGCGCAGCGCCTCGTTTATTCTGTCTTGCCACCCGGGCCCGCCCTCACGGAAGTGCTCCAGCACATCCTGATCGATCCTGAGGGTGACCTGCTCCTTCGCGCCTGGAATCGCCGGCCTCACGGAGGGCGTTTCGACGCGCGGCGCCGTCACCGCTTTGAACGCGGCTTCGGCAGCGCTGCGGGCATCGGTCGTGGTTTTGGGTCGTCTCGGCGGCTGTGACATATCAAGCACCCCTGCGATTCGGCGCGACGGCATCATATACTGCTGCATCTTTCGGCGGCACTACGGTCCGTCGGCCTGATGGTTGCGCAAAAAAATCCACATGGCCGACGCTCAGGGTCAGCTGGCCCGCCTCCACCGCCTCGCGACGGCGCGTGAACCAGCCTTCCAGGGCACCAGGCGGCATCTCGCCCATTTCATCGGCAGCCTGCCGCCAACCGTCCAGCAACTCGACCAAAAAACGGGTGTCTGAGGCTTCCGCGATCCAGTCGGATTGCCCCTGCAGGAACGAGTAACCGAACGCCCGGAAAATCCTTTCTGCAGACGTTGCAGCGCCCGGACCAAGCGCCAGACCAAAGCCCTTGTTCCTGCGCTGATGCGCGTTGACGGCGGAGATGACCTGCGCATCGACCGGATCGAAAGCACTGAAGCCGACCCGACCGTCATAGGTGAGCGCAACATAGACCGGCAGTGATCGGGCGGCCACCGCCGCCGCTAAATTCGCCAGCCAAGGCTCCGAGACCAGATCCATCAGCGCCGACGCCGTGACCAGATCGACACCGTCGAGCAAAGAACCCACGTCGCCATTGAGGTCGAACTCTTGCGTCTCGACTGACACGCCTGCAGGCGCGGTCGCAAAAGCTTCCGCGAGCAGCACCGGATCATCGTCAACGAGCTTCCACCTTTGCTGCTTCGGAAGCCGCCCGCTCAGTGTGCGCACGGTCGCGCCGGTACCACTGCCGAGATCGACGATCGCAAGCTCGGGCCGGTCTTGAAAAGCCGCGGCGACCGCATTCAGCACGCTCCGATTTCGCGCCCGCAGATCGAGCGGTTCGCGCAAGGCCAGCCACTCGGCCGAGAAGCCGCTCATGTCACCGCCTCGAGCACCTGCGCAAATTGCAGCGCAGACTGCCGCCATTCGGGAAGGCCCCGCGACGCGGTTCGCGCCGACTCGGCCATCCGCAGGCGCAGGTCTGCATCCGCAATCACACGTCGCAGCGCCTCCTGCAAAGCAGGCACATCGCCAGGCGTCACAAGGACGCCGGCGTCGGCCGGCACGATGTCCTTTGCGACGCCAACGGCGGTCGCAACCACCGGCAGGCCGTACGCGATCGCCTCGGCGAATACCATGCCGTAGCCTTCGAACAGGGAGGCCAGCACGAACACATCCGCGCCGGCATAAAGTGCGTTGAGCGGGGGACCTGTCACAGCGCCGGCGATGACGACGCGATCCTGCAATTGCAGCCGCGCGGTGTCGGCTTCGAGCCGCGCAGACGCCGCAGCATCGCGGGTCGTGTCGCCGACGATCGTCAGCTGCCATGGCATGGCGTCCAGACCCGCAAGCGCCTCGATCAGAATGTCGTAACCCTTGCGCGGAACGATCGATCCGACTGCGAGCAGACGGACGGCGCCGCCCGCTCCCACCGTTGACCGTTTGGTCAACGGCCCACGATCAACGCCGGGGCAAATGACGGCCACGCGCTCTGCCGGCACCGCGTAGTCGCGAGTCACGATCGTTGCCGTCGGCTGGCTGGTGACGATGACGAAGCGCGCGCAGCTCAGCGCCTCGCGCTCGCTGTCGCGCAACGCCCGCACCTTTCCCGTCGGGATGCCTGTCTCCAGCGCCAGCGGATGATGCACCAGCGCCACCAGGGGGTTGCGCGCGCAAAGTTGTGCCGCCTCGTCGGCCATCACACCGAAGGCGAGACCGTCGACCACGAGCGGCTCCCCCTCGTTAAGGGCAAGAAGCTTCGCCCGCGCAAGTTCGCGCGCGGCCCGATCGGGGTTCGGAAACGAGTTACCCAGGTCGACCACGTCGACCTGCCAGCCGAGCGCACGCAATTCGGTAATGATGCGCTTGTCATAGGCATAGCCGCCGGTCGGCGTGTCGAGGCTTCCGGGGACCGCGAACGCCGCGCGCTTCACGACAGGGGCGCCTCGTACCAGGCGCGCGCCACATGCGATTCGGAAATCGTCACCCGGATCGCGTTCAGTTCGCCCGCATTGCGGCCAAGCCGGCCGCCTCTGGCGGCAGCGGCCAGCCCGTCAAACACGTACCGAGTGAGAAATTCGGTGGTGGTGTTCACGCCCTTGAATTCCGGCACCTCGTCGAGGTTGCGATAGTTCAGCGGCATGAGAACCTCCTTCAGCACTTCATGCGCAAGGCCGATATCGACGACGATGCCGTTGTCATCGAGCGTCTCGGCGATGAATGCCGCATCGATGACGAACGTCGCACCATGCAGCGCCTGCGCCGGGCCAAAGACCTTCCCGCGGAATGAATGGGCGATCATGACGTGATCGCGAACCTCGACTGCGAACAAGTGAGCCTCTTCAGTAGTTGACAATCTGGCAGAGCACGCCGCTGCCCGGCTTGAGGATTCGCGGCAACTGTGCGGGCAGATCGTTGAAAGCGATAGGCGGCGCGAGCAACACATCGAGCTTCGGATCAGCCAGCAGCGCAAGCGCTGCGGCCAGTCTCCGCTTATGCGTCCAGCGCGGCCGACGCGACGGCGACACCTGCCCCACTTGGCTGGACATCAACTTCAGCCGCCGGCTGTGAAACGCGCCGCCGAGCGGAAGTCCTACCGCACCCGATCCGTACCAGCTCATTTCGATGATCGTTGCCTCATTGCCCGCAAGTTCGATAGCTGTCGCGAGACCCTGCGCGTTGCCGCTGGTATGAAAGACCGCGTCGCAGTCGCGCGGCGCTCGAGCTGGCGCCGCAAATTTGATGCCCAGCGCCTGTGCAATGCCGGCACGCGACGGATCAATGTCGATGAGCGTTACATCGGCACCCACGATTCCGCCGCAGAGATAGCTCACGAGCGCGCCGACAACGCCTGCACCAATGACCGCGATACGATCCGCAGGACCGACGCTCGAATCCCAGACTGCGTTCAGCGCCGTCTCCATATTGGCCGCCAGCACGGCGCGCGACGGTGTGACATCGTCAGGCAATGGCACCGCCGCTTCGACGGCCACATTGAATGCGGACTGGTGCGGATGCAACGCGAACACGGTCCTGTCCAGAAGGTCGGCCGGGCCGGTTTCGACGCGGCCAACCGACGCGTAGCCATATTTGACCGGGAACGGGAACGTTCCCGCCATCGCCGGCGCGCGCATGCGTTCATATTCGCTTTCGGGGACGCGCCCGGCCTGAACCAGCGCCTCGGTGCCGCGGCTGACTGCGCTGTGCAGCGTGCGAACACGCACCTCTCCGGCGGCAGGCGGCGGCAGCGCCTCCTCGCGGATCTCCGCACGACCGGGCTCCACATACCAGAGGCCGCGCGCAATATCTTTCACCTGACTCGGCACACGCACGCCCTAACATTCCGATTCTGACGTTCGCATCACTTTACGGCAACCTCATCTGTGAACGTTAGAACCAAGAGAGACCCTAGCAAATTTGTGAAGTGAGCTGCGCCTTTTTCGGATTTGATGCCAAGCACTTGGCTGATGCCGGTAGGAACGTCGAATCCGGCGCACTAGATTGGACTCAGAGGCGGACAGCCCGATATACGTGGATCCCGACGCTCACTGGACCTGACAAGCGTGCTCGAACGTTCACCCTCGGATATAGCAGTAACCGGCCATGTCCGGGAAGCCATTGCCGGGCGGCGTGCACTATTCGGCCTGCTCGTCGGCGCGACCATCCTTGCCCTGCTCTGGCTGGCTTTCCTCGCATTGTCTCCGGCCGGCTTCGGTCCTGCGGATGCCGTGCTGCTTTTCTGCTTTGCCTTGACGCTGCCTTGGATGGTGGTCGGGTTCTGGAATGCGGCGCTGGGTTTTCTGATCGCGCGGTTCGCAGCCGATCCGTTGCAAACGACCATTCCATGCGCGGCGCATGTTCCGCAGCATATGCCGATTATCGCCTCCACTGCGATCCTGCTGTGCATCCGCAATGAAGAGCCGCAGCGGCTGGTGCGCAACCTGCAGGCGATGATGTCAGATCTCGCAGCGAGCGGGTATGCTAACCGCTTTCACGTCCATGTGCTGAGCGACACTTCCGATGCTTCCGTCGCAAGGATGGAAGCGACGGCGTTCGCAGACCTTGCATTGCGGTGGAAGGGCCGGCTGCCACTGACCTACCGGCGACGCGAAACCAACACCGGCTACAAAGCGGGCAACATCGGCGACTTCTGTGCGCGATGGGGCGACGATCACGAATTCGCACTGGTGCTCGATGCTGATAGTTTCATGTCAGCGCGCGCGATCCTGCGCCTTGTCCGTATCGCCCAAGGCGAGCCGCAGATCGGTATCCTGCAAAGTCTCGTCGTTGGGCTGCCGTCCACAAGCGCCTTCGCCCGCATCTTCCAGTTCGGCATGCGCCTTGGCATGCGCTCCTACACGCTCGGCAGTGCCTGGTGGCAGGGCGATTGCGGCCCCTATTGGGGCCACAACGCGCTGTTGCGTTTGAAGCCGTTCTTGCAGCACGCGCAGCTGCCGCTGCCGAAGAGCGACGAGGACCACATCCTCAGCCACGACCAGATCGAAGCCGTCCTGATGCGGCGCGGCGGCTACGACGTCCACGTCGTTCCGGAAGAACACGAAAGCTGGGAGGAGAACCCACCGAGCCTGCCCGAGTTCATTGGACGCGACCTACGCTGGTGCCGTGGCAATCTGCAATATTGGCGGTTTCTTGCCATGCCGGGCCTGAAGTTCGTCAGCCGATGCCAGCTTCTGTTCGCGATTTTGATGTTCTTGGGTTCGCCCGGCTGGATCGGCCTCCTGATCGTCGGCACGCTTGCGCTCGCCTTCACGGATACGCCCGCAAATTTCATCCGCGCCGATGCCGGCCTTGCGATCTTCGTTGCGGTGCTCGTCATGTGGTTCGCACCGAAAATTGCAACGGTGATCGATATCTTCACGCGCGCCGACGCCCGCAACATCTTTGGCGGATCGCTCCGTTTCGGGGCGAGCGTCGCGACCGAGATGATTTTCTTCGTCCTGCTGTCACAGATCATGTGGTTCGGCCATGCGTTGCTTATCGCAAGCCTGCCGTTCGGTCGTCCGATCGAGTGGGCCGGACAGGTTCGGGACGATCATTCAGTCTCGATCGCGCAGGCCGTCGGCGCATTCTGGCCGCATACGCTGCTTGGCGTCAGCACGCTCGCGCTGTTGGCCGCGACCCATCCGCAAACGCTCCCATACGCCCTGTTTCTCGCCGGCGGTCTGGCGCTGTCGATCCCGCTTGCAGTCGTGACGGCCAAATCCGCCGTCGGGCGGCGGCTGACGCGATGGGGCATCGGCCGTCTGCCTGAAGAGACGACACCTCCCGCCTGCCTGCAGGCGCTTGCATTACCTGCCCTTGACGGCGCGCGGCGCCCGCAAGCGCCCATCGCCGGCTCATGATCGAAGCCTGGCGAGCCGCGCGCGGCGTGTTGCGCTCGATGCGCATCTATAACGCCGACCGGACGCATGCCGCGGCGATGGATCGGCTTTATGGAGGTTTCATCCGGCGCGGCGACCTGGCGTTCGACGTGGGCGCGCATGTCGGCGATCGCGTCGCCTGCTTTCGCCGGCTGGGTGCCCGGGTCATTGCGATCGAACCGCAGCCGGCCCTTGCAATGTCTCTTCGTGTGCGGTTCGGCTTCCGTCCAGGTATCACAATCGAACGAGCTGCCGTCGCCTGCGCGCCCGGTGACATCGAACTGATGGTCAACGTCGACAACCCAACCGTTTCCACCGCTTCGAAGGACTTCATTCGCGCTGCCGAGGACGCATCCGGCTGGCGCGAACAGCGCTGGACAAAATCGATCCGCGTGCGAGCGACGACGCTCGATGCGTTGATCGCACGATACGGCGAGCCGTCGTTCATCAAGATCGACGTCGAAGGCTTCGAGGCTCAGGCGCTCGCCGGCCTTACGCGACCGGTTGCAGCCTTGTCGTTCGAGTTCACGACCATTCAGCGCGATGTCGCGCTCGCGGCCCTTTTTCGCTGCGAGGCGCTCGGCTACAAGCGTTTCAACGCGGCGCTGGGCGAAAGCCAAACTCTTGTGCACCCCGAATGGGTCGCAGCCAGAACGCTGAAACAATGGTTCCTCGCGCTCCCATATGCGGCGAACTCGGGAGACGTCTATGCCCGTCTCGCCTGAAACGGCGACAACACCGACACGACCAACCGCGCTCGTCCTCCCGGCCCTGCTCACCGCCGCGGGCTTCGCGCTGACCCTTCATGTCTTCTATCCGGGCATCATGAACTACGACGCCCGGTACGTTTATCTCGACAGTCTCAAGAGTTTCTATGGCGACTGGCAATCGCCGGTCATGACCTGGCTCTGGAAGACGATCGATCCGATCGCGCCCGGCGCCGCCAGCATGTTTCTTCTGATCGCGACGCTCTACTGGCTCGGAATCGGCACACTGTCGTTCACTCTGGCTCGACGCTCGCGCGTGCTCGCTGCGGCACTGCCACTGCTCGCACTCACGCCGCCGCTGTTTGCACTCGTCGGCGTGATCTGGCGCGACGTGCTGATGGCGTCCTGCTGGCTGCTTGCTGCAGCGCTCGTATTCGCCACCGATCGCAAGGAGGGCCGCATCGTCGCGCAGGCGGTGGCGCTCGGGCTGATCACGCTCGGCGTCCTGATCCGACCGAACGCGCTGGCGGCCGCACCGTTGCTGATCGCCTACGCTGTCTGGCCGCGACAATTCAACTGGCGGCGCACGGCGCTGCTGTTTGTTCCGGCGATGCTTGGCCTCTACGCCCTCATGCAGCTTGTCTACTACGGCACGCTCGGCGCTGCGCGGCAGAATCCGCTGCACTCGATTGCCGTGTTCGACCTCGGTGGCATCACCTACTTCTCCGGCCAGAACCAGTTTCCGGCCACCTGGTCCCCCGACGAGACCGCGGCGCTGCAGGGCCGCTGCTACGATCCGTCCTATTGGAACGGCTACTGGAATGGTGACTGCAAATTCGTCATGGCGAAGCTCGAACATGAGCAGAAGATCTTCGGAACGGGAACGCTCACGCGCGCCTGGGTGGAAGCGGTCGCGGCACATCCGATCGCCTATCTTCAGCACCGCCTGGCGTTCTTCCGGACCTTCCTGTTCGACTCGCAGCTCGCCATGTGGACCTTGAACATCGACGACCCTCCAAAGACGGTCTTCGCGGATCGACCGGCGTTCACGGCGCTGAAGATCATCCATGATCGTCTGCAACCAACGCCGCTGTTCCGCATCGGCACGTGGCTGCTCGTTAGCATCCTGCTCTGCGCTCTTGCGTGGCGCCGCCGAACGACGTCCGATGGCGCCTTCGTGATCGGCGTTTGCGGTTCGGCGGTCGTCTATATCCTGAGCTACCTGCCGCTCGGCGTCGCAGCCGAATACCGCTACGGCTACTGGACGGTGCTGGCGAGCGCCGCCGGCGCTATGGTGGTTCTGGCGCCGGACGCGCGCCACGAACGACGCTAAAGCATTTCCGGACAGGGTAGATATCCGGCTCTCGGCAAAGAATGTCCACCAAAGGAATCTATCGAGAGCGTATTCCGTCTGACCTGAACCGAATCTAGAATTGCCAACATTGGACATGACCGGATCATGACGAACACGGACGCCAACGTGCAGCCTGCAACGCTTTCCACGCTGCTGAATGGATTCGGCATTCGTCAGCTCCGCCTCGTCACCGGCTGCGTTCTGTTCGCCTTTCTCGTCAGTCATTTCCTCAACCACGCACTCGGCAACATTTCTCTGGATGCGATGGAGGAGGCGCTCAACACCCACCACAGGATCTGGGGCGAGCAGCCCGGCAAGGCGATCTTCTATCTCGCAGCGTTCGTGCACGCGGCGCTCGGCATCTGGATGCTGTATGAGCGTCGGCAGTTTCGCTACCGCGCCACGGAAGCAACCCAGCTCCTGCTGGGCCTCAGCATTCCGGTGCTGATCATCGCCCACATTGCCGGTTTGCGGTTGGCCTACGATCTGTTCGGCAACGAGAAGTACTATTCGCAGGTGTTGGCACTGTACACCACGACGCATACGCACATGTTCATCGTGCAATATCTGGTGATGGTGGTCGCGTGGGTGCACGGATGCATCGGGCTCTATTTCTGGTTTCGTCTACGGCCGCTGTTTCGCAAGATCGCTCCCGCACTGTTGGCACTTGCGGTTCTGCTGCCGGTCATGGCCGCGCTCGGCGTCTATCAAGGGGCCAAGTCGGTACAGCAACTCACCCTGTCGGAGCAATGGCGCGCGGAGAAGCTCTCCGTGCAACATATCGGCACGGTGGAGCACCGCGCTGCGCTTGACCGCATCACGCAAGGCTTCCTGTTCGGCTATGTCGGGCTGCTCGTGCTGGTCCTGGCTGCGCGAGGGTTGCGATCCTTGCGCGAACGCCGCGCAGGGTTGATCAGGCTTTCCTATGGTGACGGTAAGACCGTGCGCGTGCCGAAGGATCTGACGGTGCTGGAGGCGAGCCTATTGCACAACGTGCCGCATGCCAGCGTCTGCGGCGGACGCGCGCGCTGCTCCACCTGCCGCATCCGCATCGTTGGCGATTGCAGCATGCTGCCCGAACCATCGCGGCGCGAGGCATTCGTTCTGGAGCGCGTCGGCACGGGGGCGGATCCCGCCGTGCGCCTCGCCTGCCAGCTGCGGCCGCAACGCGACCTGTCGTTCTTCCGCATTTTCCCGCCGCAGACCTCGGTCTCGTTGCTGCGCGCAGGGATTCCGGCACGTAACGGGCAGGAGCGTTATCTGGTCAGCATGTTCGTCGACATGCGAGGCTCGACGAAACTTGCCGAAACTCGGCTGCCGTTCGACACCGTGTTCATCATCAATCGCTTCTTGGCCGCAGTTTCGCAGGCAGTGGTCGCCAGCGGCGGCCAGCCGAACCAGTTTGTCGGCGATGGCCAGCTCGCACTGTTTGGATTGGCCAGCGATCCGGCCACCGCGTGCCGTCAGGCCATCGTTGCCGCGGGTCGCATCGCGCGAAACGTCGCCGAACTGAACGAGTTCCTGGCCGACGACCTGAAGGAACCGCTGCGCTTCGGTATCGGCATCCACGGCGGCGAAGTCATCATCGGCGACATTGGCTCGCCGGGACACGTCGTATTCACGGCACTCGGTGATCCGGTGAATGTGACCGCGCGGCTGCAGGACATGACAAAGACGCTGTCATGTGAAGTCGTCCTGTCGGACGAGGTCCGCACTCGCGCGGGCCTCCTGAACGACAGGCTGCCGTCAACCGAAGTGACGATCCGCGGTCGTAGCGAGCCGATGCTGATCCGCACCGTCGCCGATGCGGCAACGCTATCGACCATTTTCAACGACGCGAAATCCGTCGCCGCATGACACCTCGTTCCGGTTCGCCCCTCAGCGCATCGTCGGGATCGTGAACTCGGCACCGTCCTTGGTGCCGGACGGCCAGCGCGAGGTGACGGTCTTGGTCTTGGTGTAGAAGCGGATCGAATCCGGCCCGTGCTGGTTGAGGTCGCCGAAGCCGGACGCCTTCCAGCCACCGAAGGTGTGGTA
>NZ_JAVIFX010000019.1 GCF_031157255.1 Bradyrhizobium sp. LHD-71 | reverse complement strand
TCGATCCGACGATCGGCGACCCGCTTCGGGTGGCCGCCCGAAGCGGGTCGTTCCTCTCGGAACAGTCGGATTATAGCGGGGCGCGCCAATACAAGGAGCGAAGCGACGAAGCAATCCAGCGCGGCATTTGCGGCAAGCTCAGACTGGATTGCCGCGCCGCTTCGCGGCTCGCAATGACGAGTATGGCGCAACCGAAGGGGCTAAGCCTGGTCGCAATCACGAGGCGCGGATCAGACTCTCACCACACGACGCGCAGGCCGCCGTTGCCGCGGATCACCTCGCGGTCGCCGTCGTCGCCGGCGACGTCGGTGGTGTAGTCGACCGCCGCCCATACGCCGATGTTTTGCGTGAGCTGGGCGACAAAGCCGCCGCCGAGTTCCACGGCCGTCAGGCGCTGGCGTGCTTCGATGACGTGCGCATTGTCGAAGATCGCCCGATCGGTGCCGACGAAATCCTGCCAGACGTTGGCTTTCAGATAGGGCCGCACGTTCGGCATGCCGAAGAACTGGTTGCCGGCGAGGCGGACGCCGATGCGGCCGTACACGGCGTCGGGCAAACGGTACTCGACACTGCTGGCGCGATCGAAGCCCGACAGGTCGAGCGTCGAGTAGATCACCTGCACCTGCGGCTCGAGCGTGATGCCGTAACCGAGCGGGATCGGATAGCCGCCTTCGAGCGATGCGGTGACGCCCCAGCCCTTGGTCTCGATCGCGATCTTGTTGACCTCGGAGACGCCGCCGGCGGAATAGCGCGTGCCGATCACCCGTGCATCGAGATACCAGCCGGTCGGGCCGACGCGCGTCGCATAGCCGCCGACGCTGACGGCTTCGAGCGACGGCGAGCCGGTGAAGGCGTTCTGCGCGCCGAGGGCGAAGCCGTTCACGTCGCCCTTGGCCTCGGCATAACCCATGAAGATGCCGAAGCGGTCGTTGAAGGTGTCGGCGATGCCGCTGCGGAACAGATCGATGCCGCTCTGGATGCCCCAGCTATGGCCGTCGAAGCTCGTACCCAGCGTGCCGGAATGGCTGTGCTTCGTCGATTGCCCGAACGCGCGGGCCCACACCGGTCCCGGTGCGCCGCCACCCCGCAGAAGGCCTTGATCGCCGTTGTAATCGTGGAAGGTGCCGACGGTGTTGCGCGCGAGCTCGCGCGCCATGCCGGGCGCGGCGGAGAACAGCGACGCCTCCGGGCGATAGAGCGGAATGGGCTGCGGCGCAGGACCGGGGCCAGGACCAGGCCCAGGTCCCGGCGGTGGGACAGGCGGATCGATGTGCGAGCGCAGATACCAGGAATTCAGCTCGTCGGCGCCGCCAGAGGTGCCGCGGCCGAATTGATACTGAAAGGCGCCGGCCACCACCGGCCCGCCAAGCGCAAACGCATTGGCCGCGGTGGTCGCGCCGTTCTGTGCGGCGATGATCTGGATGCCGTTGCCCGAGGTCACGTTGCCGACACCGCTGGTGACCACGGCGACGCTGGTCGAGCCGCTTGCCGAGGCGCCCGCGCCGCTCAGCACGAGCTGCGATGTCGACGCGCTGCTGCCGGCAAAGGCGGTGCGGATGGTCAGCGTGCCGCCGGCGCCGGTGTAGGCGCCGGTCAAGGTGAGCGCACCGGCGGGGCCGCCATGACCCGGCGCGATGTTGCCTGCATTCGTCACCGGCCCGCCGAGCGTACCGATGCCGCTCAACGTGCCGCCGCTGTTCACGTTCACCGCCGATTGCGTGATCGCGCCGTCCACCTGCAGCGTGCCGGCATTGATGTTGGTCGCGCCCTGGTAATCGTTGCCGGCATTGGCCAAGACGAGCGTGCCGGCGCCGGATTTCGTGAGCCCGCCCGCGCCGGTCACCTGGCCGGCGACTGTCAGGGTCGTTGCGACGGGTGAGGTGTCGAATGTGCCGCCGCCGGAATTTATCGTCACTGTGCGCGAGGCATCGAGCGTGAAGCTCTGCGTGGCCTGCAGCGTACCGCCATTGAAGGTGAGGCCGCCTGTGCCGAGATTGCCCGCCGACGAAACCGACACTGTCCCGCTATTGATGGTGGTGCCGCCCGCATAGCTGTTGGCGCCGCCCAATGTAATCACGCTGCCGGCACCGCCGGATTGGACCACACCGCCATTGCCTGTGATCTGGCCGTTATACGCGTAGGAGCCGGAGCGATTGAAAATAAGTGTGTTGTCCGCATTGGTCAGCGCGACGTTGCCGGTGCCGAGCGTGCCGCTGTTGCCGCCATTTCCCACCTGCAGCGAACCGTCGGAGACCGTGATGTTGCCCGCATAAGAACTGTTGTCGCCGGTGAGGATCAGGTTGGCGCTGCCCTGTTTCGTGAGGCTGCCCGTTCCGCCGATCGTGTTGCTCAGCGTCAGATCGACTCCGGTATTGAGGGTGCCGTCCGTATTGAAGGTCACGGTCTGCCCAAAGACGATGGGCGTCGCACCCGTGGTCTGCAGCGTGCGGGTGAGGTTGGGCTGGTTGGGGTCGACATTGAAGCTAAGCGGGCCGGTACCGAGATTGCCGGCTGACGAGATCGACACTGTACCGCCCGCGATGGAGGTCCCGCCGGAATAGGTGTTGCTGCCGGTCAGGACCAGCGTGCCGGCGCCGGTCTTGGTCAGCACCCCGGCGGGGGAGCCGGTGCCATCGCCGATCGTGCCGTCGATCTGCAGTGTAGTCGCTGAATTGGTATTGATTGCGCCGCCCGTGCTGTTGATCAGCACATTGCGCGATGTCGTGATATCCGCCGTCGTCTGCAGCGTGCCGCCGTTCAGCGTGAGCGCGCCCGAAGTCGCGCCGAGATTGCCGTCGGACGAGATCGCCAGCGTGCCCTGCGTGATCGTCCAGGGCGTCACCGCCGTCGTCGTTCCGGTCAGCGTCCAGGTGCTGGCACCGGTCTTTTCGAAGATACCGAAGCCTTGATACTGCGCGGCCGGGCCGATCTGCGAGACAGCGAAACTGTCGCTGGTCGCGCCACCGAGCCGGAAGGTATCGGCGGTGCTAAAGGCGACCACATTGCCGGTGATGGTGGAGCCCGACTGGATTTCCAGCGTGTTGGTGCCGCCGGTGAATCGGATGGCGGCGCCGGCGGCGCCGGCCGTGCCGCTGCCGTCAGCCGCGCCGCCGGCGCCGGCAGAGATCGCGCCGCTGTTGACGATGGTGATATTGGTCCCTGCAATACCGTCGCCGCCGTCACCGCCATTGCCCCCGGTGCCGTTGCCGCCGGCGCCACCAGTGTTGCCAGAGATCGTGCCCGCGTTGGTGATTATGAGGTTGGATCCCGCGATGCCCTCGCCGCCGTCGCCGCCATTGCTGGCGATAGCGGCACCGCCGGCGTTCGCACCACCGTTACCGCCGCTGCCGCCGGCGATCGTCGCTCCGCCGGCATTAACGATGGTGAGAGAGGATCCGGAAATGCCATGCCCGCCGGCGCCGCCATTGGCAACACTCGGTGGACTCGTCTGGAAAAATCCAGAACCTGCCCCGCCCCGGTTGCCGTTGCCGCCCTGGATGGTGGCACTATTGTTGATCGTTACGGTAACGTTTGCCGTGTTGTCGACCAGCAGGCCAACGCCACCAGCGCCTCCATTACCGCCGGCGCCCTGAACCGGACCGTCAGCGCTTGCCGAAGCTGCGGCCGTCCCGCCATCACCGCCGATCCCGCCATCTCCGCCCGTTATCGTCACGGTGTTGGTGAATGCGGCGCCTGCGGCCGGGCTTGCAAGATAGGCGCCAACTCCGCCATCCCCTCCATTGCCGCCAAATCCGCCGAGAGCCGCTCCGCCACCTAAGCCACCCCCCGTGATCGTCGTCCCGGTCGTGTCGGCGGCCCCGCCATTCCCGCCATTGCCGCCATTGCCGCCTGTGATGTTGAGTGTCGTAGGTACATTCGAGGATGTGCCGGTCAGCACCCAGCCATAGCCGCCGCTTCCCCCGCCACCAGCTCCGCCGCCACTCGCTGAACCGTTGCCATTATTATAGGTACCGGTCGAGGTAGCCATACCACCATTGCCGCCAACCCCGCCGATCGCTCCGGTCGGAGCGAGCGCCGTCCCATGCAGGCCACCGCGTCCCCCACCGCCGGCGCCGCCAGCAGAGTTACCGTTGTTCTGTGTTGCATTTACGCTAACGTTCTGTCCGTTCTGTCCAATTCCACCGTTTGACACGTCGCCGCCGGCTCCCCCAGCGCCGGCGGGTGGATTGGCAATGATAAAACCGTCTCCGCCCTTGCCGCCGTCGCCGCCGCCAGGGCCGCCACCGCCGCCGCCCGCAGCTCCGGAATTAGGGACGTTAGGAGTAAAATTCGCCCCGACTCCGCCTTGCGGTAGGGACAGAAGATCGCCTCCTGCCCCACCGCCGGAGTTGTTTGCTGCGCCACCACCCGTGCCGCCAACGCTTTGAGCTGATGCGGACGTGACGCCAAGGACAGCAATTCCGCCCGCGGTCGCCGCCAATCCGACCATCGCCTGCATCAGCACGAGTGAGGACAAGGCCGAGAGCAACAGCCGTTTTACACATTTGACAGGGGTGTCTTTGACATCGGGGCCGCCGCACAGGCGCGATGGGACGCGCTGATCGCAAAGACCTTGAAGACCAGCCGCTTCTGCATTCCGACGTGCGATCATGCCGCCCGCTGCGCCGCGCCCGCGCAGTTCCCCCAATGACATCATCGGCCTTAAAGGCAGCGCAACGCGTCTCTTCGGCGCTGCCCGCCGACGATCGATTCAAATCACAACCTATGATAGCGTAAAAAACTTGCGCTACAATAAACGGGCTACCTGACGTTGCGGCGGACGATGCGAGCAGCGGGCTCCGGCGGCGCGAGCCCATGACGGTGCGCGCTGCCTTCATGTCTCCTCGCCGCCTGCCACAAAAACGTTGGACGAACATCACCTTACGACCTATCGCACGTCCCCACCGGGCGCTTCTTGCCCGCCGGATGCCGCCTACTGGCGCCATGCGATTGAGGGCCCGCCGATGATCGACTCCGCACCGACACAGGAATTCGTCGAAGCGTTGCCTTGAAGCCACAACCGCCAGCACGGACAGATGCTGATTCGCAAATGGCAACCTCAGCATCGTAGCCCGCATGAGCGCAGCGACATGCGGGAATGCCCGCGCAGTCGGCCGGCATCCGCCGCTAGCATGTTCATTTGCTCATGGAGTGCCATTCCATCACCGGCAACGTGTTTTGCCAGTGCGAAACGGATGGTGCCGGCGCCGTTCCCGCATGTCGCTGCGCTCATGCGGGCTACAGATTACGGCTCGCCGTAGCCTGTCGCGGCCTCGCGAGCGTCGCCGGCCCAATCGTCGGGCAACAGGCCGCGGCGCACATAGGCGTGAAACGAGGAACGCGGCCAATCGCGCACGCGGGTCACAAGGCCATGCTTCACGGGATTGAAGTGGATGTAATCGACGTGGTGCTCGAAATCGGTTTCATCGCGGATCGTGTGCTCCCAGAAGCGCGGCTGCCAAAGCACCAGGGCTCCGCTGGCGCGGCGCCTGGTCGCCGCACCCGCGACGACCAACTGGTTGCTGAAATGTCCCTTGATCCGCCGCCACCGGCCCGAAAAATCCGCATCCTCTTCCGGCAAGGTGAAGATTGCATGCAGATGATCAGGCAGAATCACGATCGCATCGATCGCAAACGGACGCTCCCGCGCAGCCGTGCGAAACGACTCGCGCAGAGGGTCGACGTGATCGACCAGCGCGGATGACCGTCAATCCGCCAGCGTCACAGTAAAGAAATAGGTCGCGCCGGGAACGAAGTTTCGCCGGTACCGAACCGCGGCTCACCTTTGAATCGTTGTAGCCCGCATGAGCGCAGCGAGATGCGGGAGGTTTACACAGTAGCGCGCGCGTTATCGTTTTGCTCCGCGAACGGCATCTCATCATCCGGCAACGCGTTTGCCAATGGTTGACGTGCGTCGCTCCCCGCATGTCACTGCGCTCATGCGGGCTACATGTCTGGCGCACGCGTGCGCCAAGCGTCTCATGAGGACGAAGTGACCCGGTGCAGCATCGTAGCCCGCATGAGCGCAGCGATATGCGGGGAGGTTTGCACGATCACTCAACAGCGCCGGCGTATGTACGCCTTGCTCGTGCGAACGGCATCTCATCATCCGGCAAACGCATTTCCCAATGCCCGGCCTGCGCTGCTCCCGCATGTCGCTTCGCTCATGCGGGCTACATTTGAGCGATGGCGCTGGACGCGGATGACATTCCGCCATCTGACATCCGTCATCTATCACCAATCATCAAGCTAGCGCTTGCCTAACGCTCTTTGGGGAAACGAGTCGCGCACGCTGCAACGAGGTGGCACGGTGAATGCGCATGATCGTTGAGCCATGCAGTTCGATCAACGAACAGGTCACGACAAGGAGACATCAATGACTTCAGTAATGAGCAGAGCCAAAACCACAACGGGCGTGGCGACACTGGCCAGCCCGACGCTTACGTTGCAGGCGCCCGTTACCAACGGCATGCAAATGCCGGTGGGCATCGGCGAGAACGGCACGACCATCACGTTCCTCTATACGGACACCGCGAACATCCCAAACAACACCACGGTGACCGTCAGCAACTTTTCGAATTGCTACCTGTGGGATGCGACCAAGTCGGCGGACCCGTTCGCGACACAGGCGACAGCCGCCGTCGTACCCGGAAGCGATCCAACGAAGGGCACGGCAACATTCCTGATGGGCACACGGGGAGCTGTAGGCGCCGTCGCAGGCTTCTCGGCCCAGGTCAATGATTCCGCGTCGACAAAGCTGACTCCGGACTTCGCATCGGCGCCCATGACCGAGACCGCCTCGGGTGTGGCGCTGTTCGGCATCGATACCAGCTACCTGCCGTCCTGGAACGGAACTGGCGAAGCGCCCTCCGTACAGGCAATCGCCAGGCTCACGAGCACTGATGGTGCCACGAAATATCCCGGGGTCGATGTAATCCTGATCGCGCAGGGGTTTGCCGAAGGCATCGATGCCTTCGCGCAATATGTCGATGTTTACGACAACACCGGCAACACCAAACTGACGCCCTCGCCATACAAGGCCACGTATCAGGGCAACACCTATACGACCTACCGGCTGCAGGGCGATCGAAATTTCGGCAAGGTCTACGTCTACCTGAAGCCCAAGGCGCCACAGACCGGCGACCTGCCAATCCAGGGATTCGTGGACATGGTCGGCATGTTCGCGTCATCCCAGGTGAGATCGCCCGGTCTCTATGTTCTGAACGCGCAGAATCCGTCTGGCAACACCATCAGCGACTCCCCCGAAGTCGAGCGAGTCACGGGTCTTTGCCTCAAGCCGTTCGCGACCGACACCGCCGCAACGATCTGGATTCCACTCAGCAACGACCTGAATCTCGGATGCTATGCGTTGATCGGCCAGAAGGGCACGCAGACTCCAACCATCCTGGCGGCACAGCTGCCTGATGATGCCGATATCGAAGTGTATAACGGCGTGCAGCAGGTCAAATTCCAGATTCCGCTGGCCAACCTCGCCGTCTGTGCAACGGCCTCCGACGATCACGGGTGCGAGAATTGCACAAATGCCGACCTGAACACCTTGAGCTTCATGTACTGCGACACCCTCGGCCAAGGCACGTACTCGGATTCGACAGGCGTCTGGCTGGATACGACGGTTCTGAACATACCGCACCCGCCCACCCAGGTTTACGCAGCGCCTCTGCTGTTCCAAGGCAAGATGGTGAGCAACCAGCTCGTTGCCGACGAAACTCATCCGATCCTGCCCGGCACGGCGATTACACCCCAAAGCCTTCTGGGCGGCGGGCTTGTCATCCGGATCAGTGACCAGCAGGTGGCCAACAAGAAGGTTCAGGGACAGGTGTACCAGAACGGCCTTGGCGCCTGGAGTAACGGAAAGCAGAAGCAGAGGCGGGACATCTTCAATCTGCTGCAGACGCCGCAAGCGGCGTCAGGCACCGGAACGCTTGATATCCCGTGGCCCGCCGATCAGGTCGCTGGCTACGATTACGGCGGCGGCGAGATGTCCGATGCCGGCTTCTTCGTCGTGTTCTGGGATGTGGTTGGCGCCAACACACCGGGCAGCTACTCGAACGTGTACAGGACGATCCTGGACTCGTCCTATCTCTAACCTGCGCAAGATCAGCCGCCGCAAAACGGCGGCTGATCTTTTTTCGACATCCAGTTCAATCGGATTTCCCTTCTCGAAGGTACATTGCGATGCAAGCAATCCTCACATCCGGACCGAGCCTGACTTTGCCGGATAACTGGCAGAACGGCATGCTGATGCCGTCCAGCATCGGCAAGGACGGCACGACCGTCGCGCTGAACTATTCGTCGAGTACGACGATTCAGCCCAACACGATTCAGGTCACTGTCAGCAGTTTCACCAACTGCTACCTGTGGAACGCCGACCCCAATTCCGGCGGCTCGCAATATGGCGATTCCACCGCGCAATCGGCGACGGTCTATGTGGTGCCGGATCCGAAAAACCCGCAAGCCGGCACGGCAACATTCATGCTGGCAACCGCGCCAACAGCAGTGGCGGGCCAAACGATCGGCTTCGCGGCTCAAGCCAACGATGCCGGACAGGCAAAGCTCAACCCGAATTTCCTGTCAGGACCACTGACGCCGATCAATGAAGCATCCCTCAGCTTCAACATCGGCAGCAGTCTCATCCCTGCCTGGGATGGAACGAGCCCACGGCCTTCCGTGTCAGCCGTCACGCAGATCACAACCCAGGACCTGGCCAACACTTACGTGGGAATAGAAGTCATCATCCTCGCACGGGGCTTCTACGACGGCGACGACGCTTTCAAGACCTATGTCGATGTCTATGACGACAGCGGCGATACCTTGCTGACTCCACAAGCCTACCCCGTGGAGTACAACTACAACTCCTACACGGCATTTCGCCTTCCCATCGTGGATAGTTTTGGCTCCCTTTCCTTCACCTTCAAGCCCAAAGCACCCCAGAACAGCGGGCTTCTCCAGCAAGGCTATGTGGAGGTGATCGGCATGCTGGCAGACGCCGACCAGCAATCACCTGGCGTCTTCATTCTGAAAGCGCAAAAGCAGCCGGATGATCAAGCGCTTCCGGGCTCACCCAACATCGAACTGACGAACGGTCTTTGCCTGGAGCCGAGAGAACACGACACAAGCGCGACCATCTGGATCCCCAGTGATCCCGATGTGGCCCTCGTGTGCTATGCCCTGATGAATCAGGTGGGCGGCGGAGCGCCGGCGATGCTGGCGGCACAGCTTTCCGAGGACGCCGATATCGAACTCTACAACGGCCAGAAGCAGGTCAAATTTACCGTCCCTCTGGCGAACCTCAATGTCTGCGCAGCAACTACGGATCAGCACAACTGCGGAAAATGCGTGCCGTCCGATCTCAACAGCATCAGCTATCTCTATTTGAAGCGTGACAATATCGCTGGCTATTCGCAGACCGCATCGGCCTATCTCGACGCCGAGATCCTGAACGAGCCCGATCCACCGAATTCTGTCTATGCTTCCGTGGAGGTTTATCAAGGACAACTCGTCAATGGCCAGCTTGTCCCGATCGGCAATCCGCTTGTGCCGCCGACCGCAATCACGGTCGCCACGATCCTGCAGGGAGGGCTGGTCATCAGGATCAAGGATCCGTCTGTTGTCGGGAAAACGGTTCAGGGAAAGGTCTATCAGAATGGCCTCGCGACGGACCGCACCTACACACACGCCGCGACGAAAAGACGGGACCAATTCGACCTGTTGAAGACCCCGACTGTCGTGCCTTCGAATCCGGGTTATCTGGATATCCCCTGGCCGCAAAATGTGGTTGCCGGTTACGACTACGGCGCCGGCGTGATGGACGATGCCGGATTCTTCGTCGTCTAT
Source organism: Bradyrhizobium sp. LHD-71 (assembly GCF_031157255.1). Taxonomy (GTDB): domain Bacteria; phylum Pseudomonadota; class Alphaproteobacteria; order Rhizobiales; family Xanthobacteraceae; genus P52-10. The sequence goes on along the minus strand of NZ_JAVIFX010000019.1, from coordinate 146,645 downwards.
TGGGATTTGATAGACAACGTCGCGGTCGACTACTCCAATGTTTACCGGACCGTCCTCAACACCGCCTACCCCTATTGAGGCAGAGACGATCAGCCGCCGCGATGCAGCGGCTGATTTTTCTAGTCTGTAGCCCGCATGAGCGACAGCGATATTCGGGGACGACCTCATGGATCGAGAAGCGCCGACTTCTCTCGTGGCTTTTGAGTTGTCGCTCTTTCATTTGGAGGAACGCCGCAATGGAAAGGAAATCCGCGGCTGATCATGCCGGCCCCGATTTTACGCCTCCGATTCTGCCGCAGGCGAACCGGACCAATGTCATCGAACGCGGCCTTCCGGCGCGTGACGGCGACGGCGATCACATCGCCGTCCAGGTCGAGCGCGTCGTCAACCGCTTCATAGACGGCGACACCATCACCGTCTGTTTCGGCGGCCGCATGCGACAGCACATCGTCGATGCCCGGGCCGATCCGCCGCCTCACATTCCCTACACGTTCCGCTTCGCGGCCGACGATCTGCCGGACGGCAGATACGGCGTCTACTACAGAGTCCAGGAGCGGTCATGCTTCGGCGGTCTCTCATGCACGTCGCCGTCCGTGTCCGTGCTGGTCGTCAATTGCGCCGGTCGAACCGACATGCGGCTCGGCGAGATCGATCTGCAGCGAACGCTGTAAGGCGGATCGGGTTTCTCCGAACATACCCCAAACGTCATTGCGAGCGAAGCGAAGCAATCCAGTTTGAAGCGCCGCACGCGCGGCGTGGCCGTTCTGGATTGCCGCGCCGCTACGCGGCTCGCAATGACGGCAAGGCATCGTCGCGCGCAACCAGACCCGTCATTGTGAGCGAAGCGAAGCAATCCAGTCTGAAGCGCCGCACGCGCGGCGACGCCGTTCTGGATTGCCGCGCCGCTACAGGCGAGCGAAGCGACGCCGTTCTTCGAACGGCTATGGCTCGCAATGACGAATGAGTGAAGCGCAGCGCGCCATCGATATTCGATAACGAACATCCGTTTCACGCGCACGAAACCACGCAAAGCGAATCGAATAGCTCCAGCGCGCGCCCTGGCTATTGTGGATGTGAGGCACGACGAAACACACGACGTCGTTCGCGACCAGCGGAGACACTGCGATGACATCGAAGATACATGCGCAAACTCAAGCACGATCGAAAAGCGTGCAATGCATTCCCGATTCGCGCCTGATCCCGCCTGCGCTTCCACAAGCTGATGCAAATGGCGTCGTCGATGACTGGCGTTGGGGCCTGGATATGGAGGGCGACATCCTCGTCAATGTCGATCAGCTCGAGAACAATTTCACCAACCAGGATGTCATCACCGTCTATTTCGGCGACGCCCCGCCGCAACAGTGGATCATCGATCCAAATACCAACCCGCCGGATGGCCAGCCCTATCCCTTCTACTTCAAGGCCGGCGAACTGCCCGACGGACAATACAACGTCTTCTACACGGTCACGGAGACGCTCTCGGGCGGAAACGTGTTCTGTTCGCCGAACACACCCGTCACCATCGTCAACTCACCCGACAGGCAGGGTGTCGTCGTCGACCACATCGGCACGCCGACCATCAATCCCAACAACCAGCCTCCCAGCGGCACCGACGGCATCCAGGTGACCGTCTACGATGCGAACAATGTCGGGATTCCAAATGCGTGGGTCGCCTTCTACGGCCCGAGCGAGGCGACGATCGATCCGCCGGTCACACAGACGAATTCAAGCGGGCAAGCAAGCTGCAGCGTCACCTACCCCGACCAGGGAACGATCACCGTCGACATCTGGTGCGGCCGCAAATATCAGGACGCCAACCCGGTCTTCGGGCAGGCCTCGCTCTACCTGCTGCCGCTGAACCCTGTGGCCAACAACGCCTATGCCGACGGCACGCAGCAGAACCAGGCCAAGGCCACGCTCGAATATGCCAACGGCACGGTGGTCACCAATCCCAGCCAGCAGCAGAATGTGATCTTCACGCTGCCGCCTGACAAATCAGCCACCTTCCTCGACGGCTCAAAGCAAGCCACGATTCCGACCGTCGGCGGCTATGCCACCATCGCCTTCACCGACAGCAACGAGCTCGGCGAAAACGTCGATCTGAACGCGCAGTTGCAAAGCGGTCTCGCAAAGCCGCCTCCTGCGCTGCCTTTCACGTTCCAGGCAGTCTGGTCACTACCTTTGACGCCGGTCACCAACAATGCAGCGGCGGGCAGCGGGACACCCAACGTGGCGCAAGTGGGACTTGTCACGCGTGACGGTGCCGGTGTCACGAACGGCACGCGGATCCACTTCCAGCTCAACTCGACCTCATCGGCCAACTTTGTCGGTGGAGGAAAGGACACCATCGTCAAAACACTGAATGGCTATGCGCAGGCCTCCTTTGTCGACAGCAAGGCGGAGTTGGTGAGCGTCAGCGCCTGGCTCGAGACGTATCCCGATGTCCTGTCCACCCCTCCATCGCTGCCTTTCCAGTTCAAGAGCGGCCTGCCGCACACCATGCAGCTCTATGCCGCCATGGATTGGGCTTGGGGGGCCGTGCAAGGGGACGCGACGACGCAAAACCGCGCGCTCGTTTGCGTTACGGACGGCTCCGGTCAGGTGGACACGTCCTACACCGGCACCGTGGTCTTCACCCTGCCCGCTCAAAGCTCGGCATCCTTCCTGGACTCCAGCGATCCGAAGCGTAAGGAAGTGGCCGCCACTGCCGGATTCGCCGACGTATCTTTCACCAGCAGCGCTTACAATGGCGAAAAGGTCCTGTTGACCGCAACGTTGCAGGACGGATCAGCGGCCCCGGCCTCGCTGCCGTTCACATTCGTCGGTGAGTTCTGGCCGTATAACGTCAATCCGCCGGGCGCGGCCCCTGGCGTGGCGAATGGCTGGCCGGCATTGGTCGATGTTTTTTATGTGCCGTCCGACGTCGGCGGCAGCGACAGCAATCCCCATCTGCTCCGACTGACATTGGCCGCGACGAGCTCGGCCTACTTCGATCCGGCCAATACCGAGTTCACGGTCATCAATCCGAAATGCTGCCAGATCGTCAAGGATCCCTCTTACGATCCAAAGACCGTCTGGGTTCATGACACTAAAGCAGAACAGCTCGAGGTCGCTGCGACGCTCGTCGACGTGGCGGGGCAAGCTGCCACGGGCACCATAACGTTCTCGTCGTCATGACGACAGGACGAAGGCCTGTTCTGGGAATGTGAAGGCATCACGAAAAGAGCGGCAACGATCAGTTCGCCGAACCACAGATGGAGAAATATCGATGAAACGGCGGACATACCCCCACACGCAAGCTCAAACAAAGATCGGGAGCGTGAATTGCATTCCCGATCCACACCGGACCGCGCCGAAGATTCTGCAGGCGGACGGCAACAACGTCCTCGACAACTGGCGCTGGGGCCTGGATACGAACGGCGACATCGTCGTCAATGTCGACCAGATCAACAACAGTTTCACCACCGAAGACATTATCATCGTGTATTTCGGTGATGCCCCGCCGCAGAGCTGGGTGGTCGATCCCAACACCAACCCGCCCGACGACCAGCCCTATCCCTTCTATTTCAAAGCCGGCGAGTTGCCCGACGGACAATACAAAGTCTTCTACACAATCACGGAGACACTCTCGGGCGGAACCGTGTTCTGCTCACCTACGACGCCCGTCACCATCGTCAACTCACCTGACAGGCAGGGTGTCGTGGTCGACCACATCGGCACGCCGACAATCAATCCCAACAACGCCACGCCCGGCAGTCCCGACGGCATCCAGGTGACCGTCTATGACGCGAACGGCCAAGGGATTCCGAATGCATGGGTCGTCTTCTACGGCCCGAGCGAAGCGACGATCGATCCGCCGGTCACGCAGACGGATGCGAGCGGGCAGGCGAGCTGCAGCGTCACCTATCCTGACGACGGGACGATCACCATCGACATCTGGTGCGGCCGCAAATACCAGGACGCCAATCCGGTGTTCGGAGAGGCCTCGCAATATCTGCTGCTGCTGAGCCCGGTGACGAACAACGTCTATGCCGACGGCACGCAGCAGAACGCCGCCGAGGCGACGCTCGAAAATTCGAACGGCATGGTGGTCACCGATCCCGGCCAGCAGCAGAACGTGATCTTCACCCTGCCGTCCGACAAATCAGCGACCTTCCCCGGCGGCTCAAAGCAAGCCACGGTGAAGACGGTCGGCGGCTATGCCAGTATCGCCTTCACCGACAGCAACGAGTTCGGCGAAACCGTCAACCTGAACGCCCAGCTGCAAAGCGGGGACGCCGCGCCGCCTCCCCCACTCCCGTTCACCTTCAAGGCGGTCTGGTCACTGCCTTTGGCCTCGATCACCAACAATGCGCCGGCGGACGGCAGCACGCCGGATGTGGCACAGGTGGGGCCGGTCACCCGCGATGGCGCGACCGTTCCCGACAACACGATGATCGAATTCCAGCTCAACGCGTCCTCGTCGGCGAATTTTGTCGGCGGCGGGAAAACCACTGTCGTCGCAACATCGGGTGGATATGCGAAAGCCTCCTTCGTCGACAGCAAAGTCGAGACCGTCACCATCAGCGCGGTCCTGCAGCAGGATCAAAACGTCAAGGCGATCCCGCCCTCGCTGCCGTTCCAGTTCAGCACAAATCAAGGCGCGGGCTGGGTGCTGACGCCAGGCCATATTCCGGGAACGGCCGACCAGTCGGCGGCCCACGCCTGGGTCGACCTCACCCTCAATGGGGTCAACGCGCCGATCGGGACCAAGGTGAAGTTTCAACTCGAGAACCCCTCCGGGTTGTCGATTGGCTCCTCCGACGAGATCGTCGACCAGGGCAGCGGTTGGGTCACAGTGAAAGCGCAGTCCGAAGATGGCAAGACCAGAGCAGAATGCGGGGTCGGGTCGGTCACGTTTGCGTTCGGGATCGTCGACGTGTCGCTACCGGATGTGCCGAGCGTCACGCCCGTCAAGATCTCCGTGACTATCAGGAATCCTCCCGAGACGCGGGGCGGCGGGCGTTAAACGCCTTCCGACTCGGATGGTCGAGCGGGACCTGACCGTGACGAAATGACGACTGTGCCGACGTACACCACACAGCCGTCAGGTCCAAGCTGCACCGATGGAGAACATACCAATGGCACAGAAGAGACATGCGCAAGCCCAAGCACGATCCGACAGCGTGCAGTGCATTCCGGATCCGCACCGGACTGCACCTGCACTTCCACAAGCTGACGCAAACGGTGTCCTCGACGACTGGCGCTGGGGCCTGGACACGGACGGTGACATCATTGTCAACGTCGATCAGCTCGAGAACAGTTTCACGACCGAAGACGTCATCACCGTCTATTTCGGCGACGCCCCACCGCAAAGCTGGATGATCGATCCCAACACCAACCCGCCGGACGGCCAGCCCTATCCCTTCTACTTCAAAGCCGGCGAGCTGCCAGACGGACAGTACAAGGTCTTTTACACGATCACCGAGACGCTCTCGGGCGGAACGGTGTTCTGTTCGCCCACTACATCGGTCACGATCGTCAACTCTCCCGACAGGCAGGGTGTCGTTGTCGACCACATCGGCACGCCGACCATCAATCCCAACAACCAGCCTCCCGGCGGCACCGACGGCATCGAGGTCACCGTCTATGATGCGAACGGCCAAGGCATTCCGAATGCCTGGGTTGCCTTCTACGGCCCGAACGGGGCAACGATCGATCCGCCGATCACGCAAACGGATCCGAACGGGCAGGCGAGTTGCAGCGTCACCTACCCCGACCAGGGAACGATCACCGTCGACATCTGGTGCGGCCGCAAATATCAGGATGCCAACCCGACCTTCGGCCAGGCCTCGCTGTACCTGCTACTGCTGAGCCCTGTGACCAACAACGTCTATGCCGACGGCACGCAGCAGAACACTGCCGAAGCAACGCTCGAGAGCTCGAATGGCACGGTAGTCACCGATCCGGGCCAGCAACAGAACGTGATCTTCACTCTGCCAGCCGACAAATCGGCGACCTTTCCCGATGGCTCAAAGCAAGCCACCGTGGAGACGGTCGGCGGCTATGCCACCGTCGCCTTCACCGACGCCAACGAGTTCGGCGAGACCGTCAATCTGAACGCCCAGTTGCAAAGCGGCCTTGCAAAGCAGCCTCCTGCCCGGCCCTTCACCTTCAAGGCGGTCTGGTCGCTGCCTTTGACCCCGGTCGCCAACAATGCGGCAGCAGACGGCACGACGCCGGACGTGGCGCAGGTGGGACCGGTCACCCGCGACGGCGCCGTCGTCTCCGACGGCACAGCGATTCAGTTCAGCCTGAATCAGTCCTCATCGGCACAGTTCTTGACCGGCGGACAGACCACCGTCGTCGGAACATCGGGCGGATATGCGAAGGTTTCGTTCGTCGACAGCAAGGTCGAGACGGTGACCATCAGTGCCGCCCTGCAACAGGATCAAAACGTCAAGTCGATCCCGCCATCGCTGCCATTCCAGTTCACGGCCGCCCCCAGTTACGAGCTCACCTTCACCGACCCGCCGCTCGCAAACAACCAGGCCGCCGACGGAAGCACGCCGGACGAGGCGCAGGTCGTGGTCACCGACAATGGCGGTCGCCTCTCAGATCCCGTGGTGGTGACATTCGATTTCCTGAGCGGCTCGGCCACGTTCGTATTGACCGGGGACCCCAATATCCAGCCCGGCTCCACCGGCCAGACGCTCTATGTCCAGACACATTACGATTCAACCTTGGGCAAGGACATCGCCAACGCCTCCTTCACGGACACCAACGCAGAGGACGTCAAAGTCCAGGGCGCGCTGAAGGATTTTCCGAACTTCAACGACACTCAGGACTTCACGTTCGCATCCGTCTCGAGCACGATCTATCTGGTCACGGATATCGGAACCTATGTCAGCCTGGCGCCGGAGTATGGAACCTACGACTCGGGCCATATCGTTGCTTGCGACAAGGCGCAACCGGACGACCTCTGCAAGTTTACGGTCTCATCCCACACCGGCGGTCAAATCGCCGCTCAAGATGGCCTGAACCTGGACGTGGCGTCAAGCACGGTCAGTGATGATTTCGATGTGCCATACCTGATCGCCACGTCCGGATGGTCGCTGCAAGACGGCACATCGGGTTTTCGCATCAACTACGAGGATGGCGATTCGAAAGTCACCCTTCAGAACACCGGCCTGCAGAGCCTGCCGTATGTCTCGAGAACCCATACCCTTCAACTGGGTGGCATCAACGTGCTCGCGGCCGATCATACCAGCCCCGACAGCACGTGTTACTTCAAGATCATCAGAGTGCCGTCCTGAGCGTCGTTGAGGAACGGTGCGCGGGCTCATCGTTGCCGGGTTTGCTTACCCCCGCGTAGCCCGTAGGGCGAGTCGGAATCCGGCCATCCCGATCAGGGACGCATCGCCGTCCTAAGCGGGGTCCATAGGCGAGCGAAGCGACGCCGTTCTTCGAACGGCCATGGGGCGAGCGAAGCGACGCCGTTCTTCGAACGGCTATGGGGCGAGCGAAGCGACACCGTTCTTCGGACGGCCATGGCTCGCAATAATCAGCGCTCTCGCCTGTTGTCATGCTGAAAAGGACTGAAGCAAATAGCAAGTTCGTGTAAGACATCATCGTGATGGAATACGAACTTCGAAATGCGGGGCACGAGGGCGTCGCCGCCGCTCGTCCCGGACGGGCGCATCTGGTCAAAGCGTACGTCTTGGCGCCCCTGGAACTGACCTTGCGGCTTGCCCTGCGGCTCTGGCCTCAGCTCCTCTTGTTGGCACTGCTTGGCAGGCTGGTGAGCGATAGTCTGCTGTCGCTCTCGGTCAGCGTCGGGCTGGTCAACCGTCTCGCAGGACTGGGGGTGCTGTCGCTCGTCGTGCTGACGAAGCTCGTCGTCATCGTGCTGATGTTCCAGATCATCTGGGCAGTCATGCAGCCCTCCGACGAAGGCGTAGAGGAAGTGTCGCGTGCCGACGGGCCTGCGCGCGGCGGTCTGTCGGCCATGAGCCTGGGAACCGTCACCGCTCACGTCCTTGTTCCGTTTTTCGCGTATTACGCCGCCTGGGGATTCCTTGGCGATACGGTCCGCGAATATTCGCGGATCGCACTGAGCCGATTCAACCCGTTCGATGCGGATGCTCCGAAGGGCAGCATCCTCGACGTCCTCGACTCACGATGGCTCCTGCTCTCGGTCGCCTTGTCCTGGGCCGTGCGCTGGTTCGCCAAGTCGATGCGGAACCGGACGAAGGCTGCACCCTGGCAATTCGTGATCGTCGCCTGCGACACGAACTGGATCTTTATCGGTCTGTATGTTCTCAGCCGGTGGAAGGATCAGGTCTGGGAGTGGATCGGATCAGGGGGATTGTGGCAGCTCTGGCAATGGCTGCAGATCTGGATCGATCCGTTCGTGACGGCGGCGTGGGCCAGCTCCTTCGTGCCGGTCGAACAGGTGGAGCCAGGGCTTGTCGCGACGGCACGGAGCCTGTTCTTCTATGCGCTCTTGCCTGTCGTCTGGCTGGTGATGGCTGCGCTCATCTGCGGTTATGATCTCGCGACAACCTCCGCGATCGGGCGCCAGCGTCATATCGGCGGACTGTCGAAGCGCTATGCATCGTTGCCGCTCACCGCCCGCCGGTTCATCGATCATTTCGTCAGCGGCTATCGCTCCCGCTATCTGCCGGTGATCGAGACCGTGTGGCGGACACTGACCGCAAGTCCGCTTCTGTTGATCACGTTGATCGTCGGCTATCGGGCGCTCGATTGGACGGCGGCGTGGACGTGGCTTGCAATGAGCCGCCTGGTCGGCCCCCACGAGATCGGGCTGTGGCAGGTGATTGCCGATCTCCTTTCAGTGTTCATTGGCGGACCGGCCGAACCCGGAAGGGGCGTGATCTTCGAGGTTGTGCGGATCTGCTTCCTTGCAGCGATCGTCAAATGTGCGCTCTCGACATCGGAGCGCCGGGCATGAGTGAGCCGCTTTCCGGGGGAGACGATGAGAGCTATCGTGCGCTTCGATCCCCATTCCTTCAGATGCGTTGAGGTGACATGCCGCTGCTCAACATTTCTGGCCTGAGGCAAGGCCTCGCGACACGCATCGTCACTGGGATAGGCGGAGCGATTGCCGTGATCGTCTCGACCGGGTATGCGATCGTGGAAGCTGTTCCGAGCGCGCAGATCCCGCAAGTCGAGCCCAGCGCTCCCATCGCTGCGGGTGCCTGGCAGGTGGTGCCGTTGCAAGCGGCGATCCAGATGCGTCGGCCCGATGGCAACCCCGTGTCCAAGGGAACACGTGCGCTGGTCATCGAGCTTGATATGACGAACCAGACGGCATCATCGCGCAACGACTTTGCTTCCGTGCTGGCGGCGGAGCCGCTCGGCGCCAGGATGGAAGGCACGCCGACATTCTATCTCATGCGCGACAAGGCGATCCTGAGCACCTTGCACCCGAACATGACCGAACGTGTTGCAGCCATGTGGCCGCTGGCTGAAAATGCCGCCATCCCGACGCATGTTCGCCTGACCATCACGGCAAAGACCTACAAGCCGCGCGACAATCTCTATGGCGCGCCGGGATGGTTCAACCCGACGAAGGTTGCCACCGTGACGCTGCCGGTCACGGGATCGGATTGAGTCGCATGACCCGACCGTTTGCATATCTCATCGCCATCGCCGCCGCGGCCGGCCTGCTGCTTGCGATGCAGCGGTCAACGCCCGGTTATGCCGAACTGACGGGCCCAATTCCGGAGGCCGGCCGGATCGGCGACCTCATCGAGACGCGACGGTTCGACGTCACGCTGGAAACGGTCCGCTTTGCGCGACGCCTGCGTTTCACACGTTACGGGCGCACCCACGAGCGGGATACGACGGGCGTCTGGGCGGTGGTCACTGCCAGGCTCGCCGCGCGAGATGAGTCCGTCACCGTCAACGGCGCAACGTGGCGAGGCCCGACGGGGCTTCGCTATATCGCCAGCAGCCGCGCCGAGAACGCGCCAGGCGCGCTTCTCGGTCGCCGCTTCGAACCCGGCTTGCCGCCACAGCGCGGACTCATGATCTTCGAGATTCCTGCCGATCAGATCGCCGATGCGACCCTGCTCGTTTCCGAGACGAACTGGCCGCGGCTCGATTCAGAAGCGCACATATCGCTTTCGAGTGTGGCAACGGGAACGGCGGCGATCACCGACACGCTCGACGTGAATGGAATTCCGGATGACTGATCACGCATCAACCGACACGCCGACGGCCGCAATCGCCATGACGGGTCCCGCGGCCGTTCAAGACACGGCATCGCTTCGCTCGTCTATAGCCGGTCGAAGAACGGCGTCGCTTCGCTCACCTATGAGCGTCACAGAACGGCGGTGGCGACGACGTTCCTTGTGGGCGTTGCTCGTCGCCATTCCCCTTGTCGTCGCAGTCAAGGCGTATGACGACGCGCGTGAGTGGTGGCAATCGAGCGAGCTCATCGAGAGACCGGTGATGGCCGGCACCAGGGCGCAACTCGGCGGCGCGGAATGGCGGCTCGCGGATATCAGGCTCGCGGCCGAACGCCCTGATGGTTCGGCCGTCGCGTTGGTGCAGCTCGAGGCGGTTGTCGGCGAAGGTGGAATGACGACGCGTCTGCCGTGTAAACTTGTGCTGCGTGACGCGCAGGGCAGGCAATGGCTGCCGACCTTCCTTCCCGCGGCAGTCCGGTCGCCGGACGGAAAGCGGATAACGACCACAAGCTGCAACACCGTGATTTTGTCGAAGCCACAGCCGGGCGCGCAGTTCACCGTCACGGAAAGCTTCATCCTGCCGCGCGCCGCATTCGATGATGTCACCCCGACGCTCAGCGTCGCGGCAGAGCGGCCGATGTACCTGCGATTTTTGCGAAAGCGCTGAGCGAAGATCGCCGGCGGCAAGCGGCGCACGCCTAAAGTGGCGCACTCCGAATTCGTCAGTTCTTAACTATGGGGCATGGACTTGCCTGCAACTGTCTCAGGCGCGGCCCGTTGAGATGGCAGGCCGCTATCGACCCGACATATAATGGCCGCTGGACTTCGCATCGATCGTTGACGCGGTATGCACCACGTTCTTGTTCCGTCGGCGAGCAGCCCGCGACATTTGTGCAGGCGTCTCCTACAAGTTTGATGTCCCTTGCTGTGCCTTGCCGTTCAAGTAGGGAAGTACGATGGTGACAAAACTGCATTCCGCTTTCGCGCTCTCGATGCTCATGCTTGCGATCGGTACCGAGGCTGAGGCGCAGAGCAAAGACCGGCTCGTGCAATGCCGGATAGAGTCCGGCGGCAAGGTTGCGTTGAACGGCCCGTGCCGGTTCATGGCGGAGAGCGGCGGCTCGTTCGGGCTGGAGAACGCCGACCGCAACAAGCCGCTGCTCGGCGATATCCTGACGATGTCAGTCTCGATCATCTCACCTGACGCGGCTGAGGTGCGCGGTTTGACGCGCGCAGGTATCAACTCGCGCTGGGGCGAAGCACGTCGCGCGAAGAGTGACCCCGCCTGTTGGGATGGCTCCGATTTCCGGATATGCGCACGCTGAGCGTGCGTATATCCTTACGGCGTCTGCAATCCAGAGCTCTCGGTCATTTCCGAATGACATGGTCGCGACGGCGATTTTTAGAAGCGCTGAGCGATCCGCCCCGTCATCTGTTCATTTTGAACGTCACATCCAGCCAATCGAGAACGCGGCGATTCAACAGCGAACGGTTTTGCATTTCACAATGGTCGCCTGCGCCTTCGGCTGCGGTAAAGCGGGCGAGATCTTTCGGGCATTGCAGCCTCGCAAACAGAGCCTCGGTTCCGCTCGCCAGCGGATCGTTCTCGGCAGCAGTGAACAAGGTCGGGCAGCGGATCTTCTCGACCCATCCTTCCAGCGTGAAGTCCGCTGCTGCTCGGAAATAGTCCCGAAGATTGTCGACCCCGTGAACCCAGAAGCCGCGCTGCACGATGGCCCATCGCAGTTTCGGCTCGCTGTCGATGATTTTCTGCATCCGGTCGAAAACGCTCTGGTCCGCCGTGTCGAGGTGGTCGGCCTCCTGTGCGCTCAGCCCGAGTTTCATCGCGAAGCCGCGCAGGCCCGGAGCGATGCCTGGGCTTCCGGGATCGGCAATGCAGGCGGCGACCCGGGGTTCTCCCGCGACCGCGCGCGGCGCCAGGAAGCCACCGAGACTCCATCCGCTGAGAGCGATCCGGTCGGGATCGACGATGTCCATCGTCAGCGCACAGTCGACGACCGCGCGCACCACTGAATCCCAGTCCGCGCGAAGGCGGATGCCATGCTCGATCAGCATCTCGCCCTGTCCCGGACCGTCGAAGATCAGGCAATGGTATCCCCGCCCACAGGCGGCCACGGCCGAGGCGAAATACATCTCGGTGACTGTCGCATCATAGCCGTTGGTCAGGATGATCAACGGACGGCGCTCGGTCACCAAGCCGTCGGCCGGGATGAGATAGGCTGGCAGGCTCGTGCCCTCGAAAGGGATCCGCAGCGGGGTGACCGGACTGGGACGCAGTGCCAAGCCCTTGTCGAAGGCGGCCATTTGCTTCCGGAATGCGGAGACCAGCCGACCATCCACCGGTTCACCGTAAAGGGGATGATACGAAGTCGCATAAAAGCTGCTGGCGCGCAGGTAGAGTTCGCATGCGCTGAAACGCGACTCACGGCTGAGTGCAGCCGTTGCCTCGGCCGCGAGCCGGTCGCCGGCTGCGACCCAGGCATCTAAATAGGCCGTGTCGCCACCCGTGCCTACGGCATCCGCAATGGCGATGATCTCGCCGACATCGGCGCCGCCATACGCAGTATAGCCGAGCGGCCATGTCCCGAACTCCTCGTGCAGGTCGTTTCTGAAGAATCGTGCCATGTTCTGCGAGTCCGGACCTCTCGGCCGTTTCCGACTGATATGGTCGCAACGGCGCGCCTTGTCATCGCCCCACGCCAGGACACAGCGCAAGGAACCGGTCGAAGAACGGTTCTATGCTTTACGTGAGATCTATATCGCGCCGAGAAATGCTGGCATATCGCTGGGCCGTCATCGATATGTCCGAGAACTCGCATGAAACGTGGTTTGCATGATGTCGTCCAGCCGCTGACGGCCATTCTCGGAAAATTCTGGGCGGTTTCGCGGGGGACCATCGCGCTGGTCGCGATCGTGGTCTTCCTTTCTTCGATCGCCTCGGTCAGCGCGCCGTATGTGTTCTCGCGCCTCATCGACCGACTGAGCAGCGACTCGTGGGACATCGCCGCCTATGCCTTCGCCATTTATGCGATCCTGCTCGGAGCGTCCGTCGCGCTTCAGCACGCAGCGCTGTACCTGTCGTTCATCAGTTCAGAGAATCTCGGCTTCATTGCCGGAACGGCGTTCTTTGAGCGGCTGGTGAAAAAGCAGATCACCTTCTTCATCGACCACAATCCGTCGGAGATTCAAAGTGCGCAAGCCAGCGGCCAGCAGGCCCTGAACATTATCGTCCAGCTTGGCCTCATTGTTCTTATTCCCGGTCTCACGCAGATCGTGCTTTCCCTGGTCGTTCTCGGAGCGATCATCAGCCCGACAGTCGTCGCAATCGTCTTCGTGTACGGCGCCGTGTTCATCGCGCTCACCTATTTCGCCAACAAATGGTCCCGCCCCTATCTCGATGCAGCAATTGCCGCAACGCAGGAGAATGCCAAGTTTGTCGGCAATGCCATCAACGCGATGGAGACACTGCGGCAGTTCGGCGCAGATCGATGGATGAGCGAGCGCTTTTCCGCAAAGGCGCGCGAAGTCTTTGAGAACTGGCGGACCTTTTGCCTCCAGCGCATCGTCTACGCCGGCATTTTCGGGCTTGCCTTGGCAGTCCAGTTCACGATCACGTTCGCGCTTCTCTTGCCCCGCTATCGGGCCGGCACGCTGAGCCTCGGCGATATCGTCCTGTTCAACGGCCTGTTGCTGCAGCTCAATCACCCCTTCGAGATGATCGGCCGCGCGATCGACGATGTCGTACGCTCCTATTCACGCCTTCTGCCTTTCGCCAGGATGTGGTCAGCACCTGAAGAAGCCGACGCGCCGATCGATCGTCGCCTTGACCTCGTGCAGGGAACCTTAAGATTCGATCACGTGACCTTCGCCTATGAGGGCGCGCGCGGTATCAGCGACTTGACGCTCGAAGCGAAGCGCGGGCGGATCACATTCATCACCGGCGAGACCGGGGCAGGAAAATCAACGCTATTCCGCCTCGCCCTGAAGTCTATCGAACCGCAAGCGGGCCGCATCACGGTCGATGACATCGACCTTCGCGACATCTCGCGGGCCGAGTGGTTTACCCGGATCGGTGTCGTCCCGCAGGACGTGATGCTCCTTAATGATTCACTTGCGACGAATATTGTACTGGGTCGCGAGCTGGACGCGCAGCGGCTGCGCAGGGCAACGGAAAGGGCCGCAATCCTGGATTTCATCCAGGGATTGCCGGAGGGCTTTGACACCAGGGTCGGGGAACGCGGGCTGAAGCTGTCAGGCGGCGAGCGGCAACGGATCGCCATCGCCCGGGCGCTGTATGCGGATCCGGAAATCCTCTTCCTCGACGAGGCGAGCTCCGCGCTCGATGATACGACCGAGCGCGAGATCATGGACAATGTCCGCGCATTGGCTGCGGAAGTCACTGTCGTTGCGATCACGCATCGGACCGGCGTGATCCGATCGGAGGACATGATCATTCGTCTGGCAAGCGGCCAGGCAGCGAGGCAACCGCGCGCCAACCCGCTCACTGCAGTCGGAACGTGAACGCGGCAAGAGCGGTGGCCCGATCGTGCGGCCTGCTCTCCGCATCAGCGCCGGCCGCGGTGGCCCGCTCCACTGACATCACCGCGCGAGCAACGTCATCACCCGCCGGATGAGCCGGTCGTCGTCATTGATCTGGTCGGTCAAGAGGCGAAACCAGCTGAAGCCGACCCATAGCTGCACGCGATCCGCGATCTCGGATTTGCGCAACTCGCCGCGCGCCGCAGCGCGTTCGAACAACGTCCGGACCGGCTCCAGTCGTTCCGGCAGGAACTTCGTGCGCAAGGCGTCGAGCGCGGCCTCGCTGCCCTGTGCCTCGGCGATAAGTCCCTTGAAGGTGCTGCCGGCCGGATGGTCGCGCCAGAAGCGCCAGAGATCAGCCGTGTAATGGGTAAGATCACGGGCCAGATCACCGTGATCGGGCAGAACGACCGTCGCGCTTTTTTCCGCGCCGTAGATCGCAATAAACAGATCGGCCTTGGTCGGCCACCAGCGATAGATCGTCGGTTTGCCGGCACCCGCCCGTCGCGCGACTTCCTCGATCGAAAAGCCCGCGTATCCCTTCTCCAGCAGCAGCTGTCGGGCCGCCTGAAGGACGGCTGCCTCGGATTCCGGATTGCGCCGCGCCCCGATAGAGGTGCGACGGATCGACATGGATTTCGGGGTAACGGACACGTGAGGCTCCTTTGCCAGGCACCCCTTGAAATAACGAAACGGCTCGTTTAAATCAAGCCATAACGAAACGGCTCGTTTCGTTCCATTGAGGCCACTCGGTTCGGATCGCCTCGGGTGCGATCAACCGAAAGAAAGGAGTCCCGAATGCAACAGGCCGAAACGGTGTCGGCGCAACCTGACGCCAAGCCAACGGATCACGCTCATAAGAGGAGAATGACCGGAATGTGGAAATCAATAATGATGCCGATGCTCACGTTCATTGTCCTGATCCCGGCGGCCTTGCGGTCGTCGGACGCGCAGGCACAGTCCCACATGATCGACAAAAATCGCGCCGCCCTCGTCTTCGTCGAGTTTCAGGACGAGTGGATCGGCCAGAACCCCGTCCTTACGAATGAGCTCGTCAAGGACAAGCAGGGCATGGTGCGTGCCACAACCGCTGCAGCCAACGTGCTCGAGGCGGCTCGGGTCAGCGGATGGAACGTGGTTCATGCGCCGCTCGATCTCAGCAACGATCCGAACTACTTGCTCTTCGGGCGCGGCGAAGAAAAGCTGGGCTTGCGTGCAGCGATCCCGCGACTCAAGACCTGGCAGGCGAGCGGATCGCGCTTCGTTGCGCCGTTCGTGCCGCGCGAGAACGAATTCGTCCTGCGTGGCCGTTCCGGTGCGAGCGTGCTCACCAATTCGACGCTCGACGCCTATCTGCGAAACAACGGTATCGACACCATCATCCTGATGGGTTTTGCGACCCACGTCTGCATCGAGTCGACGCTGCGGCAGGCCCACGACATGGGCTACAACGTCTACGTCGTCAGCGACGGCGTCGCGTCCTTCGAACCCGAGCAGCAAGCCTATTTCGAACGACACGTGCTTCACCACTTTGGCGAAGGGATCGCGTCCAAGAAGTTGATCGCTCAAATGCGTGACGGCGCGGCTCGTGTCGGCAACTGAAGACCCAGGAGCCGGGATCCCATCGGTCCCGGCTCTTTCGTGGCGTTAACCGCAGACACTCAGCCTTCAATCGGTCCACGTCCGCGGAAATGTTTTGAATCGATCTTTCAAAGATACTGTCCGCGCGCCGAAGTCCTTTGTTGATCGGCGGGCCACCATACTCGTTCGTTGATGCCGATCGAATAGCGGCTTCGCGCGCTGCGCACCGGTGTGGGGATGCTGGAACTCCTTCGGGACTGCAGGGTTTCCCGGGATCCAGACGGAAGATAATCAATGGCGTCGTCCGAGTCAGTGCAGAAACTCTCTCTTTTCGCTCTGACTGCGATGGTGGTTGGCTCAATGGTCGGCGCGGGCATTTTCTCTCTGCCGCGCACCTTCGGCATCGCAACCGGTCCTTTCGGCGCGATCATCGCCTGGATCGTCGCAGGGACGGGCATGTACCTGCTCGCGCGGATATTCCAGACGCTGGCCGAGCGCAGGCCAGATCTCGATGCCGGCGTGTTCGCTTATGCGAGAGCCGGCTTCGGCGACTATCCGGGCTTCCTGTCGGCATTCGGGTACTGGATCGGCAGCTGCATCGGTAACGTCTCCTACTGGGTGCTGATCAAGTCGACCCTCGGCGCGTTCTTTCCTGTCTTCGGCGACGGCAACACGCTCATTGCAATCGTCGTCGCCTCCATAGGCATCTGGCTCTTCCATTTCATGATCCTGCGCGGAGTGCAGCAGGCCGCGTTCATCAATGCGATCGTGACGGTCGCGAAAATCGTCCCCATCCTGGTCTTCATCGCCATCCTGATCTTCGCCTTCAAGGCCGATCTTTTCCGCGCGAATTTTTGGGGTGGCGAGGGCATGCCGGAAACAAGCCTTTTCGAACAGGTCCGAGCGACGATGCTCGTCGCCGTGTTCGTATTCCTCGGCATCGAAGGCGCCAGTGTCTATTCGCGCTACGCGCGAGAGCGCTCGCACGTGGGCGTCGCGACCATTGCCGGGTTTCTCGGCGTGACGACCCTGATGGTGCTGGTCACCCTCCTGCCCTATGCCGTCCTGGAGCGCGCCGACATCGCCGAAATGCGGCAGCCATCCATGGCGGCGGTGCTCGAGGCGGTTGTCGGGCACTGGGGTGCGGTTTTTGTCAGTATCGGGCTGATGGTGTCGGTCCTCGGCGCCTACCTCGCCTGGTCGCTGATCTGTGCAGAGGTGCTCTCTGCGGCGGCCCGGTCGGAGGACATGCCGAAGGTTTTCGCCACCGAGAACGCCAACAAGGTGCCGGCCGCAGCACTGTGGGCGACCAACATCATCGTGCAGCTCTTCGTCATCAGCACCTATTGGTCGAACGATGCGTTCGCGCTCATGCTCAACCTGACCAGCGTCATGTCGCTGATCCCCTTCTTGCTGGTGGCCGCATACGGCGCCTTGATCGCCAACCGGGGAGAGACCTACGAGGTGCGCCCGCAGGAACGTAGACGCGATGTCATCATCACCGGCATCGCAGTCATCTACACGCTCTGGCTCATATTTGCCGGAGGCCTGAAGTTCCTGCTGCTTTCGGCGATCCTCTACGGGCCTGGGACACTGCTGTATTTCTGGGCGCGCGGTGAGCAGGGAAGGAGCGTGCTCTTCACGCGGCCGGTCGATTGGGGACTGTTCATCGCCGCAGTCCTCGGATGTGTGCTCGGCATTGCCGGGCTCGCAAGCGGTTACATTACAATTTAGGGAACGGAGACCTGCCATGACGAGCGTAAAGGCCGATCCCAAGCCGACCGATAAAGCAAAGTCCGTCAAGCCAAAATCCTCTGGTGAATACGGAGTGCATTCCGAGGTCGGCACGTTGCGCAAGGTTCTGGTCTGCTCACCCGGACTTGCCCATTCGCGCCTCACACCGACGAACTGCGATGAATTGCTGTTCGACGATGTGCTGTGGGTGCAGAATGCCAAACGCGACCATTTCGACTTCATCACGAAGATGCACGAACGCGGCGTCGATGTCGTCGAGATGCACCATGCGCTGGCCGAGACACTCGCAATTCCCGAAGCCAGGAAATGGCTGCTCGATCGACAGATCATTGCCAACGAGGTCGGCCTCGGCCTTGTCGAAGACACGCGCGCGTTTCTTGACAGTCTCGCACCGCGTGAGCTTGCCGAATTCATGATCGGCGGTCTGGCTGCAACGGACGTGCCCGACAAATACAGCTCGAAGTACCTTGCCATGGTGCAGGAATCGACGGGTTCGCGCGAATATCTGCTCCCGCCTCTGCCAAACACCCTCTACACGCGCGACACGACCTGCTGGATCTATGGCGGCGTAACCCTCAATCCGCTGTATTGGCCGGTTCGTCGCGAGGAGACGCTGCTCACGACCTCCATCTACAAGTTTCACCCGGATTTCGCCGGCAAGGTGAATGTGTGGTGGGGGGACCCGACCCAGAACTTCGGGTCCGCCACGCTCGAAGGCGGCGATGTCCTCATTCCCGGCAACGGCGTCGTGCTCATCGGCATGAGCGAGCGCACGTCACGCCAGGCCATCACGCAGCTCGCCTCGACGCTGTTCGAGAAGGGAGCAGCCAAGCATGTCATCGTCGCGGCGATGCCAAAGCTTCGTTCTGCAATGCATCTCGACACGGTGTTCACGTTCTGCGACCGGGACCTCGTCTCCGTCTTTCCGAACATCGTGAACAGCATTCACGCCATCTCCCTGCGACCCGGTGGCGGATCGACTGGCGTTGAGGTGACTGTCGAGAAGAAGCCATTCCTGGACGTGGTTGCCGAGGCCTTGAAGCTCAAGAAGCTTCGTGTCGTCGAGACTGGAGGGGATTCCTACGCAACGGAACGTCAGCAGTGGGATAGCGGCAACAACTACGTCGCGATCTCGCCCGGTGTCGTCCTCGCCTATGACCGCAACACTTACTCAAACACGCTCTTGCGCAAGCAGGGTGTCGAGGTGATCACGATCATCGGAGCAGAACTTGGCCGTGGTCGCGGGGGTGGGCACTGCATGACCTGTCCGCTGGCTCGCGACGCGGTCGAATAAGAGCGGCTGGAGGAGGCGCATGAGCCGACCTGATCAGCCGCAACCCCTTAACTTCGCCGAAGCGCTGGTTCCGGTCGTCTGCCTCATCGTTCTTATCGGACTCGCGTATTATCTGTTCGGCGCAGCGAGCGCTTCCGGGCCGACGCAGGTCGCCGTCGTCGCGGCGACGATGGTCGCCGTGTTCATAGCCTGGCGGCGCGGCCACTCGCTCGCCTCGCTCAATGCGGCGGCGGCCGAGAGCGTCAGCTCCGGCCTCGGCGCCATCTTCATTCTCTTTGCAGTCGGAGCGCTGATCGGCAGTTGGGCGCTGAGCGGCACGCTGATCGCCATCATCTACTACGGAATGCAGTTGCTCAGCCCCACCTATTTCTATATGGCGGCAGCACTGATTTGCGCCGTGATCTCGTTCTGCATCGGCAGTTCATGGACCGTCGTCGGCACGATCGGCATCGGCTTGATGGGTATCGCGTTCGAGATCGGCATGGACCCGGCCATAACCGCCGGGGCTGTGATCTCGGGGGCGTATTTCGGCGACACCGTCTCACCGCTTTCCGACTCGGCCAACCTTGCGGCGGGGATGGCGGGCGTCAATCTCTACGAGCATGTTCGCGAGGTAGCCATGACGTCATCCGTGGCGCTCGCTGTTTCGCTCGCCGTCTTCTGGGCCCTCGGAAGGCCGGTTGAATTCGATACGAGCAGTCAGGTTTCCGATATTGAGCGTCTGTTCAACATCTCGCCGGTGTTGTTCCTGCCGCTCGTTGTCGTCGTGGCGTTGGCGCTGCTGAGGATTCCGCCGTTCACATCGATCTTTCTCGGCGCGATCACGGCGTGCGTTCTTGCCGTCATTGTCGCGCCGGAGCGCGTCATCGCGTTCGCCGGGCGCGACGACCTGCCGGCAGGCCTGGCCCTGCTCAAGGGCACGTGGCTGGCCTTCGCAAGCGGATATGTGTCTACGACAGGTATCGACCATATCGACCACCTCCTGTCGCGCGGCGGCATGAGCAGCATGCTCGACACCATCTGGCTCGTGATCGCGGCGCTTGCCTTCGGCGGCGTTGTCGAGAAGGCCGGTGTCCTCGACAAGCTCATAACTCCTGTCATCGCGGCAGTGAAATCGACTGGCGCGCTGATTGCGTCCATGGTCGCTGCCGTGTTCGCGACGAATATCATCACCGCCGACCAGTATATCGCCATCGTGCTGCCCGGGCGGATGTTCAAGACCGCTTTCGCCACACGCGACTTTGCGCCAGTCGTCCTGTCGCGCACCGTCGGCGGCGCCGCGACGCCGACCTCGGCATTGGTCCCCTGGAACAGCTGCGGCGCCTACATGGCCGCCACCCTTGGCGTCGCGACGTTCAGCTACGCCCCATATGCGATCTTCAGCCTGGTCAGCCCACTCCTGGTGATGATGGCCGCCTTCGCCGGCATACGGATGTTGCGAAACCCGAACAGAACCGAGAGCTCATCGGCATCGAAGCCCGTCGGGCCTGGCTCCGGCCCGTCCACGGGTCTCTGACAAGGCGGGCTGATGCGCCGATAGAGCACTCGAAAGTGAACAAGCTCGTATGCGGTGCGCTAGTAGAGATTGTCTTTGTATTCCTTCTCCAGGACCTTCTGCAGGAGGCCCGTCGTGCCGGGGACAGACAGCGCAGCGCTCGTTAGCCGAGCCCCAAGTCCCTTGGCCTTGTTGAGCTTGATATGCTCGGCGAAGATCTTCGCCGGCTCGATACCGGCCGGACGACCAGCCACAGGCCAGATTCGCGCGCGGACGAGAGCGGAGCTTTCGGACATCGTAACGCTGAGATCATCGATCAACGTGGCGAGCGCAGGCGTCTTGTCCTGCACTCTGAATTGCGCGCGCACGGCTTCATCGCTGGTCATGCGGGCGACGCCGGACAGCCTCAGGAAATGAGTTGAACCAGGGATCAGCAGCGCCGCAGCCACGCGAGGCTGGGTGATGATATTCCGGAAACTGTCGACGCGACGGTTTCCCGGCCGGTCGGCGAACCAGAGCCGCGAACCATCAAGCTGCGCCATCATGCCAGCCGGATCACCCTTGGGGCTGAGATCAGCACGACCCTGCGCATCGATTGTTGCCAACGCCATGAAACGGCATTCCGCGACGAACGCTGAGATGTCGGCCGGCGGCACCGCGAGCGGCGCAGCCGTCCAGAAATCCGAGCGGATCAGCGCCTTGCCGCAATGGCCGAAGCATTCCTCCACTGCGATGTGGATCTCGCCGTTGCGCACGTCTGTTACGCGTCCGTTGACTCGCAAGGTTTCGGTGACGCCCGGAAGTGGAAACAGCGAGCCGACCGCTGCTCCCGGCCGCGCCGAGGCCGGATCATCGAGCAACGCGATGGGAAGCCGCAATTCGCGGGTGCTGCCGGCTGCGAACCCAGCTTCTCCGCCGGCCAGCGTCACCGCCACGACCGCGCCATCGCCGAAAGCGGCGACCATCAGGGGCGACAGCCGGATCCAGCGCAGCGCCCCCTCATCAAGATGATCGATCACTTTGAGGGTCATCGGCAGTGGCGTCTTGCCGATGACCGCCTCAAGGTCCGCCACCGAGGTGATCGGCTCATTCATGAAAAGGGCCCTCGCGGAGCTGGGTGTATGGTCCCCACCCAATAGACTTTCGAGCGATTGGCAGCATTGCCGTAGTCTGACAAAATAGTTTGATTTTCTGCCAAGCCCTACTTCCTGCCGAGACATTCGGACGATCAACTGAAATGCCAATTCTGACTGATCTGCGCCTTCCCGCCGACTTCACCGACCCGGATGACGTGGCACGGACCGTGGTCACCGTCGGCCTCACGATGGTCACGACCGGGATCGAGCTCGATTTTCACCATCACCGGAAGGCGCAGTTGCTTCTGTCGATGCGGGGCGTTCTCACCTGTGAGCTGGAAGGCGGCCTTTGGATCGTCCCACCGCAATCCGCGATCTGGATTCCCGGCGGCCTGTCGCACAGCATCAGGGCTGCGGGCGCGATCGAAGGCTATAATGCCTTCATCGAACCGAGGATCGTGACGAACCTCCCGCCGAACTGCTGCACGATCTCAGTCACGCCGCTCCTGCGGGAGCTCTTGATCCGGTCGGCTAGCTTTCCGCTGGCCTACCCCGAAGGCGGCATGGAAACGCACCTTGTCGCGCTCCTGCTCGATGAAATCGCCATGGCGCAAATCGGCAAGCTGCACCTGCCGATGCCGACCGATCATCGGCTGCGCAAGATCGTCGACATGATGATGGCCGATCCTTCCGATCAGGAGACGATGGAAGTCTGGGCCAGGCGCGCCGGACTTAGCGAGCGAACGCTTGCCCGCATGATCGCTCACGAGACCGGCATGACCTTCAGCCGTTGGCGCCAGCAGCTCAACATCATGCTCGCACTGCAATGGCTGGCCGCCGGCGCAACCATTCAGCAAGTCGCCATCGATCTTGGCTATGAGAGCGCGAGCAGCTTCACGACCATGTTCAGGAAAGCACTCGGCACATCCCCTGGCCGCTACATGGCTGAACGGCAGGGGACGCCCGCCGGCGACTAGTGTCCCGAATCCGAAGTTCGCCGTACTTTGCAGCGAGCTCAGAGCGAACTTCGGATTCGATCAGGACACTAGCAAGTTATGATTCTAGTGTCGTTTATGGATCAGAAATTCGCACGATGGACTCGCGGCAACGATGGCGCGAATTTCTGATCCACGACACTAGGGCCGGGCCGGTTCAGCCGGCGCGGGCCGCCGCTGGTCCGGGCACCTCGCTCCATAGCTCGCGGAACGCCTGCAGCGCAGTTTCGACATCCGCCGTCGAGATATGCCGGTGAGTGACGAAGCGGAGCTGCATCGGCCCGCCGGGCGAGACGCGCACGTCGCGCGACTGCAGCGCCGTCGCCCAAGTCTCGGCCGGCCAACCGCTGACGGTCGTATCGACGCGCACGATATTGGTCGTGATCGATTCTGGGTCGACCAGCGCCGGCGCAATGCGGTGCAAGCCGTCGGCAAGCTGCTTCGCCGTCGCATGATCGTCGGCCAGACGCTCGACCATGCTGTCCAGCGCGACGATGCCGGCGGCAGCCAGCATGCCGGCCTGGCGAAGATTGCCACCGAGCATGCGGCGGAAACCGCGCGCACGGGTGATGAACTCTTTCGGGCCGCAGAGCAGAGAACCAATCGGCGCGCTCAGACCCTTGGAAACACAGAACGTGATGCTGTCAGTGTGGCGCGCGATGCGCTCCGCCGGCACGCCGAGCGCAACGGCGGCGTTGAACAGCCGGGCGCCATCGGTGTGTACTGGAATGCCGTGCTGTCGGCCGAGTGCGTGGACCTTGGCCATGTGATCGAGCGGCAGCACGGTGCCGCCGGCGCCGTTGTGGGTCGTTTCCATCTCGATCAGCGCCGTAGCGAGCTTGTTGGGCTTCATCTGGGCGCTGATGGTCTCGGCCAGCGTGCCGACATCCATCGCTCCGGATTCACCGCGGATGGTGCGATGGAACAGGCCCGCGACCTGGGCGACCGCACCCATTTCGCTCTTGAGGATGTGAGAGCCTTCTTCCAGCAGCAATTCGCCGCCGCGCCCGGTGTGAGCCATCATGGCGACGAGATTGCCCATCGTGCCGCTCGGCACGAATATCGCAGCGTCCTTGCCCGTGCGTTTGGCAGCAAGGGCTTCAAGTTCGCCCACAGTCGGGTCGCCGTCGCGTGAATCGTCGCCGAGGCGCGCAGCCTGCATGGCGTCGAGCATTTCAGGCGTTGGCTGGGTGATGGTGTCGCTGCGCAGGTCGATCATGGCTCACATCATACCGAGTTCGTGGCGGCGAAGAAGCCGGTAGATCAGCGCTACCGGCAGTACGGTGAAGACGATCAGCACGGTCGCCGCGGCCGAGGCAACGCCCGCACCCGTGCTCTCGAGCGCCTGGAACATGACGACGGTCATCGTGGCCCACGGCCCGCTATAGAGGACGACGGTGGAGCTGAGCTCGGAAGCAACGGTCACCCAGGTCAGCACCATGCCGCCGATGATGCCGCCCATCATCAGCGGCACGGTCAGTCGTGCGAAAGTCATCAGCGGCGAGACACCAAGATTGATCGACGCCTCCTCGAGGCTCGGATCGATCTGATGGAGGATGGCCGCCGAGGCGCGCACGTTGAACGGGATCTTCCGCACCACCCAGGCGATGACGAGGATCAACCAGCCGCCGGTCAGCACCAGCCAGCCACTGTTGAACGAAATGATCAGGCCGATGGCCAGCACCGTTCCCGCCACGGCAAAAGGCGTCATGGCAATGACGTCGAGCAGGTCCGAGATCCTGGAGCGAAAGCGGGTGATGGCGAAGCCGATAGGGACGCCGATCGCGGCAGCCATGATCGCAGCGGCGGTGGACAAAGTGAGCGTGTTGATGAGCGGCCGCCAGGACTGATTGAGCAGGTCGCGGAAGTTGTCGAGGCTGAGGTTCGGATGCATCACCGGGCCGCGGAACTCCATGAAGGAGATCACGATGATGGCAAAGAACGGCACGAGCGCGATCAACACCACGCCCCAGGAATAGACGGAGGCCAGTCGGCGCAGCCAGGGTTTCACCACCAGCTCAGGCGGTGCGCGGCGGGCCGCAGTCGAAAAGCGCCGGCGGCCGAGATAGTAACGCTGGATAAGGAGCGCGATGGCGGTGCAGACGATCAACAGCACGCCGAGCACGCCTGCCGAGGCGGGATTGCCGCCGGTCTCGCCGACGAACAGCTTATAGGCCTCGACCGCCAGGATCGGCTTGTCCTCGGCCAGCACGAAGGGCACACCGAAGCTCTCGATCACGTCGATGAAGACCAGCAATCCGCCGGCAAGCACTGCGGGCATGACAACCGGCAGAGTGACCGTCCAGAAGGTGCGCCAGCGCGATGAGCCGAGATTCTGCCCCGCCTCCTCGACCGAAACGTCGATCGCTTTGAACGCCGCCAGCGCGGGAAAGACAACGAAGGGGAAAAGCGTCATCGTGAAAACGATGGTCATCCCCGTCATGCCGTAGATCGAGGTGAAGGGGATGCCGCTATCGCGCAGGAAACGCGTGATGACGCCGGCGCGGCCGAGCAGCAGCACAAGCGCATAGGCCGCAACGAAGGAGGGAAGCACCAGCGGCAACGACGCCAGTGCGAGCAGCAGCGATTTGCCCGGGATCGGCAGCCGAGCAAGGCAGAAGGCCAACGGCACCCCCAGCACGATCGTCAGCAGTGTCGACAGCGCGCCCAGGATCAGGCTGTTGGACAGGCTGCCAAGGTAGAAGCTGCTCGACAGCATGCGGGCATAGTTCGCGAGCGTAAAGTGCGTGCCTGTGCGGTCGAGGAAGCTCGCGCCGAAGACATTGAGCAGCGGGTAAAGCAAAAACAGTCCGAGAAAGGCGAAGGCCAGGATCGCGATGGCCAGCGGGAACGTGTCGCGGCGAGAGATGGCGATCATCCGCGAAACACCGTGATGCGCCGCGGATCATATGCGGCGGCGATACGGCCGCGCGCCTTCAGTTCATCAGGCAGCACGTCGAGGCTGGCAACGCGCAGCATGGTGTCATTGCCGATCTGGAGCTCGATGCGGGTGATCGCGCCCAGAAATTCGACCGAGCCGAGCCTTGCTTCGAACGCCCCCCAGCCTGTCGGCGGCGTTTCGCCCGGACCGAGGAGGCGGATGGTCTCGGGCCTGAGGGAGAAACTGACGCTTTCACCCTCGCCTGCCTTGCCGGCGGCGCAGAACTCCTGCTGGCCGACGCGGATGCGCAACGCCTCGCCGGCGCGGCCGGCGACCGTGCCGCGGAGCAGGTTGGTGGTTCCCATGAACTCGGCAACGAACGGCGTCGCCGGCGCGCGATAGATATCCTGCGGCCTCGCCACCTGCTCGAGCTTGCCCGCGCGCATCACGGCGATGCGGTCGGACATCGCCAGCGCCTCTTCCTGATCGTGCGTGACGTAAATGGCCGTGATCTTCAGTTGCTGCTGGAGCTCGCGGATCTCGGCACGCATTTCTACGCGCAGCTTGGCGTCGAGGTTGGAGAGCGGCTCGTCGAGCAGCAGCACCTCGGGCTCGATCACCAGGCATCTGGCAATGGCGACGCGCTGAAGCTGGCCGCCCGAGAGCTGGTGCGGCCAGCGATCGCCATACGTGTCGAGATGCACGAGCCTGAGAACGCGAGCCACGCGCTCCTTGATCTGCACCTCGGGCACACTGCGTGCCTTGAGGCCGTAGGCCACATTCCCTCCGACGGTGAGGTTGGGGAAGATCGCATAGTTCTGGAACACCATGCCGGTGTTGCGACGATGCGGCGGCAACGTGTCGATGCGTTTTTGGCCAAAACGGATCTGGCCGGCACTGAGGTCGGCGAAGCCGGCGATCGTGCGCAGCAGCGTGGTCTTGCCGCAACCCGAAGGTCCAAGCAGCGTGAAGAACTCGCCGTCCTGGATTTCGAGCGACACGTCGTCGACGGCGCGCACCGTCCCGAACGATCGCGACACGTGGTCAATCGAAATTGCTGTCAAAAACTGCCCCCCGGAAACAATAAGCTCCTCATCCCGGAAGACCGCGCCGGTTCGGCGCAGCCGTCCTGGACGACGAGGTCGACGCGCGTCAGCGAGTGGCCTGAATCACGTCCTTGATGCGATCCATCGTTTCGGAGCGCTTCTGGGTCCAAGCTTCCTCGTCGTACTTCAAGAGCTTGATGTCGGACAGCTTGGGCATCTTTCCCGGCAGGTTGGGCAGATCGAGATCCTGGCGTGCCGGCCGACGGAACGTCTCCTTGAGGATCATCTCGCGAACATCCTTGCGGTTGACGTAGTCGACGAATTGACGGGCGCCCGAGGTGTTCGGACCGTTCTTGATGATGGCGACGCCTTCCATCTGAGCGATGGTGCCGTCGGACGGATAGACCACCTGCACCGGCGCGCCGTTGTTGGCCCACAGGTAGCCCGCGTATTCAAGCGAGATGCCCAAGCCGTATTCACCGTTGCCGACACCCTGGAAGACCAGCGACGAGCGGTTGAGCATCTTGGCATTGCCGATGAGCTTGGAGACCTTGTCCCAGCCGGCACTGCCACCGCCCCAGGTGTCGACCAGAAAGGTAATGTTGGAATAGGCTGAACCGGAGTTGGCCGGATCGGTGAAGGCGACGTTGCCCTTCCACTTCTTGTCGGTCAGGTCCTCCCAGCTCCGGGGCCCCTGCTCCACCGGCACCGACTTGGTGTTCTGCAGCACCACGAGCAGGTGCAGATTGGTGCCGATCCAACGATCCTGCGGATCGCGGTACTCAGCTGGAATCGCATCCTTGTGCTGCGAGGCGTAGGAGTCGAAATACTGCGCATTGGTCTGCAGCAACGCCCGGCTGATGCCCCAGACGATATCGCCCTGCGGCCGGTCCTTCTCCGTTTCGACACGCTTGATCACGACGCCCGAGCCGGCCGAGATGACGTCGGCGGCAATGCCAGTCGCCTTGGTGAACTCGGTGGCGACGAGCTTGTTCAGCGTCGCGTCATTCGACGAATAGATGACGATGCGCTGCTGCGCCTCGGCACTGCCTGTCCAACCCAGAGTGACCGCCACTGCAGCCGCCGCGATATTCGTGACCAAACGCTTCATGATCGCACTCCATCCCCTCGCCTCGGTCGCTTTGGGGAAGAGCTTAAGCGCTGGCGGCAAGGGCGTCGAGCGCTGCGCGCACTCCGGCATGCTGGGTCGGAGCGGGTTTGCCGAGATCCTTCAAGGTAGCTTCGAGATGGCGAAGGTCAGTGATGATGTCCGTCTCGCTGACCGCACCCATCGTTCCGATGCGGAAGACCTTGCCGGTCTGGCTGGGGTGCCGCGCGCCGGCGATGACCGTACGATAGCGCTCGCGCAGGCGCTGGACGATGGCGCCGCCTTCGAGTCCTCGGGGGACTTTCATGGCAACGACCGTCGAAGACGAAATATCCGGCTGGTTGTAGAGCTCGACGCCAAGCGCCTGGACGCCGGCGCGCAAGGCGGCGGCAAGCCTGCTGTGGCGCCTGAGGACGTTTGCCAGCCCCTCCTCGTCGATCATGTGCAACGCCTCGAGCAGGCCATAGACCAGCGTCACCGGTGGCGTGAACGGTGTGCCGTCTTTCTCGAGCGAGGCCTTGGCACGGCGGAAATCGGCGAAAAAGCTGGGCACGCGCCCGTCACGGTCGATCACCTTCCATGCCTTGGCACTGACCGCGGCGAAGCCGAGGCCCGGCGCGCACATCAGCGATTTCTGCGAGGCCGACACTACGATGTCCGCACCCCAGGCATCCATCTTCATCTCGATGCCGGCAAGGCCGCTGACCGAATCGACGATGAGCAGCGCCGGCGTATCCCGCACGACCGCTCCGACGGCGGCGATGTCGTAGGCGACGCCGGTAGAGCTCTCGTTATGAACCATCACGACCGCGCGGTACGAGCGGCTTTTGAGCCGCTCAGCCACACGTTGCGCATCGAGCGCGCCACCCCATTCGACATCGATCGTGTCGACAGTTGCGCCAAGGGCTTTGGCGATCGACACGAAACGATCGCCGAACTGGCCGGCAACGACGATGAGGACCGCATCGCCGGGGCTGACAACGTTGGCGACGGCTGCTTCCATCATCGCCGTTCCCGAGCCTGCGAAAAGCAGAACGTCATGTCTCGTGCCGAAGATCGGTTTCAACCGCTGCTGGCATTCCGCCAGCATGGCTTTGAATTCGGCGCCGCGGTGGTTGAGGACCGGCAGCGCGGTGGCCTGGCGGACGCGTTCGGGGACAGCAGTCGGACCGGGAAGGCGGAGGCGATAGTCAGGGATGGTCAACATGGGACGGCCAGACTAACGGAACGCGGAGAGATCGCAAATCGTATTGCGCTTATCGCACGCATCCAGACGGTTATCAGCGGTGATGTCTGGGCCGGGCCGCGGACCGGCTGTTGAGCTCGCAGCGGCATCGCCAGGCCCTGTGACAGTTCGATGTCAAACGTTTTTCATTTGAAGCGATGGCGTGTGTCCATCGATGAAGACAATGATCGCTTTCACTTCAACGCAACATCAACGGCGCGAGGGTTACGCATCGTCAATGCGCTGATCGACCTTGAACTCGGCAGCGGCTCTGACGGCGCATTCAACCGAGAGCGAAATGGATCAGACACCAGGCGATCTGAATTCCGCGGTCAAGGGCAAGTCCGTCCAGCAATACATCGACGAACATCCCATCTGGGCTGATGGCACTGCGACGCCGACGATACCACTGACCAGGATGCAATGGCGCATCTGGAGCCAGGCGGCCGCCGGCAAGTTCTTCGAGGGCATGGTCGTCTTCATGACGGGCGTAGCGCTGCCGCTCGTATCGAAAGAGTTCAGCCTGGGCGCATGGGGACATGGGGTCGTCGCTGCAGCTTCGCTGCTCGGGATTTTGGTCGGCGCGACCATGCTCGGCAGCCTCGCCGACCGGTTCGGACGCAAGCGCATGTTCATCACCGAGATGATGATATTTACCGTCTTCCTGGTTCTGATCTGCTTCAGTCCGAATTTCACTTGGCTCGCCGTCTGTCTCTTCGGCCTTGGTCTTGCACTCGGCTGCGACTATCCGACCGCGCATATGGTCGTGTCGGAGGCAATTCCATCGCAGATGCGTGGGAGACTGGTGCTGTCGGCGTTCGCTTTTCAGGCTGTCGGCGCCCTGACGGGGACGGTGATCGGCTATCTGATCCTTGCCAATGCGCCGAACCCGGAAGCCTGGCGCTGGATGTACGCAACCGCAATCATTCCCGCTCTCCTCGTCATCATCGGCCGTTTCTACATCACCGAAAGCCCGCAATGGCTGATGTCGCGCGGCCGCACCCAGGAGGCCGAGCACGAGACCGTCAAGCTTCTCACGCGTGAACCGCCGTATCCGAAACAGATCAGGTTGTCAGGCGGAGCAGTCGCCGATGGCGATCGTATCGGGCAGGAGAGCGCAACGCCCGGCTGGCGCACCCTTTTTGATGACAGAAATCGCGGCTCCACCACCCTCGCCGCAGTGCCGTGGTTTCTTCAGGATCTCAGCACCTATGGCATCGGCATTTTCACCCCGACCATCCTGGCCGCTTCGATCGGTCACGAGAAGGCGCATGCCACTGCCATCGCCGATATCGTTCAGAACGATCTCCTTGCGGCCAAAGGCGCGGCCCTGATCGACCTCCTGCTCATCGTCGGCATTGCTTTCGCCGTGGCTCTGACGGACAAGCTCGGCCGGATCAGGCTGCAGATCTTCGGCTTCGTCGGTTGCGCCGTCGGCCTGCTGATCGCGACCATGTCGACCCATTTCACCGGCACCGAAAACACCGTGCTGATCTTTGCGGGCTTCATGCTGTTCAATTTCATGAACAACATCGGTCCCAACGCACAAACCTACCTCATCGCGGGCGAAGTCTTTCCGACCTCGATTCGCGGCAAGGGTGCGGGCTTTGCTGCATCGTTTGCCAAGATCGGAGCCGTCATCACCGCGTTCCTGTTTCCGATCCTGCTCGTCGACATTGGCACGCAGACCTTGCTTCACATCCTGATGGGCGCTTCTCTTCTCGGCGCGATTGTCACGTGGTTCTGGCGGATCGAAACCAGAGGTACGAAGCTCGACCAGGTCGGGCGGAACTGACCGGCGCTTCTCGCTAAGCGCAAACGCGCTTCATGCGGTCGTGGCATCGATCGAGCGACGTATCACCTGTCGAACTTCGGCGTTCGTCAGGAACAGGTCGTGGTTGATGACGCCCCAGCCTTCGTGGGACGCATCGATCACCCGCACCCCGAGTCGCTCGATGGCGGCCTTCTCGGCGGCGCCGACCCGCGTCATTCCTCCGGCCAGTCGCCCCGACAGCGCCAGCGCGCGATCGTTCGTTGCCGCGATGACGGTGATCTTGCGCGCGAGCGGACCGATGCGGTTGATCGCAGACGAGAAGACGTCCATGTCGATGTCCGGCGCGGCAAACACCACGGCGCCAATCCTGTCCACGACGGCGTCGCCATAGCGTGCGTGGAGCTGGCGCAGGCTTTCCAGTGTCAGCATGGTTCCCATGCTGTGCGCGACAATATGGACACGGCCGGAGCCAGGGGTCGCCACGATCGACTGAAGCACGCTTTCGAAGCCATCGCGGGACCACATCGCGCTGTCGCGATCGTAGGCGTAGTCGAACAAGCCATCCTTCGACGGCCAGGAGAAGACCATTGTCTGGCCACGGAACCTGATGCCGTCGGACAGCTGCGCGGCGTCGAGCGCGGCTGTTTCGAAGTTTTGTTTGAAGCCGTGCACGTAGATCAGGACGTCCGACGCGCCGCCGGGGTGCGTGAGAAGATCGCCGATCTCTCCTGCGACAGGCTCGACCCGGTCAAGCCGCCAGCTGGCGAGACCGGCCGCCGCGAGCGAGAAGCGACTGTCATCGGGCGGCACGAGCTTCGCGCGCCCCACGCTCATCGCAGGAGCCCGCTCCGGCCCGAACCATGGTTTCGAACGGCCGCCGTTCACCCGCTTGCGGGTGGTTGCGACGAGCAGCGTCGGATCTGCCGAAAGCGAGGACGCGTCGAAGCGCGCGCCTGTCGCGCCCAGGCCGGCGCATCCGCCGAGCGCGAGCGCACCAGCCGTAGATGCAAGCCCGCGCAGGAGCGTGCGGCGCGACACAGTCGCCTCGTGTTGCAGCAAGCGTCGAATGACCACGCGGGACCTTCAAAGAAAAACGACCCGCCCCCGTTGATGATCCCTGGATCATGATGGCGGCGATAAAAGGGCGGACAAGCTCCGGGACTCCGCACGGCCCTGCGGCGCCGCGCGCAGGCCTCAGGCGGAGCGGTCTTGACGATCCATATGTCGTAAGGGCCCTGAAAAGAAACCCAGAAGGCTGACGATTCCGCCAGCGACGCCCGTCGCGACGAACAACCAGCGAATGCCGATCAGTTCCCCAAGCGGCGTTGCGAGTGCGAGTCCGACGGGACCTGCCAATCCCATGACGGTACTCAACAGCGACAGCACGCGACCCTGCAGATGATTGGGGACGGCGGTTTGCAGCAGCGCGGTGAGCGGGGCATTGCCCATGACAAAGGTTACGCCACTCAGCGTCCACCACATCAGGGCGATCCAGAAGAGAGCCGGCGGCATGACGGCGGCGATCGCGAAAGTGAAACACGAAACGGCAAAGCCCCAGATGGTCCAGCGCACGAAACGGCGTGGCGCGAGCACGGCGACCACCGTTCCCCCCGCCAACATCCCGAGGCCCCAGAGCGCCTCCATGACGGCCACCTGCGGCGCTCCGCCTCCGAAATGTTCTTTGACCAGCAAAGGTACGAGCATTGCCGTCGGCATGACGACGAGGACGACTGCGCCCAGCAGGCCAAAGAGGTGAAGCAGGCCGGCATCGTGCCACACCAGTTGCACACCTGCGCGGAATTCTCCCCAGAGGCTCGTCCGTCGGTCTGCAGGATCCTGCGGCTGGGGGATGCGATAGATGAGAAGCGGCACGATACCCAGCACAGCGGTCAGAACATCGATGCCGAGGGCCAGGCCGATGGGCATTACGCTTATCGCAAGCGCACCTAAAGGCGCAGCCGCAACCGACATCAATCCCTGCACCGTCTGATTGAGTCCGGCCGCCCGAGGTATAAAACTCTGCGGAACGAGCATGGCCGTACTCGCTGCTGCAGCTGGCGCTTGAAATGCCTGCATCGCGCTGCGGATAAACATCATCGTATAGACATGCCAAAGCTCGACCTGCTGCGTCAGGAACAAAGCAATGAGCACGACCATGCAGAGCGCACTGACGACATCGGCCGCAATCATCAGCAAACGGCGACTCAATCGATCGGCCAGCGTTCCACCAAAGGGGGCGAGCAGCGCCTGAGGCAGCAGCGCCACAAGGCCGGCGGTTGCAAGCGCAGAGACGCTGCCAGTGGTGTCGGTGATCCACCACAGCAGTACGAATTGCGTGAGAGCCGAGCCGATGAGTGAGAACGCCTGGCCGACAAAGATCGACCAGTATCGAGGCCGCCAATGAGGGCCCGGCTCAAAAATTTCACCGGAGGTACGTCCGATGGATGGCTTGCGAATGCGATCGCTCATGGCCGTTCGGCTACGTCATGGACCTCAATGTGCGGCGCGTTGCGACTGATGATCGGATCGTGAGTTCGTCAACGTGATTGCACCTGAGAGACGAAGGGACGTTCAGGCGCCTCCACCGTCTCAACATCGGATTTCGGTCGCCTCGTCGAGAGGGCATTCAGGATGAAAACGAAGAAAGCGGGAACGAAGAAGACCGCGAGAACCGTTGCCGAGATCATGCCGCCGAGGACGCCGGTGCCGATGGCATTCTGGCTGGCGGCGCTGGGACCGGCCGCGATGGCGAGCGGCACGACGCCGAGCGCAAAAGCCAACGACGTCATGACGATCGGACGGAATCGGAGGCGCGCGGCGGCAATGGCAGACTCGCGCAACGACTTGCCCTGCGCATAGTAGTCCTTGGCAAACTCAACGATCAGGATCGCGTTCTTGGCCGAAAGACCGATGATCGCGATCAAGCCAACCTTGAAGTAGAGATCATTTGACATGTCCCGAAGCATGACCGCCAGAACCGAGCCGATCACACCGAGCGGCACGACCAGAATCACTGAGAGCGGGATTGACCAGCTCTCATAGAGTCCCGCGAGCAGCAGAAACACGAAAAGGATACTGAGCGCCAACAGGAAGGGAGCCTGTGCGCCTGACTTGATCTCCTCCAGCGATTGTCCTGTCCATTCGAAGCCGAAGCCTTCCGGAAGCTGCGAAGCCAGCCGTTCCATTTCGGCGATCGCAGTACCCGATGAAAAGCCGGGAGCCGGTGCGCCGGCAATACGGACAGAGGGATAGCCGTTGTATCCGACGATTTGCGACGGCCCCTTACGCCACGTGATCAGGGCGAAGGAGGAAAGCGGCACCATGCCGCCATTCGCATTGCGCACGTTCAACTTCAGCAGGTCCTCCGCCTGGAGGCGGCTGCGATCCTGCGCCTGTACGACAACGCGCTGCATGCGTCCGGTGTTCGGATAATCGTTGATGTAGGTCGAGCCGAGATTGGCGGTTATGGTGTTATTGATGTCGGCGAAGGTCACGCCGAAGGCATTGGCCTTCTCGCGATCAATCGTCAGCACGACTTGCGCCGATTCCGGCATGCTCTCTGGCCTGATCCCGACAATGACACCGCTTTGGGCAGCCTTCGCCATCAGCTCGCCGGCTGCGGCGTTGAGCGCCGCCTGTCCCTTGCCGCCGCGATCCTGCAGACGGAAGCTGAAGCCGTTCGTCGTGCCAAAGCCTTCGATCGGCGGAGGCGAGAGAGCAAATGTCGTCGCATCCTTGAGAGCGAAGAGCTGCATGTTCGCGCGGTCGGCAATCTCCTTGGCCGAGCTTCCGGGCCCGCGTTCGGCCCAATCCTTCAGCGTGACGAATGCAATCGCCGCATTCGGTCCATTGCCGGAGAAGCTGAAACCCTGCACCGCAACGACATTGGCGACCGCGGGCTCCGCCTTGAATATGGCCTCGATCCGTTCGAGCGAGGCCACCGTTCGGTTGTGGCTCGCTTCCGGCGGGCCCTGGACATCGACGATGATGAAGCCCTGATCCTCGTCGGGCACGAAAGCGCCCGGCAGGTTGAGAAACAGATAACCGAGACCCGCGAAAAGAGCGAGGTAGACGATCATCATCCTGCCGGTCCGTCGCAGCATGGCGGTCACCGCACCCGCGTAGCCGGCAGTGAGGCGCTCGAAACCGCGGTTGAACCAACCGCCGAGCCCTTTCTTTTGCTGATGACCTTTGGCTACCGGCCTCAAAAAGGAGGCGCAGAGCGCCGGCGTCAGTGACAAAGCCAGGAACGCCGAGAACAGGATCGATACAACCATGGTCAGGCTGAACTGGCGGTAGATGATGCCCGTCGACCCCGGGAAGAAGGCCATCGGAATGAAGACCGAAGCGAGCACCAGCGTAATGCCGAGAATAGCGCCTGTGATCTGCTTCATCGCCTTCCTGGTGGCGGCCTTCGGAGAGAGACCCTCCTCAGCCATGAGACGCTCGACATTCTCTACGACAACGATGGCATCATCGACGAGAATGCCGATGGCAAGCACCATGGCAAACATGGTCAGCACGTTGATCGAGAAGCCCGTTGCGAACATCACCGCGAGCGTACCGAGCAGCGCGACGGGAACGACCAGGGTCGGAATGATGGTGTAGCGGAAGTTCTGCAGAAACACGAACATCACGACGAACACCAGGATCATCGCCTCGACAAGCGTACGGACCACTTTGCTGATCGAGGCCGATACGAATGGACTGGTGTCGTAAGGAACCGAATATTCGACCCCACGCGGGAAATAGCGCGACAGCTCCTTCATCTTCGCGTTAACGGCTTGCGACGTCGCCACCGCGTTGCCGGTCGACGACAGCTGGATTGCGAGAGCTGCGCTGGGCTTGCCGTCGAGTCGGCTTGAGAAATTGTAGTTCTCGGCACCGAGCTCGAGCCGGGCGACGTCGTGAAGGCGAACTGTCGATCCGTCCGGATTGGCGCGCAGGATGATTTCGCCGAACTCTTTCGGGTCGCTCAACTGGCCTTTGACGAGCACGGTGGCGGTGAGGTCCTGACCGACCGGATTGGGCGCAGCACCGATCTGACCTGCCGCAACCTGAGCGTTCTGCGCGGTGATCGCCGCGCCGATATCCGATGCGGTGAGATTGTATCCGACCATCTTGGCCGGATCGATCCAGACGCGCATGGCACGCTGTGCGGAGAAGAGCTGCGCGCGCCCAACCCCCTCGAGCCGGCGCAGTTCACCGATGATGTTGCGACTGACGTAATCGCCGAGCGCAACTTCATCCAGCTTTCCGTCAGTCGACGTCAGCATGACGAAGAGGAGAAAGCCGACACCAGCTTCCTCCACCGTGATGCCCTGCGATCTGACCGTCTGCGGCAGTCGCGGTTCGACACGCCGAATCCGATTCTGCACGTCGACGGAGGCCTGCTCGATATCCGTTCCCGGCTTGAACGTCACCGTGATGCTCATGGAGCCCGAGGTATCGGACGTCGATTCGAAATAGAGGAGATTGTCGACGCCGTTGAGCTCTTCCTCGATCTGTCGCGTCACACCCTGATAAATGTCCTGCGGCGAGGCACCAGGATAGACGGTCGAAACGGTCAGTTGCGGCGGAGCGACTTTCGGATATTGCGCGATCGGCAGGAACGGCAACGCGATCATGCCCCCGATCGAAATGAACAGCGCGAAGACCCAGGCCAGAACGGGCCGGTCGATGAAGAACTGAGCCATCGGAGCGCCTATTCCGTCGCCTGGGTGGAGGTTGAGGTGCGATGGGTCGTGGCGGGCTGCCAGGGTTCGGAGACGACCTTGCTCCCCGGCTGCACCTTTTGGACACCGTCGACGACGATCTGTTCACCGGCCTGCAAGCCCGATTCGACCGTCCAATTTGCATCCAGCGCCTGCCCAAGCCGAACATCACGCGGCTGCGCAATCCCGTCCTTCGAAACCACATAGACCTGTGCGTGTCCGTCCGCGGTTCGACTGACCGAGCGTTGTGGGATCGAGATCGCTCCCTGACGAACCGCCTGCTCGATGCGTACGCGCACATAGAGACCGGGAAGGAGTTCGCCACGCGGGTTCGGGAATTCCGCCCGCAACGTGACCTGACCTGTGGCCGCATCGACTCTTGCGCTTGCAAACAGAAGCTTGCCAGGCAGGCGGTAGAGGGAGCCATCGTCAAAGACGAGTTCGACGCGAGCTTCACCGGGAGCCGGGCTTGCAAGCTTGCCCTCGTCGACCGCACGGCGGAGCGCCAGCAGTTCGGATGACGATTGCGTGAAATCGACATAGACCGGATCGATCTGCTCGATGAGCGCGAGGTTCTGGGCGCCCTCCGCCGTCACCAGCGTACCTTCCGTGACGAGTGCGCCGCCGATGATACCGGTGATCGGTGCACGCACGTCGGTGTAGCCGAGATTGATCCGGGCTTCATCGAGTGCGGCTTGAGCGAGCGCAACATCGGCCTCGGCCTGCGCAAGCGTGGCGGCCGCAGAGTCATAGGCGGCGGCGCTGGCATAGTCGCGCTCGCGCAACGTCTTCTGGCGCTCATATTGCTGGCGGGCAAAGGCCTGTGTGGCCCGCGCCTTCTGCAACGTTGCCTCGGCGCTCGCAACGCGCACACGGAAGAGCATGGGGTCGATGCGGTAGAGAACGTCCCCCTCCTTCACAAGGCTGCCCTGCGCGAAGATGCGTTGCTGCAGAATTCCAGAGACGCGCGCGCGAACTTCCGATGCGCGGGTCGCAGCAACGCGCCCTGGCAATTCGCTCATAACCGGCACCGCACTCTTCTGCAGAGTCAGGACGCTTACAGTCGGAGGCGGCGCATCTCCTCCTCCACCCTGCGCGACGGCGCTTCGCTGCAAGGACGAAAGTGCGGCGACAAGGACAAGCGCGGTCAATGTCAAAGACGGCGTTGCGACGTTAGTCATACTCTAGTTCCGTTGTGCGTCGTGGCGCAGTTGTCTCGTCTCAAACGATTGATCCGTCTATCGCCACGCGGAGGCTGAGATCGCGCGCATTCGCGAGGGATCGTCGGGATTGCGGTGCGAGGGCGTAGTCCTGGCGTGTTCCGTGGAGGACTTGTGTGGCGCCTCATCCGTCTCGCGTCATGGCGATGAGCCGCGCGCGCAAACTCGGCAGATCCGTCGAGACCTTGTGCTCTGCCTCGACGACGTAGGCGAGCCAGATGCCGTCGGCGGCGAGTCTCACCATATCGAACACGAGTCCGGTGTCAGTTTCACGATGCCGCTCAAGCCTGGCTTCCAGCCATTGCGACCAAAGCCGCCGCATCATTGGATCGGTGATCGAGGTGACCGACAGGGCTGACCAGATTCTCCGCTCGTCCGCATCGGGGCGATCGAAGAAGCAAGCACCCAGATAGGCTCTGGTGAAACGGCCACGCGACTCGGGGTCGGCCGCCATTCGCGTATCGATGTCGTGGTCGAGCTGCTCCAGGAGATCGAAGAACACGGCCTCGACGAGCGCCTGCTTGTTGGGAAAATGGTGCAGCAGGCCCCCCTTCGTGACTCCCGCCGCGTCGGAGACCGCCTGGATCGTCAGGCTGGCAAGACCGTGTTCCGCGGCAAGTCGCGCCGCGCAATCCAGGAGATTGCGACGCACGACGTCCGGCTGCTTCTTGCGCCTGTGAAGGTTTTCCATCGTTCGATGCGCCCTGACACTGGACTCATTCACGACGGGACTCCGCCAACGATGATGGCAACGCGAACCATGCCCAGACCGGCCCGGATCGAGGGCGCCATGGATAATACCTTTCTGCCCGCCTAACAAACCATCCGTATGGTATGTTTCGACGGATAATTCAACCCTCAGCGGCTACGCCGTTCGGCCAATTACGGGCCGCGACGCTGCACGACGAGCTGTCCCACCGAAGTCGGAAGAGCAATGCGCAACATGACCCAGAGGCCGTCCTGCCTGTTCCGCTGGAACGTGACCTCGATGTCCTGGCTCGCGGCGAGCCGCACCAGGGCAGGCGCATCCGGCCTGTGTCCGGCGACCGGCTTGTATCTGGCCCGGCAAATCACCGACTGCGGCGCATCGCCTTTCGTTGCGGGTTGCGCCTTCGGTTCGAGCTGGAGATCGAATCGTGCAAACCCGACAAACACGTTCGTCGATTTCCGACAAAGCTGGCCGGAATCGCCGTCCAGCACCAGCGACGCCGAGATCAGCGCCGAAAGCGGATCCATTACGCGCTTCAGTTGATCCGCGGTAATCGGCACCCGGTTCTGCAGATCGTTAGCGGCGGCGGGTGGTGTCATCGCGTAGTCCACAACGGTCTGCCCGGCAAACCGCATGGAGATGGTGGTGGGGGTGGACGTGCGCCCCGAGATCACCATTCGGAAGGTTTCCGGTGTGAGCGCCGGGCCGGACCGCAGTCCACCGGCTTCCCCTTCAATGCGGTATCCGACGCCCAACCATCCGGCCTCGGCGCGCACCTTCGCGGCATATCGCTCCGGCATCAGCGATGGTTCAAGGGTCGCACTGCCGATCGGCAGTCCAGCGAGCCTGATCGAATAACGATGTTCGGTGTCGGCTGCCGACAACGCGTTTGAATAGCAGGGAAACGCAAGACAGATGGTGGACGCCGCGATGAACCGTCGACGCATCATGATCCGGCCTGCTCCGAAACCGCGTTCAGCGACCGGAAAAGAGCGGCCAGTTCGCCGTAACGACACTGAACGTGTATTTGACGCCCATGCCGACAGTGAGCTGATCCGGCGAGCCGCGATCTTCGACGATCGGGCTCTTCGCCGCATCGCCGAGCAGCCGCTCATATTCGACGAACGCGGTCGTGGCGACCGCGGGCGTCCATTGGTAGGTCAGGCTTGATCCCACTCCCGCGGACTTAAAGCCGCCCTTGGCATCATACCGTGCGAGACCCGACGTGATGGATTGGAAAGGCGAGACCGAAAAGTAGGTGCTCATATATTCGCCATCGGCGACTGACAGGCGCGGACCGGCGGTCAGGGTCCAGGCCGGCGCCAGGCGCCAGACGGCATCGGCCGACAAATCGGCTACAAATCCCTCGTGACCGTTGAAACCGCGCCTGACCTCGACGCGCGTCCGAAAGAAGTCGGCCGGCCAGAACTCGGCGAAGGCGCCCACCTCCAAAGCCCAGTCGACGCTGCCGAGTCCACGCAACGCGTCGTCGTCATCGCGCTCCCGGACGAAGTTGAACGACGGCCCGAAGCGAAAGTTGGCGGTCGAGAAAAGCGTCGGACCACCATGATCGTTGGGAAGCGACAGCCACTCGCGCTCACCGCGGCGACGGATATTGATGATGGGGCTCGCCCCGAAGGTCAGGTCGTTCGAGCCCTCGAATTCTGGTTGCGCATATGTCCACGCACCCACCGTCACCAGCCATTCGCTTGACGCAGGCCCCGACAGACCCTGCTGCTCCTGTCGCGGCGATTGAGCAAAAGCCGGTAGCGAGAATAGCGATAGGCAGACGAGCGGCAGAGCAAATCTTCCGGTGCAGTTCATGAACCCATAGTCCCGTGGTAGCCGGACGCATACTCGCACCGGAAATCGGTCTTTTATAGGAACGAGGGTTACACTCAAATGAATTAGTCGGCTTCGCCGGCGCGGCTGCCGAAGCGGAGCTGGACGCGCAGCGACGACATCCGGGTTACCGAATACAGGAAGACCTTGCCTCTGACATCAGCATTATGACCCTGAAGCTCAAAGATCGGTGAGTTGTGCGTTTGGTTCAGGTGTCTTGCCTCTTCGTCCGTCGGCAAGCGCGCGACGACGACCGTTTCGACGCGCACATAGTCCTCGATGCCGAAATGCTTGAGGGCGCTTGTGAGGGATCTCAAACGGACAAAAGCCTCGGCTATGCCCTTAAATCGCGCTGCCGGCAGGAAGTGCGTCGCGAACGAGACCGGCTGCTCCTCGACGTGGCGCAGCAGGTCGAGACGCACCACCTGCTCGCCGGCTTTGAGCGCCAGGATCTTTGCAACCTCGCCGGAGGCTGCCTCTTCGGTGCTGGCCAGAAGCTGACCGACGGTCGTCAGGCCCTGACGCTCGACATTTTCCGTGAAGCGGGTCCGCACGCCGATATGGTAATCGAGAAACTCCCTGTTCACGAAGGTGCCGCTGCCATGTTGGACACGCAGCAGACCTTCGCTTTCGAGCGCCCGGATCACCTTTCTGACGGTGTGCCGGTGGACACCAAACAGCTCGGCAAGATCGTTCTCGCTCGGCAATTGCTCGCGCTGTGCGAAACGGCCTGAGACGATCTCTTCACGCAGCTCAGTCTTCAGATGAGACCAGATCGACCGATTTCCGGTCTGCGGCGCGACGGGCGTTTTGACCATTGATCCTGCTAGCCTCCCGAGCTGATCAGTTGCCTGGGGCGCTCCCAGGCATTCGCCGTGAGAACGAACAATCCAAGCACGGCGCCGGTGCTGAACCACAGGAAATCCGTGGAAACAAGAAGCAACGCACCGATCGCCAGCGCAAGACGGCCGCCGGCGCCAACCGCGACACGGAAATACCCGATCATCGCAACGCCGGAATAGCCAACGGCCAGCAGCACACGGAGCGTCGCGAGGATCGTGTCCGACCAGGCACCTTCGATCAGCAGCAACTCCGGAGAGTAGACCGCCACGAACGGAACGAGCACGCCGGACAAGGCAAGCATGGTGCCGATGACCGAGATGCGCAATGACGACGCATTGGGGCCGGCAAAAGGCAACGCGGCAATCGCCGCCAAGGCGACCGGCGGCGTCAACTGCGCGAGCACCGAGAAATAGAATACGAACATGTGCGACACGAGCGCCGCAACGCCGAGCTTTGCGAGCGCAGGCGTGACGACCACAGCACAGATGACGTAGCTTGGAACCGTCGGCAGCCCCAGTCCCAGCACGAGACAGATCGCCATGGCCAGAACGAGGCTGAGCCAGAGATGGTCAGCCCCGAGTGCAACGATGCTCGACGCGACCTCGAGCATCACGCCGCTGAGGCCGAATATTCCGTCGAAGACGCCGACGATGACACAGGTGATACCGACGGCAACGGCATTGATCGTACCGTGATAGGCGCTTCTGAAGCAGAGCAAGAGCGTGGCGCGGCCGGACGGAAAGACCGCGCATGCAAGCCCGAGTGCGGCGATCAAGACGATCAGCGCACGGGAGTCCGACCAATAAAGCAAGGCGGATGCGACCCCCAGCGTCACCACGTAGATCAGCCAGCGAAGCTTCGGCACGACGAGTGGCGCAAGCGACGTCGACAAAATCAGGATGATGGTGAACCCGAGCGCGGCGAGCGCCGAATAGATTGGCGTATAGCCTCCGAACAGGAGCGCAATGATGACGGCGAGGGGAAGCAGCAGGTGCAGCCGGCCCCTCAGCGTTGCCTGCGACATCCCCATAGCTGTTCGAAGCGCGGCGTCGCTTCGCTCGCCCATAATCGAAAGGTCGAGACGCCGCGCTTCCAGGTACGAGACCCAGGCGATGCCGAGGAAGTAAAGAATCGCCGGGATGACCGCAGCCATGGCGATCGTCGCATAGGGAATTCCGAG
This sequence comes from Bradyrhizobium sp. LHD-71, assembly GCF_031157255.1. GTDB lineage: Bacteria > Pseudomonadota > Alphaproteobacteria > Rhizobiales > Xanthobacteraceae > P52-10. The sequence continues at coordinate 104,151 of NZ_JAVIFX010000019.1, read as the reverse complement.
CATCTCGGCCATGATGAACGCCCCGGCGCCCATGACCGGCGGCATGATCTGCCCGCCCATGCTGGACGACACTTCCACGCCGGCAGCGAACTCCGATCGGTAGCCATAGCGTCGCATCAGGGGGATGGTCACCTGACCTGACGTGACGACATTGGCGATGCCCGAGCCGCTGATCGTGCCCATGAGGGCCGAAGACACGATGCAGGCCTGCGCCGGCCCCGATCGCCATCCGCCGACCAGCCTGATCGCGATGTCATTGAAGAGCGTGAGGATGCCCGACTGCTGCAGGAAGGCGGCGAACAGGACGAAGAGAAAGATGTAGGTCGCCGAAACGGCCGTGGCCGTGCCGAACAGACCTTCGGTGCCGATCACCAGCTGGCCGACAATCTGATCGTAATCGTAACCGCGATGCGCGAGCGCGCCCGGCAGATATTGACCGAAGAAACCCCACAGCAGAACGGCGCCGCAGAGCAAGGGCAAGGCATAGCCCGTTGCCCGCCGCGTGGCTTCGAATACAAGGACGACGAATAGCGAGCCGACAACGAGGTCAACCGAGGTCGGGAAACCGACCCGAAAGCCGAACTGCTCGGCCTCCAGGTAGAAATAGACGCCACACAAGGTGGCGAGACCGGCGAGCAGCCAGTCATACCACGGCGCCTGTCCTGTCCGGGGGCGCTGACCGGCGGAAAAGATCAAGAGGCACAACAGGACGAGGAAGGATGCGTGAACGCTGCGCAGCGTGATCGCAGCAAGCGAGTTGAACAATGCCGTCCATAGCTGGAAGGCCGCGAAAGCCATGGCGAGCGCGATGATCGACCATCGCGTGACGCCGAGTCCGATGTCGGCGGCGCCCTCGAGCTTCATCTCCAGCGCGTCCGCCGCGGAGAGACGATCGGCGACGGGCGCTGCGACAGCTCTCGTCATCATCCGCGTTCCGTCCATCCCGTCACGGTCGCAGCCATCGCTCAACCGATCTTCACGCCGCGCGAGGCGAAGAACGCTTTTGCTCCTTCATGGAACGGGATCGGCATGCCCATGACGGCGCGTTCGATGGAAAACTCCCGCAACGAGGCATGAGTGGACCGGAAGGCATCGAGCTTGTCGAAGACAGCCGCGAGATAGCTCTGAATCTTCTCGCTCGGCTGCTTCTCGTCGCAGAACAGATGTGTCCAGATGACGACGCTCGGCGCCGGCAGGCCCTGAACACGATACGCTCCAGCCTGCATTTCACTGGAGATATATGCGCCATCGCCGATCGCTGCGACCACGGACGCCAGAATCGGCACGGCAGCGAGCTCGACGCTGGTCTCCAACTCTCGCACGGCCGACGCGCCAAGTCCTGTCGAGAGAAAGAAACCATCGATGCGACGGTTGCGAATGGCGTCGCCTGTATCGTCGCCGGACAAAAACTCAACGCGGCCAAGATCAGCAAACGACATGCCCGCTGCCGCCAGGATTGCACGCGCGTTGGTCTCACTGCCACCGCCCGGAGCGCCAACCGTGATGTTGCGCCCGCGCAGATCCTCGATCCGCTTGATGCCCGAATCCGCCCGCACCAGCAGATGGACATAGCTCGGGAAGATCGCGGCGATGCCGCGCAGGTCGGGAAGCGGTTTGGGATAACGCTTCGGCTCGGAACCGCGATGGGCCATCGACAACGTGTCTGCGAGCGCAAGGCCGAGCTCTGCTCGTCCGCGCGTGACAAGCTGGATGTTCTCATGCGACCCGCCGGTCTGCTGCACCTGTACGCGCACATCACGAAGGCCGGCGCCAACGGCATTGGCGACGGCCACGCCGACCGGATAGAAGGAGCCGCCGGAGTGACCACTGCCGATGGTGACGAATTCCGCCGCCCTCGCTACTGTTGCCGGTGCAACGACGGCTGTGGCCGCTGCAGCAGCAGACGCAGATATAAAGTCTCTCCGCGAGAGTTGGGACAGCGGACGGGTCATCATCGGCTCCTTGGCTTGCAGGCGGGATGAGGCTTTCGCGTCGCGGCTTCACCGCACGCGGAAACGAAGCGATTGGTGGCTGGCCGGATCTAGTGTCCCGAATCCGAAGTTCGCCATACTTTGCAGCGAGCTCAGAGCGAACTTCGGATTCGATCAGGACACTAGAAAGTTTATGATTCTAGTGTCGTTTATGGATCAGCAATTCGCACGATGGACTCGCGGCAACGATGGTGCGAATTTCTGATCCACGACACTAGGCCGCGAGCGGTTCGCTGCCGTTGGTCGTGATGCGATACATTCGCCTGACCTGGTGAGACGGCAGTTGATCGGTCGTCGCGGAATGGATGGTCGAGCGATTGTCCCAAATCACGAGGTCGCCCGGGCGCCACTTGTGGCGATAGACCAGACGCTCCGATGTCATGTGCGCGAACAAACCGGCGAGCAACGCATCGCTCTCCGCATCATCCATTCCGACGATGCCCTTGACGCCGGATACGGAACTCGGCGCGATGAACAGGCAATGGGCGCCGGTTTCCGGATGCCGGATGACGAGCGGGTGAACGACCTCCGGCGTCGCCGCCTGTTCCGCCTCGCTCAGGAAATTCCAGCGCGCGCCCGGATGCGTGCGATCCTTGGTGAACCGATATTCGTGGCGTACCTTCAGCCCGATGATCTTCCGCTTCATCTCATCGGAAAGCGTGTCGAACGCCCGCGCAGTGTCCGCGAACAACGTATCTCCGCCCTCGCCAGGGACTTCGGCGCCGAGCAGCAGCGTCGCGTTCGACGGCCGGCGCATATACGAATAGTCCGAGTGCCAGCCGGCTCCGAACTTCTTCATCTCGGGCTTTCGACCGGGCTCGTCCTGGTTCGATAGAATTGTGATCTTCGGCTGGTCAGGGTGGCGAACGGCAGCAACATGATGCGGATCCGCTGGACCGAAAAGCTCCGAAATCCTGACGAGCGGGTCGGCAGCGATCGGGAAGTCCCGAATGACGATCACTTTATGGCTAAGGTACGCTGCGTGTATCGACGAAAGAATGTCACTATCGTCAAGTAATCTGGAAGTAACTCCCATGACTTCGCCGACGAATCCTGGACCAAGGATATTAACGGTTACTGTCATGACCAACCTCTCTTTGCCCGACAACTGAGTTGTACATACCTCTTAACTTGAGCAGGTGACGCCCGTGTGACTGGTCAGTTTCGATTGTGTGATAGAGCGCGATTGCCCTGCGACAGCTTGTGGCAGGCACGTCGACGATCGGCATTCAGGGTGTCGCTGCGAAAGCAGAGGCCGCGACCACAAGGCGCGTGAGCGGTGATGGCGCGCGTCGGCTCATGGACGACGCGGTGTTAGGTTGGAGCTGGGCGCTTCGGCTGGGAGAGAAACGAAACCAGCCCAGGCTGGAAGACGGATGCTGAACGCGTGCGCACTCGAAACCTTCAAATCTGTGGCGGCGCGCAAGGCAACTCGACATTGTAAGCACAGGGCGGAACCCTAAAGCGATACAACCTGTTTAGGTCTTGCCATGACAATCCATCCAGCCCGCACGATTGCCGTATCGATCGACCGCGACTGGTGCGAAGTCTATGACTTCGTGTCGATTCCGGAGAACTTCCCGCGCTGGGCGGCCGGCCTCGGCAGCCGGTTCGAGAAGGCGGGCGCAGAATGGATCGCCGAAGATCCGGACGGACAGCCGATCCGCATCCGTTTCTCTCCGCCGAACGAATTCGGCGTCCTCGATCACACCGTCATTGCCGCGGACGGCACCGAGACTCGCAACGCCATGCGCGTCGTCGCAAACGGCACCGGCGCAGAGATCATGTTTACGGTCTTGAGAGCGCCCTCGATGACGGAGCAGCTTTTCGCAGCGGACGCAGCCGCGGTGGAGCGGGATCTCCATACGCTGAAGGCGTTGCTGCAGCACAGATGAATCGCGGAAGGCAGAAAGATGGCCAAATCGGGGGACGACCAACGCATCGACTACGTCGAGTTTTCTGTTGCCGACATCGCTCGCTCACGCGAGTTCTATGGCAAGGCGTTCGGCTGGTCCTTCAAGGATTACGGCCCGAGCTACTGCGAATTCAACGACGGCCGTCTGACCGGCGGTTTTGCGCTCGAGAGCGAGCACAATCCTGGCGGCGCGAACAAAGCCGGCGGCCCTTTGGTGATCCTTTACGCCAATGATCTCGCCGCAACCCAACAGCGACTGGAAAGCGCGGGCGCAAAGATCGTGAAACCCATCTACGCGTTCCCGGGCGGCCGCCGTTTTCACTTCGCCGATCTGGACGGCTACGAACTCGCGGTCTGGTCGGACAAATAAGAGCGCGCGCCGCGCAGCCCTCATTTTCCCTGCCAAGGTCTCACCGCCTGCGTCTTTTCACGGAGCGTGATTTGGCCGCTACATAAGCGTTCCGCGCTTTCGCGTTTGCGGTCGATCGACCATCGAGAGCCCTGGCCGCTCGAACATGGTCAGTTCCCAGTGAGCCCGTAACTCGTCGTATCTCAGGATGTACAAGGCTTCGTCGTGGGTTCGGACCTTCACGTAGCGATGGTCGGGCCCGAACCACTGATCGAGCGTTTCGACCACATCGAGCCGACGGCCGTCGAAGCAAAGTGCCCGCGGCATCGGCATGTCACGGTGACCAGCCCGGGCTTCTACCTGAATGCGCATGAGCGGTATCCCAATGATCCGTCCGTGACGTAACCATGACGCAGGCGCAAACAAGGGTCAACGCATCGATGCCGGGGCGGCTCCTCCCGTGGCCGCCACCGGTGCGTCGGTCTCCGGGACGACGACAGACGGGTCGGACGGATCCGGTGCATCGGGCGTCACCACACCGCCGACCAGCGCGCTCGAGGCAAGATCGAACTCGGTCTTCTCCGGGGTAGCCAGCGAGGCCTGGACCCGCACGCGATGGAACACGTAGACCGCGAGCAGCGCCTGGGCGAGCGCGGTGAACAGGAACAGGCCGCGCGGCCCTTCGACCGACATGAAGCCAGAGGCGATGAGCGGGCCGACGACCGAACCAAGGCCGTTGGTAAGCAGGACCGTGGCGGCGATCGGCACGACGTCACTTGCCGGAGTCTTGTCGTAGGCATGGGCCGCTGCCAGCGAATAACCGGGCAGTGCAAGCGCGCCGAAAAGAATGCCGAACAGCAGCAGCGTCATCCCGGAGGCGGAGATCAGCCATGGGACGACACCGGCGGCGGCCGCCCCGATCAAAAGGACGAGCAGCACGCGACGACGGTCGACGCGATCGGACAGACGGCCCACCGGCCACTGCACAATCGCTCCTGCCAGCACGGCGGTGCTCATGAAGAGCGCCACCTGATCGACGCTGAGGCCGCTGCCGGCCACCGACAGCGGCGCCAGACTCCAGAACGAGCCGTTGGCGACGCCGATCATGAAGCTTGCGACCATCGCGACCGGCGCTGCACGGAACAACTGGCCGGGGCGAAAGCTGACGATTGTGATCGGCGCGGGCTGTACCGAGCGGGTCAGAGCGACCGGCACGATCGCCAACGAGGTCAACATGGCGGCCACCATGAAGTTGCCCGCCTGATCGATCGGATAGAGCGTCACCAGAGCCTGGCCAAATGTGAGAGCAACGTAATTGACCACCACGTAAGTCGACAGCACCCGCCCGCGAGTCTCGTTGGTGGCGTGATCATTGAGCCAGCTCTCGACCACCAGATAGAGACCGGCGATGCAGAGGCCGGAGATGATGCGGAACACCACCCAGGCCGGGACTGCCGGAGCGAGCGCGTAGGCAAGGGCGGCGGCGGCGGCGACTGCCACCATGGCCGTGAATGCGCGGATGTGTCCCGCACGTAGGATCAGATAAGGCGCGAGCAGGCAGCCGCTGACGAAGCCAACGTAGTAGGCCGAGCCGATGGCGCCGAGCGCAAAGTCGCCAAAATCTTCGGCACGACCGCGCAGCGGCAACAGCGTGAACTGCAGCCCGGCTCCCGACAGCAGGAACGCCAGCCCCATCAGCAGCGACACGATCGGGCGCAAGCGCAAGCTCCGCTGCATTCGAATGGACTCTCCTTCCGCTGGCATGGGAACCTTTCACGAATCTTCGACCGTGTTTGCGCCGCTCTGCCATCTTCGGACGGCATTGCAGGCTTGCCCGCCGCAATTCAATCAACAGCTGCGAGATTTGTTCAGTGCGAGGACGACCGCGTCCTGAACGACATTGGAATCACCTGTTATCTCTTATTATCTCCTAGCCACCCAGCCGCGCGACGGAATCCTGTTCATCTCCGCGATCGACAAGGATGGACCCCTTTCCCTTCAGCAAGCTGAAGGCGTCGGTCTTCTCGATCCGACCGTCGGGAAGCCGTCCACGCTGGCTTATTCGCCGAGACGCATACCGAGATGTTTCAGAACATCTTTACCGAGCGCTACTTGACCCTTGGTCGTGACGGTGAGCGTATTCATTGAGTCGGACCTCGTTCGAAGGTCGATCAATGTAAGCCAGAAATATCGTGCATTTTGGGCATGCTCGAATTTTTCGACCCTGACTTTCGTCATAGTTTCGACCTGTGTACCAACAAACCCAAAAAGGCAATCGTGGTCAAACAGCCCCAACCTCCCCTCGCGCCGCGTCACCCGAAGAGTTTTACACGGCACGGGATCACCATCACCGACGACTACGCCTGGCTGAAAGACGATCGCTGGCAGGACGTGCTGCGCGATCCCTCGCTCCTGAACGCAGAAATCCGCAGTTACCTCGAGGCCGAGAACGTGTACACCGACGCGGTGCTCGGCGGCACCGCTGCGCTGCAATCCACACTGGTCGCCGAGATGCGCGGCCGGATCAAGGAGGACGACTCGAGTGTGCCGTCACCGGATGGTCCGTTCGAGTACTTCCAACGATACCGCGAGGGCGGCCAGCACGAGATGATCGGCCGCTCGCGCCGCGACGGCAGCGATACCTGCATCCTGATCGATGGCGACGCGCTCGCGGCCAAATCGAGCTACTTTCGCTTTGGCGGCGCGCGGCATTCCAACGACCACCGGCTGGAAGCCTGGAGCGCCGACGTCAATGGATCGGAGTATTTCACCATCCGCGTCCGCGACTGGGAAACGTCAATCGACACCGACGATACCGTGGAGCAAACCAGCGGCGAGGCGGTCTGGACCGCCGATTCTACAGCTTTCTTCTATGTCAGGCTCGACGACAACCACCGCCCGCGACAAGTCTATCTTCATCGGATCGGCGCCGCGCAATCCGAAGACACGCTTGTCTACGAGGAAAAGGACGTCGGCTGGTTCACGCACATCCACGAGAGCGCCAGCGGGCGCTATTGCGTCATCGCTGGCGGCGACCACGAAACCTCCGAGCAGCGTCTGATCGATCTTCGCGAACCTACGGCGCCGCCGCGCCTGATTGCGCCGCGCGAGACCGGTCTCCAGTATTCCGTCTATGATCGCGGCGACACGCTGTACATTCTCACCAATGCGGACGGCGCCATCGACTTCAAGATCGTCGAGACGCCGCTCTCGTCATCCGGCCGTGCCAGTTGGCGCGGTCTGATCCCGCACCGTGACGGCGTCTACATCCTGGATGTCGAACTTTATGCCAATCATCTGGTGCGGCTCGAGCGCGCGAATGCGCTTCCCTCCGTCGTCATCCGCGACCTCCGCACCGGTGACGAGCATGCCGTTCGCTTCGATGAAGCGGCCTACTCGCTCGGTACGATCGGCGGCTACGAGTTCGAAACGACGCGGCTGCGCTATGCCTATTCGTCGATGACGACACCGACGGAAGTGTACGACTACGACATGGAGAGCCGCGAACGCATATTGCGCAAGCGACAGGAGATTCCATCCGGTCACAATCCCGCCGACTACTTCGTCACCCGGATCATGGCCAAGTCGCATGACGGCGCGGAGGTGCCGGTCTCGATCCTCCACCGTCGGGACCTCGCCCGCGATGGCAAGGCGCCATTGCTGCTCTACGGCTATGGTTCGTACGGCCACGCGATTCCGGCATCATTCGCCTCCAACCGGCTTTCGCTGGTGGATCGCGGCTTCGTCTACGCGATCGCTCATGTTCGCGGCGGGTCCGACAAGGGCTGGGGCTGGTATCTCGACGGCAAGCGCGAGAAGAAGGTCAATACGTTCGACGATTTCGCAGCGGCCGCAAAAGCGCTGATCGACGCGAACTACACGTCCGTCGGCGGAATCGTAGCCCATGGCGGCAGCGCAGGCGGCATGCTGATGGGAGCGGTCGCCAATCGGGCCGGCGATCTGTTCGCGGGTTTCATCGCTGAGGTGCCCTTCGTCGACGTGCTGAACACCATGCTCGACGACTCGCTGCCGCTCACACCGCCCGAATGGCCCGAATGGGGCAACCCGATCACCGACGCGCAGGCGTTTCGCACCATCCTCGGCTATTCCCCCTACGACAACGTGGCGGCGAAGAATTACCCCGCCATTCTGGCGATGGGCGGACTGACCGACCCGCGCGTCACCTATTGGGAACCGGCGAAGTGGATCGCGCGCCTGCGCTCAACGATGACCGGCGGTGGGCCGGTTCTGCTTCGCACCAACATGGGTGCCGGGCACGGGGGTGCGTCCGGGCGATTCAACCGCCTCGACGAGGTTGCACTCGCCTATGCGTTTGCGCTGTGGTGTGTCGGCCGGGCCGGCCCATAACGTAAGGAACCGACGTGCCGCCGCGCACGTTTCATAGGCATGCTTGATACGGTCGCGCCAAAGACGTCTCCGGAGGTCCAGGCACCCACGCGGGTCGCCGTTCGCGCGTTCTATGTCGGCGAGCGCATCGACACCACCGGCTTTCGCAGCGAGGACGTCATTTCGAGTTCGCCGCTTGCCCTGAAGTTGAAAGGCGGACGAATTGCGGTTCTGTTCCGATATGGCGTCGTCGTCTTGGTCGGCTTCGATGGCAGCGGAGAGCATGCCTTCCTGCAGGCGCTGGCGCCGAGAATACAGAACCCCAAGCCGACGTTCGAGGAAGAAACGATCGGCGTCGAGTTGCGCGACGATCCAACCGATACCGTGCGCCCCGGCGGCCCGATCTGTCTGAACTCCCTCAGCCATGACCGAATTCTGCTGATCGCGGACGCGCTGGCGAAAAGTACCTTGCTGGCACACATCGAGCATGTCGTCGGGGCCGTGTTCGATGTCATCGATCCGCATGCCCGCAGCCTTGCCGAAACCGGACGCGCACCGCGAAAGCGCACCGAGATGCTGAAGATCATCGGCAATGCACTCCTGGTGCATCAACAGGTTTCCGGTCGTGTCGCCATATCCGAAAAGCCGGATGCGCTGTGGGATCGGCCCGATCTCGAGCGGCTTTATGAAAGGCTCGCCGACGAGTTCGAACTCGTCGAGCGCGTCGAAGCCCTGGAACGAAAGCTCACCGTGATCACGGTCACAGCAAATGCGCTGACGGACCTGATCGATACACGACGTTCGCTCCGCCTCGAATGGGCCATCGTGCTTCTCATCGTGTTCGAAGTCATCATGACCATCTATCAGCTCGCTTTCGGTGGCGGCCACTGATATCGCGACCAACACTCCGTAGCGCGCCCTAGAGCGCTTTCCGATTAAGTCGGATCGGAAAGCGCTCTAGATTCGTTTGTTTGATCGCATTTCTGCGGAAAACCGGTATCCACTTTTCCGGAAAATGCTCTAGCGTTTGGACGAACCAGAGTCGGACTCCGGACGCGTCTCCGGGACGTAGATCATGCGTCCGTCAGAAAGTCGGTAGGTGACACCGGCGCGCACGCCCTTCCCCTCGCCGATCTCGCCGCTGGACTCATAGCGCGCCAGCACCTCGCCCTCCTTGATGTTGATTCGCATATCCGCCTGGCCGGGATTTTCGACCACCACGACGTTCTTGCTGCTGAACGGATTGAGCGGATTGTTCACGATGATGACCATCAGCATCGCCACGACGACGAGAAAGATGTCGATCATGTTGACGAGCGAGAGAATGGGATCGTCGCCGTCGTCTTCCGTGAGAAATCGCATCAGCTCGCCTCCCGCTTGCGCTCGATCGCGCGCAGCTCCTGCAGCAACCAGCGGCGGCGCACGGTCGAGATGACGAAAGTGATGGAGGCGCTGATCAAGGCCAGGATCACCGCCGAGAACGCGACCACGAGATTTTCGCCGATCGCCTTGGCATCGTTGTTGGAAAGCGCCAGCAGCGCCGGCCCCATCGGAATCATCGTGGCAACGAGCCCAAGCATCGGCGTGCTGCGCGAAACGATCCGCAGCCATTCCAGCCGCTGCAGGATCCAGAGTTCGAGATCGTCGCTGCCGACCTGGCTTGCCGCCTGATAGGCGGCGAGACGCGAGCGATACGTTCCTCTTTGGCGCTGCCATGCTTCGGTCACGAAAGCGCCGAGGACGATGAACGCGTAGGCGAGCGCCAGAACGATCAGCGTCAGCACCGGAGCCAGAAAGAGCTTGGAGAGTTCGAAGAGTCCGGATTCCAGCGTCGTCACGTCTTCAGTCCTGCTGAATTCAACTGTGAATTGTTCAACTGTGCATTGGATCTCAATTGCGCGGCCGCGCCTGCGAACAGGCAGATCAGCAGCAGCGCCAGAGCGAGTTGGGTCGGCCAGTCCGAGGCGCCGCGACCCGCCGACGGCGGCGAGGGCTGCAACACAGCGCCGCGAACCTGATGGCCGCCGCTGACCGCCCCGTCATTCGCAGCATCCGTGGTTCGGGCCGGCGCAGGGCCGGCAATCGAAGCGGGCTGCAGGCCAAAGCCCGAAGCCATCTCTGCAATGAAGGCACGCGTCGCCGGCTCGCCGACATTGACGGCGTGACGCTCGCTGAGCTCGCGCCAGCGCTCGACGAGTTCGCGACGCGTCTGTTCGGCGGCGTCCCAATAGCCCTTGCGGATCGCCTCGACCATCCGTTCGATCACCTGCGCCTGCGCGGTCGGATTATGCTGCGCGAACCACTCGGGCACATCGAGATGGCGCATATCGCGGACGAAGGTATCGTGCACCGATTGCCATTGATCCGCGCGCACCGTTACCGGATCCGTCACCTGCCAACCCCAGAGATTGTTGACGGCGTTGAGGACTTCGAGCGTGCCGGCGTATCCCTCGCGCTGCATGGCGGTGATCCAGTGAGGGCTCAAATAGCGCGTGCGCATCTCGTCGGCGAGAAACCGCGCGGCCGAGGTCACGCGAGATGTCTGCTCACGCAGATCGGCGACGTAGAGGGACGGGCTGCGCCCATCCAGGTGGCGGACCGCGAGCGACAGTCCGCCGAGATATTCAAACGGGTGGTCGGTGGACAGGATGCCGTGAAGTTTCGACGAGCGGGACAGGACGGCCGCCTGTGTCCCCTTCAACTGCTCGGCAAAGAGATTTCCGCCTTCGATCCGCACGCCCCAGTCCTTGCTGCCGTAGGCATGTTGCAATTTCGACAGGAAGGCTCTCGCGAGCGGCGCCTCCTCGTCCCACGATGTCGAGTTGAGCGTCGCACCGGGCAAGCTCGTGCCGTAATCGCCAGCCTCGTTGCTGAAGATGCGCAGCGCTGCGAGCTGCGTAGCGCGCGGTGCGTTCATGCCGCCTGCTTGAAGCGTCCTTGCGACCGCCATCGTATTGCGCGTGATGACGCTATCCGGTTCGGGTAACGCTGCAAGCCTTTCGATCGCCCCCGCCAGGAGACGCATGAAGCCATCGAACTGATCGCGATAGACGCTCGTCACCTGAAGCACGGCGTCGATGCGCGGCCGCCCGAGCTCACTGACCGGAATGATCTCAATAGCGGTGACGCGCCCGCCCTCATTCCAGACCGGACGCAAGCCAAGCGCATGCAGAATCTGGCTCTCGACGACCCCGAGATGGCGCATGGTTTCTCCGGACCACAGGCTGAACGCGAGTTTTTCCGGCATCGCTCCGTTGTGTTCGGCCTGATAGGCGGCAAGCAGCTGCTGCAATGCCTTGCCGCCAGCCTCATATGCAGCCTGCGTCGGAATCTTGTCCGGCTCGAACGGAAAGAGGTTGCGTCCGCTCGGCACCTCCGGATTGCGGATCGGATCGCCGCCCGGTCCCGGAACGACAAGGCCTCCGGCGAGCCCTGACAGCAGCGCCTCGATCTCGCCCGTTTGCGCAAGATGGCGGTCAAGCCCGGCCGCGCGCTCGAGCTGTGCGCGGAGCTCGACATCGGCGATCTCCGTGGTGGGGACCGCGTCGCGGAGATGGCGCTGCAACAGCCGGTATGGCGCGCTGTTCTGCAACGCCTTGAAGTCGACGGCGAAGAACTCATCCGGTTCAGCACCCACGCTCCGGTAGAACGGTTCGCCGAGTTGCTGCATCACCGTCATCAGACGATGCTCGGGCGCGGCGGCCTCGCCGAACGTGTGCAGACCGAGCGGCATGGCCTGGCGCGCGAGATCGTGCACGTGGTCGTGCAGCGCCGACAGGAACGCCTGGAAATCTCTTTCAATCGCCGCCTCATCCCAGCTCATGTCGCGATGCAAATTGCTGCGGATCGCGAGCTCGCGAATTTGAGCCGCCGTGCGGTCGCGGACGGCGCCCTCGTCGAGTTGGACATATTCGTGGATCCTGGCGTGCAGATCGCGCAGCTCGTCATAGAGCCCCGCCGGCGCGAAGGGCGGCGTCTGATGGCTGACCGTGACCGCGCGTCCGCGTCGCTTGGCCTGGATCGCCTCGGCGATGTTGTCCTGGATATAGGGATAAAACACCGGCAGGTCGCCGACAGCGACGTAGGGGTAGTCGTTGACTGCAAGTCCCCGATCTTTACCGGGCGTCCATTCCTGTGTGCCGTGGGTGCCAAAGTGAATCAGCGCGTCGGCTTCGGCGATCTCGCGCACGTAGAGATACGCGGCCAGGTAGGCATGGCCAGGCGGCAGGCCGGCATCGTGGTAGTCGGCGCCCGGACGGCCGCTGCGCGGGAGCTGGGGCATGATCACGAGCTTGCCGATCTCAAGACGCGGGATGATGAACTGCTTTTCGCCGCCGACATCGATGACATCGGCCGCGGTCTCGGGCGCGCCCCAGCGCGCCAGGATCTCATCCCTCCGTCGCGCCGGCAGAGACTCGAGCCAGGCGCGATAGCGAGCGAGGGACACGGTGACAGCCAGCCCATCGGCGAGCAGGCCTTCGAGCTTTTCAGGACGGTACACTGCGCCGAGCATCGATTGCGCCGCGTGGATCAACCGTGCCTCGGGGGTTGGCGGCACATCGTAGCCGGCATCCGCAAGCGCACGGCTAAGCTTTTCGAGACTTCGCGGAACGTTGAGGTTCGACGCGGAGACATTCTTCTCACCAGGCGGATAATTCCAGAACATCAAGGCCAGGCGCTTGTCCACCGCAGGCTTACGCCGAAGCGCGGCAAGCCGTGCGGCTTTCGCGAGCAACGCCTCGAGCTGGTCGGGCATCGGCACCGGCTCGCCGTTCTGCACCGCGTCGATCACCATCGGATCGCTGACACCCCAGCTTTCAGGCAAAGCCAGGAACGGTGCAACGAGGCGCGACGGCATGCCGCTGGCCGCCATGGCCCAGGCATTCGCGTCCCCCTCACGATAACTGACGGTCTGCAGCACCGGGATGTTCAGCTTCAGAAATTCCTGCTTGCGCGCAGGACCGTTCTGCAGATGGGTCGCGATGACGAGAACGTCCGCTTTGGCGGGCCGAAGCAGCTTCTGGAGCGCATCCGGATCGGCCGCCTCGAACCAGAAGACCAGTGGCAGCATGCCTTGCGCTTCGCTCCTGGCGACCAGCGCGTCGATCACCCGGGTTTCCATGCCGGCGATCAGGCCCCCATAGATCGCGAAGGCCACCCGGGGCGCGTCCGCTTTCCAGCGATCCCTCCCCCACTGCAGATAGGCGTCCGGGTTGTCGAAGATGGCGGGCGCTCCGGGGTGATAGAAACCGGTCGCCGGCAGCGCAGCAGGCTGTGGCATTGCACCGACATCCGCACCGTCCCGAAAGGCCCTGACATAGGCGAAGAGCGTGCGCAGATTTCTCTCGCCGCCGTTGGCATAATAGGCGATGAGGCGCTGTGCATGCTGCGCCGACAGATTGCCGAACGTCGGCGGAGCTCCGCCGACACGGATCCAGGGCACACGGCTCCCGCCGAGGACTGAAGCGAGCCGCTCCTGGACCTTCGCCATGTCCATCGGGCGCGGCGTGTCGAGGATGACGAGATCCGCATCGGACAGCCAATCCTTCGGTTGCCAATCCTTCGGCTGCCCGGTCGCGCTGTCGACAGAGACGCGTTCGAGGTCGAGACCTGCGCTTGCCGCGAAACGGGCGAGCTTGTCGAACTTCCCCGGCAGCACGAAATCAACCGTGACGATGCGGACGCGCGGCTTCGCCGAGATCGCAGCGCCTTGTGCGATGGCTGGTGTATTCATCCATCCGCCGAGCAGGACGGTCAGGATCAACAGGCAACGGTGCACGGGCGACATGTCAGAAACGAACCGACATGCCGGCATAGACGGCGCGCCCATCGCCCGGCCGCACCTGCGGCGAGGTGCTCGCTACAAGCCGCGGGCCCTGCTGCGTCAGGGGAACGGTCGGGGTTGCGGCGAATTCCGAGACGTAGGCCACATCCGTCAGATTGCGGCCCTCGACGAACACGGACCACACGCCGTCCGGTGCGTGCCAGCCGACCTTCGCGCCGAGCAACGTATAGGCCGGAACGACGAAAGCGTTGCCGCCCGAGCCGTCGAACGTTGCTCGCCGGTCGCCCTGGTGGCGCACGTTCACCGACGCATAGAATCCGGATGCATCCTGATATCCGAGCTCGCCGAACAGCTGGTGCCTTGGAATAACCGGCATTTGCTGGTCGCCGAAACGCGGATCGTCGTCGAAGCGGAAATCCGTATAATTCCACACGACATTGGCGAAGATCCTGTCGCCGGGCCGGACGACGTCGACGAACGGAACGGTCTTCAGGCCGAGCTCGACGCCGTTGTGAACGGTGCGGCCTGCGTTGAAGGCAATCGTCGTGGTGCAGGCAGGACTGATTTCGGTTGCGCACCGCGTAAGGATCTCGTTGCGCAGCTTCATATGATAGAACGTGACGTCGTATTTGAAACGCTCCCAGCCGCCGCGCAGGCCGGTTTCCCACGTCCAGGCTGACTGAGCTTCGACGGCCGGCAGCACTCTCCCGGTTCGACCTTGCGTCTCCAGCACGTTGCTCAGATCGGCGCCGCCCGGCACCTCATAGCTGCGCGTCACATTCGCGAATATGAAATGGTCCCGGGCATATTCCCAGTTGACCCCGATCTTTGGATTGAGCGCCTGAAAATCGCGCTCATATTCCAAGAGGCCGGCGATGCGCCCCGGCTGTGGCCCGCCCGACGCAGTCGGCCCGACTGCGGCAACAGCCCCGCCTCTGTATTCGTCGTCAAGCGTGCGTGTCGTAAACACGCCCTGAAGGCCGGTGAACAGGCGCACACGCGGCAGCACCTCGATGGCGCTCTCGCCGTAGCTTTCGACGAGCCACGATGAAAACGCCCAGTCGTAAGTCTGGCGGCCCTTGTCGGTGCCTGCGTTGCGATGCTGGTAGCGATCGAAGTCGCCGGCCGTATAGCCGAGGCGCACACCGCCGACGAGCTCGGTTGGCAGGCCGGCGAGCGATGTCTTGTGCTCGATCCGGCCCGACAGACCGCCCTCACGCCAGCCGTAATCGATGATGCCGGCAAAAGGCGATGGCAGATGATCGAGCGCCGTGTTGAGAAAATACGCGCCCGCCTCATAGGTCGTGTCGCCGTCACGGATGACCGTGCGATTGGCGAGGCGCTGGTAGGCGAAGTCGAGGCGTTCATTGAAGAGGTAGGAGTTGGCCGGCGCGATGCGGCGTATCTCGTCGAGCTGATCGAGCGGAATGGGTTCGGCCAGGTCGCGCTTCGCCTTGCCGGCGGCGAAGAACGTGCGGGTCTCGATATTGGGCGCCGGACGCCATCCGACATTGCCGCTGAAGCGGTAGTTGTCCTCACCGGTGTGCTGACGAAAACTATCGGTGCTGAAGAAGTTGCCTTGCGCGTACCAGTCGAAGGGCCCTTTGACGCCGCCGTTCTCGACCTGGCTCTGGAAAGTGCCGAAGCTGCCACCGAACAGGCTCACGCCGCTGCCTGGCGCAGTGCGCCCGGTCTTGGAGACGAAGTTGAGGGCGCCGCCCGTTGCGATCGCGCCATAGCGGAGGCTGTTGCCGCCACGATAGACCTCGACGTAATCGGTCGCGAGCAGGTCGATCAGCGGATTGGTAAAGCCGGCCTCCGTCCGGCCGAGCGGAAAGCCGTCGAGATAGGCGCGGATCCCGCGACCACTGCGCGATCCGTCGGTTGCGATGTCGCTGCCGCGCATCGAGATGAAATTGCCGCCTTCTGACACAAACACGCCAGGCGTCTTCTCGAACACGTCGCCCAAACTGGTCAGCTTGCCCGGATCCCGCTCGGTGACGGACACAACCGTCTCCGCGCCGGGGCGACGCATGAACCGTCGCTGTTGGGACTGGAAGGTCGGTGGGTTGAAGACCTCGCTCGCGGCGCCGGCCGGCGCTGCAGCAGTTTGTCCCGGAGCCGTGACGGTGATGGTTTCCAGCAGCACCGCGTTCTGATCACCCGCATTGGGTGGCACGCTCTGACCGTAAGCAGGTCCGCCGATGGCGATGATGGCCGCGCTCGAAAGCAGCACTGAACGCCACGCTCGCGAAGAACTGTTGCGCAGCTTCCACGCCCGCCTGCCGACCGGCTCAATTGCAGCAGCGTGCTGCCCCAGAGCAGAGGTGAAACTCCGGCTCATTCGCGCCCCCGTGACCGACTGCGACCGCATCACCCCGATGGGTCGTGGATGTTATGTTATAATATAACATCTCCCTCGTAGCTTCTGAGGAAGCCCAGTGTCAACGGAGAATCCTTGGAGGAATTGGAGCCGGCGGTACGTCAGCAATCTACAGCGTCAGGCCGACCTCGGCCGCGGCCGCGGCACCCCGGGTCTTCGGGAATGGTCGCGAGAACCCGAGGTCTTCCGAAGACGCTTCACCCGAAGCGCTTTGTCGAACCTCACTCCCGGCCGAGCGCGCGGTGGCAGAACGACAGCACCGCCGCGATCAACGGCTTTCGCGCGACCTTGGTCGGCGAGACGATCGCATCATCGACGGCGCCATGAAGTGCATTGAACAACATGACGGCCGTCAGGTGCGGGTGCTTGACGCTCCATGCACGCGCGCGCGCACCGCCTTCGATCAGCGCTCTCAGATGCACAATCACCGGGTTGTCATGCTTCATGCGGCGGTTCGAAGGGTGGAATTCGTGAAAGACCAGGTCATGCAGCTTGAATTCGTCGAGGTAGCCGTTGACGCCGGCCTCGATCCACGCGTCGAGGCGCCCGGTCCAGTCATCCGCTGCGCAACGCTCGACCGCCGCCTCGACGCGCGAGCAGAATCCCTCGATGAACCGCGTCCGCAGCGCCTGCAGGACCTCGTCCTTGGTTTTGAAGTAAAAGTAGAACGTGCCTTTGGCGACGTCCGCCGCCCTGACGATTTCATCGACGCTCGTCGCGTCAAAGCCCTTGCTGAGGAACAGGGCCTGCGCCGCATCGATCAGCTCTTCGCGGCGGATTTCCGCGGGCTTGGTGCGCGGGCGCTTCAGGGTCGTAACGCTCATCGTGACTAGTGCTCCGCTTCCGACGTTCGCTTCGCTTCACGGCACACTCTACATGCGAACTTCGGAAACGTAAGGAACACTAGTGTCGTGGATCAGAAGTTCGCACCATCGTTGCCGCGAGTCCATCGTGCGAATTTCTGATCCATAAACGACACTAGAATCATAAACTTGCTAGTGTCCTGATCGAATCCGAAGTTCGCTCTGAGCTCGCTGCAAAGTATGGCGAACTTCGGATTCGGGACACTAGTGTCGTGGATCAGAAATTCGCACCATCGTCGCCGCGTGTCCGTCATGCGAAGTTCTGATCCATAAACGACACTAGAATCATAAACTTGCTAGTGTCCTGATCGAATCCGAAGTTCGCTCTGAGCTCGCTGCAAAGTATAGCGAACTTCGGA
Source organism: Bradyrhizobium sp. LHD-71 (assembly GCF_031157255.1). Lineage (GTDB taxonomy): Bacteria > Pseudomonadota > Alphaproteobacteria > Rhizobiales > Xanthobacteraceae > P52-10. The sequence continues at coordinate 86,159 of NZ_JAVIFX010000019.1, read as the reverse complement.
TTCGGGACACTAGCCGGCCTCGCTTGCGTCCACTGACGCCTTCTTTTCAAGGATCCACGGATTGTTCCGTGACCGACCATAAGTCAACCGTTCACTGGAACTCCTCGGAAGACGCAACGAGGCCCGCGTAGGCGCCGCCGCGGGCCAGAAGGTCGTCGTGACCGCCCTCCTCCACGACGCGGCCGCCGTCGAGCACGACGATGCGGTCTGCACTGCGGATCGTGGAGAGGCGATGGGCGATGACGAGCACCGCGCGGTCGCGCCGCAACTCGTCCATCGCAGCCTGCAGCGCGCGCTCGTTTTCCGTGTCGAGGCTCGATGAGGCTTCGTCGAGCACGAGGATGGGCGCCTCGACAAGCAGCGCCCGCGCAATGGCGACGCGCTGGCGCTGGCCGCCCGAAAGACGGGCGCCGCGCTCACTGCAGATGGTGTCGTATCCATCGGGCAGGTCGATAATGAAGTCATGCGCCTGTGCGAGCCGCGCCGCGCGCTCGACTTCAGCCAAAGATGCCCCGCGCATGCCGAGCCGGATATTGCCTGCGACCGTCTCGTTGAAGAGATGCACGTCCTGCGGCACGTAGGCGACGAGCTTGCGAAGTAAGCTCAGCGGCAGTTCGCGGATGTCGTGGCCGCCGATGCTGATGCGGCCGGTGCCGACATCCCAGAAGCGCAGCAGCAGATTCGCGCAAGTGCTCTTGCCAGCGCCGGAACGGCCAACCAGCGCCACGGTCTCGCCGGGTTGCACGACGAAATCCACGTCGTTGAGGACAGCGCCGCGACTGCTGTCAGCATAGGCGAAGCCGACATTTTCAAAGCGGACGGTGGTATCCGCCGGACGCGCGTCCCGACCTCGATCGGCGATCGCTGGCCGCTGGTGAAAGATGGCGAGGACGCGCGCCGCGCCGGCCCGCAATTCCCCGAGCTTGCGCGCAGTCTGCGTGACCTCGACGACTGGCGCGAGCGCTCCTCCGGCCAGTACGATCACCAGCGGAAACAGCGCGCGATCGAGGCCGCCGCGCGCGACAAGAACAACCCCGACCAGAGCCACCGCGAGCACCGCCAGCGCGGTCAGAATATCGATGGCGGCGTGCTCGAGGCCGGCACGCGAGCCGTAGCGACGTTGCGCTACGGCCAGCGCCTTCGTCCGCGCCATCAACCGGTCAAGGAAATCGCGCGCACGGCCGAAGACGGCAAGTTCGCGCTGGCCCTGGATCATCTCCACCGTCTCCGCGTTGAGAAGGCCGAGCCTCTCCATGACCCGCGCGCCCTGCTCGCCGGCGCGACGAGCCAGCCAGAACGGCACCGACGCAACGAGCGGCAGGAACGGCAGCAGCGCCAGCGCCACGAGCGGGTGAATGACATACAATGCCGCCAGTGCTGCCAGCGGCACGACCACGGCACCGACATAGTCGGCGAGCGTATGCGCGTAGAAGAACTCCATCAGCTCCGCATCGTTCGTTGCGACTGACGCCAGTTCGCCGGTGCGCCGTCCGAGTACGTAGCCCGGCGCAGCGCGCTCAAGGCCGTCATAGATGCCGACCTGCAGCGTCTCGATCAGCGCGAAAGCGAGGTCGTGCGAGATGTAGGCCTGCCACCAGCGCGCGCCTGCGGCGACGACGACGAGTGCGCCCAGCAGCCAGAAGCCCGGCACGAGGTGTTCGCCGGCCGTACCGGTGACGGCACGGCCGACGAGCCAGGCACCGACGGCGAGACTCGCGAGCGTCGCCGCTTGTGCGAGGATTCCGGACAGGATCGTGAGCGTCAGCACCATGCGGCGATTGCGCACCAGCGGTATCAGCCCGAGGAGTCCGCTCGCGCGCTCGCGCTCCGGTGGAGGTGCGGATGCTGTCTCAATCGATAGGTCCGTCATGCGGCTTCCCTCTGCGCCTGCATCAGCCTGGAATAGAGCCGACCGGCCTCTTCAAGGCTGCGGTGATTGCCTTCCTCGACGATCCGTCCCGCATCGAACACCAGGATGCGGTCCGCCTTGCGGATGGTGGAGAGGCGGTGCGCGATCACCAGCGTGGTGCGGCGGCCGACGAGCACATCGAGCGCTTCCCTGATCGCTTGCTCGCTGCGTGGATCAACGCTGGAGGTCGCTTCGTCCAGCAAAAGGATCGGCGCATCCTTTAACAGCGCCCGCGCAATCGACAAGCGCTGGCGCTGACCGCCGGACAGTTGCGCGCCGCGTTCGCCTATCTCGGTGTCGTAGCCGCGCGGCAGGCTCTCGATGAAGTCGTGGATGTGCGCCGCCTTGGCAGCCGCACGAATGTCGTCGGCTGTCGCATCCGCCTTGGCGATCCTCAGGTTGTCGGCAATGGTGCCGTGGAACAGGTAGCTGTCCTGCGACACGACGCTGACGCGCGAGCGCAACGTCTCACGCGAGAGTTTGCGGATGTCCGTGCCACCGATCCGAATGCAGCCCGACGTCGGATCGAAGAAGCGAAGAAGGAGTGCGATCACCGTCGACTTGCCTGCGCCCGACGGACCGACCAGGGCAACGAACTCGTTCTCGCGCGCGACGAGCGACACCGCGGACAGCGCCTGCGGCTCGCCGTCACCGTAGGCGAAACTCACCTGCTCGAAGGCAATGTCGCTGGCCAGGGGCGCGGTGACCGGGCGCGCCGGTTCGGCCACCTCCGGCGCAGTGGCGAGCAGCTCCGTGATCGGCGCGGCCGCGCCGCTCGCGGCCCAGGCGGTGTGGAATTCCTTCTCCAGCCGATCGAGCGGTCGAAACGCTTCGCGCGCAAGGAACAGCGTCATGAACAGCGCGACCGGAGCGAGTTCGCCGGCGGCGACACGCCAGGCGTTGACGGAGAGCACCAGCGCGGTGCCGCCCAGCGTGATGAAGCCGGTGAGGCCCGTGCGCATCAGCGTCACCGACAGCGCCGTCATGGCTTCATGGCGCAGGTCTGCAGCGCGTCGGGCGAGGCTCGCGCGGCGAGCGGCCGTGGCGTTGAACGCCTTCAGCGTGACGATGCCCTGCAGGCTGTCGAGCAGATACGCGCCGAAAGCGCCCATGGCGGCAAAGATGCCGGACGACGTCGGCATACGCCAGCGCAGCCAGAGCGTGTCTGCAATCGGAAAGGCGGCGACGAAGGCGCCGAGCAGCAGGGCGGACATCCAGTCCACCCAGGCGAGGCAGGCGACGACGCCAAGGCAACCGAAGATCGCCACGAAGATCGATGGCGTGTAGCGGCTGTAATAGGACTCAAGCGCTTCGACGCCGGCAACGATCGTTGCCTGCAGATCTCCCGTCTGACGCCGCAGCAGCATGCCGGGGCCGATCTCGATCAAGCGCGAGAGCAGTTGCAGACGAAGATGTTCCTTGGTGCGCTGCGCGATGGCTTGCGCCGCAAGCTCGACGAGCCACACGAGCGCGCCCCGGGCCACGACCACGACCGCAAACGCCGCGATCCACCAGACCACAGTTTCGATGTGGGCATCGGCGAACAACGCAGCGAGCGCGAAGCTAAGGAAAATAGCCTGCAGCACATAGCAGGCCGTCACCATAAGGCCGAGGACGGCGCTCAACACGATCCGCCACCTGACGGGGCCGGCCAGCCCCAACAATTGTCTGTTCACGACCCTGTCCTCCGGTTCGGTGCCTGGAGCAGGATCGACTGACCGTCGGTCGATTGTCAATTCGCACGCGTGACTGGTATGTTAGATTGCCTCTAACTGACGAGTTCAATCCGCCGAATGGTGACCGGTGTCGCGGCGGCTAGTGTCGTGGATCAGAAATTCACACCATCGTTGCCGCGAGTCGCGAATTTCCGATCCATAAACGACACTAGAATCATAAACTTGCTAGTGTCCTGATCGAATCCGAAGTTCGCTCTGAACTCGCTGCAAGGTACGGCGAACTTCGGATTCGGGACACTAGCGCCTGGCGAAGTTTTGCCGAAACCAATCGGCCAGCAGCGCTTTTTCATAACCATAACGATCGCCTGACGCGCGGGCACTGTTCATCTGGTAGTTGATGTCTGTGAGATCCTGCTCGCCGCTCCGCCTGCGCTTTCCCTTCTCGCTCAGCACGTAGCGCAACTTGATCCTCGGCGGCGTGACGTCCCGCATGATCCTCACGTCCGAGAAGCTGCGCCGCCACGGCTCACGATGACCGGCGAGATCGACGTTCAACACATCGATCATCAACGCCTCGCCCGGTGCGAGAAACCTCTCGCCCAGCCGCTCGAGATACGCGCGCAGCTCCGCGAGCGTCGCCTCCCGCGATCCGGCGTCGAAGGTGCCCGCGTCGGTGTAGCGCTCCGGATTGACAAAGCGAACTTTCACGCTCGCGAGGCTCGGCATCGGCGCAAACAGGATCGCTGCAACGGCTGCTCCGACAAGCGCTGTCCGAATCATTGTGTGCCTCCTAGGCTGGCGGGACACCCACGTGCTGCCGTCGCGTGGCCAGCCCGTCAGGATTTGCCCGTGTTACCGCGCGCAGCGACGAGACCGTCCCATGCAACCATGGCACAATCAGCGACGTTGAGAAGGCTTTTGCGCGACACGCCGTCGCGCGCCTGAATTGACATGCCGTGCTGGACGGTTGCGTAGAATGTCGCGACGGCGCGGCAGTCCACCCCTTCCGGCAGCTCGCCTTCCGCGACCGCGCGCTCGAGCCGCCGGGCGAGCAGGTCGACGTTATGCACCCGCTTCTGTCGCAACTCGCGCTGAACTGCATCATTGCCGTCGTCGGCATGGATGGCGCCGAGCACGACAAGGCAGCCGCGCGGCTTGCCGGGTCGCGTGTAGTCCTCGGCGCTGACGCGCAGCATGGTCTCGATCGCCGCCCGCGCCGACGGCGCGGCCGTCATCCGCTCCCAGATTCGCGCACCTTCCGTTGCGCCATACAGCACCACGGCTTCGCGGAACAATTCCTCCTTGCAGCCGAAGGCGGCATAGATGCTCGGCGAATTGATCTTCATCGCCGCTGTCAGGTCGGCCATCGACGTGCCGGAATAGCCCTTGGCCCAAAACACCTCCATCGCCTGCCGCAAAGCGGCTGCGCGATCAAAGCTGCGCGGGCGGCCTCGTTCTGCCATGTCATTCCTTTTTGTATCGTCCGATAAATAAATCGCTTGATCTTCTCCTGCAAGACCTCTATTTCTGTGTCGATCATTACAAAATGGAGGTTCCAGTGACTGGATTGAAGGACAAGGTGGCGCTGGTGACGGGCGGCAGCCGCGGGCTGGGCGCAGCGATCGCCAGGCGTCTTGCGCAGGAAGGAGCCAACGTCGCGCTGACCTACGTCAGCACCCCAGACAAGGCGCGCAGTACCGTCGCCGAGATCGAACGTGCCGGACGGCGAGGTCTTGCAATTGCCGCAGACAATACGGATCCCGCCGCGGTGCGGGCGGCCGTGGAGCGAACGGTCGCCCAGTTCGGGCGACTCGACATCCTCGTCAACAATGCCGGCATCTTCGTCGCCAAACCGCTCGACGCCCTGACGTTGGACGACTTCGAGCAGACAGTTGCCATCAACACGCGCGCGGTGTTCGTCGCCTCCCAGGCCGCAGCCGTCCACATGCGCGAAGGCGCGCGCATCATTTCGATCGGAAGCAACCTCGCCGAACGCGTGCCCGGACCGGGCCTCAGCCTCTACAGCCTCAGCAAGGCCGCGCTCATCGGACTGACCAAGGGCATGGCGCGCGACCTCGGGCCGCGCGGCATCACCGCCAACATCGTGCATCCGGGATCGACCGATACGGACATGAATCCTGCCAATGGCGAGCATGCCGACGCGCAGCGGAGCCTGATGGCCATCCCGCGCTTCGGCGAACCGCGCGACGTCGCAAACGTTGTCGCCTGGCTCGCGAGCGACGAAAGCCGTGCGGTGACGGGAGCCGCATTCACGATCGACGGCGGCGCCAACGCATGAGCGGCGAAGTCGCCGAAGTTTCGGCGGAAGCAGCGCCGCCGGCGCAAGGTTTCCGCCGCACCGTGGCGCTGCTCGCGTTTGCGCTCTTCGTGATTGTCACGACGGAGTTCGCCGTCGTCGGACTACTGCCGGGCATGGCGAGCGACCTTGAGGTCTCGCTCGCCGATACCGGCTGGTTCGTCACATCGTTCGCGCTTGCTGGAGCGCTGATCGGTCCGCCACTGACGATGCTGGCCGGCCGGCGCGATCCGCGCCATGTTCTCGTCGTGGCAGCAATTGTGTTCGCCGTGGGGAATCTCGCAATCGCGCTGATACCGGACTATTCCGTCGTCATTGCCGTTCGCCTCTTGCAGGGTTGCGTGCTGCCCACAGGCGTCAGCGTCGCCATCGTCGCCGCGGCGCGCCTCGCGGGCACCGGGCGGGAGGGGTGGGCCGTCTCGATCGTCAATATCGGCGTCGTCGCCGCGACGGTGCTCGGCGTCCCCGCTGGCGTGCTCGTCGCCGACATGGCGGGCTGGACCACGAGCTTTGCCGTCCTCGCATCGCTCGGGGTCGCGTCGGCGTTTCTCATCATCGTCTGGTTTCCGCGCGTGGACGCGGAAACGCCGCCATCGATCCTGGCCGAGGCCTCGCTGCTGTGGCAGCCGGTCTTCCTGACGCATCTGTTGCTGTCGGGTGCTTTGTTTGCAGCGATGTTTGTCGGCTATACCTATGTCGCCGGTTTTCTCGGCACCGTCGTCGGCCTCGGCGAGGCGGCAGTCGCCTGGGCGCTGATCGGGTTTGGCATCGCCGGCATATTCGGGAACTGGCTCGCTGGACGCAGCGTCGATCGCGATCCACTCAACGCCACGGCGTGGGTGGCGCTCACACTCATGCTGGCCATGGCGGCAATCGCTCCCGCGGCGAAGGAGCCGCGCTTGCTTACGCTCGTTCTCGGCTTGTGGGGAACGGCACACATGGCGGCTTTCGTCATCAGTCAGGTCCGCACCTTGGCGGCCGCCCCCGAGGCGCCAGCCTTCGCTTCCTCCTTGAACATCTCGGTCTGCAATCTGGGTATCGGCGTCGGCGCGTCGGTCGGCGGACATATCGTCGACCACGCCGGCGTCGAAGCCATCGGCTACGGCGGTGCCGCCGCTGCGGCAGCGGCCCTGGTCATCGCTGTCGGGCTGAAGGCGGCAACTCGACTTCGCTCACCGAGCGTAACGTGCGCGCGGCGCTGATCGCGCACACCCGGCGCTGCGCACGAGCTACGCGACGGGATAGGGCTCATCCTTGAAGACGCGTTCGTGGTAGCCCTTGCTGCCCACCTCTCGCGCCAAAGGGCTGCGAAAGTCCTGGTCTGCCCGAAGACAGTCCAGCATCTGCCCAAAGTCATAGGTCGGTTGCCAGCCGAGCTCCCTCCTGGCGCGCTCGTTGACGTAGACACGGTCGATCTTCGGAAAAAGCCGCCATCCGCGCGCGTTGAAGAGCGCTTCGCCTTTGGGAAACAAGCGCCACACCACGGCCGGCGCGTGCCGACGAAGTTCTGCCAGGTCGTCGTGCGTAAAGGGGGTTGTCGCCGAAATGATGTAGCGGCGAAAGCCGATGCTTGCCGCCTTCTCCAGTGCCAGCAGGTGGGCGCTCACCACGTCCTTGATGTCGACACGACGGTTCAGCATCTCGTTCGCCTGGACGTTCGCCGTTTCGTACGCCTGCCGGATCGCGGCATCGTCATCAGCTTCGGGGAAGAAGCGCGACGTCCGCAGCACGATCGCCGGCAGGCCGTGCTTGCGTGCAAACAGCTCGCAGAGGCTTTCGGCCGCGGTTTTCGTCACCCCGTAGATGTTCTTCGGAATCGGTGCGACATCCTCCGTCACCCAAGCGGCGGGCTCGTCCGGCGCCGGCGTCAGCGCGGAACCGAAAACGCTCGTGGTGCTGGTGAAGATGAAGGCCGTCACCCCCGACGTGACGGCTTCCTCAAGAAGGTTCAGCGTGGCGGTGATGTTGGTGTCGACAAAGGCCTGTCGGCTGTGGGTCGCCACATGCGGCTTGTGCAACGTCGCGGCATGGATGACGGCGCCAACACCCTCCATGCATCTCCGCACGAAGTCGCGGTCGCAGAGGGTACCGACCCGATCCGTGAACGGCGACGGCTTGATATCCACTCCGAGCGCGGATCGGTTCTCGGCTCGAAAGGTTCGCATCAGCGCCTCGCCGAGGTGACCGCTGCTGCCGGTGACCAGCACCTTCATCCTGCTCTGTTCCTCCACAAGCGACGGGAACGCCAGCGTCCATCATGAGATAAGTTCGTCACAACCTGACGGTACGGTTGTCATATCGGCCGGAACCGGCATTTTCAATCGCTTCCCGCCGTGCTCAGCAGGGGCGAGCAATGCATTTCGTTTCGGAGAAAACCGGCGGCTATCGCGTTTACGCGGTAACCGGCATCAATACGGTGTCATTCGCCATTGATTTCCGTGAGGCGGATCCTGAGGGCCTGTTGGGATTCGCGGTAGAGCGTCATGATCCAAAGGAAGATCAGCGCTACTACGTCTACGGCATGAAGGTTTTCAGATCGGTCATCCCACGGCCGGACGAGACGACGAGCGTCAGCACGTACGACCACCCCATCCAAAGCTTCGTTTGGGATGACTTCACCGCAAAGGAAGGTCGTGACTACGTCTATTATTTTCATCCCTTGAAGGGCAAACCAAAGAATATCGACCGTGGTGCAGAGCCCATCCGCATCGCCGTGCAGACCGAGCCGTTGTTCTCCGATGGGGAGCACGACATATTTTTCAATCGCGGCGTCGCGAGCAGCCAAGCTTATAGTCGCAGATTCGACAACAAGTCGCCGGATGAAATTGAGGATCCGAAGAAACGTGAAGAGGCATTGCAGTGGTTGAGCCGCGACCTGGATGATGCTCTGCTGAGATTCATCGATGGCGCAAGGCCTGGCGACACCATCCTCGGCTGCTTCTACGAGTTTCGCTATTTGGCTGTCGCACAGAGGCTGAAGCAGGCGATTGATCGCGGCATCACCGTCCGCCTCATTCTCGACGCCAAGGACAACGAATCGACCGATAAGGACGGCAAGCACAAAGAGAGCTTCCCGAAGGAAGAGAACAAACGGACGGTGAAGGCGGCCAAGTTGCCGGCGAGCGCAATAGCGCGTTGGCGCAAGAACAATCCAAGCAGCATTCAGCACAATAAGTTCATGATCCTGCTGCGCGGGTCGGCCGAGACACCTGCGGAAGTATGGACCGGATCGACCAATCTTTCCGTCGGCGGGATTCACGGACAGACCAATGTCGGTCATTGGGTGCGAAATGCCGAGATCGCCGCTGCGTTTCGTGACTACTGGAATCTTCTTCAGACAGATCCGGGCTCAAAAGACGGCGATGATCGGAAGACGTCCACTGCAAGAAAAACGAAATTTCGCGAAGCCGTTATGGAACTACGAGAGGTGCCCCAGACGTGGCAGGATATCCCGGAGGGCACCTCAGCCGTCTTCAGCCCGCGAAGGGGCGACGAGGTGCTCGAGATGTATGCTGCGGCGCTTGATCAAGCGGACAGCGTCGCATGCGTCACGCTCGCATTCGGCGTCAACAAGCGCTTCAAGGACAAACTGGTCGACAACGACGCCGACAGCCATGTCAGCTTCCTGCTTCTCGAAAAGCAGGACAAGCCAAATCCCCGCTCAAAAGCCCCGTTTATCGAGCTGAAGGTTTCCCACAATGTCTATCAGGCGTGGGGATCGTATCTGCGGGACGCCCTTTACCAATGGACGCGAGAAACGAATGCGCGGACACTGAGCCTCAACACCCATGTCAGCTATGTCCATTCGAAGTTCTTGCTGAAGGATCCGCTGGGGGAAGATCCGATCGTCATCACGGGATCTGCCAATTTCTCCGATCCGTCCATCAACGACAATGACGAGAACATGTTGCTGATCCGGGGCAATGAGCGCGTCGCCGATATCTACTTCACTGAATTCAATCGGCTGTTCTTTCACTACTACTTCCGCTCTATCCAGCAGGCCAGCTTGGGCGATGGCCGCCCGTCAGGCGCTGCCGCGGAAAGCAGCCTGTTTCTCAGGGAGAGCGATGATTGGCTGGACAAGTACAAGCCGGGGAAGCTTCGTCGCAAGCGAGTTGAGATATTCGTGAGTATGGCGAATGCAAAGATGCTCTCGTAGACCCGGCTTCCGCAGACCCGCGAAAGGACGTCTTTACGGACGCCCGGTCATCTCGCCAGCCATTTCGAATAGTCGGGAAGATCGATGCTCTCCCTCATGTCGCGACCGATGAAATAATCGGCGAGAAACGGTATGGCCATCAGGCGCGTGGCGACATCGCGCAGCTTGATCCGTAATGCGCTCTTCGGAACCATCGACGCGGCCATCGCCTTCGCGTTGTCCTGCTTGCGACGGACGAAGGCGCCGATGACCTCCGCATAACGACGAAAGCCCGTGGCGTGGTCATCGGCAGCTGCGCTCAGCTCGCCGGCGAGCACGTAGGCTTCGGCCATGCCGAGCCCCGTGCCCTCACCAGCCAGCAGACTGACGGCCGCCGCGGCATCGCCGATCAGGGCGGCACGGCCTTTCCACCATTGCTCCATGCGGATCTGACTGACGCGATCGAAATAGATGTCATCGTCAGCCTCCATCGCGGCGAGGATCTGCGGCGCTTCCCAAGCCACGCCGCCAAAGACGTCGCGCAGCACGGCCTTGCGTTCGCCGGGCGTGGACGGCGAGCGGCCGCCCATCAAGGCGGTGTCGAACACCAGCAGAAAGATCGTTTTGTCGTTGCGAAGCGCGAAGCGCGATATCTGCCGCCCAGGCACATTGTGGCTGACATACGCAAGTTCGTCGCGCGGCCGATACCCCGTCACCTCGAAGGCGGCGACATGGTAGCCAAGGCCGATCTCGAACGCGCTCTCGGGGCCGAAGGCAATCTCGCGGACGCGGGAATGCAGCCCATCCGCGCCGATGACGAGATCGAAATCCCGCGCCGGATGGCGATCGAAGCTGACGCGAACGCCGTCTCCATTTTCCTCGATCGCGGCGACCGAATCGCCGAAGATCGTTTCGACGTCATTCGACACCGCGCCGTAGATCGTCGATGCCAGCGCTCCTCGCTGCAGCGTCATGGCTCGGCCGTGCGTGAGATGATTGAGCGTCGAGGTGGAAATGCCGCCCGTCCTGTGGCCTTCGCCATCCACCAGCCGCCACTCGCCGACATTGTAGGCCTGTTCGCGAAGCATCGGCAGCAACCCCATCTTTTCGACGACGTCGTAGCCGGTACCCCAGCAGTCGATGACGTAGCCGCCCGTTCGCAGGCGCGGCGCCACTTCGATCAGCACCGGCTCGTGTCCGTACCGGCGCAGCCAGTAGGCAAGCGTGGGACCGGCGACACCTGCACCGTTAATGGCAATCTTCACGTCGGAGCCTCCCGCTGAAGCACAATCGACCAACGCACAGCCCGCGGTCTTGCTCCATCGCGTGCAACGACGAAAGACCGGTCCCGCACGCCCCAGCGCTTATCGCTTTTTCGCGCGCCAGCGATCGAACGTGGCGTCCATGCCCTGACGCACGACCAGATAGAAATCCGCCATCTCGGCAAGACGATCGCGTGTCGCACGGGATCTGGTGACGCGGGTGCCCGCCCGCAGCACGTCCGCGAGCGCCTGCAGCAGGCGGTTCTGCTCGGCCAGCATGTCGACATAGTTGTCGGAGACCTCGTAAAGGACGCGCTTGCTGCCGCGCACGCCGAGGCGACGCACAAGCATGTATTTCTCGAGGAGCCGCGCGGCGACACTGGCGCTGCTCTTGCCGATCTCAAGGTCGCGCGCGATGCGATCCAGGTCGGCCGGCTCCGCGCTGAGCAAAAGGTAACCGTAGAGGCGCGCCGCGGTCGACGGCACGCCCCACGGCAGCAGAAGCCGGGCGATATCTTCGATGAATCGGGCCTCCGATGCGGCCATCCGTTTGTTTGACATATTCGGCATATACCGAATATAACACCAATTATCGAGCCGTCCACCTCAGGGCGGCTTCGGGCAGAGCGATACTGGAGCCTGCCTTTGCGCGCCGACGCAGGATGCAGACGAGGCGCGCAAACTCGTGGGAAGGCGCACGATGATCTTGATTCTGCTACAGATGCTGATCTGGACGGCCCTGCTCGCCGTCTTGATCTTTTGGCCAGCCGGCACGCTGGCATTTCCCGGCGCATGGACACTCATCGGCCTGTTTGCCGTGGGCGGCGTGGCAATGGCTCTCTGGCTCTCCAAGCATAGCCCGAGCCTGTTGCGCGAGCGCATGTCATCGCCAATTCAGCGGGCGCAGAAGCCCTGAGACCGGGTCTGGCTCAGTCTTTTCATCCTGGCCTTCTGCGGCTGGATGGCGTTCATGGGTTGGGACGCAGCGCGCACGAACTTCGCCGCGGTGCCGCCATGGCTGCAGTTCCTGGGCGCCCTTGGGGTATTGCTTTATGGATTCTGCACGTGGTGGACGTTTCGCGAGAACGCCTTTGCCGCGCCGGTGGTGAAGCTGCAGGAGAACCAGAAAGTGATCGACACCGGTCCATACGCGATCGTGCGTCATCCCATGTACGCCGGTACGTTGTTTCTCTTTCCCGGCATCGCGCTGTTGCTCGGCTCGTGGCGCGGCGTCGCACTTTCCGTGCTGTTCATGCTGGGCATCGCCTGGCGCGCTGTCCACGAGGAGCGCACCCTGCGCAACGAGCTCAGCGGCTACGACGACTACGCCGCGCGTGTGCGCTACCGGTTCATCCCGTTCGTCTGGTAAGGCACGTCAAGCGTCATCCATTTGAGTCGGTAACGCCGGCCTGCGAAAATGTAGCCATGCCCGCGTGGCACGCGAGCGCCGCGCGCAGCAGCAGGATCGCCGTGGCGGCGCCCGACGCTTCGCCCAGCCTCATGTCAAGATCGAGCAAAGGCGTCAGGCCGAGTTCGCGCAACAGCAACCGGTGGCCGGCCTCAGCTGAGACATGCGCCGCGCGGCAATGGTCCAAAATGCCTGGATCGAGCCGCGCGAGCGGCAGCATCGCTGCGGTGGCAACGAAGCCGTCAAGCAGGACCGGGATGCCGTACTGTCGCGCGGCGAGCACGGCGCCGGCGATCGCGGCCAGTTCACGCCCGCCCAGTGCGACAGCGACCTGCAGCGGGCTGCCGAGAATGGCCGCGTGGCAGGAGAGCGCCGCCGCCACCGCAGCGCGCTTGCGCTCCAGGCCGTCATCATTCACGCCCGTGCCACGGCCGATCCAGCGCGCCGTGTCACCGCCGAGCAGCGCCGCACACAAGGCCGAAGCCGCCGTCGTGTTGCCAATCCCCATTTCACCGACGGCAAGCAGGTCGTCGTCAGGCTCGACCGTGCAGTAGCCGATGTCGACCGCTGTCAGGAACTCGTCGACGTCCATCGCCGGAGCAAGGGTGAAGTCGCTCGTCGGCCGCGCAAGATCGATCGGCACGACGCGCAGCACCGCGTCGGCCAGTCGCGCGATCTGGTTGATCGCAGCCCCTCCCGCGGCGAAATTCTGCACCATCTGCTCGGTGACCTGTTGCGGATAGGCGGAAACGCCGCGTGCAACGACGCCGTGATTGCCGGCAAACACTGCGACCGCGGCACGTTCGAGATGCGGCATTTCGCTGCCCTGCCAGCGCGCCATCCATTCGACCAGGCTCTCAAGGCGGCCGAGACTCCCCGGAGGCTTGGTCAGCTTCGCCTGACGCGCAGCGGCAACCGATGCGGCGGCCGCGTTGCCCCGCGGCAAGTCACGACAAAACGCGGCAATATCGTCTAGACTATCGAATCGCATGACTTTCCGTTGTTGCAGAATCAAAATGGCCGGCTGATGACCTCTATCACAACGGAATTGCTCAGCGATCTTCGCACGGCAATTGCCTTCCTCACGCGCCTGCCGATGCCACATCCGGACGGGCCGACGCCCGTCAATTTCGTGCGCGCGCATCGCGTCTTCCCCATCGTCGGCGCGGCCATCGGATTTGCGGTGGGTATCTGCTACCTCGCGTTGGTTGCGCTCGATCTGCCGCGAGCGGCAGCCGCCGCGCTTGCGCTGGGAATCAGCGCGCTGCTCACGGGCGCCTTGCACGAGGACGGGCTTGCCGATGTCGCGGACGGCTTCGGCGGCGGCCACGACAAGGCCTCGAAGCTCGAGATCATGCGCGACAGCCGGCTCGGCACCTATGGCGCGCTGATCCTGCTCGTCAGCTTCGCCGTCAAGTTGTCGGCGCTCGCTGCGTTGCCCGAGACAACCGTCTTGCCTGTCCTCGTAGCCTGCCACGCGCTGGCGCGTGGCATTCTTCCCGTCATGGTCAGAGCTTTGCCAAATGCACGTCAGGACGGGCTCGCCGCGACGGCCGGCACACCGACGCGCGCGACCGCCGCAGGCGCCGTGACGTCCGCACTCCTGATCGCCTTCCTCGTGTTGCCGTGGCCGGCTGCGGTGGTGGCTGCGCTTGCCGCAACCGCGAGCGCTTGCGGCATGGCAATGTTGGCGCAACGACAGATCAACGGGCAGACCGGCGATGTGCTCGGCGGCGCGGAACAAGTCGCCGAGACCGCGATCCTGCTGCTGATGGCGGCGGCGCTGGCGCCGCATCCGGCATGAGCGCGGAGTCCAGACTCTGGCTTGTTCGGCACGCGCCCGTGGCAGGACCACGCGGCGTGATCCATGCCCCTGGCACACCGGCAGACCTTGGCGACACCGCGCATTTCGACGCCGTGCGGCGCGAGCTGCCCGCTGCGGGTTCGGCGTTCTGCAGTCCCGCACGCCGGACCTGGGAGACAGCGCTGGCGCTTGGCTTGAGTCCCACCAAGAACGCGACCTTTCGCGAACAGGATTTCGGCACATGGACAGGGCGTCGCCACGACGAACTCGCACGCGAGCTTGGCAGCGCCTATGAGGAATTCTGGCGTGCGCCCGCCGACAACCGGCCGCCGGGCGGCGAGAGCTTCGTCGATCAGATCGAACGGGTTGCCGCGGGGCTGGCGGCGCTTCCTGCCGGCGATGTGATTCTCATCGTTCACTCGGGCACGATCCGGGCCGCACTCGCGATTGCACTGGATCTCGCCGCCGAAAACGCCTTGCGCTTCGTCATCGATCCCTTGTCGATAACGCGGATCGACCGGCTCATCGACGGCTGGCGCATCGACACCGTCAACTACCGGGCATGACTCAGTCACTCCGAAGACGAGGCTCGTAAAGAGGACTCCGAGAAGAGCCCCTGTTCAATGCCGTCGATCGCGTCCCGGAATCCCGCTCGGCGGCTCGCAGAGATTTGCGCCGGTGCCGACGTACTTCAATTCGCGCCGAGATAACGCGAGCGCGTCTGTGTCCACCAGTCGCTTTGCAGATCGCTCAGGATGGCAATCGAGAGCTGCTCGCGCAGGGGACTGCCGTTCGGCAGCGCGAACGCATAGCTCTGCGGATCGAACAGCACATCGAGGAGCCTGATCGCACTGACCGACCCGGCGTCCCCCTGGCGGATATGCCAGGCGAGCAACGGTCGGTCGTAGACGAACGCGTCGATCTCTCCTCGCCGGAGCGCCTTCAGGCCGTCGATCGGCGTCGCAAAGCCGACATTGCCAACATTCATTCGCGCCAGCGTCTCTTCCGCCGCGGTCCCCGCCACCGTGCCGACGTGAACCGAGCCAAGATCGCCGACGCCGTTCACCGCGCCCTGCAACTGCCTGGTGGTCAGCACCGAGGTGACGCCCGCCGTGAACACCGCGAGCGCGACGATCGAGGTGACCATCCAGATGATTGCGATCAATCGGCCCGGCAGGGTCATCGGTCCTGAACCTGTCGGCGAGCGCTGCGTCATCGCCAGCGTCGACCACCACACGCTCGACGTCAGCCCCCTGGCGACGCCGCCCGAAAAGCTCTCGTTCCGGCGCCGCTCGCAAAGCCAGACGGCGAATCCCGTCGCCAGTGCCAGTCCAACCAGGGCGAGGACGGCCTGAATAAAGCCGAAGGACGTGATCGCGCGCACCACCGGCGTCCAGCTCATCACGCCTTCCGCTGGAACGGCGATGCCGAGGCCACTGACGTAATAGCTGTGCGTGAAATCGACGACACGCTCCCGACCGGCAGTGACCGTCAATGCGGCGACCGCAATGTCGAAGCTGCCGTTAGCTGCTCCTTCGATCAGGCCGTTGACCGTCGGCGCTTCCACGAAGCGAAACGCGAGGCCGGCATCCTGCGCGAGCTTCCGCCAGAGATCGATGCTGATGCCTTGCCAGTCCCCATCCGGCCGCTTCATCGCGAACGGCGGTGCGTCCTTCACACCGACATTGAGGACACCCTGCGGTGAAATACCGACGCCGACCGTGGCTTGCGCGCCCGCAAACGAGGGCAAGAGCAGCATGGCGAAGGCGACCAGTATCGTTGCAGCGCGCTTCAAGCGAATCCCGTCAAGAGGAGGCGATCAATGGCGGCACCGATGCGTGATTCAAATGGTCGGCCGTCGCGTCGCGTCCTCTACTGCAGCGTCCGCGAACCGGATGCGATCCGGCCGGCGAGGGTCGGCGTCCCAGCCGAGGGAATCTGCGCCCGCAAGATTGTGCCTGCGCTCGAACTTTCGATCTGTAGCGTCCCGTTGAACTGCCGGAGGCGGGCTTTCATTCCCGAGATGCCGACGCCGATCCGGGGCTGCTGATCGCTGCGCGACGCGTCCCACTGCGGCATGCCGCGTCCGTTGTCCTTGACCTCGACATAGAGCCCTCTGGGATCGGTCTTGACCTTGACCGCCACCGACGTCGCCTGGGCATGGCGATGCACGTTGGCCATCGCTTCCTGAATGATGCGCAAAACCGAGCGCTGCAGCTCGATCGGCAGCGTGTCGACCTCCTCCGCGATGGTCTGCCTGACCTGCAAGCCCGCCCGGCGCGCGAAGCCGTCGATATAGTGCTCGATCGTCACCTTCGCGCCGTCGTGCTCGAGCTGCGGCGGGTACAAAAGGTAGCTGAGCAACCGAATTTCCCGCTGCGCCTCCTCGGTGGAGCGCTCGATGTCCTCGATCAACCGCTCGCCCTTGCGCGAGATCTTCATCTCCCGCCGCAAGTTCATCAGGTTGAGGCTGATGGCGATCAGGTGCTGACCGGTGACGTCGTGCAATTCGCCGGCGATGCGCTGCCGCTCTTCCTGCTCGATTTCGGTGACATGTTTCGATAGCTCGCGGATCGCGACCGTCGCTTCGCGCATATCGGTGACGTCTTCGTGGCTGACCAGGATGTGCGCCGTGCCGTGCGCAGCAATCCGCGCCGCGGAGAATTCGTAGACCTTCTCCAGACCATGCTCCTGCGAATGATATGTGACCTTGTACTTGTCGCGCGTGCCGTCGACGACCTGCTTGACGACAGCGAGGATCGCCTCGCTCACCGGCTGCTCGGGCGGCAGCTGCAGTCTGGTTATTGTAAGCTCTGCTGTCTCATCGCGCGGAATGTGTGACTCGCGTGCAAATTTCTGCCAGCCGGCATTGGCTTCGATCACGTGGCCCGAACTATCGAGAATTGCGGTTCGCGCGTTCAGCGATTCCAGGATCATATGCAGTAGGCCGAGCGACTCCTGAAAATCGACGTATTGAAACCTGCTGTTGACCCGCGGCGGCTCCGGCCGGCGGTTCGCCGTGAAATCGTAAGTGGTCCCGCTATTGACCGGCGCTGGTCGACGTTGTTTCGACGGCCTCTGACTGGCCTTCATCCGATACGTCGTGCTGATGAAGAGCCCAATCGTGACGATGGCCACCGCGAGCGCTGCGGTCCGCCAGCCCGGCTGCGACATCGCCTCGACGATGTATAGAAAGATCGAGCGGTCTTGCATTCCCTGCACTCACTTTTTTCTCGCACTCCCCCTGCTTCTTTTTCAGACTTCCCCAGCCGCGCCGTCTCAACTGTTGCATCAGTTGTGATTACAACTTGTCCTAGATGCGGGCGCGTGTCGCTATCAAACTCGACGCATGGCTGACCAAAAGCTAAGCAGCCGGGTCACTTTCGAAGCGTTTTTCAAGAAAACTTTGCGTCGCTCATGGCCAACAAATGATGAAGGCCGTCGACCGCGCCGGTCCCGCTTAGGGTTCGACCAAGCGGTTGCGGATGGCATATCGAACCAGTCCCGCAGTCGAGTTGACCTCCAGCTTCCGCATCGCGGACGCGCGATGGGTCTCGATGGTCTTGATGCTCAGGTTGAGAATCTTGCTCATACCCTTGTTGCTGTAGCCTTCCGAGATCAACTGAATGACCATACGCTCGCGCGGCGAGATCGCGACTTTCGGTGCTTCATTAGTCGACAAAAAGCTCGCCAGCATCTTCTCCGAAACGATGCCGGTGAAGAAGGGCTTGTGAAGCACAAGCGATTCAACGGCGGTCAGCAGCAAACGCTTCGCGTCGGATTTCAGCAGGAACGCCTTTGCTCCTGCCTTGAACGACTCCTTCACCAAATCATCATTGTCATGCATGGTGAAGATCAAGATCTCGGTCGCAAGCTGACGCGCCTTGACGCTGCGCGTCACTTCGAGGCCGTTGATCAGCGGAAGCGAGTAGTCGACGATTGCAACATCCGGCGCCTTGTCCATGATGAGGCTGATCGCGTCCCTGCCGTTTTCCGCTTCGCCGACGACGTCCCAACCCTCGTGGCTTTCCAGGATCGATCGCAAGCCTGACCGGACGACCTCATGGTCGTCGGCGATGAAGATGCGTTTCGCTGACGTCGTCGCCGCTGGCATTGCCGGTGCCGCTACCTTCCAAAATGCTATCGCCAACCCAACAGAACGAGGCGTGCACCGCTCAATCCCGTTTGACCAGCTTATTCAGGGTGAAGTCCTAGGGCTCCGTGAAGAATTTCGGGAAGATTTTAGCTCAAGCCGTCAATTGTCGCCCTGGCCGTCCTGCCTCAACCCACGGGATGAGCCCATCTCACTATCGGGTCTAGACCCGATAGTACGGAATTGCCGCCTGGGCATGCTGCAGACAGATCACGAGTCTGCCGACAGGGGGCCCATGCAATGTTTCACCGCAGCTTCGCCGGAAGGCACTAGCGGCGCATGTCGGGCGCAGGACCGCTTCCGCGCCGATTGCGTTCTGGACCGCCTTCACTCGGCTTACGAGGCCGCGTGCGAAGAGAGGTCAAGAATGGCGCACGATCCGCTTCCGTCCTGGAATGACTGTGCCGCGAAATCGACGATCATCGACTTCGTCGCCCGCGTGACCCGCGCAGGCGGACCGGACTATGTCCGCCCGGCCGAGCGCATCGCCACCTTCGACAACGATGGCACACTATGGTGCGAGCAGCCGATGCAAGTGCAGTTCTTCTTCGGCCTTGCCCGGCTTGAACAGTTCGCGATGCAGGTTCCTGATTTGAGGCAGCGCCAGCCGTTCAAGGCATTCCTCGAACACGACATCAGGACAATCCGCAAGCTCGGTAAGGCCGGCTTCTTCGAGGTTGCCGCGACGACGCACGCCGGCATGACAGAAGAGGACTTCGATCGACATGCAAGAAACTGGCTGGCCTCGACCCCGCATCCGCAACTCGGCCGACCGTTCACCGAGCTGACTTATCGCCCGCAGAAGGAGCTTCTCTCGTTTCTGCGCGTGAACGGATTCAAGGCCTTTATCGTATCCAGCGGCGATATCGACCTGATCCGCGCCTTCGCCGAAGAAATCTACGGCGTTCCGCGCGAGCAGGTCATAGGCTCCAGCGTCAAGAGCCGCTTCGAAGTTCGCGACGAACGGGTGGTGCTCGCCAAACTTGCGGCCATTCACAACTTCGTCGACCAGGAGGTGAAGCCGCAAAATATCGCGTTGCATATCGGCCGGCGTCCCATCTTCGCCTTCGGAAACTCCGATGCCGACCTGCCGATGCTGCGCTATGCCCGGACCGGGCCGGGGCCACGCCTTGCGCTTCTGATCCATCACGACGATGCAGATCGCGAGTTCGCCTACGACCGCCGGTTCAAGGTAAGTCCGCTGTCCAAAGCGCTCGACAAGGCTGGCGATTACGGCATCACAATCGTCAGCATGAAGCGAGATTGGCGAATCGTGTTCGACGACGGATTTCCGCCCGTCGAAGCGCCCCTGGCTCCCGAAGCGGGCGCTCCGCTCGATAAGCCGACCCGTCGCTTACCGGAAATCCATTGACTGAGACGAAGAGGCGATGAGCACGAGACGGGAATGCACAGCGAGCCCCTTCGGTCGACGGTTCGCTCCACGGATCGTCGCAGAACGATCGAACTCTCTGCCATACGACGCGCTTCACTGTGCCGCCCGATGGCAGAGTATTTCCCGCGGCAAGTTTCAGACGAGTTGCGGATGTCGAAGACCGGATATCGCTGAGACCGTCTCGGCGAGCCGCAATTGCCCTGATCCCAACGGGCGGAGAACGTGATGAGCCTGGAAGCCCTGTTGAAGAAGCCAGACATTCGGCCGACCAACGCACCCTCCAAAGAATGCCGCCCCGGCCTCGTCTGGATTCCAGGCGGGACTTTCATGATGGGGTCGAACGACCATTATCGAGAGGAGGCTCCCGCACACCTGGTCAGGATCAAGGGCTTCTGGATGGACAGGCGTCCGGTCACCAACCAGGCGTTCGCAGAATTCGTCGCGACGACCGGCTATGTCACATCCGCGGAGAAGCCCGCCAATCCCGACGATTATCCCGGCGCAAATCCCGTACTGCTTGCGCCGTCGTCAGCGGTGTTCAGGAGGGCGATGCACGGCGTCGACCTCCGCAACCCCTACAACTGGTGGACCTACGTTCAGGGAGCCGATTGGCGGCATCCGCAAGGGCCTGGCAGCTCGATCGACGGCCTCGACGACCATCCGGTGGTGCACGTCACCTATGATGATGCGTCGGCGTATGCACGATGGGCGGGCAAACGACTGCCAACGGAAGCGGAATGGGAGTTCGCGGCACGCGGCGGCATCGACGGCGCCGAATATGCGTGGGGCGACATCTTTGCGCCGGACGGCCGCCAGATGGCGAATACCTGGCAAGGCGAATTCCCCTGGCAGAATCTTGAGTTTGACGGCCACGCCTGGACTTCACCGGTCGGGTCGTTTCCGGCCAACGGGTACGGACTCTACGATATGGCCGGCAATGTCTGGGAGCTGACGTCGGACTGGTATCAGGACCATGCGCGGATCAAGAGCGTCCGCGACACCATCGACGACCCGCGCGGAGGCTCACGTGAGCACAGCTGCGATCCTCGCAACCCCGACAGTCGGATACCGCGCCGGGTGATAAAGGGCGGCTCGTATCTCTGCGCCCCGAACTATTGCCTGCGGTACCGGCCGGCCGCACGTATGGCGCAGCCGGTCGATACGTCCACGTGTCACATCGGATTTCGCTGCGCAAACGATTGACGTCGGCGATCAGTCACTCGCGTGCTTCAGCACCCGCGATGTGCTCGCAACGACATGCCCGCCCAGCGTGGTGGAGTTCTGGAGATGGAACGGCGCCCCACCCGCCGCAGCATTGGCTGGTTTGATCAGTGCGATGCTCAGCAGCAACATTGCGCCGGCAGCGATGGCGAGCCCGAGCAGGAGGTCAAGCGCCAAACCAAGCGCCCGATCGAGATGAGGCGCGAGACCCGGCGATCTTGAGTTCGACACGGACTTCTTCGCAACCGGGATCGGCATGACGGGCCCCATGCTGGTTCTCCTGCGACTCGAAGCAGCTCAAGAATCATGCGCGTAATTTCCCAACTGTACAAGCCCTGCGTGTTGCATACACCCCCATCGCGCCCGCGCCTTTGCCGCAAAATCAGCGTGAAAACAATCACCTATCCGCAAATCCTGACACGCGTCGCGGCGCTGCAGGTGGCGCTCATCGGCTAGCCCCCGAATCTACCGGGCGTTGGGCGTGTCCGCATGTCGCTTTCCGGACACGCGCCCAAAAAAGAAAAATGCCGCTCACCGGGGTCAGGTGAGCGGCAAGTGCAGGGAGGAAACGCCCGGGTGGGCATCGTGCGAGGGGCGACACGTGTCGCCGTCGCGCTTGCAATCTCGCCCGATAGCGTCCCCCGGACTATCGGGCCAAACCCCCAATCGGGGCTCAAGGATCCTCCAAATCGCAAGGGGCGAACCTCGGTGGAGAGGTAGGTCGCAGCAGCGGAGGAGCGGGCAACGACAAGCTGCGTCCGCCGCAAGATCCTCTCACGGCGGCGATGAAATGACTCGTGAGAGCGGTTTTCGGCGCGTCAGCGTTGGCTGTGGGCGAGATCACGCGGGCCCACGTTCGTCCAGGTGTGATCCGGATCGAACAACGTCATGCGTGAGGCGAGCGACATGGTCTCGGCACCGAGATCCTTTTGGAAGACTGTTCCCTCGTGGTTAACGAGGAAAGTCTTGATGCCGGAAATCCCATATTCGGCGGGATGAGCCAGCAGGGCAAACCCACCGATCATATTGCCATCAACGATGTAGTCGGCCGCGCCGCCGGGAGCTGATGGGCCCTGACGCGTGAGTATCTTGTAATAGTAGCCGTGATACGGTCGTGGTTCCCGACCGGATCCTTCTCGCTCCAACGTCGCGATGGCCATCGCCTCGCCAAGTGGACTGCGCGGCTCGTTCGCGACCGCCGGCCAATACAGCCCATCCTTCTTGTTCGGCGAACTCGCGACTCGCTGAGCGTAGCCCGGAACGCGACTACGTTGCGGATTGGCTTCTGCGTAGTCGTTTTGCGCGTCCACATAGGCGAGGATCACCTGGACCGCATTCGACTCATTGCGGCCGATCCGTCGATGGAGAATTTCCTCGCGGCCTCTATCAGCGTCGAACCGCCACGTTCCATCTGACGCCACGATGGGAATCGGCAGCGTCCAATCCTGCAGACCAACCTGCAGTTCAGCCATATTGCCTGCCTTCACGATCTGATGCCGAACACCAAAAGCGAGCAGGAAGGCGGCACGAGCCTTTCGGCCGGCAACCTTGTCACCCGACAGCGTGATCTCGCGGCCGCTGGGTCCAAGGACCTGGGCGATGTCGCGCGCCTTGCCGGCGCGTACGGCCGAGACCAGCGCCGCCACAGCGTCCTCAGGCGACTTGAATCGTTCCTGCGCGATCGCAACTGTTGCCGACGCCAAAGTCAGCGACACCAGGACCGTGGTCGCGGCCGCTCTCGCTGTTTTGGAACAACCGCACAGCGCGGATTGGCTTGACCGAGAGCTCATGGCTTGCTTCTGCCCGCAGGCAACGCATATCCACCGTTTACTCGCTGACGATGGTTGATCCCGGGATCGGCTGCGCCGAAGCTCGATCGCAACGCGTCCATAAAACTCCCATGGCTCTCGGCGCTCGGCGCGCCGGGCCCAGCCTGAAGCGGGTTAAGAGTGCCGCGTTCGAGCCCCGTGAACGCGCCGCCTACATGACCTTGGCGTGGAAACCTCGCCTGCACGCGACCTGCAGCCGGCCGTTTCATGGCTTTCGCACGGCCAGCACGCACCGTTTGCTTTGGCCGGCTGTTCTTCACAGCCTTGCCCGGCTTTGCGCGACGATCATCGTAACGTGCGAACGCCTGCAGCTCCCGCCCGGTGTCGTCGTCACGCTGCTGCAGCGCGTCTTGACTCTCATGCCCGCGAAACGCCATCCGCTGATTCACGTCGCCCGCGGGCTGATGCGCATATTTCTGCCGCATAGTGCTACTGGCGTAGCGCACGCCGCGGCGATGTTCAGGGTTGTGCACCCAGGTATCGCGACTGGCTTTGCTGATGTTGTTGCGGACATAGATGTTGTTGCCTCCCCAGTTGAAGCTGCCGCCCCACGGGGTGCTTTCAACGGCCCAGGCGCCGACCCCCGCGCCGGTCGCAAACGCAACTCCACGCCCGACTGCCGCAGCGAGATCACCGGGAGGCTCGAAGACATAAGGCGGATAGGCCGGATGCGGCCACGCGCCATAGACGACGGCCGGATCGTAATAGGGGACATGGATCGTCTGCGGTTGAGCGGGAGCGACGGCGATGTAGTCCTTGTCCATCTGCCTGGAGACAGACACCGTCTGCTCCCTGTTCGAGTTCAGCTTGCCACCGTCCTGCGCTCTCCACCGCAAACGCTGCACCGCTTGCATGACATCGGCCTGCCCTGCCAGAACGGCCTCACCAAGCTTCTGCGTCCAGTGAAGCTTGTCTTTCATGATGGCAAGCACCTCGGGCACCGCAATCAGCGACTTTACACTAGTGTCCCATCTTTGGTTCGCAGCCGCATCCTTCAGCTCGGCGCCTTCGCGCGCGCCGCTCGACTTCGACCACCGGTTCGCTTCGGCGATCTCAAGCGGATAGGTGGACGCCATCAGAACTTCCGACAGCAGCGGGTCCGGATAGAGCGCTATCGGAGCGACAAGTTGATCGAGCTCGGCAGAGTTCAGAACCTGCCTGGAGGCCGGCACAGGCAGCGATGTGCTCTGCACGCTTTGCACGCGCCCAGGGCTCCCGCCGATCGCAATGCCAAGCAGGGCAAGGCATGCGACGCAGGCCACACACATCGTGGCGTAACGCAGCCGACGCGTCGTTGAGGCTTCCATTTTTGCCTTCCCCCAAGATCGTGCGTTCTCCCTGATACTTGCAGTGTTGGCGATCCGCGGTAACTGAGGCAGACCCCGAAAGGCGCTGCGGACAATTGCGGATATTCCAGCTTCCCTTGGCAAAGCGAGACCAGGCTGCCGCGCCGAACTCGAAGGGAAGGCGGCGTCGGACAGCGAGCCAAGGCTCGGCAAGTCATCACCCCTCGGCAAGCGCCATCACCCCTGGGCAAGCAGAGAATCCCGGTCTGACATTCCGGGTTTCGCCCGATGGCCTGCCGGAAGCCGGTCATTGCATATGCAAAACGCCTTCATCGCCTTTCGCATTCGCGGGGGTGACTTCATCGACGACGAGCCGAAGTGCGCGCCGAGACGAGGGCAGAACGCAAATCGAACGGGGGATTGACTGCCAATGCGGCCCAGCACAGCCTTCCTGAACGAAACCGATTTTAGTCAAAACGCGCGCGAAGCCCCCACGTCCTCGCCGACTTACGATATTTCCGCTCCCGACACTGCAGCGCGGCCACCAGAGTACGAACAAGATTCGGCTGATCCGGATGACACGACAACGGACAACGCGTTTTCAGTTCAGACAGCCGCCATTGACAGCATTGATGGCTTGCGCCGGCTGATTGCTGATGCCGAGGTGGAGATTGTCCAGCTTGGTCGCGGACGACTCGATGGCTCGCTGACGAAGGCGACGTTTCCTCAGCTGGCCTTCAGCAGAACCGATTTTTCCCTGCCTCTGCGCACATCCGGCATTCTAGGCACGACCAACCTGACAATCTGCATGCTGCTTGACAGCCAAGGCAGGTCGACATCGTGGGCACGCGAGTTGCGGTCGGGCGATGTGTTCGTTGCGGCGCCGGGCGACAATCTCGATGCGGTATGGGGAGAGCGGTCGGCAATGGCCGGCATTTCCATCTCGCCGCAGGATATCGCGTCGATGTTTGCCGGCGAACCTGTCTTGTCCGACGTCGACTACTGGACACGGAACCATCACTATGCGTGCGAGCCGCACCTCCGTGCGACGCTGGCTACGCGCGTGCTGGAAATCGCCGCGTGGCTCGAGCGTCACACCGGACTCTCGACTGCGGCTGTGGACTTCTGGCAGCGGTGCCTGATCGAGGCCTTTACGTCGATCTTCGTCCGTTCGACGCCCCGCCAGATGGGTGAAACGATCCCGTCGGCGTTGAGACTGGTGCGCCAGGTGGAAGAGTACCTGCAGCTTCACGTGAACAGAGCGGTGCATATTTCCGAGATCTGCGCCATGCTGCAGACGTCCCGCCGGACCCTCCATCGCGCCTTTCAGGACGTGCTCGGAATCGGCCCAATCGCGTTCCTTCGCCACCATCGCCTTTGCTCGGTCCATTCGAGACTTCGCCAGGGTGACCCGTCGAACACCCATGTAACTGACGTCGCCACAGAGTTTGGCTTCCTTGAGCACGGGCGCTTTGCGCATCATTATGCCGCGCTGTTCGGGGAATATCCGTCGCAAACACTGTACAAGGCTGGAATGCCGCTCCAACGCGCAAGTTGACGCGACAAACAATTGCCTCACGGCGCGGCCATACGTTCAGCATGTCGAACGCCCTGACCCGCCTTCCCGCCGCCCTCCTGCTTGTGCTCCTTGCTCCGATCGCTGGAGCGCATGCAGAGCCTTGGGATGCAAAGGCAGTAAAGAAGAAAAGCGACGCGCCCGTCGCACGTCCGGCAGACCGCGCCGACGGCATGAAGCCTTGTCCAGAATTTGGCGCAGGCTTCTATCGGCTCGCAGGCTCTGACACCTGCATCCGCATCAGCGGCGGCGTCAGCACTGATCTCGGCGTCTCGGGCACAAGGCGCTGATTCTGCAAGAGATGTACCCCTGCATGTTTGGATGAGCGCAGCAAATCACGGGCAACGCTGCGCCAGATTGCAAAGGACGCGAGTTCCCCGATGGCGCCTTCGCAACGCAGCACCGAACCGACACGACCGCCGATGGATCCAGCCGGCGGCGTTCGCCAGATCAAGCTTCAGCCGCACGAGATGACAGAAAGGGCGACCGCCACGAAGGACGTGTTCGTGCTGGCACACCTCGGCATTCCGCACGTGGATCCGGCTGCATGGCGCCTCACTATCGACGGCCTGCTCGCACGCTCAGTGACGCTGGACCTTGTCGACCTGAAGCGCCGCCCTCGAAAGATCGTCGAGGCCGTTCACAACTGCTGCGGAAGTCCTCTTGAACCGACAGTTGCGACGCGGCGTGCCGTCAACGTTCGCTGGGGCGGCGTCGACCTTGCGGAGCTGCTCGACAACTTCGGGATCGATCCGCGCGCAAAATTTCTGTGGTCATACGGCCTCGATGGCGGCGAATTCGCCGGGAGTTCGATCGATTGGTTCGTCAAAGATCTGCCGCTGGCCCGTCTCGCAGCAGGCGACATCCTGATCGCGTATGAGTTGAACGGTGCGCCCTTGCCGCCCGAGCACGGCTTCCCGGTCCGCCTTGTCGTACCGGGCTACTACGGCACCAACAGTGTCAAATGGCTGTGGCGGCTGCACCTTGCAGACCGTCGTGCCGACAGCCTGTTCACCACGAAGCTCTACAACGACAATGCTTCGGCCGAGGACGTTGCCGCCGGACAACCACCGCAACGACCGGTGTGGGCCATCGCGCCGGAGGCGATCATCGTCACCCCTGCACCGGACGCGGTGCTTGCGGTGAACGAACCTTTCGAAATCACCGGATGGGCATGGTCGTTCCGCGGCATCGCGTGCGTCGAAATCAGCACCGACGACGGCGCAAGCACGCAGCGCGCAAGTCTCGAGGAACGGCGCGGCTGGGCCTGGCAACGTTTCTCGCTGACGTGGCGTCCCTCTTCGCCTGGAGAAACGCGGTTATCCGCACGCGCCATCGAGTCCGGCGGCACCGCGCAGCCGGACATCGGCGCGCGCAACGCGATTCATGTCGTCAAGGTGGTGGTGAGATAACGCGGCAACATCTCTAAAAGTCGTCGGCGCGCAGGCCGCGTCAATGGCCTGCGCGACGCTTGCCTATGGCATCAGCCCCAGGGACCGCGGCGACCGCCACCGTTCCACGGGCCGCGCGGCGCAGCCTGCGCCGTCGTCGTAAAGCCGCCGCGACCGCCGAATTCACCAGCGAGGCGCTGCAGCGCGGCGATGCGATTCTCAGTCGAGGGATGTGTGGCAAAAAGGTTGTCCATCCCCTGCCCCGACAGCGGATTGATGATGAACATGTGCGCCGTCGCCGGATTGCGCTCCGCCTCCGGATTCGGAATCTGGTGCGCGGCGTTGGAGATCTTGGCCAGCGCCGAGGCCAGCCACATCGGCTGGCCGCTGATGCGCGCGCCCATGTCGTCGGCTGCATATTCGCGCGTGCGGCTGATTGCCATTTGCACCAGCATCGCCGCCAGCGGCGCCAGGATCATCATCGCGATCGAGCCGATGATGCCCGGGCCATTCTCGCGATTACCGCCGAAGAACATGCCGAACTGAGCGATCATCGAGATCGCGCCAGCGATCGTCGCGGTGATCGTCATGATCAGCGTGTCATGATTCTTGATGTGCGCGAGTTCGTGCGCGATCACGCCGGCGAGTTCCTCGCGGCTCAGCTGGTTCACCAGGCCGGTCGTGACGGCAACAGCCGCATTCTGCGGATTCCGTCCGGTCGCGAATGCGTTCGGCTGGTCCTCATGCATGATGAAGACGCGCGGCATCGGTAGCCCGGCGTTCCGGGCAAGCTGGCCGACCAGGTTCACGAGATCGGGCGCAGAGCGCGCATCCACTTCCTGCGCACCGTGCATCGACAGCACCATGCGGTCGGAATTCCAGTAGGCGAACAGGTTCATGCCGGCTGCGACGACCAGTGCAATGGTCGCGCCGGAAGCTCCGCCGATCAGATAGCCAACGCCCATGAACAGGCCGGTGAGACCCGCGAGCAGGATGGCAGTCCGGAAGTAGTTCATCGTCGTCTCCTCAAGGCAGCCGGAAATCCTCGCTGCCCTTCGGCAGGACATAGTTATTCGGCAATGGCGGCTTCAAGAACGCCCGATGCGGCGCTGCGTCGCGCAGGCCCACGAAACCTGATCCGCCGGGCATCGTTCTGCGTGCCGCCCGTGCATTGCAGGCAGACTGTACCCGTGGCCGATCGGCGGTTCCCTTGCATCTGAAAGCCGTTAGGATGCGCGTCCCCGATGACCTCAAAAACCAAAAAGCAGGGAGCGACGACCATGGCAAAACTCAACCGTGACGGAGTCAATATCTATTACGAGGTGCACGGCTCCGGCCCGGCGCTGATCCTGACGCACGGCTATTCGGCGACTGCGCAGATGTGGAAGGGGCAGATCGAACCACTGTCGAAGGTCCACACGCTGATCCTGTGGGACATGCGTGGCCACGGCCAGAGCGACTATCCGGCCGATCAATCCGCTTACAGCGAAGACCACACGGTGGCCGACATGGCGGCGCTGCTGGATCAGGTCGGCGCGAAGAAAGCCATCGTCGGCGGGCTGTCACTCGGCGGCTACATGTCGCTCGCTTTCTACCGGAAACATCCCGAGCGCGTGCGCTCGCTGTTGATCATCGACACCGGTCCCGGCTTCAAGAAAGACGACGCGCGCGAGGCGTGGAACCAGAATGCGCTGAACCGCGCTGTCTCTCTGGAAAAGGATGGCCTGGCGACGCTGAAATCCGGCAGTGCCGAGCGCGCCTATGCGGTTCATCGCGATGCGAAGGGCCTTGCCAAGGCGGCGCGCGGCATGCTGACCCAGCGCACAGCCGACGTGATCAATTCGCTGCCCGCTATCAAGGTACCGTCGCTGGTCGTGGTCGGCTCGAAAGACACGCCGTTCATCGCGGCCTCCGACTACATGGCCTCGAAGATTCCCGGCGCGCAGAAGGTCGTGATAGAAGATGCCGGTCACGCCTCGAACATCGACCAGCCGAAGGCGTTCAACGACGCCGTCGTCGGATTCATCGAGAGGCTACCCGCCGCTTAGGAGAGCATTCGCCGCTCTCCCGGAGAGCGCCATGACACGGTCCCGCTTATGGTCCCATTCGTGGCCATTTGCAGTTGCGTTGGCGTGGTGCAGCGCGTCGGCGCACGCGATCGATTTCATCCAGGACCTGGCACGCGCATATCCGACGCTATTCCGCAATTATCAGGCTATGCTGCCGGCTGAATTCGCGGACGCGACCTGGCTGTATCGGCTCGACGGTGTGACGCTCTCCATTGACGAGGGGATGATGATCGACGGCACGCCGTTCATCCGCGTCTATGGCTGCAAACCGCACGCCTGCGGCGACGAGCAGGTGGCGCTGATCTTCTCCACGGACGGCAAGATCGGCGCCATCAAGGTCCGCTCGGCGGAGCTGACCGGCGGGGAAGCGGTCTTTTTCGGGTCGGACCATCCGGCCCTGCGGCGGATCGTCGACCGGGATTTCTGACGGCACCTCGGGCGACCCCTGTCATGTCCGAAAACGGCGAGATTTTGCCCTGTGTCTCTGGCAGGATCGCACCATGAATCTCGATCACGACGCCTGCTACCGGGCGGTCTCCTCGCGCGACGCCCGGTTCGACGGCCGCATCTTCACCGGCGTCAAGACGACCGGCATTTACTGCCGCCCGATCTGTCCGGCGCGGACGCCGAAACGCGAGAACGTCGTATTCTTCGCAACCGCCGCCGCGGCGCAGGAAGCAGGCTTCCGCTCCTGCCTGCGCTGCCGTCCCGAGTGCTCGCCGCAACTCGCGATCTGGCGTGGCACGTCGAACACGGTTTCGCGCGCCCTGGCGCTGATCGCCGAGGGCGCGCTCGACGGGGATGACGCGAGCGTGGAACGTCTTGCAGCGCGGCTCGGCATGGGCGAACGGCAATTGCGGCGCCTGTTCCATCAGCACCTCGGGGCGTCACCTGTCACGGTCGCGCAAACGAACCGGGTCCTGTTCGCCAAACGGCTGATCGCCGAGACAGACATGCCGCTCGCACATGTCGCGCTGGCGTCGGGTTTCGGCAGCGTGCGGCGGTTCAACGCCCTCTTTCAAAAACTCTACCGCCGGCCGCCGGGCAAATTCCGACGAGCGCAATCCGACCGATCCAACGCGGATGCTGCGGCGAATGACTCGGCGCTTGTTCTGTCGCTGCCGTTTGCGCCACCATACGATTGGGATGCCATGCTTGATGCGCTTGCCGGGCGCCCTGACGCCGAAGCCTGCGCGATCGAGAACGGAATTTGGCGCCGCAGGATCTCGCTGGACGGCGCCAACGGGACGGTCGAGGTCGGCATGAGCAATGCACCGCAGGGCGCGCTGCGCGCAACCATCCGCTTTCCAGCCGTTGCGGCATTGCCGGCGATTGTCCGCCGCATTCGTCGCGTGTTCGACCTCTCAGCCGATCCGATCATCATCGGCAAACAGCTCGCTGACGACCCGCTGCTCGCGCCGCTGGTTCGCAAACGACCGGGCCTGCGCGTTCCGGGGACATGGGATGATGCTGCGAGGGACGACGAAGAGGGGCTTGCCTCTTATGACGCGTTCGATCCGACAAGCAGGCCGTTGCACGCGGCGGTTTCCCGTTTGACAGGATGCGGCACGATCTCGCCCGACGCATTACGCAATCGTGCGGAGCAGTGGCGGCCGTGGCGCGCCTATGCCGCGGCGCATCTTTTGGCTGCGGCAGGTTCGATAACGGGTACGAGAACGCTGGGCCGCGAGACGCGACGGAAGCCCGGCCTGCCTGATCTCACTCTACGGGTGGCGCATGCTGGATAAGCTTGCACGCAATGCATTCACGCTGGATCGCGTCCAGACGCCGATCGGCACGATGCTGCTTGTCAGTGATGACGATGGCTGCCTTCGTGCCGCCGACTTCCACGATTACGAAGACCGAATGCACCGCCTGCTGCGGCTGAACTATCCCAGCGGTGGCTACAGCTTGCGTGAGGCGCGGACGCCGGCGCCCATTCGCGAGCACCTTGAGGCCTACTTCGCGGGCCGGCTCGACGCCATCGACCAGATTGACGTCAAGACCGGCGGCACGGCGTTTCAGCAAAAGGTCTGGCGCGCGCTGCGCGATATCGGCGCCGGTAGGACCGAAACCTACGGCCGCCTTGCCGCGCGCATCGGCGCAATCAAGGCCGTCCGGGCAGTCGGCGCCGCAAATGGCGCCAATCCGGTCGGTGTCATCGTGCCGTGCCACCGCGTCATCGGCGCGAATGGCGACCTGACCGGCTATGGCGGCGGCATCGACCGCAAGCGTTGGCTGCTGCGCCATGAAGGCGCAGCTTTCAAGGACGGCACGGCACGGCTGCCGGGCCTTTAGATGTTGATGAGCGGCTCAAGCTTCTCGCTGCGGCGTGCCGCACGCAGAGGCGCGGTATCGGCATAAACGACCTCTTCGGCAATCTTGCCGTCGCGCAGCCGGAACTTGTCGACGCCACGGAAATCGATCCGCTTGCCGCCGGCGACGCGAGACACCTGCCATTCGACGACGACCACATCGCCGCGCGAGGCCCAGTCGAGCAACTGCCAGACCAGATCCGGCGCCTGCTCCTTCTGAACGTCGTTGAGCCGCTCGAGCTCCGCGCCTGCCAAAGCGCGGCCAACGAAGGGCGTACGCAACACGCCTTCAGGATCCCAAAGCTGCAAAAACGCCTTGCCGTCGCGCGCTGCCCAGGCCGCAGCAAATTTCGTGATGAACTCCTGGATCTCTACGTCGGTCATCGTGATCCCCCCTGTCGCAACAGAGCTAGATCGCGCCGAAGACCATGTCTGGCCGATTTCGGACCTCAGGATTTTTCGCATGCGCTGCGCGACCCTTCCGTCCAACGCAACCGCATTGTACGATGGAGCGATCAGACGGACAGTCAGCACGAATGAGGAGCACCGGTGACGCAACGATCGATCGCGTTTTTGCTGTCCCTCACCACAATCATGCTGATGACGTCCGCCACCGCTGAACCTGCGCGGCGCGTTCCGTTTACGGAAAGCCTGTCAAACACTTCACCGTTGAGTTTCGGCATGAGCGCTGCCGAAGCAGCTGCAGCGCTCGGCGTTCCACTCGACTATGTCAGCGGATCACCAGGCAACGAGTTGCTAGCAGCTGCGCGCCCGAACCCAGTTTACTTTGCTCGGGACGCGCGGCTGTTCTTGCAGTTTCGCGGAGGTCGCCTTTCGGGCTGGAAAGGCGACTGGGGCCGCAACTGGATGTGGCAGTAACGTACGAGCCGGGTCTTACCAGGACTTGTAACGCGGCTTGCGCTTTTCCTTCACCGCTGCGATCGCTTCGGCAGCGTCCTCGTCCTCGCGCACCGCGGTCAATGAGCGCTGCGCCCGGCCCGAGAGCTCGGACGGCCCCTTCGGGAGGACGGTTTCGGTGACGAAGCGCTTGAGGGTCTTCAACACCAGCGGCGAGAATTCGGTCATCTCGCGTGCCATCGCCAGCGCTGCTTCCACCTGCTTGCCCGTCGGCACCACTTCATTACAGAGCCCGACATTGTAGCCGCGCTGCGCGTCGATGTTGCGGCAGAGCAGGATCATTTCCATCGCGACCTTGTGCGGGATGCGAGCGGCAAGGCCAGCGATCAGTCCACCGGTGAAGCCCATACGTGCTTCCGGATAGGCGAACTTGGTGTTCTCGGCAGCCACCGTCATATCGCACATCATCGACAGCACCAGCGCGCCACCGACGCACCAGCCGGCAACCGCCGAGATGATCGGCTTTTCGGTCTGGAAGCCCACGGTTGGAATGCAGCGCCAGAGTTCAGGGAAGTTGCCGGTGTCGGCGCCGCCGGAAAATGCATCGTTGCCCGCACCGGTAAGGACTGCGCACTTCTGGGTGTGCGACGCCTCGAACTCGACGAACGCCTTCTGCAAAAGCAACGCCGTCTCCGCGCAGATGGCGTTGCGCTTTTCGGGGCGGTTGATCATGATCAGGGTGGTGCCGTCGGCGTTGTTCTCCACCAGGACTTTCTGCATTGCTTTTTCCTTATGCTTGAATTGCAGAGTTGGGACCGTCTCGCGGGACGAAATACCCTTCAAAAAGCCTTGTAGTGGCCTATGCTACGCCTGTACAGGGCCGGAAAAGTTGGACCTTCCATTCGCGAAGACGTTGCTTGCCGGCCTTCCCCGCATCGCAGGCTTCCGCCTGAGCAATCAAAAAAAGGATATCGTCATGGGACAGGATGTGACGCTCACGTCGTCGGACGGGTTCAAGCTTGGCGCCTACCGCGCCGACCCGAAGGGAGCGCCGAAGGGCGCCATTGTCGTCATTCAGGAAATCTTCGGCGTCAATCATCACATCCGCGCGGTGGTCGACCGGCTAGCAGACGAAGGCTATGTAGCGATCGCGCCGGCCGTGTTCGATCGCATGCAGCCGAACTTCCAGACCGGCTACACCCCCGACGACATTGCCACCGCGCGCACGATGGTCGGCAAAGCGGATTTCCCGGCGATGCTGCGTGACACCCAGGCGGCGATCGATGCCGTCAAGAGTGTCGGCCCGGTCGGCATTACCGGCTTCTGCATGGGCGGCACCATCACCTTTCTGGCGGCAGCGCAGCTGTCGGGTCTGAAGGCCGCAGTGGCCTATTACGGCGGGCAGATTGCCAAAAATGTCGAGCAGAAGCCGAAGGTTGCGACCATGATGCATTTCGGCGAAAAGGACGCCGGCATCCCGATGCCCGACGTCGAAACGATCAAGGCCAAGCACCCCGACGCCGAGATCTTCGTTTATGATAACGCGCAGCATGGCTTCCACTGCGACGAGCGCGCGAGCTACGACAAGAAGAGCGCCGACGCGGCCTGGAAGCGCACCATGGACTTCTTTGCGAAGCACTTGAAGTGAGAGAACGGGCGTCGGCTTTCCGTCAGTCTGAGCGACGCGAGGCCGTCGCGTCGCTCAGAACCATCGCTCACCGACGATGACGGTGTCGCCCGGTTGAAGTGGCGCGTTGGGCGTTGCGACGATCCGGGCCTGGCCCATTTGATTGGCGCGGGTGATCGACACCGAATTGCGCTTGGCGCGCGGCGTGTATCCGCCGGCGATCGCGACCGCCGCCTCCGCCGTCAGGTTCGGCACGTAAGGATACTGGCCGGGTGCCGTGACCTCGCCGAGAATGAAGAACGGCCGGTAGGCTTCGATTTCGACCGCGACGTAAGGTTCGCGGATGAAGCCCGCACGCAGACGCGCGGTGATAGCTGCCGCAAGCTCGGCCGGAGTGCAGCCGCGCGCCGACACCGCGCCGATCAGCGGCATCGTGACAACACCGGACGCATCCACCGAATATGAATTGGTCAGACCGTCCTGGCCGAACACGACGATGCGCAGGCGATCGCCGGCGTCGAGACGATAGGCAGCATCGTGCGGCGCGACGGTCGCTGTCACCGCGACGGGCCCTGGCACCGCTATGGCTGCAGGAGCTGCAACGGCGACCGGCCGCCTCGAGCGGAAGAGATTGTTCAACAATCCCGGCCTCGACGACGCCGCGATCGGACGCGGCAGCGGCAGGTTTTGGCCCTGCGCGGTCACGACCGGTGGCGGATTCGGGGCTACGGATGGTGGAGGTGGGGGCGCGAGCGCGACGGGCGGCCCTCCCGATGCGGGCGGCGGCATCGGCCCCTTGCCATAGGCCATCGCATCGAGTTCGGAGCGGCCCGGCGCCCCCGGTTGCGTGACGACCGGACGTTGCGGCTGAGGTTGAGCAGATGGCGATGCGTAACGAGACGCAGGCGCGTAGGCCACGGGCCCACGTCGCTGCATGCACCCGGACAAAATCAGGGCAGCGGTCGCAACCGTGAACGAAATCTTAAGAACGCGCGACACCAGCACCGGACTGCGATCCCCACAAAGAGACACGTCCGATTTGCGCCCGTTAAGGTTAATAAACGGTGTGAAAGAGTTTCGTCGCGCCGAAATTCAGGCGACCGTCGCCGCATCGTCCTTCAACGACGCTGGCGTTCCCGCTCGCCCGTAGCTGTTCGGAGAACGGCGTCGTTTCCGCTCGCCTATAGCCGTTCGAAGAACGGCGTCGCTTCCGCTCGCCTATGGCCGTTCAAACAACGGCATCGCTCCGCTCGCCTACCCCGATCGGGCACGACACGCCGGTGCCACCGAGCCCGCAATAGCCGGCAGGATTCTTGGCGAGATACTGTTGGTGATAATCCTCCGCAAAATAAAACGGGCCCGCCGGCGCGATCTCGGTCGTGATGGCGCTATAGCCCTTCGCCGCCAGCGCTGCGGCGAACATCGCTTTCGACGCTTCCGCGGCTTTGTGCTGCGCTTCACCGAAGGTGTAGATCGCCGAGCGATATTGCGTGCCGATATCGTTGCCCTGACGCATGCCCTGCGTTGGGTCATGATTCTCCCAGAACGTCTTCAGCAGCTTCTCGTAAGAGAGTTTTGCCGGGTCGAACGCGACGAGCACGACTTCGGTGTGCCCGGTGCGCCCTGAACAGACTTCCTCATAGGTCGGGTTGGGGGTGTGGCCGCCGGCATAGCCGACTGCGGTCACGAACACGCCGTCGCCCAGTTCCCAGAACTTGCGCTCGGCACCCCAGAAACAACCCATCGCGAATATTGCCTGCTCAAGCACCTGCGGATAAGGCGGCTTGAGCTGATGGCCATTCACGAAGTGATATGTCGCCGTCGGAATCGGCGTGGCGCGTCCGGGCAGCGCTTGCGCGGCCGTCGGCAATTCCAGTGACTTGCGCGTGGACCACATCGTTCATCTCCCTGGCCTGTGAGCGGCCAAACTATACGGTGCTCACTATATAATGACACGCTTGAGAAATGTGACCCGCAGCTCCGATCAGATCGACGGCATCAGTCCCGCACGTAACCGATCAGCTGTTTTTTGGGCCGAAACAGCAGCATCAGGAGAATGCCAAGCACCCCAAGCACCGCCCAGGTCGGCTGGTTCAAAATGAACCGGCCGGCGCTATCCCAGAGCCAGGGCACACTGGCCTCAAGCATCACCCGGAGCGACTGCTGACTGGACTGATGGATATCGTTCCAGAATTCGCCAAGACGGGTCAAGCGCAGCGTCTGGTCGGCGATCGAACGCTGGCCGTCGTAGACCAGAAAGATGAACCCGGCGGCAAGCAGCAGCAGCCCGATAAAACGGAACAGACCCCGGATCATGCATTCACCCAGATTGGCACCCCGTTCCGAAATAGCTGCGGCTTCTGATGATTTCAACCGAAACGGCCCGCCGGCCGAGCCCGGGCGGCGTGCCGAAACGCCCCTGCCGCCCCTTCTCCGGCGTTGACGATGGCGAGGCCCGCCCTTATAAGGCCGGGCAGATGGCGGCGGGCTGAAATCCTGCCGCCGATGTTCTTTCAGGAACAGTTTGAGCACACGCAAGCCGCGCGCCGCGGATCGATCCAGTCGATAGGCGCGTCAGGTTGCCGTCCGAAGGATAACGAGAGAATGGCGAATACGACCTCCGCCCGCAAGGCGACCCGAAAGATTGCTCGCCGCACGGCCATCAACAAGTCGCGCCGCACCGGCATGCGCAATTCGGTTCGCGCCGTGGAGCAGGCCGTCGCAAAGGGCGACCGCGAGGCGGCAATCAAGGCACTGAAGATTGCCGAGCCGGAGTTGATGCGCGCGGCACAGAAGAACATCGTTCACAGAAACGCCGCGAGCCGAAAGGTCTCACGTCTTACGCATCAGATCGCGAAGCTCGCAAAAGCAAACTGACTTTTGCGAACGAGATCGATCCGGCTTGGATCCTGATTGCAGCCCGGCTCTTGCCGGGCTTTTTATTTTCACAGCGACACCGATCGTCCGAGGCGCTTTTGTCGCAGCGCACGATGGACGGCTGCCGCGATCATCGCTCATCAAAAAAGACGACACTCGCACGAGAGCCGTTCGTGCGTTGTCATCTCTTTGCGCGCGCACCTACAAAAAGTTGCATGCGCCTTTTGCGCAGAAAAATATCCGAACCGAGAACTACTTAGACGGTACGCTGAAAGTAGCAGTTGGAAAACGTCGCGAAGCGCTCAAG
Source organism: Bradyrhizobium sp. LHD-71 (assembly GCF_031157255.1). Lineage (GTDB taxonomy): Bacteria > Pseudomonadota > Alphaproteobacteria > Rhizobiales > Xanthobacteraceae > P52-10. Next base: position 48,743 of record NZ_JAVIFX010000019.1, on the reverse strand, counting down.
TCGCGATGACATTTTTAAGAAATAAATTTCGGGGCGACATGTCAGATGGCTCGCGCTGTCACACTTAGATTAACCGCGCAGATTCAACCTCTTGCTTTGCGTCGATTGAAGCACGGCGCATTGCGCGCAATCACATAAGCTGCAGCGACGCAAAAACAGTTGCACAAAAGTCATTGCGAGCCCATGGCGGTTATGTTTTTTTAAGTTTGTTCGCGGCGCCCGCGATCTTGGAAAGCGGAAGGCTAACAGGTGACGGGCGAACGTGCAGAGTGGTGGCGGCAAGCGCGTTAAGCGGCGATTCCAATCGACGATGAGTTGGCAACTCATGCGTTTATGAGAATGGTTGTGCTGTGTCTGCTGTTGAGTGAAGTTTGCTGGAGTGGGGGTTTGGTTGCGTACCAAAACAAGAAGTGCGGGTTGAAGTGGCGGGGTTAGCGTACGCGGCGTAACGATCCTGCAGGATGACCGAGATCTCAACCCGGTCGATTGCTGCAGGCATCGAAACTGAATCTGGACAAACTGGCGTTCTTACAAATCTTGCCGCGGCGGTACCGCGGGAGGCATGGGGCTCTATTATGCGAAGCAAACTGATCGGGCAGGCTAAATTGATCACGCTCCCGTCGGCTCATTATCAGCCGTTCGACGACGATCGCCCATCGAGCCACGCGCACGTGGCCCTCAACTCTGCCGCTTCGCTCCCCATCCGCTCTGTCAGCTTCAAGCCGCCCAGTCCTCGCTGACCTTTCGCCGACGCTGCCTGACAACTCACTGACTTGAGGCCCGGCTCGAAAGCGCCGGACGAAGCCTCGTCTCCGAAATCAGGCGGCCGCTGGTGTCAGGTCGCGCGGGTCCGCAAGGCGTGCGGGCATCGCAATTCCCAACTCTTCTCTCAGGCTCAGACAGAAAAGACATGCAGACAATGGCTATCAATGACGACGAATGCTGGTCACGGGTAAAGGGGCGCCTGCGGTCCAACGTTGGCGAGGATGTCTATTCGAGCTGGTTCGCGCGCATGGACCTCGAGAGAGTGAGCGACGGCGCTGCGCATATGTCGGTGCCGACCCGCTTTCTGAAGAGCTGGATTCAGTCGCACTACGCCGATTGCGTCCTCTCGTGCTGGCAGGCCGAGGTTCCGACGCTGCAGCGGGTCGACCTCACGGTTCGCTCGCCGATCCGTCAGGCGGCGCTCATGAAGGAGGGCAAGGTCCCCGCTGAGGACCTGCGTGGCGACCGCAACGTGACACGGCCGCTGAGCGCCGTGCGTGTCAACGGCATGCCGACTGCCGACTCCGCCGACGCATTCGGGCCCTCGCCGCTCGATCCACGCCTGACCTTCGAGAGCTTCGTGGTCGGGCGGTCGAACACGCTGGCGCACGCCGCCGCAAAGCAGGTGGCGGAGGGCCGCCGCGGCGATCCTGTGATGTTCAATCCGCTGTACGTCCATGCCGGCGTCGGCCTTGGCAAGACTCATCTCTTGCAGGCGGTCACCTTTGCCGGCAACGCGAGCGGCCAACGCAAGGTGCTGTACCTCACGGCCGAGAAATTCATGTACGGTTTCGTGCAGGCGCTGAAGAGCCAGACCGCGCTTGCATTCAAGGAGACGCTGCGTGGGATCGACGTGCTGGTGATCGACGACCTGCAATTCCTGCAGGGAAAATCGACCCAGGCCGAGTTCTGCCATACGCTGAACGCGCTGATCGATTCCGGCCGCCAGGTGGTGATCGCCGCCGACCGCCCGCCATCCGATCTTGAAAGCCTCGACGACCGTGTTCGCTCGCGACTCGCCGGTGGCCTCGTGGTGGAGATGGGATCGCTCGGCGAAGAACTGCGACTGGAGATACTCAAGTCGCGCGTCGCCGCGGTCCGCGTCCATCACCACGGCTTCGATGTACCGCACGCGGTGCTCGAATATCTGGCGAAGTCGATCACTCACAACGGCCGTGATCTCGAAGGCGCAATCAACCGCTTGCTGGCGCACAACACGTTGAGCGGACAGCCGGTGACGCTCGATATGGCCGAGCGCGAGGTGCGCGACCTGATCCGCCCGCAGGAGCCGAAGCGGGTGAAGATCGAGGACATCCAGCGCGTGGTCGCGCGGCAATACAATGTCAGCCGCTCCGACCTGCTTTCGTCGCGCCGGACGGCGAATGTGGTGCGGCCGCGTCAGGTGGCGATGTACCTGTCAAAGACGCTGACGTTGCGCTCGTTGCCCGAGATCGGCCGGCGGTTCGGCGGCCGGGACCACACCACGGTGCTGCACGCCGTGCGCAAGATCGAAGCGCTGGTGGGGAAGGATCCGGTGCTGGCCGACGAGGTCGAGCTCTTGAAGCGCCAGCTTCAGGAATAACGGCGACCGGGAACACCCGGACGTCCAAGAAAACGCTGTCGAAAATGCTGCGGGCGCGGGGGTCAACTCTTGCGCTCGCCGGCCATCCGCGCCACCCTGCGATCCCCTCGGCGGACCTTCGGGAACCCGCCAGCCAGGAGCATTTTCCGGAAAGGCGGCTACCGGCTTTCCGCCAGAAAATGCGACCACTAAAAGGAATCTGGAACGTTCTCCGTTCAAACCTGAACGGAATATGGTCCAGACGCTGCGACGCCTCGGCTCAAGAGGCCGTGGCTCCTCAATCATTCGGGATCATTCGGGCGGGTTTGAGTAATGAAGGTCACCGTCGAGCGCGCGCAACTTCTCAAGTCGCTGGGCCACGTTCACCGTGTGGTTGAACGCCGCAACACGATTCCCATTCTCGGCAACGTGCTGCTGCGCGCCGAAAACTCACGCCTCAGCCTGAAGGCGACTGATCTCGATCTCGAGATCACCGAGACGCTTGCAGCGGATGTTGCGACCAGCGGCTCGACCACAGTGCCGGCGCACATGCTTTATGACATCGTCCGCAAGCTTCCCGACGGCTCGCAGATCGTGCTGGAAGCGACCGGTGATCGCGCTGTGCTCGCCATCCGCGCCGCCCGCTCCCGCTTCACGCTGCAGACCTTGCCGGAGAGCGATTTCCCAGATCTTGCCGCGGGCGAGATGACGCATACCTTCACGCTCGGCGCCGCCGACGTGAAGCGGCTGATCGACCGCACCCAGTTTGCGATCTCAACCGAAGAAACCCGCTACTACTTGAACGGCATCTACCTGCACAGCGCCGGCTCGGCAACGAATGCGACGCTGCGTGCAGTCGCCACCGACGGGCACCGGTTGGCGCAGATCGACCTTGCGCTGCCGAGCGGCGCGAACGGCATGCCGGGCGTCATCGTCCCGCGCAAGACCGTCGGCGAGGTGCAGCGGCTGATCGACGATCCCGAGGCCGCCGTGACCGTCGAGCTCAGCCTGGGCAAGATTCGCTTCACCATCGGCAACGTGGTCCTCACCTCGAAGCTGATCGACGGCACCTTCCCGGACTACGGCCGCGTGATCCCGGCCAACAATGACAAGCAACTCATCGTCGACAAGCACGACTTCGAGCAGGCGGTCGACCGCGTCTCGACGATCTCCAGCGAACGGGGACGCGCGGTGAAGCTGGCGCTTGCCAGCGGCAAGCTGGTGCTGTCGGTGACGAACCCGGATTCCGGCAGCGCGACCGAGGAACTCGAGGTCGATTACGCAGCCGACGCGCTCGATATCGGCTTCAACTCGCGTTACCTGCTCGATATCGCCGCTCAGATCGAGGGAGACGTCGCAGTACTGCGGCTGGCCGATCCGGGATCGCCGACGCTGATCCAGGACAAGGACTCCAAGGGCGCGCTGTATGTGCTGATGCCGATGCGGGTGTGAGGCGCGGACCGCATCTCAAGAGGAACGGTCGCAGGGCGCGCGAATGCATCCGCGCCTTTGCGGCGCTGGGATCGAGCCGTTGGCGCTCCCCAGGACGGGTTTCATGCTTCGTGGGCGGCATTGAGAGGCTTGCGGCGGTCATCCCGACCTCAATATCTGTGCTCAGATGACCGTCTCCAGGATCCTGCGCTTAAGCCTGACGCATTTTCGCAACTACCGTGCGGCGAGCGTCGACGTACGCGGCGATCTGGTGGTGCTGGCGGGGCCGAACGGCGCGGGCAAGACCAACTGCCTTGAGGCCATCTCCTTCCTTTCGCCGGGACGCGGGCTGCGCCGGGCCACTCTGGACGACGTCGCCGACAACCAGGGCGACGGCTCGTGGGCGGTCGCGGCCGAGGTTGAGGGCGCGCTCGGCCTCGCAACCCTTGGCACTGGAATCGACGCGCCGGCTGCGGAAGAGGCCACCACGACGCGCCGCTGCCGCATCGATCGCGAGCCGGTCTCGTCGGCAGCCGCCTTCGGCGACCATCTGCGCATGGTCTGGCTGACGCCTGCCATGGATGGACTGTTCCTCGGCCCGGCCTCGGATCGACGCAGGTTCCTCGACCGCCTGGTGCTTGCGCTCGACAGCGGCCATTCCGCGCGCGTCAACGCGCTGGAGCGGTCGCTGCGCTCGCGCAATCGCCTGCTGGAAGACGCCCGTGCCGATCCGCACTGGCTTGACGCGATCGAGCACGAGACGGCGCAGCTCGCGGTCGCAGTCGCGGCGATGCGCAGTGAGACCGTCACGCGGCTGCAGACCGCACTGGCGGCGCGCGGCGATGGCTCCGCGTTTCCGACCGCGACGATCACCCTTGACGGCTGGATGGAGATCGAACTCTTGAACGAACCGGCGCTCGCGGTCGAGGATCGCTATCGCGCGATCCTGCGCGAAGCGCGGCCGAGGGATGCCGCGGCTGGCCGCACGCTCGACGGCGCGCATCTGACCGATCTCAACGTCATCTATGCGCCGAAGAACACCCCGGCCAAGGATGCATCCACCGGCGAACAGAAGGCGCTGCTGATCGGTCTCGTTCTGGCACACGCAGGCCTCGTCGCGCAGATGACCGGCATCACGCCGCTGCTCCTGCTCGATGAGGTTGTGGCCCATCTCGATCCTGGTCGCCGCGCGGCGCTGTTCGGAGAACTCGAGCGTCTCGGCGCGCAGGTCTGGATGACCGGCGCCGACCCTCAGGCCTTCACTGCAATCGGCCCCCGCGCGCAGGTTTTCGACGTCGAGGCCGGCCGCGTTGCGCTCAAAAAATAAGCCGGTCCACGGGCGGAATCCGGGTCCAAACGGCCCCATTGACGCCTGCGAATCGGACTTTCAAAGCCCCTTTCCAGGGGCTGAATCGAGGCTTGAAAAAGTGTTAAAAAACACCATCTATTCAATAGCTTAAAAGGCGAGAGATTGCCCTGTACGCACTTCCGCTTTCGTGGCACAAAATCATCTTTTCCGCGCGTCCGGATCGCCTTCGATTCGATGCGCCTCCCATGGGCCTTTGCATGACCGAACCTGCCCGGCGTACCGACGCCGAAACTGCACTTACTCCCTCGCCGGAATACGGCGCCGAATCGATCAAGGTGCTCAAAGGACTCGACGCTGTCCGCAAGCGTCCGGGTATGTACATCGGCGACACCGACGACGGCTCGGGCCTGCATCATATGGTCTACGAGGTCGTCGACAACGCGATCGACGAAGCGCTCGCGGGCCACGCGGCGTCGGTCAGCATCGTGCTCAATCCGGACGGCTCGGTGACCGTGCGCGACGATGGCCGCGGCATTCCAACCGGCATTCACAAGGACGAAGGCGTCTCGGCGGCCGAGGTCATCATGACCCAGCTCCATGCCGGCGGAAAATTCGATCAGAATTCCTACAAGGTTTCGGGTGGCCTGCACGGCGTCGGCGTCTCGGTCGTCAATGCGCTGTCCACCAAGCTGCAACTGCGCATCTGGCGCGACGGCAAGGAACACTACATGGAGTTCGCGCACGGCGAGGCGGTCGCGCCGCTGGCCGTAGTCGGTGATGCGAACGGCGAGCGCGGCACCGAAGTGACCTTCCTTCCCTCGCCTGAAACCTTCACGATGGTGGAGTTCGATTTCGCGACGCTTGAGCATCGGCTGCGCGAACTCGCCTTCCTGAACTCGGGCGTCAGCATCGTTCTGTCGGACAGACGCCATGCCGTCGAGAAGCGCGAGGAGATGCGCTACGACGGCGGCATCGAGGCGTTCGTCAAATATATCGACCGCAACAAGAGCGGCATCATGCCCTCGCCGATCACCATCCAGGCGGAGCAGAACGGTATCGGCGTCGAATGCGCGCTGTGGTGGAACGACAGCTATCATGAGAACGTGCTGTGCTTCACCAACAACATCCCCCAGCGCGACGGCGGCACACATCTCGCAGGCTTCCGCGGCGCGCTGACGCGCCAGGTCACCGGCTATTCCGAGAGCAGCGGCATCGCCAAGAAGGAAAAGGTTTCGCTGACCGGCGACGACTGTCGCGAAGGCCTCACCGCGGTTCTGTCGGTGAAGGTGCCCGATCCGAAGTTCTCGTCGCAGACCAAGGACAAGCTGGTATCGTCCGAAGTCCGCCCGGTCGTCGAAAGCGTCCTCAACGAGGCGCTGCGGGCATGGTTCGAGGAGCATCCGTCGGAAGCCAAGTCGGTCGTCGGCAAGGTGATCCAGGCCGCTGCCGCACGCGAGGCGGCGCGCAAGGCGCGCGACTCGATACGCAAGGATCCGCTCAGCGTCTCGTCGCTGCCGGGCAAGCTGGCGGATTGCCAGGAGAAGGATCCGGCGAAGTCGGAGCTCTTCATCGTCGAGGGCGATTCGGCCGGCGGCTCCGCCAAACAGGGCCGCAACCGCGAGTTCCAGGCGGTGCTGCCGCTGCGCGGAAAGATCCTGAACGTCGAACGGGTTCAGTCCGGAAAGATCCTGTCCTCGGAACAGATCGGCACGCTGGTGACCGCGCTCGGCGTCGGCATCGAAATCGGCGGACAGAAGGACGACGATTCGAGCTCGGGGGGCCGGGGCGGTGTCCGCTTCACGCTGGACAAGCTGCGCTACCACCGGATCATCATCATGACCGACGCCGACGTGGACGGCGCACACATCCGCACGCTGCTGCTGACGTTCTTCTACCGGCAGATGCCCGAGCTGATCGATCGGGGCCACCTCTACATCGCGCAGCCGCCGCTTTACAAAGTCTCGCGCGGCAAGTCCGAGCAGTACTTGAAGGACGAGCGCGCGCTTGAAGACTATCTGATCGACACCGGGCTCGAAGAGTCGGTCCTGAAGCTCGCGAACGGCTCCGAGCGCGGCGGACGCGACCTGCGGACGCTTGTCGAGGACGCACGCGTCATTCGCAGCGTGCTGCACGGCCTGCACTCGCGCTACAACCGCGGCGTGGTCGAGCAGGCGGCGATCGCCGGCGTCCTGAACCCGCGGGTCACAGCCGATCCGGCGACGGCGGGAGCCGCGGCCGAATACATCGCCAAACGCCTGGACGCGCTGGCCGAAGAGGTCGAACGCGGCTGGAGCGGGCGCTACACGGAGGGCGAAGGCTTTGCATTCGAGCGCACGGTGCGCGGCGTCAGGGAACATGCCGTCATCGACGACGCCTTGCTGGGCTCCGCGGACGCTCGCAAGCTGGACGAGTTCGCGGCCAGCCTGCAGGACACCTACGCGCGCATCGGCACTCTGCGCCGCAAGGATGTCGAGACGCTGATCTATGGCCCGGTCGGCCTGTTCGAGGCCGTCACGGATGTCGGCCGGAAGGGCGTCACCATGCAGCGCTACAAAGGTCTCGGCGAGATGAATGCCGATCAGCTTTGGGAAACCACGCTCGACGTCAACGGCCGATCGCTGCTGCAGGTGAAGGTGAAGGAGGTCGACGAGGCCGACGACATCTTCACCAAGCTGATGGGCGACGTGGTCGAGCCGCGCCGCGAGTTCATTCAGGACAACGCGCTGTCGGCCAGCGTCGACGTGTAGGGTCATTGGCCTCCGGCACAGGTGCAACCCAGCGCCGGAGGCGTGGTGATCGCCGTCCGGCATCGTTCGTCGCCGAGGAGGCGCGGAACTCCCGCATTGTATTCGAACGGCTCTGACTCGCTGGAGCGAGTGCGCTGAGCCGCGCCCTACGCCACAAACTCATGCAGGCGCGCCGCCTGCTCGCGCATGTGTTCGGGGCTTCCGAGCAGCGGCCGGTTGGCGCCGATGCGCTTGTACCAGTAGTGGAGTCCGAGCATGTCGGTGATGCCGATGCCGCCATGCACCTCGGTCGCCGTGCGCGCGACGAAGCGGCCGGCCTCGCCGAGATAGGATTTCGCATGCGCGGCGACGAGCGGCGCCTCGTCGGGCCGGAGATCGAGCGCATAGGCCGCGTACCACACCAGCGCCCGCCCCGGCTCGAGCTGCGCGGCCATCTCCGCGCAGAGGTGCTTCACCGCCTGGAAGCTGGCGATGATGCGGCCGAACTGCCGGCGTTCCTTCGCATAGGCGACCGCCTTGTTGATCATCGTCCAGCCGGCGCCCAGCGTATCGGCCGCGAGCATCACGCGTCCTGCGTCGCTGATGCGGGCGATCGCCGTCTCGCTGGCGCCCGCAAGCGGCTCGGCTGCAACGCCGTCGAACACGAGTTCGCCGAACGATCGGGTGCGGTCGATCGTCGGCAGCGCCCGCATCGTCAGGCCGGCTGCATTCGCCAGCACCAGATGCAGCCTCAACTCGCGGTCAGCGACGATGATGATGTCCGCACCGGCAAAATCGATTGCGAACAACGCCTTGCCGGAAAGCCGGCCGTCCTTCGCGCTCACGCCCGCGTTCTCCCGTGCGCCGCCGGCATACTCGGAGACCGCGACCGCGGCCCGCACCTCACCCGACGCGAGCTTCGGCAGCCAGCGGGCCTGCTGTGTAGCTGTTCCACCCGCCATCAGCGCCAGCGGCGCCATGACCGCCGTTGCGACGAACGGCACCGGCGCCACATGCTTGCCGAGCGTCTCGGCAATCAGCGCGGCCTCGAGGAGCCCGAGCCCGAGCCCGCCATGCGCCTCGGGAATGAGCACGCCGGCGATACCGAGGTCTGCGAGCACACGCCAGACGTCGTCCGCAGGCGCTGCGCCTCCGTCGGCAGCGCCGCGGACGCGATCGAGCGGGCAGGCCTTCGTGAGCGCACCATCGACGCTGTCCTGCATCATCTTCTGCTGTTCGGAGAGCGCAAATTCCATGCTCAGTCACTCACGACTTTTGGCTCGCGCGGCATGTCGAGGCCACGCTCGGCGATGATGTTCTTCTGTATCTGGGCGGTGCCGCCGCCGATGATCAGGCCGAGTTCGAACATCGACGACGACTGCCAGCTTCCATGCGCACGCAAATACGGGCTGTCGTCGTAGAGCACGCCGAGTTCGCCCAGCGCATCGATGGCGAGCGTCGAGAGCTGATGATTGAGCTCGCAGCCCTGCAGCTTCATGATCATTCCGGCGAGTCCGGGGCTTTCTTTCTTCGCTGCGGCCGTCTCGTTGCGCATGCCGGTGAACTGCATCGCCAGCAACCGGCCTTCGAGCTGCATCAGCCGGTCGCGCAACACCGGTTCATCGATCGGCCGGTGGCCGTCGACGGCTTCCTCCTGCATCAGCTTCGCCAGCATGGTTAGCCGGCGACGCGAGGCGTTCGGATCGCCGAGCATGCCGCGCTCGTGTTTCAGGGTCGCATTGGCGACGGCCCAGCCTTCGCCGCGACTGCCGACGATCTGCGTCACCGGCACGCGCACGTCGGTGAAGAACACCTCGTTGAATTCGGCGCGGCCGGTCATGGTTTTCAACGGCCGCACCTCGATGCCCGGCGTCTTCATCGAGATCAGCAGATAACTGATGCCGAGATGCTTCGGTTTGTCCGGCTCCGTGCGCACGAGGCAGAACATCATGTCGGCGTAGCGCGCCCGCGACGTCCAGATCTTCTGGCCATTGATAACGAAATGATCGCCGTCGACGACCGCGCGGGTCTGCAGCGAAGCGAGGTCGGAGCCGGCGTTCGGCTCGGAATAGCCTTGGCACCACTCGACGTCACCGCGCAACGTCCGGGCGATCCACCGTTGTCGCTGCTCTTCGTTGCCTTTTTCGAGCAGCGTCGGCACGAGCATCGAGATGCCGATACCTGCAAGCGCAGGCGGAACGCCGGCTTCGGCGAACTCCTCGGCGATGATCCGGGTCTTCAACGGATCCGACGCAGCGCCGAAGCCGCCATATTGCTTCGGGATGGTGCGCGCGGCATAGCCGTGCTGCAGCAACAGCGCCTGCCAGGCCAAAGTTTCGGGTGTGTGGCGGGACGCGACCGACTGAGCCGGCGGCACCTTGTGGCGATGGCTCGCGATAAAGGCCCGCACCTCGTTGCGGAAAGCCTCAAGCTCGGGCCCGTAGGTAAGGTCCACGGCGCTCCCCCATTATTGCAGCGTATGCATTTCGTTAACGTTATGCTAACCGACGACAAGGCGATGCCGCCAGAGCATTCTCGCGACGCCCGGGCCTCGCCGTGCCGCTTGGCTCCCTGTCGCAAGGACGGTTCTGCCTTAGATCTGCCCGGACTTAATCCGCATTTAACTAAAATCCCGTCTTAATGCCGCTCCGCAAAATTGCGAGACGCTCCTCCAAGGCGCAAGAATCGACGGTAGGGGACTGATGCAGTTTTGCGTTCGGAACGTGTCGCAGCCATGGAGGGGACCCGAGGGGAACCACGCGGCGGCCCACAAAAAACGGCATCTGGTACGGGCAGCGTAGCGTAAATGAGTTCCGACACCGACGCCCTCCTTGGGTTCGCCGCACGCGACCCACGACGTCCCTCCCCGCAGGCCGTCTCGCTGAAATCTGGAGCGCTTCCGCAGAACATTCTTGGCAGCGTCGCGCTCGCCTTCGTCGGGACCACCTGTCTCTGGGCCGTCTACAGCCACGTCGTTTCGAACGAGATCGCCAACGCCGCAACCGAATCCCCGGCCAAGCAGGTCGAGGTCATGGCTGCTCCCGCGTCGACGGTCATTCGAGAGAGCTTCGCAGCCCTGCAACGCGGATACAGCGGACTGCTCGACGGGCGCCATTTGCGACTCACGCCAGGCACGCTTTCGGCAGGCAAACCCTCAACGCTCGCCGATCACCTTGTGGCGCTGGCCAAGCCCGTGGCGCCGAGCCCTTCGACATCCGACTCTCTTGCGTCGATCTCTGCGGCGCCGAAGTCCCAAGACAGATTTCCGCAATCGCCGGATGCAGTCTCCCAGACTGCACAAAACATTCCGCTGCCGGCACAACGTCCGTCCAAGCTCGCCTCGTTGCAGGAATCGGCAGCGCCGTTGTCGGCCCAGTCTACGCCAAAGGTGGCGGTGGAAGACAAGGCGACTGTCCTCGCCCTGATCTCCTCCAACAAGAACTCGCTCTTTCAGAGGCTTTTTGGCAAGCCGAAGCCCGCGGGAACCACGCTCGCCTATGCGTCGCCTGACGGCGGCGTTGGCGCCGACCCACGAACGATCCTCTTCGACGGCATGCCGAAATACGATCAATGGACAGCCGTCTACGACATCAGCGCGCGAACCGTTTACCTGCCGGACGGAACCGAGCTCGAAGCGCATTCCGGTCTCGGCAAGCGAATGGACGATCCGCGCCATGTGCACGTGAAGATGCAGGGTGCCACGCCACCGCATGTCTATAATCTGACGATGCGCGAGGCGCTCTTTCATGGCGTCGAAGCGTTGCGGTTGAACCCGGTCGGCGGTGACGGCCGCATCTTCGGACGAAGAGGTCTGCTCACGCACTCCTACCTGCTCGGCCCGCGCGGCGATTCGAACGGCTGCATCTCCTTCAAGGACTACGGGACATTCGTGAAGGCCTTCAAGCGCGGCCAGATCAAGCGGATGGTCGTGGTAGCCAAGCTCGCCTGAGACGCCAGCTAGTGTCCCGAATCCGAAGTTCGCTATACTTTGCAGCGAGTTCAGAGCGAACTTCGGATTCGATCAGGACACTAGCAAGTTTATGATTCTAGTGTCGTTTATGGATCAGAAATTCGCACGATGGACTCGCGGCGACGATGGTGCGAATTTCTGATCCACGACACTAGCGCGAAGTCTTCTTCCGGCCGCGTGCCTCGTGGTCGAGTTGCAGGAACATCGCCAGCGCCAGCCGGTCGACCATCTCCTTGTCATGCAGGCCGACGAGCCTCGGCTTGTTCAGCACCGCATTGATCAGCGTCCCGAACACCATCTGGAAGGCAAAGCCGATGGTTCGCGTCTTCGCGGCCTTTCGACCGCGACCCATCCGCGCAAGCAGCAGCAGCGTGGAGCGTTCGATAATGCCGCTGCCGGTATCGCGCACGGTGATCCATCGTGCCGGCTGCACCGCCTTGTATTGCATGGCGGCGCGCAACACCCCTTCATTCCGACGAACCACGTCGGTCACCACGGCGACCACGTCGCGGCATGCGGCCTGAAGGCTTGCCTGCAGGCGATCGTCCTTTGCCACCGCCTCGTCGATCGCCGCCAGGCAGCGCCGCGCGGCAAGCGACATCAGCGCGGCGAAGAATGCATCCTTGCTCTCGAACCGGCCGTAGAACGCGCCGACGGTGACGCCGACGCGGCTGCACAATTCATCGATCGAGAGTTCATGGAACGCGCAGTCGCGCAGCAACTCGGCGCCAGCCTCCAAAAGCGCAACCGTCGTCTCCTGACTGCGCCGCTGCCGCGTCGGTAAAATGCCGGGCAAATCCTGCACAAGCGGCCAATCGGCGGCGTGCGACATCTCGGTCAAAGACTCATCACCAAAATTATATTGACAACTATAATATAGCCGGGACTACTGTTTCCAACAAGAACAACGGCGCCGCGGCGAAACGCGGCCCAGCGCTCGTCCATCTGCGCGCGACGGCTTCGGCCCGCGCAAGATGGGTTCTGCGACATGCGAGGGAGGTTTGCCGATGCCTATCCGGTTGCGCGTCGACCCGGACAAATGCCAGGGCCATAGCCGCTGCAAGTCGCTTGCCCCCGAGCTGTTCGAGCTCGACGAATTCGGCAACGCCCATGAAATGGGCGACGGCACTGTGCCGGAAGCCCTGGTCGACAAGGCCTATCTCGCCCAGTCGAACTGTCCGGAATTGGCAATCGAAATCAGCGAAGAGTAAGCGCCCACGTCATCGAAACAATGCGCCGGGCAGCGCACTGTCGAGAGGCAGATGGGCACCGGCTCTGGATCAGAACCGCCGGCCACGCTGGAGATCAGGAGAGGTTCATGAACGAGCATGTCAAGCATGTTCCGGTAACCGACTGGGTCAACGACTTCGACCACACTGATCCGCAGTGGACGGAAGATCCGTTTCCGATCTGGGACGAGCTGCGCGGCAAGTGTCCGGTCGTGCATACGAACCGCTTTCTCGGCGTCTATCTGCCGACCACCTACGAAGCGGTGAAGCAGATCGCGTACGACACCGAGACCTTCTCCTCGCGTCGCGTCGTGGTGCGTAACGTGCGCCCCGAGATCACGCAGCCGCCGGCGCCGCCGATCACCTCCGATCCGCCGCACCACAAGCCTGCCAAGCAGCTTCTGCTTCCGCCGTTCACGCCCGGCGCCATGAAGAGGCTCGAGCCGCGGGTGCGCGCGATCTGCAATGAGCTGATCGACGAGTTCATCAAGAACGACAGGTGCGACGCCGCCGCGCAATACACCAAGCATGTTCCGGTGCGGGCGATCGCGCACATGCTGGGCATTCCGGAGAAGGACGGCGAGCTTTTCATCAAGTGGATCCATGAAATCCTCGAACTCGGCATCACCAACGATGCGATCCTGGTGCAGGCGGTGCAGGAGATGGGCGCCTATTTCGCCGAACATGTCGCCGACCGTCGCAAGCAGCCGAAGGACGACCTGATCTCCGACCTGACCCGCGCCAAGGGCCCCGACGGCCAGCCGCTGTCGGACCCGCATGTGCTGGGATCGCTGCGGCTGCTGTTGATCGCCGGCATCGACACCACATGGAGCGCGATCGGCTCCTCGCTCTGGCACCTGGCGAAAACACCGTCCGACCGCAGGCGCCTGGTGGCCGAACCGCAGATCATGCCGTTCGCCATCGAGGAATTCCTGCGTGCCTACTCACCGGTGACGATGGCGCGCGAAGTGATGAAGGAGGCAACGGTGAGCGGATGCCCGGTGAAGCCGGGCAACATGGTGCTGCTGTCCTTCCCCGCGGCGAACCGTGATCCGGCGATGTTCCCGGACGCCGACAAGGTGATCATCGACCGGAAAGAGAACCGGCACGCCGCGTTCGGTCTCGGCATTCATCGCTGCATCGGCTCGAATCTCGCTCGGATGGAGATGACGGTCGCTCTTGAGGAATGGCTGAAGCGGATTCCGGAATTCAGTCTCGACCCGGCCGGCACCGTGACCTGGTCGGAAGGCACCGTTCGCGGCCCGCGTCAGCTCCCGCTTCTGCTCGGCTGACTGGCCGCCGACGCATCGGCCCCGCTTCGCACGCGCCAGTTCGGACCGGACGTGCGCAGAAGGATGCATGCTCTCCCGCGCGTCCGCCAAACCAATCTGTCGACCCACTTCGCGTGCACTGCGGAATGAATGCGAGCCTTCGTCCCCGTTGCATCTTCGATCAATTATTCTCATAGTCAGCCAAACAACCGGCGCACACAAAAACAAGCGGAGCGCCGAGAACACATGTCTTTCGGGAGGTCTTGAGATGCAGACGCTTTGCAAGCTGACGTGTCTGGCTGTCGCGGGCGCCGCGCTCGCCGCCCTAGGCGCGACAGGTGTTTTGGCGCAAGACAAGAAACCTCTCGAACTGCGCTACACGACCGGCGCACCGGCGAAGACCCCGTGGGTCATGCAACTCGAGCGCTTCGCCAAGGACGTCGACGAGGAAAGCAAGGGCGGGCTGAAGATCGAGCAGTTCATTGCCGCTCAGCTCGGCAACGAGCAGGACACGGCCCAGCAGATCGCGCGCGGCCGGATCGACATGGGCGGCTTTTCCAGCGGCGCCGTCGCGCTTTTGACCCCGGAGATCTCGCTGCTCGGCATGCCCTTCTATTTCAAGGACGTCGAGGAGCAGGACTGCACCATCGACAACCATATGACCAAGGCCGTGAGCGACGCGCTGGCGAAGAAGGGCGTCAAGTTTCTCGGCTGGACCGAGGTCGGGACCGCCGACGTGATCGGCAAGCGGCCATTTATCTCGCCGAAGGATGTCGCCGGCCTGAAGGCCGCCTCCGCGTCCAACAAGGTATCCGCGGCGACATGGACGGCGCTCGGCGCCAATCCGAACGCGATCGGCATCACCGAAATCGCGTCCGCCTTCCAGACCGGGCTGGTCGATGTGCAGACGAGCGTCGTCACCTTCTATCTGCCTTCCGGGCTGAGCAAGGTCGCGCCGGTGCTGACTCGCGTCGAACTCTCCGACGCGCCGGGCATCATCATGATGAACAAGGCCAAATATGACGGCTTGCCGAAGGATCTGCGCGAGGCGCTGGATCGCGCCGTCGCCCGCCGGTCGGCCGATCAGCTGCGCAAGGAGATCCGCGGCTTCGAGGCAACGCTGCGCGAGATGCACGTCAAGGGCGGCGGGACGGTTGTCGAGGTGACGCCCGCCCAGCGCGACGAATGGCGCAAGGCGCTGCAGCCGGCCTGGCCGACGATGGTCAAGGAGCTCGGCGCTGACGGCGAGCGCTTCTTCAAGCAGATGGAAGCCGGACGAAAGGTCTGCGAGAAGCGAAGCTAAGGGCGGGCGCGGATTGCGAGGGGGCGCCGGCGCCAATGCAAAGCAGTGTTGATCCAGCTCATGCACGGTCCGCTCCGCGCGCACAGGCCGTCGTCGACCTCTGGCACCGGATCGAGTGCTGGATCGCGGTCGCCGCGTTCTCGTTCATTGCGATCATCCTCCTGCTCGACGTGCTCGGCCGCGAGGTGCTGGGGCCGTCGTTGCGCATGCTCGGCTTTCCCGCCACCGCAACCGGGATCTTTGCCTCGCAAAAACTCTCGATCTTTGCGTTGGTGATCGGATCCTTCGCCGGCATCGGCATCGCCACCGCAACGGCCAGCCATCTGGTCCCGCGTGTCGGTTTCGGGTGGATCCCGGCTCGCTGGGAGCCCTGGTTCAATCGCCTCGCCGACGTGATCACCGGGCTTTTCCTCGTCGGCACCGCCTACTACGCCTGGGTCTTCGTCCAGTCGTCGATGGCGACCGACCTGCGCGCGCCGGTGCTCGACTGGAGCGTCTGGCCGATCCAGCTCGCCATCCCGATCGGCTTCCTCTCGGCGGCCGGACGCTACTTCATGTTCGCGGCATGGCCGGCGATCAGGCCGCAGCCGCCGGAGTTTCAGGAATGACGGCCTTCCTCATCGTCGGGCTGATCTTCCTGCTGCTGGCGCTGCGACAACCGCTATTGGTCATCCTGCTGGCCATCGCCGCGGTCGTTCACCTGAAATGGGGCCAAGGCAGGCTCGACTTCATTATCGAGGACATGTGGGTCGGCCTTGACAAGGAAGTGATCCTGTCGATTCCGCTTTTCATCCTCTGCGGCAACGTCATGACGCGCGGCTCGATTGCGCAGCGACTGATCCGGATTCTCGCGGCGATCACCAAGCCGCTGCCCGGCGGCCTGGCGGTGGCCTGCATCCTGTCCTGCGCCGTGTTCGCTGCGATCTCCGGCTCGTCGATCGTCACCATGCTCGCGATCGGGTCGGTGATGTATCCGGCGATGCGGCAGGCCGGTTACGACCTGAAATTCACGCTCGGCGCGATCATGTCCGGCGGCACCCTGGGCATCATCATTCCACCGTCGATTCCGATGATCATCTATGCGCTGGTGACGGAGACCAGCGTCACCGACTTGTTCGCCGCCGGCTTCGGACCCGGAATTCTGATCACCGTCGTGCTGTCGACCTACGCAGTTTTCGTCAACCGGCACATTCCCACCCAGCGCTTCAACCTTGCCGAACTTTGGGATGCCTTCAAGAAAGGAATCTGGGCCGCGCTGCTGCCGGTGATTCTGCTTGGTGGCATCTACAGCGGTTACTTCACCGCAACCGAGGCCGCCGCGGTTGCGCTCTGCTATGCGATCCTCGTCGAGGTTCTTATCCATCGGGAGTTGAAACTCAGCGATTTCTACGGCGTGGTGCTGGAGACCTCCAAGCTCGGCGGCTCGTTGTTCCCCGTGCTTGCCGTCGCCCTGAGCCTGAATATCATTCTCACCGAGCATCGCGCGCCGCAGGCGCTGGTCGAGTTCATGCAGGGCTACGTCACCAGCCCGCTGACCTTCATGCTGCTGGTGAACCTCCTGCTGCTGCTGGTCGGTTGCCTGATGACCACGGGGGAAGCGATCCTGATCCTTGCGCCGCTGCTCGCGCCGGTCGCAGGCGCCTATGGCTACGACAAGGTGCTGTTCGGGCTGATCATGATTCTCAATCTTGAGATCGGCTACCTGACGCCGCCGGTCGGGCTCAACCTGATCGTGGCGATGAGTGCGTTCAAGCAGAATTTCGGCCTGCTTTGCCGTGCGGCGATCCCATTCATCCTGCTGCTGCTGCTGTGCCTCGTGCTCGTCGTCTGGCAGCCATGGATCGCGATGTCATTCGTCAAGGGCTAGCCGCCCTTTACGCCCTCTCGCGCTCCTTCGGCGCAGGGATCACGCCGTACATCCGCAGCAGCGGATTCCAGAAGGCCTGATTGAATCCGACCATGGCCTGCATCAGGTCGCGGCTGACCTTGAGCTGCGGCACTTCGATCTTGGCAAGCTTCACGTCGGCAAGATCGATCGTGCCTGACAGTTCGCCGTGATGAAAATCGAGCCTGGTGCCAAACTTGCGCGCCAATGCGCGCATGGCATCATTCTGCGCGCCGGTGGTGACGCGCAGCCGGCGATACCCGCTGCGCTTGGCTTCAGCCACCAGCGCCTTGAACAACACGCTGCCGACACCCTTGCGGCGCAGATGCTGTTCGACGCTGAAAGCGACCTCGGGCATGATTTCGTCCGAACGTTTCGGCTCATGCAATTCGGCCGCAGCGCGGACCTCACCGCCTTCAATGTAGCCGATGACGATGACGCCTTCGTCGGCGCATCCGGACGCGTACTTGTCCAGGAAATCGTCATCGACGCCGCCATTGAAGCGGTCGCGCCGACTCGCCGAGTCAAGCCGAAGAAGATGGTTGCGCAGAAGCGGTAACTCACTCGCCCTCAAGACGCGCACGGCACCCGCCGGGCGCGAATGTGAGCGCACGGTCGGCTGAAGATCACTCATTCGTCATGCTCCTCGCAGTCAACCCTCGAGGAGGCGTCGAATCCCTAGATGAGCGAGATATGGTGCGCCGCAATAACGACGTCAAGGCGTGTCATGCCATTGAAACAAAAGGGTGAATTTCCGCAGAAAGTTCGCGTTGCGCGAAGCGCCGGGAGCCGGTCAATAGGCGTGTGGGCCAGCAGGCAAGTGTTGCCGGAGCTGGACGAGCAAGACACTCAAAAACAGGACGAAGAACACATGGCCGGCAAATCACTCGAAGGAAAAGTCATCATCGTCACCGGCGCCGGCCGCGGCATCGGCCGTGAGATCGCGCTGCTGTGCGCGGCTGAAGGCGCGAAGGTGGTCGTCAACGATCCCGGCGTCGCTGCCGACGGCTCCGGTGAAAGCGCCGCGCCCGCCGAGGAGGTGGTGCAGGAGATCGCAAAGCGCGGCGGCAGCGCAGTCGCAAATTTCGAAACGGTTGCGGAGGCTATTCCGGCGAGCAAGATCGTGCAGATGGCGGTCGACAAGTTCGGGCGACTCGACGGCGTCGTCAACAACGCGGGCATCCTGCGCGATGCGATCTTCCACCGCATGAGCGTCGATGCATTCGAGCAGGTGATCAAGGTGCACCTGATGGGATCGTTCTATGTGGCGCATGCGGCGGCAAGGCTCTTTCGTGAGCAGCAGAGCGGCTCGTTCGTGCACTTCACCTCGACGTCCGGCCTCGTCGGCAATTTCGGCCAGGCGAACTACGCTGCGGCGAAGCTCGGCATCGTCGGCCTGTCGAAATCAATCGCGCTCGACATGCAGCGCTTCAACGTGCGCTCCAACTGCATCTCGCCGTTCGCCTGGAGCCGTTTGATCGGCACGATCCCGACCGAAACGCCGGAAGAGCAGGCGCGGGTCGCCAAGATTCAGCAAATGGGACCGGAGAAGATCGCACCGGTGGCCGCCTATCTGCTCAGCGATGCAGCCAAGGACGTCACCGGGCAGATCTTCGCGGTGCGGATGAACGAAGTCTTCCTGATGAGCCAGTCGCGTCCGCTGCGCTCGGTTCACCGGGCCGAAGGCTGGACGGTCGAATCGCTCGCCCAGCACGGCATGCCGGCCATGAAGTCGTCGTTCTATCCGCTCGACCGTTCGGCCGACGTCTTCAATTGGGACGCGATCTAGTCTTGGCGCTGTGAGCGCCTAAATAGGGGAACGGCCGGGCATGGCGACGTCTTCTCGAACGGCGATGTCCGGCCACCTCGGAGTAAATCGATGAGCTGGCAACCTTCCGCTGATCCCGTCCTCGGCGATGCGAAGTCCTGCGACGCGCTGGACCTCGTCATCGTGCCGCGCACCCGCGACCTTGGTGACGGCTTTCGCGTCCGCAGAGCGCTGCCGCACGGCAAGCGACAGATGGTCGGTCCGTTCATCTTCTTCGATCACTTTGGTCCGGTGCAGTTTCTGGCCGGCCGCGGCATGGACGTGCGTCCACATCCGCATATCGGCCTTGCGACGGTGACCTACCTGTTCGACGGCCGCATCATGCATCGCGACAGTGAGGGGCACATCCAGGAGATCATGCCAGGCGCGATGAACCTGATGACGGCCGGACGCGGCATTGCCCATTCGGAGCGCACGCCGGACGCGCCACGCCGCGACGGCCAGCACATGCTGGGTCTGCAAAGCTGGATCGCGCTGCCGAAAGGCAAGGAAGAGATCGCGCCGTCGTTCCAGCACTATGCCGCGGATCGGCTGCCGACCGTCGCCGACAACGGCCTGAATGCGCGCGTGATCGCGGGCAAGGCCTTTGGGGCGTCATCGCCGGTCGAGATGGTGTCCGACTGGTTCTACGTGGAAGTCTCACTCGCAGCTGGCATGAGCGCGCCGCTCGACGCCGACCATGAGGAGCGCGCGATCTATCTCGTCGAGGGCTCGGTCGATATCGCCGGCGAAACATTCGAGGCTCCACGGCTGCTGATCTTCCGTCCCGGCGATCGCATCACCGTGCGCGCGATCCAGACTGCGCGCATGATGTTCCTCGGCGGGGCCGCGCTCGAAGGTCCACGGCATATCTGGTGGAATTTCGTCTCCTCGAGCCAGGAAAGGATCGAGCAGGCGAAACAGGACTGGAAGACCGGCCGTTTCGCCAGGGTCCCCGACGAGACCGAGTTCATCCCGTTACCGGAACGCTAACTACACCTCGCGCAATCAGGCAAAAGCGTGTTTTCGATTAGTTTTTTGCGTGCCTGCGCGCTTTGACAGAACGCGCAAGCGTGCGAGTATGCGCACTGATCTTGCGCGTATTTTCAATCGCAAGACCAGTGTCCCGAAATCCGAAGTTCGCTATACTTTGCAGCGATCTCGGATCGAACTTCGGATTCGATCAGGACACTAGCAAGTTGATGATTCTAGTGTCGTTTATGGATCAGAAATTCGCACGATGGACTCGCGGCAACGATGGTGCGAATTTCTGATCCACGACACTAGTGCGGTGAATTCGAAATTCCTGCCAACCTCGCGGCAATCTCATCGCAGGAATTTCGAATTCAAAAAAACCGCACTAGAATCATAAAGTTGCTAGTGCTCCTTATGTTTCCGAAGTTCGCATGTGGAGTGTGCGGCAAAGTGATGCGAACTTCGGAAACGGAGCACTAGTTCGGTGTTTCTGACGCTCCCGATCCCCCGTCCCAACCTTTGCGGAATGCGCGCGCTGGCAGGGCAAGAAGATTCAAAAGGAAGCAGGCAATGACCGTTCGAGCGGGCCGACAGTTTCTGGCAATTCCCGGCCCCACCGTTATTCCCGACGAAGTGCTGAGCGCGATGCACCGCCCGGCGATCGACATCTACTCCGGCGAACTGCTCGGCATCACCGACAGCTTGATGCGCGACCTGCCGATGCTGTTCGGCACCAAGGGCCGTGCGTATATTTACATCTCCAACGGCCACGGCGCCTGGGAAGGCGCCCTGACCAACGTGCTCTCACGCGGCGACAAGATCCTCGTATTGGAAAGCGGACGGTTCGCAGCGGGCTGGGGCGACTTCGCCGCACGTCTTGGCGTCGAGGTCGAGACGCTCAATGCCGGCTGGCGGCGCGCAGTACGCGCCGATGAGGTCGAGGCGCGGCTGAAGAAGGACACCAAGGGCGAGATCAAGGCGATCCTCGTCACGCAGGTGGACACGGCGTCCGGCGTCGGCAACGACATCGAAGCGATCGGCAAGGCCATCAAAGCGGCCAACCACAAGGCGCTGTTCATGGTCGATGTGGTCGCCTCCCTCGGCTGCGTACCGTTCGAGATGGACGCATGGGGCGTCGATGTCGCCGTGGCAGGATCACAGAAGGGCTTGATGACGCCGCCAGGCCTCGGCTTCGCCGCGGCCAACGATCGCGCCCGCGAGGTGCACAAAAACGCGGGACTGCGCACGCCCTACTGGGACTGGACGTCGCGCGACGGCGAGATGCACTACAACAGATATGCTGGCACGGCCCCGATGCACCTGATGTTCGGACTGCGCCAGGCCTTGAACATGCTGTTCGAGGAAAAGCTGGACAACGTGTTCGCACGCCACAAGCTGCTTGCGGACGCGGTGCGTGCGGCGGTTGGCAAGTGGTCGGAAGGCCAGGCACTGACCTTCAACATCGAGGAAGCGGACGAGCGCTCCAATACGGTCACGACCGTGTTGATGAAGGACCCGAAGCAGCTCACAGCCTTCCGGGAGTTCTGCAACACGAAATGCGGCGTGGTGATCGGCGCGGGCATCGGCGATCTTACCGGCAAGGCGTTCCGCATCGCCCACATGGGCCACGTCAACGCGCCGATGGTCCTCGGAACACTGGGCGTCGCCGAGGTGGCGCTGAACGCACTCGACATTCCGCATGGCGCAGGCGGCACCGAAGCTGCGATCAAATCCCTCGGGGCAAGCGTAGCGGCGTAGGGCTTGTCATTGCGAATGAAGCGAGGCGACGCCGTTCTTCGAACGGCTATGCCTCGCAATGGCGAGAGTCAGAAATAGACGCGCCGTCCCTCACTCAATCCGCAAACTTCGGCGCGCGTTTCTCCAGGTTCGCCTGCACGGCCTCGCGCTGGTTCGGTTGGCCGATCAGCTTCTTCTGCTCCAGCGATTCGGCGAGCAGCGCGGGAGCTGGATCGCCCATCAGATCATTCAGCATCCGCTTTGCGGCCCGCATGGCATCAGGGTTCTTGCCGGCGATTTCGCGCGCGGCGTCCAGCGCCTCTGCGCGCGGGTCGTCGCAAATGCGGGTCGCAAGTCCCCAGCCCAGCGCCTCCTGCGCGGAAAAAATCCGCCCCGTGAAGGTCAGGTCGCGCAGCACATCGTCGCGCACCAGGTGGGGCAGGATCGGTGTGCCGGCCATGTCGGGCACCAGACCCCACTTGATTTCCATGATCGACATCCGCGCGTCCGGCGCGAGGAAGCGCATGTCGGCGCCGAGCGCCAGTTGAAAGCCGCCGCCGAATGCCACGCCATGAACCGCGGCAATCACCGGCACGGGCAGCTGCCGCCAGCCCCACACCGCCTGTTGCGCGTGATTGGTCTTGCCGTAAACACGCGCCGCGAGATCCCGTTCGCTTCCCGCGGTCGGCCCGACCGCTTCGCCGCTACTCATGGCCGCAAAACGCCCCATGTCGAGCCCTGCGCAGAACGCGCGGCCTTCGCCGGAAAGTACGACCGCGCGCAGCCCCTTTTCACGCGCGAGGCGCTCCGACGTATCGACCAGCGCATTGAACATCGCTGCATCCAATGCGTTCATCTTGTCGGCCCGCACCAGCCGGACATCGGCGACGCCATCCGATATCGATACCTTGATTCGATCTTCCATGGATCGTCTCCCCGGTTCTTGAAACTTTGACCCTTCACAGAAAGGCCTCGGTGCGATTTAGTCAATCAACCAATTGAACCGAGGAGACGCCCATGTTCGCGGATGGCCTACTCGAGGGCAGACGCATTCTCGTCACCGGCGGCGGCACCGGCCTCGGCAAGGCGATGACCACGCGCTTCCTGAGACTTGGCGCGGAGGTGCATATCTGCGGCCGGCGCAAGCAGGTCTGCGACGAGACCGCCGCCGAGCTGAATCGTTTGCATAGCGGTTCGAAGAACGGCGTCGCTTCGCTCGCCTCTGGCGGCAAGGTCGTCAGCCACGGCCTCGATATCCGCGACGCTGCGGCGGTCGACCACATGGTCGGGCAGATCTTTCAAAACCACGGCCCGCTCACCGATCTCGTCAACAACGCCGCGGGCAATTTCATTTCCCGCACACAGGACCTTTCACCGCGCGGCTTCGACGCCATCGCCAATATCGTCATGCACGGCACGTTCTATGTGACGCAGGCGGTGGGCAAGCGCTGGATCGCCGGACAGCACCGCGGCAACGTCGTCTCCATCGTTACCACCTGGGTGCGCAACGGCAGCCCGTTCGTCGTTCCGTCCGCCATGAGCAAGGCTGCGGTTCACGCCATGACGATGTCGCTCGCGACCGAGTGGGGGCGCTACGGCATTCGCCTGAACGCGATCGCGCCCGGCGAAATTCCGACCGAAGGCATGAGCAAACGCCTCAACCCCGGCGAGGAACCCGGCGCGCGCACAAAGCGCGTCAATCCGATGGGCCGTGTCGGCACCATGGAAGAGCTGGAGAATCTCGCAACGTTCCTGATCTCCGGCGGCTGCGACTGGATCAATGGCGAAACCATAGCGCTCGATGGCGCGCAGGCGCTCGCCACCGGCGCGGGCTTCTACGAGCTGCGCAACTGGAGCGATGCCGACTGGCAGAGGGCCCGCGACCAGATCGAAGCGCAGAACAAGAAGGACAGGGCCCAACGCACCTGAACAGCCTCTGGAGAACCTGCCGTGCCAGACAACAACAGCATTGAAGCTCATCCGGCGTTCGCGCGGGGCGGCACGGCCGTCATCACCGGCGCCGCCAGCGGCATCGGCCTTGCGGCCGCAAAGCGCTTTGCGCGTGCAGGCATGCATGTCTGTCTTGCCGACCTGCCGGGACCGAAGATGGATGCCGCTCGGGCCGAAGTCACGGCCCTGGCCGGGCGCGACGATGCAGTACTTGCGGTGCCGACTGATGTAAGCAAACCCGAGGACGTGCAGAATCTGAGGCAGGCAGCATTCGCGGCTTTCGGGCGTGTGTCGGTCTTAATGAACAACGCCGGCATCTCGATGAAGACGACATCGTGGGGCGACGCTGACAACTGGCGCAAGCTTCTTGAGGTCAATCTCTGGGGTGTGATCAACAGCCTGCAGGCCTTTGTCGGGGACATGATCGCACAGGACGCACCTGCGTTGATCGTTAACACCGGATCGAAGCAAGGAATCACCAATCCACCCGGGAATCCCGGCTACAACGTTTCCAAGGCCGGCGTGAGGGCGCTGTCCGAGCAGCTTGCACATGAACTACGCAGTATCGAAAAATGTCAGGTGCGTGCACACCTGCTGATCCCAGGGTTCACCTATACCGGCATCACCGGCGCCGCGCAGAAGCCGGGCGGAGCCTGGACGCCCGAGCAGGTTATCGACTTCATGCTGGACGGCATCGTGCGCGGTGATTTCTACATTCTTTGCCCGGACAATGACGTGACGCGACTGATGGACGAACGACGAATGCAGTGGGCGGTCGATGACCTGATCAAGAACCGACCGGCGTTGTCACGGTGGCACGCTCCGACTAAGGCAGCGTTTGACGCTTTCATGAAGAGCTAGCTGTGGAACCTCAACAGGTTGTCCTCGGAAAGACCGAGGCGACTGATCGGTGTTTTGGCCTTCAAGCTACCATGCGGCCGATGCCAGTTGTAGCGATGGAGCCAGCTGGACAGCTCGGCGGTTCGCTGATCCGAGTTTTGGTAGGCTCGCGCGTAAGCCCATTCGCGAAGCGCGGTTTGGATGAAGCGCTCGGCCTTGCCATTGGTTTTGGGTGTATATGGCTTGGTGAAGATCTGCCGAAGTCCGAGACGTTTGCAGGCGGCTCGGAAAGCCTTTGACCGGTAGCACGAGCCATTGTCGGTCATCACACGCTCGATGTGGATGCCGAGCTTTGCATAGTAGGCAATGGCGGCCTCAAGAAAGGCGACAGCGCTCTCCTTGCGTTGGTTGGCCATGATCCGCACGAAAGCGACGCGCGAGGCATCGTCGATGCAGACATGGACGAACTCCCAACCGATGCCCTGATGGCGGTTAACCGCGCCAGGATATCGGCCGGTGATGCGATGTCCCACCGAGCCGATCCGGCCGAGCTTCTTGATATCGATGTGAATGAGTTCGCCCGGATTCTCACGCTCATACCGTCGAACTGGCTCAGCCGGTTCCAGGGCACTGAGCTTGTTCAAGCCGAGCCGCCGCAGGATGCGGCTGACGGTCGCCGGCGACACACCGACCTCGAGGGCGATCTGCTTGGCGGTGTAGCGCTGCCGACGCAAAGCCTCAACTGCGGCACATGTGGCTGGCGCTGTTTGGCTTGGCAATGAAAGAGGTCTTGAGGAGCGATCGCGCAGACCGTCAACGCCTTCTGCGCGGAAGCGTTTGACCCATTTGGCAACTGTCTTCGGGGTGGTGTTGAACTGGCGCGCCGCGGAGGCATTGCTCAGTCCACCCTCGATCACACAACGCACCATCGCCTCTCGACCTTTCGGTGTTAGAGGCGCATTCTGGTGGGTATCCATTCGGCCCTCCGCGAATCACTGAGGTTTGGCGACATCAGCGTTCACGGCCGGGGCCGAATGGACAACCTCCTGAAAGTTCACACCTAGCGCACTAGAGACTGGTGTCGTGGATCAGAAATTCGCACCATCGTTGCCGCGAGTCCATCGCGCGAATTTCTGATCCGCAAACGACACTAGAATGATAAACTTGCTAGTGTCCTGATCGAATCCGAAGTTCGCTCTGAGCTCGCTGCAAAGTATGGCGAACTTCGGATTCGGGACATTAGCGTTGAAGGAGTTTTGAACATGACACCACGCATTGCAATCGTCGGCGCAGGCGCTGTCGGCGGCTACGTCGGCGCGCACATGGTCCAGGCCGGCCACGACGTCACATTCGTCGATGGCTGGCCCGAGCACGTCGAAGCGATGCGAAAGGACGGCCTGACAGTAACGCATCTGAAGGATGTTGCTCCATTCGACGTACGCGTCCGCGCCCTACACATCACCGATGTCCAGGGCTTGAGCAAGGAGGCGCCGATCGACATCGCCTTCGTCTGCACGAAATCCTACGACACGGCGTGGGCGACGGCGATGATCCAGCCGTATCTCGCGCGCGACGGCTTCGTGGTCTCGCTGCAGAACTGTATCAACGAGCCGGTCATCGCGAGCATCGTCGGCGAAGATAAGACGCTCGGCTCGATTGCCAGCTCGATCACGGTGGAGCTGACCGGACCAGGACAGGTGTTTCGCGCGGCAGGCAAAAGCGGCGAATCGCATACCGTCTTTCGCGTCGGCCAGCCGGACGGAAAGATCACCGATCGGGTGAAGCGGGTCCGCGAGCTCTTGGCGCTGACCGACAGCGCGCTGATGACGAACGATCTTGCCGCCGAGCGCTGGACCAAGCTGGTGCTGAACGTGATGGGCAACGGCGTCTCCGCCTGCACGGGGCTGAAGAGCCGCGACTGCATCGCCGACGACCGTCTGCGACAGTTCATGGCGCGGCTCGGCAGCGAAGCGATCCGCGTCGGCCAGGGCCTCGGTCACAAGCTGGAGGAGATGTTCCATCTCGAGCCCGAGATCATCGCTCGCGCCGGAGAGGGCGACGCCAAAGCCAAGCGCATCTACGACGAAAATCGACTCGATTCGATCAGCAAACCCGGCGGCGGCGAGCATCGCCCATCGATGGGACAGGACATGGTGAAAGGTCGCCGCACCGAAATCGAGTTCATGAATGGTCTTGTCGTCGAGAAAGGCAAACAGCTCCGCATCGCGACACCTGCGAACGCGGCGCTGACCGACATCGTCAAGAAGGTCGAGCGCGGCGAGTTCAAACCGGACAAGAGCCACCTGACCAGCCTGCGCGAAAGCTGCTGAGCACGTCTCCGCGGGAAGCGTAGCCGTTCGACGAACGACCTCGTTTCGCTCACAATGACGGCTGGCGGAAAAAGAACAACTCACATCAAGGAGCAAGCCGATGAAAGAGCTGATGCCGGTCGCCGAGAAAGTCGCGGCCAGGCTGTTCGAGAAGAAGCACACGATTGCCGTCGCTGAATCCTCAGCCGGCGGATTGATCTCCGCCGCATTGCTGGCGGTGCCCGGCGCTTCGAAATACTTCATGGGCGGCGCTGTGGTGTATACGCGCCACGCGCGACGCAACCTGCTTGGCCTCGAAGGCTTGCCGCCGGGATTACGTTCGTCGACAGAGCCCTATGTGCTGATCCACGCCAATCGCATTCGCGAACAGTTTGACACCACCTGGGGCCTCGCGGAGGCCGGCGCCGCCGGACCACCGAATGCACAGGGGCTCGGCAACAGCTATGGCGATGCCGCCGGCCACAGTTGCTTCGCCGTCGTCGGCAAGACCGGCTTCAACGTCGTCGAGCGCACGACGACGCTCGAGACCGGCAAGAGCGACCGCCTCGACAACATGATCGTGTTCGCCAATGCGGCGCTGGGATTTTTGCTGCAGGAGCTAGAGAAGTAACGGCGCGCCCAGCGCCGTCATCGCGAGCCCTCAGAACGCCGAATAGCCGCCGTCGATCACGAACAGGTCGGCGGTGTGGTACGACGAGGCCTTGCTCATCAGGTACACGGCGATGCCTGAGAAATCCTCCGGATCGCCGAAGCGGCGCATCGGAATGCGTGGCATCACGTTGCCGACAAACTTGTCGTTGGCCATCGCGCCGGCCGTCATCTCGCTTTTGATCCAGCCGGGCAGGATCGCGTTGGCGGTGATGCCGTAGCGCGCCTGTTCGACGCCGAGCGCACGAATCAGCGCATTGATCGCCGATTTCGTCGCCGCATAATGCTCGTTCTGTGCCGTGCCGAACAGCGACGCCATGCTGGACGTCGCCACCAGCCGCCCGAACTTGTCGCCCTTGGCCGCACGTTCGGTCATGTGGCGGGCCGCGGCCTGAAACACATGAAACACGCCGTCGAGATTGGTGGCGAACATGTCGCGCCACTGCTCCTCCGTGCGTTCGATGAAGGGCTTGCGGCCACCGCCGCCGATGCCGGCATTGGCGAAGCAGCCATCGACGCGACCATATTTGGCGATGACCTGCGCCATTGCCTCCTTCACGGAGGCGGGATTGCTGACGTCGCAAACCCGCGCCTCGGCCTTGCCGCCGGCTTTGGTGATGCTTTCGAGCGCCGCCGCATTCTTTGCTTCGTTGCGGCCCCAGATCGACACCGCACATCCGGCGGCCGCGAGCCCCCGCGCGTAGCCAAGGCCGATGCCGCCATTACCGCCGGTGATGACCGCGACGCGGCCGGACAGATCGAACATGCTCATCATCTCTTCCCTGGAATTGTCTCGTCCCTGCAACCTCAGATCCCGTGCTGCGCAGCGGCAGTCTTTTCGCTCGCTGGACCCGCCATGCACCATGGACAATCGGCCCGGCAAAATCAAACCAGTGCCACCGTTGCCGTTTGCCCCTATGCTTCCGTGAACCGCCCCGGGGGTCGGCGCATAAACGAGAGGAAACGATGCCATTCAAACACTGCACGCTTGAGATCGACGCGCAGGTCGCAACGCTCAAGCTCGACCACCAGGAGGTCTTGAACGCCGTCTCAGCCGAGATGCTCGGCGGATTGCAGGATGCGCTCAACGCGATCGAGAGCAAGAAGGACGAGGTCCGGTGCGTGGTACTGACCGGCGCAGGCCGGGCGTTCTGCACTGGCGCCAACCTGTCCGGGCGCAATGATCCAAAAGCGCAGGGAAAGGAGCAGACGCAAGGCGCAACAGTATCGATCCTCGAAACTGGATATCATCCGTTTCTGCGTCGCCTGCGCAACCTGCACTGCCCGTTGATCACATCGGTCAACGGCCCGGCGGCCGGCGCCGGCATGAGCATAGCTTTGATGGGCGACGTCATCCTTGCGGCGAAATCGGCGTATTTCCTGCAAGCGTTCCGCCGCATCGGACTGGTGCCCGATTGCGGCTCGACGTGGATGCTGCCGCGCCTCGTCGGCAAAGCACGCGCCGTTGAGTTGTCGCTTCTCGGCGAGCGTCTGCCGGCGGAGAAGGCGCTGGAGTGGGGAATGATCAACCGCGTGTGCGACGACGCGGCGCTTGCGAGCGAGACCAGAAAGCTGGCGGAGGATCTCGCCAACGGCCCAACGGTGGCAATGTCGCACATCCGACGGCTCTATTGGGAAAGCCCCCACAACTCGTTCGAAGAACAGCTCGACCTCGAAGTGCAGACGCAAAAGCTTGCACGCGTCGCCGACGATCACCGCGAAGGCGTCGCCGCATTCCTGGAAAAGCGCCCGGCCAAGTTCACAGGACGGTAACCGTCATTGCGAGGCATAGCCGTTCGAAGAACGGCGTCGCTTTGCTCGCCTATGGCGACGAAGCAATCCAGCTCTGAGTCTGCCGCAACCGCTGCACTGGATTGCTTCGCTTCGCTCGCAATGACGAGTTAGGCAATGACGATTCAAGCGTCCTTGCTGGCGATCGCCTCCACCTCGACCTTGAACTCCGGTCGGGCCAGCGCAGTGATGACGACCAGCGTTGACGCCGGCGCCAGATCTCCAAGCCGCTGGGTACGCACCTTTCGGAAGCCTTCGATGTCGCCCGCCGAGGTCAGGAAGACCGTCGTCTTGACGACATCCCTCAGTGTCATCTGTCCGTCTTGCAGCAGCTTCTCGATCTTGTCCCAGACGAGATGGCACTGCGCCTCGATATTACCCGGGGTGTGGCCGCTGGCGTCGCTCGCGACCTGGCCGGCGATATAGAGCGTCCGCTGCGGCCCGCTCACCTCGATGGCGTTGCTGAAACCCTGGCCCGCGCCGCCCACAACCTGCCTACCCATCGGCCTACTCCTTTCGGTTCATTCCTTTGCAGGATTAGATAACCATCGCTCATCATAAAGTCTCAAAACGGAAACAAAACCGAAAGATGAATTCTTGATACAATCCAGCGTCTCGCCCACATGACGTGTGGCTATCGGCAAAGGAGCGGAAATGGGCCGACAAGAACCCGCGCGACGTCTGGATCTCGCCCCGGCGTTCCTAACCGACCTTCTTTCGACACTCACCGAACGTGGACGCGCGCTGCTGCGCGGCAAATTTTCCGGCAACGGCGGGACGAGCCTGTCGCACCCGGAACTGGTGCAGCTCGGCGAAACGCTGCTCTCGCGGCGTGGGGAAGCAACCGGTGTCGCGCTCGCCCAATCGCTGCTTGCCGGATATGCGGCCGCATCGCCTGACGATCGCGCGCTGTTTCTAAGGTCGCTTGCCGATCGATTCGGACCTGACTCCGCGCGGGTGGACGCGGCCATCGAAGCGTACCGCAACGGCGGATCTGCCGCGAGCTCTGTCGCCGAACTGCATCGGGCGGCCGAGCCGAGGCGACAGGAGCTGATTCGCCGCCTCAACCTTGCGCCAGGCGGCACGGCTGCGCTGGTGCAGATGCGCGAGGCATTGCTCGTCAACCTCGCAAGCGACGGAGATCTACGCGCCGTCGACCACGATTTCGTGCACCTGTTTGCGTCCTGGTTCAATCGAGGATTTCTCGTGCTGCGACGGATCGACTGGACGACACCCGCCCATATCCTGGAGAAGATCATCCGCTATGAGGCTGTGCACGCGATCGAGAACTGGGACGATCTGCGCAACCGCCTGGCGCCGCCGGACCGGCGCTGCTACGCGTTCTTTCATCCGCAGCTCGTCGATGAGCCGTTGATCTTCGTCGAAGTGGCGCTGACCAGGATCATCCCTGACGCGATTGCGCCGCTGCTTGATCTCAACCGACCCGTCATCCGTGCGCAGGACGCCACCACCGCGGTGTTCTACTCGATTTCGAACACGCAAAAGGGCCTCGCCGGAATCTCCTTCGGCAGTTTCCTTATCAAGCAGGTGGTCGAGGAGCTGAAGCAGGATCTGCCGAACCTGCAGACATTTGTCACGCTGTCACCGGTACCGGCATTCGCTGCCTGGCTCGCGCGTCAGCGCGAAAGCGACGACGGCCCGTTCGATGCCGCGCAAAAGGAGGTTTTGACGCTTCTGGATCAGGACGGCTGGTGGCAGGACCAGGCGTCGATCGACCGGCTACGCCCGGTCATGCTGCATGCGGCCGCGCATTACTTCCTTGTCGCGCGGGACTCCCGCGGACGCCAGATCGATCCGGTCGCCCGGTTTCATCTCGGCAACGGTGCACGGCTGGAGCAGCTGAACTTCCCGGGCGATCTGTCGGAGAAAGGCTTGCAGCAGTCGCACGGCCTGATGGTGAACTACCTCTACGCACTCGGTGAAATCGAGAGCAATCACGAGGCGTTCGCCGAGACCGGAACGGTGGCGGCCGCGCCCGCCATCCGCAAGCTGGAGCGGGCGTTGTCGTCATTGCGAGCGAAGCGAAGCAATCCAGTCTGAGGTTGCGGCAAACGCTGCGCGGGATTGCTTCGTCGCCCCTCCCATAGGCGAGCGAAGCGACGCCGTTCTTCCGAACGGCTATAGGCGAGCGAAGCGACGCCGCGCTTCGAACGGTTATGCCTCGCAATGACGTCGCAACTAAATCCCCGCCATCATCACGTACTTGATCTCGACATACTCCTCCATGCCGTGGCGCGAGCCTTCGCGGCCGAGGCCCGACTCTTTCACGCCGCCGAACGGAGCAACTTCGGTGGTGATCAGGCCGGTATTGACGCCGACCATGCCCGACTCCAGCGCTTCAGCGACGCGCCAGACGCGGCCGAGGTCACGCGCATAGAAATAGGATGCGAGGCCGAATGGCGAATTGTTCGCAAGCGAAATCACGTCCTGCTCGTCTTTGAAGCGGAACACCGGCGCGAGCGGACCGAAAGTCTCCTCGCCGGCAACCAGCGCATCCGGCGCGACGTTCGACAGCACTGTCGGCTCGAAGAAGGTGCCACCGAGCGCGTGGCGCTTGCCGCCGGTGACGACCTTGGCGCCGCGCTTGACCGCGTCCGCAATGTGCTTCTCGACCTTGTCGACGGCTTCCATATTGATCAGCGGGCCCTGCACCACGCCGTCTTCGGTGCCGTTGCCGATCTTCATCGCGGCGACCTTTTTCGAGAGCTTCTCGACGAAAGCGTCGTAGATCTTGTCCTGCGCGTAGATGCGGTTGGCGCAGACGCAAGTCTGGCCCATGTTGCGGTACTTCGAGACGATCGCGCCATCGACGGCCGCGTCGAGATCGGCATCGTCGAACACGATGAACGGTGCGTTGCCGCCGAGTTCGAGGCCAAGCTTCTTCACGCCGACGGCCGCCTGCTCGTAGAGGATCTTGCCGACTTCGGTGGAGCCGGTGAAGCCGACAAAACGCACGGCGGGATGAGCGCACAGCACTTTACCGATCGCCGACGAGTTGCCCGTCAGCACGTTGAACACACCTTTGGGAAGGCCCGCGCGCTCAGCAAGCGCCGCGAGCGCCAACGCGGTGAGCGGGGTTTCATTGGCCGGCTTCAGCACCACCGTGCAGCCGGCGGCCAAGGCGGGTGATACTTTCCGGGTGATCATCGAGCACGGGAAATTCCACGGCGTGATCGCACCGCAGACGCCGATCGGCTGCCGAATCGCCAGGATGCGCGCGTCGCTGCGCTGGGTCGGAATGGTCTCGCCATACACTCGGCGCGCTTCCTCCGCATAGAATTCGACATAGGCCGCGCCGATATCGACCTCTCCGCGCGCTTCCGCCAGCGGCTTGCCTTGCTCCGAGGTCAGGATCAGCGCGATATCGTCGCGGTTGGCGACGATCAATTCGAACCAGCGCCGCAGAATGTTGGAGCGCTCCTTCGCCGTAAGCTTCGCCCAGGCGGGAAACGCACGCTCCGCGGCCTCGACCGCCGCCGTCGCCTCGTCGGTCGACATGCGCGGCACCTTCGCGAGCTCGAGCCCGTTGACCGGATTGGTCACCGGGGTCGCCGGCGCACCTGTCCAGGCGCCATCGATGAAGCAGCGATCGCGCAGAAGCGAGGGATCCTTCAGCCGATCGGCGAATGAAACGGTTTCAGCACGGGCGGATGCGGTCGGTGTCATGGATGTACTCCTCGAAGAACGGGCTGTTCCGGCGGCACCGTGACAGCGGCGGCGGCTCACCGGTCGGCGGCACCTTACGCCGTTAGGATCAAACATCAATGCGGCAGGCACGCAGCAGGAGCAGCGCCGACCGATCACAGTATCACGATCACGATTTGCGAGATTTCAGGGGGAGCTGCGCAGGAAGGTTTCACGCCGACCGATCATGCCTTCCGCAATTGTCCTGGCTTCGGCCTTGGTCGAAGTGGCGCAGGTCCGATATTCGAGATTGGCGAGATTAGCCTTCTCGCCGAACCTGAGCCGCCAGCGCGGCCGGACCGTCCGCGTCACCAGCGCCTGTGCGACGCTGTCGGCGGCGCCGAATGCGAACACGCCGCCGGTGGAGGCCTCGCGAACCTCGTAGATGCCGGGGCCGATCGGCGCCTCGATATGCTCACCGCGCTCCGGTTTTGGAAAATGTTTCCACTGCGTCCAGCGCCCGATCATCCTGCCCTCTCGATCCCGAACTGCGGTGTCAGCCGAGGCCACTACGGGACTTGAACGCGATCGAGGCGATTCCCTTCCCTTAACACTCGGGCCATTCGAGTTTCGACTTAACGCACGATTCCGCGCCGTACTCGAAGTTGAATCAAATGATAGGGCTCGTTTGACGTTCGCAGACGACCTCGCCGCGAAATGACGCGAACGTCAGACGCGGGACACTAGTGTCCCGAATCCGAAGTTCGCCCTACTTTGCAGCGAGCTCAGAGCGAACTTCGGATTCGATCAGGACACTAGCAAGTTTATGATTCTAGTGTCGTTTATGGATCAGAAATTCGCACGATGGACTCGCGGCAACGATGGCGCGAATTTCTGATCCACGACACTAGTCCAGCAACCCCTTCGCCTGAGCCAAGGTCCGAAGCGACGTCTGCGGCCGGGCTCCAAGGTGCTGAATCACCTCCGCCGCCGCCAGCGCCCCGAGTTGGGCCGACTTTTTCATGGGGAATCCGCGAACCACGCCGAATAGAAATCCCGACGCGAACAAATCACCCGCGCCGGTGGTGTCGACGACCTTTTCCACCGGAAACGAGGGCACCGCGCCCACCTCGTCCTTCGACACGACGACGCAGCCTTTTTCGCTGCGCGTGACGACGCCGGTCACCACGTCCTTGCGGAACTGAGCGAGCGCGCCGTCGAAATCCTTTGTCTCGTAGAGCGACGTCAGTTCCGCCTCGTTGGCGAAGACGATGTCGACGGTGCGCTTGCGCATCAGGTCGAGAAACTCGCCGCGATAGCGGTCGACGCAGAATGCGTCCGACAGCGTCAGCGCGACGCTGCGTCCCGCCGCATGCGCCGCCGACGCCGCCTTCACGAAGGCGTCCTTCGCATCCTTCGGATCCCACAGATAGCCTTCCAGATAGGTCACCGAGGAGGCGGCAATCTGCGCCGGATCGATATCATCCGGATGAAGATTCTGCGCCGCGCCGAGATAGGTGTTCATGGTGCGCTCGCCATCCGGCGTCACCAGAATGTAGCAGCAGGCTGTTGCCGGGCCATCCGAGGCCGCGCGGGTCTCGAACGCCACCTTTGCCGCGCGGATGTCATGGCTGAAGACAGCACCCAACTGGTCGTTCTTCACTTTACCGACGAACGCCGCGCGCGCGCCGAAATCCGCCGCGCCGACGATAGTATTGGCAGCCGATCCGCCGGAAATCTCGATCGCCGGTCCCATCGCCCCATAGATGGCCGCAGCCCGTGCCTCGTCGATCAGCGACATGCTGCCCTTGCTCATGCCTTGCGCACCGAGGAACTCGTCGTTTGTGTGCGCCAGAATATCGACAATGGCGTTGCCGATGGCGAGAACGTCGTAGGTCGCTGAAGTCATCAAGACATCCTGGTTGGGGAGAGGAAAAGCGGCGGAGTCCGCCTATCATGCCCCAATACAGGACAGCAAGCGACAGGCCCCGATTCGGCCCCTATAAGCGACACATGATCCGGCCCCTCGCGCTCGTCTCCGCCGGCACGCTCGGCTCTCGCCTTTCAGGTTTCGTCCGCGATGCGCTGATCGCGGCGCTGTTCGGTGCTGGTCACGCGGCTGACGCATTTCTGTTCGCATTCCAGTTCATCAACGTCGCGCGGAGGTTCCTAAGCGAAGGCGCGCTCAATGCCGCGCTGGTGCCTGCGTACTTGCGCATTCGCAACGAGCAGGGCGAATCGGCTGCAGCCTCGTTCGCAGGACGCGCGCTCGGCATGATCGGCGTCACTCTTGTGGTCGCCGCCGCGCTTATTGGGCTTGCAGCACCGTATGCCATCGCTGCGCTTGCGCCGGGCTTGCTGAGCCAGCCGGCGTTCCAGCTCGCTGTCGATACGGCGCGGCTGATGCTGCCCTACCTCGCGTTCGTTGGGCCGGTTGCCGTGGTCGCGGCGGCCCTGAACGCAGAGGGCCGCGTCGCGCTCACCGCATTCTCGCCGGTACTCTTCAACCTCGCCATGATCGCAGCCGTCGTGGCGATGCTTGTCGTCAATAGGTCGAATACCGAGCGGGCCGCATTGATGCTCGCGGCCATGGTCGGCATCGCCGGATGTCTTCAACTCGTATTTCTTGGGCTGTCCGGCACGCGGCACGCCAGGCCAGTGCGCATCGCGTTCGATCCTGAAATCCGCACCCTGCTCTGCCGCGCATTGCCGGGCATGATCGCCCAAAGCGGGCCGCAGTTGCTTTTGGTCGCAGGTGTCGTCGTCGCTTCGGCGACACCCGCCGCCGTTGCGTGGATCTATTTCGCGAGCCGGCTTGTCGAATTGCCCCTCGGTCTCGTCGGTACGGCAACCGGCACCGTGCTGATTCCGAGACTAAGCGGGGCGATGAATGAAGATGCCACCAGCGTGGCGGCCGAGTCTTCGCTGGCCGTGCAGCTCACCTTCGGCCTTGCACTGCCGGCCGCAGTGGGCCTTGCGATGCTCGCAGACCCCATTGTCGCACTGCTGTTCCAGCACGGTGCGTTCACCGCGAACGACCGGCAGGCCACGGCGCTGGCCCTGACGCTCCTTGCCGCGTCGCTTCCCGCGCTGGCGCTGACAAAGCCGCTAGGGGCGGTCTTCTTCGCACGCGAGCAGATGAGGCATCCGGTCCTTGCAACGCTTTTCGGACTTGCTGCAACGGTCGGCGCCGCAGTCCTCGCGCAACCGCGCTACGGACATGCCGGTGTGGCCGCGGCGATATCGCTCGGCGCATGGGTGACCGCGATCTGGCTCAGCGTGGTCCTTCGCGCGACGCGCGACGCGGTCATGAATGCCGCCGGCTGGCGCAACCTCGCCCTCATCGTGCTCGCAAGCGCGATCATGGGCGCTGCGATTGCTGCCACGGTGCGGCTCGCTCCCATCGCCGAAGCCGGCAGTTTCTTGACGCGGACCGCGGCACTCATGACGCTGATTGCGCTTGGCGTCTTCGTTTATGCCACGTGCCTGCGCCTGTCCGGCGTGGTCAGATTTCGCGCGATCCGGCAGGCGTTGTAACGAAACTTGCGCGCGCTTCCGCGCCGTGGCAAAGACGCCGCCGCGACCGGCAAGTCTCAGGAACAGCAAGATGGCGTTGATCCAACGGGTTTTTTCAGGCGTGCAGCCGACCGGGAATTTGCACCTCGGCAATTACCTCGGCGCCATCGTCAACTTCGTGAAGCTCCAGGAGAGCCACAGCTGCATCTATTGCGTCGTCGATATGCACGCGATCACCGTGTGGCAGGAGCCTGCGGAGCTGACGCGCAGCATCCGCGAGGTAACGTCGGCATTCCTCGCCAGCGGCATCGATCCAAACAAGCACATCGTCTTTAACCAGAGCCAGGTGGCCGAGCATGCCGAGCTCGCCTGGGTGTTCAACTGCGTCGCCCGCCTCGGCTGGCTGAACCGCATGACCCAGTTCAAGGAGAAGGCCGGAAAGGACCGGGAGAACGCCTCGGTCGGACTGTACGCTTATCCAAACCTGATGGCCGCCGACATTCTCGTCTATCGCGCGACCCATGTACCGGTCGGCGAGGACCAGAAACAGCACCTCGAACTCGCGCGCGATATCGCGCAGAAGTTCAACAACGACTTCGGCGAACAGATCCGCAATAACGGCTTCAACGACGGCCTGTACTTTCCGCAACCGGAGCCGCTGATCACGGGGCCGGCGACGCGGGTCATGTCGCTGCGCGATGGAACCAAGAAGATGTCGAAGTCGGACGCTTCCGACTATTCGCGCATCAATTTGAGCGACGATGCCGACACGATCGCACAGAAGATTCGCAAGGCGAAAACCGATCCAGAGCCCTTGCCGAGCGAGGAGAAGGGCCTTGAGACGCGGCCCGAGGCTGACAATCTGGTCGGCATCTATGCGGCGCTCGCAGGCAGGACCAAGGCGGACGTCCTGAAGGAATTCGGCGGCGCTCAGTTCTCCAGCTTCAAGAATGCACTGGTTGACGTCTGCGTCTCGCGACTGTCACCGATCACCAGCGAAATGAAGCGGTTGATGGCGGATCCCGGCCACGTGGATTCGGTCCTGATCGACGGAGCCAACCGCGCACGCGTGATCGCGGCGGAAACCATGAGCAAGACGAAGGACATCATCGGCTTCATCCACAAGCGCTGATCGGCTCCATCGCATCGCCACAATCGGCGAGACCGCATTTCATTAAATTTATCGCGCTTGTCGGCGCGTCCGCTGCCGTGGCAGCATGAGCATGGATGGCGCGACCGGCACGGTCGCGAGCAAAACCGGGGCACATATGAGCACGAAACGTCGGAGCTACGAATCCGGCCACAAACCGAAATGCCTTGTCGTCATCGACGACACACCTGAATGCGATCGCGCGGTTTATTATGCGGCGCGCTGGGCAAAGCGCTCGGGCGGCGGGGTCGTCATGCTGCGGGTGATCGAGGCGGATCAGCGCAACCAGGAATGGCGCGGCGTCGCCGATATCATGCGGGCCGAAGCGCACGATGAAGCCAACGCGGCGCTCGATCGCGCGTCGGGCCGCGCCAATGGACTTGCCGGCATCACACCGGAGCGCGTCATTCGGGAAGGCAATCCAGCCCAGCAGATCCTGGACGTGATCGAGACCGACGTCGACATTTCGATGATGGTGCTCGCCGCCAGCGCGGGTGCCGAAGGCCCTGGTCCGATCGTGACCTCGACCGCCAAGACCGCCGGCGCCTTTCCGATCCCGATCGTCGTCGTGCCGGGTACCCTGAGCGACGAGGACCTGGATGGCCTGTCCTAGCGGGGGAATACGGCCGGACAGGTGCGCCCAAAGCGGCCTTGAAGGCCCCGTTTCGGGGGTTATCTGATGGGGGCAATCTGGTAGAGGTTACTAGTATTCACCTGACCGCGCCGGCCTTGAACCGGCGATGCGCCGGAGACGATCATGTTTATCCAGACAGAAGCCACGCCGAACCCGGCGACCTTGAAGTTCCTGCCCGGCCGGACCGTGCTTGGCGAAGGCACGATGGAGTTTCGCGACCGCGAAGCCGCCGTGCATTCCCCCCTCGCCGAAAAGCTGTTCAGCATTGAGGGCGTGTCCGGCGTCTTTTACGGCTCGGATTTCGTCACCGTAACCAAGTCGGACGGCGACTGGCAGCACCTGAAACCGGCGATCCTCGGCGCGATCATGGAGCATTACATGTCCGGCGCGCCGCTCGTGGCGGGTGCCGGGCCGACCGAGAACGCCGAGGAGTTCTTCAGCGAGGCCGACGCCGAAACGGTCGCGACCATCAAGGAATTGATCGAGACCCGGGTCCGCCCGGCGGTGGCCAATGACGGCGGCGACATCACCTTCCGCGGCTACAAGGAAGGTATCGTCTATCTCGATATGAAGGGCGCATGCGCCGGCTGCCCGTCCTCGACCGCAACGCTCAAGCATGGCATCCAGAACCTTCTTCGGCACTTCGTGCCGGACGTCGTTGAAGTGCAGCAGACGTCGGTCTGATCCGGCCAGCAATCCGGGCGAGCGCATTGTGGATTTTTCCCGCGCGTCGGATATTGGCGCGGGAAATCATCGCCGCGATGCTATGATCACCAGATGCTGATCCTCGCCATCGATACTGCGCTCGAAGCTTGCGCCGTGGCCGTTCTCGATTCGGAGGCGAATTCACTTCGCGCGCATGAATCGCAGGCGATGGCGCGCGGCCACGCGGAAGCTTTGATGCCGATGGTCGACCGCGTGATGAAAGCGGCCGCACTTCCTTTTACGGCGCTTGACCGCATCGCAGTGACGGTCGGCCCGGGAAGTTTCACCGGCCTGCGCGTCGGCATCTCGGCCGCGCGAGGACTTGGTCTCGCTGCCGACAAGCCGGTGGTCGGCGTCACCACGCTCTCAGCCTTTGCCGCGCCACATCTTGCCGAAGCCGGCGGTCCGATCGTCTCGCTGATCGACGCGCGGCACGATCACGTCTACATGCAGGTGGTCGACGGCGACGGCACCGCCCTGGTCCGGCCATGCATCGCGCCGATCGCCGACGTTTTCGACCAGACAAGGTTCGGCCCGCTGCGTCTGGTCGGCAATGCCGCACAACTGGTTGCCGAGCGCTGGCCGGGCCATGTGACGCCACCCGCAAGCGTTGAGCAGAGCGTGGCGCCCGAGATCGTCTGGGTGGCGTGGGTCGGCGTCGCCGCCAATCCGGCAACCTCGAAGCCGCGGCCGCTCTATCTGCGCGCGGTGGATGCGAAGCCGCAGGCGATCGCCGTGCAGGATCGGGCGGCACTGTCGGCCTCTTCATGATCGGCTGGCTTTCGCGGTTGTTTGCGCCGCCCTCGACCAGTATCGAGCCTGCGACCATGCGGGACGCAGCCAGGCTGTCACAGTTGCACCGCGCGTCGTTCCATCGCGGCTGGGGCCAGGGCGAGTTCGAAACAATGCTCGCCGAACGCAATACATTCGCCCAGCGGCTGATGCATGGCCGCAAGCCGATCGGCTTCATCATTTCGCGCCTTGCGGTGGATGAAGCGGAGATCCTGTCGGTAGCAATCGCCTCAGCGCAGCGTGGGCGCGGCTACTCCCGCGACCTGCTCGCCAGTCATCTGGGACATCTTGCAGGTCGCGGCATCCGCCACGTATTCCTGGAAGTCGAAGAGAACAACCAGCCGGCGGTCCGTCTCTATCAGCACGCGGGCTTCACCACGGTCGGGCGGCGGGAACAGTACTATAGCGACAAAAGCGGCGCGAAATTGAATGCGTTGATCATGCAGCGAGACTTGTTCTGACGCGCAAGCGGTGTCAGAAAAGACGAACCAGCGTTCGGTTTTCGAAGTTTGCATCGCGTTGCTGCGCCCTTGCATCCGGACTTCGAAAACACTAGGAGCA
Organism: Bradyrhizobium sp. LHD-71; assembly: GCF_031157255.1. Lineage (GTDB taxonomy): Bacteria > Pseudomonadota > Alphaproteobacteria > Rhizobiales > Xanthobacteraceae > P52-10. The sequence continues at coordinate 8,212 of NZ_JAVIFX010000019.1, read as the reverse complement.
CTAGCAACTTTATGTTTCCCGTGCGGTTTTGAACTTGCACTTCCTTGCGATAAGCTCGCCGCGAAACTGACAGGACGTTCCAGTTCGCCGCCCTCGCAAAGCGGATTTGGCATTCGCAAGGCTTTCGAAAATGGGGGCGAATGTTAGATTTGGACTTAAGAGAAGCGAACATCACGATCAATTCTCAAGAGAGCGATCGATGACTGCCGTAAAACCCATCCCCTCATCGGCCCCCAGCAAGGACGGGGAGACGAAAGGTGGAGACATCGAGGCGCGGTGCGCCGCGACGGGCATGCGCATGACCGAACAGCGGCGCGTCATCGCGCGCGTTCTCGCTGCGGCAACCGATCATCCCGACGTCGAAGAACTTTATCGCCGCTGTGTCGCCATCGACGACAAGATCTCCATCTCGACGGTCTACCGCACGGTCAAGCTGTTCGAAGACGCCGGCATCATCGAACGTCACGACTTTCGCGAGGGGCGTGCACGCTACGAACAGATGCGCGAGACGCACCACGATCACCTGATCAACCTGCGCGACGGCAAGGTGATCGAGTTCACCTCCGACGAGATCGAAAAGCTGCAGGCGGAAGTCGCCCGCAAGCTCGGCTACAAGCTGGTCGATCATCGGCTCGAGCTCTATTGCGTGCCGCTCGACGACGACAAGACCTGAAATCTCGGGCCCCGGCCGCCCGGATCGGACCCGCCGGGGCCGCCGACTGGTTCCAATTTGAACGGTTCGCCCGCCCGAGCGCTGGATTTGAGCCGGGTTTGTCTATATCTGAGCGGGCAATGAACGCGCCGCGTAAGCTGCATATCAAGTCATACGGCTGTCAGATGAATGTCTACGATGCACAGCGCATGGTGGACACCCTGACGCACGAGAATTTCGTCGAGACGGCGAATGCTGCCGACGCCGACCTCGTGATCTTGAATACCTGCCACATCCGTGAGAAAGCCTCCGAGAAGGTCTATTCCGAGCTCGGCCGGCTTCGCGAGGCGAAAGATGACGCGGCGCGCGCCGGTCGCGACATGAAGATCGTCGTCGCCGGATGTGTCGCACAGGCCGAAGGCGCCGAGATCGTCCGCCGCGCGCCGGTCGTCGACGTCGTGGTCGGGCCGCAGAGCTACCATCATCTTCCCGAGCTGCTGCGGCGCGCCCGTCGTGACGGCCGCGCAATCGAGACCGAGTTTCCGGTCGTGGACAAGTTTTCGTCGCTCGCGCCGCCGCAGCCGGCAGCCATTCGTGCGCGCGGCGTCACCTCCTTCGTCACCGTGCAGGAAGGTTGCGACAAATTCTGCACGTTTTGCGTCGTGCCCTACACGCGCGGCGCGGAAGTTTCGCGCTCCGTCGTGAAGATCGCCGACGACGTGCGACGGCTCGCCGACAATGGCGTGCGCGAAATCACGCTGATCGGCCAGAACGTCAACGCCTTTCACGGCACCGGACCGGACGGCAAGCCGTGGCCGCTCGGCAAGCTGCTGCACCATCTTGCGGGAATCGAGGGAATCGCCCGGCTTCGCTATTCGACGAGCCATCCTTGCGATGTCGACGACAGCCTGATCGCAGCCCACCGCGACCTGCCGGCGCTGATGCCTTACCTGCACCTGCCCGTGCAGTCGGGCTCGGATCACATTCTTGCCGCCATGAACCGCAAGCACACCATCGCCGAGTACCATCGCATCATCGAAAAATTTCGCGCCGCGCGCAGCGATATGGCGTTTTCGTCGGATTTCATCGTCGGTTTCCCCTCAGAAACCGACGATGACTTTGCGGCGACGCTCGCGCTGGTCGCGGAAATCGGTTACGCTTCGGCCTACTCGTTCAAATATTCGCCGCGGCCCGGTACGCCCGCGGCGGACATGCAGGGGATGGTCGACGCGGCGACGATGGATCAGCGTCTCGCCCAGTTGCAGGAGCTCATCGACAGCCGCCAGGCGGCGTTCAATGTCGGCTGCATCGGCAAGACATTCGATGTGCTGTTTGAACAGACGGGCCGCCGCGCAGGACAGATCGTCGGCCGCTCGGCTTATCTGCAGCCCGTGCACGTCATGGCTTCTTCCGACATCATAGGCCGCGTGCTGCCAGTGACGCTGACCGGCTTGGAGCGCTACAGCTTTTTCGGAGATCTGTCGGCGGAGCCTGCACGGACAGGCTCGTCGCGTCATAACCACGCCTCGTTGACTACAACGACTGGAGCCTGAAACCCTTGCCAAAAAGCGCATCGGATTCACCATCGCTCGCGCCCGGCCGCAAACTCGACCGAGACCTGAAGACGCCCGATTCCCATATCGAACTCGCCTTCGACGACAATCGCGCGGCGTCGTCGCTCGTCGGCCAGTACGGACAGAACCTCGCGCTGATCGAGCGACGGCTGAACGTCGTTGCCGACCAGCGCGGCAATCACGTCACGATCGCAGGCTCACGCGACGGCTGCGAGGCGGCGCGGCGGGTGCTCGAGGAACTCTACGATCAGGTCCTGCGTGGGCACGAACTGACCCAGGGCGACGTCGACGGCGCGATACGCGCCGTGATCGCGCAAGGTTCGCTGTTCGATTTCGATCCGAAGGCGGCGCGCTCCGCGTTCGAGGAGATCAATCTGCGCAAGCGTCCCGTGCGGGCGCGCACCGCGGCACAGGACGCCTATATCCGCGCGCTGAAACGGCACTCGCTGGTGTTCGGCACCGGGCCCGCCGGTACCGGCAAGACCTGGCTTGCGGTCGCGCATGCCGCGCAGCTGTTCGAGCGCAAGGAGGTCGACAAGATCATCCTGTCGCGCCCGGCGGTCGAGGCCGGCGAGCGGCTCGGCTTTTTGCCCGGCGATATGCGCGAGAAGGTCGATCCTTATCTGCGGCCGATCTACGACGCGCTCTACGACCTGATGGATGCGCGCGTGGTCGAGCGCGCGTTGCAGACTGGCGAGATCGAGATCGCACCGCTCGCATTCATGCGCGGCAGAACGCTCACCAATGCCGTCATCATCCTCGACGAGGCGCAGAACACGACGTCGATGCAGATGAAGATGTTCCTGACACGGCTCGGCGAGAACAGCCGCATGATCGTCACCGGCGATCCAAGCCAGGTCGACCTGCCGAACGGCCAGCCGTCCGGCCTTGCAGAAGCAACGCGGCTGCTTGACGGCGTCGAGGGCATCGCCCAGGTGAAGTTCGGCGCCGAGGACGTGATCCGCCACGAACTCGTGCAACGGATCGTCGCCGCCTATGAGAAAGCCGCGCCCGGACCCGGCAAGTTTCCGGACAAGAGTGCCGGAAAGGCCTGACAGGCGACACTGCCATGCCCTCCATCGCGCCCTTGACGGCCGATATTCTCGTCACCGCCCCCTGCTGGGAGGCGGAACCGGAGGCCGAAGCGCTTGTGCAGCGCGCAATCGAAGCTGCCGCGCGGCACGCTTCTGCTTCGGCGGAGGGCGCCGAAGTTGCTATTGTGCTGACCGATGATTCTGGAATCAGAACGCTCAACCGCGACTGGCGCGGGATCGACAAGCCGACCAACGTGCTTTCGTTTCCGGCCGTACCAACGCCCGCACGCGCTGCGCAGCCACGCATGCTCGGCGACATCGCGATCGCCTATGAGATTACGCGGCGCGAAGCCGAGAGCGAGAACAAACCGTTCGCGCACCATCTCAGCCATCTCGCCGTGCACGGATTTCTCCATCTCGTCGGTTACGATCACGAGAACGATGCCGATGCGGAATCGATGGAGGAGCTGGAGCGGACGATCCTCGCAACCCTCGGCGTCCCCAACCCTTATGCGTGAGCGACTCCGTGCCGCCTGACCCGATACCTGGCAACAGTCGCGACGAAACCGCGCCGGAACATGACCGCGGCACGTCCGCGCGCGACACGGACGGGTCGAGATCCCACGACAATTGGCTGGCGCGCGCGATCCGCACGCTGCTTGGCTGGCGATCCGGCTCGCTTCGGACCGATCTCGAAGCCGTGCTCGAGGGATCGACGCCCGACCAGATCGGGTTTACCGCCGCCGAGCGCGCCATGCTGCGCAACATCCTCGATCTGCGCGAGCGACGGATCGCCGACGTGATGGTGCAACGGGCCGACATTGTCGCGGTCAAGCAGGACATTCCGCTCGGCGACCTGATGAAGTTGTTCGAGAGCGCCGCACTGTCGCGTTTGGTCGTCTATCGCGAGACGCTCGACGATCCGGAAGGCATGGTGCACATCCGCGACCTGCTCGCCTACATCACCTCCCGCTCCCAGGTCGATCCCGAAGCCAATACGCGCCGCAAGCGGCCGCTTCCCGCCAATCTCGACCTGCGCAGCATCGATCTGTCGATGCCGCTCGAGCACGCTGGCATTATCCGCAAGCTTTTGTACGTTCCGCCGTCGATGCCGGCGATCGATCTGTTGGCGCAGATGCAGGCGACGCGCATGCATCTTGCGCTGGTGGTGGACGAATACGGCGGCACCGACGGTCTCGTGTCAATCGAAGATCTCGTTGAGCAGATCGTCGGCCGGATCGACGACGAGCACGATGATGACGCGCCACCCTCGATCGTCAAGCAGCCGGACAATTCCTTCATCGCCGACGCGCGCGCGCCGATCGACGATGTCATCGCGCTGATCGGCCCGACGTTCGATCCGGGCGAGGCCGCGAGCACGGTCGACACGCTTGGCGGCTATCTGGTTGCGCAGCTCGGTCGGCTGCCGCCGCGCGGCGAGGTGATTTCCGGACCGGGGCCGTTCGAGATCGAGGTCCTGGACGCCGATCCGCGCCGCCTGAAGCGCTTGCGCATCAGCGTCCGCAAGGAGCTGCCGGCGCCGGCGCGCGCGCGCAGCGCGCGACGTCGCACGAACGCGTCCGAGACTCCCGACGCCGACAGCGCACCCTCCGGCTCGCATTCTGCCGACGACAGCACATCGTCCAAAGATCCCGCGAGCGATACGTGACGCTGACGCGGCTTGCCCATTCCGTCGTCCTGTCATGGGGCTGGCGTCGCGCTGCGATCGCGTTTGCGGCGGGCGCGGCGTCGGCGCTCGCCATGCCGCCGTTCGGCCTGTGGCCGGTGCTTTTTCTGACGCTGCCGGTCGCGGTCTGGCTGATCGACGGCGCCGGTGCCGGCAAGCTCGGCGGATGGCCCACCGCCGCCCTGAGCGGCTGGTGGTTCGGCTTCGGCTATTTCCTCGCAGGCCTCTACTGGATCGGCAACGCGTTGCTGGTCGATGCGCGGACGTTCGGCTGGCTGCTGCCGTTCGCCGTCGCCGGACTGCCGGCGGGGCTTGCGATCTTCATGGCGCTCGGCTTCCTGCTCGCGCGGCTGATCTGGACCAAGGACGCATCGCGGATCCTCTCGCTGGCCGTTGCGCTGACCGCTTCCGAATGGCTGCGTGGGCACCTGCTGACGGGCTTTCCATGGAATGCGCTGGGCTACGCCCTGTCGAACCCGCTCGCGCTCGCGCAAACTGCTTCGCTGATTGGATTGTGGGGCCTGACCTTCCTCACGGTCGCGATCTTCGCGAGCCCGGCGGTACTGGTCGACGAGAAGAGCATGACGCGGCACCGCTGGCTCGCACCGGCGCTGGCGCTGCTCGTCCTCGCAATCATGGCGGCTTACGGCGGCGTTCGCCTTGCGGGCGCGCCGACGCGTCTCGTCGAAGGCGTGAAGCTGCGCATCATGCAGCCGAACCTGCCGCAGGACGCGAAGTTCAACTATGGCGCCAAGGCCGAGGTCATGCGTAAGTACCTCGCCCTGTCCGACCGTTCGACCGGACCGCAATCGCAGGGCGTGCGCGACGCCACCGTGCTGATTTGGCCGGAATCCGCATTCCCCTTCTTCCTCACGCGCGAAGCCGACGCCATGGCGCAGATCGCCAACCTTCTGCCCGAAGGAACGATCCTGATCACCGGCGGCGTGCGGCCGCCGGATTCGGCACCGCCCGGACAACCGGTGCGCCGCGCCTACAACTCCATTTACGTGATCGACCACGACGGCTCGATCCTGTCGGTCTACGACAAGCTGCATCTGGTGCCGTTCGGCGAATTCCTCCCCTTTCAATCCACGATGGAGATGCTCGGCTTCTCGCAACTCACGAAAGTCCAGGGCGGCTTCATTCCGGGCACGAGGCGCCGTCCGATCGATCTGCCGCGCACGCCACGCATGCTGCCGCTGATCTGCTACGAGGCCATTTTTCCCGGCGAGATCACCTCACGCGACGAACGACCGGCCTGGATCGTCAATCTGACCAACGATGGATGGTTCGGGAACAGCCCGGGTCCCTACCAGCATCTGCAGCAGGCGCGCCTGCGCGCGATCGAGGAAGGATTGCCGGTGGTGCGAGCCGCGAACACCGGTATTTCCGCGGTCATCGATCCCCTGGGGCGGATTGTCGCGCAACTCGGCCTGGGGGCCGAAGGCATTCTGGACGCCGCGCTGCCACAACCGCTCGCGCCCACAGTCTACAACCGCGCCGGCGATGTTCCGGCGGGCCTGTTCATCGCCGCAGCCCTCGCCGTCGCGCTACGCCGACGGATGACGGGCCGGTCTCGACGGACGCTTTCCGGGCCATAAGCGGCATTCGGCGCGCCACATTTTTGGCCTTTACGCGGCAATCACAACTACAGGCTGTGGAGCCAATCGCCGCAGCCTGCTAAGTGCCTGCCCAATCGAACGTATTCATACTGCGTTCATGGGAGGTAAGATGATATCCGTCAAGCTAACAGACGAGGCAGTCCAGCTGCGGACCTTGCGGTGAACCTGCCGGAACCCGCTACCCTTTTTCTCAAGTTTGTAGAATGCGATAAATACCGGGGCCGGGACTAGGGTTTGACCCGGCCTGTCTAATCCGCATAGTTGCATGTAGATTTTCTTAAACGGGCGAGTGTCATGAGCCTAATTGGTCCCGGGGAGAAGCTGATGTCGGTGAAAGCGCCAAATCCCGTCGACAAGTACGTCGGCAGCAGGATCCGTATGCGGCGCATCATGCTCGGCATGAGCCAGGAGAAACTCGGCGAGTCCCTCGGGCTGACATTTCAGCAGATTCAGAAGTACGAAAAAGGCACCAATCGCGTCGGCGCCAGCCGTCTGCAGCAGATCTCCGAAATCCTGCAAGTCCCGGTTTCATTCCTGTTCGAAGGTGGTCCAGGCGGAACCATCAGTGCCGACGGCGTGACTGAAGCCCCCTCACCTGCTTACGTCTCCGATTTTCTGGCAACGTCGGAAGGCCTCGCGCTGACCCGCGCGTTCACGCGCATCAACGACTCGAAGCTGCGCCGCAGCATCGTCGATCTGGTCGAGCAGATCGCCACGCGCGAGCAATCGGATCGACGCTGACGATCAGCGCCTGCGCTTCTGCTGAACTTCATCTCATCCTTTGCGGCTTCGCGCTCGCGGATGCACGCGATGACCCCTGAACATTCCCAAAAACTTCGCGCGCAAGGCTCGTTCTTCGGCCGCCGCAAGGGCCACAAGCTTCGGCATCATCAGGCCGACCTGATGGTGTCGCTGCTGCCGCAACTCACGGTCGACATCGGCACGCCTGCACCAGAACCGATTGCGCGGCTGTTCGGATCCAGCGTTACGTCGGCGCGGCTGGAAATCGGCTTCGGTGGCGGCGAACATCTGCTTGCCGAAGCAGCAGGCCACCCTGCGGCAGGCTTCATCGGCTGCGAGCCGTATGTCAACGGAATGGCGAAGATCCTTAGCAGCCTCGACACGCAGCCACTGCCGAACGTGAAGCTGTTCGCAGGCGACGCCGCCGAATTGCTGGCCTGGTTGCCGCAGGCCTCGCTGCAGCGGATCGACTTGATCCATCCTGACCCGTGGCCGAAGCGGCGGCACTGGAAGCGCCGGTTCGTGCAGGACGAAACGGTCGCGGCGATCGCGCGCGTGCTCGCCGACCACGGCGAATTCCGCTTCGTCAGCGACATCGATGACTACAACGCCTGGACGCTCGCCCATGTGGTCCGGTCAGCAGATTTCAGCTGGACCGCCGAGCGCGCCGACGACTGGCGCAAGCCTTGGCCCGGCTTCACGATGACGCGCTACGGCCGCAAAGCCGAGCGCGAAGGCCGGCAGGCGACGTATCTGATTTTTCGACGACGCGAGAGGTAAGCAACGCTAGTGTCCCGAATCCGAAGTTCGCTATACTTTGCAGCGAGCTCAGAGCGAACTTCGGATTCGATCAGGACACTAGCAAGTTTATGATTCTAGTGTCGTTTATGGATCAGAAATTC
>NZ_JAVIFX010000018.1 GCF_031157255.1 Bradyrhizobium sp. LHD-71 | reverse complement strand
GCTCAGCATCGACGGCATTGGACCGCGTACCGCCATCGCGCTGCTGATCCGCATGCCAGAGCTTGGCCACTTGTCACGCGGCGAGGCCGCGGCTCTTGCCGGGTTAGCCCCATTCAACAACGACAGCGGCAAGCGCGTTCGTCAGCGCTCCATTGCCGGCGGACGAACGCGCTTGCGCACCAGCCTCTACGCTGCTGCGCTGCCAGCGGCATTCCAGTGGAATGCCGCACTCAAGCGCCTCTATGCGCGCCTTAAAGCTGCTGGCAAGCCGCACAAACTCGCTCTCGTCGCCTGCGCCAGAAAGCTTCTCGTCTTCGCCAATACCATCCTCGCCCGAAGCACTCCTTGGATCAAATCCCCGGCCGCCGTTTAATGGTTGCTCGCAATGACGAGTGGCCAGCCCCCGGGTGTCGCGTCGCTCTCCCGGGCTACGGGTCTTCGCCTACTTGACATTTCCGTCGCGAATGTGCCGCTTGGGCGGGGCGAAAACTTAACCCAGGCGGGCTTGTACTGAGACAATGACGATCCTGAGATCCGAGGTCGATCCGCAATCGCCGGCATCTGCCGAGAACGCCGCAGCAATGCGGACGCTGGTAGCCGATCTTCGGCAAAAGCTTCAGGTCGTTTCCGGCGGTGGCGGTGAGAACGCGCGCAGCCGCCACACCGCACGCGGCAAGATGCTGGCGCGCGAGCGTGTCGATCTGCTGGTGGATCCCGGGACGGCGTTCCTGGAGCTTTCGCCCCTCGCGGCCTATGGCCTCTATGGCGGCGACGTGCATTCAGCCAGCATCATCACCGGTATCGGCCGCGTAGCAGGACGCGAATGCGTGATCGTCGCCAACGATGCGACCATCAAGGGCGGCACGTATTATCCGCTGACCGTGAAGAAGCATCTGCGAGCGCAGGATATCGCACGGCAGAACCGCCTGCCGTGCATCTACATGGTCGATTCCGGCGGTGCATTCCTGCCGCAGCAGGATGAGATCTTCCCCGACGAGCGGCATTTCGGCCGCATCTTCTACAATCAGGCGCAGATGTCGTCGCTAAGCATCCCGCAGATCGCCATCGTCATGGGCTCCTGCACGGCGGGCGGCGCCTACGTGCCGGCGATGTCCGACGAGAGCATCATCGTGCGCAATCAAGGCACCATCTTCCTCGGCGGGCCGCCGCTGGTGAAGGCCGCGACCGGCGAGGTGGTCAGCGCTGAGGATCTCGGCGGCGCCGACGTGCACAGCCGCCAGTCCGGCGTCACCGATCACATGGCGCAGAATGACGCGCATGCCATCGGCATCGCCCGCCGCATCGTCGGCAATCTCAACGCCCCCGTCCGCAATCTCGCTGGTTGGCGCGAGCCACGCGCGCCGCTGTTTGCGCCGGATGACATCTACAGCGTCGTTCCGGCCGATACGCGCAAGCCCTATGATATCCGCGAGATCATCGCGCGGCTGGTGGACGGCTCCGAGTTCGATGAATTCAAGAAGCTCTACGGACCGACGCTGGTCTGCGGCTTTGCGCATCTGTGGGGCTATCCAGTCGGCATCATCGCCAACAACGGCATCCTGTTCTCGGAGAGCTCGCTTAAAGGCGCGCACTTCATCGAGCTGTGCTGCCAGCGGCAGATTCCGTTGCTGTTCCTGCAGAACATCACCGGTTTCATGGTCGGCCGGAAGTACGAAGCCGGTGGCATCGCCCGCGACGGCGCCAAGCTCGTGACGGCGGTCGCGACCGCCGGCGTGCCGAAGTTCACGGTCGTCGTCGGTGGTTCCTACGGCGCCGGCAATTACGGCATGTGTGGGCGCGCCTACAACCCGCGGTTTCTCTGGATGTGGCCGAACGCACGCATCTCGGTGATGGGTGGCGAGCAGGCGGCAATGGTGTTGAGCCAACTGCGCCGCGACAACATCGAGGCCGGCGGCGGCAAATGGTCGGTCGAGGACGAGGACAAGTTCCGCGCGCCGATCCGCGCGCAGTATGAGGAGCAGGGACATCCCTATTACGCCACGGCGCGCTTGTGGGACGACGGTATCATCGATCCGGCAGACACACGCGACGTCCTCGGCCTTGCTCTGTCGACTGTCGCTAACGCACCCGCCGAACCGACGCGGTTCGGCATTTTCAGGATGTGACTTTTTCAGGATGTGACGATGGCTTCGCCTCTCTACCGGCGCTTCCGTACGCTGCTGATCGCCAACCGCGGCGAGATAGCCTGCCGTATCATCCGCACCGCACGCGCGATGGGCCTGCGCACCGTTGCCGTCTACTCCGAGGCCGACCGCGACGCACTGCATGTAGCGATGGCGGATAGCGCCATTCTGCTCGGGCCGGCGCGCGCGCGCGACAGCTATCTCAACATCGATCACCTTTTGGCCGCCGCGCACGAGAGTGGTGCGGAGGCGATCCATCCCGGCTACGGTTTTCTTTCCGAGAGCGACGAATTCGCGCGACGCTGCGCAGACGCGAAGCTCGTGTTTGTTGGTCCCACGGCCGAGATGATCGGGGCGATGGGTTCGAAGTCCGGCGCCAAGGCGTTGATGGAGAAGGCCGGCGTTCCGCTGGTCCCCGGCTATCACGGTGAGGCGCAGGACGAGGCGATACTGGCCAAAGCAGCCGAAACAATCGGTTTTCCGGTACTGGTGAAGGCTTCCGCGGGTGGTGGCGGACGCGGCATGCGGGTCGTGCGTGCGGCGGCCGAACTGAACGCCGCGATCGTCAGCGCCAAACGCGAGGCGAAGGCGGCGTTCGGCGACGACCGCATGCTGATCGAGAAGTACGTCGACAACCCGCGTCACATCGAAGTGCAGGTGGTCGGCGACAGCCATGGCAATCTCGTTTCGCTGTTCGAGCGGGAATGCACGCTGCAGCGGCGGCACCAGAAGGTGATCGAGGAGGCGCCGTCGCCGACGCTGAACGACAAGCAGCGCGCCGCCATCGGTCTGGCTGCGCGCAAGGCCGCAGCCGTCGTCAATTATGTCGGCGCCGGCACCATCGAATTCGTGTCCGACGGGCGCGACTTCTTCTTCATCGAAATGAACACGCGTCTGCAGGTCGAGCACCCGGTGACTGAGTTGATCACCGGCGTCGATCTGGTGGAATGGCAGTTGCGGGTCGCGTTCGGCGAGGCTCTGCCGCTGAAGCAGGACGAGATCAGGCTGAAGGGCCATGCCGTCGAGGCGCGCATATATGCGGAAAACCCGGCGAAGAATTTCATGCCTTCGGTTGGCCGAATTCGCGCCTGGCGGCTGCCGGAGGAGTCCGGCGGGTTGCGGATCGACGCCGGTTACAGTGACGGCAGTGTCGTATCTCCGCACTACGATGCCATGCTGGCGAAGATGATCGCCTATGGCGAAAGCCGCGACGCGGCGCTCGACCGTATCGTTGCTGCCCTCGATCGCAGCGACATCCGTGGCGTGGTCACCAATGTGTCGTTTCTGTCGGCCCTGCTGTCACATGCCGACGTGCGCTCAAATCACGTCGATACCGCCTTCATTGAACGCCATCTGAAGGAGCTCAGCGGTCCGTCGCTCAAGATCGGCAGTTCGGAGATCGGTGCGGCGGTCGCGGCCGTACTGGCGCGGGAAACGGCGCTGCACGACAAGGGCTCGCCCTGGAACAAGCCCGGCTGGATGCCCGGGGGTGAGCGCCACCGTAAGTTGACGTTCCGCGATGGCGAGGGGCGCGACCATGGCGCAACGCTTGGCTATGGCGGCAACGGTATGAGGCTCGAGGTCGCTGATGCGACCTTCGCATTCGAAGTCCATTCCAGAGGCGATGGCATCGTCGACAGTTTTCTCAATGGCACCAAGACGCGCGCGATCGCGCTATGGGATGACCGCAGTCTTTACCTGCGAACGCCGAACGGACGTTTCGAGCTGTCGCTTGTCGATCCCTTTGGCGTCGATGAAGACGAGCACGCCGGTGAGGACCGGATCGTGGCGCCGTTGCCGGGAACGGTCGTTGCGCTGCTCGCGGAGGAGGGGGCGCTGCTGGAGAAGGGCGCCCCGGTGCTGACTCTCGAAGTGATGAAGATGGAGCAGACGCTGCGCGCGCCGTTCGCCGGCACGCTGAAGACGCTGAAATGCAAGGTCGGCGACATCGTGCAGGAAGGCGTCGAGCTTGCGGAGATCGAGGCAGCGTGAATAGCGAATACCGAAATCGTGAGTAGTGGTAGAACAGTACTCCGTCATTGCGAGCGCAGCGAAGCAATCCAGTCTGAGCCTGCGACGACCGCCGCGCTGGATTGCTTCGGCGCAAGCGCGCCTCGCAACGACTGCCTATTCACTATTCACCACTCGCCCCCTTTCGCCCCATGCAAGTCGACGTGAACCCCGAGCTTCGCAGTCTGCTTCCCGACGCCGATTTCGCCGATGCGTTCTCGCTCGTCGTGGATGATCCTGCGCTCGATGCGGTCACCGCCGCGCATCGTGCCATGGAGCGGCCACCCGGGTGGATCGTTGCGCTGATGGCACTCAGGGACGTCCTCGTCAGGCCGCTCGGCCTGCGCACGCGCTACGATCCGCAGCTCGTGCGAACGCGGCGCATCGGCGCTTTCCCGGTGCTCAGCCAGAATCCCGCGCGCGTCGTCATGGGTCTCGACGACAGCCATCTGGACTTCCGCCTCGTCATCGACGTCACGGCGCTCGATGATCGCCGCCGCGAGATCGTCGCGACGACGCTCGTGCGTACCCACAACCGCCTCGGTCGGACCTACCTGATGGTGATCCTCCCGTTCCACCGCCGCATCGTGCCTGGAATCATGGCGCAGGTGGCGCACGAGATAAGTCCCAAAGGCTTGCGCGAACCTTAATTCGCGCCTTCCCCTGCTATTCGCGCTGTTGCAGCAGCGTGACACCTCGATATGCAAACGGACGGAACCCTAAGTGGTGCTTGATGGAATCGCACGCGAGTTCGTCACGTTCAGAGTGAGATCGCTGGCCTGGACGTTCGCTCGTCATCGCGAGCGCAGCGAAGCGATCCAGTCTGAGTCCGCGACAACCGCCGCGCTGGATCGCTTCGTCGCTGACGCTCCTCGCGATGACGGTGTTCGCTCTGCGTGGCCACTCGCGTTGGATGTTGATATCGCGTCGTTATAGGCCTCGATGACCGACACTTGGGCTTCCGCCTTGCCATCGACGTCATACCGCTCGACGATCGCGCCGCGAAATCGTCGGAACCACATTGGTCTGCGCCTACAACCGCCTCGGCCGGACCTACCTGGCGGTGATCTGCCGTTCCACCGCCGCCCATCGTGCCCGGGATCTTGGCGCAGGTGGCGCAGCGGGCTTAAGTTCCGACTACCGCTCCTTCACTTTGTTCTGGTATTGCGGTCGCTACGGTCCCGTAGCTCAGTTGGATAGAGCAACAGCCTTCTAAGCTGTGGGTCGCAGGTTCGAATCCTGCCGGGATCGCCAGCGAAAACAATATCTTAGGGGATTGGGCGCGGCGCGCCCTCTGATGCCCCGCCGAATTTCGGCGACGATCGCACTGCGTGCCTAAATTACTTGATGTTGTTTAACCTTACCTCTTCGCCAAAATTAATTCCTGCTGCCTAGGTGTCTCCATTCCGGCGGGGGCTGCTCGAAGGATGGAGACCAATCGTGGGCGTGAATGCCACGACAACTTCGGATATGCGCGCCTATATCCAGGCAAGCGACAAGTCAGTCAGCGAGCTTTCCAGGGAACTCGGCATCAGCCGAACGACCATCCGCCGCTGGCGCGCGCGCGGCGTTGAGGCTGCTGATGGTTGCGCGACGTCCGAGGCACAAAACCCCAGTAACGTTGACAAGCCGGCCCCGCCACCGCCGCCGGTGCAGCAGCTTGGCGCTACCGTCGCCGAGCATGAGGGCAGCAGGCGACAATCCGGCCTAGGTCGCTACGCGCTTGCGCTGTGGCTGGCCGGAGCGGTCGTCTACATCGGAGGCACGCAGACCTTTCTGAGTGCTCTCGATGCATTCGATCCGAAAGGCCAAACAGTTGGCGCCTCGACGAAGCCAGCCGTCGCACCGGGGACGAAGGACGAGACCGGCAAAGCATCGCCCGCCGTCGGAAGTGCAAATCTCGGCAACACGCCACAGGCAACCTCGGCAAGCCTGGCCGAAAAGGCGTTGCGCGCGCCGAATGAAAGTGCATCCGCGTCGGCGAAATCTACTCCCGCGGCTCCGGCTGCTTCGGCTACAGCCGACGGTGGCGAATGGGTCGAGACGTCGGCGTCCGGCATCAACATGCGTTCCGGTGCGTCGTCGTCGGCCAGCGTGGTGACCGTTCAACCACGCGGGATGAGGCTGCGCGTCCTGTCACGCGACGGCGGATGGACCGAGGTGGTCGACCCCAAGACGGATCAGAAGGGTTGGATTTTCCGTCGCTACATAAAGGCGAGCGGGCCGCCCTCAGATGTTCAGCAAACAGAGCCATCGACGACCGGACTCACGCAGCAGCGGGCGCTGTTCTGAGCCACCGGCAGTCGAAGAGCAGGCTCCGAGATCGACGGATGATGTTCACTCCGCTCCTTGTCGCTTTCCGGAAGATCGCGAACCTCTGTGTTGGCGTGGTCTCAGAGGCGGCAAACGGGTTCTTCGCGATGGGTACCCTCGTAGGTCTACCATTCGTGTGGCTCTCGCTGCCACCGGAGCGCTACTACTCTCTTGATCAGATCCAGCCGCAGGTTGAACGCAGGCTTGTGTTGCTGAGCGCTGACGGTGAGCCGTTTGCCCGTCGTGGCGGTTGCGTGGATGAGCCGGTCAGGGTTTCGGATGTTCCGCAGCACTTCATCGACGCCTTGCTGTCGATGGAGGACCGGCGTTTCCATTCCCACTTCGGCGTTGATCCGCTCGGGATCGCGCGGGCGGCGTATCGGAACTGGAAGGCCGGACATGTGATCGAGGGCGGCAGCACGATCACTCAGCAGCTCGTCAAATTCTCATTTCTCTCGAAGCACAGAACCATGGAGCGCAAGCGGGACGAGGCTTTGCTTGCCGTCTGGCTCGAACTCGCACTGACAAAGGATCAGATTCTGGAGCTTTACCTAAGCAACGCCTATTTCGGAGGCGGATGCTTCGGTCTTCGCGCTGCGGCCAAACGCTACTTTGGCAAACAGCCCAGCGCGCTCACGCTGGCGGAGTCGGCCCTGCTCGTTGGCAGGCTGAAGTCGCCCACCAGTCTGACGTCTGATTTCAACGCCGCGCAGGAGCGCGCCAAGCTTGTCTTGCAGGCCATGGTGGACAACGGCCGCCTCCCGGCGACGCGACTCGCCAATATCGCCTGGACTATGCCACTCAACGAGCAGAAAACGCTGTCCGGAGGCTACTACGCCGATTGGCTTGCCGGCACGGTGCAGTTACCCGACAGCGGCAGTCTTGCTCCGGTGCCTGTTCATACCTCCTTTCAGCCGCGCCTGCAGCGCTCGGCGGAAGAGGCTATCGAATCGGTGCTGGCGAAGCAGGAACGGTCGCGACACGCCACGCAGGCCGCGCTGGTTGCAATGCGGCCGGACGGCCGCGTCGTGGCGATGGTCGGCGGCAGAGATCACAACAAGAGTCAATTCAATCGAGCCGTGCAGGCGCGGCGTCAGCCGGGGTCCTCTTTCAAGCTGTTCGTCTATCTTGCGGCGCTGAGGGCAGGCGCGACACCCGACACGATGGTTATCGACGAACCCATCTCCATCGGGGACTATGAGCCGAAGAACTTCGACAACAACTATCAGGGAGACGTGTCGCTTCGTCAGGCTTTTGCTTCTTCGATCAATACGGTTGCGGTCCGATTGTCGGAGACGGTCGGCCGCAACAATGTCATTGACGTCGCGCGCGATCTTGGGATCACAACGCCGCTGGAACCTACGGCAAGTCTCGCGCTCGGCACCTGGGAGGTCCAGCTTCTCGAACTGACCAGCGCCTACGCGGCCGTCGCGGCCGGCGCCTATCCCGTCAAGCCGTGGGGCATCACGTCTCTGGGCTACAGCGCAAAAACCGCCGCACCACCGCGGGATTCCGGCCGCTGGCTCCTTACAGTGAACGATCCGCTGAGAGAGCTCTTGGAAGAGACGGTTCGCTCCGGGTCAGGGCAGGGAGCGCAATTGCCGATCACGACTTTTGGCAAGACCGGCACAAGTCAGGCGTTTCGCGACGCCTGGTTCATGGGCTTTGCCGGGAACCTCGTCGTCGGCGTGTGGGTCGGCAATGACGACTACTCGCCCATGAAAAACGTCACAGGCGGCAGTCTTCCGGCCCAGATTTGGCGTTCCTTCATGACGAAGGCCATGCGCTCCGATCCGAACTTCCAGCGTAAGCCGCAACAGACTGCCGTCTTCCCAGCCGCAATCCGCGAGAACGGCCGCGCCTCACGCCGTGCCACACTCGAATTTCTGGACGCCACGAACAGCTTCAACATGAAATATCGCGGCAGGACCAGCCGAAGCCCTTAGAACCAAAATAAGGCCGTCTGCCAAGACTTCGGCGTCTGATGCACAAACTTCTGCCTCGCTTTTCGAGCAAGATTCGCCTTGCGCATTGAGGGGCAACCAACTCAGACCCGGTGGGTGACATCAATGACCGCAGTTGCTGCTGGCCGCTACGTGCCGGCGCTCGCATTTGCTCTGTTCGTGCTGCCGGCAGGGTCTGCATTCGCCTTCGATATGGAGGCGCAGATGAAGTGCAGCGACGACGCCTTCCGACTCTGCAGTTCCGAGATTCCGGACGTCGAGAGAATCACCGCGTGCATGAAACAGCGGCGTGACCAGGTCAGCGCGGATTGTCGTAGCGTAATGGACCGCAACAAGGCAGCGGCGTCCCGCGCGCAGGACACCTCGCCTGGTGCACGGCAAAGGCGGTGAGGTGAGGTGGCAGCGTTAGCGCAATCCGGAGAGCCGGCTTCGTCCTTCCGGACTACGCTGGAGCAAGACCGTATCCGCAATTGTCCACTGCTGTCCCTGATCTCGCCCTAGCCGACACAAAGCATCGGCGTTTTTAAGAATTCTTAAAGAACCGCGGCCCGCCGCGGCCTAGTGTCGTTTATGGATCAGAAATTCGCACCATCGTTGCCGCGAGTCCGTCGTGCGAATTTCTGATCCATAAACGACACTAGAATCATAAACTTGCTAGTGTCCTGATCGAATCCGAAGTTCGCTCTGAGCTCGCCGCAAAGTATAGCCAACTTCGGATTCGGGGCACTAGTGCCATCCAGGCTACGAGCCAACTACTCACTCACTTGGACACGAAGCCGGCGAGCTTTGCCGCCGCGCGCATGTCTTCGTAGTCCGCGCGGATGAATTCGGCGAAGCCTTTCGATGTCATCTGCTCCGGTGTGGCGATTTCGGCGCCGATGCCGGCAAGACGTTCTGCTGCCGGCCCGGTCGGAGCCAGCCCTTTTTCGATTGCCTGCTGCAGAGCGGCGATGATGTCCTGCGGCGTTTTCGCCGGCGCCAGGATGCCGATATAGCTCTGGGCCTTGAAATCCTTCACGCCGCCTTCGTCGAATGTCGGTATGTCCGGCGCGATCTTCGAACGCTGCAAAGCAGCGACGGCAATGATGCGCGCCTCGCCGCCCGTATGCAGCGACAACGCCGTCGAGAACTCGGTCATTGCACCCTTGACGTTGCCACTGATCACATCAGGAAGCAGGCTGCCTCCCCCGCGGTAGGGCACATGCATCAGGTCGGCGCCGGTGATCGCTTTCAGACGCTCGAGCGACATATGCGTCGCGCTGCCGACGCCCGCGGTCGCAATGGTCACCGGCGCCTTCTTCGATAACGCAATCAACTCGGCGATGTTCTTGGCTTCCACCGCCTTGCTCACGACGATGCCGTGCGGCACGTAGCTCGTCAATGCGATCGGTGCGAAATCCTTGATCGGATCGTATTTCAGGTTGGCATTCACGAAGGGATTGACGGTGAGGGGACCGTTCGACCCGACCAGCAGCGTGTATCCATCCGGCGCGGCCTGGGCGACGGCTTCGGCGCCGACGCCTCCGCCGGCACCGCCGCGATTTTCAACAACAACGGCCTGGCCCAGCGCCTTGGTGATCTGTTCGCCGACCAGACGGCCGACAATGTCCGCATTGCCGCCGGCCGCGAACGGCACAATCAGACGGATCGGTCGATCCGGATAGGCGGCAAGAGCGCCGCGCGGAAGGAGCGCGATGGCCGTTGCAGCACCAGCGCCAACAACGAACGTCCGACGCGAACCTGTCATTTCAATCCTCCCGAGCGATGTTCTCTGGTTTTTTCGAGTGCTGAGTTGATCATATCGGAGAACTGCCGTCAGCGCCGACCGTCCTGAAACGGCAGTCTCAAACGAATTTCCTTGCGCATGCGGTGTTATCGGCTAGAGAGCGGCGCAGCCTGGTCCCTATGGCAACGCGTCATCGAGCCGAACAAGAAAAGCTCACTACGGAGACACTCATGCGCACCTTTATGCTGGCAGCATCGGTATTGCTCGGCGGCTCGATCGTCATCGTGGGACCTGCCCGGGCGGAAACCGAATATCCCTTCTGTTCGGGCGATGGGTTCGGGATGGCGCGGGACTGCTCCTACGCGACGCTCGCGCAATGCCAGGAGGCCGTGCGTGGCGTCGGCACGGCGTGCGAGCCAAATCCACGCTTCGTGGCGCCACCCGCTGAGCCTGTGCCGGCACCGGCACCACCGAGTCCGACGCCGCGTCGCTGACGCACCGATTGCGGCACGAAATGTTGATTTCATGCACCGGATTGGCAGCGCTATCCGTTCTGTAAAATCGAACGCTCAGGCTTCTTCAACACAGAAACAGAAGAGGAGGCTGCGATGAAACGTTTGCAAGCTGTCCTTGTGCTGGTTGCGGGGTTTGCCGGTCTGCTGCTGATTTCACCGGCGAGTGCGGAGATGCCGCCGTTTCGTTACTGCATGATCGGTACGCCAAATATGGGCCGGGACTGCACGTACAATTCCCTGCAGCTGTGCCAGGTCGCGGCATCGGCGGGCGTCGGCTTCTGCGAGGAGAATCCCGCCTATACCGGTAGCCGGCAGGTCGTCCGGCAGCCGCGCCGACGATAGCCCCCATAATAAGGAACCGGACGGACATGTTCATCCATTCAACAAGACTTGCCGCGCTGGCGCTGTTGAGCCTTGCATCTGTTGTGACCAACCCGGCTCCGGCTGCGGCGGGGGTCGAATATCCATTCTGCATGATGCAGGGCCGGCATACCCCGCAAAGCTGCACCTTCACGACGATCGAACAGTGTCGGGCTTCGCTGGTCGCGAATTCCGGCTTCTGCGAGAAAAACCCACGCTACTTCGCCGTGCGGCCCGGGCCTACGTTGCGGCCTCATCCTTCGAGACGCGCTTCGCGCTCCTCAGGATGAGGGGATAGGCCGGCGCAGGAGCGCCGTCCGCTTCCGTTGTCTGCAACTGAGAAATCAATCTCAACTGAGTTCCACAGCTCGTGGCCGGTCCCGACACGTCAGCGGCGCGGAAAGTTCACCGCCTCAATCTTGTTGCCGTCGAAATCGAAGATGAAGGCGCCAAAGTAGGTCGTCATCGCCGCCTGGCGCGGTCCGGGATCGCCCGCGCTCGTGCACCCAAGCGCCAGCGCATCATCGAAGAAACTGCGGACGGCCGTCTCGGTGGGCGCACGCAGGCAGATGTGCGTGCCGGTATCCGCCGGAGCACGGAGAAGGTTCGTGCGAAGGTTGAGCCAGAATTCCGGGTAGCGTTTGCCAAAGCCCACGGTCGCCGGGCGATCGACCAGGCGCGTCAGATCGAGATGGGCCAGAAGCCGTTCGTAGAGTGCGGCGCTGCGGGCGAGGTCACTGACCGGAATTGAGACATGATCGATCATGACGAAGGTTCTCCTGCAGCCTTGACCTATGATCGAGCCACGGGCGCCAGGAGTCAAAGCGGAGAGGTGCCACCTTCCCTTGAAAATGGCAGAGCAAGTTGACGGTTCTTCGAATTCTTTCGCTTTGAACCCAATAGCTTGCCGGAGAGACCTAATCCAGGAGCGTCGGCAACGGGACGGCCATCAGTCCGTCACGTTTCACCCATCACCTGACACGTGGGGCGACGACATTTTCGCCGTCGAAGGAGCTTCCTCATGGTTGGACCGGTTCGCGCCCTAGTGCTGGCAGCATCGCTGGCGCTCGGCCTCACGTCCGCGCAGGCGGCCGACAAGGCCTTCAAACGCGACGATCTGGCCGACGCGGCCATCAGGCTGGAAGCCCAGATCAAGACAGAGGCTGGGGCGGTCAGCAAGCCCGCGCAGCAACTCAGGTCCGACGCCGATTCCGCGTTCAAGCGCAACGACTTCCGGGCGGGATTGCAACTGCTGGGACAGGTGGCGGCGCTTGCTCCGAACGACGGCGGCAACTGGCTGCGGCTGGCACGGACGACGTTTCAGGTCCGCCCGGCCGACAATCGCGAACAGACGTTCCTGCTCGAGCGTGCGTCGACAGCCGCATACATCGCCTATCAGCGCGCGAACAATCAAGGCGAGGAGGCGGACGCGCTGGCCGTGCTCGGCCGCGCGATGGCCGACCGCAAGCTGTGGCGGCCTGCGCTCGATGCGCTGCGGGTCTCGCTCGAACTGCGTGAGGTCGCCGACATCCGCAGCCAGTACGAGAAGCTGCGCGACGAGCGCGGCTTCCGGCTGCTCGACTATTCGGTGGATTCCGATTCCGCTGTCCCCCGCGTGTGCTTTCAATTCTCCGAGGAGCTCGCCAAGCGTACGGACTTCTCGCCATTCGTCAGCATGGCCGGTAACGACACGCCGGCCCTGTCGTCGGACGACCGGCAACTCTGCGTCGAGGGGCTGAAGCACGGCGATCGCTACAGCCTCAACCTGCGCGCCGGTCTGCCGTCGACTGTGAAGGAGACGCTGCCGAAGTCGGCGGAGTTCAACATCTATGTGCGCGACCGCAAACCGTTCGTGCGCTTCACAAGCCGCGCCTATGTGTTGCCGCGCTCCGGCCAGCGCGGCATTCCGGTGGTCAGCGTCAATACGCTGGCGGTGAACGTGAAGGTCTTCCGCATCGGCGACCGCAACCTGATCGACACGGTGCTGGGCAGCGATTTCCAGCGGTCACTCTCCACATACGAACTCAGCGAGCTCGGCAACCAGAAGGGCGTCCAGGTCTGGTCCGGTCAGCTTGCAACCGGCAGCACGCTCAACGCCGACGTGACGACGGCCTTTCCCGTGGACCAGGCGATCGGCGAGATGCAGCCGGGCGTCTATGTGATGACCGCTGCGCCGAAAGGCGCGATCGCCTCCAGCGACGACGACTATGAACAGCTCGCGACCCAATGGTTCATCGTTTCTGATCTTGGCCTCACGGCCTTTTCAGGCAATGACGGCATCCACGTCTTCGTCAACTCGCTGAGCTCGACCGAGCCGGTTGCAGGGACCGAAGTGCGCCTCATCGCGCGCAATAACGAAATCCTCTCGAGCAAGCGTACGGATGCGGCCGGCCACGCGCTGTTCGAGGCAGGGCTTGCGCGGGGCGAGGGCGGCCTTTCGCCGGCGCTGCTTACACTGTCGGGCGAGAAGAACGACTACGCATTCCTCAGCCTGAAGAGCACGGCTTTTGACCTGACCGATCGCGGCGTCGCCGGCCGGCGCGTGCCGGCTGGGGCCGACGCCTTCGTCTACGCCGAGCGCGGCGTCTATCGATCCAATGAAACCGTCTTCCTGACCGCGCTGCTGCGCGACGGACAGGGCAAGGCGATTCCCGGAGCGCCGATGACGCTCGTGGTCGAACGGCCGGACGGTGTGGAATTCCGTCGCGCGGTGGTACCGGATCAGGGCGCGGGCGGACGCAGCCTGTCACTGGCGCTGAACTCGGCCGTGCCCACCGGCACCTGGCGCGTGCGTGCATTCACCGATCCGAAGGCGCCTGCGATCGGCGAGACGACTTTCATGGTCGAGGACTACGTGCCGGAGCGGCTCGAGTTCTCGCTGACGACCAAGGCGGCGCAGATCCAGGCCGATAAGTCGATCGATCTCGAGATCGACGGCCGCTTCCTCTACGGCGCGCCGGCGTCCGCACTGCAACTGGAGGGCGACCTGCTGGTGGCGCCGGCAGCGGCGCGGCCGGGTTTCGCCGGCTACAAATTCGGCGTCGCCGACGAGGAGGAGACCAGCAACGAGCGCACGCCGCTGGAGAACCTTCCCGCCTCGGACGCCAACGGCAAGGCCACCTTTGCGGTCAGCCTGCCGAAGCCGCCGAGCTCGACGCAGCCACAGGAGGCGCAGATCTTCATCCGGATGGCGGAAAGCGGTGGCAGGGCGGTCGAGCGCAAGCTGACCGTGCCGGTCGCGCCGAATGCGGCGATGATCGGTGTGAAGCCGCTGTTCAAGGACAAGAACGTCGCGGAAGGCGACGTGGCGAACTTCGACGTCGCCTTCGTCTCGCCGGATGGCCAGGCACTGACGCGCGGCGGCCTGCGCTACGAGCTGCTCAAGCTTGAGCATCGTTATCAATGGTACCGGCAGGGCTCGTCCTGGGAGTACGAGCCGGTGAAGTCGACGAAGCGCGTCGCCGACGGCGAGGTCAGCGTCGCAACCGACAAGCCCGGCCGTGTTCAGTTGTCACCGCAGCCAGGTCGCTACCGCCTCGATGTGAAGGAAAGCGGCAGCGGCGGGGCGCTGACCTCCGTGACCTTCGACGTCGGCTGGTATTCGGAAGGGTCGGCCGACACACCGGATCTGCTCGAGACCTCGATCGACAATGCCGAATATCAATCCGGCGACACCATGGTGGTCACCGTCAATGCGCGCACGGCGGGCAAGCTGACGGTCAACGTGATCGGCGACCGCCTGCTGACGACCCAGACCGCGAACGTCAAGGAAGGCACCGCTCAGCTCCGCATTCCGATCGGCCGTGACTGGGGAACGGGCGCCTACGTCGTGACCACGCTGCGGCGGCCGCTCGATGTTGCCGCCCAACGCATGCCCGGCCGGGCGATCGGCCTGAAGTGGTTCGGCATCGACAAGAAAGCACATACCCTCGACGTCGCGTTGTCTCCGCCTGATCTCGTCCGGCCCAGCACGGTGCTCAACCTGCCTGTCAGGATCAGCGGGCTAAATGCAGGTGAGGACGCAAAAATCGTCGTTGCTGCGGTCGATGTCGGCATCCTCAACCTGACGAACTACAAGCCGCCCGCACCGGACGAGCATTATCTCGGCCAGCGCCGTCTGACGGCCGAGATCCGCGATCTTTACGGCCAGCTGATCGACGGCATGCAGGGAAGCCGCGGACAAATCCGCACCGGCGGTGACACCGCCGGCGGCGAGTTGCAAGGCAATCCGCCGACGCAGAAGCCGCTCGCGCTCTATTCGGGTATCGTCACTGTCGGTGCCGACGGAACGGCGTCGATTCCGTTTGCCATTCCGGAGTTCGCCGGCACCGCACGCGTCATGGCCGTGGCCTGGAGTGGCACCAAGGTCGGCCGAGCGGCGACCGATGTGGTGATCCGCGATCCTGTAGTGCTGACGACAACCTTGCCGCGCTTCCTCCTGAATGGCGACCGCGGCACCATGACCATGGATCTCGACAATGTCGAAGGCGCCGCAGGCGACTTCGCGATCACGGTCCGCCCGAGCGGTCCGGTGCGCATGACCGGCAATCCGTCGACGACGATCCGGCTTGCCGCGAAGCAACGCAACGCGGTCGCCGTCAATCTTGAAGCTGTGGGCGCAGGCTCCGCGCAGGTCGAGGTCAACATCCAGGGACCGGGCGGACTTAGGCTCCAGCGCAATTACGCGCTGGATGTGAAGCCGGCGACGCAGATCCTGGCGCGCCGTACCGTGCGGACTCTGGCAAAGGGTGAAAGCCTGACGCTGTCGCCGGACATGTTCGCTGATCTGGTTGCAGGCACCGGCGCCGTCTCGCTTTCGGTCAGCCTGTCGACCGCGCTCGACGCGGCATCGATCCTGAAGGCGCTGGACCGCTATCCGTTCGGTTGCTCCGAACAGATCACGAGCCGCGCGATGCCGCTGCTGTACGTCAACGACCTCGCCGCGAACGCGCATCTGGCCATGGACACGGCCGTGGACCAGCGCATCAAGGATGCGATCGACCGGCTGCTGGCGCGGCAGGGCTCGAACGGCTCGTTCGGCTTGTGGTCGGCCGGCGGCGAGGACGGCTGGCTCGACGCCTATGTCACCGACTTCCTGACCCGCGCCCGCGAGAAGGGATTTGCGGTCCCGGACACGGCCTTCCGCCAGGCGATCGACCATTTGCGCAACACCGTCGCCAATGCAGACGAGCCCGACAAGGACGGAGGGCGAGAGCTCGCCTATGCACTCTACGTGCTGGCGAAAAACGGCACGGCGCCAATCGGCGATCTGCGTTACCTCGCCGACACCAAGCTCGCCAACCTGGCGACGCCGATCGCCAAGTCACAGCTTGCGGCAGCGCTGGCGCTGGTCGGCGACCGGGGCAGGGCGGAGAAGGTGTACGCGGCGGCGCTGCAGGACCTCGCGCCTCGGCCGGCGCTGGTGTTCGGCCGCACCGACTACGGCTCGTCGCTGCGTGATGCCGCAGCGCTTGTGTCGCTGGCAAGCGAAGGCAACGCACCACGCGCCACGCTCGTGTCGGCGGTGCAGCGGGTCGAGGCTGCCCGCGGCCTGACGCCGTTCACCTCGACGCAGGAGAATGCGTGGCTGGTGCTTGCCGCCCGCGCCATTGCCACGGAGGCCAACACGATCTCGCTCGATGTCGATGGCAGCCCGGTGAAGGCCGCGCTCTTCCGAAGCTACAACCAGAGCGAGGTGACATCCGCAAAACCGATCAGGATCACCAACACTGGCGATGCGCCACTGCAGGCTGTGGTCGCGGTGAGCGGCGCGCCGGTAACGCCGGAGCCCGCAGCCGAGAACGGCTTCAAGATCGAGCGCAGCTACCACACACTGGACGGCAAGCCGGCTGACATCAGCCGCGCGAAACAGAGCGACCGCATCGCCGTGGTGCTGAAGGTCACCGAAGCCAGGCCGGAGTACGGCCGCATCATGATCGCCGACTATCTGCCTGCGGGTTTCGAGATCGACAATCCGCGCCTCGTCTCGTCGGGCGACACCGGCACCCTCGACTGGATCGAGGACGGCGTGGAGGCCGAGCACTCGGAGTTTCGCGACGACCGCTTCAACGCAGCGATCGATCGCGCCAGCGACGACAGTCCGGTGTTCACCGTGGCCTACGTCGTGCGCGCCGTTTCGCCCGGCAAGTACGTGCTGCCGCAGGCATTTGTCGAGGACATGTACAACCCGTCGCGCTACGGCCGCACGGCGACCGGAACGCTAGACGTCGGCGCGCTGCGATGAGCGAGGCTGAACAGGCGAGGGCTGTTTCTGATGGCCGGCAGCGATTGAAGATCGCCGCCGTGCTCGCCGGCAGCGCATTTGCGCTGCTGGTCGTGTCGGTTATCTTCTGGGTGGTTTCGCTCGGCCCGGTGCCGCTTGATGTGACGAAGGAGGTGTCGATCACGATCGTCGATCGAAACGGCAAGCTGGTGCGTGCATTTGCGATGAAGAACGGGCGCTGGCGCCTGCCGGTGAAGGCGAGCGAAGTTGACCCTGCCTATATCGACGTGCTGCTCGCCTTCGAGGACCGGCGGTTTCGACAGCATGCCGGCGTCGATCCGCTGGCGTTCGGACGCGCTGTGTGGCAATTCGTCAGCCACGGTCGGATTGTCTCCGGCGGCTCCACCATCACCATGCAGGTCGCGCGGCTGATCGAACCGCGCCGCGACAGGACCATTGGCGCCAAGCTGCGGCAGGTCGTGCGCGCCATCCAGATCGAACGGATGATGAGCAAGGATGAGATCCTTGATCTTTACCTGAGACTTGCGCCGTTCGGAGGCAATCTCGAAGGGGTGCGCGCCGCGACCATCGCCTATTTCGGCAAAGAGCCGAAGCGGCTGTCACTGGCCGAAGCCGCATTGCTCGTGGCGCTGCCGCAGTCACCGGAGACGCGGCGCCTCGATCGGCATCCAGATGCAGCCGAGCGCGCGCGCGATCGCGTGCTGGACCGGATGGTGGAGCTCGGCCGCGTTTCGACGGCTGATGCGACCCACGCCAAGGCGGAAGCCGTGCCGCGCATGCGCAGGCCGATGCCGCTCCTCGCGCCGCACGTCACGGATCACGTGGTAGCGCGCGAGCCCGCCGCAAGCCGTGTCGCTCTGACGCTCGATGCCAACCTGCAGCGGTCGCTCGAAGCGCTGGCGCGTGATCGCGCCATTGCGCTGGGGCCCGAGGTCTCGATCGGCATCGTCGCAGTGGACAATTCCAGCGGCGACATTCTCGCGCGCGTCGGCTCGCCGGATTATTTCGACGCGCGGCGGGCCGGACAGGCGGACATGACCCGCGCGGTCCGCTCGCCGGGCTCGACGCTGAAGCCCTTCATCTACGGTCTCGCGATCGAGGACGGTTTCGTGCATCCCGAAAGCCTGATTGACGATCGCCCGATCCGCTACGGCAGCTACGCGCCGGAGAATTTCGACATGACATTCCAGGGCACGGTGACGGTGCGCAAGGCACTGCAGCTGTCGCTCAACGTGCCGGCGATCGCGCTGCTCGACCGGGTCGGTCCGCATCGGCTGACATCGCGGATCCGGCAGGCGGGCGGCGATCTCGTACTGCCGAAGGACGAGACGCCGGGTCTTGCCATGGGTCTAGGCGGTGTCGGCGTGACGCTGACTGATCTCGTGCAGCTCTATGCGGGCTTTCCGCGGCTCGGAAGCACGGTGCCGTTGCGCGAACGTCTCGATGACCCGCGTGACGAGAGCGCGCAGCGGCGGCTGCTGGATCCTGTTGCCGCCTGGCACATCGCCCATGTCCTGATGGGAACGCCGCCGCCGGAAAATGGCGTGCACAACCGCATCGCCTTCAAGACCGGCACGAGCTACGGCTATCGCGACGCGTGGTCCGTCGGTTTCGACGGACGCATGACGATCGGCGTCTGGGTCGGGCGTCCGGACGGCGCACCCGTTCCGGGACTACTCGGGAGGACCGCGGCTGCTCCGATCCTGTTCGACGCCTTCGCACGCTCCGGCAAGATCCCGCTTGGGCTGCCGGCGGCGCCGCGCGGAACGCTGATGGCGACGACGGCGAAACTTCCACTGCCGCTGCGACGCTTCCATCCGGCGGGCGAACTGGCGCAGATCGGCGACAGGCGTGGTCTGCGCATTCAATTTCCCTTGAACGGCTCGCGCCTCGATGTGATGGCTGAGGACGGCGCAAAGATGTCGCCGGTTGCTGTCAAGGTTGCGGGCGGTGTGCCGCCGATGACCGTGCTGGTCAATGGTCTGTCAGCAGGTGAACTCGACAGCCGCCGTCAGAAATTCGTCGAGCCGCCGGGACCCGGCTTTGTGCGCCTCACGGTGATGGATGCGACCGGCGCCGCAGACACCGTGGTCGTTCGTCTTCAGTAAGAATGTGTCGTATTGGCACTAGTCGTCCGCAAAAGTTCGCAACGCTGCCCGACGGGCCGGGATTGTTCCCTAACCGGTTGTCGCACTGGTGGTTTCGTCGTATGCGAGGCGCATGGTGGAGGCATCGGGGCAACGGCGTTTCGGCGCAGGCCGGCAGCCTGCGACGCGGGTTGACCCGGGTCGCGGGCTCGTAGTTGCGCTTGATTTTGCCTCGGCGAGCCATCTGCGGGCAATCGCTCTGCTGATTGTCTGCGGGGCGCTGTTCTTCCTGCCCGGGTTCTTCAACATTCCACCTGTCGACCGCGACGAGGCTCGGTTTGCCCAGGCGACCAAGCAAATGGTCGAGACGAGCGACTATGTCGACATCCGCTACCAGGACGAGGTCCGCTACAAGAAGCCGGTCGGCATCTACTGGCTGCAGGCGGCCGCGGTCGAAACGGCATCAGCACTCGGGTTGCCGAACGCGCAGGTGCGGATCTGGCTCTATCGCATCCCCTCGCTGATCGGCGCAATCGGCGCGGTGCTGATGACCTACTGGGCGGCGCTCGCCTTCGTGTCGCGCCGCGGCGCGGTGCTCGCCGCGCTGATGATGTGCAGTTCTATTCTGCTCGGGGTCGAAGCGCGCCTTGCCAAGACCGATGCGATGCTGCTGCTGACGACTACGGCGGCCATGGGCGCGCTGGCGCGCATCTATCTCGGCTGGCAGCGCGGCGACGATCCGCCGAGGCCGGGCTGGACGGAGCCGGCCATCTTCTGGACCGCGATCGCCGGCGGCATCCTGCTGAAGGGGCCGCTGATCCTGATGCTGGTCCTGCTCTGCATCTCAGCGCTGGTGATCCTCGATCGATCGGGCGGCTGGCTCTGGCGGCTGCGTCCGCTCTGGGGCGCCATGTGGACGCTGGCGCTGGTGCTGCCGTGGTTCATCGCGATCCTGTTGCGCTCGGGCGAGAACTTCTTCGCCGAGTCTCTCGGCGGCGACCTGCTCAGCAAAGTCGCGTCGCCGCAGGAATCGCACGGCGCGCCGCCCGGTTATTACTTTTTGCTGTTCTGGCTCACCTTCTGGCCGGGCGCCGTCATCGCGGGACTCGTGATCGCGCCGGTGTGGCGGGCGCGGCGCGAACCTGCCGCGCAGTTCCTGCTGGCATTCGTCGTGCCAGCCTGGATCGTGTTCGAGCTCGTCATCACCAAGCTGCCGCATTACGTGCTGCCGCTCTATCCGGCGATCGCGATCCTGATCGTCGGCGTGGTCGAACAGCAGGTGCTGACGCGCAAGGCGTGGATGATGCCGGGCCTGTCGTGGTGGTTCTTCGCCCCCGTGGTGTTCGCGGTGCTAGGGATCGTCGGCTCGATCATCCTGATCCGCCAGCTCGAGCTCGTGGCCTGGCCGTTTGCCGCGGCTGCCGCGATCTTCGGTCTGATCGCCTGGTGGATGTACGACGACCGCAGAGCCGAACGGTCGTTGCTGAACGCGTTCGCAGCCTCGTTCTTCATCAGCCTGACGATCTACGGCATCGTGCTGCCGGGTTTGCGGCCGCTGTTTCCGAGTGTGGAGCTCGCGCGCGCCCTGCGCAGCGTCGAATGCGAAAAGCCGCGCGCGGCGGCGGCCGGCTATCACGAGCCCAGTCTGGTTTTCATGGCCGGCACGTCGACACTTCTGACCGATGCGTCCGGAGCTGCGGACTTTCTGGCGCAGGGATCGTGTCGCTTTGCGCTGATCGAAAGCCGCCACGAACGTCAGTTTGCGCAGCGCGCCGAACGGACCGGTTTGCGCTATGCGGTGGTGACGCGATTCGAAGGCTATAACTTTTCACAGGGTCGCTCGATCGCGATGACGATCTTCCGTTCCGAAGGAACGCAATGATCTTTCGGTAACCGCCTGTGAATTCGGGAAAATTCTGGCAAGGCCAAACGTCAACAGCGCGGAATATTGGGGTTGCCGGCACCGTTTCCGGTGCCTAAAAGGCTCCGGCACGCGGCCGCAGCGATCGCACCGGCCTCCGATTGAAGATGCCGACTGACCCGCCGAACTGACACGATGTGAACCCATCCTGCATGAGCAGCGATCTGCCGCAATCCGACAGCACTTCTCCGGCCGTATCCATCGTCGTGCCGGTCCGCAACGAGGCCGACAACGTCGCGCCTCTCATCACCGAGATCGCAGCCGCGCTCGACGGACGGTGGGCTTACGAAATCATCTATGTCAATGACGGCTCGACCGACGCGACCGATGCGGTGCTGCGCGCAGAGATGAAGAGCCGCCGCAACCTTCGCGAGCTTCGCCACGCCCAATCCTGCGGCCAATCGGCAGCCATACGCTCCGGCGTTCGCGCGGCGCGCGGACCGATCGTGGCGACGCTCGACGGGGACGGGCAGAACGACCCGTCGTTCCTGCCGTCGTTGATCAAAGCCATCGAAGACGGAAAGGGACGCGTCGGGCTTGTGGCCGGTCAGCGCGTCGGCCGCCAGGACACGGCGTTCAAGAAGCTCCAGTCGCGCCTTGCCAACGGCATACGAAGCTCGATCCTGCGCGACGGCACGCGCGACACCGGTTGCGGGCTGAAGTCCTTCCAGCGCGACGCGTTCCTGTCGCTGCCTTACTTCGACGGCCTGCACCGTTTCCTGCCGGCGCTGTTCCGACGCGAAGGCCTCGACGTTGCCTATGTCGAGGTGCGCGACCGGCCGCGCCGGTCGGGCGTGTCGAATTACGGCTTCTTCGACCGGCTGTGGGTCGGCATCATGGATCTTGCCGGCGTGTGGTGGCTGATCCGCCGCAAGAAGCGACAGGCGGTCGTGACCGAGGTGACGCCCGACGCCGGTTGATCGTCGACCTCATCGCACGCGTTTGAGCGCATCGAAGCCGCGCACGAGATCGGCTTTCAGATCTTCGACATCTTCCAGGCCGATGTGAAAACGCAACGCCGGCCCACCCGGCGACCATGTGGTCGCGGTGCGGTAGTTCGCGCAATCGAACGGGATCACCAGGCTTTCATAGCCGCCCCAGGAATACCCCATCCCGAACAGCGTCAGCGCATCGAGAAAGGCATCGACCGCCTGCTCAGGCGCGGGCTTCAGGATGACGCTGAACAGCCCGCTCGCGCCGGTGAAATCCCGTTTCCAGATGGCGTGCCCGGGGTCGGTCGGCAGCGCCGGATGCAGCACCCGCAAGACTTCCGGCCGCCGCTCGAGCCATCGCGCGATCTGCAGCGCCGACTGCTGGTGCCGATCGAGGCGGACGGAGAGGGTGCGCAGGCCGCGTAGCGCCAGGAATACGTCGTCGGGCCCTGCGCACTGGCCGAGCACGAGCGTTGCCTCCGCGAGTGCGGGCCAGCAGCCCGCGTTGGCCGAGACCGCGCCGAACATGATGTCGGAATGGCCGCCGATGTATTTGGTTGCGGCGTGAATGGAGATGTCGACGCCCTTGTCCAACGAGCGAAAGAAGAGCGGCGTCGCCCAGGTGTTGTCGTTCAATACGACCGCGCCGCGCTCGTGCGCGGCATGCGCGATGGCCGGCGTGTCCGGCATTTCGAACGACTGCGACCCGGGCGCCTCGACCAGAACGGCGCGGGTGTTCGGCTTGAACAGCTTCGCGATATCTGCGCCGATCAAGGGATCGTAATAGGTCGTCGTCACGCCGTAACGCGCCAGCATGCCGTCGCAGAAGCGCCGCGTCGGCCGATAGGCGCTGTCGCTGACGAGCAAATGGTCGCCGCTCTTCAACACCGCCAGCAGCGCCGTCGATATCGCCGCAAGGCCCGAAGGGAGCAGTGCGACGCCCGCGCAGGCCGGCCCTTCCAGCGCAGCGATGGCGTCGGACAACGCCTTCGTCGTCGGCGTGCCTTCCCGCCCATACTGAAACTCGCCGCGGTCGTTGCGGATGTCGTCGGCCGTCGGATAGAGCACGGTCGAGCCGTGCACGACAGGTGTGTTAACGAATCCGTTGAGAAAACGCGGGTCGCGGCCGGCGGTGACCAGACGGGTGTCCGGGTGCTGCTCCCACAGATCAGTCGGGTTCTTGGGTTGGGTCACGGTTCAGGCCTTTGCGGCAGGCGATTTGCCGCACCATGCCTCACAATGCCAAAACAACGGGCAAAAATCGGCGGCGGCTCCAGGTCGACGACTTGCGTAGATCATAAGTCGACAGCAAGGCAATGCGTCAACCCCTTGACCCGCTTCTTCAAATAGTTCTGTGATGGGCGAAAATCCACTTCAGGCCCCACGGTGCCCGCTCCGAAATTGGTCATCACCTTAGCGAAAGGTTCCGCCATGAAACGCGCTTCTCTCGTGCTGACGCTTGCGGTCGCAGCGACGCTCCCCGCCGGCACAGTCTTCGCCCAGACGCTGAAGACGGTGAAGGATCGCGGGACATTGTCATGCGGCGTAACCCATGGGCTGCCCGGCTTCTCGGCACCGGACGACAAGGGCAACTGGACCGGGCTCGACGTCGATCTTTGCCGCGCTATTGCGGCTGTTGTTCTGAACGACCCCACCAAGATCAAGTTCGTGCCGCTTTCGGCCAAAGACCGTTTCACCGCACTCCAGTCCGGCGAGATCGACGTGCTGTCGCGCAATACCACCTGGACGCTGTCGCGCGACACCCAGCTCGGCCTGAACTTCGGCGCCGTCAATTATTATGACGGCCAGGGCTTCATGGTGCGCAAGTCGCTCAACATCGATTCCGCGCTCAAGCTCGACAGCGCATCCGCCTGCGTGCAGACCGGCACCACCAACGAGCAGAACCTCGCCGACTACTTCAAGGCCAACAAGATGAAGTACGAGGTGATCGCGTTCGCAACCGCCGACGAAACGCTGAAAGCCTACGAGGCCGGCCGCTGCGACACCTTCACTTCGGACGTGTCGCAGGTCTATGCCGAGCGGCTGAAGCTCGCCAAGCCCGAAGACCACATCGTGTTGCCGGAGGTCATCTCGAAGGAGCCGCTCGCGACTGTCGTGCGCCACGGCGACGACCAGTGGCTCGACATCATCAAGTGGACGCACTACGCGATGGTCAACGCCGAGGAGCTCGGCGTCACCCAGAAGAATGTCGACGAGATGATGAAATCCGACAAGCCGGAGGTCAAACGCCTGCTCGGCACCGACGGCAATCTCGGCGAACAGCTCGGCCTCACCAAGGACTGGGCCGTGCGCATCGTCAAGACGGTCGGCAACTACGGCGAGTCCTTCGATCGCAACGTTGGAGCCGGATCGAAGCTGAACATCGCGCGAGGCCTGAACCGGTTGTGGAATCAGGGCGGCATCCAGTACGCGCCGCCCATTCGCTAAGTCCTTAAGAGATCGGCAGGGCGGGGCACTAGTGCGGTGAGTCTTGAAATTCCTGCCAGCTTCGCGGCGAGTCCGGCCCAGGAATTTCAAATTCGAAAACCGCACTAGAAACATAAAGTTGCTAGTGCTCCTGATGTTTCCGAAGTTCGCATGAGAGTGTGCCGCAAAGTGATGCGAACTTCGGAAACGGAGCACTAGCCCGATGACGGTCGAGCAGAGAAAACCACCGCGGAATCTTAATCTGCGCCTCCGGCGTGCGCTTGGCGGGCGCGCCGGCTGGGGCGGCTTCGTCGCGCAACTCGCGTTCGTCGCCTTCCTGGCCTGGCTGGGCTACGAGATCTACTCGAACGCCCAGGCCAACCTGCAGTCGCAACGCATCGCGACCGGCTTCGGCTTCATGCAGAACACTGCCGGTTTCGCGGTCAGCCAGGCCCTGATCCCGTACCAGGAATCCGACAGCTACACGCGCGTGTTCGTCGTCGGCCTGCTCAATACGTTGCTGGTCTCGGTCATCGGCATCATCTTCGCAACCGTGCTCGGCTTTATCGTCGGTCTCGGACGGCTGTCGCCGAACTGGCTGATGTCGCGGCTCGCCGGCGGCTATGTCGAGCTTATTCGCAACCTGCCGCTGCTGTTTCAGATCCTGTTCTGGTACCTGGCAGTGCTGGCGACGCTGCCTGCACCTCGCCAGAGCGTGTCGCTGTTCGGCATGTTCTTCCTGAACAATCGCGGCGTGATCGTGCCAAAGCCGATCGGCGAAGCGGGATTCGAGCCATTCCTGTTTGCGCTCCTCACAGCCATTCTGGGGTCGATCGCGCTCGGCGTCGTCGCGCGCCGAAGGCTGTTTGCAACCGGGCAACGCCTCAAGGTCTGGCCGTTCGTGCTCGGCATGCTGTTCGGATTGCCGCTGGTGTCGGTGCTGATCTTCGGCAAGCCGGTGTCGTTCGAGATGCCGGTGCTGCGCGGCTTCAAC
Source organism: Bradyrhizobium sp. LHD-71 (assembly GCF_031157255.1). GTDB lineage: Bacteria > Pseudomonadota > Alphaproteobacteria > Rhizobiales > Xanthobacteraceae > P52-10. The sequence goes on along the minus strand of NZ_JAVIFX010000018.1, from coordinate 138,888 downwards.
TTTGCCAGCGGCTCGCGCCTCATTCCGGAGTTCGTCGCGCTCCTAATCGCGCTTTCGACCTACACGGCCGCGTTCATCGCCGAGATCGTGCGCGCGGGCGTGTTGTCCGTGCACAAGGGACAGATGGAGGCCGGTGCCTCGCTCGGTCTGTCGCGCGGCGCCGCGCTGCGCCTGATCGTGGTTCCGCAGGCGCTGCGCGTGATCCTGCCTCCGCTGACCAACCAGTATCTCAACCTGACGAAAAACTCATCGCTCGCTGTCGCCATCGGCTATCCGGATCTCGTCTCGGTGTTTGCCGGCACGACGCTCAGCCAGACCGGGCAGGCGATCGAGATCATCGCCATCACCATGGGCGTCTACCTTCTGATCTCGCTGGTGACGAGCGCGATCATGAACTTCTATAATTGGCGGATCAGCCGGAGCCTCGCACGATGACGATCGCGGGCGGCTCGCTGGATCAGACACCGGCTTTCGTTCGCCGGGAGCTCGTCGCCGAACGGCCGGCTCCGGTGCCCACGACCGGGGCGTTGGCCTGGATCAGATGGCGGCTGCTCTCGTCCCCGACCAGCATTCTGCTGACGATCGTCAGTGCCCTGCTGCTCTGGTACACGCTGGCACCGGCGGTGAAGTTCCTGCTGATCGATGCGGTCTGGCAGGGCAACGATCGCGACGCCTGTCTGGCGGACAATGTCGGGCGCACTGTCGGCGCCTGCTGGCCGTTCGTCAGGGCCAAGCTGCAGCAGTTCATGTACGGCTTCTACCCGCAGAACCAGCTCTGGCGCGTCAACCTCGTGTTCCTGCTGGCGATCATGCTGCTGATCCCGCTTCTGATCCCGCGCATCCCCGGCAAGACGCTCAATGCCTGCCTGTTCTTTCTCGCTCTGCCTGTGGTCGCGTTCTTCCTGCTGTATGGCGGCGGCATCAAGGGCTTCGGCATCAGCTGGCTGGTGGACCTGCTCGAGGCTCTCTGTGCGAGCGTCGCCGAGGCGGGGCGACGGCTGCGGGTGACCGGCGGCGGCATCGGCTGGCCGGGCATCTCGCAACTTCTGGCGCTGCTCGGCCTCGCCATCGCCGGCATAGGCGAGGGGCTGCTGTTGCTGCTGACGCCGCTGACCTGGCTGCGCGAGACGCTGGCGCTGTCGACGCATCCGGTCTGGTACGACCTCGCGCTGACCGCGGGCGTCATATGCGCGCTGGTGTTCGGCCTGAGCCGCTCCCTCCGCGCGACGGCCGCATGCCTTGCGGTCTTCGCCGGCATCGCCGGGGTGATCGCTGCCCTCGGCCTGCAGCGCGGCGGTCTGCCGATCGTCGGCACGCGCGAATGGGGCGGCATGCTGGTGACGCTGGTGGTCTCGGTCACCGGCATCGTCGCTTCAATGCCGATCGGCATGGCACTGGCGCTCGGCCGGCGCTCGCAGTTTCCGTTGATCCGCGCCTTCTCGATCATCTTCATCGAATTCTGGCGCGGCGTGCCGCTGATCACCGTGCTGTTCTTTGCGACCTACATGCTGCCGCTGTTCATGCCGCAAGGGTTCGGCATCGACGGCATGATGCGCGTGCTGGTCGGCGTGGCGCTGTTCTCAGGCGCCTACAACGCGGAGGTCATTCGCGGCGGGCTGGCCGCCGTTCCGCGCGGGCAGGGAGAGGCCGCGAACGCGCTCGGCCTGTCGTACTGGAAGACCACCGGTCTGATCGTGATGCCGCAGGCGCTGCGGCATGTCATTCCGGGGCTGGTGAACAGCTTCATCGCGCTGTTCAAGGACACGACCTTGGTGCAGATCGTGGCGATCTTCGACCTGCTCGGCCAATTGCGCGCGTCGTTCGCCGATCCGAACTGGGCGACGCCGTCGACGTTGTTCACCGGCTTTGCGTTCGCCGGCATCATCTATTTCGCGTTCTGCTTTGCGATGTCGCGCTATTCACTGTTCGTCGAAGGCCGGCTCAATGCGCATCGCCGCAGCTAGCCAGTGATCGCCTGAACGATCATGCTCAAGCAAGGGTGAGGGCCACATGACAGAGATGGTCAAGATTGCCGGTCTGAACAAATGGTTCGGCGAATTTCACGTTCTTCGCGACATCGATCTGACGGTCGGCAAGGGCGAACGCATCGTCATCTGCGGGCCGTCCGGCTCGGGGAAGTCCACCGCGATCCGCTGCATCAATGCGCTCGAGGAATTTCAGGAAGGCCAGGTCGTGGTGGACGGGATCGAACTCGGACCGAACCTCAAGCGGGTCGAGGAGGTCCGACGCGAAGTCGGCATGGTGTTCCAGAGCTTCAACCTGTTTCCGCACCTCACGGTTCTCGACAATTGCACGCTCGCGCCGATCTGGGTCCGGGGCATGTCGAAAAAGGACGCCGAAGCTGCGGCGATGAAGTATCTGGAGCGGGTCCGCATTCCCGAACAGGCAAGCAAGTTTCCGGGGCAGTTGTCCGGCGGCCAGCAGCAGCGTGTGGCGATCGCCCGCGCCCTCACCATGAATCCGAAAGTGATGCTGTTCGACGAGCCGACCTCCGCGCTCGATCCGGAGATGGTCAAGGAGGTGCTGGAGACCATGGTCGATCTCGCCGATGACGGCATGACCATGCTGGTCGTGACACACGAGATGGGATTTGCGCGGCAGGTCGCCGATCGCGTCGTGTTCATGGATGCCGGACAGATCATTGAGGCCAACCGGCCGCAGGAATTCTTCGCAAACCCGCAGCACGCGCGGACAAAGCTGTTCCTGAGCCAGATCCTGCGGCACTGATCGTTATTGCGAGGCGTAGCCGTTCGAAGAACGGCGTCGCTTCGCTCGCCTATCGCGACGAAGCAATCCAGCGCAGCGGTTGACGCGGACTCAGCGCTGGATTGCTTCGCTTCGCTCGCAATGACGACTACGCGGCCCTGCCGACGTATTTCTTGAGGTTCTCCCGGACCCGGGCGAGCGGTGCGGTGGACGGGTCGGGCAGGGGGAAGCGTGCCCCGGTGATCATTTCATACGCGTTCAGGTAGATCGCCGCCGCCTGCAGGATCACCTCCTGGGGAATCGGCGGGATCGGATCCTTGTAGGGATCGCATTGGCTGACCACCCAGCGGCGGACGAAATCCTTATCGAACGTATCGGGCGCTTCGCCCGCTTCGAATTTGGCAGCGTATGTGTCCTGCAGCCAGTAGCGGCTTGAATCGGGCGTGTGCACCTCATCAGCAAGAACGATGGCACCGCTTTCGTCGAAACCGAATTCGTATTTCGTATCGACAAGGATCAGTCCGCGCGTGGCCGCGATCGTGCGCCCCCGATCGAACAGCCGCAGCGCGACCTGTGACACCTGATCCCATTGCTGCCTGGTCAGCAGCTTGTTCGCGACCACCTCGTCGCCGCTCAGGGGCGCGTCGTGGCCGCCCTGATCGGCCTTGGTCGTCGGGGTCAGAATGGTACGGGGCAGCTTCTGGTTATCGCGCAGACCGTCCGGGAACGCATGGCCATACAGGTTGCGGTCACCTCGCTTGTACATCTGCAAAATCGATGTCGAAGTCGTGCCGGCGAGGTAGTCGCGCACGACGATCTCGACCGGCATCATCCGCAGGCGACGACTGACGAGGACGTTCGGATCCGGATAATCGATCACGTGGTTCGGGCAGATGTCGCGCGTCTCATTGAACCAGTAGCGGGCGACGCCGGTCAGTACCTGTCCTTTCAGCGGGATCACGGCAAGATTGACGTCGAACGCACTGATCCGGTCTGAGGCGATCAGGATGCGCGTACCATCCGGCAGATCATAATTCTCGCGCACCTTGCCGCGGTAGTAATTCGGAAGCTCAACCAGATGGGCTTCGGGCAGCGTGTAACGGGCGAAAGGCTTGAGGTCCGCAGCTTCGATCATCTCACATTGCGATCCGGCGCGACCGCTCACTTCTTCTCGAATGGGATTTGGATGTTCGGGCGCTTCTCCAGCCATTCCGGCACCGGAAGGTTCTTCGAACGCATGAAATCCGGATTGTACAGCTTCGACTGGTAGCGGTTGCCGTTGTCGGCGAGCACCGTAACGATGGTCTTGCCGGGGCCGAGCTCCTTTGCAAGGCGGATGGCGCCGGCGATATTGATCGCCGTCGAGCCGCCCATGCACAGGCCTTCGTGCTCCAGGAGATCATAGATCAACGGGATCGCCTCCTCATCGGGAATGAGATAGGCGTGATCGACCTTCATGTCCTTGATGACCGCCGTGACGCGGCCGAGCCCGATCCCCTCAGAGATGGAGCTTCCGGAGGACGCCTTGGCTTCACCGGTGGTGAAGAGGCTGTACATCGCCGCGCCCCGCGGATCTGCAACGCCGACGACGATGTCCTTCTTCTTCTCGCGCAGGAAGGCGCTGGTGCCGGCGATGGTGCCACCGGTGCCGATCGAGCAGATGAAGCCATCGATCTTGCCGCCAGTCTGCTCCCAGATCTCCGGCCCCGTCGAGACGTAATGCGCCTTCGGGTTGTCGAGATTGTTCCACTGGTCGGCGAACAGCACGCCATTCGGCTCGGTCTTGCGCATCTGGTCGGCAAGCCGCCGCGCCACATGCTGATAGTTGTTCGGATCGCTATAGGGCAGCGCCGGCACCTCGACGAGCTCTGCGCCACACAGGCGCAGCATGTCCTTCTTCTCCTGGCTCTGCGTCTCCGGGATCACGATCACGGTGCGGTAGCCGCGTGCACTCGCCACCACCGCAAGGCCGATACCGGTGTTGCCGGCGGTCCCCTCGACCACAAGCCCGCCAGGCTTCAGGTCGCCGCGCTGTTCAGCCTCGAGGATCATCTGCTTGCCCGGACGATCCTTCACCGACTGACCGGGATTCATGAATTCGGCCTTGCCGTAGATCTCGCACCCGGTCATTTCGGAGGCGCGCTTGAGCTTGATCAATGGCGTGTTGCCGATGGCTGCGACGACGTCTTTGAGGATGGTCATGGGAGGCACTTGCGGCTGTCTTTCGCTTTGAACCGGCGAACCTAGTGGACGCCCGCTCCAGGCACAAGTGCGCCCGGAACTTAAGGCGCCTTGGCGAAAATCACCTGGCGGACGTCGATGTTGCCGGACAGGAATCCCGCCTCGCAATAGGCGAGGTAGTACTCCCACAACCGACGGAAACGCTCGTCGAAGCCGAGCGGTTTCAGGTTTGGCCAAGCTTGACGAAAATTGTTGCGCCAAGTGGCCAGCGTCCTGGCATAATCTTGTCCGAAGATCCTTTCCTTGATCACCGGAATACCGAACCGCTCACCCAGCGACTGCAGGATCGCGGGCGAGGGCAGCATGCCGCCGGGGAACACGTAGCGCTGGATGAAATCGACCTCGCGGCGATACTTCTGGAACATGCTGTCGCGAATCGTGATCGCTTGAATGCCGGCGAGCCCGCCCGGCAACAGCCGGTCGCGCAGCTGTGAAAAGTAGTTCGGCCAGAATTGCTCGCCGACGGCCTCGATCATTTCGATCGATGCGATGCGATCGTACTGATCGCGCTCATCGCGATAATCCTGGAATCTGATTTCAACGCGATCACTCAAACCTGCGTCGAAGATGCGCTTGAGCGCGAAGTTGCGCTGCTCCTGCGAGATCGTCAGTCCGACGACCTTGACGCCATAGGTCTTGGCGGCGAACTCGGCGAAGCCACCCCAACCGCAGCCAATCTCCAGCACCTTCTGGTCCGGCTGCAAATTGATGGCTTCGGCAAGTCGGCGATACTTGTTTTCCTGCGCGGCTGTCAGATCGTTCGCCCCCTCCTCGAACAGGGCGGAGGAGTACGTCATCGTGGAATCGAGCCACGACTTGTAAAATGCGTTGCCGATGTCGTAGTGCGCCAGGATGTTCCGCTTCGCCTGTGCCCGCGTGTTGCGCTTGAGCCAGTGCTGGATCGATTGCACGAAGCGCGCCGCGGTCTTTTGCTCGAACAGCGGCGAAATCAGGTCGTGATTGACGCAGAAGATGTAGAGAAATTGCGTGAGATCGGGCGTGTCCCATTCGCCACGCAGATAGGCCTCGGCAATGCCGATGTCGCCGCTCTTTATGAGGCGCCAGGCGAAACCGTAGTCATTGATCGTCATGGCCGCGGCGGGCCCGGGTTCGGCTCCGCCACACCTGACCTGACGTCCATCCGGCAGTGTGACGTCGAGGGTGCCCCGGCGTATTCGCGCGGCATAGTAGAAGGCGATCCGCACAAGGCGGGGCAAGCCGTCGAGCGCTGTGGCGACATTGCCGGGCTCGAGCCGAATCAATCCTTTCATCGTTCCCAACCCATCACTTCGGACCGGCGCTCGATCCCGAACCTTGCGCCGTCCGGACCAGCGCCATCTTGCGACGTTCATTCAAGTTTTGCGCCTTTGTTCCACCGGCGCAAGACTTGCCAATGGATGACATCCATAATTTTGAATGCGGCAAGCGTCCGCGGGCGGGGCTGCGTGGCGCCCGGTCCTGACAAGCGGGATGAACCGCGACGTGAGCGGCACGACAGGCTTGCCACCGGCAGCTTCATGACGTCGAAGGCGCGTCCGCGTTCTGCCGCAATCGAAGCCGAATCACCGGCCCGGTTCGAACATGAAATCTTCTTAAGTATCGCCTACCGCTCCGAGCATCTATGAATTGCAGCGACGGCGGGAACGCCGCTGCACCTGATTTCGGGCTGTTTTTTACGGGTTGGCGGCATTGGGCAGACGGATTCGACGGCCATGACTATTGGGGAGCGAGCCCGCCCGCTAGGATGGATGCATATCTGCCGCATTCAACGTCCGTGAGCCTGTCCTTGTCGTCGCCCCGCCACCGTTTCCATCGCCTTCGGGCGGCCAGGGCGCCAGCGCCCGCCGTCTGCGCGCTCGCGATTCCTCTTCTGCTGGGCGGCTGCATTCTGACGACTGACCTGCCCGACCCGGCGCTGACGATCCCTGGCCGTTATCAGTCGGCTGGCGCCAAAGCGCAGGCCGCTCCGCCAGCGCTGGACTGGTGGCGCGGGTTTCGTTCTGCAGAATTGACGAGGCTGATGGAGGAGGCGCAAGTCATCAACCTCGATATCGCGGCCGCAACTGCCCGGTTTCGTCAAGCGGATGCGCTCGCACGCCAGGCGGGCGCGCCGTTGTTTCCATCGATCTTTGCCGACGCGTCGGCCGCGCAGTCGCGATCCTCAGGCGCGAGTTCGTCGGCCTCGACGTCGGGCGGGCGCACGTTCAACCAATTCTCGGTCTCGCTCAGCGCCAGCTACGAGATCGATTTCTGGGGCAAGAACCGCGCCGCGGCATTGGCCGCGGACGAGGCGGCGATCGCCAGTCGTTTCGATCGTGACGTTGTCGCGCTGGTAACGCTTGCCGGCGTCGCCAATGCCTATTTTCAGGTGCTCGCCAGCCAGGACCGCATCCGCATCGCCAACAACAATATCGCCAGCGCGCAGCGCATCTACGATGCGTTCAAAGAGCGGCTCAAAGTCGGCACCGCGACCGATCTCGATGTGGCCCAGCAGGAAAGCACACTTGAAAACCAGCGCGCCGCGCTGCCGCTGTTGCGGCTGACGCTCGCAGAGAGCACCAACGCGCTGGCCGTGCTTCTGGCCCGCCCGCCGGAGGCGCTCCGTGTCAAAGGCGGAAGCTTGCGACAGATGGCCTTGCCGCGCGTGACTCCGGGTATTCCGTCGGAGCTTTTGACCCAGCGGCCGGACATTCGTCGCGCCGAAGCGCAGCTCGCGTCCGCCACCGCGAATGTCGGTAATGCCCGCGCCCAGTTCTTTCCCAGCATTCAGTTAACGGGGCAGGGGGGCTATCAGAGTGCGGCGCTGTCCGCTCTGTTCAGCCCGCAGGCGGCGTTCTACAACGTGGCCGCGGGACTGACGCAGCCAATTTTCGACGGATTCCGAATCCAGAGCAATTTCGAGCTGCAGAAAGCGCGCCAGGACGAACTGCTCCAGACTTATCGCCAGACCGTCGTTTCTTCGTTTGCCGACGTGAACGATGCCTTGGTGGCGATCCGGCAGTCGAACGAGCGGCTGCGGGCACTGAACCAGGTTGTGGCAAGTTCCCGGAGGGCATTTGAGCTGGCGGAACAAAGGCTTGCGGCCGGCACTGCGGATACGACAACTGTGCTAAATGTCCAACTGACACTGTTTCAGGCCGAGGATTCGCTGGCGCTGGCCCGTCTGGCCCGCTTGCAGGCGATCGTGGCCCTTTATCAGGCGCTGGGGGGCGGCTGGGCTTTGACGGCGAAAGGACCGTTGGATGCTATTTAAGCCGCAGGCAGATCATTCCCCAGAACAGGCGGAAGACGCGGCCCCGCAAGTGGCCGGCCGCCGTAAGCGCGGCGGCATCGTCTCGACAACGCTCGTGCTGATCATTCTTGCGGGGCTCGGCTATGTTGTCTGGACGTCGTTCAATCGGCCGCCGAGCCAGAACGCCATGCCGCGCAACCTGCCCGTGCCGGTGCTTGCGGCGACGCCTCAGACCAAGGACGTCCCGGTTTACCTCGAGGGCGTCGGCACAATTCGTGCGCTGAACACGGTGACGGTCCGTGCGCAGGTCGAGGGCAAGCTGATCTCCGTCAAGTTCAAGGAAGGGCAGGACGTCGAGCGCGGCGACGTGCTCGCCGAAATCGATCCGGCGATCTATCGCGCGCAGCTTGACCAGGCACTGGCGAAGAAGGCGCAGGACGAGGCGACGCTCGCGAATGCGAAGCTCGACCTCGTTCGGTACCAGCAACTTGCGCTAACCAACGCCGGCTCCAGGCAGCAGGCTGACACGCAACGGGCCATGGTCGCACAGCTCGAGGCGCTTGTCCGCTCGGACCAGGCCGCAATCGACAATGCCCAAACGATGCTCGACTATACGAAGATCGTGGCGCCGATCTCCGGCCGAACCGGCCTGCGGCTGGTCGACCAAGGCAACATCATCAAGCCGGGCGACACCAACGGGCTTGTCATCATTACCCAGGTGAAGCCGATCGCTGCGCAGTTCAGCCTGCCCCAGCAGCAGCTTCCCCTCGTAAACGCCGCGTTCGAGAAGGCGCCCCTGCAGGTCGACGTCTTCGGCAATGACGGCCGTACCGTGGTCGAGACTGGAACCCTGGAAGGGATCGACAATCAGGTCGATCAGACGACCGGCACCGTGCGTTTGAAGGCGCAGTTTCCGAACGCCAGGCTCAGCCTGTGGCCCGGCCAGTTCGTCAACGTCCGCGTCAAGGTCGATACGCTGTCGCAAGCGATCGTCGTGCCGACATCGAGCGTGCAGCGCGGTCCGGCTGGCACCTATGCATTCGTGATCGGCCCAGGCGATGCGGTTACGGCAAAACCGATCACGGTCGTACAGCAGACTGACACCGAAGCCGTGATCGGCAGCGGACTTTCGACCAGCGATCGGGTGGTCACGACCGGTTTCGCCAACCTCGCTGAAGGCTCGCAGGTGGTCGTCGGGACCGATGATGCTGCTCCCACCCCGGACCTCGCGCCCCGGCTGCGGAAAGGTCAGGGCCCGAAGGGACCCAGCGGTGGCCAGAAAGGTCCGAGCGGCGCTCAGAAAGGGCCTGGCGCGAACCAAGGGGCACAATCACCACCGGCTCCGCCGGTCGCCGGCGGCGCTCCGTCGAAATAGGTCCGCAAAAGACGAAAGATGCGATGAGCGTCTCAGAACCATTCATCCGGCGGCCGATTGCAACATCGCTGCTCGGCTTGGCATTGATGATCGGCGGTGCCCTGGGCTACTGGGCGCTGCCGATCTCGGCGCTGCCGCAGGTCGATTTCCCGACGGTGCAGGTGACAACGCGGCTGCCGGGCGCGAGCCCTGACGTCACGGCCTCGCTGATCACGGCGCCGCTGGAGCGGCAGCTTGGCCAGATCCCTGCGCTGTCGCTGATGACGTCGACCAGTTCCTATGGCCTGAGCCAGATCTCGCTCCAGTTCGATCTCAACCGTGACATCGACGGCGCGACGCAGGACGTGCAGGCGGCGATCAACGCGGCTGCGGGCATCCTGCCGCGCACGCTGCCTTATCCGCCCACCTACGCCAAGGTGAATCCCGCCGATGCGCCGGTCATGACACTGGCGCTCACGTCGGAAACGACATCGATCCGCGCCATGAGCGACATCGCCGATACGCTCATGGCGCAACGGCTGAGCCAGATCACCGGCGTCGGCCGCGTCACCATTCAGGGGAGCCTGAAGCCTGCAGTTCGCGTCCAGGCCGACCTTGCGCGGCTGGCGGCTTATGGCATTTCCATGGAGGATCTGCGAACGGCGATCGCTGGCGCCAACGTCTCGGGCCCGAAAGGGTCGCTCGACGGTGCCCAACAGGCCTACAGCATCACCGCCAATGACCAGATCACGTCGGCCGAGGCGTACAAGCCGATCATCGTCGCCTATCGCAACGGCGCGCCGATCAAGATCGGCGACATTGCGCAGATCGTCGACGGGCTGGAGAACGACAAGACGGCGGCCACCTACCAGGGCACGCCTGCGGTCGTGCTCGATATCCAGCGTCAGCCGGGCGCCAACGTCATTGACGTCGTGCAGCAGATCAAGGAGGAGATCCCGAAGCTGCAACGCGCGTTGCCGGCGGCTGTAAAGATCACAATCGTCTCCGATCGCACCGATACGATCCGCGCCTCCGTGCGCGACGTGCAGTTCACGCTCGTCCTGAGCGTCGTGCTGGTCGTTCTTGTGGTCCTGTTGTTCCTACGCTCCGTGCGCGCGACGATCATTGCCGGCGTTGCCCTGCCGCTGTCGCTGGTCACCAGCTTCGGGGTGATGTGGTTTGCCGGCTTCAGCCTCGACAATCTCTCGTTGATGGCGCTGACCATCGGCACCGGATTCGTCGTCGACGACGCCATCGTCATGATCGAGAACATCGTCCGTCACATGGAAAGGGGCGAGAGCGCGATGGAGGCGGCGTTGAAGGGCGCGCGCGAGATCGGCTTCACGGTCATTTCGCTGACGCTGTCGCTGATCGCGGTGTTCATTCCGCTCCTGTTCATGACCGGCCTCGTTGGCCGGATGTTCCGCGAATTCGCACTCACGCTGACGATCGCCGTCATTACCTCCGCCGTCGTCTCATTGACGCTGACGCCGATGATGTGCTCGCGCATTCTGCGCCACGGCGATCACGACCGGCCGCTGCGACTGCCTGGCGTGGCCAGCGTCATGCGCGGGATCGACTGGACGGTGGACGCCTATCACAGTTCGCTTCTGTGGGTGCTGGAGCGTCAGCGCGCCACGCTATGGGTGACCTTCGCGACCATTGTCGCGACAGTGGCCCTCTATGTCGTCGCTCCCAAGGGCTTTCTGCCGCTGCAGGATTCCGGATCGATCATCGCGGTTACCGAGGCCGGACCAGACGTCTCCTTCGTCGAGATGCAGGCGCGACAGCAGACGATCGCTGACGCGCTCAAGCAGGACGGCGATGTCGAAGGTGTGGTGTCTGTCGTCGGCACGGGTCCTATCAATCCGACGCCGAATACGGGGCGCATCGTCATAACCCTGAAGCCGCGCGACCAGCGCAGCGATCCGATCGACGACGTGGTTGCACGCTTGAAGGAACGCGTTGCACCCGTGCCCGGCATGCGGATCTACTTCCAGCCGGTTCAGGACATCCAGATTTCGACGCGTTTCAGCCGCTCGCAATACCAATACACGCTGACCAGCGCCAGCCGGACCGAACTTGTCGAATGGTCCGACAAGCTGATCGGCGAGTTGCAGCGAGACCCTCTCTTCCGCGATGTCTCATCGGAGAACCAGGAGGGCGGACTGCGCGCAGCGATCAGCGTCAACCGCGAGCGGGCAGGGCAGCTCGGCGTGTCGGTGCAGGCTGTAAACGACACGCTGAACGACGCGTTCGGCCAGCGTCAGATCTCCACGATCTACGGCCAGGCGAACCAATACCGGGTCGTGCTGGAGGCGCTGCCGGAATACCAGCGCGACCCATCGGTGCTGTCAAAGCTCTATGTGCCGGGTGCGGACGGGGCCCAGGTGCCGATAGCGACGGTCGCGACGCTGGACCGCACCACGGCGCCGCTGGCGATCTCCAATCAGTCGCAGTTTCCGGCCGTGACGCTGAGCTTCAATCTGGCACCGGACGCCTCGCTTGGGCAGGCGGTTGACGCGGTGGAGCGCGCGGAGAAGCGCATCGGCATGCCCGGTTCGATCGTCGGGCTCTATTCGGGCGACGCGGCCGAATTCGCCCGCTCACTGAGCGGTCAGCCGTGGCTCATCCTGGCGGCGATCATCACGATCTACATCGTGCTCGGCGTGCTTTACGAAAGCTATATCCATCCGATCACCATTCTCTCGACACTGCCGTCGGCGGGCGTCGGCGCCATCCTCGCGCTGATGCTGTTCGGGCAGGACCTGTCGGTGATCGGTCTGATCGGCATCATCCTCTTGATGGGTATTGTCAAGAAGAACGCGATCATGATGATCGACTTCGCGCTTGAGGCGGAGCGCCACGAGGGCATGACCGCGGACGAAGCGATCGTTCAGGCCGCGGTGTTGCGCTTCCGCCCGATCATGATGACGACGATGGCCGCACTGTTCGGCGCGCTGCCCCTCGCGATCGAGAGCGGTACCGGTTCGGAATTGCGTTTCCCGCTCGGCATTTCGATCATCGGCGGTCTGCTGCTGAGCCAGTTGCTGACACTGTACACCACGCCCGTCATCTATCTCGCACTGGACCGCTTCAACCGCCGGCTCGAGCCGAAGGTATCGCCGCTAATCTCTTCGAAGCCCACACCGCAGCCTGGTGGCAGTGAGAGCGCGCCATGAGGTCGTTCTCCGAACCGTTCATTCTCAGACCGGTTGGAACGATCCTGCTTGCGATCGGCCTGTTCCTGACCGGGATTGTCGCCTATCTGTCGCTCCCCGTTGCGAGTGTGCCCAACATCGATTTTCCGGTGATCCGCGTGTTCGCCTCGCGCCCGGGGGCCGATCCAAAGGTGATGGCGGCCACCGTCGCGGCGCCGCTGGAGCGCAGGCTCGGCGAAATTTCCGGCGTCGAGCAGATGACCTCGACGAGCACGCTCGGCAATACGTCGATCATGCTGCAATTCTCGCTCGGCCGGGACATTGATCGTGCGGCACGTGACGTGCAGGCCGCAATCAACGCGTCGATCGCCGACCTGCCGAGCGACCTGCCGTCGCTGCCCCGGTTCCGCAAGGCCAATCCCGCCGCATCGCCCATCCTGGTCGTCGCGTTGACGTCGAAAACATTGCCGCCAAGCGCACTCTACGACGTGGCGGACACGGTGCTGATCCAGCGCATTTCACAAATTCCGGGCGTCGGCGAGGTGACCGTCAGCGGCGCGGAACAACCGGCGGTGCGCGTGCGGCTCAACCCGGGCGCGTTGGCGAGCGCGGGCATTTCAACCGAAACGGTCCGCTCCGCAATCGTCAACGCAAACTCGCTTTCACCTGTCGGGGCGTTCGAGGGGGGCAGGCAAAGCGAGACGCTGTCGACCAACCGGCAAATGCGGACCGCTCAGGAGTTCCGCGATATCGTCATCAAGAATTCGAATGGGAACGTCGTCCGATTATCCGATATCGCCGAAGTCGACGACGGCGTGCGTAACAGCCGCTCGGCCGCCTGGTTCAACAAGGAGCCATCGGTTCTGCTGACCATCACCAAGCAGAATGACGCCAACGTGATCGACACAGTCGATCGCGTGAACGCGCTGCTGCCAGAGATGAAGCAATGGATCCCTGCCGGCGTCGATTTCACGATCTTCTCCGACCGCACCGGCACCATCCGCGCCAATGTGCTCGACATGCAGTTCACGCTGTTCGCGGCGGCTATGCTTGTCATGATGGTGGTGTTCATCTTCGTGCGGCGGCTGACGCCTACAATTGCCGCCGGCATTTCCGTGCCGCTGGCGCTTGCAGGCACGTTTGCAGGCATGTGGCTCGCCGGATTTTCGATCAACAACCTGTCGCTGATGGCACTCGTGATCTCGGTCGGATTCGTGGTCGACGACGCCATCGTCATGATCGAGAACATGTACCGCAATCTCGAGGAGGGGATGCCGCCCTTTGAGGCGGCGCGGGAGGGGGCGAGGCAGATCGGCTTCACCGTGCTTGCCATCAGCCTGTCGTTGATCGCAGCCTTCGCGCCGCTGATGTTGATGGAGGGCGTCGTTGGACGTCTGCTCCGCGAATTCTCGGTCACGCTCGCTTTCGCCATCATCGTTTCCACTGTCGTGTCGCTCACGGTCACTCCGATGATCTGCGCCCATCACATCAGGCAGGGCCTGTCGGACCATGCAACCTGGTTCGACCGTGTTGTCGAGGGAGCGCTGGGGCCGACTGTGGATGCCTACGGACGCTCGCTCCGCGCGGTGCTGCGATTTCCCATGCTCACCATGCTCGTGTTCGCGGCGACGATCGCCGCGACCGTGACGCTCTATGTGAAAGTCCAGAAGGGTTACTTTCCCTCCGATGACTCGGGTCTGATCATCGGCGGCACGCGCGCCTCACCGGACGTCTCCTTCAGCAGCATGCTGGCGCTGCAGCAACGAGTGGCGGACATCGTCCTCAGTGATCCGGCGGTTGCCGCACTCGGCTCGTCAATCGGCAGCAGCGGTGCCTGGGGCGTGGGCCAAAATCGCGGGCAAATGTTCATCTCGCTCAAGCCGCTTGCCGAGCGTGACGGCCACGTCTCGACCCAGCAGGTGATCGATCGGCTGCGCCGAAAACTGTTTCCGGTGCCCGGCATGCGCCTGTTCATGTTCGCGGCGCAGGACGTGCGCACTGGCGGCCGGCAAAGCGATTCCGACTACCAGTTTTCGCTGATCAGCCCCGATCTCGAGCTGCTCGAGAAATGGGGGCCGATTGTGCAGAAGCGGTTGGAATCAGTCGAAGGCATCACCGACGTATCAAGCACGCGCGAAACCGGAGGCCTGCAGCTATCGCTGAAGATCGACCGTCAGGCCGCGTCGAGCCTCGGTGTCCGCATGCAGGATATCGACAATGCCCTCTATAACGCGTTCGCGCAGCGGCAGATCTCAACCATCTACACGCAGCGCAACCAGTACCGCGTGGTGATCGAGGTCGATCCCGAGTTGCAACGCGACCCATCGAACCTCGCGCGCATCTACGTTAACGGTGCGGACGGCGCGCAAGTGCCGCTTTCGGCGGTGGTACGCTACGAGCGCGATCTGTCGCCGCTCGCCGTCTACCATCAGGGACAATTTCCGACGGTGACGATCTCGTTCGCGACGGAGGAGGGCGTTGCACTGCAGACGGCGACGCAGAGCATCCAGCAGGCGGTTGCCGAGTTGCACATGCCGGAAGGCATCCGGGCCGGATTCGAAGGCAGCGCCAGAGACTTCGGTTCGGCTTCAGCCCGGCAGCCGCTCTTGATCCTCGGCGCGCTGGTCGCCGTCTACATCGTGCTGGGCATCCTGTATGAAAGCCTGCTGCACCCGCTGACCATCATCTCGACACTTCCATCGGCCGGCCTCGGCGCACTGCTGGCCCTGCAGCTGACGAACACGCCGCTAACGGTGATCGCCTTTATCGGCATCATTCTCCTGATCGGCATCGTCAAGAAGAACGGCATCATGATTGTCGATTTCGCGCTCGAGAGAGAGCGCAAGCATGGGCTCGATCCGGCGAGCGCGATCTTCGAGGCAAGCATCGTGCGCTTCCGACCGATCCTCATGACGACGCTCGCGGCGCTGCTTGCCGCCGTGCCGCTTGTGGTTGCAATCGGGCCGGGCACCGAGCTGCGGCGGCCGCTTGGGATCACGATCATCGGCGGACTGATCGTGTCGCAGATCCTGACCCTTTACACCACGCCAGTCATCTATCTGTTGATGGACCGCTTGAAGCGCCGCCGCGAGGGAATAGCGATCGGGCGCCCGGTACCTGCCGAGTAGTGTCAGCGCAACAGCGTGGAACCTTCGGGTTCTGTTGGCGTTTCTGCTGTCATGAACGACCGGTCGAAGCAGCAGCCCGTCACCGAGAGCGGCGAAAGACTTCCCGATCCTCCTCCACAAACGACCGAGCCGGCTGACGAGGACGAACAGGAAGGCCTGGAGCAGGCGCGACGCCGTTACCTGCTCGGACGATTTTGGCTGAGCGCCAAAGGCTTCTGGGGCAAGAACGGAAGCCGTCTCGCGTGGCCACTCACCATCGGTCTGTTCGCGCTGATACTCATCAACCTCGGCATCCAGTACGGCATCAATGTCTGGAATCGACGCATCTTCGACGCGCTCGAGATAAAGGACCAGGCAACGGTCTTCCATCTGATAGCGCTCTTCATTCCACTTGCGGCGGGCGGCGTTATCCTTGGCGTGGTTCAGGTCTATGCGCGGATGAACATCCAGCGCCGCTGGCGCGCCTGGCTCAACGCAGCGGTGATCGATCGCTGGCTGGCAAGCGGGCGCTACTACCAACTCAATCTCGTCAGTGGCGATCACACGAATCCGGAATTCCGGATTGCCGACGACCTGCGGGTCGCAACGGAAGCACCGGTGGATTTTGCTGCCGGCGTCACCTCCGCGTCCCTGTCAGCCGTAACATTTATCGTCGTGCTGTGGACGATCGGCGGCGCGCTGACACTGGACATCGGCGGCAGCGTGATCACGATACCCGGCTTTCTGGTGATCGCTGCCGTCGTCTACGCGGCCGTAGCCAGCACATCGATGCTTTGGATTGGCAGGAATTTCGTTGTCGTGTCCGAAGGCAAGAATCAGGCGGAGGCCGAGTATCGTTACGCGCTCACCCGTATTCGGGAGAACGGTGAAAGTATCGCACTGCTCGGCGGCGAGGAGGAAGAGCGCGCCGGCGTCGATCGTTCGTTCGGCAACGTATTGCGCGAGTGGGTGCGCATCTGCGGACAGCATATGCGCACGACCATCGTCTCCCAGGGATCGAACATGATCGCACCTGTGGTTCCGATCCTGCTTGCCGCGCCGAAATATCTCGACGGATCAATGACGCTTGGACAGGTGATGCAGGCGGCGTCCGCTTTCACTATCGTGCAGAGCGCGTTCGGGTGGCTGGTCGACAACTATCCGCGCCTCGCCGAGTGGACCGCTGGTGCGCGCCGCATCGCCTCACTCATGGTCTCCCTCGATGCGCTGGAACGGGCGGAGGCCGGCGAAGGCACCGGCCGCATCGATCGCGGCGAAACCCGTTATGCGCTCAGGCTCAACGACCTCTCGGTGACGCTCGATGACGGCACGGCCGTGGTCAACGAGGCCGAGGTCGCGATCGAGCCCGGCGAGCGTGTGCTGGTCGCCGGCGAGTCCGGTACAGGCAAGAGCACGCTGGTACGTGCGATAGCCGGCCTCTGGCCGTGGGGCGAGGGCAGCATCGAATTTCAAAAGAATGGCGGTGTGTTCATGCTGCCGCAGAAACCTTACATTCCTGCCGGCACGTTGCGCCGTGCGATCACTTATCCGGCGCCGGCCGAAGACTGGAGCGCAGAACAGATCGGCAGCGCGCTCGACAAGGTCGGGTTGGCCCACTTGAAGGAAAAGATCGAGGAGGAGGGGCCGTGGGATCAGACCCTGTCCGGCGGTGAGAAGCAGCGGCTAGCTTTCGCCCGCATCCTGCTGCACAAGCCTGATATCGTCGTGCTCGACGAAGCAACCTCGGCACTTGATCCGCCCGGTCAGGACGCGATCATGCAGCTTCTTAACGACGAACTGCATGAGGCGACCGTTATCAGCGTCGCCCATCGGCCGGAGCTTGAAGCGTTCCACAGCCGCAAGATCATTCTCGAACGACGCAAGGGCGGCGCGCGACTGGTCAGCGACGTCGATCTGATCAAGCGTCCCGGCAGGAAACGGCTGATCAGTCGCTGGTTGCGACGCGCCAACAGGCGGCCGC
The DNA here is from genome assembly GCF_031157255.1 of Bradyrhizobium sp. LHD-71. Taxonomy (GTDB): domain Bacteria; phylum Pseudomonadota; class Alphaproteobacteria; order Rhizobiales; family Xanthobacteraceae; genus P52-10. Next base: position 121,085 of record NZ_JAVIFX010000018.1, on the reverse strand, counting down.
GACAGGGGTCACTTGACCGAAAGTCAGCTTGACCTCTACGCCGCCTCGTCGCGCCCGCGCGTAAGATCCTTGATCAGATCGGACAGTGCCGGCCGCGGCAGTGCGGCAAACGGCAGCGGACGGATGACGTCCATGGCGGCGAGCCCAAGGCGGGCAGTGAGAAACCCGTTGAGCACGCCTTCGCCGAGTTTCGCCGACAGTCGCGAAGCGAGGCCGTGGCCGAGAGCCTGCTGGATCAGGCCATCGCTGATGGCGACGCTGCCCGTGACGGCCAGATGCGCCACAGCCTGGCGAAACAGCCGCGCAAGACCGAGCCAGCCGGGCCGGCCGCCATACAGCTTGGCAAGTTGCCGGATCAGTCGAAGCGCCGAAATCAGCACAAAGATCATGTCGATCGCCGCACGCGGGCTGACGGCGGTGACCACCGATACCCGCTGAGCCGCCTGCGAGATCAGCCGTCGCGCCTCATCATCCAGGGGAGCCATCAGTTCGCGCTCGGCAAGCCGCACGAGGTCGGCGCCGTCAATAATATCGTCGACGTGCTGGGTGAGGACCGTCCGGCCACGCGCCAGGTGCGGATTTTCCTTTGCCAGCCGGATCAGTTCGGCGGCAACAGCACGGGCCTCATCGCGATCGTCACTGATCAACACGGCGGCCGCGCGCGCATGCAGCTTCTCGATGGCTGCAAGCCGCAGCAAGGCGAACAGCTCGCGCCCGACGATCACCAGCAATGCGACGCCCGCCAGAGCGGCGAGTGCCGCGCCGATCCATCCAAGCCCTTCCGCGCGCGCGAACAGATCTTCGATCAGGCGGGTCACTGCAAGACCGGCGCCGAGCGCGACGAGCCCACCGAGGGCTGACCAGAACAGGGCACCCCAGCGCATGCCCTTTCGCGTCGGCGGCGACACCGGCTCGATCGCGGCCGGCGCCGCGAATGCATCGGCCTCAGTCAGCACGCGGACGCCGCCCGCCGACGAAGGCCGTGCATCCTCCGGCGACGCCGTGACGGTAACGCCGGGATCGTCGAGCCGGAACGCAGCCGGCCTGCGGCGCTCTTGGTCGGTCATTCGAGCTTGTCTCCGATCAGGAATTGCAGCGCGCGATCCAAACGGATATGCGGCAACGTCAAATCTCCGTTCTGGTTGCGCTCGAGCAGCGGCGGGCGGAAACGCAGGAAGCGGTAGTCGGCATTGTCGAGTCCTGTCGAGGACAGTCCCTTGAACGTGCTGTCCGGCATGAACAGGCTTGCGGGGTCGTCCGGCAGGTCCCCGGGAAAAGTCACCGCTTCCGTATTGCCGTCGAAGGTCGTGCCGCCGGCGCTTTCGCCGGCAACCGGCGTTCCGATAATTGACGGCAGTTCTTCGCGGCCGCGCCGGACGCGCGCCTCTCGCGTTGCTCGCACTGCCGCAAGCGCGACAACATCGATGGCTGCGCCTGATGATTCCGAGCGCTCCGTCGCCTGTTTCACCATGTACGCGACGATCGCTTCCAGCCGGTCGTGATTGAGGTGATGCAGATGATCGGCTTTTGTGGCCGCAAACAGGATGCGATCGATACGCGGACGGAACAATGAGCTGAAGAACGACCGGCGACCGACACGAAAGCAATCGTGGATCGACGTCAGTGCGGCCTGCAGGTCGTGCAACGCGTCGGGCCCGGCGTTCAGCGCCGCGAGCGCATCGACAAGCACGATCTGTCGATCGAGCCGAGCAAAATGATCGCGGAAGAACGGGCGCACGAGCGCTGCGACATAGGAGTCGTAGCGCCGTTGCATCATCGCCCAAAGCGAACCGGAAGGCGCCGCGCCATCCACCGGCACGTCCAGCGGCGCGAAGGTCAAGGCGGGAGAGCCCGCGACGCTTCCGGGCAACAGGAAGCGCCCCGGCGGCAACAGGCTCATGGCATAGCGCTCGTCGCGGCAAGCCTTCAGATAGGCCGTAAACAGCTTCGCCGCCGTCAGTGCGGCCTGCTCGTCCGACTTTCCGGTCGGCGACAAGGTTGCAAGATGCGCGTGCCAGTCGCCAGCGAGCCGAAGCCGCGGTCCCTCCCGCGAGAGCGCAAGGCTTTCAGCGGACCATTGCTCGTAGCTTTTGTCGAGCAGCGGCAGGTCGAGCAGCCACTCGCCGGGATAATCGGCGATGTCGAGCGTAAGGGATCGGGCCGAGCCGTTGCGGCGCTGATAGTCGATCACCAGCCGCAACTCGCTGATGTCGACGGTCGAGGCCGGCCAGCGGCGCTCGTCGGTCAACGCGCGCAGATGATTTTCGTAGTCGAAGCGCGCAACCGTATCGTCGGGCTGCGGCTCCAGCCGGCCGCTGGCGATCCGGCCACTCGACAGCGCTTCGAACACTGGAAAACGGCCGCCACGCAAGAGCGCATGCACTAGCGCGGTGATGAACACCGTCTTTCCCGCGCGAGAGAGCCCCGTCACGCCGAGGCGCACGGTCGGATTGATCAGGCCGTCGCCGTAATCGATGAGCGAGCGGGCGGCGAGCTGAGCTTCCTCGAGGAAATCCGAAAGGCCAGGGGACATCGGCGTTCAGGCCATCACTTCAGCGCCGGATGCAGTCGGCAGAGCCGTGTGTCTGCTTCAGGAGCTGCACGCCGCCCGACGTCTTGGTGCACATTTCGATGTCCTTCGCGCCCGCTGGAACCATATGGGCGCACATGATCTGCGATTCGCCGCCCCAGAGGGGCGTGGCAAACCGACAGCTCACCAGGCAGGAGCGGGCCAGGCGCGCGGGATTGCTGACACTGATGCGGACCGACATGCCGTCCTCAAGGATCATGCAACTGAAGGGAACCGCCTCAGCTCGCGCACGGTCCGCCGTAAAACAGACGGCTACGAGCATCAGAAGCGACGTGCACAGGCGCGAGACCATGCGAACTCCAGAACGCACCCGGCGCGTTCAAGGCCAATCCGCGATTCTCGCGGCCATTAACAGCTAAGAACAGGCAGTTTCATTGGCAAGAAGAGGGAAAGACGCCCGATCTGGGATCTGGCGCCTTGCGATCCCTGCCTGTCTGTTCGATCACCGGGCCCGCTGGCGATAACCCGGCGTTGGCCCGGTCTCTTGAACGCTGACGCGTCAGGCGACGGCCGTCTCGTGGGGCTTCAGCTCCTCGCTCGACGGGATGCGGCCTTCGAACCAGTACGCCGCGGCTGCACGCGACATTGCAGCCCCGTCGTGGCCGACACCGGGCACCGTGATCAGCGACCAGTTGCAGGGCAGGCCGCGGCGGGCGGCCTCCGCCTTGGCGGCGTCGAGCATGTAATGTGCGCGCGCATAGCGCATCGGCCCCTGGGCCAGCGCCTCAGTTTGCGAGGGCAGATTGGGGTCGTCGGTGACGATGTCCTGGTCGCCGGCCAAGATCACCATCGGCCAGGCCAGCCAGCGCGCGAGTTCGGCCTCGCCGAAACCAAGTCCATCGAGCCCCTCCGGAAAGCGGCGCTCCAGCGTCGGCAGCGTGTACCAGCCGGAGTTGGCGGCGAAGGCAGCCTCGAACGGCACGTCATCTCGCGTCGCCAGCAGCCGGTGCACGAACTGCCCGCCGGCTGAATGACCAAAGATGCGCGCCTTCGCGAGGCGCGTGACGCCGCCCTGCCGCAGCGCCTCGAAGACCCGAGCCGGCACGCCGTAGAGCCAGCGTTCGCGTGCGGCAATTGTGCCGTCCGAACCGATGACAAGGCCATTGTTATAGCTTTCGGCCTGCGGGAAATGCTCGTTGCCGAAGGTCGGTGCGGCGATCAGGATGCGATGTTTCTCGGCCGCAGGAATCCAGAAGTCGCGGTACTCGTCGCCATTGCGCAGCATGCCGTGCTGGACGATCACCACCGGATCGTCCGGACCATGCGCGGCCGGGCGATAGAGATTCACCTGCAGGGGCCGCTCGGGATGAAAGCCATCAATGAAGGGCAGCGTGCTGCGGCCGATTTCGGGAATAAGCGTGCTGGTGGTCATGTCGTCTCCAGTGTCGTGTGCAAGTGGCAGGCGGCGCTGCGACCGGGCGCTATCTCGGCGAGTTGCGGCCTCGTCTCGCGGCAGACCAGCATGGCCTGCTCGCAGCGCGGATGGAACGGGCAGCCCGCTGGTGGCGTGAGCGGTGAGGGCAGTTCGCCTTTGAGCGGTTGGAAGTCGCGTTTGCGGCGCTCGGCCGAAGGGATCGCCTTGATCAGGGCGGCGCTGTAGGGGTGGGCAGGCTTCGCGAAAACATCGGCGGCTGGCCCGATCTCGACAATGCGGCCAAGATACATGATCGCAACCCGGTCGCTGATGTGGCGCACCAGGCCGAGATCGTGGCTGACGAAGAGATAGGTCAGGCCGTAGCGCGCGCGGATATCCATGAACAGGTTGATGACCTGCGCCTGGATCGAGACGTCGAGCGCTGAGACAGGCTCGTCGCAGACGAGGAAATCGGGCTTCACTGCAAGCGCGCGGGCGATGCCGATGCGTTGGCGCTGGCCGCCGGAGAACTGGTGCGGATAACGGTCGCGATACGCGACGTCGAGCCCAACCTCCCTGAGCGCCTTGTCAACGGCTGTCTCGATCTCGGCTTTGGGCAGGAGTTTATGGACCGCGAGCGCCTCACCGACGATGCGGCTGACCTTCATACGCGGGTCGAGCGAGGCGTAAGGGTCCTGGAAGATCATCTGCACCTTGAGCAGGAATTTCAGCCGCTGCTTGCCGCTCAGCGCGGCGACCGGCTGGCGGTCATACATGACGTCGCCCTCGGTCGGCTGGAGGATGCCGGTCGCAATGCGGGCGAGCGTAGACTTGCCACATCCGGATTCGCCGACGAGCCCTAGCACTTCACCGCGCGCAATTGACAGGTCAACACCGTCAACAGCATGCAGCACTGGTGCCGGCTTGCGTTGGCCTGCCGCAGTCAGGATATGCTCGGCGAGCGTGAGCTTGCCGCGAAACTGCTTCTTGATGCCGCGCAGTTCAAAGAAGGGCGCTGTCATGCCACGGCCTCGTGCGCGACCGGGTTGTGGCAACGGAAGGCGCGCTCGCCTTCGCTCAGCGGCTCCGGATCCTGATCGCTGCAGACCGGCAGCGCGCGCGGACAGCGCGGCCGGAACGGGCAGCCGCTCGGGCGTGAATCGATGCGCGGAGCAGCGCCGTCGATCTGGTTCAGGCGCTGACCGACCTCGACCATCGAAGTGGAGGAATTGAGCAGCCCGAGCGTATAGGGGTGGCGCGGCCGGTCGAGCACGGCATCGACGGGACCGATCTCGACGATGCGGCCGGCATACATCACTGCAACCCGGTCGGCGAGCTCGGCGACCACTGCGAGATCATGCGTGATCCAGAGCACGGCTGTCGACGATTCCCGGCTGAGCTTCTGGACCTCGAACAGGATCTGGCTCTGGATGGTGACGTCGAGGGCGGTGGTCGGCTCGTCGGCTATGATCAAATCCGGCGCGTTGAGCAAGGCGGTCGCGATCGCGACGCGCTGGCGCATGCCGCCAGAAAACTCGTGCGGATATTGTTTCAGCCGGGACTCGGGTGAGGAGATACCGACGCGAGCCAGAGCCTTGGCGGCCTCGGCCAGCGCTTCCTGCCTCGAACAGTTTCGATGCTCGAGGATCGCTTCGCTCATCTGCTCGCCAATGCTGAGCACCGGGTTCAGCGTCATCAGGGGATCCTGGAAGATCATCGCGATCCGATCGCCGCGCAGACTGCGCAGACGCTCCTCCGACGCTGCGCGCAGGTCTTCTCCGGCGAACAGGATCTCGCCGGCGACGATCTCACCGGGCGGATCGATGAGCTGGACCAGCGAGAAACCGGTGACCGATTTGCCCGAACCGGATTCGCCGACGAGGCCGAGCACCTCGCCGCGCCTGACGGTAAGGTCGACGCCGTCGACGGCCGGCCAGGCGCCGTCCAGCGCATGAAACACGGTCCGAAGGCCTCGCACTTCGAGCAGCTCGTCGCTCATGAGCCCCGCACATTGAAGCTGCGGCGCAGACGCGTGCCGACAAGGTTGAGTGACATGATCAGCAGGACAAGGGCAATGCCCGGAAAGACGGCAATCCAGTATTCGCCGGAGAGCAGAAACTCGAAGCCGTTGGCGATGAGCAGACCAAGGGATGGCTGCGTCACGGGGACGCCAACGCCCAGGAACGAAAGCGTGGCCTCCAGCGTGATCGCCGAAGCGATACTGATCGTCGCCACGACGAGCACCGAGCCGATCGAATTCGGCAGCAGATGCGCCAACATGATGTGGCGGGTCGGCAGGCCGAAGTTGACCGCAGCCTCGATGTATTCCTTGCGGCGCTCGACCAGTGCTGCCGCCCGCATCAGCCGGGCATATTGCGCCCATTGCACCAGCACGATCGCGAGGATGACCTTGTCGACGCCACGGCCGATCGAGGCCAGCAGCACGAGTGCCACAAGGATCGAGGGAAAGCCGAGCATGAAGTCGACGATGCGCATGATCACGGCATCGACTGCGCCACCAAATTGCGCCGCGACGAGGCCAGCCATGATGCCGATGAGAAGTGCGCCGGCGGTGGCGGAGAGGCCGACGAGCAGGCTGGTGCGCAGGCCGTAGAGGATCGCGCTCAGCATGTCGCGGCCCTGCGAGTCTGTGCCGAGCCAGTAGGTCATGCCGTTCATGCCGGCCTCGCCAGGCGCCAGCCGGTTGTCCATGACGCTAAGCGAGGCGAGATCATGCGGGTCCTGCGGCGCGATCACCGGCGCGAGCAATGCAAGGAGGACAAGAATGCCGAGCAGGATCGCGGCGCCTTGCATCGTCGGCCGATTGCGGATGCGTCGGAGCACCTTCTGCCGCAAAGGCGTCTCGGCATGAACGGGCACGCTCGCTGCGATGGTTTCGGGCGTGCTCATGCCATCTCTCCGGCGAGTTTCACGCGAGGGTCGAGCGCGGCGTAAAGAATATCGACGAGAAAGTTGACGGCGACGAAGAGCAGCGTCGCCAGCAGGATGTAGGCAACGACCACCGGGCGGTCGAGCTGGTAGATCGATTCGATCAGAAGCTTCCCCATGCCGGGCCAAGCGAAGACCGTTTCGGTGATCGTCGAGAAGGCAACGAGGCTGCCGAACTCGACGCCAACCACAGTGACGACCGGAATAAGGATGTTGCGAAGCACATGCCGCCCGACGATGCGGCTGCGGCGCACGCCCTTGGCGCGGGCGTATTTGACGTAGTCCTGCGTCATCGTCTCGGCCGTGCCGGCAGCGACGAGACTGACCATCAACGCCATGTTGGGAATGGCGAGGTTGAGCGCCGGCAAGATCAGGTGGTGCAGCCCGTCGAGCGTGAACAAACTGGTCTGGACGCCGAAAAACGAGACCGTCTCGCCGCGGCCTGCCGTCGGCACCCAGCCGAGCACGACGGCGAAGAGCAGGATCAGCATCATGCCTTTCCAGAAATTCGGCAGCGAGTAGCCGAGCACGGTGCCGGCCATGATGATGCGGGCAGGACGGCTCTCCGGATCAAGCCCGGCCATCATTCCGAGCGGCACGCCGAGCGCGACCGCGATCGTCATTGCCAGCAGCACGAGCTCGAAGGTGGCGGGCAGGCGGGCGAGGATAAGCTCGATCGCCGGGACGCCGTGCACAAAAGAACGACCGAGGTCGCCCTTCAAGGCGTTGCCCATGAAAACGAAGTACTGCTGCCAGACCGGCAGGTCGAGCCCGAGACGCTGAATCAGCGCTGTGCGTTCGGCGGCGCTAACCTGCGGCGAGACCAGGAGCTCGATCGGATCGCCAATGCCGTATACGGCGAAGAATACGACGACGGAGACCGCCAGCAGCACGAAGACGCTCTGAAGGAGCCGCTGCAGGACGTAGGCCGTCATCGCTGACGTCTCATATTCATTGCGTGGTCGATCTGGCTCACCACGACGGAGCTCACTTGGCCGGCTTCACCGACATGGCGAGCGTCAATTGATCGGTGCGGCCTTCGACCTTGAGCTCGGACTTGTAGGCCCAGATGCCGCTTTCGAAATGCAGCGGAATGAAAGCGTTGTCGGCAAGGACGAGCCTGGCCGCCTGCTGCAGCAGCTCGGAGCGTTTCGCATCGTCGAGAGTCGAGATCGCGGTGCGGATCGTCTTGTCGAACTCCTCGTTCTTGTACTGTCCGTAGTTCGAGCCGCCCATGGTCTTGGCCTCGTCAGGGGTGGCCGGCCACTGACGGAGAAAGGAGGAAGCCTCGCCGCTGCTGGAGCCCCAGCCGCCGAGCGCGACACTGAACTCCTTCTTGGCGCGGCGCGGGAAGTAGATCGCGCGGGTCATCGCGTCGACCTCGGCCTTGATACCAATCTGGGTCAGGTACTGCGCGACCGCCTGGGTGATCTGGCTGTCGTTGATGTAGCGGTCGTTGGTGGTCGAGAGCGTGAGCTGGAAGCCGTTTGGATAGCCGGCTTCGGCGAGCAGCTTCTTGGCGGCCGCAGGGTCGTATTCGAGCTTGGCCGGTTTCGCCATCGTGCCGAACATGCCGGTCGGCAGGTACTGGTAGGCTGGCTCGGCCGCACCGTCCATCAGACGCTTGACGATGGCGTCGCGGTCGATGGCCAGCGACATCGCCTTGCGCACGCGCGGGTCCTTGAGCGGGTTCTTGCCGTCGGGCGCCTTGACGAAGGGGCTCTGGTCGCGACCGACATCGAGCTGAAAGTAGATGACACGGGTCGACGGCGTGATGACATGGCCGAAGCGCTTGTCGCTGCGGATGCGGTTAAGATCGCGCGCGGCCGGGTTCTCGATGACGTCGTAGTCGCCGGCAAGCAGGCCGGCGAGGCGCGGGCCGGCATTGGTCACCGGCACAAAGCGCACCACGGCCCAGGGCTCGGCCTGGCCCCAGTAGCTCGGGTTGCGCTCGAGCTCGATAGCCGAACCGCGGACATAGCTCTTGAGCTTGTAAGGGCCTGTGCCGATGGCGGACTTGCCGTCATTGAAGTCGTTGACCACGGGCCATGCGCCGGTCACGCCGCAGTTCTTGGAGATGTCGTAGCTGATCGGGCCGTGCTCGACGATTGAGGCGCTCAGGATCGGCAGGCCGGTGAGAAGGGTCGGCAGCAGCGGCTCGGGCGTTTTGGTGGTGATGACGAGCGTTTGCGGGTCGGGCGTCTCGACCTTGTCGAAGGCGCCGGTGATGTCAGCAAAGGAGCCGGAGACCTTGGTCTCGTTCTTCAGCGTGCGACAGAACGTGAAGACCACGTCCTCGGCGGTGAAAGGCTTGCCGTTCGAGAAGCTGACGCCGGGCCGCAGCTTGAAGGTCCATGTGGTCTTGCCGTCGTTCGACCAGGAGGTGGCAAGGCCGGGCTTCAGTTGCTGCTTCTCATCCTGCAGGACCAGGGCGTCAAAGATATGGGCGGCGAGCGCGTTGTTCGGGGTGAGGTCGTGATAGTGCGGGTCGACCGCTGTGGGCTCGGAGGCAAGCGCAATCTTCAGGGTCTGCGACCAGGCGGGGGTGCCGTTCAGGCAGGCGCCGGCAATACAGGCGAGCAGGAGCTGCTTGCGCATCTCGATCTCCATTCCCTTGGCTGGGGGCAGTTTTTGACAAATTTATTTTCGTCGATTAGCAAACATGAAAATTATCCAACGTCAATCGGATGGTCGCGTCATGTCACCGGTTCTGAAAGCGACGACGGACCTGGCAAACCGCATCGCCACCGTCTATCCGTCGCTGAGCAACGGGCATCGCAAGGCCGCCGATTTCGTGCTGCAGAACCCGCTCGACACGGCGACGATGACGATCGAGGGGCTGGCGGAGAAGAGCGGCGCCTCGACTGCGACCGTGACCCGTTTCGTCCGTGCCCTCGGATACGCCAACTACGGCGAGTTCCGCGCGGCGCTCTCGGAGGCACTCAAGCTCGCCATGGCGCCGGTGGCGAACATGGTGGATGCGCGCAGCATCACAGCTTCGCCCTTTGCGGCGCTGGTGGGCGCTCTCAAGGACGAGGCGGCCAATATCGAAGAGGCCATTGCCGGGCTTGATGAAACGACGGTTACGCGCGCGCTGGCGGCATTACTCAAGGCGCAGCGCATCTTTGTCGTCGGCATGGGCGCGAGCCATCATGTTGCTTCGTTCCTCGAGGATGGGCTTGCGCTCTATCTCGATGCCGACGTCATTTTCGCCGCCTCGCGCGGCGGACCGACGCATGCGATGCGACACATGCTCTCGGCCGGTCCGGACGATCTCGTGATCGCGATTTCGATGCCACGCTACTCGCGCTCGACGGTCGAGCTCTGCAATTTCGCGAAGAAGCGCGGTACGCCCGTGCTGGCGCTCACCGACGGACTGACGTCGCCGCTGGTGCCGATCGCCGACTTCGCGCTACTCGCTCCAGCGCGGAATCGGCTGCTGCCGAACTCGCCGAGCGCGATCTTCGCGCTGGCCGACGCGCTGGTGACCGCCGTTGCGCGCGAGCGCCCGGATGCGGTCGAGGCCCTGAAAGGGCTGAGCGAGAGCCTGCTCTGGACGTTTCACTACCAGGCGCCTTGAGAGCTGCTTCGATAAATGCGCTGGCAACGGACGCCATTCAGGGGCGAACGACGTTGGAGTCGGCATGGATGACGGGCGCTGCGTCTGCATTTTGCTGAACGTGCGCGGCGCTTCGGTCGACGCCCTGTTCCGCGCGGCCGATAAGGTTAAAGGCCGCAGTTTTGAGTTTCAGAATTTCGCTCGAGTGGAGGGCGGCGAGGTTGCTTAAGTGTATAGCAACCTGTAACAACTCGCCCGGTTAGGGCCACGTGGCGGAGTGGTTACGCAGCGGTCTGCAAAACCGTTTACACCAGTTCAATTCTGGTCGTGGCCTCCACTCCTTCTTCCTTCCAACCTGAGCGCACCGTTTGATAAGGACATTTCGTCCTTTGCAACACGGAGACGCTTTGTTATAGGCAGCGCTCATTGCTGAGGCTGCTTCGCGCCGTTCCCCGGTAGCTCAGTGGTAGAGCAACCGGCTGTTAACCGGTTGGTCGCTGGTTCGAATCCGGCCCGGGGAGCCAAGCAATATCAAGGAGTTGGGCCGAACTCCTGAAAGCCCAAAAATAGCGAAAAATCGATTGGGGCTACGCCGGGGGCCACATTCCGCATAGCTGAGATGCTGGCGAACCGCGCCAGATCATCGCCCCGGGGCGGTGTGCTTGACTCCGTTCTCCATTCGTTCTCTCTAAGCGGGATGGCCCGATCGCCCCGCCATCACAGGCTTCACGACAGCGAGGAATACCTCGCCGCGCTGTCTCGCGCCCGGCATATGACCACGCGCGCCTGCGCCGTGGTGAAGATCCGGGGCGAGACCTGTACGAGCGACTGGAGCGACTGTTGTGGGCGATCGACGACGTCGCCGAGGGGGTCACCGGCGATCGTGAGCATCTTTGGATCGATAATCCAAACCGCACGTCCAGCCGACGGCGTGAATGAGTGACGCTGCGACAAGCAGATGACGGTTTAGCTACACAGCCCAAAATGAAACGGTACGCTATAGTGGCAGCTAAAGGGGCGTTGAGCGCTCCCTGGCGCGTTTAGTCTTAGTCGCTGAGTTGCTGGCGATACTCGAAGTAAAGACCGAGCGCCTCCTCGAGTTTATCAACAACAACCCGCACATCTGCCGTGGCGCGTCCAGCGCGGTCCAATTTGTCGATCTCAAGTCTGAGGCGCTCTATCTCAGCTTGGATTTGTGCTATGTGCCGGTCGACCGTCTTTAAAGCGGCGACCAAAGTTTCCCGGTCCATACGATAAGAACCCGAAACGATGCTGCGCGACGACTTTACCCTCGTGCCGTGACAAACAAGCGTCGGTCTTCGTTTCCGGGATCTTCCCGCCCCCCTTCAAATTCAATGCACCACTTGCGTCCTGGCCTTGCCTGGAGAGCCAAACGGCATTGGCTTGGCGAAGGCGCGCGGAATGCGGCGGCCGCCGTGCTCTTACTTCGTTTGCCCGGTTGGTGGCGTCGTCGGTGCGGTGGTCTCATCCCCGAACCAGCCACCAGACCAACCAAGCAGCGCAAGAACAACGATAGCCGCGGCAACACCCGCGATGACCCGATTGTCCATGTCTCGTTGCCTCCCTGTTTGCTGCTATATCTGTGCAACAAACGCATCATGCAGATGATGGTTCAACTGTGCACTCCAAAATGAACGGTACGCTAACCGCCAACGGGCTGGCGAACAGCATCGGCCAGGCCATCATCCGAGCATCACCAGGCGCGGAAACCGGTCCAAAGGAAGCAGAGGAGACAAAGTGCTTGCCGAGGAGGTAGCAATATGGGCCGTCGTTAGCGTGGCCTTGCTTCTGGTAGCGGTAATGATCTGGCGTGGTGACGGGGCGCCAAAGATCGAGAAGTAGGCTATGATTATTGCAGGATTTAAACTGACACGCCCAAGCAGGTCGGCAAGGCCGACCGACAGATCGGAAGAGAGACCGCCAACTGAGGCGGCGCTAAAAGCAAATGTCCGAGATATTGCTGTTTGGGATGGGGCTTCTGATGATCGTCGGAGCCATTTTTGGCTTTTGGTATGTAGCCAAAGCAACCCGAACTGAAAAAAAGAGACGACCGCTGAGCCGCCATCTTCGCGGCAAAAAAACCCGCCGGGGTGAACCGGCGGGGTAGCGACTTCCGATCGCGGTACGCATACAAATCCGCGAACGCCGCGATGATCGCTGAAAGACGTTAACAATGGATTCGTTCCGCGTTCACGCCGCGATCACCAGGACCGCGGCGCCGTGACGGTTGGTCCGCCTATGCGAACGGCTTGCTCAGTGTCACCAAGTCGGCGGCGACCGACCGCGCTATGGAACGGTTCTTGTTATCCAGGCGCAAGCAGGTCATCGCTTTCATTCGCAGCTCGTCAACCGTCGAAGCAGGCAGCGCCGCGACCACGTTTGCAGCTTCGCTGAATTTTTCCCAGCAGTCGCTCTCTGCGGCCTTCTTTGGACCCTGGCCGACAGCCTGCATCACGCTAACCTTGCGATGGAGCCAATCGGAAGAAGCATCGAAATCATTTGGGTTGTGCTTTTGCCGCTTCTGCACGGTCTTTGCAGCATCCGCGGCTATGCTGTGGGCCTTGAGACATTCATCCCCCCTTGCTTCCAACTCTTCGATTGCCTCGAAAAGCTTGCTTTCTGCCTCTGGGGTCTCCGGTTCATCGCGATCATGCGGCGACTAGGAAAGTCCTTGACCTCGAAAACTTCATCGATATCGCAGCCGGCAAACTCAAATAGAAGTTGACGGGTCAATCGGATGTCCCAATCGCTATCATAGTCGCTGTATTTCCAGTCGCGGCCGAGCACGAAGTTAAAGAGGACCATGAGCTTTGCGCGCTTCCCTTCCGGCGTCTGTGCTTGGACGGGCCACAGATCCTTTACGAGAGCGTCCGCTGCTGCAAAGTGTGGCTCCTGGGCCTTGACTAGGCGCAAGTCGCATGACGCCACGCGCTCAGAAGCCATCCGCCGGCTTGTGGAGCTGGGGTTGAAGGCGAAGCGCTGACGCAGGCTGAGCGCGCTGTGGAAGTTGCATCACTAATGAATGAGGCCGCCAACTGAGGCGGCCTTACCCTTCATCGCGCCAAAAGCCTAAGAGAAATACCTTGCGTCGGCGGCGGTTCTGTCCGGCCTGCGCCTGAATGTCGGATAAATCGACACCTCGCCGCTTCATCCATAGCCTGACGGCTATCCCGAGGACCACGAAGGGCACAACAGTGAGTGCCAAATTCATGAGTGTGAGCGTCATGGCCCGCGGACACTAGCAAAGCAGCTCGAAATCTCAAGTTGAGAGAATGAACTCTGGTCGCGCTGATGGCGGTCGCGGGCATGCTTCGCGTGGATGTCCTTTCGCCGTGAGGCCAATATCCTCAACCGCGAGCTTGTCCGAGTTTTGGACACATGTTGATTGTCGGCGCGGGTTCCATCTTGGTGTTCTGGGCAGGAACAACGGGCTCGGGCACGGCGTTTTCTAAGTTGGACCGGCGTCAAGGAGGAAATCCCACATGATGAAGATCGCTCTTTCCGTGGCGGCAACCGCAGCAGTGCTGACGACTGCGCCTCTAGTCACTCCGGCCAAAGCCCAAGGCGTCAAGATGGCCCAAGTCGATGTTCAGATCGGACGCGACCGTGACTCCCGCTACGACAGGGATAGGGACTATCGCCGGCGGGACAACCGCGACCGGACTATTGGCATCGGTCCAGGCGGTATCACCGTTGGCCCTGGGGAGCGCTGCCGCATGGTGACCACCACAGTTGAACGGCGCGACGGGCGCAGTATCACGCGCAGGGAGCGTCGCTGCGATTAAACGGTAGGGATCTTCCATCTTGAAATGCTGGTCTCGTTGGACAGCTTGAGACCGGGGATGTGAGTTTTGCCGCAGGCGCCTTACATTCGCCCACTCCTATGCCGTGTCTGAGGAGCATACCTTATTGGCAGCGGCGCCCGAGCGGCCCATCAGCAGGTGCCGCGGCCCGAAGGAGGTAGTCATGAGTGACTTCGGCGTTTCCGACGCGGACATGCAGCGCGAAATCAACCGCGGCGCCCTGCAGCAGTTCTGGGACGCATTGCTCGGAGGGCGGAACAAGGAGGCCGTGCAGATCTATCTCGATGACGCCATCGTGCGCATCCCGCAGAGCGAGGACAGCATCACCGGTCGCGCCGACATTGCAGCGCGTGGTCTGCTCGCCGCCGGCGAGAGCCTGGTCAAAGTCAACAGCATCATCGGGGATGGCGGGCTCTGGGTCTCCGAATGTGAGACGCTTTGGGACCAGCAGCCGACGTTGCTCGTCAGCATTACGGAAATGAACGACGGAAAAATCATCCGAGACACCCGCTACCGGGCGCCAAAGCATCAAGCTTAGCGCACCGCGTCAAGTTGAGCGGAGCCCGAGCTCATCCAGCTGGGCCACATCAAGCATGAAGGGGCTCATGGAGAAGGGGCAATTCTCGATGCCCGGACTTGCGCCTGGTGTCCGCAATACGAAGTGCTCTCTGTCGACTACGCCGGTGAGATGGGTCCGCGATTTCCGTCGGAATCACGCTTCAACCATCACGGACGTCTGTCCGGCGCAAAGACGTGCTGGGAAGCAGCGCTGCGCACAAGTCCGCGGTTGACTGCGGCGTACCGCCGGCATCGACGCTGGTCCAGCCAACGGATGCCAGGTCATATCGTTCCTGGGCCTCTGCGACAGCGGCTGTCGCGTCCGAGGCGTCGCTGCTGCGTCGCCTGATCCGCTGCAGCCGAACCTCAAGATCAGCGGTGAGAAATATCCCGACAAAGTCGGCCGCAGCCTGCGTTGACACTGCTTCGATGGCCGATCGCTCGTCCTCTTTTGCAAACACCGCGTCGACAATCACCGAGTGTCCTTGCCGGGCAATTCTGCCAGCCTCCGCAACCAGATGCGCATAGACCTGGGCAGTGACGGAGGGCTCGTAGGCGGATGGTGGCAGCCGGTCCAGTTCGTTTGCGCCGAGCATTCGCTTACGGAGTACGTCGGAGCGCAGCACGACAGCTCCGGGCAGGGCGCCGATTAGCGGCGCTAGCAAGCGTGCCGCCGCGGTCTTCCCGGTACCGGATAGGCCGCCGATCGCAATCACGCAGGCCGGCGGCGGCACGAGAGCCGACTGCGCAAGCGTGAAATAGGACCTCGCGAGATCCAGCGCCGATTGATCCGATCCCTGTTGCGCCGAACGGTAGAGGAAAATGTTTGCGCGCACGGCCGCGCGCAAGGAAACGAACAGCGGGAGCAGGGCCAGCGCCTCGAGATTGTCCGGCGCGGTATCTTCGAGGTAGCGATTTAGAACTGTGTTTGCGGCATCGTCGCAGCCGTAGCGGATGAGGTCCATCAACGTGAAGGCGAGGTCATGCATCACGTCGATCGTGGCCAGGTTCTCGTCGAACTCGATAGCATCGAACAGAACCGGTTTGCCGTCGATCAACACAACGTTGGCAAGGTGCAGATCACCGTGGCAGCGGCGGACAAATCCCTCCGTGTTTCGCCGGGCGAGCAGAGCGGAAAGCTTCACGTAGGCCGACCTGCTGAGACGCTCGAGCCTGTCGCTTTCAGCGGGAGCGAACGCACTTATCGTGCGAAACGCGTCAGCGTTCTGCTGGATGATCGCCGGAATCGATTCCACCCAGGCTGAAGTTCGCGAGACCGCTGCCTTCGCATGGGAATTGGCAATCGCGTCAGCGACCGCGGTGGCCATCGCCGCGTCGATAGCATCGCGTTCTGCAAATCTGTCCAGCGTCGCTGTTTCGTCGAAGCGGGCCATGTCGAGCGCCCACTCCACCGGTTGCCCGGCGCCGTCGATCTTGAGAGTGCCATCCCCCTCACGCGTAATAGGAATGACTCGTCGATAGATGGTCGGAGCGAATGGCTTGTTCACGGCGAGCTCCGCCTCGCAAGCAGCCTTTCGCTGTTCCAGCGTGGAAAAATCGAGAAAGGGCAGCTTGATCGCCCGCTTGATCTTGAGTGCCCGATCGCCGCTCAAAAAGACGACGGCCGAGTGCGTCTCTATGCGCTTGGCCTGCGCGTCCGCGTTCAATGTCCTGCCGAGAAACGCTTCAATCTCATCCTGCATGGCTGGTCCGTGATGCCGATCCAGTGAGCGCCGTCAACGCTCATGATCTTTCCTGTTATGCCGGTCCCGGCGTCGTTGACGTGCTGTCCTCGGCCATCCGAAGCCTTCGTTCGACGGCGGCAATCAGCTCAACGCGACTGATCAGCCCGAGAAGCGATCCCGCTTCTGTGACCGGGATCTGCGCGACGCCGTGAATATCCATCAAGGCGACGACGTCATCCAAGGGGGCGTCCGGGTCCACGCAGATTGGCGCGGGCGTCATAACGCGCCCGACAAACAACGAACGATTGTGCGCGACTTGAGCGCTCGCCTTTTGCAGGAGCCCATCGAGCCAGCTTCGCCGTGGCTCGATGTCCAGTTCCGCACGATTCAGGAAATCTCCTTCGGAGATGATCCCCACAAGTTGGCCGTCTCGGTCGACGACCGGCAACGCACGTTGGTTGGTCTCCAGCAGAAGTCGTGCCGCATCTATCAGGCGCGTGTCCGGAGTCACGGTCGCAACCGATGTTCTCATGACATGGGATGCTTTCATGGCACGTTATCCAAAGTTGAATACCAATGCGCCAGCCATCTTCGGCACGCCGCGACACCTGACGTCAAGCCGCGGAATCCGTTATCGGCCCGACCACTAAATGTGGTGAAGAAACCATCGAAAAAGCGATCGATTTCTTGTCGCAGAATGAGAAACGGATTTGCCTCGCAGGTCGTTGGCACGCGATTTCCAATAGAGAGTGCGTGCGTCGCCTGAACTTCAAAACAATTGCGCAGGGCGAATTGGGCGCGTTTGATCGAAGTCAAGGAGTTCGCTTTGAGGGCACAGGTGTGCTGAACGGAGGCCCGATCATGAAAGCGATGCTGCTATGAGCGCGACGAGCGGGCGCCGTTTGCCCGGCGCCGATGTCGCGAGCGGTCGCAACGGCAGCAACGCGTCTCTCGTCGATATGCGCGCAAGTCCGCGGAGGCCATCATGAACGAACCGCACAGTCAAACAGCCGAGGAGGTCCTGGCAGCACTCGATACGAATGCCGATGCAGGCCTCAGTCAGGTTGAGGCGGCACGCCGCCTGGCGCGCTATGGCAGGAACGAACTCATTGGCGAACCTCCGCGCCCGGCATGGCGCAAGTTTTTAGATCAATTCGCCTCAATTCTGGTGGTGCTGCTGATCGCAGCGGCAGCGATCTCGGCCGGTCTCTGGCTCTACGAGGACAACGCGACACTGCCTTATGAGGCCATCGCGATCATGGCCATCGTCATCCTCAACGCGTTCATGGGCTACATCCAGGAAGCGCGCGCGGAACGCGCCGCTGCTGCCTTGCGGGAAATATCGGCCGCCCGCGCAAAAGTGATCCGCGACGGCGCAGGGCAGGACATTCCGGCAGCCGAGGCTGTGCCTGGCGACATCATCCTCATAGAGGAGGGTGACACCATTCCCGCCGATGCACGACTGATCCAGGCCACCGCGCTGCAGACGGCTGAAGCGGCGCTCACCGGTGAGAGCGTGCCAGTTTCAAAAGATGTCATTCCCGTCGCCAACAAGGCGGAACTCGGCGATTGGCACGACATGGTCTTCAGCGGGACCACGGCCGCTTACGGGCACGGCCGCGCCGTCGTCACGGCAACCGGAATGCAAACCCAGATGGGCCGGATCGCCGACATGCTGGAGAAGGCGCCGGACGAGGTCACGCCCTTGCAGAAGGAGCTTGACCGTGTGGGCAAGGTGCTTGCGGTCACGGTCGTCATCATCACCGTTGTGATGATCGGCACTATCTTCCTTGTCGGCGACGTCCACAGCTATTCCGAGATCTTCGACGTCATGATTTTCGGTGTCGCGCTGGCAGTCGCAGCCGTCCCGGAGGGACTACCGGCAGTCGTCACCGCCGTTCTCTCTCTCGGGGTGCAACGCATGGCAGGAAGGAATGCCATCATTCGTCGCCTTGCCGCCGTGGAGACGCTCGGCTCGGCGACCGTCATCGCCTCCGACAAGACAGGTACGCTGACCCGGAATGAAATGACGGTGAAGCGCGTGGTAACGGCGAGTGGCTGTGCGGATCTGTCCGGCACGGGCTACGCACCGGAAGGAAACGTTGATTTCATCGGCGACCGATCGGTCGGCAATTCCTTGCAGTGTGAGGTCGCCCGTGCGCTCACGGCAGCCGAGCGCGCCAACAATGCCTTATTACAGGAACGCGACGGATCCTGGATCGTCCAGGGCGATCCGACGGAAGGGGCCTTGATCGTCGCCGCGCGCAAGCTCGGCCTGTCCGCAGAAACACTCGACGCCCGCTTTGAGCGGATCGGCGAAGTGCCGTTTTCGTCTGAACGCAAACTGATGAGCACGGTCCATAAAGACGCGATGCGAAACGACCGCCTGATCCTCCTGACGAAAGGTGCACCGGATATTCTCCTCGCACACTGTTCTCACGAGCTCATCGGAAGAGAAGCGGTCCCCCTGACCGACACCCGTCGGGCTGATATTGTGGCGAGTAATGACGCGCTGGCGACCGAGGCGCTTCGAACGCTTGGCGTTGCGTTTCGATCACTGCCGCCGGAATGTGGCGCAGTCGACCATGAGGCCGAGCAGGACCTCGTTTTCATCGGGCTGATCGGGATGATCGATCCGCCGCGTCAAGAAGCGCGTGATGCGGTGTCGCGCGCGAGACGAGCGGGGATCCGCTCGATCATGATAACCGGGGATCACCCCAAGACGGCCGTCATCATTGCTACCCAACTCGGCATCGCAAATGACCAGCGCGTCGTAAGCGGCGCCGCGCTCGAGCGCATGTCGGATGAAGAGCTTGATCGGGCGGTCTGCGACGTCTCGGTCTATGCACGGGTCAAGCCCGAGCACAAGCTGCGCATCGTGGCGGCACTGCAGCACGCGGGGGCCACGGTTGCGATGACGGGCGACGGCGTCAACGATGCGCCGGCGCTGAAAGCCGCCGACATCGGCGTGGCGATGGGCATCACCGGAACAGACGTCTCCAAGGAAGCCGCCGACATGGTTCTTGCGGACGACAACTTCGGCACGATCGTCGCCGCGGTCGAGGAGGGGCGGGCGATCTTCTTCAACATCAGGAAGTTTCTGCGCTACCTGCTGTCGTCGAATATCGGCGAGGTCATGACGATGTTCTTCGGTGTGCTTCTTGCCGACATGCTCGGGCTGTCCGCTGCTGCTGGCGGCGACCTGGTGTTGCCGCTTCTGGCGACGCAGATATTGTGGATCAACCTGGTAACGGACGGCGCGCCTGCGCTCGCGATCGGTGTGGATCCCGCAGATCCGGGCCTGATGGAGCAGCCACCACGCCCGCGCGGCGAGGGCGTGATCACGCGGCGCATGTGGGCCGGTATCTTCTTTGTCGGCGCAGTCATGGCGACGGGCACGCTGCTCGTGCTGGACGCCTCGCTGCCAGGCGGCCTGATTGAAGGCTCAGCCACCGTCGCCTACGGACGGACCATGGCCTTCACGACGCTCGTGCTGTTTCAGCTGTTCAACGCCTTCAATGCGCGCTCCGACGAACGAAGCGCGTTTTTCGGCCTATTCAGAAACGTCTGGCTTTGGGCCGCGGTCGGACTTTCGCTCTTGCTGCACGCCTGCGTCATCTACGTGCCCTTCTTGCAGGTCGCGTTCTCAACCGTGAGCCTCAGTCCGATGGACTGGCTGTTCTGCGTTATTGTCGCGAGTTCTGTGCTGTGGCTGCGTGAACTGAGTAAGGTCGTGACGCGCCATGTCTGAGGGTTGAGGCAGCGCCGAGCGACCTCAGGACAAGCTTTTGTCGTCGATCCAACCAAAAAACTTGCAGTTCTTGGTTGCCTTCCACTTATGGCTTGACCTTGCCCAGGCGTCAGAACGCCCGGTGCAACATTGCGCGGCGTAGTGAGAAATCGTGCGAACGTGCGCAGTATCGCAGCCAATAGCCATTGCGGAGACGGATATCGAGGTGGTGCAATCCTTCCTCGAAGGTTTGAATGGGAGGACCAGCGACCAGGCTGTGCCCCCTCAGGATCGAATCCCAGATCGCACCGAACTCGGCGCCGTCTCGCGCCGCCTGCATGCACTCCTGAACCAAGTCATCGGCTATCTGATTCATGGGCTCCCTCTCGATTTGAAAGGGACTTTGCCCGGATCGGCTGGAGCCTGTGTTGACCCAAGTCAACGACGGCCGCGCGGCCACGAGCCGGCATTCCACCTATTCGCTCGTGATGTTGCGAAACGAAGCATGCTCCGGCATGCGTTGCGCGTGATTTTAGCGGAGACGGCAATGGACGTGGTCAGGACCTGGGGCGGCAAGTATTTCGGCTGGATCGAGGAGGGCGGTCTGTTCGCCCACGACGGCCGCCACGTCGGTGAGTTTCGGAAAGAGAACGTCTTCGGCGAGAACGGCAACTATCTCGGCGAGCTTCGAGACGGCCGTCTGATCACCAGCGAGATCAAGAAAGAGACCCACAGCTCGGTCGGGTTCTGGCCGAACCACAATGCGGTCCCTGGCCCCGCATCTGTTCCTGCGGATGAGCCGCCGCGGGACCTGCCGGAGGGCTACGAGGATTTTCCGGCGCTCTGAGGCGCTGTCGATATGTGACCCGCCGCACAGAGGCTTGCGTGGCCCCGCGTTAATGCGGGCCCATGACGAACGATAACCATCCCTACCAGGTCTATGCACTCGACGCCTTCGGCAACCGGGTGCGTGTCGGCCTCACTTATGCGGAAACACTCGAGTTCGAGCGCCTCGATGCGCTTGAACCGCTTGACGATCAGGGCAACCCCCTGCCGTGGCACGCGCAAAGCGATGACGTTCGTTGCGCCGAGGACCGCTGGTTCGAGCTTTATCGCAAGCATGAAGCCGCCCGGTTCCAGCTGGTCGAGGCGACCAAGCCGCACCTTGCGCGTTCGCGATCGTTCTCGTGGCGGCGCTGACTGGTCGATCCTTATCGCCCCAGCGGCATCATGGAACCGTCGCTATATCGCTGGTTGCGTCACCCCCAAATCTCGCGTGTGGGCCATTGGGCGATCTTCGCGTGATTGGAGTATGATGCGGTTACATCATCCGACTTTGGGCGAACCTGCTCCAGCCCAAAAGTGTGGCTTCTTTGCCCCATCCGGCCAGTTTCGCGCTGCACGGCCCGCCGAGGGGTTTCCCGTCACGAATGTGATGCCTATGGTTATTCCGCGCTTGGGCTCATGAGTCGGGGCGTTGGACGGCACCCGTGTCAACGACATGACCTGCGGGCCGTCCGGCGGAGTGAAAAGAATGGCTTTGTTCGACGGTCGGAAAGCGATCGCGGGGGTCGCCGCGCTGGCGTTCGCTTTTGGATTCGTCGATGTGAGCCGCGCCGATACCATCAATGCCGCGCTCGCCCGTGCCTACCAGAACAATCCGCAACTGAATGCTCAGCGCGCCTCCGTCCGCGCGACCGACGAGACGGTTCCGCAGGCGCTCTCAGGGTATCGCCCGCGCGTGTCCGTCGAGGCCAGCGTCGCTGAACAGTATACTGACGCACTGTCCGTGCAGCGCGGCTTTGGGCAGCAACTAACAACTTACGCGGGCAACCGCGGTTGGAACGTGCCGCGCAGCGTCGGCGCGACCGTCACGCAACCGGTCTTCAACGGCTACCAGACGGCGAATCGAACACGTGCGGCGGAAAGCCAGGTTTCGGCAGCACGCGAAGGCCTTCGTGTGCTGGAACAGACCGTGCTGCTCGCGGCGGCGACCATCTATATGGACTATCTGCGCGACGCAGCGATTGTCGAAGTTCAGCGCAGCAACACCCGCGTTCTTGAACAGACACTCAAGCAGGTACGCGATCGCTTTAGTGTCGGCGAGGTCACGCGCACCGACGTGGCGCAGTCCGAGGCGCAACTCGCAGCCGGGCGGTCGCAGCTTCTTGTCGCGGAATCGAACCTGACGACGACGCGCGCGAACTTCCGCCGCATCATCGGCAACGATCCAACTGCACTCGCGCCGGGCGCGCCGGTGGACCGGTTCCTCCCGCCGACGCTGCCAGGTGCGATCGAACAGGGCCTGATCCGCAACCCGAACGTCACCGCGGCGATGTACGGGATCGACGTAAGCTTTCTGAACGTCAAGGTCGCCGAGGGCGCTCTGTTTCCGACGGTCAATCTGGTGGCCTCGGTGCAGCAGTCTTACGAAAGCACGCTCGTTATCCTGAAGACATTCAGCGCCTCTGTCGGAGCGCAGGTCTCGGTGCCGATCTATCAAGGCGGCGCAGAATATTCGCTGATCCGCCAAAACAAGGAGACGCTCGCACAGCAACGGCTGGTGCTCGAGCAGGTGCGCGACCAGGCCCGCGCCACCGTGGCCCAATCATGGGGGGAACTGCAGGCTGCGAAGTCGCAGATCGCCTCCGCCCAGGCACAGGTCACTGCATCGGAGACCGCCCTCAACGGCGTTCGCGAGGAAGCTCGCGTTGGCCAGCGCACCACGCTCGACGTCCTCAACGCGCAACAGGCGCTGGTCAATGCACGTGTCAGCCTCGTCACAGCGCAGCGCGACCGGGTCGTTGCCTCTTATTCGCTGCTGGCGGCCGTCGGCACGCTGTCGCCATCGGTGCTCGGGCTCGCGACGTCCGTCTACGATCCAACCGTCCATTACCATCAGGTTCGCGACGCCTGGGGCGGCGTCCGCACTCCGGACGGGCGCTGATTGAACTTCGTCAATCGTTCGCCGTTGTCGCGGGCGATAGTGGCGTGCACTCGTCCACTGCTTGCATTCGATTGTTCGCGTGAGCTAGCGTTTTTACCGGCATCGACGCGATTCGGTTTTCGACTCGCGAGGCGCTAGTGCCACCGATCTGGTTTGCATCAAAAGTCCTGCACCAAGGTGCCGGAAGCGTGGTCAGTGGCAGTTGTGGATGGCGTCGATGAAGTGGATCTCCGCATGACGCAACCGGCGAAAGCGCAGGAACCCTCGATGGAGGAAATTCTTGCGTCCATCAGGCGCATCATCGCCGACGATGAAGCGAAGCCCGAGGCGGGGGCGCCGTCGGGTCCGCCACGCGCACAGGTGGCTCCGACCGAACCGGCAAAGCCACCACCAAGACCCGTCGTTGCAACGCCGGCTCCTCGCCCGGAGCCGTCACCAAAGATAGCCCAAGTGAAGCCCGCACCTGCTCCGACAGCGAAAAACAGCCAGGACGAGATCGACGCGATGCTCGCCGGCCTCGATGCGGAGACCACCACCAAGGAGGTCCGCGCCGCTGCCGCGCCGCCCGCTGACGACGTTTTAGAACTGACGGAGCAAATGGCGGTTGCTCAACCGAAGCCATCATTTCGGACCATTGAGCCGCCGAACGATGTCGAGTTTGCCGAGGCGTCCGAGCCGGCGAAACCGCCAGTGCGCGGTGTTGAAGAGCGGGTGAGGGAAAGAATCGCTGATGAAGTTACAGCCGCCTCGCGTCCGCTGATGTCGCAATCCACGGTGACCGCAGTCGATTCGGCCTTCAATGCCCTGGCGCAGACCGTTTTGAGCAACAATGCACGCACGCTGGAAGATCTCGTGAAAGAGATGCTGCGGCCGATGCTCAAGGCCTGGCTGGACGACAATCTTCCCAGCCTCGTTGAGAAGATCGTTCGTGCCGAAATCGAACGGGTTTCACGCGGACGTTGATCCGGCCGCGGCGCCGGCCCCGGCAAGCTGGCGGGCATTTGACCCGCTGTTGACCGTGAATATGTTGACTTGGCACCCGGGCGGGGCTTTTTAGGCCGCGCCCCGACACATTTTTGTTCTGGATATGATCGAAAAAAACTACCAGCCCGCGGATATCGAAGGCCGCATGTCACGACTTTGGGAAGAGGCCGGCGCCTTCCGTGCCGGCCGCGCCGGCGTGCGCGACGCCAAGCCGTTCACAATCGTGATTCCGCCTCCGAACGTCACCGGTTCCCTGCATATGGGCCACGCGCTCAACAATACGCTGCAGGACATCCTCTGCCGGTTCGAGCGCATGCGCGGTCGCGATGTGCTCTGGCAGCCGGGTACTGATCATGCCGGCATTGCCACCCAGATGGTGGTCGAACGGCAACTCATGGAGCGGCAGGAGCCCGGCCGCCGCGCCATGGGTCGTGAAAAGTTTCTGGATCGCGTGTGGCAGTGGAAGGCCGAAAGCGGCGGCACCATCGTCAATCAGCTCAAGCGGCTCGGCGCGTCCTGCGACTGGTCGCGCGAGCGCTTCACCATGGACGAGGGACTGTCGCGCGCAGTCTTGAAGGTGTTCGTCGAACTCTACCGCGCAGACCTGATCTACAAGGACAAGCGGCTGGTCAACTGGGACCCTGCGCTGCTGACCGCGATCTCCGACCTTGAGGTGCAGCAGACCGAGGTGAAGGGCCATATGTGGCACTTCCGCTATCCGCTTGCCGACGATCCGTCGCAATATCTCTGCATCGCCACGACCCGTCCCGAGACCATGCTCGGCGACGGCGCAGTCGCCGTGCATCCGGACGATGAACGCTACAAGCATCTCGTCGGCAAGCTCGTCCGGCTGCCGCTTGCTGAACGTCTGATCCCCGTGATTGCGGACGAGTATCCGGATCCCGAGAAGGGCTCCGGTGCGGTGAAAATCACCGCCGCGCACGACTTCAACGATTTCGAAGTCTGGCAACGCCATCGCGAAAGGGACTACTTCAAGAAGCAGCTCAACGGCGGCCTGATCAACCTGTTCACGCCAGCGGCCGAGCTCAACGAGAACTGCCCGCCACAGTATCGCGGGCTGGATCGCTATGCCGCGCGCAAGCGCATCGTCGCCGACCTGGAAGCGCTCGGCCTCGTCGACAAGATCGAACCGCATGTGCACATGGTGCCACATGGCGACCGCTCCGGCGTCGTGATCGAACCGCTGCTGACCGACCAGTGGTATGTGGACGCGAAGACGCTCGCCCGTCCCGCCATCACGGCAGTGCAGAACGGTTCGACCCGGTTCGTGCCGAAGAATTATGAAAAGACCTATTTCGACTGGATGGAGAACATCCAGCCCTGGTGTATCTCGCGCCAGCTCTGGTGGGGGCATCAGATCCCGGCCTGGTACGGACCGGACGACAGGGTGTTCGTCGCCGAGACGGAGGAAGAGGCCGTCGGCATGGCGCTCGGCTACTACGTCGAGCAGGAGGTCATCACTCCGGAACAGGGGCGCGAAATGGCGCTCGATCCGGCCAAGCGCGAAGGCTTCATCACCCGCGATGAAGACGTCCTCGACACCTGGTTCTCGTCGGCGCTTTGGCCGTTCTCGACGCTCGGCTGGCCGGACGACACGCCGGAGGTGAAGCGCTACTACCCGACCAATACGCTGGTCACAGGCTTCGACATCATCTTTTTCTGGGTCGCCCGCATGATGATGATGGGCCTTCAGTTCATGAAGGAGGTGCCCTTCAAGGACATCTACATCCACGGCATCGTGCGCGACGAGAAGGGCGCCAAGATGTCGAAGTCGAAGGGTAACGTCGTCGATCCGCTGGAACTGATTGACGACTTCGGCGCGGATGCGCTGCGCTTCACCATGGCCTCGCTCGCAACCCCCGGACGGGATGTGAAGCCGTCGCGCCAGCGCATCGAAGGTTACCGCAACTTCGCCACCAAGCTCTGGAATGCAGCGCGCTTCGCAGAAATGAACGCTTGCGCGTTGCCGACCGATTTTGACCCGAAGGGTGCGAAGGAAACCCTGAACCGCTGGATCGCGCACGAGACGTCACGTGCAGCGCGCGAGGTGACCGAGGCGATCGAAGGCTACCGTTTCAACGAGGCCGCAAGCGCCGTTTATCGTTTTATCTGGAATGTCTACTGCGACTGGTATCTCGAGCTTGCCAAGCCCGTGCTGAGCGGACCGGATGGCGCTGCAAAGGCCGAGACCCGCGCGATGGTCGCCTGGGCGCGCGACGAGATCCTGAAGCTGCTGCATCCCTTCATGCCGTTCATCACCGAGGAGCTTTGGGACGTCACGGCGGCTGGAAAGCGTGGTGTGCTGCTCACCCTGACGGAGTGGCCCTCGCTTGCGGCGCTGGACGACGAGGCCGCCGAAGGCGAAATCGGCTGGGTGGTTGATCTCGTCACTGCCGTACGCTCGCTGCGTTCGGAGATGAATATTGCTCCTGCAACGCTGGTTCCGCTTGTGCTGGTGACGCCATCCGCCGAAACCGAGGCGCGCGCGCAACGCTGGACCGACGTCATCAAGCGTCTGGCCCGAGTGTCGGAGATTTCGTCCGCATCCGGTATGCCGCAGGGCGCAGTACAATTGCTGGTCCGCGGCGAGGTCGCAGCGCTGCCGCTGAAGGGTGTCATCGATCTCGCAGCCGAGAAATCGCGGCTGGAGAAAGAGGTCGCCAAGGCCGAAGCCGACATCAAGCGTGTCGACGCGAAGCTCGGCAACGCCGATTTCATGGCCCGCGCGCCGGAAGAGGTGGTCGAGGAGCAACGCGAACGGCGCGAGGAAGCAGAGGCCCGCCGTACGAAGATCCTGGAAGCGCTGGAGCGGCTGAGAAGCGCAGCTTGACGTCTTTTTGCTCGAGGGCCGTTTTTCCCCTAGGCGCGGGGAAAACGCTTGCTGACAAACCGCGAGCCCTTGAGACCAAAACGCCAGGGCAGGTCGGCTGCCTTAGTGATGCCGATCCGCACGTCGATCATCACCTCCGGCTTCGACGTCGCGGCATGCAGCGCGAACGGCAGGACATCCAGCGGCAGCGCGTTGTGCATGTCGGTGACGCCGAGCGCCTGACAGAGCTTGCCGGGCCCTGAGCACAACGATTGCTCGTCCGGCATGCCGCGCCGCCGCCGCATGGCGGGAATGCCATAGGTCGGTTCCAGCGCGCGGATGAGCACGGCGCTCGCCGAGCCTTCTTGCTCGCAGACGAAGTTGAGACACCAGTGGATGCCGTAGGAGCGATAGACATAGGCGAAGCCGGGCGGGCCGAACATCACGCGGTTGCGCGGAGTGGGACCATTGTAGGAATGCGCGGCGGGATCGGTGTGATGATAGGCCTCCACCTCGACGATGGTCCCACCAACACCGCCAAACAGCAATGTTGCGCCGATCAGGTCGGGCGCGACGCGGTGGACGCTGCGGTTGAAGAACGCCTTCGTGAGGCGTTTGCCGAGTTTTGGCGTGACGTTCTGTTGAAGCATCGGTCAAATCTAAAGGCGGAGCGAAACCAACCGGTTGCGGTGCGGCAGAGGACGGATTAGGTATCTGTAACACGGACGGATCGGCTCATGGTTGTCGTCATCGACACAGTTTCCGCAAAGCCCCTGCGCCCCCGGCATCCGGAGAAGGCGCATCGGCCGGATATGCCGTCGCCGGCAAAGCCGGACTGGATCCGTGTGCGCGCCCCGAATACACGCGGCTACGCCGATACCCGCAAGATCGTTCGCGATAACGGGCTTGTCACCGTTTGCGAGGAAGCCGGCTGCCCGAACATCGGCGAGTGCTGGGACAAGAAGCATGCGACCTTCATGATCATGGGGGACACCTGCACGCGCGCCTGCTCATTCTGCAATGTGAAGACCGGCATGCCTGATGCGCTGGAGGCAGCCGAGCCGGAGCGCATTGCCGACGCGGTGGCGAAACTCGGCCTCGCGCACGTCGTCATTACCTCGGTCGATCGCGACGATCTCGCTGACGGCGGCGCTCAACACTTTGCCCAAACCGTTCGCGCCATCCGCGAAAAGTGCTCGTCGACCACGATCGAGATTCTGACGCCCGACTTCCTGCGCAAGGATGGTGCGTTGGAGGTGGTCGTTGCCGCCAAACCCGACGTCTTCAACCACAATCTCGAAACGGTTCCGTCGCGCTATCTTTCGGTGCGACCTGGCGCACGCTACTTCCATTCGATCCGCCTGCTACAGCGGGTGAAGGAGATCGATCCCACCATCTTCACCAAGTCCGGCATCATGGTCGGGCTCGGCGAGGAACGGCACGAAGTGTTGCAGGTGATGGATGATCTGCGTTCGGCGGATGTGGACTTCATCACCATCGGCCAGTACCTGCAGCCGACGCGCAAGCATCACGCGGTCGCGCGCTACATTCCCCCTGACGAGTTCAGCGCGTTCGAGAAGGTTGCCTACACCAAGGGCTTCCTGATGGTCTCCGCAAGCCCGCTGACCCGCTCGTCGCATCATGCAGGTGAGGATTTTGCGAGGCTTCAGGCGGCGAGGGCGGCCGCAGCGCGCTGAAATACCAAGCGATATGGTTCGTGACCGGCGGGTCCATTTCGGCCGCTGAAGGCGCCGGGAACTTCCAAGAGGCCCGCTGATTGCTGATGCCCGCAACGGATCCGCGTCGGGCCTACAACCATGAAGAGCGATGCGGCGGCGATGACAGGCAGGGGGCGTTGCGCCGCGACCGAGGGGTGTCTAGATGGGGCGCAGCACCGTTTGAGTCGTCCTGCCTGCAATGCCTCGATTTACCAACAAGCGCCGCGCCAATCACTCGGCCGAGAGAATGTTCGATCTCGTCGCCGACGTCGAGCGCTACCCTGAATTCGTGCCGATGTGCCATGCGCTGAAGGTGCGCCAACGGACCGCGGCTCCGGACGGCACAGAGACGATCATTGCCGACATGACTGTGTCGTTCAAATTGATCAGGGAAACCTTCACCAGCCGCGTCACACTGGACCGTCCGAACATGAAGATCCTGGTGGAGTATCTTCGCGGGCCGTTCAGCAGCATGGAAAATCGCTGGTCATTCGAACCGCGCGGCGACGATGCATGCGATGTCGTTTTCTTCATCGCCTACGAATTCCGCAGCCGAATGCTGGCGCTGCTTATGGGCGCGATGTTCGACGCCGCGTTCCACCGCTTTGCCGAAGCGTTCGAGAAGCGCGCGGACGCGATCTACCCGCGCCCGGCGCCGGCCGCTTGAGCTTGACGACCTTTGCTGGTCCGCGCGCAAGCTCCGTCAACATCTTCAGCGCCTCGACCACCGAACGCATGCGCACCGCTGTGCGCCCGATCGCTCCGAACCGCTTTTCACGCGTGACGACGCGGCCGTCGCGCGAGGCGACGGCGAGATGGACGAGGCCGACAGGCTTGCCCGGCGTGGCCCCGCCGGGTCCGGCGATGCCGGTAACCGCAACGGACAGACCGGACTTCGCCTTCTTCAACGCACCATTTGCCATGCTCACTGCAGCCTCGCGGCTGACCGCACCGAAATTCTCCAGTGTCTGGCTGCTGACGCCGAGCAGCTCGTGCTTTGCCTCGTTCGAGTAGGTGATGAACCCGGTGGTGACGACCGCTGACGAACCGGGAATATCCACAAGCGATGCACAGACGAGGCCGCCGGTGCACGACTCCGCGGTCGCGATCGTCAGCTTCTTCATCTTGCAGAGGTCAAGCAGCGCGCGGGCCATGGCACGAATTTCACTGGCGCTCACGTCGCAGGCTCCGGATTAAGCGTTAGTAGTGCGGGGAATTTGAAATTCCTGCCAACGTCGCGGCGAACTCGTCCCAGGAATTTCAAATTCGAAACCCGCACTACAGTTATGAGTTAGCTAGTGTCCCGGTTCTAACGTTCGCAACCGAGGTTGCCGCAAAGCAATGCGAACGTTAGAACTGGGACACTAGTCCCACGGCAGCCGAATGGTCGCACTTGCCGTCGCCGCCATGCCTTCCTCACGGCCGGTGAAGCCGAGGCGTTCGCTGGTGGTTGCCTTTACAGATACACGGGATACGGGTACGTCCGCAATCTCCGCGATGCGTGCGCGCATAGCATCGCGCAGGGGGCCGATTTTGGGGCGCTCGCAGATCAGCGTCACTTCGAGACTGGCGACGCGGCCACCGCGTGCGCGGACGCGCCGTACCGCATCTTCCAGGAAGCGATCGGACGAGGCGCCCTTCCATTTCGGATCGCTCGGCGGGAAGTGCGCGCCGATATCACCGTCAGCCAGTGCGCCGAGGATCGCATCCACCAGCGCATGCAAGCCGACGTCGCCGTCGGAGTGGGCCAGGAAGCCACGCGTATGCGGCACGCGGACGCCGCAGATCATCAAATGGTCGCCGTCGCCGAAGGCATGGACGTCGTAGCCGGTGCCGGTCCGGATGTCGCCAAGGGCAGCGCCGAGGCGGGCCTCCTCGCGTGCAAAGTCCTCAGGAGTGGTCAGTTTCATGTTCAGATGATCGCCTTCAAACGTCGCGACTGTCAGTCCCGCCCATTCGGCAAGCGCTGCATCATCGGTGAAATCGTCGCGCCCCTCGCGCGCAGCACGTTCGTGCGCGGCCAGGATCTTGTCAAAAACAAACGACTGAGGTGTCTGCGCGATGCGGAGGTCTGCGCGCGGTGGCGTGCCGACGACATGGCCGGAGGCATCCACCTGCTTGATGGTGTCGGCAACCGCAACCGTCGGGATGGCGGCGCCAGTCTGCGCCGCCGCTGCAATCGCGCGCGTGATCACCGCGCCTGACACGAACGGCCGCGCAGCATCGTGAATCAGCACAATGTCGGGCGCGACGTCCGCCAGCGCCTTCAGCCCTGCAAGAACGGACGCCTGACGGCTTGTGCCGCCGGGGACAGGGGGCAGGTGGCTCAGGCCCTGCGTGGCCGCCGCGAACGGTCCGCTATCATCCGCGTGACAGACTGGCTGGACCCAGCCGACGTCCGGGTGTGCGCAGAACGCGTCGAGCGCCCGCGCGATCACTGATCGCCCGCCAAGTGAACGGAATTGCTTGGGGCCTCCGGGGCCGGCGCGAAGTCCGCGGCCGGCGGCGACAATGATGGCGGCTGTACGGGTCATGCAGTTCTTGCGACGGGCAAAATGGCTGTTCGGTTCAACCACCGGAGGCGATGGCGCCCTGCCCATTACCATGATGTGGCGCAGGAAAAGCATGATTCTGCAGAGCTGTGGGCAGGTCGATAAGTTTTGTGCGCTGCACTTGCATCGACGAAAAAATTGGCTAATGTGTAGGCAACATAGGTTCCTGCCTATTTTTTGCGCGAAGCGGCCACAATGGCGTGGCTGGCCCGAGACACGATCGAGAATGGCGACCAGTCCGGCACATTTGAAGCCTTTGGCCATCGGTGGCGTTGCCGTGGGCGTGCCGATCGTGCTTGCGCCGATGTCCGGCGTGACCGACGCGCCGTTTCGGAAGGTCGCATCCGAACTCGGGGCAGGGCTCGTCGTCTCCGAGATGACCGCGAGCGACGATCTCGCGAAGGGCCGCCCGGTCGCGCGACTGAGATGCGAAGCGTCCGGCATCGGACCCCATGTTGTGCAACTCGCGGGATGCGAGACGCACTGGATGGCCGAGGGCGCGCGGATCGCGGAGAGCGCCGGCGCTGATATCATCGACATCAACATGGGTTGTCCCGCCCGGCACGTCACGAACGGCGAAGCAGGGTCAGCCTTGATGCGCGACCTCGATCATGCGTTGCGGCTGATCGAGGCCACGGTCGGCGCCGTCTCGGTGCCAGTGACGCTGAAGATGCGGCTAGGCTGGGACCACAGCTCGATCAATGCGCCTGAGCTCGCTCGGCGCGCCGAAACTGCTGGCGTCAGCCTGATCACTGTGCACGGGCGCACGCGTTGCCAGTTCTACAAGGGGCAGGCGGATTGGAGCGCAGTTCGCGCGGTGAAGGACGCCATTTCGATCCCGCTCGTGGTCAACGGCGACATCCTGTCATTCGAGCATGCGCAGGCGGCGCTGGCGCGATCGGGTGCTGATGCGGTGATGATCGGCCGAGGTGCGCAGGGACAACCCTGGCTGCCGGGACAGATCGGACGCCGCTTGATGCACGGCACGCTGGACGACGCGCCGTCGCTGCAGTGCCAGCTCGGCCTTCTTCTCTCGCTTTATGAGGGAGTACTGGCCCACTACGGCCTGCGCGTCGGACTTCGCCACGCTCGCAAACATCTTGGCTGGGCGCTCAACGTCGCCGCGAGCGCAGCGGGCGTGTCGCTCGAGATCCTGACGCGCTGGCGTCAAGCCGTACTGACATCGGAGCAGCCTGCCGATGTCAGACGATCGCTCGTCGATGCATTCGAGGATTTCGAGTGGAGAGCTGTGGCATGAACGCTGCGGCCGAACAGCGCGCCCGGTTGCCGAGTGACGGCGAAGCCATCCTCAATGCGCTGCCGAATCCGGTGGTGCTGGTCGGGCCGGACGGCAAGATTGTCGACGCGAATATCGCAGCGGAATCTTTCTTCGAGACCTCCATCCATCTGCTGCAGCGGCAACTGCTTAAAGAGCTGATCCCGTTTGGCAGCCCACTGCTGGCGCTGGTCGATCAGGTGAGGGCGAAAGGCTCGCCGGTCAACGAATACAAGGTCGATCTCGGCACGCCCAAGATCGGCGGCGACCGGCAGGTCGATCTCCATGTGGCGCCGCTCTCCGAACGCCCCGGCCACATCGTCATCATGCTGCAGGAGCGGACGATCGCCGACAAGATGGACAGGCAGCTGACGCACCGTAGCGCCGCCCGCTCAGTCATCGCGCTCGCCGCCATGCTCGCGCACGAGATCAAGAACCCGCTGTCGGGCATTCGCGGCGCGGCACAGTTGCTCGAGCAGTCGGCACCGCCGGAAGATCGCCAGCTGACCCGCCTGATCTGCGACGAAGCCGATCGCATCGTGACGCTGGTTGATCGCATGGAGGTGTTCGGCGACGAGCGGCCGGTCGCGCGCGGGCCGGTGAACATCCACTCCGTGCTCGACCACGTCAAACGCCTCGCGCAGTCGGGCTTTGCCCGCAACATCAAGATCGTCGAGGACTACGACCCGTCGTTGCCGCCGGTGCTCGCCAACCAGGATCAACTCATCCAGGTATTTCTGAACCTGGTGAAGAATGCCGCCGAAGCAGTCGCCGACCTCGAACAGGAGGCGGAGATCCAGCTCACCACCGCATTCCGGCCGGGCGTGCGCTTGTCGCTACCGGGCTCG
This sequence comes from Bradyrhizobium sp. LHD-71, assembly GCF_031157255.1. Taxonomy (GTDB): domain Bacteria; phylum Pseudomonadota; class Alphaproteobacteria; order Rhizobiales; family Xanthobacteraceae; genus P52-10. Next base: position 87,681 of record NZ_JAVIFX010000018.1, on the reverse strand, counting down.
AAGTCGCGCGTGTCGTTGCCGCTCGAATTCTGCGTCAAGGACAATGGTCCGGGCGTGCCCGAGGATCTGATGCCGAACCTGTTCGATCCCTTCGTGACGACAAAACCGACGGGCAGCGGGCTCGGCCTCGCGCTCGTCGCCAAGATTGTCGGCGATCACGGCGGCATCATCGAGTGCGACTCGCAGCCACGCAAGACCGTTTTTCGGGTGCTGATGCCGATCTTCTCCAGTCCGGCGAAGGACCAAAGCAAGAGCGTTAGCGAACCGGGAACGCTGCCGCAGGCCTCACAGGTTAAACGATGAGGAATTGAGAGAATGCCCGCAGGAAGTATTCTGGTAGCCGACGACGACACGGCGATCCGCACCGTTCTCAACCAGGCGCTATCGCGTGCCGGCTATGAAGTGCGCTTGACGGGCAATGCCGCAACGCTCTGGCGATGGGTCAGCCAGGGCGAGGGCGATCTCGTCATCACCGACGTCGTGATGCCGGACGAGAACGCATTCGATCTCTTGCCGCGCATCAAGAAGATGCGTCCGAACCTTCCGGTCGTCGTCATGAGCGCGCAGAACACATTCATGACCGCGATCCGCGCCTCCGAGCGCGGCGCCTACGAATATCTGCCGAAACCCTTCGACCTGAAGGAACTGATCGCCATCGTCGGGCGCGCGCTGTCCGAACCGAAGGAGCGCTCGGTCCGCATCGCCGATGAAGCGGAATTCGACGCGATACCGCTGGTCGGCCGTTCGCCGGCGATGCAGGAAATCTACCGTGTGCTGGCGCGGCTGATGCAGACGGATCTCACCGTGATGATTTCGGGAGAATCCGGCACAGGCAAGGAGCTGGTCGCGCGCGCCCTGCACGACTATGGCAAGCGCCGCAACGGCCCCTTCGTCGCGGTCAACATGGCGGCGATCCCGCGTGACCTGATCGAGTCGGAATTGTTCGGCCATGAGCGCGGCGCGTTCACCGGCGCAAACACCCGCGCATCAGGGCGCTTCGAGCAGGCCGAGGGCGGCACGCTGTTTCTCGACGAGATCGGCGACATGCCGATGGAGGCGCAAACGCGCTTGCTGCGCGTCCTGCAGCAGGGCGAATACACCACCGTCGGCGGCCGCACTCCGATCAAGACCGACGTGCGCATCATCGCCGCGACCAACAAAGATCTGCGCATTCTGATCCAGCAAGGCCTGTTTCGAGAGGATCTGTTTTTTCGCCTGAACGTCGTGCCGTTGCGGCTGCCGCCGCTACGGGAGCGGATCGAGGATCTGCCTGATCTGATCCGCCACTTCTTTTCGCTTGCCGAGAAAGACGGCCTGCCGCCAAAGAAGCTCGATACGCAGGCGCTTGAGCGGATGAAGCAGCATCGCTGGCCGGGTAACGTGCGAGAGCTCGAAAATCTCGCGCGCCGCCTTGCAGCGCTCTATCCGCAGGAGGTGATCACTGGCTCGGTGATCGAGGGTGAGCTGGCGCCGCCGGCGGTTATTTCGAACGGCAACGCCCCGCAGACGATCGACAACCTGGGCGGCGCCGTTGAACTCTATCTTGCCTCTCACTTCTCCGGATTTCCCAACGGTCTTCCGCCGCCGGGACTCTACCATCGCATCCTGCGGGAAATCGAGGTGCCGCTGCTGACCGCCGCACTCGCTGCGACCCGCGGCAATCAGATTCGCGCCGCAGACCTTCTGGGGGTCAATCGCAATACGCTTCGCAAGAAGATTCGCGACCTCGATATTCAGGTTTTCCGTTCAGGCGGATAAACGCCAAGCGCGCCGGCGCGGATCCTCATATATCCGGCGAGCGCGCAATACACGATGCCGGCAGTTATGCTTGCGTGACCGCTGAAGCTCACAAGGCCAAGGCTCCAGCCCTGTTGGGTAACAAGGATCCCGAGCGCAGATAGCAACGCGGCTCCGCCGGCAACGCGAAGCGCGTATGTCTTCGGCGGCGGCAGCGGGCCACCGAGCACATCGCGCTGGTGGCGACGCATGGCGAACGCCAACGCGGCAAAACCTGCCAAGCACAGCATAAATGCGAGCAGGTGGCTCATCCGACCTCGCCGGACGCGATGATGTTCGGAGCCCGCCGATCTATGTCGCGCCTCGATCGACCGCCGGCTCGCTGTCGAGCCGTGCGTATGGCCAGAACGGCATGAAGCAGGGCGAGCGCCCAGCACATGATATCCATACCGACGAAAACCCAGTCAGCTTCGGACAAGCTGTGCCAGAACGGACGCTGCGTCGTCAGGGTGTTGAGGACTGGCAGCAGAAACAGCAACGCTGATGCCGCCCATAATTGCTCGATCCAGGCCGATTTGGCCGGACGCAGGAGCGCATGCAGCAGCGTCAGGAGCCAGACGATGAAGAACGCGTGAATCTCCCAGTCTGCGCGGTTCTCCAATGCATGTGGCAGCAAGCGGTTGGCCCACAGAAATGCAGTCATCGCGACCGACAAGCCGGCAATGCTTGCAATATTCAACCGTTCTACAAGGCGGAAGCCAAAATGGGGGTGGTCCGGATCGGGCAACTTCTGTCGCCGCTTCACGGTCCACATGACCAGGCCTGTGCCCACCATGGCGGTTCCCATGAAGCTGACAAGAAAGTAGAGCCATCGCGTTTCAAGGTCGCTGAAGCGCCCCAAGTGCAGCGCATAAAGTACGCCGCGGGTTTCTGCCGCAGCACCGACACTCTCCCGGACTGTCAGTAGTTTGCCGGTGGTCCCGTCGAACTCCATATATTGCGGGCTCAGGGACACGCGGCCCACTTCTCCTCGGGTCACGGCCACGCGCGCGGCCGCGTCTCCGGGGTGAACGGCGTTGACGCGCCCGACGTTGTCCTGCCCCCAGCGCTCTTGTGCCTGCCGCACCATATCCGCGACCGATGCCAGCGGCACTTTCTGCCCGCTGGGCCTGCCGGGCTGAATGAAGCCACTGAGTTCGGCGGCGAGCTGCTGGCGCTCTGCCGGAGTCTTGAACGCCACACGCTCGCCCCAGGGCATGTACAGCGCCATCAAAGTCACCAACCCGGTGTAGGTGATCATGAAATGAAACGGCAGACCAAACACCGACAAGGCGTTGTGCGCGTCCAGCCACGAGCGCTGCCCCTTGCGCCAGCGGAACGTGAAGAAATCGACGAATATCTTCTTGTGGGTGATAACGCCGCTGACGATCGCGACCAGCATGAACATCGCGGCCGCGCCTGCAAGCCATCGGCCCCACACCACCGGCATGTAATGGAACTGGAAGTGAAAACGGTAGAAGAAGTCGCCGCCCAGCGTGTCGCGTGAGGCGACTTTTCGGCCGGTCGCGGGATCGAAGTAGGCATCACCGAAGGCGCGCTGGCCCGCGTCGCGTGTGGGTGTGAGCCAGAAGGCAGCGACACTGTTGTTGCGCGCGTCGGGCAGACGCATGCTCCACCGCGAAGTCCCGGCCGCTACCTTGCCAAGTTCGTCCGCGATCCGCTGTGCCACGACGGCCTGATCGGGAATTTGGGCGAGACGCCGGAGCTCCGGTCGCATCCATTGCGAGAGCTCGTCCTTGAAATAGGACACGGTGCCGGTGAGGAACATGGCATAGAGAATCCAGCCGAGCAGAAGGCCGGCCCACGTATGCAGGCTCGCCATGCTTTGCCGGATGCCGCGGGGAGCCGGCAGATCGTCGTCCGCCGCCGTCACGCGACCGACCACGCCGCCAGCGAGAGCGGCGCGCCCACGATGATCAGGCCCGCCCAGGCCTTCAGCGCGCTTCGCACGGCAAAGACCCAGATGACCGCACCGGCGTAGATGGCAAAGCTTGCCAGCATACCGATGAGCACGGCCTGGGGCTTGCTCGTCGGCAATGCGAGCACGGCAACGCTGCCGAGCGCGGCCAGCGCATAGCCGCCAAACAGCGCAGCGACGATGCGCGAGATGAGCGGGCCCGTGGAGCGGGCCCGATGGATCAGCGTGTTCATTTGCCCGGCGTTTTCGGCGGGCCCGCAGGGATTGGTGTCAGGCCGTTGGCATTCACATAGGTCACGGTGGTGGCATAGCTCACGGCATCATACTTTTCAGCGCCGTTCGTCCCCGTACGCTCACCTGGGCTGCGGTCGTTGAAGCTGACTTCAGCGACGTAGACGCCCTTCCAGGGCATATCGAACTTCACGAGGCCCTGCTCGTCCGTGTGACCTTCTTTAGACCAGCCCGATTCAGTAACCAGCGTCACTTTGGTCTTGGCCTTTGGCTCGTTCTTGAAGGTGAGCTTGAACTGACCGTCCTGACCGGTCGGCACGAGGTCCAGGACGAGCCTCGGCTGCTGCGCGGCAAAGCCGGTGATGAAGCGTGCGGCAGGATAGAACCAGTTGATGACCTGCTTGTCCTGTTGCTTCCAGGTATAGAGCGGGTAGCCCGCATCCTCCGCGACAATGCTGTCGCCGTCGGCGGCCTTGAATGGCAGTGTGAAGCCGTTTGCGGTCTTGGTGGCGTCGGACTTTTGCTCGCCCTTGGCGGAGATGATCGTACCAGTCACCTTTGCGAATTTGTCGAGCAGCCCAGGCGACACTTCACGAAGATTCTCGCCGAATTCGCCAAAGCGAACAACAGCATTCTGTCCTTCTTCGGACTGCTCGATCCAGATCTGGTGCGCCTGAACGGGCGTCAGCACTCCAAGCAAGGCAATCACGGCGATGAAGAGCTTTGTCATTGTAAACACCTTGGTACAGCGTCCTGAGTGGGCGGCGCATTCCATTAGAAATCGAATGCGGCAGATACGATGTAGGTTCGAGGAGACGCGACCGTCACAAACGATCCGTCCCAGAGCCAGTAGTTCTCGCCGGTCACGTTCTCGATATTGGCGCGGATCGTGACAGGCTTGCCGGTGAGTGCCGTCGTCGTATAGCGCGCGCCGATGTCGAGACGGGTCCAGTCGTCGAACCGCTGGTGACTGAGATTGGCGTTGGTGAGGTAGGAGCCCGACGTATAGATCACGCGCCCATTCAGAGCGAGGCCCTCGACCCATGGCGTGTCCCAGTCGAGGGCGGCGGAGAATGTCTTGTCCGGCACGCCGGCGGCGTCATTCCCGCGCTCCCAGGCATTGGCCGGATTCGTCAGCTCAGGGCGCAAGAAGGTCGCGCTGACCATGCCGCGCAGGCCGGGCAGCAACAGGCCATAGGCGTTCAGTTCGACGCCGCGATTGCGCTGCTCGCCATCATAGGCCCGCGCGTTGGATGCCGTGGTGATCACGCTGGGACGGCTAATCTCGAATACGGCCGCAGTCGTCGTGATGGTGCCCCAGTCCACCTTGACGCCAGCTTCAGCCTGCTTCGACTTGTACGGAGCAAGCACAGCGCCGGTATTGCTAAAGCCGGGACCGACGATCATGCCCTGGCTCAGTCCTTCCGCGTAGTTCGCGTAGAGCGAAACATGATGCCAAGGCTTGAAGACCACGCCGACAAGGGGCGTCGTCGCGGCAGCGTCGTAGCTGCCCGTCATCGCACCAGTGCTGGTGTTGAAACTGTCCTGCTTCACCATCTGGTGACGGACACCCGCGGTCACGAGGACCGCATCATTCAAGAATGACATGGTGTCGGCGATCGCAACGCTCGTGAGCGTCGTGTCGGACTGTTTCCGCGGAGCGAGGCGCGGGACCGTGACCACAGGAAGGGGGGACGGGTTGTAGATGTTCGACGGCACCGACTGAGCCGGTGGATTGGTCGTAGATGCACTGCCGACTTCGGAATTGAAGCCGGTAAAGGCGACATTGACTGAGTGGCCGATGAACGCCGTGTCGAAACGCGACCGCAGGCCGACATTGCCGCTGACCGTCTTCGTATAGGAGTCATAGTAACCATTGGTGAGCTGGAAATTGCCGAGAGCGTCGATCCCGTTGGGAAAGCCGGGGGTACGGCCGGTCGGGAACGTCTGCCGGCTCTCACCGTCAAGGTAGCCGAGACCTGCATATGCGGTCAGCTGCTCGGTCAGATCATATTCGAGCCCTGAGGCGATGGTGTTGTCCCGTTGCTTGAGCATCGTGCCCGGGTACCAATTGCCGTCTGCGGCAGGCGGCGCCGGAATGAAGGGCACCGTGCTCTGAATCGTCATCTGCGGACGGAAGTTCTTGGTGTCGTCGTTCTGCGAAAAGGCGTCCAACGTCCAGCGCAGGCGATCGCCACGATAGTCGAGCGACAGCGCGCCAAAACCGGACCGCCAGTTTCCGTCGTCAATCGAGGCTTCGCCATTGCGTCCCACCCCGTTGAACCGAACGCCCCACTCCTTGTTCTCGCCGAACCGGCGGCTGGTTTCCAGGTGCAGACCGTAGTTGCCGGCGCTCATGAAGAACGGCGTCACGCGCGTGAAAGGCACCTCGAGCGCGCGCTTGCTGACGATGTTGATGCCTCCGCCAATGCTGCCGCCGGGGGCCATGCCGTTGATGAGCGCGCCGGGCCCCTTGAGCAACTCGATCCGCTCAATGATCTCAGCGTAAACGCGATTGAAGGAAACCAGCCCGTAGAGACCGTTGAACCCGATGTCACTGGCGGGCACCCGAAAGCCGCGGATCTGAAACGTCTCGCCGAACCCGTTGCTGGCTGTGGTGAGGCGCACCGACGCGTCGTTAATCAGCGTATCCCCCGCCGTCCGCGCCTGCTGATTCTCGATCACCTGCGACGTGTAGTTGACCGTGCTGAACGGCACATTCATGACGTTCGTGCTGCCGAGCAGGCCAAGCGTTCCACCCTGCGCCACCTGACCGCCGGCATAGGCTGGTGCCGGAGTTCCGATTGTCCGGGTCGATCCCATCGTGGTGACCGGCGCGATTGGAGCAGGCTGTTCGGTCGGCTGCCGCGGCACGACGCGCGCAGAACGCTGCGACGTGCCACGCGATCGGACGGTGCGCGACACCCGCGACCTCTGTTGAGGCGCATCGACGGACACCGGAGGCAACACCTGCGGCGCTGCGCTCTGCGCGCTCGTTTGAGAGGCTCCGATACCTGTCAGACACAACGAAACAACGCTCGTCGCTACACCAACGTACAAACGGTTCTTATAGTTTTTGAAGTTGCTCACCCAAACGCCCCAATTCACCCGAGGGCGTCTGACTAAGAAATCGAAGGTACGGAAGCAACAGAACCGATTTAGAATTACTTTGCGAATGTGCGTAAGAGCTTCTTAGTCTGATTCTAACATCGACAATTCATCGCTCGGTCTGGCAAATGCTTTGACGCGATGACACGCGTTAGGCGAAAAACTGTATCAGCCAACGCTTGACGTTCGCTCGAGCCAGCGACCTCGCGAAGACGATAGCGCGACGGAGCCTCGCGGTTCGCAATCGTCACGGCAAAAGCAGGAGCATCCCAGGGCCGGCAAAACGGCTGCAAACGCGGTCGCGCCGCCGCATGACCGACGACCACGATCCACAAGTTCGCGCCGAAAACCCAATCGGCCTTGAAATCGCCGGCACGCCGTGGAATTGTCGCAATTAAGCAACAAATGTTGTACAATTGCATCAGTTGATGTTTTGCGTCGTCTGATACTGCCCACAGCGCAACGTACCTCGCTCATGACAACCGCCGAAGCGGCAACTGAGATGCTGGAATCTCCAGCCGCCGAACGTCGCCGCTGGTCGCCACGGCGACTGCTGGCCGGCATTGCCATTGCCCTGGCGGTTCTGTCCGCGTTCCTCACCTTCGTGGTGTTGATGGGTCTGACGCCGATCGTGCCGACTCACGACGTCGTCATGACTTTCCTCGGGATCAATTCGGCGACGATCCTGCTGCTCCTGACGATCATCGGGGTCGAGGTCTGGCAGGTCATCCAGGCGCGCCGGCGGGGCAGGGCTGCCGCACGGCTGCATGTGCAGATCGTGGGCTTGTTCTCAGTGATTGCAGTACTGCCGTCGGTGCTGGTCGCGCTCATCGCCAACATTACGCTCGATCGCGGTCTCGACCGGCTGTTCTCCACACGAACCAAGGCAGTGATCGAGAACTCGGTCATCGTCGCCAACGCCTATCTCAACGAGCATGCGCGCTCGATACGCGGTGATATTCTTGCGATGGCGAGCGATCTCACGGGCGCACGGCCCCTGTTCGATCAGGACCGGGAAAGCTTCCGGCGATATCTCACGTCAGGCGCCCAGGCGCGCAATCTGCCCGGCGCCATGCTCATCGATAAGGACCGTAATATCGTGGAGTCGGCCGCAACCGGCATCCGCCAGACGTTCACGACGCCGGCGCCGGAATTTCTGAGCAACGTGACGGAAGACGAGCCGCAGATGGCGGTCTTCATCGAGCAGAATTATGTGGCGGCGGTGATCCGCCTGCGGGCCTATGACAACACCTTCCTGTATGTCGCACGCCTGCTCGATCCGCGCGTGGTCGCGCGGCTGCAGATCACCCAGGAGGGCGTCGCGGAATTTGCCGAAATCGAGTCACGGCGGCTCGGCATCCAGGTTGCCTTTGCGCTGATGTTCACAGTCATCACGCTTGCGCTGCTGATGTCGTCGGTGCTGATGGGGTTGAATTTCGCCAACTGGCTGGTGGCACCGATCCGGCGGCTGATGGCGGCCGCCAATCTCGTGTCGACCGGCGACCTAAAGGTCCAGGTTCCGGTGAACAAGTCGGAAGGTGACCTCGCCAGCCTCGGCGAGACGTTCAACAAGATGACCGTCGAGTTGCGCACGCAGCGCGATGACCTGGTCCGCGCCAGCGAGGTGATCGACAGCCGCCGGCGCTTCATCGAGGCGGTGCTGTCCTCGGCCAGCGCCGGCATCATCGGCGTGGACGAGGAGGGCAAGATCGGCATCCTCAACCGTTCCGCCGAAAAGCTGATCGGTCATCCAGAATCCGAAGCACTCGGCCGTCCGCTGTCGGACATCGTTCCTGAACTGAACGAGATGATGGGGACGGCGCGCGAGGGCATGCAGCGGCTCGTACAGGGCCAGATCACCATCAGCCGCGGCGGCAAGGACCGGAATTTGTCCGTGCGCGTCAGCGCGGAGCAGAGCGGTCATACCCAGGACAGCTACATCATCACGCTGGACGACATCACGGAGCTCGTCTCCGCGCAGCGCACGTCCGCTTGGGCGGACGTGGCCCGACGCATTGCGCACGAAATCAAGAACCCGCTGACGCCGATCCAGTTGTCGGCCGAACGTATCCGCCGGAAATACGGAAAAGTGATCGTCGAGGATCGAACCGTCTTTGACCAATGTACGGACACAATCGTGCGTCAGGTCGATGATATCCGACGTATGGTGGATGAGTTCTCTCGCTTCGCGCGCATGCCCAAGCCGGTAATCGAAAACGAGGATGTGGCCGACACGGTCCGTCAGGTCGTCTTCCTGATGCGCGTCGGGCATCCGGACATCGACATCGAAAGCGAGATCAAGGAAGACCCGATGCTGGCGCGATTCGACCGGCGGCTGATTTCGCAAGGCCTTCAGAACATTATCAAGAATGCTTCGGAAGCGATCATAGCAGCGCCGCAGGAAGCCGTTGCGGGCAAGGGCCGGATCGACGTGCGGGCGGCGCGCGACGGCGACGATGTCGTCATCGACGTCATCGACAACGGCGTCGGTCTGCCGAAGGAAAGCCGGTCGCGGCTTTTGGAGCCGTATGTGACGACGCGAGAGAAGGGGACGGGTCTCGGCCTCGCGATCGTCGGACGCATTCTCGAAGATCACGGCGGCCGTATTGAACTTAATGACGCCTCGGAAATCGTTCCAGGCCAACGGGGCGCATGGATGCGGCTGCGGTTTGCCGCAGCCGGCATCACGACGACGCCAGCAACCGCCAGTCCAGAAACTGCTGCTGCAAAGTAACAAAGCGAACAGAAACCATGCCCCACGATATTCTGATCGTCGATGATGAGGCCGACATTCGCGAACTTGTTGCGGGGATCCTCGAGGATGAGGGTTTCGGCACACGCACGGCGCGCGACAGCGACACGGCGATGGCCGAAATCGTCAATCGACGGCCCAGCATGGTGTTCCTGGACATCTGGCTGCAAGGGAGCAAACTCGACGGTTTGCAGCTTCTGGAAGTCATCAAGCAGCACCACGCGGAAGTTCCGGTGGTGATGATTTCCGGCCACGGCAACATCGAAACCGCAGTCGCCGCGATCAAGAAAGGCGCCTACGATTTCATCGAGAAGCCGTTCAAGGCCGACCGGCTGATCCTCGTCGCCAACCGCGCGCTTGAGACATCGCGGCTGAAGCGCGAGGTCAGGGAGTTGAAACAGCTCGCGCCGGTGTCCTCGACGATGATCGGCCGCTCACCGAGCATGAATCAGCTTCGCCAGACGGTCGAGCGCGCGGCCAAGGCCAACAGCCGGATCATGATCGTCGGCCCCGCGGGCGGCGGCAAGGAGCTGGCCGCTCGCACGCTGCACAGCATGTCGAGCCGCGCGGAGGGCCCCTTCGTCGTCATCAATGCGGCAGCAATCGTGCCCGAGCGCATGGAGGTCGAGCTGTTCGGCGTAGAGCAGTCGAATGGCGACTTTCAGCGCAAAGCCGGCGCGCTCGAAGAGGCGCATGGCGGCACCTTGTTCATCGACGAAGTCGCGGACATGCCGCGCGAGACGCAGAGCAAAATTTTGCGGGTGCTGGTCGACCAGACATTCCAGCGCGTCGGCGGGGTGACGAAGGTGAGCGTCGATGTTCGTATCGTATCCTCGACGACCCGCAATCTGGAGGTGGAGATCGCCGAAGGGCGTTTCCGCGAGGATCTCTATCACCGTCTCTCGGTGGTCCCGATCCGCGTGCCGCCGCTATCGGATCGCAGGGAGGATATCCCGGAGCTGGTCGAACACTTCATGGACCAGATCTCGCTGGCGACCGGCCTGCCACGGCGCAAGATCGGCGCCGATGCGATGGCGGTGCTGCAGTCGCATGTCTGGCCCGGCAACGTCAGACAACTTCGCAACAACGTCGAGCGGCTGATGATCCTGGCCGGCGGTGATCCCGACGCCACCATCACCGCAGATATGCTGCCGCAGGATGTCGGCTCGATGGTGCCGGCGATGCCGACTGGTCACAACGGCGAGCACATCATGGGATTGCCGCTGCGTGAAGCGCGCGAGGTCTTCGAGCGCGACTATCTGATCGCGCAGATCAGCCGCTTCTCAGGCAACATCTCGCGCACCGCGGAGTTTGTCGGCATGGAGCGTTCGGCGCTTCACCGCAAACTGAAAGCGCTCGGCGTCGGATAAGCATCCCGAACAGGGGCGGGGAAATCATGTCACGTATTGCCTATGTCAATGGCCGCTATCTGCCGGCGCGCGAAGCCAACGTGAACGTCGAGGATCGCGGCTATCAGTTTGCCGACGGCGTCTATGAGGTCTGTGAAGTCCGCAGCGGCAAACTGGTCGACGCACCGCGTCATCTCGCGCGTCTGCAGCGATCACTCCGCGAATTGCGTATCACGCAGCCGATGCCGCTCACGGCCCTCGAAGTCGTTCTTCATGAAACCGTGCGGCGCAATCGCGTCGACTATGGTCTCGTCTATCTGCAGATCACCCGTGGCGTTGCACGGCGCGACCACGCGTTCCCGCAGGCTGCCGTCCGGCCGAGCGTTGTCGTGACCGCCAAAAATCTGAGTTACGACAAAAATCAGGAGACCGCGAAGAAGGGCATCGCCGTCATTACGACTCCAGAAAATCGCTGGCCGCGCGTCGACATCAAATCCGTGTCGCTGCTGCCCAATGTGCTCGCCAAACAGGCGGCCAGGGAGCGCGGTGCTAACGAGGCGTGGTTCGTGGATACCGATGGCTTCGTCACGGAGGGCTCGTCAAGCAACGCCTGGATCGTAACCGCCGATGGACGCGTCGTGACGCGGATGGTCGACAATCACATCCTGTCCGGCATCACGCGCGCCGTGTTGCTGGAGGTGATCGAGGCGCTGCAGTTGCGCCTGGAAGAGCGGCCGTTCACAGTCGCGGAAGCCCAGGCAGCGGCCGAGGCCTTTGTGACCTCCGCCAGCCAGCTTGTGATGCCTGTGGTCAAGATCGACGAGCGCACCGTCGGCGATGGCAAGCCGGGTTCCGTTTCGCAGCGGCTGAGGGAAGAATTCCACCGCTTCGCCCACCTCTCATAAGACCATTTATTGCTTCCCATTTGATGCATCGGCCTTGCCTAACAACACGGCCTGCCATCTAATCGGGGCGTCGGGTTGCCGAACGGGACATTCGGAAACGCGATGATTGGCTATTCCGAGGTGCGAAACTGGAGAAAGGCCAGTCCGAACGACAAAAACAATCACGGGACAACAACGATGGCGGCCGAACGCGCACAAAATCTACAAGACACCTTCCTCAATCACGTCAGAAAAACCAAAACGCCACTCACGATCTTCCTGGTCAACGGAGTTAAACTGCAGGGCATCGTCACCTGGTTCGATAACTTCTGCCTGCTGCTCCGGCGCGATGGCCACTCGCAGCTTGTCTACAAGCACGCGATTTCGACCATCATGCCGGGCGCTCCGATCCAGTTGTTCGAGGGCAGTGAGGACGCACCAGCTTGAGAAAGAACTGATTGGAACCCCGCCAGCGACGAGAAGGGGCAGCTGACCGTCCACGGTCAGCCGGGGGCAAAACTGCAGGTAGGGTCCTCGTCATCGGACCCTACCCGCGGCAACGGCCCGGCGATAGGAGCACCGCATCGGATGCGGCGCATTCGCGCAGCGCGGGCGCGCGCCTCGAAGAAGCCGTTGGACTTGCCCGCGCGATCGATCTCGACGTGCAGGAAGCGATCGTCGCGCCGATCGCGCAGATTCGGCCGGCGACCTATCTCGGCAAAGGCAAGGTCGAGGAAATCGTCGGCCTCGTCACTGCGCACGAAGCCAATCTCGTCGTGATGGACTGCGCGCTGTCGCCGGTCCAGCAGCGCAACCTCGAGAAGGCCTGGAATGCCAAGGTGCTCGATCGCACTGGGTTGATCCTGGAAATCTTTGGTCGACGCGCGAAGACGCGAGAAGGCTCGCTGCAGGTCGAACTCGCGCATCTGAATTATCAGCGGAGCCGGCTGGTGCGATCGTGGACCCACCTCGAACGACAGCGCGGCGGCTTCGGCTTTCTGGGAGGGCCGGGCGAGACCCAGATCGAGGCCGACCGCCGCATGATCGGCGAGCGCATCGTCCGGATCGAAAACGAACTGACGAAAGTCCGTGCGACGCGGCGCTTGCACCGGGCCAGCCGGCAGCGCGTTCCCTACCGAATCGCAGCATTGGTGGGCTACACCAACGCCGGCAAATCAACACTTTTCAACCGCCTGACGCGCGCCGACGTGCAGTCGGCAGACATGCTGTTCGCCACGCTCGATCCAACGCTGAGAGCGCTGACGCTGCCGCACGGCGGCAAGGCGATGCTCTCCGATACGGTCGGCTTCATCTCGGATTTGCCGACAACGCTGGTTGCGGCCTTTCGCGCGACGCTGGAAGAAGTGCTCGAGGCCGATGTCATCATCCATGTCCGCGACATCTCGCAAGCTGACACCGACGCGCAGAAGCGGGACGTTGAAGCGGTATTGCAGCAGCTGGGAATCGACGCCGACAGCAGCGAGCACATCATCGAAGTCTGGAACAAGATCGACCGCTTCGATGAGGCTGAGCGTGGGCGGCTTGCCAACATGGCCGCGCTCCGACCACGCGAGGTACGTCCATATCTGGTGTCCGCCACAACAGGCGAGGGGCTGGAGGCGCTGCTTGAGGCCATCGAAGTGCGGCTAGCGGCTGCGAAGGTGACGATGCGTCTCGTCGTCGATGCAGGAGACGGCGCCGGAATGAGCTGGCTGCATCGTCATACCGAAGTGCTGGAGAAACACCTCGACGAAGGTCGCTACATCGTCACGTTGCGGGTTGACGAAGATCGGCGCCGTGCGGTTGCCCAACGTTTCCACGTATTGTCGCCGATCACGGTGTGAACGATTACGCGGCCGGACCGCGCCTTCTTTGTGGAAACATTCCGGCATGTCTTCGCGACATATCTAGCTTGCCCGATTGGTCGGAACGAACCGCCTTTCAGCCGTTATCTCCGACGCAGGCAGCCGACCGGTTTCTGCGATCGTGACTTGCCGCCCTCAACGTGGAGGGCCCCTGTTCAAGGAAACAGCAACATGCCCCTAAAGCGAAAACTTCTCGCAGCCACACTCCTCTCTGCGGTGTGGCTGGTTCCAACTGTTCCGGCTGCGTACGCTCAAGCTCAAGCCCCATCCCAGCCTGCGCCTTCCGCCAAGGCCAAGGAGAAGGCAAAGGATCTTTCCGATAACAAGCTCGATGCGGTCGCCGCCGCCCTGGGCCAGGTGGCGACTCTCCAGGAAAATTATCAGCAGAAGATCGAATCTGCGCCGCCGTCCGACAAGGAGCGCATTGCCGGCGAGGCAAACAATGCGCTGACGAAGGCCGTGACGGACCAGGGCCTCTCGGTTGACGAATATACCGAGATTCTGGTGGTCGCACAGAACGACCCCACGCTTCGAGAAAAGATCCTTCAACGGGTCCGCTCGTCGACGAAATAGTCGGCGCGGAAGATTAGGGTCGCGCCGAATGGCGGGACGGTATCATCGCTGTCCCGCCGGAACGGTTTGACGTGGCCGCTTACCTCGCTTCTGCGTCCTTCGCCTCGGTCCAAAGGCCATCCATTTCCTCGAGCGAACTTTGCTCGAGCGTGCGGCCGCGCGCCGCGACAGCTTCTTCGATGTAGGCGAAGCGGCGCTCGAATTTGACGTTCGTCGCGCGCAGCGCGCTTTCGGGGTCGATGCCGCAGACCCGCGCCAGGTTGATCGCGGTGAAAATCAGATCGCCTATCTCTTCGCCGATCTCGCCGCGTTCGCCGGAGGCGACTGCCGTCTCGATTTCATCGGTCTCTTCCCTGATCTTGTCGAGCACAGGGCGGGCCTCCTTCCAATCGAAACCGACGCTCGAAGCTTTCCTCTGCAGTTCGAACGCGCGGCTCAGTGCCGGCGCTCCGGCTTTCACTGACGCAAGCAACGACGACTCGTTTGGCTCGCGCGCAGGGTATCGCGCAGCCCGCTCGGCCTTCTCCTGTTTCTTGATGATCTCCCACGTGTCCTTGATCTGTTCATGGGTCGCCGGGCCTGCCGTTTCACCGAACACATGCGGATGTCTGCGGATCAGTTTGCGCGTGATGGCCTCAACCACATCGCCGAAATCGAAAGCCTTCTCCTCCTCGGCCATGCGGGTGTGGAACACGACTTGAAGCAGGAGGTCGCCCAGCTCGTCCCGCAGGTCATCGAGGTCGTTCCGTGCAATCGCGTCGGCAACCTCATAGGCCTCCTCGATCGTATATGGCGCAATGGTCGCGAAGGTCTGCTCGACGTCCCATGGACAGCCGGTTGCCGGTGTGCGTAGCGCGGCCATGATTTCGAGCAGACGGCCGATGTCGCGGGATGGGGTCATTTCACACCTGTTGTTCATTGTCCCCCACTTATGCCTCAGGGGGAGGTCCAGCGCACCCCTGCCGGCTCTGTTGGCCTCGTTCCGCGCAGGTGCTAATCCCTCGATCGAGGAGCTACGACGTGGAACCGCAGGCGGCACTGGTATTGTTTTCGGGCGGGCAGGATTCGGCGACGTGCCTTGCATGGGCGCTGGCGCGGTTCCACCGTGTCGAGACTGTCGGCTTTGCCTATGGTCAGCGCCATTCGGTCGAGCTCACATGCCGCGAGCCGCTGCTCGACGGATTGAAAGCGCTCGATGCGACCCGGGCTGCAAAGCTCGGCGAGCACCACACGCTCGACATCCCGACGCTTGGAGCCGTTTCCGAAACAGCGCTCACGCGCGACGTCGAAATCACGATGAGCGAGGGAGGTCTACCGAACACATTCGTGCCCGGCCGCAATCTCATCTTCCTGACATTCGCTGCGGCGCTCGCCTACCGGCGCGGTATCAAGCACATTGTGGCCGGGGTCTGCGAAACCGATTATTCCGGCTATCCCGATTGCCGCGACGACACCATCAAGGCTTTGCAGGTGGCAATCAATCTGGGCATGGAGCGCCGCTTCGTCCTGCACACACCGTTGATGTGGCGCGACAAGGCCGCGACCTGGACGCTTGCCGACGAGCTGGGCGGCGACGGACTGGTCGACCTCATCCGCGAGCGGTCGCACTCCTGCTATCTCGGGGTGCGGAATGTCCGCCACGACTGGGGTTTTGGTTGCGGCGAATGTCCCGCCTGCCGCTTGCGTGCGGATGGTTGGAACCGCTATGCAGCGCGGGCATCAAGGTAAGAGCAATGTTACTCGAACGGCGCCGCGACGCGGAGGGTTTCGCATTCCTCGTCGCCTATATCGCGTGCATCCCGCTGGCGAACTGGATGATTGGCAATGTGGGAACGGTCTGTGTCCCGCAGGGGCCATGCCTTGTTCCTGTGGCCCCGGGATTGATGGCACCAAGCGGCGTTCTCCTCGTTGGTCTGGCGCTGGTTTTGCGCGACCTCGTGCAGCGGCGGCTCGGCATCGGCTATGCCCTGGGCGCCATCGCCGCCGGAGCGGCGCTGTCTGGCATCCTTGCGCCACTGCCGCTCGTGGTCGCGTCGACCGCGGCCTTTCTGCTGTCGGAGCTCGCCGACTTCGCTGTCTATACGCCGCTGCAGAAGCGCGGGCTGGTTCTTGCGGTCCTGTCGAGCAGCACCGTCGGCCTCATCGCCGACTCGATCGTCTTTCTCGGGCTTGCCTTCGGCAGCTTCGAATTCCTCGCCGGTCAGATCGTCGGCAAGGCATGGATGGTGCTGCTCACGCTGCCGGCAATCGACTGGTTGCGCCGGCGCGACCGCCGCTTGGGGCTGGTGCCACCGACCTGAAAGCCGTTCGCCGCACTGGCACGGCGTCGAACAGCAATGATAGCCTTCCGAAGAGATCAGGGAGGCATTCATGGACGAACAATCACCGGTGCTCGTCGAGCACGACGGCCCCGTGACCATCATTTCGATCAATCGCCCTGAACGGCGCAATGCCGTGAATGGTGCGACGGCAAGGCTGTTGTTCGACGCGTTTCTTGCGTTCGACGCCGACGAGACCGCATCGGTCGCTGTTTTCACCGGCGCGGGAGGCGCGTTCTGCGCCGGCGCCGACCTCAAGATGGTCGCGACGGGCGATCCGGAAAAGAAGCGCAAGCTTGGTGGTCATCGGACCATCGCGCCAATGGGACCGAGCCGTCTCCGCCTGACGAAGCCTGTGATCGCTGCCGTCGAAGGTCATGCCGTGGCGGGCGGTATGGAGCTGGCGCTTTGGGCGGATATGCGCGTGGTCGGCGAGGGGGCCGTATTCGGCATCTTCTGCCGCCGCTTCGGGGTGCCGCTGGTCGACCTCGGCACCATTCGGCTGCCGCGGCTGATCGGTCATTCGCGCGCCATGGATCTGATCCTCACGGGGCGCCCGGTCGAGGCGCGCGAGGCGCTAGACATGGGCATCGCCAATCGGCTGGTACCGAAGGGCGAGGCGCGTGCGCATGCGGTCGCGCTCGCCAAGGAGCTTGCCGGCTTTCCGCAGCTTTGCCTGCGCAACGACAAGCGCTCGGCACTGGCGCAGTGGGACCTCGACGAGGAAGCTGCGATCTTGGACGAGATGAGCGGCGGCTTGAAAGTCATCGCGTCGGGCGAGACCGTGGCTGGCGCAAAGCGCTTCGCTGGAGGCGCGGGGCGTCACGGCAGCTTCAAGACGTGAGGATCCGCTGAGGCAAGCCGCCCGCCTTTGCGTTGCACATGCCGGGCAATGCCTTTGGCAGCCCAAAAATCGAGGGCTACTTCGCCGTGAGGAAATCGAAATCGCAGCCTTCCGATGCCTGCAGCACGCTGCGCCGATAGAGCGCCTGGTAGCCGCGCGGCGGGACTGGAGGGCTTGCGAAATTCTTCAGGCGCTCGCGGATTTCGGTCTCGGGCACCAGCAGGTCGATGCTCTTGTTCTTCACCGAGAGGCGGATGCGGTCGCCGTTCTGGACGGCCGCCAAGGGCCCGCCGATCGCAGCTTCCGGCGTGATGTGCAGGACGATCGTGCCGAACGCCGTACCAGACATGCGTGCGTCAGAGATCCGCACCATGTCCTTCACACCCGCTTGCGCCAGCTTTTTCGGGATCGGCAGGTAGCCAGCCTCCGGCATACCGGCCGCGTGCGGGCCTGCGTTCTTCAACACCAGAACGTCGTTCGGCGTCACATCGAGGCCGGGGTCATCGATGCGATCGCTGAGGTCTTCGAGACCCTCGAAAACGACGGCGCGACCTTCGCTCTCGAACAGCGCAGGCGTTGCCGCGGCGCGCTTGAAGATAGCCCCCTCCGGCGCGAGCGAGCCTTTGAGCGCGATCAGCCCGCCGACCGTCGAGACCGGATCGTCGAACGGGCGGATCACCGACCGATCGACCCACTCTAGCGGCTCGTCGAGCCGCTGCGCCAGAGTGCGGCCTTCGACGTCGATGGTGTCGAGATGAAGCAGCGGCCGCAGCTCTCGCAACACGGCGCCGACGCCACCTGCCGCGAAAAAATCTTCCATGTAGCCTTCGCCAACGGGCTTCAAATCGACCAGCACCGGCGTCTCGTCCGAAATCGCGTTCAGCCGGTCCATCGGGATGCGGACGCCAACACGTCCGGCGATGGCTGTCAGATGAATGATCGCATTGGTCGAACCGCCGAGCGCCATCAGCACGCGAAACGCGTTTTCGACCGACTTCAGCGTGATGATCTGGTCCGGTCTGAGCTTGTTGCCGATCAGTGCCACAGCAGCCCTGCCGCTTTCCTCCGCAGCCAGCAACCGGGCTGAATGCACGGCCGGAATCGCGGCGGTGCCTGGCAGGGAGATGCCGAGCGTCTCGGCGATGCAGGCCATGGTGCTCGCCGTGCCCATCACGGCGCAGGTGCCGGTGGTGACCGCGAGGCGCTGCTCGACGACAGCGATTTCCTCGGCGCCGACGCCTCCACCGCGAAAGCGAGCCCAGAAGCTTCGACAGTCCGTGCAGGCACCGAGCCGCTGTCCGCGGTGGCGCCCGGTCATCATCGGACCGACCGCAAGCTGAATCGCCGGCACGTTCGCCGACGCCGCCCCCATCAGCTGCGCCGGAATGGTCTTGTCGCAACCGCCGATCAGCACCACTGCGTCCATCGGCTGTGCGCGCACCATTTCTTCGGTGTCGATCGCCATCAAATTGCGGAACATCATGCTGGTGGGGGTGAGGAAGACTTCGCCAAGCGAGGTGGTCGGGAAGGCGCGGGGAAGCGCGCCCGCGGCCAGCACGCCACGCGACACTGCTTCAACAAGTTCGCCCATGTGCCTGTGGCAATTGTTGAATTCCGAGGGCGTCATGGCGATGCCGACCACCGGCTTACTCAATAGGTTCGATGATATGCCCATCGAACGGGCGAACGACCGGCGCAGAAAGCGCGCGAAATCACGATCGCCATAGTTGGTCAGGCCGCGGTCGAAACCCTGCGGATCGGTCATTGGCACGCTTCCTCGGTGACGTTGGACCGGCACGGTTCAGCCGGATGATCATCGAAACGAGGTAAGAGCTTGGCGGATTTTGCAAATATTGAGAAGAGGCCGCGGGGGCGCAACTGTGGTGGAAGCCGCGCTTCAAGGCCGCTGAAATTTCACCAGGCGCCACCTATCGCGCGCCGGGCCGCGGTCCCGTATAGCGCAGGATCCAGAGACCCTGATTCTTGTCGCTGATGTAGATGAAGCCGCGACGATCGACGACGACGTCCTCGGTCTGCAGCACCAGCTTGCCTTCGGGCATGGGTCCGTACCGACGGGTCGGCTCCGGCGGAAGAAAGTAGCCGACTTCGATCGGGAGGCGCTTGTTCGACACGTCGTAAATCCGCAGCCCCGCGTTGAAATGGGCAATGTAGAAGAGATCACCCTGGTTCTGGACGTCGGGATGATGCTGGTGGTGGTTGATGTTGTGAGGTCCTCGCCAGCCGCCGCGCGTCGTGAAATCAGAATAGGGCGCCTCTTTCGGCGGCACCGGCTCCGGAAACAGGGACAACAGATAGGGCTCGCGCGGATCGCTGATATCGATGATCGACGCGTGATGTGCCGGCCCATTGGCATATGTCACGTTCTCCGAATTGGCGAAAGCGATGCCTCGTTCCGGAACTGGCAGCACGCTGTGGACGCCGAAGCGTGAATGAAACGGCGGGCTGAACTTCAGACAGCCGATCTGCTCAGGGCGCGACACATCGCTGATATCGAGGACGATCATTCCCGCCGCGCCGTAGGGGAGGTAGGCGAGATTTCCGACGACATAGGGCGGGTCGTGCAGCGAAACGTCTTCGCCGGCACTTGCGCAGAAGGCGCCGCATTGGCATGCAGGCCGCAGACGCAGGCGATAGCGATCAGTTGTTTCCTGCCGGGCTGCAGGCTCCGCGCTGGCGAGTATTTCGCCGCCGGCTTCATGCTGACCCGGCACCCACCAGCGGCCCGCTTCTTTCGGACTGCTGCGATCCGAGATGTCCAGGATCACATAGATGTTGCCTTTGTAGCCCGGCATCCCTGCCGCCAGGTGAACGTAGGGTCCGCCCGCGTAGAGGTTGCGATGGGTCCCGGTACCGCCGGTGCGGTAGTGGCTGAGCCGCCTGGGATTGACCGGATCCGCGATATCCCAGATCAGGACGCCTTCCTGGAACGGAGCATCCGGCCTTCCGCCAAAATTCGCGAACGGCTTTTCAAGCGCCGTCACCATGGTGTCACCGGACAGATCGACCTGCAGCGTCCAGGTGTTATCCGCTTCACCGGGAACGAAGTTCGCCAGATGCGGCCTTTGCGGATCGGTGACGTCGACGACGCTCCAGCCCGAATTCCAGAAGTGACCCGTGTAGAGATACCAGCGCCCGCGCACCTCGCGGATGGCCATCTTGAAAGCCGGCCGATGATCAAGATCGCTGTATCCCACCGCCTCGACGTTGCGCGCATATGCGCCCGGCGGAATGGTCCGCGTTCGACTACGCCCTCGCGTTTGAGCTTGCGCCGAGTCGGTGAGGGCCGTTGGCGACGCGGCGACCGCAGCGGCACCGAGAAGCGGTCCTTGCAGGATATCGCGCCGGGATGGCTTTGGTTCAGTCATAGCGATGGTCCTCAGCGACGCTACGCCGCCACGAAGGGCCGCTTCCGCTAGACGCTCACCACCGGAAGGTCCGGCAGCAGCTTGTCGAGCGTGATCGGAAACTGGCGCACGCGGATGCCCGTGGCGTTGTAGACCGCGTTAGCGACCGCGGGCGCGGCCCCGCAGATTCCAAGTTCTCCGATCCCCTTGGCGCCGAATGGATTGGCCTTGTCGTCGTGCTCGTCGAGGAACACCGCGTCCACATTCGGCACATCGCGATTGACCGCGACGTGGTACTCGGCAAGGTCGTGGTTGACGAAATGGCCGAAGCGCGGGTCCATCACTCCTTCTTCCATCAGCGCCGCGCCGACGCCCCAGACCATTCCGCCGATCATCTGTGAGCGCGCGGTCTTGGCGTTGAGAATGCGGCCTGCGGCAAACACGCCGAGCATGCGCCGCAGCCGGATCTCGCCGGTGTCGCAGTCGACACCCACTTCCGCGAAATGCGCGCCAAAGCCGTGCTGCGAGTAATCCTGATACTCGCTGCCGCGAGTGACCGTCCCTTCAGCCGAGAGCCCATTGGGAGCGATACGGGCCACTGTGCTGGCCAGATCATCTGCAGAGCCGGTGCCGCTCGCGCGGACTGCGTCCGCAATCTTCTGCTTGAGCGCATCGCATGCGTTCCGCAGCGCCCAACCAGAGCTCGTGGCGCCCCAGGAGCCGCCGGAGCCCGCGGTGCGTGGAAAGCGGCTGTCGCCGAGTTCAATCCTGACGCGCGACATCGGCACGCCAAGGCTTTCTGCGGCGATCTGGGTCAGGATGGTGTAGGTGCCGGTACCGATATCGGTCATGTCGAGTTGAGCGGTCACTTGGCCTTTGGCGTCGATGCTCACGCGCGCCGCAGACGGCCCGAGATAGTTTCCCCGGATCGCCGCGGCCATGCCGTAGCCAATGAGGGTACGTCCCTCGCGCCGACTGGCAGGCTTTGCCGGTCGATGTTCCCAACCGAAGCGCTTGGCGCCTTCCTGCATGCACGCGACCAGATTGCGGGTCGAGAAGGGCACCTTGCGCTCCGGATCCTGGTCCGGCTCGTTGCGAATGCGAAGCTCGATCGGGTCGAGATCCAGTTTTTCGGCAAGCTCGTCCATTGCGCATTCGCTCGCGAGCATCCCTGGCGCCTCGCCGGGTGCGCGCATCCACTCGCCCCGGTGCGTGTCGATCGGAAACAGCCGGTGGCGGGTGATGCGGTTCGGCGCCGCATAGAGCGAGCGCGTGAATGCTACAGTCTGCTCGGCGAACTCCTCGGACCTCGCGGTTGCCGACCAGACCTCATGCGCGATCGCGGCAAGACGTCCGTCGGATCCGGCGCCGAGGCGAACCCTTTGCAGCATTGTCGCGCGATGACCGGCATTTGCGAACATCTGCTGGCGCGTCAGGGCAACCTTCACCGGACGATTCAGCGCCCGTGCAGCAAGGCTTGCGAAGATCGCGTCCGGGTGAGCGATGAGCTTTGAGCCGAAACCGCCGCCGATGAAGCGGCTGACGACTCGCACCCGATCCGGCGGGATCCTGAGCGTATTCGCAACACCGGCCTGGATATTCGCCAAGGTCTGGGCGGACGTGTAGAGCGTCAGCTGGTCGCCGGACCAGACGGCGAGGGTCGCGTGCGGCTCCATCGGAGTGTGATGCTCGAAGGGCGTGGTGAGGCTCGCGTCGAGCTTGACCGGCGCCGCAGCGAACGCGCTTTCGAATTCGCCGACGGCTGTGTCCGTCGGGATGCCGGCATTGGCGCGCGCCGGTCGATAAGCGTTTTCCACACCCGCGCGCAGGTCGAAGGGCGCGTCCTCCCGCTTGTAACGTATCCTCACGAGGCCCGCCGCTGCGCGCGCCGCTTCGAAGCTCTCTGCCACAACGAATGCTACCGGTTCGTCGTAATAGCGAACGCGGTCACCGGCGAGGACAGGGCGCGCCCGCGTGAACACCTCCGGCACCGCCGGCGTCACGGGCGGGCCGAAATCCGCCTGCGGCGGCGCGTTCCGATGTGTCATCACGAGCAGGACACCAGGGCTGCGCTCAGCTTCGCTGCTGTCGATGGCGACAATGCGCCCCTTGGTGATGGCCGCACCCAGGATGTAGCCGTAGGCTGCCTTGCCGCCCTCGGCATATTCGTAGGCGTAGGTCGCGCGGCCAGTCACCTTCAATGGACCGTCAACGCGATCGATCGGGCGGCCAATGACATTCGTTGTGGGCGTATCCGTTGTCATGCTGTCACTCAGCCTTGCGCGGCATCGGCGAGCGTGTGCCGCAGGGTTCGCTTCGCCAATGCGATCTTGAAGGCGTTATGATCATGACCGAGTGCACCCTGCAGCGCGGCCTCCGCCGCCGCTGTGAAGGTGCGGTCGGTCGCGGCCTCACCCGTCAGGACGCCTTCGGCTTCGGGTGATCGCCAGGGCTTGGGGGCCACGCCACCCATGGCAACACGAACGCTACGCACGCGACCACCCGCCGCGTCCACGATCCCGGCGACCGACACGAGCGCAAACGCGTACGAGGCACGATCGCGCACCTTCCGATAGATCTGCCGGCCCGATGGCGGTGGTGGCAGGATAACGGCGGTGATCATCTCGCCACGTTGCAGACTGGTCTCCACCTGCGGCGTCGTGCCTGGCAGGCGGTGCAGTTCGCCAATCGGGATTGCTCGGCTGCGTCCGTCCGGCGCAAGAGTTTCAACGCGCGCATCGAGCGCCGTCATCGCGACCGCCATATCGGACGGGTGCACGGCGATGCACGCCTCGCTGCCGCCGAGCACGGCATGCATGCGATTGAATCCCTGCAGCGCCGAGCAGCCGGAGCCCGGCTCGCGCTTGTTGCAAGGCATGTTGCGGTCATAGAAATAATAGCAGCGAGTCCGCTGCAGGAGATTGCCGCCGGTCGTTGCCTTGTTGCGCAGTTGGCCCGACGCGCCCGCGAGCAGGGCCTGCGAGAGCAGGGGATATCGGCTGCGCACGCGCCGATCCACGGCAAGATCGCTGTTGCGCACCTGCGCTCCTACCCGCAGGCCGCCGTCGGGCGTCTCATCGATCTGATCGAGGGGCAGGCGGCTGATATCCACCAGATGCTTAGGCTGCTCGATCTCGAGCTTCATGAGATCGAGCAGGTTGGTGCCTCCGCTGATGAACCGTGCATCGGGCCGCGCCGCCACGCTCGTCACCGCCTGGCGGATGTCCTGGGCTCGCTCGTAGGTGAAACTTTTCATAGACCTGTTCCTCCGGCCGCGTCCCGTATCGCTGCAACGATCTGCGGATAGGCGGAGCAGCGACAGATATTGCCGCTCATGCGCTCGCGAATTTCCTCGTCGCTCAAGGCAACCCGTTCGGTTGCGACGTCGGCGGTGGCATGGCTCGGCCAGCCCGCGGCGACCTCACGCAACATGCCGACTGCAGAACAGATCTGGCCGGGCGTGCAGTAGCCGCACTGGAAGGCATCGCGCGTGACGAAGGCAGCCTGTATGGGATGCAGACTACCTTCGGCCCCGAGGCCCTCGACGGTGCCAATCTCGTCGCCGTCATGCATGACGGCGAGAGTCAGGCAGGCGTTGATGCGCCGCCCGTTTACGAGCACCGTGCAGGCGCCGCATTGGCCGTGATCACACCCCTTCTTCGAACCTGTCAGGCGCAAATGTTCCCGCAACGCGTCGAGCAGGGTCGTCCGCGCGTCGAGTTGCAGCGGATAGTCGCGCCCGTTGACGGAGAGCCTGACGGCCGTCGTCGGCGCTGGAACGGCAGCGGCCCGGAGCACGGAGGTTTGCTGAGCCTGAACGGGAATACCCGCAGCGAACAACAGGGTCGTTGCGCCGCCAGCTTCGAGCACGGCCCGCCTGCTCGGTGCGAGCGAGGATCGATCGTCGTCTGTCGCCATGCGCCATCTCCCGCCGTCGCGCAGCAGCTCTCGGATCCGCCTTGCGACAGGCCGAAAGACTGCGACGCTTGCACCCGGACTTGCTTTTGCTCGCGCCTGTTGCGCTAGCCGTCAGGCGTTCATGATGGGGGCGGGGGCGGGAACTGTCTTTCAAGATCCCGGCCGGACTTCCGGGATTCCGGACAAAACTGCGTCCGGTAATTGCGCGGCGTTGTGCCGCTGAGGCGCCGGAACGTCGTCGTAAAGTGGCTCTGGCTGGAGAACCCAAGCGACAGCGCAATCGCGCCGATCTCGTGATCGGTATCGGCAAGTAGCTGCTCCGCCCGGCGGATACGCCGTTCGATGACATAAGCGTAGGGGGCGCGACCGGTGGTCACCTTGAACTGGCGCGCAAAGGTGTCGCCGGGCAACCTCGCCACCGCGGCCAGATCCGAGAGGGCGATATCGGTGTCCAGATTCGCGTCGATGTAATCCTGCACGCGATTGAGCGCCCGCCGGCTCAACCGGCCGCCGCGCGCGGGCTGCGGGCTCGCGCCGCGCAACATCGCAAGACGAAGCAGGATCAACGCTGCAACGTGCTCCATATAGGCGGCACCGGGGATCCGCTCTTGCGCGATGTCAGTGCGAATGGATGTGAGAAGCGAGCTGATGACGGCATCGTTTCCGTTCACGAACATGCGAGCGTCTGTGCGAAGGTCGGCGACGTTCTCGCCGGCGCACAAGGCCTCCTGAAGCGCGGGATCGATCCACAACGCCGAATAGACGAGATCGGCGCCGCGATAGCTGCATCGTCGTTCGACCGACGCCGGCACAAAGGTGAGGGCGCCTGGCTGATCGCGCCCGTCATAGCGAACACGCCCATCGACACGGACCAGAGTCTGCGCGGATTCGCCGCGTTCAGTCAGGACGACGAGGTGGTGGCCGGAGGTCCAACACACGTCCGCATCCGCGCAGGCCCATCGCCGATGGTCGAACACGATACGCGAACCGTTCCACGCAACCGTGTGAACCGGTTCAGCTTTCACGTCGCGCGCATGAATTCGGCCTTCGCCAACCAACGGCTCAAGCGACATGCCTTCGATCTCCCTGCGCTCGCCACCGTCGTGCCACGGCGACGACCTGCTGTGACGCTTTGCTGTCCGGACGACGTAGGCGAAGACTGATCCGTCGGAAAGTGTGCCCGAAATCAACGAAGTGTGAGGCAGCGGTTCCAGCCTGACCATCTGGCCAGTAGCCGAACACGTGGCAGCGGCTGCAAACTATCGACCGTCGAAAGGAGCCGACCATGTCTCAGCCGTATCCGACCTTCGACCTCAAGGCATTTTCCGACGCGATCGTACAACTGGCCGCCGGTGCCGCGCCCGGGGTTGTGTCGGTCCATTCGCACCAGTCGCACGCCAGCGGCTTCGTGTGGCGTTCTGGTCTGATCGTCACGGCCGATGAGACATTGGCGGACGAGGGGGAGGTCATCGTTACTTTCGCGGGCGGCAAGACTGCACCCGCAGCCATCGCCGGGCGTGACCACACAACGGACGTTGCCCTCCTTCGCATCGATGATGGTGCCGACCATGGTGCAGTATCATTCTCGACCGCGGAGACCGCAGCAGGGTCGCTCGTCGTCACCGTCGGCTCGGACAACGGAGATCCGGTGGTGGGATCAGGCCTCGTAACGGTTTCCGCAGGGCCCTGGCGCAGCATGCGCGGCGGGGACGTCGACCGACGGATCGAACTGGATATGCGGCTTCGGCGCGTTGCTGAAGGGGGCGTGGCGATTGATGCATCGGGACTTGCGATCGGCATGGCGGTGCGCGGCCCGCAGCGAACCTTGGTAATCCCGTCCGCCACAATCGACAGGGTCGCGGCCAAGCTCGCGTCCGATGGTCGGATCGCACGCGGCTATCTCGGGCTCGCACTTCAGCCGGTCCGCGTCGGCGGCGGCGCGGGCGCGATCGTCATGGGAGTTGAGAAGAACGGACCCGGAGCTGCCGCGGACATGCGGCAGGGTGACGTCATCGTCGCATGGAACGGCAAGCCGCTTGCCGACGTCCGGAGCATCAGCCGCGCGTTGGGGCCTGACAGCGTCGGCACCGTCGTCGAGCTGTCGATCCTGCGCGCCGGCAATCCGTCCGCCGCGCGCATCACAATCGGGGAGCGGCCCGCAGCTTGAGCGACCTTACGACCAGCCAACCGATCGTCGTGGCGATTGACATCCGCGAGCCCGAGCTCGCCGGGCGCTTGAGGGCGCTGCTCGCCGATGTTCCCGGCGTTACTGTCGCTGCGGCCAATGACCCGTCCGACGTGAAACTGGTCAGGTCGACGAACAACGTGGAACGCGAAGCTTCACTCACGCCACGTGAGCACGACGTCCTCCGCTTGCTGGTCGAAGGCGCCTCGAACAAGGAGATCGCGCGCAGGCTCGGCATCTCCGCAAGCACCGTCAAGTTTCACGTCAGAGCTGTTGCGGACAAGCTCGGCGCGGAGGGGCGTACCGATGCGGTCGCCAACGCCATGCGGCGCGGCATCGTCCATCTTTGATGCTGGAAATAGGAGGCCCGGGCAGGCGGTGGCTGCCGAATGCGGCGGAGCGATAGGGTCGCACGGCAAGCGTCAGCCTTGCTCTAGGAGATCGCGCGCCAATTCCTCCCATTCCTCATCGAGCGTCAGGATCGACGGAGCTGCGCCGCAACGGCGATACCAATATTCCGCGTTTGAATAATCGCCTTCCTTGCGATGAAGATAGGCGTGCACACGCATGCCCGTCGTATCATCGCGCGCTTGCGCGTGCTCATGCGCCTTGTCCCAGTCGCCCTTCGCATCCCACCACAGGGCCAGCAAAGCGGGCGTCAAGCCGGCTGGCGGCTGTGATTTCGCAATGGAATCTCTGAAGGCTTGCAGGTTCATTTTCCCACCCTCGTCCCGCGCGCACGATCGCTCGTGCAGCCCGGCACTTATGAGCGTCGGGCACGCAAGTGCAAGAACAGGGGCAGGCGCTGCCAACGTCGGCTGCTTTCCGAGGCGATCGCGCAATCTGGAACCCTTGGCTCGCGCAGCGCCTCGACAAGCAGACCGGCCTCTTCGAGCGCGAGGAAATACGTCTCGATCGGCCGATGCTGCCCGTGAAACGTCATTGAAAGTCCGTCTCGCTCCACGGCGTCGGAGTAGCTGCATGTCCCCAGATAGTCTCCCTCAATGACAAACGCGGCATCCGCGGCCGCCGTTTCGAACCGCCCGGCTGAATTGATCGGATGGACAATCGCCAGACAGAATTTGCCACCGGTTTCGAGAACGCGTGCCACCTCGCGAACGGCAGCGAAGACCGGGTCAATGTCGTGCAGGGACATGAAGGCGGTCGCCAGATCTACGCTGGCGTCGTCCAACGGAAGCGCGGCAGCGTCGGCGAGACGAATGTCCATCGACGGGTCCAGTTCCTGGGCGGCGGCAACGAGGGACGGAGAGGCATCAATCCCGACGACGTTATGGCCAAGCGCCTTCAGGTCCCGGGTGAAGCGGCCTTCACCGCAGCCGACATCAACGGTTCGACGACCTGGCGGAGGCAGCAACTGCAGGAACTGCGCGCGATGGAAGCGCCAGTAGCTGTCGTGCGAGGGCTTGCGCGCCCACTCAATCCAATCGTCGGCTTGGGCTTCCCAGCGTTCGCGGAGGTCCATCAGCGCCATCCCAATGAAGCAAGCGCGAGGGCCTCAGCGGGCGTACCTCGGCGCGTTGAGAGCATGTTGGCTGCTGCTTTTCGCACGAGGCCGCCAGGGCGAGAAGTGCTCGGAGGCAACGCGAAGAGGCGCCGCTGAACCATGGGGGCTTTCTCGCCACGCCAATAGCAAATTCGCATAAGACATATTATGGAATATCTATCTATAGGTGGAATGCCGTTAAAATGCAAAGCTTTACGCCGTGAAGCTGCGACGGTCCCGAAGCTGATGGCGATGGTACGAGCCCCGACGCATCGGTCACATGCCGTGCTGGCGAGCCGCGGCCTTCGCGCTTATAGCTTGAGGTCAAGCCACAACAAGATCGTGCTCGAGGACGCCATGGACCAAGCCGTCAGCCAATACGACATCGGGCTCGACAAGACGCCTGCCAATTTCGTGCCGCTGTCGCCGGTCAGCTTCTTGGAACGCTCCGCGCATGTCTATTCGAAGCTGCCCAGCGTCGTTTACGAGAACCGACGCTTCACCTGGGCAGAGACCCTCAGCCGCTGCCGGCGGTTCGCCTCCTGGCTCGTGCGCCAAGGTATCGGTCGCGGCGATACGGTCGCCGCCATCCTGCCGAACGTACCGGCGATGTACGAGACTCATTTCGCCGTGCCGATGGCCGGTGGCGTCCTGAACGCGCTGAACACACGGCTTGATGCCGGCGCAATCGCGTTCATGCTGGAGCATGGCGGCGCAAAGATCCTGCTGGTCGATCCGGAATTCTCGGCCGTCATCACCGACGCGCTCAGCCGCATGAAAGGCTCGAAGCCGCTCGTGATCGACGTCGACGATGCGGCGTTCTCCGGCGGCCGGCGCATCGGCCAGATCGAATACGAGGCGATGCTTGCGTCGGGCGATCCGGAGTTCGTCTGGGCGCTGCCGCCCGACGAATGGGACGCGATCGCACTGAGCTACACCTCAGGCACCACCGGCAACCCGAAAGGCGTCGTCACGCATCATCGCGGTGCCTATCTCAACGCTGTCAGTAACATCCTGTCAGGCGGCCTTGGTCAGCATCCGATCTACCTCTGGACGCTGCCGATGTTCCATTGCAACGGCTGGTGCTTTCCGTGGACGATCGCTGCCGCCGGCGGCGTCAACGTCTGCCTGCGCAAGGTCGATCCGGCGAAGATCTTCGAACTGATCGAGACGCACGGCGTCACCCACATGTGCGGCGCGCCGGTTGTCTATACGACGCTGATCAATGCGCCGCCACGTGGCGACACGACCAAGCAAAGCATGGTGTCCGGGCTGGTCGCCGGCGCTTCACCGCCGGTGGCGATGATCCAGGGCGCTGAGGGCATCGGCATCAAGCTGACGCACGTCTACGGTCTGACCGAGGTCTATGGCCCCGCCTCTGTCTGCGCCGAACAGCCCGGCTGGGACGACCTGCCCGCCGCCGAGCGCGCAAAACTCAAGCGTCGCCAGGGCGTTGCCTACCATCTGCAGGAGGACGTCACGGTGCTCGATCCGCAGACCATGAAAGAAGTGCCGCGCGACGGCGAGACCATCGGCGAGGTCATGTTCCGCGGCAACATCGTCATGAAGGGCTATCTGAAGAACGAGTCCGCGACGCGCGAAGCCTTCGCCGGCGGCTGGTTTCACACCGGTGATCTCGGCGTGCTCGACGCCGAAGGCTATGTGATGATCAAGGATCGCTCCAAGGACATCATCATTTCCGGTGGCGAGAACGTCTCGTCGGTCGAGGTCGAGGACGTGCTCTACAAGCACCCGGCGGTGCTGTTCGCTGCCGTCGTCGCCAAACCGGACGAAAAATGGGGCGAGGTGCCTTGCGCGTTCATCGAACTGAAGGATGGCGCCAAAGCCACCGACGCGGAGATCATCGCCTTCTGTCGCAACGAGCTTCCCGGTTTCAAATCGCCGAAGGCCGTCGTCTTCGGTCCCTTGCCGAAGACCTCCACTGGCAAGATCCAGAAGTTTGAGCTGCGCAACAAGGTAAAGTCGGCCAGCGCGATCGGCGGCGTGTGAGCTCACAGTGAGCGGTGAGTTGTGCTCGCCTGCTCGCTATTCACCCACTTCGATCCGCATGCCGTCGAACGCCGGCACGACACCGTTGGGCAGCTTCTTCCGCAGCACTTCGTAATCGAGGTCCGAGTGCATGTTGGTGATGACCGCCCGGCGCGGTTTCATCAGCTCGACCCACGACAACGCCTGTTCGACGTTGGTATGGCTTGGATGCGGCGCGTAGCGCAGTCCGTCGATGATCCAGACGTCGAGGTCCTTCAGCCGCCCCAGGCTTTCACGCGGAATGTCGTTCATGTCGGGCGAATAGGCCGCGCCGGCGAAACGATAGCCGAGCGCAGGGATGTTGCCGTGGTCGACCAGGAACGGCTCCAGGGTGAGGGCACCACCCTTCCCTTCGATCGTCCGCGTCTCGCCCGCCTCCACACTGCGATGTTCCAGGATTGGCGGATAGTCGCTGCCAGGCGGCTGCG
Organism: Bradyrhizobium sp. LHD-71; assembly: GCF_031157255.1. Lineage (GTDB taxonomy): Bacteria > Pseudomonadota > Alphaproteobacteria > Rhizobiales > Xanthobacteraceae > P52-10. Next base: position 56,593 of record NZ_JAVIFX010000018.1, on the reverse strand, counting down.
TGAAGCAATAGCCGAACCGGGAGAGCACGTCGCGGGCGGCGGCCTGGCTCATGTACACGGGAATGCGTGCACGCATATGCATCACGACCGAGCGCAGGTCGTCCATGCCGTGAAGCTGGTCGGCGTGCTCGTGCGTCAGGAAGACCGCATCAAGGCTATCGACGCTGGCGTCGATCAGTTGCTCACGCAGGTCCGGCGACGTGTCGATCAGCACGCGCGTAATGCCTGAGGATGACTTGCGCTCGATCAGGATCGAACAACGGCGGCGCCGGTTCTTCGGATTCGAAGGGTCGCACGCACCCCAGCCGAGCGCCGGACGCGGCACCCCTGCCGAGGACCCGCAGCCGAGAATAGTCACGATCACGCTCATGCAGCGGCCGCACTCGACGCAGGGACTTTGCTGAACAGGCGAAAGAAGTTTTCGCTGGTCTGGCGCGAGATCTCGTCCAGCGAGACGCCGCGGGTCTCGGCCAGTACTCGCGCGGTCTCGACCACGAACGACGGTTCGTTGCGCTTGCCGCGATGCTTGCCCGGCGCCAGATACGGCGCGTCGGTCTCGACCATAATGCGATCGGCAGGCAGCTCGGCCGCGATATCGCGCAGAGCTTGCGAATTCTTGAAGGTCAGGATGCCCGTGAACGAAATCGACAGCCCGAGCTCGACCGCACGCATGGCGAGATCGCGCCCGCCAGTGTAACAATGCAGCACGGCCTTGAACGGCCCCCGGGCGACCTCCTCCTCCAGGATGCGCTTGCAGTCATCATCAGCGTCGCGGGTGTGGATCACCAGCGGCAGTCCGGTCGCGCGGGCTGCCGTGATGTGGCTGCGAAAGCCCCGTTCCTGCGCCTGCGGCGAACCGTGCTTGTAGAAGTAGTCCAGCCCAGCCTCGCCGAGCGCCACGACCTTCGGATGTTTCGTCAGGTCGATCAACTCCTGCGCGGAGATGCCGTCTTCCTCGTCGGCGTGGTGCGGGTGAGTGCCGACCGAACAATAGACGTTGGGAAAACGCGCCGCGATGCCGAGCAAGCCGTCAAGCTTCCGCACGCGAGTCGAGATGGTGACGATGCGGCCGATACCGGCGGCCTCGGCGCGCGCCACGATCGCGTCGAGGTCGTCGGCAAACTCCGGAAAGTCGAGGTGACAGTGGCTGTCGACCAGCATCACGCCTCCTCCGTGCGCTCGACATAGCGCGGGAACACCGGTGCCGGTGCCGGCAGCTGGCGGCCCGGCTTCAGCCGGTCCTTAAGCGACGCGAAGTCGCGCGCGTCTGCCGGCAGCGCCAGCAGGTCGAGCAGCTTTGCAGCAGACTCTGGCATGAACGGCTGCGCAAGAATGCCGACCTGGCGGATAACCTCCGCCGTCACGTAGAGTACCGTCTTCTGACGTGGCGGGTCGGTCTTGGCGAGCGCCCACGGCGCCTCGCCCGCGAAATAGCGGTTCGCCTCGGCAACGACCGACCAAATCACGTTCAGCGCCTGATGCAGTTGCTGCGTCTTCATTGCATCCTGCGCCTGCGCCAGCATGCCATCGGCCTGAGCCAGAATCGCCTTGTCGCTCGCGCTGAAGGCGGCCGGTTCGGGCAGCACCCCACCGAACTGCTTGCCGATCATCGACAGCGAGCGCTGCGCGAGGTTACCGAGATCGTTGGCGAGGTCGGCATTGGTGCGCGCGACGATAGCCTCATGGTTGTAGCTGCCGTCCTGTCCGAACGACACTTCGCGCATGAAGAAGTAGCGCATCTGGTCGACGCCATACTGTTCGGCCATCGCGAACGGATCGACGACGTTGCCGACAGACTTCGACATCTTCTCTCCCCGGTTGAGGAGGAAGCCGTGGCTGAAAACGCGATGTGGCACCTCGATGCCGGCTGACATGAGGAAGGCCGGCCAGTAGACCGCATGGAAACGGACGATGTCCTTGCCGGTGACGTGCAGGTTTGCCGGCCAATAGCGTCGGAACGTTTCGCTCTGCGTGTCCGGATAGCCCGCAGCGGTGATGTAGTTCGTCAGTGCATCCATCCAGACGTACATGACGTGCGCCGGCGCACCGGGAACAGGAACGCCCCAGTTGAAGGTCGTCCGTGAGATCGACAGATCCTGCAGCCCACCTTTGACGAAACTCACCACTTCGTTCAGCCGCTCACGCGGCAGCACGAAATCCGGCACCCGCGCATAAAGATCGAGCAGCTTGTCCTGATAGGCAGACAGCCGGAAGAAATAGGTTTCCTCCTCCGTCCACTCAACGGGCGAGCCCAACGGCTCACGCCGCACGCCGTCCTCGCCGAGCGTCGTTTCGCTTTCGTCGAAATAAGCTTCCTGGCGGACGGAGTACCAGCCCGCATACTTGTCCAGGTAGATGTCGCCGTTCTTCTCGATCGCGCTCCACAGGGCCTGGCACGCCAGCTTGTGGCGCGGTTCGGTGGTGCGGATATAGTCGTCGAACGAGATGTTCAGCGCTTGCATCATCTCCCGAAAGCGCCCGGAATTGCGGTCTGCCAGAGCGATCGGCGTCAAGCCTTCGGCGATCGCCGTCTGTTGCATCTTCAAGCCGTGCTCGTCCGTCCCGGTCAGGAAATGGACGTCGAAACCGTCAAGTCTCTGAAACCGCGCGATCGCATCCGTCACCATCGCCGTATAGGCATGGCCGATGTGCGGTACGCCGTTCGGATAAAAGATCGGTGTTGTCACGAAATAGCGCGGACGGGACGTGGTCTTTTCGGTTGTCATGGCTTTTGACTAAATTACCGGAATTGCAGGGTCTGAGGCGGACATAGGAACGCGCTGCGGTCAGCGCATGGCCTCAGCAAGCATTCCGAACACCGAAAAAACCAGCGGTTTGCGTTCCAAGTTGAATTCCTGGGTTTCACGCACTGCGCGGCTGATCTTCTCCCACACCTCGGACAGGCGCGCAAGACGGGGCAAATCCCGACCCGACCCGCCTGAGCGCAATTGCGCCATCATCCAGCGCTCCAGCGTATCGGTGAAGGCCAGCAGGACCGCACGGTCATTGCCCGCCAGGGAGTCGCCAAGTCCGTGCAGTCCCTTCGGATCGAGCTGCGGCAGCGCTTTCAACAAGGCCTCTGTCTTGTGCTGCAGACCCAGCGTCTCACCGCCGAGCAACATCAGCGCGCGCGCAACGCTCCCCTCCGCGCGGTCGGCTGCCTCGGCCAGCGCGCTGTCGTCAGGGCTCGTCCCGGTCGCATCCGCCACCGCACGGGCGACGTCGTTCACGTCGAGCGCGCGCAAATTCAGCTTTCGGCACCGCGACTGGATCGTCGGGATGACACGTGCGGGCGCATGGCTGACAAGCAGGAACAGCGAACGCGCCGGCGGTTCCTCGAGGACCTTCAACAGCGCATTGGCTGAGCTGGCGTTCAATTCGTCGACCGTATCGACGATGCAGACGCGCCATCCGTCATCGGACGACGTCGAGCCGAAAAAAGAGATGGTTTCCCGCGCATCATCGACGGAGATCTCGGTCCGCAGCACGCCGCGATCGTTCAACGTTCGCTCCAGCACCAGCAGGCCGCCATGTGTACCGGCCGCAACGTGCCGCGCCACCGGATGAGATGCATCAAGCCCCAGCGAAATGGCGTTCTGGACGGAGGGCGCCGAAGAAACAGGGTTTGCGAGCACGAAGCGGGCGAAACGGAAAACGAGCGTCGCCTTGCCGATGCCGTGTGGTCCGCCAATCAGCCAGGCATGCGGACATTGGCCGCCGCGATAGGCGTCCAGCAATACCGCCTCGGCCTCCTGGTGACCATACAGCGACACGGTTTCACGCGGCGTGCGTGCCGTGACCTGCGCCTCCTCGCCACGTTTGCTCATGCGCCGTTGGTCTCAAGCAGGTGCGCTTCGCGCAATTCCACAAATCGCTGCTGGACCACGTTCCAGACGTGTTTCGCCGTCACGTCGACTTCGGTCGTCGCGTCAATCAGGATGCAGCGCTCGGGTTCGTCGACCGCAACCTGTCGATAAGCGTCGCGCAGCCGTTGGTGAAAGCCGAAATCTTCCGCCTCGAAGCGATCCGGCGCCTCCTTGCCGCGCCGCTTGGCCGCGCGCGCGAGTCCGACCTCAGTGGGAACATCGAGAATGATGGTCAGATCGGGTTTCAGGTCGCCGATCGTCACACGCTCCATGGCGCGGATCAGGTTGATGTCGGTTGAGCCGAGCTTGCCCTGGTAGACGCGCGTTGAGTCCGTGAAGCGGTCGCACAGCACCCAGAGCCCCTGCTCCAGCGCCGGCGTGATGACGTTGTGCACATGATCGTCGCGCGCGGCGGCAAACAGCAGCGCTTCGCTGTCTGCGCCAAGGACCTGGCCGACACCGGAAAGGACCAGATGCCGGACGATCTCCGCACCAGGAGAACCGCCCGGCTCTCGCGTTACGACGGCGCTGACGCCCTTGCCTGAGAGGTGGTCGGCGAGCAGACGGATCTGGGTCGACTTGCCGGCCCCTTCACCGCCCTCAAATGTGATGAAGCGGCCGCGCTTTCCAGGAGAGGGTACGGTCATTGCGCTGTGGGCGCCTTCGGCTCTCGTGCAAGCGCCTTCTCCACGCCCGTGCGCAACAGGCCGAGCACCATCTCGCCGGCAGCATCGAAAGCCGTTTGTGTCATCGTGCCCTCGGCGATGGAGGTTTCCGCGTAAAGCGGCGTCTCGAGCACCATTATGTCGCCGCGCCAGACCTTCACAACGCCGATCCGCTGGCCCGCCTGCACTGGCGCACGCACCGGCCCGGTGTAGACGATCCTCGCAATGATCTTCTCGGAGCCGTTGCGGTTGACCATCAAGCGGACGGGGTTCGGGCTCGCAAGCCCCACCGACGAATGCGCACCGCCGAAAACCTTGGCTTCACTCACCGCCTGCCCGGCTCCGAACAGCGTCCGCATTTCAAAACTCCGGAAGCCCCACTCGAGGAGCTTCTTGGTTTCATTCAGCCGAGCGTCCTGATCATCAAGGCCATTGACGACGGCAATCAGCCGCAAATCCTTCCTCAGCACCGATGCGACCATGCCATAGCCGCCTTCCTTGGTATGACCGGTCTTGAGGCCGTCGGCGCCCTGCATGACGTTCAGCAGTGGATTGCGGTTCGTCTGCCTGATCTTGTTCCAGGTGAACTCGCGCTCGGAGAACATTGGATAGAACTCCGGGCGGTTCTTGATGAGGTGCAGCGCAAGCTTTGCAAGTTCGCGCACCGACATCTTGTTATCGGGATCCGAGACGCCGCTGGAATTCCCGAACGTCGACTGCGTCAGCCCCAGTTCGCGTGCGCGCTTCGTCATCATGTCGGTGAAGGCGCCCTCGCTGCCGGCGATGCCCTCGGCGAGAATGATGCAGGCATCGTTGCCGCTCTGGACCGCGAGCCCGCGCAGGAGGTCTTCGACCTTGATCTGGCTTTTCAGCGCGGCGAACATGGTCGAGCCGCCAGACGGGGCGCCGCCCTTTCTCCAGGCATACTCGCTGACAGCGTATTCGTCAGTGGGCTTGATCGTGCCCTTCTTCAGTTCGTTGAAGACGACCTCCGCCGTCATCAGTTTCAGCATGCTCGACGGCGCGGTCAGCTGGTCTGCGTTCTTTTCGAACAGCACGCTGCCGCTCTCGGCTTCGATCAGGATGGCGTACGGCGCCTGAATGTCGAAGCCGCCCTGCTCTTTCTTCTGCCCGCCCTGGATGCTGTTGTTCGCGGCCTGCGCACCAATGACGCAGGCAGCTACTACGCCAAGCGTCGCCAGCGTGGCGCAAAGGCCGCGGTAATGCGTCGAAGTGCCCTTGCTGTGGCGCGGCTGTGACGTGCGCATGAACCGATTTCCCGACTAGTGCTCCGTTTCCGAAGTTCGCACCACTTCGCGGCACACTCTACATGCGAACTTCGGAAACATAAGGAGCACTAGCAACTTTATGTTTCTAGTACGGTTTTTGAATTTGAAATTCCTGGGACGAGCTTGCCCTGGATGATGCAGGAATTTCAAATTCACCGCACTAGCCGAATTTACCAGTTCGTCCCGATGCGAACAACAAAGAGGACGGGCGCGGAACAGACCATCCACGCTGCTGTGCGGACGCTACCTGACGCCCGGCCTGGCGGTGCGCGTCGGGCGCCCGTCAGTAAAGCCCTCGACCGGACATCGGGTCGGCCGCAAAGCTGTTCCGAACCGGGGCATACGCCGAAACGGGCCGGGTTGCCGGCATGGGCTCGTCCCGTTCGGCCATGCGCGCGCCGGCCTGGTGCCGCCGCGAAGCCGACATTGCCGAGGTTGCGCCAAGGGACGCTACGTCGGCGCTGGTATGCCCCAGGGTATAGGGTCGCCCTTCGGGCAGCGGAACGTCGCCGCGGACGGTTCCCCGCGCGGGCGTAACCAGAGCGGGGACGAACGGCCGGGCGGAGGCGACCATCACCGCAGACGGTTTCGGTGCCGGCTCGCCTGTTCGCAACGTCGCCATCAGCTGGCGGTCGTCCGAACCGTCGAGCGCCGCGCGGCCGACGTATTCGACGCGAACGCGCGCGGTTCCGTGCCGCTCGAACTCGAGCAAATTGGCCGCGCGATACGAGACGTCGATGACACGGTTGGCGTGGAACGGCCCGCGATCGTTGACGCGCACGATCAGCGACTTGCCATTGCGGAGATTGGTAACGCGGGCATAGCTCGGCATCGGCAGGGTTGGGTGCGCAGCCGAAATCGACGTCATGTCGAAGACTTCGCCGTTGGCCGTCATCCGACCATGAAAGTCATCCCCGTACCAGGACGCGAGGCCCTCCGCACGATAGTTCTGATCCTCTTCTGGCACATACAGGCGACCGGCAACCGTATATGGACGGCCGACGCGGAACGTCCCCCCGCCCTTCGGCACCGCTTCGCCGGATTGCACCACGCGCGGGCTGGCCGCGACGCCATATTTCGGATCGAGCCTGTTGGTGAGTTTGCTGGCGGAGCCGCAATGGGCGAGCGTCAGACAGGTGCCTGCTACGGCAGCCAAACGCGCCGCATGGCGTACCCGTGTCCCCCGAATGATTCCCATCGTCCCCAAAGCACCACGTCCCCAAGCACATGTTTGGCGATTGCCCGACGGCATTCTTGCCAAAGCCGCGAGGCCACCCACATAGCCGCTAGAGCAATCTTCGCCCTTCGCAGCCGGAGCTGTCGAAGAACGACGTTGCTTCGTTCGCCTATGTCCTCACGATACATCTTTATCGCGAGCTGAAGGCGGCGGAAATGGGGCATAGCCGACGGTGGTGAACGAGAGGTTGCCAGAAGCAAGGGCTTGATCTCAATTCTCTTGGTATTCTCTTGGCGAAAGGTGCGACCATGAGCCTTGCCGAAACCCTCGAGACACCGCGCCATAGTCCGCCGTTGATCCCGCCGCGTCCGGCGTTCGCCCCTCCCCGCATGTCGACCTTTGCCCGCATCGCGGCGATGCGCCGGAACGCGATCGACACCTGGGGTGAGCGCGCCTACCAGGAGGATATCGTCAAGGGCTCGTTCCTGGGCAGAGCAAGCTTCACGATCAATGCGCCCGATGCGATCAAGCACGTGCTGATCGACAATTACGAAAACTACGGGCGCACTCACGTCGGCATTCGCGTGCTGCGACCGATTCTCGGCGAGGACGGGCTGCTGCTCGCCCACGGCAAGGCGTGGAAGCATCAGCGCCGGACGCTCGCGCCGGCGTTCTCGCCGCGCGCGGTGTCGATGCTGGTGCCGCACATGCTCGCTGCGACCGACACCATGGTGGCGGAGCTCAAGGACAAGTGCGGCGGCCCGGCCGACCTGCGCGAGGCCATGCAGCGGCTCGCGCTCGACATCGCCGGGCGCACGATGTTCTCTTTCTCCCTCGACCGGCACGGTGCGCGACTTCGCGACTTTGTTAACAATTACGGGGAAAACCTTGCCCAGCCACACTTTTTGGACGTGCTCTTCCCTCTCAATTGGCCCAGTCCGCGCGACTTCGCCCGCCGCGCATTTCGACGTGAATGGACGCAGTTCCTGAGCGTGCTGATCGCCGAACGTCGCGCGCTGGGTGCCAGTGAAAGCGCGCCGCGCGACCTGTTCGACCTGATGGTGGCGGCGCGCGATCCTGAGACCGGCGATGTCTTTTCCGATGCGCAGCTCGCAGATCAGGTGGCGACAATGATCCTCGCGGGCCATGAGACGACTGCAACGGCGCTGTTCTGGTCGCTGTTTCTGTTATCGCTGGACCAGGTCGCGCAAGACAACCTCGCCGCCGAGGCGCAGGCCGAGGGAGCGAACCTGCCCGGCGAGCTCGATATCAGCCGGCTCAAGTTCACCCGCGCCGTGCTCGATGAAGCGCTGCGGCTTTACCCGCCAGCGTTTCTTATCGCACGCGCCGCACTTGGTCCGGATACGATCGCCGGTGAAGCGGTCGACAAGCGCGACGTCATTTTCATTGCTCCCTGGCTGCTGCACCGGCACGAACGCCTGTGGACAAATCCGAATGCGTTCATGCCGGAGCGCTTCCTGCCGGGAGCCCCGCCACCGGATCGTTTCGCCTACCTGCCGTTCGGCGTTGGTCCGCGTGTCTGCATCGGCGCCCAGTTCGCGCTGACCGAGGCCACGCTCGCGCTGGCGAAGATCGTTGCCAGCTTTTCGATTGAGCTGACGAGCACACGGCCGGTGATGCCGGTCGGCATTGTCACGACCCAGCCGGATCATTCGCCGGAATTTCGGATCATGCGTCGCTGAAGCGCGGACGAGGCAGGCCACGCAGCACAGCAGCGTAAACAAGTCTGTAATGTCTTATCAGGAGCGGGCCACCAGGTCGCGGATGTAAGCCTCGAGCGTGGTCACGCCTCGCACCGGATCGTCAGGCATGTCGAAGCCGCCGTCAACGCTAGCAGCGATCATCCGCGCATACGATGCCGCTGCAGCTTCGGAGAAATCGAGACTCAGAAAAGTTTCCGTCCACTGATCGCGCGGCGTCACCTTGACTTCGATTGGCCTGCCGAGCGCTTTCGCGAACGCCTCCGCCACGTCTGCCGAGGAATACCGTCTCGGCCCCTCCACATAACGGATGCCGACATCGTCAACAGAGGACAACAACCTGTCGGCTGCCACCATGCCCAGGTCGCGCGGCGCGGCCATCGGGATGGCGAGGTCAGCTGCGTACATCGTGGGCAGCTTGCCCGTGCTGCGGACAGCGTCGAGCAGCCCGTCCCAGTTGCTCATGTAGTAGGCTGCACGGTTGATGGCGGCCGGAATTGATTGCCGGCGCAACCCCTCTTCGAGCTCCCACAGGACGTTAAGGTCGCCGATACGGTCGCCGGGCTGCGCGCCACCGGTTGATTCCGCGACGACCTTCTTCAATCCTGAACCCTCAAGCGCAGCAAGGATCTTGGCGACCGTTCGCCTCTCGATCGTGTCGGTATCCAGAGTCGTTTGTGCCGGCGGATTGAGCAAGAAGGCGCGACTTCCGCGCTGGAATGCTGCGCGCAGCGAGCCGACATCGTTGACATCAGCCTCAGCGATCTCGGCGCCTTTCGTGCGCCACGCGCCGGCGCGGTCGGCATCGCGGGTGACGATCGTCACCGCCTCACCGCGGCCGAGCAGTCTCTCGGCCGTTGCCGAGCCGACACGCCCTGTCCCACCCATGATGACGTACATCGGCGTCTCCTACCGTTCATCTCGGTGAGCTTGCTCAGTCGGCGTCCGGTCATGCCGTGAAGCGCAGCGACCACGCAGCCGGATCAAATTTTCGGATTGTCGTTGAATAGGCGACGGCGCGAGAGTCGCTTCAAACCGTTTGGAAATGCGACGGCGCCGGGCCACGCGAACCGACTACGGACGAGCCGCGGCCTCGCAACTGTGCCAGCAGGCCGACAGGGGCCGAGGCGCCTCGGCAGACGTCGTCGGCCCGCGACGATTCAACTTCATCCATTGCATTAACAAGTGACAACAACCACCTGTCATTGCATTGGTTCATATCGTCCGTCGAGCTTGGCATTACCCTCGTCCGCCAATTCTGAAACGCCAATGCAAACGCACGCCGGCGGGCGCCTGTTCCAGGTCTGTCTTGCCAATTTAGTGAAGGTTCAAAATCCGTTGCCGTCGCCGGTAAAAGGCCGACGTCAGCACCTGAGGCAGCGACAGCCCGATCACGCAATGATTGGGATATGTGGCGCCGCTCCGCGCGCGCACGTTCCATCGAGGCGAGGATCGTCGGTGACCTCGATCTGTCGGCGAAATGGCCTGAAGCCTGCGCGCTGGTAGAACGCCAGCGCCGATGGATGGTCGAATGTGCAGGTATGAAGCCAAAAGCGACGGATGGGTTTCGACCAGCTCAATTCGAACGCGCGGTTCATCAACCATCGGCCGGCGCCAGTACCGATCAACCGCGCCGTCACGCCGAAAAAAACGAGTTCACATTCCTGCGCGCGACGAAAGTCGAGCTCAAGCAGCCCTTCGTCACGGCCTTCGTGCTCGAGCGCATAAATTGCGACCCCTTGCGCCTGAATGATCGCGGCGAGTTCGGTATCTGACAACGCCAGTCGCGATACCCAGAGCCATTCCTCGCCGACGCGGCGATACAGATCGCGAAACCAGCCGAGGTCGGGATCCGCAACGTGGCGCAGCGTCCACCGTTCGCCACGCTCCGCGAGCGGCGGCGGGCGTTGCGTCATCTCGAGATGGGTGACGACCGCAGCAACCTTGCCGGGCGGCACATCAGCGTAGCCATCGGAAAGCATGCCGGCATCCTGTCATCCAGCCGACCGCCCGCCAAGCCCCGTCGGTCCCACGACCCGCCGCGAGACGCGCTTGCGGACCTTAGTTCACCCCCTTCACGGACCGGCCTTCAGCCGTGATACGCATACAGCTCGATCGGGTCGTTGAAGCCGCGCACCGGATACTCGCCGACCCGTTCGAGCTCGAAATCGTCCTCGACGATCTCGGCGAACGCGCGGGACATCAGCACCGTTCGTCCCAGTTGCTTGGTCAGGGCCTCGAGACGTGAAGCCAGGTTGACCGCAGGACCGATGACGGTGAAGTCGAGCCGCGTGCGCGAGCCGATATTGCCGTACATGACGTCTCCGACATGGACGCCGATGCCGTAGTTCAGCGGCACCCGGCCGGTTTCGCCGTTCCTTTCGTTCAGGGCTATCATGGCCTTGCGGGCCTCACTCACGGCACGCAGCAGATTCGCGCAGGCCGAGGGCTCGCTGAGCGGGAAGATGGCGAGCAGACCGTCGCCGATGAATTTCAGTATCTCACCGCCGTGCCGCACGATCGGCTCCGACATCGCGTCGAAATAGCCGTTCAGAAGGTCAATGACGTCATCTCGCGGCCAGTTATCGGAGATCCTGGTGAAGTCACGCAGGTCACAGATCATGATTGCGGCCCGCACCGTCGTTCCGCTGCCGCGCCTGGTCGCGCCGGCCAGAATGAGATCGCCCGCGTGCGAACCGACATAGGTTTCGAGCAGCGTTCGCGCGAGCCTGTTCTTGACACGGATCTCGCTGACCAGCGCGAGAACCGGCAAAAGCCTCAAGAAGGATGCGATGTGCGCCTGGTCGAAGCCACCGACGCGGTCGGTTGCAAAAGTTACGACATGACGCCTGCCGAGCGTATGGTCCAGCGGCCACGCCGCATAGTCGGTCAAGCCTTTCGCCCTCAGCTCGTCATAGAGGGCGTGCTTGCGGCCGAGCGACGGATCACGCTCGAGATTCTCGCGCACCTCGGCGGCGCCGTCGTAGATCTCGTTGGCGGGACTGCCGATGTATTCGGAGCGCTCCCGGGCGCCGTAGTCGACCAAATCGATCTCGGCCTCGCGCATGCCGTCCGCCCACATGATCCGGGCGCCGAGCCATTGCGGGTGGTGGATCAGGAAATGGAGCGTTGCCCGCTTGACGGGAATGCCGGCCTGCTGGAGCCGGATACACAGCTCGGCGAAGATATTGTCGATGAAGCGCTCGTCGCGGGTGTCGTTTGTCAGCCAACGCACAACATCGCTGTCAGGGTGCGCAGCGACAGGATCGATATTCGGCGGCGCGTTCATGGCTTGCTCCTGAGCAGCGATCTGGGTCGACCGAACCGGATATGTCGTGTCTCCGCTCGACGGCGTCAACGGCGCCTCGGAAAGAGAGGTTCGACCATCTGATGTTATGCAGCAGAGCTCAGGTATTCGGCCGGCGGGGCCTTATGAGCGTGTAGATGACAACTCGCAATGACGGATCATCGTTCGACTGGAAGCTCGCATGCTCGAACGACAGCACGCCCTTCTTCGGATGATGCAAGCGCTTGATTCCGGCTGCTGTGCGCCGGATGTCATGGGTCTTCCACCATACGGAAAACTCAGGGCAGCCTTTTCGGACCCTCTGGAGCAGATCACGAAACGCAGGATCATCTGCCCACAGATCATGCGTTGCTCGAAACTCGGCAACAAGCCGCTTGGCTTGATCGGCCCAGGCAGCACCGAACAATTTCCGCGCTGATGGCCGCGTCAGCATCGAGATGAGAGTGTTGCGCTCGTCACCGGCCAGCTGATCGAACGCGAAAAGGTCATTTGCCGCCTTGTTCCAGCCGAGGAGATCCCATCTCTGGCCCGTCACATAGGCCGGTTGCTTCATTGCGTCGATCATCCGTTGCAATGAATGCGGAATGGACTCCGGCTGAAAGCCCCGTCGTTCGCCGGAGCGCGTCAGGTTTTTGATGTGCAGGTGTTCGACCTTGCTGAGCTTGAGCGCACGGGCCAGCGCGTTGATCGTCGAGATGGACGGATTGACTGAGCGGCCCTGCTCCAGACGAACATACCAATCCACGCTGATGCCCGCGAGCTCGGCAACTTCCTCCCGCCTCAGTCCTGCGGTTCGACGTCTGCGGCCGTCGGTCAATCCGACGTCCTGAGGCTGCAACTTCTCCCTGCGCGACCTCAAGAAATCTCCAAGCTGACTGCGACTGTTCTCGATCACCGACATGGCCGCCTCTTCCATAGGAGCTGGCAATCCTAGGATAATACCATGCCTTCCAGGTGCGCCATAAGCCGCCATATTTGCACTCAACATTCCAGAGCGCGGCCATGAGCACCCATACGAATACCGATGCGGCAGGATCACGAAACGCGGGAAATCCGATTGTCGAACAGCGCATCGCACTTGCGATGACGATCAACGGAGAACGATATGACCTGAAGGTCATGCCGACCGCGACCCTTCTGGACGTGATCCGGGACGAGCTAGGCCTGACCGGCGCCAAGAAGGGGTGCGATATGGGCGGCTGCGGCGCGTGCACCGTCCTTGTCGCAGGCCGCCGCATTGCATCCTGCCTGGCGCTGGCTGCGTCCTTCAGCGAAGCAGACGTGACGACAATCGAAGGCGTCGGATCGGCCGATCGCCTGCACCCAATGCAAGCCGCCTTCATGCGGCACGACGCACTTCAGTGCGGTTACTGCACGCCGGGTCAAATCCTGTCCGCCATCGCGTTGCTGTCGGAAAACCCCCGCTCCATCGAGGAAATTCGTGAAGGCATGAGCGGCAACCTGTGCCGCTGCGGAGCGTATACCAACATCATTGCAGCGATCGCCGAGGTCGCCGGACGATGAGCGGCTCCTCGTTCGAATACAGTCGCGCCACAGACCTCGATGATGCGCTCGCGAAAGGCGGAAGGTGCAATGCGACCTTTCTGGCGGGCGGCACCGACCTGCTGCAACTCTGGAAATCCGGGCTTGCAGCGCCTCAGAACGTGGTCGACATCTCACACCTGCCCCTCGCCGATATCTCCCGTGACGGCGATACGCTCGTTCTGGGCGCCCTTGCGCGATTGAGCGACGTTTCGGCTCATCCAGATGTGAAGACGCACCACCCAATGATCTGCGAAGCCATCCTTGCCAGCGCGAGCGCGCAGGTGAGGAATATGGCGAGCGTCGGCGGCAATCTGCTGCAGCGGACGCGATGTCCGTATTTCCGGGACCGCGCATTGGCCTGCAATAAACGTGATCCCGGTGCCGGTTGTGGCGCCCGACATGGCGAGAACCGCCACGCGGCGCTCTTTGGCTCTGCTGCAGGCTGCGTTGCAACTCACGCCTCGGATCTTGCTGTCGCGCTTGCCGCGTTCGATACAGAGATCACGGTCAGAAGCACGATCGGCGAGCGGCGCCTGACCTTGCAGGAGCTCTATCCGCTTCCGAGTGCGACCGCCGCGTCCGACTCCTCGCTCGCCGCCGGCGACATGATCACCGCCATACGTATCCACCGCGCATCCCGCTTCGCGCCGCGATCGATTTATCTGAAGATCCGGGATCGTGCCTCCTTCGAATTCGCGGTTGTCTCCGTCGCCGCCGCGCTCCGGGTCGAGGATGGCCTCATCGCGGAGGCGAGACTGGCGGCAGGTGGGATTGCACCCCTGCCCTGGCGGCTTCGCGGCAGTGAAGCGGCCCTCATCGGTCGCGCGCCGACGGAACCGGCGTTCCTCGCTGCCGGTGAACAGGCAATAGAAGGCGCCAGACCTTTAGAGAAGAACACCTTCAAAATTCCCTTGCTGCGCAACGCGGTTGTTCGCGCGCTGCAGTCGGTTAGAGGTGGATCGTGAACACCCGATCGGTCGCGCGCTACGAAGGGATTCTCAAGGTCACGGGCGATGCTCGTTACGAAGGCGAGATCGTGCCCGACGGCACGCTGCACGCAACTTTGATCGAATCGCCCGTCGCCTGCGGTGAACTGCTGTCCCTCGATACGTCACGGACTGCGGCCTTTCCCGGATTCGCCGTCATGGTTTCGCATGCCGACGCTGCCTCATTGAAGCCGTCGGCAGCAACTGCATTGATCCGGGAGAAGGCCATCCACTTTCACGGCCAGCCTGTGGCGCTCGTCGCAGCAGGGACATTGGCGGAGGCTCGTGAAGCGGCACGCGCGATCCAGGTCGCGACCACGACCCGGCCTGCCGTGACGGACATCGGGCAGGCCGCGGGCTCAGCCTATACACCCGCGATGGTCGGACGTTTTCCGGCCGTGACCCGACGCGGCGATTCCTCCAAGGCGCTGAGTGAAGCTGAACTTGTCATCCGAAATCGATACACGACAGGCGTCAACAACCATCATCCGATGGAGCCGCACGCCGTCGTGTGCTGGTGGGAGGGCAGCAGAGCCGTCGTGCACACGTCCACCCAGGCAATCTTCGGTACACGCGCAATCATTGCTCATGCGTTCGATATCCCCGCCACCGACGTTCGTGTGCTGGCGCGCTTTCTGGGTGGCGGCTTCGGGTGCAAGGGCCAACTCTGGTGGCCCTGGATGTTCTGGGCGATGCTCGCGTCGCGCAAGGCGAACCGTCCGGTGCGGCTCGAACTGTCTCGCGCCCAGATGTTCACCCTCGTTGGGCGGCGTCAACAGACAGAACAGGATCTTACTCTCGGCTTCGTTGCGGGCCGCTTGACCGCGATCGAGCACGACGTTGTCGCACAAACGTCGACGCACGCGGAGTTTTCGGACTCGACCGCCGTCTACACTCGCCTGCTCTACGCCTGCCCCAATGTGAGCACGCGTCATCAGCTCGTCCCCACGAATGAGCCTCACCCGATTCCGATGCGCGCTCCGGGAACGGCGCCGGGCACGTTTGCACTCGAGTCGGCGATGGACGAGGCGGCGGAGCTGATCGGAATCGATCCGCTGGAGTTGCGCATGCGAAATTTTGCCGACCAGGATCAGGAAACCGGGCGGCCCTGGAGCAGCAACAGCCTGCTCGAATGCTATCGCGCCGGCGCCGAGCGCTTTGGCTGGGCACATCGCCACGCTCGATCGGCGACGAAGGTCGGTCGCTGGAAGATCGGCTCCGGCATGGCAACGACGCTTTACCCGGCGATCCGCCAGGCGTGCCGCGCACGCGTGTCTCTGCGCGTTGATGGTTCGCTTCTTGTTCAATGCGGCACTCAGGACATGGGGTCGGGCACCTACACGGCGCTCGGCCAGATCGCAGCCGACGCGCTCGGCGTGCCGATGGAGAAGGTTACCGTGGAACTCGGCGACACTCTGTTGCCGGACGGTCCCTTCTCTGGTGGTTCGCAGGTCACGGCGAGCATACTTCCTGCCGTCGAAGTCGCGACCTCGAAATTACGTGCGACGTTGGCGAGCATCGCCGTTGCCGATGCCACGTCCCCGCTCGGCGGCAAGCCGCCGCAGGATCTCGAGTTGAGAGACGAAACGATCCGCAGTCGCACGAGCAACGCGGGTGAGCCACTCGTCGACGTGCTTGCACGGGCGGCGCCGGATGGTCTTGAGGCGGAAGGTGAAAGCCCCGCAACCAATCATCAGGAGCTTGCGGCCACCGGTATGGGATATGGCGCGATCTTCGTCGAGATCGGTGTCGACCCTGAACTCGGTGAGATCCGCGTGCGCCGCGTGTGCGGGGCGTTTGCCGCCGGGCGGATCGTCAACCCGTTGTTGGCGAGAGGCCAATATATTGGCGGCCTCGTGGGTGGCATCGGCATGGCGCTTCATGAGGAAACGGTGACCGATCGTCCGACGGGCTGCATCATAGGCAAGTCGTTGACGGATTATCTCGTTCCGGTTCACGCAGACATGCCGGAGTTCGACATCATCATGATCGAGGAGACCGATCCGCACCTACCCGGCGGCGTGAAGGGCATCGGCATGTTGGGCACCGCAGGTATCCAGGCGGCAATCGCCAATGCCGTCTATGACGCCATCGGCAAGCGCGTCCGCAAGCTGCCGATCCGGATTGAAGATTGTCTCTGATCTTCTGGCCTCACGTCGCCCCGCTGGACCGAAAGCCGGGATTTCCGGACTGGCAACCAGATCGCGGTCCTTCTCCACCGCGATCCGGCTCTATGGCTTCCGCGATGAAGGACACGCCTTCAGCGACCGGTCTTGTCCTTTCCTGCACGAACGTCGGCGATCATCATCTTGAACTGCTCTGCGGTCGGAACGCCCGGCACGCGGAACGTGCCGACGATAAATGAAGGCGTACCGTTGAAGCCAAACGCTTCGGCCTGCGCCGAATTGCGTTTCAGGATCGACTTGAGTTTTTCGTCATGTGTCTCGAGCGCGCCGTGCAGTTCCTCGAGCGAGACGCCGGCCTGCTTCAACGTCTCCATGAGGCGCGCTTCAGTGAGCTTGCCGCTGGTTCCCATCAGCGCGTAATACGCGTCGTGGAACTTGCCCTGGAATTTTGCCCCGAGAACGAGTCGTGCGGACTGCACCGAGAGTTCGCCGAAAATCGGCCAGTCCTTGAGAACCAACCGAATGCGGCCATCTTCCTTGACGACATCTGCCAGAATCGGCGCGATCCGCTTGCAGTGCGGACATTGATAGTCGAAATACTCGACGATGGTGACGTCGCCGGCCAGGTTGCCCGCCAGCGGAATGTCCGGATCGCGGAGCACGCTATCCCGGCTGATCGGATTGTCCGCCTGCTCTTGCGCCATGACAGCAGATCGGGCCAGGACCGCCGGCACGACCGAGGCGATACCCGCAAGCATTTCTCTTCTCTTCATTGCAACGTTCTTTTCATTGAAGAATTCCGCCAGTTTAGCCGGCGCCACCGAACCAGCGACAAAAGCCGGAAACGAGGCGACTGGAAGTCAATCTGTCGTGAGCGAGCGCCGTTGACTATTGCAGGATTGTCGCGACGATCTCGGCGCCAGGGCTTGGAGCCTCGCAAATCCGGAGCGGATGATCCTGCCCAAGATTAGTTGAACCGAAAAAGGCGCCGAACATGGGGCATAGTCCTAAACTGCTGGTGGAGAACGATGGACCGGTGACGGTCATCACCATCAATCGTCCGGAGGTTCGCAACGCTCTCGATAACGAGACGGCCGGGGCGTTAACCTGGGCGCTACGCGCCTTCGACCGGGCCGAAGATCAGGCCGTCGCCGTGCTGACCGGTGCCGGCGGCCACTTCTGCGCCGGCGCCGATCTGAAGGAACTCGCGGCCGGACACGAATACAAGCCATGGGCGGGTGATCCTGACGGACCGTGCCACGACATCCTGTCCAAGCCGGTCATCGCCGCCGTTGCGGGCTATGCGTGCGCCGGCGGCCTGGGCATCGCGCTGCGCTGCGACTTGCGGATCGCCGAAGAGAACGCAACCTTTGCCGTGCTTTCACGGCGCTGGGGCGTCCCCATGAGCGACGGAACGACGGTTCGGCTGCCGCGGCTCGTCGGAGCCGGACGCGCGCTCGACATGCTTTTGACCGCGCGAAAGGTCTCAGGCGCCGAGGCGGTGGCGATGGGACTGGCCGACCGTCTCGTTGCAACGGGACAGGCCCTCCCCGCCGCGGTCGAACTGGCGCGGCAGATCGCAGACTTTCCGCAGATCGCCATGCGATCGGATCGAATGTCGGCGATCCGGCAGTGGAATCTCTCCGAGAAGGAGGCGATTGCGCTGGAGGCGAGCCTGTCGCTCGAAGCCCGCCGCAAGGAAGCGCAAGCGGGCGCCGGCCGGTTTGCGGCGGGAGCCGGTCGCCACGGCTCGGTTGGAAAGGACTGAGCATGCGCGCTGTGATCGGCCGCCGGTTCGGCGGCGTCGACGACCTCGTCTGCGAAGAGACGGACGCGCCCACTCTCGCGCCCGGCACGATCCGGATCGCCGTTCGCGCAGCCGGTGTCAGCTTCGCCAACCTGCTGTTCATCGCCGGCAAGCACCAGAACCGGCCGACCATCCCATTCGTGCCGGGCACGGAGATCGCCGGTATCGTCCGTGAGATCGCTCCCGATGTGCGAACCACGCTCAGGGTCGGGGACCGCGCGTGCGCGGGCCTGCCGTCCGGCGGATTCGCGCAGGAAGCGATCGTCGATGCCGCCAACGTCTTCCAGATTCCTAAGTCCTTGAGCTTCGAGGGCGCAACGCTGTTTCCGACGATCTACGCAACGGCCTATGCCGGCCTGACGTGGCGCGCCAATTTGCAGCCCGGCGAAACGCTCCTGATCCATGGCGCCGCCGGCGCAAGCGGATTGGCGGCGGTGGAGATCGGCCGCGCGCTGGGCGCGACCGTCATTGCGACGGCCGGTGGCGACCGCAAGGTTGCCGCCGTCAACGACTATGGCGCCGACCACACCATCGACTACAAGAGAGGCGGCTTTCGCGAACGCGTGCTGGAGCTCACGGGAGGTCGCGGCGCGGATGTCGTCTTCGATCCCGTCGGCGGCGATGTCTTCGACGAGTCCTTGCGGTGCATCGCGCCGCTCGGCCGGATCTTGCCGATCGGCTTCGCTTCGGGCCGCATTCCCGAGATCCCGGCAAACATCCTGCTGGTCAAGAACCTGACCGTGATCGGTCTTTACTGGGGGTTCTACATGGCATGGGGAAAGAGCAAGGCTGACGCGCCGCTGCGGGAGCGGGTGGGCGTCCTGTTCGGCGAGTTGTTCGACCTCTATGAAGCAGGCAAGCTGCGCGCACCGGTGGACCGGTCACTGCCTCTTGCGAAGTTCGCGGAAGCGCTGCGCAGCGTCGAGGCGCGCACCGTCATCGGAAAGATCGTCCTGCTACCGGAACAATGAACATGACCGAACATCTTCAGCCGAGCCATGAAGCACCCTTCCGCGGACTGCGCGTGCTCGATTTCGGTCAGGGCGTCGCCTCCCCCTACACGGGTTATCTTCTCGCCGCCAACGGCGCCGACGTCATCAAGATCGAGCCGCCAGAAGGCGACTGGTCGCGCAAGCTTGGCACGACCTACGGCAGCCAATCCTCATTGTCGGCCGTCTACAATCGTGGCAAGCGCAGTCTTGCGCTGGATCTCAAGCAGCCCGAGGCGATCGAGACCGCGCGCAAGCTGGCGCTGGCTGCCGACGTCGTCATCGAAGGTTTCCGTCCCGGCGTCATGGACCGGCTCGGCCTGGGATACGGCGCCTTGAGCCGTGACAATCCACGGCTGATCTATCTGTCGATCAGCGGGTTCGGACAGCAAGGCCCGTACGCGCAGCGGCCATGCTCCGACTCCGTCGCCCAGGCATTCTCCGGCCTTGTTTCGGTGAACGTCGGTGCGGACGGGATCCCGCACCGGGTCGGCGCGATCCTCTCCGACGTCTCGACCGGCTTGTACGGATTTCAGGCGATTTCGACGGCCCTGTTCGCCCGCGCCACTGTCGGCAAGGGTCGACACATCGACGTCAGTCTTTCGCAATCGACCGCGGCGCTGCTGGGCCACAAGTTCGCCGAGCACGCGCTCGAGGGCGGAACGCCGCGTCTGCTCAACGTTCCAGCCGGAAGCTACAGGACGCGCGACGGCTGGCTGATGGTGACGCTGGTGACGGAGGCTCAGTACGGCCGGCTTTGTTCGGTGCTGGGCCGCGAGGACCTCGGGAACGAGCCGAGGTACGCCAGCTTCGCGCTCCGCGCCGATCGCGCCGAAGAACTCGCCGCCGAATTGCGCAGAGTCTTTGCGACCGACACCACCGACTCCTGGCTATCGCGCCTGCACGCGGCGGACCTTATCGCCGACCGCATCCAGAATCCGTCCGAGTGGCTGGCCAACGAACACGTGCGGGAAACGCGCGGCGCGCTGCAGACCGAAACGCCCGGCATGGGCGCGGTGATCGCCGCGCGGACGCCGGGCATGATTGGCGATGTGGAAGCGTCCTTGCGCCCTGCTCCGGATGTCGGACAGGATTCGGCGTCGCTCCTTGCGGGCATCTGGCGCTAAAGGGGCACTGGAGTCTGTTGGATGCACACGAGGTTGGGGTCCAGGCTCCCGACCGACGACCTACGCATCGCGGATGTAGTTTCCCGCTTCGAACTCGATCGGCTGGGCCGCCTGATCGAAGGAGACGCCAACCGGATCGCGACCAACAGCGAGCGCGTCCAACTGATCCTTGAGCATGCGCCGGAGCATGACGATGCCGCGGTCGGTTTGCCCAAAATGCTCCTCCGAATGGATCGTAACCGGCCCTTGGCCGACCTGCGCCTCGTAGTCTCCCGGAAGCCGCTGATGCTCCTGCTCCGTCATCTCGCTCCAGAATTTCCCCTCGAACTTCGAACGCATGCGGCCGATATCGCCTGCGTTCTTGACCCGGCCGGCGACATAGATGCGGAACGATGTGTCATCCATCGGCAAGACCCAGCCGATTGATTCCACACGCGCGAATTCTGCCACACGCGGATTTGGGACCACACGCAACGTTGGAAGCACAGCTTCCGTGATCCGGTAGAAGATCTTGCCGTTCTCCTGCTTGCGGATCGAACGGACGGTGACGCCACATGATGACTTCTCGAATCTGACCTCTGGCAAGGCGGCCATCATGTTGGTGAATTGTGGACCGCTGAAGGACCCGTGCAATACGGGAACGTGGTACGGATCGACGACGTTCTCGAAATGCTGCAACCAGTTGCAGGGAATGATGGCGGGTCCGCCGCCTCCGACCGACGTGTCATCGGCCTCGACGAACTCGCCCGGCTCCATGCGTTCCAGGCACGCGTAACGCGGCAGCACCGGTCTTTTGTCGGCCGGCCCCATGTAAGCGAAGATCAGCCCGTAGCGCTCCTGCACAGGATACCAAGGTTGCCGTACCTTGTCCTTGAATGAACCGCCTTCGGGTTCGCAAGGCTGCTCCAGACAGCGGCCTTCGGTATCGAATTTCCAACCGTGATAACAGCAGCGGAGCCCATCTTCCTCGACCTTGCCGTAGTAGAGCGTCGTGCCACGATGGCAGCACCGGGCGTGCAACAGGCCAATCCGGCCCTGCTTGTCGCGGAAAAGAATCAGGTCCTCGCCCAGAGCACGCACTTTGTTCGGAACATCGGTGGCATCAGTCGAAACACCCACCGGGTGCCAATACCGCCGCAGCAGTTCGCCCATCGGAGTGCCGCGCCCCACCGAGGTGAGTTCGGTGCGCGTTGCCGCCGGTCGCATCTGGTAGGCCGTTCCAAGTCCACTTTCCGTCTGGGTGGTGTTCATGGGGCGGCTCCCGTTTCCACGATCTTCTGGCTGACTGGATTGGCGATGTTCTGCAGCAGGCGCGGTGCGCCCCGCTGTCCCCTTCCCGCCGCGCCGGTCTCGTGCGTGCCGAAGCGGCTCAATTTGAAGCGCTCACAAGCTGGCGACTCACACTTGAATTTGTCAAGTGTCTTATTTGAGAATCTCAAGTATGATGATCCGATGCGGAGGCGCGCGAGGAGTTTGATGGGAAAGCCGAAACGACACCTGCAGCTCCGGCCTGCTGCCCGAGAACAGCCGACATTTGTCCTCTCGCGCAAGATCATGATCCTTGCCAACTTGCTGAAACGCGCAGCCGGAATTCGTTACCGACGGCTGTTGGGTCTGCCGCAAGGGGAATGGGGCGTGATTGCCCAACTCGGCGAACGAGCACCGCGCACGCTGGGCGATCTCGCAGCTGGAATGGGCCTCGATATCACCCAGATCAGCCGGTCGGTGTCGAATCTGGTCGAACGCGGGCTTGTGACCCGGTCTCCCAATCCATTCAACAATCGGGAGGTTCTGATTGCGTTGACGCGCAGAGGCGAGGCCGCCAACGCGACTATTGTCGCGGCCGGGTCACAAGTGAACGAAGTTCTGCTCGAGGCAATGCCGGCGAGTGAGCGGGCGGAGCTCGCGGAATTGCTGCTCCGCTTCACGGAACGTGCGGAGCGCCTGCTTGCTTCGGACCAGGCGATGGACGCGTCGGACACCGGTGACTGAGTGTCGGTCTGGCTCCGCACACACGAACGACGCCGAGCCTGCGGACGTCACGTGTACGTCACCTGCACCGTCCCGAAAGGTCCGAAATCAGCGGCATAGGTTTCGCCGGACTTCGGGCGCAGCATTCCTGTCAGCGTGCCGGTGCTGATGAACTGGCCTGCCTTCAGTCCGATCCTGGTGCGGGAGAGCTCGTTCGCGAGCCAGGTCAGCGGCACAAGCGGATGGTCGAGCGCTGCCGAAGCGCTGCCTTTGCGACGCACCGTGCCGTTGCAGCGAAGTGTGACCTCTTGTCCCGCGATGTCACGGCTTCGCCAGTTCTCGATCGCAGGCCCGTAAGCGATTCCGCCACTCCCTGCCCCGTCCGCAAGGATCGCCGGCAGTGGCGGAAACGCGGCGTCATGAACAAAGCGACACTCGGCAAGTTCGATACCAGTGTGGAGCGAAGTCACGGCGTCGGCGACCTCTTCCACAACGTAAGGCCGGTCGCGTGGCGGCAGGTCGGCGCCGAGACGCGCCTGGTACTCGACCTCAGGGATGGGGCTGCACTGGCTTGCAAGCTCGACCGTCACGGGCGCGGGCCGGATGCCGGATGCATAGACACGGCCGTAGATCGGCGAATCCGTGCGGAGCTCACGCTGCAGCTCCGCCTTCATGGCGGCAATCTTCCAGCCGCCAACCTCCCAGCCCAGCTCTTCCTCGACCAGGCGCGCCACGCGATAGGCCGCCTCCTTGTCCGTCGGTACGAGGCGCGGGTCGAGTCCGCTCTGCTGGCGTCCCTCGCGGCGAAGGGTCGCGAGACATTGCGCCAGCTCGCGTTCTGCAGGATTGCTCATCACCTCACCCTTGAAGAACTGCGGCAGCCCGGTCGAGCGGCACGGGCGCATCACCAAGCAGAAGGTCGATGGCTTCGTCCTCCCAGCGCTGCTTTTCGAGGCTGAGCGCCGCCTGTTCCTGCAGACGATGCTCGAGCACAAAGCGGGCGAGCAACAGCCGCCGTGCATCCCCGCCCTCGCCGCCCTGGCGCGCACCTTCAGATGCCATCAAGGCAGCGGTCGTCGCATGATAGAGCTTGCCGGCCGCGATGCGCGAGAAGCGCTCGTAGTCCGGATGGCGCGCGACCTCCTCCACAAAAGCAAGCGCCGCATTGATGGCGCCTTCGACTCGCGTGCGGAATTGACCCGGAACGCCGGCGGACGCCTGCAGGCGCTCCATCATGTCGTCGCGCCAGGCAAGGTGCGCGCGCGCCTTGCCGACTGCGCGTTGCACCGCATCGAGCGCGTTGATGTTGCTGGTGCCCTCCCAGAGCAGCCCGAGATGCGCATCCCGCACCAGGCGCGCATTGGGCCAGTCCTCGATGTAACCATTGCCGCCGCGCGCCTCCATCGCGCCGGTGGCGACCGTGACGTTATCACGGCAGGCACGATACTTGGCGATGGGCGTGAGAAGCCGCAGGACGGCTTCCGGCGCAACCGCCGCATGCAGAAGTGCGGACAGCGCCTGCTCGGTCGGCACCATCAACTTGACGAGCTGCCGGCGCATCAGCGGGTGGTCGATCACGGCACGTCCGAAAGCGTTGCGATGCCGCGCGGCCTGCAGCGCCTCGTTGAGGCAGCGTCGCATCATTCCGGCAGCACGCGCCAGATGCGACACACGGCTGGAATTGACCATCACGAGCATCTGCTTCAGGCCCTGGTCGAGCTCGCCGAGCTGATACGCAACGGCGCCCTCGAACACGATCTCGCCGCTCGCCATGGTGCGGCTGCCGAGCTTGTCCTTGAGGCGCACGATCCGGTACGCATTGCGGCTGCCATCCGGCAGCGTCTTGGGCATGAGGAACAGGCCCAGCCCGCGGCCACCGGCGGCTGCCCCCTCGGGCCGCGCCAGCAGCACGGCGACTTCGGCATCGACGTTCGAGCAGAACCATTTTTCTCCGAACAGCAGCCAGTGCTCGCCGCTGCGGACAGCGGTCAAATCTCCAGCGCCAACGTCGGAGCCTCCCGCCTTCTCGGTCATGAATTGCGCACAGCGGTTCAGCTGCGAAACGTCCTGGGACCACATGGCAGGAAGATACCGCGCCTTTAGTTCCTCACTGCCGAACCGGCGCACGAGCTCCGACGAGCTGTCGGTGAGATTGACCGGGCACAGCAAGCCGAATTCGGCCTGCGCAAACACGTAATGGAAAACGTACTTTGCGATCGGCGCAAACGGCGCCGAGGAGCCGAGAACGCCGGCGCGATGCGTCATCGCGTGGATGCCATATTGGCCGAATGCGATGTTCTCCATCTCCCGATAGGCCGGGTGATACTCGATCCATTCCTCGTCGCGACCGAACGAATCTCTGGCATGCAGCACTGGCGGATGCCGCTCCGCGGCGTCCGACAGCTCCGAGAGCCGGCCGCCGGCGACTTCGCCCAGTGAAGCCAGATGCGGCGAGATATGAGCAAGCTGTGCCGGCTCCATGTAGATGGGCAGCAGGCTCTGCAAGCTCAGGTCGATGTCGTAGAAATTCAGGCCGCGGCACGTCGGCGCCAGCGCTCGGGACCTGCTCGCTGTTGCCTGACGGGTGGCGAGATTGACATGAGCGGTCATGAACTCCTCCTCGAGCTGAACGGATCCTGCGGGCGTTACGGCGTCTTTCGTGGTGCAAACGCCGGCAGGCTCTATTCATTGAACCAGCTTGGCGATATCGTCCAATATTGATTTCGGCGCGATTGATACAGATCTTGTATCAATTCTGAGGAGAGGTCCGAATGGACGCACGCAAGCTTCGCTACTTTGCAGTGCTGGCGGACGAGCGGCATTTCGGCCGCGCCGCACAGAAACTTTCGCTCTCGCAGCCCCCGCTGAGCTATGCGATCCGGCAGCTCGAGACAGAGCTCGGCGTGAAACTCTTTGTCCGCAACAGCCGAAACGTACGGCTGACGCCTGCCGGTGTTGTGCTTCAGCGCGAGGCGCAGGCGTTGCTGCGGCGGATGGACGAGACCGAGCAACTGGTCAAGGCGGTCGCGGACGGCCGCGACGGCCAGATACGGCTGGGCTTTGGCGGCTCCATGCTCTACCGCGGGCTGCCGGCCATCGTCGACGAATTCCGCGCACAGCTGCCTGCCGTCGATCTCAGCCTGCGTGAGATGGGTTCGACTGATCAGATCGAGGCGCTCCATCGCGATGAAATCGATCTGGGCTTCGTTCACGTGCGCACGACGCCGACCGGCCTCGACGGATTTCGCTACCATGCGGAGCCTTTTGTCGCGTGCCTTCCGGCGACACACCGGCATGCAAAGGCAAGACGGATCAGCCTTTCACAACTTCATCGCGATGACTTCGTGCTGTTCTCGCGCAAGAGGTCGCCCGACTACTACGAGTCCATCATCGGCAGCTGCCTGTCGGCTGGCTTCGTGCCGAACGTGCGACACGAGCTTGCGCACTGGCTCAGCGTCGTCTCCTGCGTGGCAAACGGCCTGGGCGTGGCGCTGGTCCCGCGCACGCTCGCCAGCTCCCGGTTGGCGGGCGCCGTGTTTTGCACTATCGCTGAAGAGACTATCAAGTCTGAAACCTGGTGTGTCTGGAAGCCGAAAAGCCTCTCCAACGCGGCCGTTGCGAAATCACTCGCGCTCATCAAGGCCTGCGCGCCGGTGCAGCGACCCGCGCGGCAGCGTCGGGCTAGAATGACGCGCGGCGTTAGGAGTCCCCGCGACAGAGCTCTTCGACGAACCAGCTAATCCGATGAGAAGCTCTGTTGCCAGACGCTGACAGCGTCATAGAGATGCTTACCGAGTTACAAAAGATGCCTAGGGCTTTCGACTCGGCGCGACGAAGGGATTGGTCTCTGGCCCTTCACGCACATTCCTTTCGAAACAGGCCTCAAGCCGCTCAAGCGCCAGTGCACTCTTATCCAACGGCACGCGGAGTGTCGCGCCCTCACCTTGGACCACCAATGCATTTGCAATTTTCAGCTTCGCATTCAGCGGCCTGTCGGCCAGAGTGATCGTGACGTTCTTTGTTTCGGCCAGTGCCTTGGCTTCCACGGACTGACCGCCAGCGGTGAGCCGAACGGTGTATGCCTTGGCTCGTTCTAGTTTCCACTTGGGTGAATCGAGAAGCAGCAGCAGCCCATCTGCAGTCCGCACGAAACTGATTCCAAGATCGTCCGCTGTCCGGCTCATCGCACAGCTATCGAACTTGCCACCCTTCGAGTTTGTCGCGATGTCCCACGGTCCTATCGCAATGGCCTGGTTGGCGATGACCTGATCTTTCTGCTGAGCGAATGCGGCAGACGTCAGTAAAAGAAAGGAACCCAGGACTGCATAAGTCTTCATGTTTCGCTCCATAGGCCGTTATTTGTTATTTGCTCCGACCGAAGGCCCCCGCGAAGAGCGGGGGCTTCAGCTCCGTCGATGCGGCGCTTGGCGACGTCGTCCATCCAGACAGCCTCGCCCGTCTCACCCACGAGAACGATCCCGCCCCACAACCCCGCAACGACACGTTGATGCGCGCGTCTTCTTCACGCGCGTCAGCGCTCATCACATGGTCCACGACTGTCCCTGTGCTGGTTGATGTGGCTAGATTGAGTGGGCTGCTCTGATAACGCAGCCGCGCGAACCTGGTTCCTTCCATCCATGCGACTAGTATAATGGGCAATACTGTGAGCGCTTTTTTTTGACTCTCGACGCTCGTCACCGGGAGCCACCCGACGAAAGCCGGCAAAGCACTTTTTTTGACAGACACCAGCCCCCAAGCTCGCTCCCAATGTGGAGGATGCTCGCACCTTGCGGTTTTCGAGGCCGCGGTTATCTATCGTTCAAGCTTCCACAGATCGCGGCACGATCCATCACCGTCGTCCGAGTTTGGTCCGCAAGCCCACTTCATAACCAAGCCGTCATTCATCGCGCATTAAGACGCCGTGCGGCAAACAACGCGCGGGGCTGACTTGAAGGAAACAATCAATGAAGAAGACGACAGTTGGACTCGCGGCCGCAACGCTGCTGGGCCTGGCATCATTCGCATCACCTGCATCGGCATTCCAGGCACCCTTGCCTGGCGCGTCTGCATTGGCGTCGGAAGCCGTTACCCATGTCCAGTTTCGCCGCCGCCCCATTTGCAAGATTCGTACGGTGGTCACGCGCCACCACGGCCACAGGGTCGTGAAGAAGGTTCGAACCTGCCGCTAAGCGTAGTCGAACGCGGATTTTCATAATCAACCTATATTTCAATGCGAGGCGGTCGAGACCAATCTCGGCCGCCTCTTTCCATTTTTTTGCGAATTGTCGTTGCTCGCCGATGCACGACGCAAAGCGGAACCGGGCTTCGGCGGCAATGTTAATCTGTCAAAGGTCGTCGCGCTTCCACCGGGAGATATGACTTCGAAGCCGCCGCCATAAAGACTGCAGTCGGAAGGAGTCTGAAATGACACATTTGCCGAAGATCGTCGGAAGCCTTCTAATGTTTTTGATTGCGGCGTTGATCAGCGTCGCGATGGCCGTGCCTGAAAACATTCCAAAGCAGCTCTTCGTGGCGCTCGTCTGGTATCTGGCCGGCGCGATGACCGTGTTCCTGTTGACGCGTCCATCGCAAGTGGACAGTCAGACGAAATTCAGCCGAACTGATTGATACCGAAGTGACCGCCCTGCCCCAGTGCCGGCGGTTCGAGCAATTGTCCCTCGCCAACATCCTATTTGTCATCCTAAGGTCACCGACGTGCGGTTTGACGGCGCCGTGAACCGCGCTCGCCCTACCCAAGGATGATCTCATGGCACATGGTGAAACGTCGACCGCCGACCGGGTGGTGGTGGCAGTGTTCGACGGGCTTCGGCCCGACATGGTGACCGCGGAATTGACGCCGAACATCCTGAGGCTGGCGGCCCGGGGCACGTGGTTTCGCGAGGCGCGAAGCGTCTTCCCGTCGTTAACGCGCGTCGCGACGACCTCGATAGCCACCGGCGCGCCCCCGACCTTTCACGGAATTGTCGGCAACGCCTTCCTCCACGCCGCCGCCATTCCCGAATGCATCTTCGATACCAGCCGTGCCGAGCTGATCTACCGCGCCGAGGCTCATCACAACGGGCGCCTCGTCGGCGTCGACACTTTCGGCGACATGCTCGCCCGGGTTGGGCGGCGGCTCGCCGTGGTCCATACCGGCTCGGCGGGTTCGGCGCATTTCATCAACCCGCGCGCCCGCGACAACGGACACTGGACCTTCTCGATGCATGGCGCGAACAGCACGCAGACGCCCCATGCCTTTGCCGAGGCGCTGGAGCGGATTGGTCCGTTGCCGGAGCGCGAGATGCCGCGTCTTGGCGAGCTGCGTTATGCGGCGCGGCTCATGACCGAGCACGTGCTGCCTGTGCTCGCGCCGGACGTGGCGCTGGTCTGGTTCAACGAGCCCGACACGACCTTCCACTACAAGGGCATCGGCTCGCCCGCGGCGGCCGCCGGCCTGCAGGAGGCCGACAAGGCGTTCGGCGCGATTCTGGACTGGGTCGAGGCCCAGCCGGACGCGGAGCGCATCGCGGTCATCGCCGCTTCCGATCATGGGCAGATCTCGACGGGCGCGCTCCACCCGCTCTTCGACGAAGCCAGACAGGCGGGCTTCGGCATCGCCTCGTCCAGCGACTTCGCCGATGCCGCCTTCATCGCGACCGGCGGCATCAGCGGCGAGATCCGCCTGCGCAACGGCGATCGTAAGGCGCTCAGCCGCCTCGCGGCATGGCTGATGGAGCAGCCTCATGTCGGACATGTCTTCACTCCCGCCCGCAACGAGGTCGAGGGCCAGGTCGACGGCACGCTGTCGCTCGGCTTGATCGGCAACGGGCACGAGCGGCAACCCGAGCTGATGTTCATCCTGCGATCGGACCTGACCGCGGACCCCTTCGGCCTTCCCGGCCTTGGCGGCATGACACCGGGGGACGTGCCGCTCGGTGGCGGCATGCATGGCGGTATCAATCCACACGAGTTGAACACCGTGCTGATCCTCTCAGCCGCCACAGCAGAGCCGCAGCGCGGCCTGTCATCGGCGCCGGCCGGCATCATCGACATTGCCCCGACCGTCCTCGGCCTGCTGGGTTTGCCGCCCGCGCCGAGCATGCAGGGCCGCAACCTCGCTCAACCGCCTCGTAACGAGCCGCAACGAAGCCGCCACTCCGCCGGCAACGGCGCCTTCACGCAGCACGTCGACCTCGTCGAACAGGACGGGCGGCGCTTCATTCTTGGAGGCGGGCACTAGCGAGAGCGGGCTTCCAGCCGGCGCGAAACGCGAACGCGCCGCCGCTCGGCGCGCCGGCGAAACAATCCTCTGACAATCAATCGATATCGAACAGCGGTCTCACGCCGGCTTCACCAAGAAATGCCGATCCTGTGGCGCCGTTCGCGCTTCCATCTATCGTTGCAGGCCATAGCCCTTTCGATGGAGGACGCGATGAGCAAGGCAACAACTTTTCGATGGGACCCGACCGCGGATCAAACCTATCAAGGCGACGGCGACACCTTGAAGGGACAGGCAAGCAGCTTCAGCAAGGCCTCCGGAAAGTCATTCACAATGGATGCCGCTGGGTCGACGCTCGTCTTGCAGGTCACGCCTCCCGGTGACATCACGACATGGGGAGATGGCGCGGGGACCGCGCCGACCGCTATCAACTTCAAGCGCGGTACGTTCACGTATGACGCCAGCAGCGCGATAACCGAATTGTGGTTCGGATCGCTTGGCACTCCCGAAACGAATTTGACGATTCAGAACGATGCCCGGTTTATCGTCGCAGAACCCGGTCCTGCAGGAACCCTGCTCGTTGGTTCGATCGGGATCTTGAACGTCAATATTCAAGACGAGGGGGTGGCTGACATCGGCTGCATGTTCTTCGCTCTCCCTCGTGACGAAACTTCGTTCGTCAATATGACCCTGTCGGGTATGGCACAGATGGCGGTCGCCACGTCGCAGACCTTCCAGATAAGCTCCGCCACAATAAATGTCGCTTCGGCACCCGCCTCCGGATATTCGTTGGCATGGACCACGTCGGGCACTGATGCCGACGTGGCGATGACACTCGATGGGACCGAGGCGAACTTCACCGGGGAAGCCAGCGGCCTCCTGAAGGCACCCACGCTGACGCTGAGCGACACCCGCGTGAAAACGGCTGACTCCGCAAACATCGATCTGCAGTCCGACTCCATCAGGGTCCGGAGCGGTTCGCAGTTCATTCTCGGACCCGGCACGGCAAAAATGCAGTTCGAGAGTTATTCACCAAAGGGGCAACCCTTTGATTTTCTCAACAGCCCCACGGGCACTTATCCGGAGGGGATGTTCGAGATCAGCTCAAACGGCGTCATCAATGGCGGCGAATTTCTGATCGGCAACGGCAATGCATTTGCAGCAGCCAGGATTCTGAAAGACAAGCTCATTGCGATTGACGGCGTACCGCAAGAGCGTGCCGGCCGTGTCTCATGTCAGCTTGAAAATGATCACTATATCCGCATCCGTCAGATCAAGCCGTGAGGTTGTTTTCGCTGGCTCGCGACAACGCCTGAGGTGGGCACGCCAGGCAGCATAACCGCTCCTGCCCCGCCATCGCCACCACGGTCAAGGCAGTCGGGCGTCACACGAGACGCAAGCAATGCGAACTCCCAGCCTATCCGATGGCGCCCAGAGCAAACAGCAGGCCTCCCGCAGCTGAGCAGGCCGCAAGCGTGATCAACATCCCGAGCTTGAGCTTGAAGATGGCGACCGCCGCCGCAAGCGCCAGCATCAAGGCCAGCCCGTCAACGCTTGTCGGTACCGGTGCGTCGAACGAAAAGCCCCACCCGCGCACGGGAATGACGGATCGGAACAGGGTGTGGATGGCGAACCAGATCGCCAGATTGAGGATTACGCCGACCACAGCCGCGGTGATCGCCGATAGCGCGGCACTGAGGGCCCTGTTGCCGCGCAGCCGCTCGACGAAGGGAGCGCCCAGGAAGATCCAGAGAAAACATGGAGCGAAAGTCACCCATGTGGCGAGCAGTCCACCGAGCGCGCCGGCAAGCATCGGTGGCAGGCCGCCGGCATCGCGGAATGCGGCTATGAAGCCGACGAACTGCAGCACCATGATCAGAGGTCCCGGCGTCGTCTCCGCCATGCCGAGCCCGTCCAGCATCTCCGCTGCGCTGAGCCAGTGATAATGCTCCACCGCTTGCTGAGCGACGTAGACAAGCACGGCATAGGCGCCTCCGAACGTCACCATCGCCGTCTTGGAAAAGAAGACCGCGATCTGGCTGAACACATGGCTAGCCCCGAGCGACGCGAGCAAGACAAATACCGGGATAAGCCATAGTGCCAGCCACACGGCCGCGACCTTGAGCGCGCCCGCAAGGGATGGCCGCGCATGTGGCGGCACCTCCTCTCCGAGCAGGCTATCGACCACGGCTTGCGCGCCACTGCTTGAATGGCCGGCTCGGATCTCGAAGACCTGAAGCCTTAGCATCCCTCCCACGAAGCCGATGATGCCGGCACCAAGCACAATCAACGGGAACGGCACATCCATGAAGAAGATCAGGAAGAACGCAAGCGAGGCGAGTCCGACCATCACGCCGTTCTTGAGCGCGCGTTTGCCGACGCGGAATACCGCCTCGATCACAATTGCCAGCACCGCGGCCTTCAGCCCGAAAAAGAGTGCCGCCACTGCGCCGACCTTGCCGTAGGCCGAATAGATCACACTGAGCGCCATGATTGATACGGCACCCGGCAAGATGAAGAGGAGGCCCGCCATCAGACCGCCGCGGGTCTTGTGCATCAGCCAGCCGATGTAGGTCGCAAGTTGCTGTGCCTCGGGTCCCGGCAGCAGCATGCAGTAGTTCAGCGCGTGCAGGAAACGCGTGTCCGAGATCCAGCCCTTTTCCTCGACCAGGATGCGATGCATCACGGCGATCTGGCCCGCAGGTCCGCCGAACGAGAGGAGTGCCACGCGCAGCCACACGCGGAAGGCCTCCGCCAGGCTGACACCGTGGCGCGTGGCAGGATCGGACGGCACCGGTGCAGTGAGAGAGGTTTCGGACGTCGTCATTGCTGGCCTCACGCTGACTTGGCTGGCCAGTTATGCCGTTCCTCCGCCGCATGGCGCGCCCACGCCAAGAGTCCGTCGTATAAAACGAAGCCGCGTTGCAGGAGACCGTGGTCGTCGTCGCCTGCCAGCGCCGACAGGCCGAGCGAGATCGCATGAAGTCCGGCAGCTTCGGACGCAAGGTCATGCCGCGCCGTATCGGCGCCACGCACGATCAGCGCCAGACGATCGAGCGTCGGCTCTCCTTCGAGCCCGAATACTTTCAGCATGGTATCGAAGCTGCAGCGCGGTCCTTCGTGGGAAAGCTCCACGCCTTCCACATCGAACGGCACCGCGCCGATCTCG
The DNA here is from genome assembly GCF_031157255.1 of Bradyrhizobium sp. LHD-71. Lineage (GTDB taxonomy): Bacteria > Pseudomonadota > Alphaproteobacteria > Rhizobiales > Xanthobacteraceae > P52-10. The sequence continues at coordinate 23,629 of NZ_JAVIFX010000018.1, read as the reverse complement.
GCCGCAACGTGCGTCACCTCCGGCGGATCGACAAACAGGATGGTCGCGTTTGCATCTATGAAGCGCCGGATCAGCCAGGGGCACGCAATGCGGTCAATCTTGGGACGCCGGCGCGTCACCCACACACTCGGCGAGCGTGGCGCATGCTTCTCCAGCGCCGTACGCTCGACCAGGGGAAGACGAGCACCATTCCAGGCCTCGTAGCCCCCCTCGAGCACGCATGCATTGAAACCTCCTGCGCGCAGCAACGCCCCTGTCGACTGGCTGAGCTGATGTCCCGCCTTGCAGGCGACCACGACCGGTCGCGTACGATCGAGCGCATTCATCCAACCGTCACCGGCGGCAGGATCATGCCAGATTGAAGCAGGCAGCACGCCACGCATGCTGTCGTGAACGTCGCGGCGACACACATCGACGATTTGCGGCACCCGCTCAGTGCCGGTCAGGAACCACAGATCTTGCGGAGAAATAAAAAAGCCCGGAGCCATCATCGGTCTCCTCCACAACTGGAAGGAGACGGTGCTTGGGCCAACCGAGCCTTCGACGGGGCGACCGTCATAGGCCCCGTAGGCAATATTGGTCGCGCAACCGATACGGATTGTCAAGGATGACATGCCGAGGCGGCGCGAGCAGCACCATCACTTCAGTTTGCTCGCCGGTCATTGATAGGAATCTGGCCGTTCGGAGCGCCCGACTGCATACGCAGTGCATCCGCTGCCTGCCTGGATCCATCACCCGCAGGACGGCAGCCAAACGGAAGGCTACCCTCCGCTCATTCGTCGTCCGAGATTTCGCGAATAACACGGCACGGGTTACCGGCCGCAAACACACCTTCCGGGATGTCTCGGGTGACGACGCTACCGGCACCGATGACGGAGCGCGCGCCGATACGCACGCCGGGCAGAATAAGTGCCCCTGCCCCGATCCACACATCCGATCCGATATCGACCGGCTTGCCGTATTCCTCTTTCCGGCGTTCTGCCGCGTTGAACGGATGGACGGGTGTCAGAACTTGAGCGCCCGGCCCGAACAGCGTGAAGTCGCCGATGCGGACCTTGCAGACGTCCAGCACAATGCAGTTGAAGTTGAAGAAGACGCGCTCGCCCAGTTCGATGTTGGAGCCGTAGTCACAGAAGAACGGCGGCTGCATCCAGACTGTATCGCCACCCTTGCCAAAGATCTGCCTGCAAAGCTCTCGACGTAACAGTTCATCAGAATCCGGTGCTGCGTTGAGCTGCTGGCAAAGCTCTCTCGCCCTGGATCTTGCCGCAACCAGTTCAGGGTCGAGAGCATCGTAAGGTTGCCCGGATAACATCCTGTCGCGTGCAGTCGGCATGTTGCATCACTCGCGGTAGCATAATCTGTTAATGTTGAAGTCGCGGTGCTCCCGATAAGCTCGACGACCTGCCGGAAAGTAGCACCTTCCCGCCTTACAGCACGCGCGCAAGTTGCGGCATCGTCGAACTTCATGACGCGTTGCTCGATGGCGATCAGCGCGGAACTCAGGAATTTAACCATTCAGCAGGAAACGGCCCCGGTCGGCTCGCGGACATGTGGGTAAAGAGCGCAATCGATTGAACGTAATGCTACGTACGCCAGACGTATGTATATTAACGCTTAGTTAATGAGGCCGGTGAGGCCGGGGGGCGATCTTGAATTCAATCCTCGCAATTGACCAGCACGGCGTCTACCGCCAGGGACTTCGGCGGCTGATAGAGACTCATTTTCCACCGTCTCGCGTGATGGAGTCCGTCTCGCTGGAGGACGTCGCCGTTGTAGCGACACCTTTCGACCTGCTGCTCATCGACGTGGCGAGCCTCAGCGACAGCTCGCCCGGGATCTTGCAGAACGTCCGGGCGATCAACCCGCAAGCGCGCTTTGCGGTCATGTCGAACACCCGGGTAAGGGCTGACGTATTCAAGTTCTTGTCGGCGGGCTTCCACGGTTTTATTTGCAAACTTCAGCCGGACGCAGAATTGCTGATGGGTCTCGGCGACTTGCTGTCCGGTAAGATGTACGTGCCGCGCTGGCTGGTCGATGAAGCGCCCTCCGTGGAGCCGGAAGCCGACATGCATTCCGACCTTCCCAAGCTGACGCCGCGGCAGCGGGAGCTCCTGCCGTTATTGGCGGCGGGAATGTCGACGAAAGAAATCGCAAGGGAGATGGGAATTGCCGCCGGCACCGCCAAGATTCACACGACGGCGGTTCTGCGCGCTCTGAACGCTCGCAATCGTACCGAAGCCGCGTTTATCGCAGCAAAGCTGATGAAGCCTGGCTTCGGGTCACAACAGCGGGGCAGTTTTGCCGCAGGCTTTCTTGGGGATACGGCAGTGTCACTGCCAGGGTCGTATCTCGCGCGGTCTTAGCCTGAGACTTTTCGCATCGGAGCTGGACAGCTTCGAAACGATGATTTCGACGCGTATCTCGGGACCGTACTCCTGACGGATAATCGCCTCGGTCTCTTCTGGAGACGAGCAGCCGACGACATAGGCGGAAACGTCTTTGCTATCGTCCAAATCAATGGAAACGAGGGCGACGCAAGCCTCTTCGAGGTAATCGTCACTCATGGTCATCCATGATCGAATCACATTGACATTTCGCATTGCTGAGAAAGCACCAAGATGTGCGCAAACTTGGGCAATGCGCGCGCCTATCCGTTGTCTTCCTTCTCGCCGCCGGCAACGACCTTGAGTGAACCATCCGGCAGCGGCCTCTGCAACTTTAAGGCTTTATCCCAGGCAGCCGTCATCCAGAGATCGAATTGCTCGCTGGTCGTCAGGATCACCGGCATTGCCTGCCGATGAACTCTCGCAACCTCGGCATTGGGCGCAGAGGTGAGGAAGGCAAAGAGATCCGTCGTGACCTCGCCTTCTCTGGCTTTGCGAACAGACGTCCAGTTGGTCCAGATGCCGGCGAAGCACATCAAGGGCCTGCTTTCATCGGCTGCGAACCATACCGGTACCTTCCTGCCATCGATCGTGTCGTATTCGGCGAACGACGTGAACGGCACGAGGCAACGATTGGCGGGACTGAGCCAGCGCTTCCAATGCGCGCTCGACACGTTGCGAATGTTGGTGACGCCGCTGTCCGGCTCCCTGCGAAGCAGCTCTTTGTAATCGACCTTCTGGCCTTTCGCTTCGAGCTTGCGAATTCTCCTGTTGGTCGCATCCATCATCGCGCGCTGCGATGTCGGCATGCCCCAGCGCATCATCGTGATTTCGCGATCGCCCTTTGCGTTGCGCACCACCGGCGCCGGATAATCGGGGAAGATGCCCGGCAGACCGGGTACGTTGCCTGCATTGTTGCGGCCGCCGAACAGCTTCCGGATCGCATCGACGTTCTTCGTCATGCTGTAGAGATTGCACATCAGTGCCCGTCCAGCTCATCGGGCGCGTACCACGGCCCGCTCGTATCCGGTGCGCGGGAAAGCCTAATCATGTGCACCTCGGCTTTCCAGCGATGTCCGGCGCGACACCTCTCGCAGCTCAGCGATGCCTCCAGCCGCCAGATCTCCGTACTTTCGTGTCGGCGCAGACGTCGCAGGTCGACCGCCCCCTGATGGTTGCAGCGGCGGCACTTCACTTCCAGAAAAAAGAAGCCAGCGCCGACCGCCTGCGCGATCGTCGGAGACGGTTGCGCAGGGCCGCCATAGCCTTCCATTTGCGCGGACCAGACTTCGCACTCGGCCGCGACGATGTCGCTCTCAGCGTCGCGGGACTGCCTCCTGGCAGATTCCAGCCGGATTTTCGCTGCCCGCAGCTTGTCTCCGAAAATGCGGTCGCGTGACCTTGCGCTCATTTTGCCGATCTTGGCCCAGATCCATCTTGCGAATGTTCATGAAATGTTCTCATATGCCGGATGGGTTTCAAGACGATTTGTGGTTGCAGGCGCGGGGCAGAGCGGCCCGGCAAGGCTGCAGCAACGACAGCGTCTTCCCGGTTTTGTCCGCATCGGGAACAGGTGGATAAGACGGGCCGCAGCGCTTTCGAATCCCTGCCCTGTGATAGCAGCGCAACTGATCACGGACCTGATTCCCATATCGCGAACGGTCAAGCGGAGCGTTGCGATGCTGATGTTGAGAGAACGGCGGCCGGCCTATCGAACAATCAAAGGTTGGGCGATCGGCATTCCGCTCGAAGCCGGCGCGATCAAGGAGTGTCCCGAACACGGCTACTTGCAATGTCGGGGAGATCCCGACGCACGCCTGCAGGCCTATGAGACCGCTTGCGAGGCGCCCTTCCCTGGGGCCACTGCCAGAGAAGCCGTGGCGGCCTTGCATGATGTGCTGAGCTCCATTGGAGACACCTGCCCCGACTGCCGGTAACGCGATCACGCAAAGACGATTTCGGAACGACCAGGGCGCTCCCACATTGATTTGCGTAACCGCGTATCAGGAGTTCCGGCATGGCGCCGCGTGCAAACTGGAAGGGCTTTCTGCGGCTGTCACTCGTCACCTGCCCTATCGCGCTCTTCCCCGCGACATCGGAAGCCGAGAAGATCAGCTTTAATCAAATCAATCGAAAAACCGGCCATCGCATCAAATACCAGAAGGTGGATGCGGAGACCGGCGAAGACGTCGACGCCGAAGACATCGTCAAGGGCTACCAGGTCGATAAGGACGTCTACGTCACTTTCGACAAGGACGAGCTCGAAGGCATCGCACTCGAATCGACCAAGACAATCGATATCGACCGGTTCGTGCCGCGAACGGAGATCGACGAACTCTACATCTCGCGTCCCTACTTCCTCGTTCCGGATGGCAAGGTCGGCCACGACGCTTACGCAGTCATCCGTGAGACCATCAAGGCGACAAACAAGGTCGCGCTTGGACGGCTTGTGCTGACGAACCGCGAGCATGTCATCGCGCTCGAACCACGCGATCAGGGTCTCATGGGTCTGCTGCTCAGGTATCCGTACGAAATCCGCAACGCGTCCGAGTATTTCGATGGCATTCAGGACGTGAAGATCACGAAGGAGATGCTCGATCTGGCGAAGCATATCGTCGACCAGAAATCGGGCCACTTCGATCCGTCAAAATTCGAAGATCACCACGAAAGCGCGCTGACGGAGCTGATCAATCAGAAGCAGGCCGGCCGACCGATTACGAAGACCAAGCGTCCGCAAGCTGCGAACGTCGTCGACCTGATGGACGCTCTGCGTCAGAGCCTCAAGGGTGGCAAGACCGCGGCCGCCTCACCGAAGCCGGCGCGCGGCAAGAAAACGGTCAAGACTCGCAAGGCGTCCTGAATAGACCTCCGCAGCGTTTGCGAGGTCGAAAGACCTTCACGCTTGCGAAAGGAGCTGCTTGCGCCCGTCCCATGACGAGGCGCTGTCCGTCAGCTCTTCCCACCGCTCCAGCTTTCGCGCTGGGCAAGGACGCGGCTGACCTCGGCCATATTATCCGTTCCTCAGGCGCACAGCGGCGTCAACGCTTCGGCGAGGCGGTGACCCAAGGGCGTGAGTGAATAATCCACTCCGTCGATCCAGCCGCGAAACACGAACAAGTGGCCGCTGCAGGATGGAGAACTTCAGAGAATACAAGTAAAAGTAGAAAACGGTATTCGCGAACGGACGGACTTAAGCGCACCCTTGCCACCGCGCGAGGCGACCGCAGTCCTGCCCAGAGCGCGGGTAACGCAAAAGGGGTTTCGTTCAGTCCGAACAAAAGGGGTCATCGAACTGCACGGGCCTGCCTCCGCCCTGCTGCGTCGCTCGCCGGGAACGAGATGGTTACAAAAATTCGACGAATAGTCAGTCGTTTGCCGACCCACATCGCCGACATCAAGGAGAATCCCCGATGGTTGCCGATGTTTACGTTGGGGCGCGTGATGCTGTTTCGCAAACTCGCATGGAGGTTGAATGCCCCACCCGCGCAGCTCGACCTTACGAACACGCTTTTCCCGGAAGTTGACACCGAGCAGGTCGCGGAACGGTTGCGGCGAGACGGTCTGTTTCAAGGCTTCAGGCTTCCCGCGGACATCAGCTCAGAAATCTCCTCGTTCGCCCGCCGCACGCCCTGTTTTGGCAATTTCGACCGCAAACTTGAACTGCTCGCCCGAGACCACCGCGCAGCCGAATTTGCGACCGGGAGGGCTATTCTGACCGGCCACTTCTTCGAGCGCGTGCTTGATTGTGAAGCGGCTCGTCGCCTGCAGCAGGATCCGCTCCTGCTGCAGATCGCCCAGAACTATCTGGGAGGCGAGGCGCGCGTCACCGCAACACGGTTATGGTGGAGCTTCCCGACCGAGAGGGCCAGCGACTACGACCTCCACTTCGCATCTCAGAACAGATTTCATTTCGATCTCGATGATTGGAGAATGATCAAATACTTCTTCTACATCGAGGCGGTTGACCAAGATTCCGGTCCGCATCTCTATGTCTTGGGCAGCCACCGGCAACGCCTCCTCCGTCACCAATTCACGCTGCTGGTCGGTCAGTCCTCGGAGGACATCGAGCGGATCTACGGCCGGGAAGCGATCGTCGAGCTGACGGGCGCCCAAGGTTTTGGTTTTGTCGAGGATCCCTTCGGATTCCACACCGGCTCGCTGGCAAGAAGCGGACCGCGGCTTGCCCTCGAAATCGCGTTCGGCGTCAGCGAAAAGCTGCATCGACGCTTCCACGGCGAACCGGTCGTTCGGTCATTGGATTGCTGAACGGGAAGAAGGAACGTCCGCCCGTAGCCCGATGCAAAACTCAGGATTTTCGCGACACATGCGGAGTGACTTTTCTCAGACTGCCCGCCGACCGATATAAAGACTTGTCATCATGTTGCGGACAACGCGATTTGCAAAGTCCTCGCGGGCAATGCGGCCAAGCTCGGCTAACACCGCCTCGCAGTCACGACGGGCCTTCACGTTCGAGTAAGTTGCATACAGCGCAACCGTCTGGTCGGAATCGAGAACCAGCGTCCATCGACTTGTCATCGCCTCCACCGCGTCGAATGCTCGGCTGCGCTTCAAGGCGTCAAGGCGAGCTTCGGCATCCAAGGCGAAGGGAATGCCCCTTTCCCCGGCTGAAGGGCTAGCGGGAGCCTCCAGCAGTTCCTTGGTCGCCTCGTGAAACGGATCGGGCCGGCTATCATCGCCAAACACGTTCCATACGGCGGCCCACCAGCCGCCGGGGCGAAGCAGGCGGGCGATCTTCGCGAGAGCGGCGTCTTCATCGAGCCAATGAAACGCGGTAGCGCTGACGCCGAAGTCGAAGGTCGCTTCTTCCAGCGCCGCGTCTTCGAAGGGCGCGACAACCACCTTCAACGCCTTGTCGGGGTTGTTCGCGCGCAGGAAATCGGCAAGGCGCCGGTCCGGCTCTATTGCCACCAGCGGGTCGGCGCCGATTTCGAGCAGCCGATGTGTGGCGGTCCCGGTGCCTGCCCCGATCTCGAAAACCGCAGAGTTGCGGCGCAAACCGCATTGTGAGTTGAGGGTGTCATATACCCATTCAGGATATTCGGGCCGCGCGGCGTGGTAGCCTCCGGGATTATCGCCGAAGGCCTGACGGCCAAACTCCTTGGCAAGTTTGCTCGTAGTTATATGCATCTTGCTGGCTCCTGCACCTTCGCAAAATTCCCAATTAAAATGCCAGTTCTGCGTCTGACTTCTACGACAGTCATGGTCCAAGTTCACCGGAACGGTGGCAGTCGAATAGACCACGATCATATCCTTGGGTTTGAGGTTGGGGCTGCCCCTGGCGTTAAGCCGAGGCAGCGATTTCCGCAGCGAAGTCGCGATAGGTGCGCAGCGGACGGCCCCTCCATGACCATCCTAAATTTGGAGTGCGACTGAATGGAAAAACATGCTGGAAAACATACGGTCTTCTTTCTGGCGACCGCCCGTGAAAGCTGCCATCCTCGCCCGAAGAAATGAGGACGCAGCAATGGAACCACCAAGATTGGTCGATCCCGAGCAACCCCTTCTGGACGGCTACGTCATCCGCCTTCCATTTCCGATGGCGCGCCGCGTCGAGGATGGTTCACTTGTCTTTTGGCATACGCCGAAAGGGTTGACCTTCTGGATCAGCGCCGGCGAACGCGACCACGCTACCGATCCGCTCGAAGATTGGAAGAGTAGCCGATCCACTGCGGCGCAAGATGAATGCGTCGAGCGTGCAGGCGCGTTGCTTCGTTACGGCTATCGTCTTGAAGAGGAAAGTGACGACGGTCGGCAGTCCGCTTTCTACGGATTTGTCGCCGAGGGACGAGCGGAATTCTCGATCGCAGCCTACTTCGACTCGCCGGAAACGATCGAGGATGTGCTGGAAACGTGGCGCAGCATTCGAGCGGCCAACTGACCGCCCGGACGCAACTGTGCCACCTGCTCTAGTCTATTTTCGGGAAAAGAGCTTCCCTGTGCCGGCCGGAAATGGGCTCGGCATATGCGCCGCTCGAAAAAAGTGAAGCGCGGCGTCTACTTTTCGCGCAATCGGCGGCAGATGGCGGAAGGGGTGGGACCACCTACCCGCCTCAGCAGGCCATTGAAATTCCGACGCAAAAACAGAGGTGTGTGCAGCGTCGTTGTAGCACTGATCTGTAGCAGCACCCACCAGCAGGCGCTGCTCACATCGCGAGTCGGCTCGCGTGCTGCGTCAGCAGTTCTTCCCACATCTCGAGTCACTGCCGCGCAACGGGCGGCGGAGACCACCTGCCCTCAAGAAACTCCGTGCGCGGGGAATAAAGGCGCATGAGGAGCGTGAACGGTGCTTTCGCGATCGGAAGCCAGTTGGCTTCTTTCTCTTGACCGGGACTGTCTGCCTGTATGTAGAGGTCGAGCGAACCATCTGGATTGGCGACGAGGTTGTCGCGATCGCCGATCGCTTGGCGCTTCAGTACGTTCGGGATCAAGTAGCCTTCCATGTCGTAGGCCGTCAGCGACCAGAACGCATCGACGGGCGGCAGCTTGCCCTTCTCGAAGCGCAACACGTACCTACTGTTGCCATCGAGCGGCCGACCTTCGCTGTCGCTCGAAAGAGCGGGATAGACCGCATCCTGTGGCAGATTTTCGCCTAGGCAGCACTGTGCGATTGCCGCACGGTACAAGTAGTCCGCGCCGTAGGCACCGCTGCGAAGCGTGTAGACCCATCCCTTGCCGCCGATGCCGGCGGCCTTTGTGCCCTCGGCAAGCACCAGCGCCCGTCCGTCGGCTAAGCCGCGCTCGAACGCTTGCCGGATGCTCTCCGGCGCCGCTGCGAGGTTGAAGCCGTGGCCAACCTGAAAGCCTACCCGCTCGAGACGGTGAAGGGTCGGGTAGTCCACCGAGTTCGGCGGATTGTCCTTGAGCAACTCTGCGAAACGGTTGAAGTACGTCGCGGCGTCGATCCTATCCACCAACATGGGCGGCGGCGTCTTCATGTCGATCGTCGGATCCACCTTGCCCCTCGGTGGCACGTAGGCCCCTCTGCCCCACGCGGAAAGCGGGGTCAGCCTGAAGCCGTCTTGTACTTTGTGGACGTTCGCGTAGTCAGCAGCACCGTTGGTCTGAGTGCGGCCGATGATCCACACATACCGGGTCGGGCTGCGGATGACCTCCAGCTCTGCTGGAGCGGCCCCACGCCACCGCGGTCCAACGACAAGAAAACTCCGCGCCGCGTTCTTGCCCGTGGTGCGCGTGCCGGGCACGGCGAACACATCAGACCACAGGCTCAGCATCGGGAGCAGGAAATAGCGGTCGGTTGCAGGGACCGAGAGCACCATCGGCTCAGCCTTGAGGTCGATAGTGGCGGCCGAGTACAGCGTATCGACGTTCTCTCGAATGACGATCTTGTCGTCGGGATTGGGGAAAGCGCGTGCATGGTGCATCTGGTTAGGCGGACCGAACGTATCCCCTTGCCGTGGCTCGGCGAAGTTGCTGAGCCGCTGCAACGTCGCATACGTCAACATCAGCGGATAGGCGTACACGTAGGCGTCCTTGGCGATCGCATAGGCTTCGTGCTCGGAAAGCGCTGCATGCTGTGTCGGACGGTTCACCGCCTTACGTTGATCTTGGCCCACTGCCGAGAGCGAGCTGGCAGTGGTAAGAATGGCCACAGCGCTCAGGGTGGCGAACCGTCTCTTGAGCATGCGGACCTCGCTACGATCAATAGAACGGCAACCCGCTGGCTATTTGTGTGCGTGTTGCAAGCCGTCGTCGCAGACGATCTCACGCGCGAGTGTTGGTGGGGTATAGGGGTTTACCCTATAGCGGAATAGGATTTCCCATAGGCAGAGAACGATCAGCGTCAGCCAGTGCATAAACAGGCCGAATGCCTGGAGCTTGAAGTCCATCGCGTGCACTCGCCTTAACCTTTGCTGTCCACTCGTTTGGCAGGCAATTTCTTTCTTGCCCGACCTTCAATCACTGCTCGAGGCCGACCGCCTTCGGCGGGTACTTCTTGAACGTCGCCTCCTCCGCCTTGAGTTCGGCAAGCATCGAAGCGAGCCAGGCGTTCATGCGGTGTCCGACTGGGTACCGCTCCTTGGGATCGACGTAAAGATTGAAGAGCCAGGGGGCTAAGCCCACGTTGCTGACGGTCGTCATGTCGATGTTCAGCCACTGCGCCTGTTCCTGCACGACCTTCGTCATGATCTTGTATCCGTACATGCGCATGGCCGCGAGATTCTGCTCGACCCAGATAAAGACCTTCTCACGTTTCGATTTTCCGTCATCGGCAAGCAGGAACGACGCCTGGTCGATGCCGTCGATATATCGATCGGTTGGAATTTTATCGAGCGCGCCACCGAAACGGATCGACGTATTGAAAAGATCCATCAGGTCGAAGAGGCCATTGCTTTCGCGGCCCGCCTTGATCACGCCCTTCCAGTACGCGATGCCCGGCACGCGTACGGCGCCCTCCCAGGGTGAGCCTTTGGCTCCGCGGAACGGCGTGTAGCCGCCGTCCGGCCACGCATCGAGCTGCGGGCCGTTGTCCGACGTGATGAAGACGAAGGTGTTGTCGGCAATTCCGGCGTCGTCGAGAGCCGCGACGATGTCGCCGATCAGCGCATCCACTTCGACGACATTGTCCTTGTATGGATACTTGGCCGTGCTTTTGCCGCGAAATGCTGTGCTCGGGTGATTGTCCGCATGGACCCGCATGAAGTTGTGCGCAATGAAAAATGGCTTCTCACCTCTTGCATTGCGTTTGATCTGATCGATTGTGAACTTCGCCAGCGTCTGATCGGCTTCCGCAAATTGTTCGATGCTGGTCGTCCGTTCGACAACCCGCTCGTCCTCGCTCTTGCGTCCGTAATACATGTCGATCTTTCCGCCGACCGTTTTGATGCGGGTCGCCATATCCGGGTCAAGAACGAGATCGGGATAGCGCCGGGCGTCGACCTGCTGGGTCAACTCTTTCTGCGATGCGTAGTACCCCTGGAATTCATCAAACCCGACCTCGAACGGACGCATGCTGTTCAGCTCGCCCGTGTGCCATTTCCCGGTCAGCACGGTGTGGTAGCCGGCGTCCGATAGAATTCTTGCGACACTCGTCTCGCCGGCCCAGGGATTCACGCGAACCCTGTCGCCGGCCAGAATAGGCCTCGTCAGGCCGGTGCGCACGGGAAGCCGACCGAGCATCATCGCCGAGCGGGTTGGCGTGCAGGTCGGCTGCGAGTAAGTGGAGGTCAGCTTGAGCCCTTCACGGGCAAGACGGTCGATGTTGGGGGTCGCCGCCCCAATGGCCTCACCGCCGCCGTAACAGCCCGGGTCCCCGTAACCCATGTCGTCAACCACAAGCCAAACAATGTTTGGCCGCTTCCCTGTCCTGGCAAAGAGCTCATCGAGCTTGCGTTGCGTATCTCGTTCCTGCGCCGGGAACGAAAGCGTCGGTTCGGAATGATCGTTCACTCTCACTGCGGCGCTGAGCGCCGAAGTTTGCGCATGCAGCGAGCCTGGATTGAACGTCAACACAGTTGCTAGAGCAGCGCTGGCCGCGAGCTTGGACCGATACATCTGCATCTTCCTCCGAACTGCTTTTGTCCAGTTTTGGAATCAGAGTTAGTCCTGCCACACCCAGCTGGGAGATCTGCTCACGATCTCGAGCCTTCCTCTCCGGGCCACAGGGGCGACTTCATGTCATTTTCACTTCGACTCTCTTGATCTTGCCGTCGAACTTGAACGGCCTGCGGTCGAAGTAGTCCAGCGAGACCGGTGAGCCCAAATCGACTCCGACATCGAAAGTCTCGCTGGCAGTGAACGCGACAGGAACGGTACGCCTCACGAGACCACGCGCAACTTCCCTACCATCGACCGAAACGATCACAGTCGCCGGCGCACCTGGCCTGTCGATCGCGGTGCCCACCTCGATCCGGTGGTGCCCGGCGGCGAGCTTGCCCGTGGCGCGCACGGACGTCCGCTCGATGATCATCATGTTGTATTCGTAGACGAGTTCGCCTTTGTCCATGAAAAGCGTCAGTCCGCCGGACGCGCCACCGAGCGCATAGAGAACGCCGGAGGCGCTTTCGCCCAAATCCGCCTCTACGGTCACATGGCTGCTCTCTCGCCCGATTCCCGGCGCGGTGAACTCCGGCATTCGAGTGATCGTGGCATCGAACACCCAACTTGTGTACGGCGTTTTGATGCGGTCTTCGGGATGCGTGCGCAACCACAGGCCGGCGCCGACCGGAAACACCTTGTTGGCCTTCGCCTCTGTCAGGAATAGCTCCTTTAGTTCGGCGAGCTTGTCAGGATTTTTCGTCGCGAGATCGTCGGCCTGAGAAAAATCTCTGCGCAGGTCATACAGCTCCCACACGTCCTTGTTGGCGTCCCAATTGTTCACCCGTGCGGTCGAGCCCGGTGTATCCCAGGGGATGAATGGCCCGAACGTGCCGGCGTACCACCCGTCGTGGTAAATGCCGCGGCTCGCGTTATTCTCGAAATACTGCGTACGCTTGTGAGTGGGGGCAGTGCCGTCGGCGAACGTGTAGACCATGCTGGTGCCGTCGATCGGGTCTTGCTGAAACCCATCCACAATCTTGGGCGGCGTGATGCCGAGAATTTCGTAGAGCGTCGGCGCGATGTCGTTGATGTGGTGGAATTGTGTGCGCGGCGTCCTGTCGGCCCTGATCCGCGCCGGCCACGAGACTGCCATCGGATTGCGCGTCCCGCCGAAGTGGGAAGCGACCAGCTTTGTGTGCTGAAACGGCGTGTTGCCGGCCCACGCCCATCCGGCATGATACATGTTGTCGACCTTGGGACCGCCGAGGACGTCGAGCCCACCAAGATCGTTCAAAGCAGCAAGTTGCTGTTCGATGGTGTTCGCAATGTTATTTTGCGCCAGCAGCTCGCTGATGCTGCCGCGCTGGCCCTCCGCGCTGGAGCCGTTGTCGCCGAAAATATAGAACACGAGCGTATTTTCGCGAATGCCCAGCTGTTCCAGCTCGTCAACAACCTTGCCGGCTTGCGCGTCTATGTGTTCGACGAAGCCGGCAAACACCTCCATCAGCCGCCGCTGAAAAGGCCGTTCTCCTTCGGGGATGCTGTCCCAGGCCGCCATCGTATCCGCGCGTGGCGTGAGCTTCGCATCAGCCGGAATCAACCCAAACTCTTGCTGACGCTTGAACGTCCGCTCGCGCAGAACATCCCATCCGTCGTCAAACCTGCCTTTGTATTTATCGGCCCACGCCTTGAAAATATGATGCGGGCCGTGCCCGGCACCCGGTGCCCAGTACATCAGAAAAGGCTTGTCCGGAGCGTAGGCGCGACGCTTGCGTAGCCAGGAAATGGCCTTGTCGGCGAGGTCCTCGCTGAGGTGGTATTTCTCGTCGCGCGGGGGCTCGACTGGATTGAAATTCTCGACAAGCCGCGGCTCCCATTGCGAGGTCTCGCCCGACAGGAAGCCGTAGAAGTAGTCGAAGCCAATTCCTTCGCCCGTCGGCCACAGCGTGAACGACCCCATGGCCGTCGTCTGGGTCGCCGGCGTGTTGTGCCATTTACCGAACGCGGCCGTGTTGTATCCGTACGCCCCCAACACCTTTGCGATCGTCGCCGATGTGCGTGGAATGACACCGGTGTAACCATCCCAGTCAACCGCGCGTTCGGCGATGGTTCCCGAGCCGACACGGTGGTGATTCCGTCCAGTCAGTAACGAGGCTCTGGTCGGAGAGCAGATCGACGTGGTGTGGAACGCGTTATACGCGATCCCTTCGTTCAAAATGCGCGTGAACGTAGGCGTGTGAACCGGCCCTCCGAAAGTGTCCGGCACGCCGAAGCCGACATCGTCCAGCAGAATGATCAGGATATTGGGCGCATCCTCGGATAGATGATGTGGCTCGGGACGACGCTGGTGTGTTGATTCCTGCAAAGTCGGCCCGGCAACGCTTGCCGACGGTGACGGAGGGAAAGGCAAGGTCGAACTGTCGGCAGCGGGCTGCGACCTAACGGGCCGCCCAGCCACTGCCAGCGCAGTCGCGGCCGCACCGGCCTTCAAGACTGTACGTCGCGATTGATCGACCATCCATGCTCCCTGTCTGCCGCCGCTTTACAATCTTCTGCAATCTGCGACGGGAACTCAGCTCGCTGACGCGAAGTCCGACAACTTGAAGGCCTTGCGGTTGAAGGCCTCGGTCGGTCCGTAGAAGCGCATCAGACCATCTCATCGACGTCGATATCGTGCGATCAGGTGTTCACCTGGGAACGCGTTCGAGGATCTCCCCAAAAGCGCCGAACTTCTGGTTCGGCTGAGTCCGGTGATCGGCGCCGCGCGTGATGGCCACGGGATGGCGGGTTTGAAAGCGGCTAAAGAGCGATCCTCGGGCAATCGGGATCAACGTCCTGAGCTACTCATGCGCGCCCGCGAACGCCGTGTGCATCTGGTGCAGCTTCGCCTCGTCTTCAGGACTGAGATTGAGCGGTCCAAGCGCGACGTCGATCCGGTCAATCGTTCCCGTGAACGAAAAAGGCGGCTTGTAGGTATCGGTCACCGGGGAGCCTGTATCGGACCCAACGCCGAACGTATCGATACCAAAACGTCCTGCAACCGTGTGCTCGATCCGCGCCCGGCCGGCCGCCTTGCCGTTGATGCCGATGACGACCTCTCCGCCCTTGCCGAGACCGCCGCCGTCATACGCGAACTCCATCACCACGGTCGATTTTCCTGTCGGAAGCGCGATCGACGAAACGAGATTGGTGCGCTCGCGGTCGAACCAGTTGTAGTGGTAGGCGAGCTTGCCGTTCTGCACATACAGCGAATAACCGGCCGAGGCGCCCCCGGCGGCAAGAATGACCCCCTCGCCTCCTTTCGCGGGCATGTTGATCACCGCGCTGATCCGGTGCGAGCGATTCTTGGTATTGGGAGCCGCTGTCTCCGGCAGCCGCGACGCGCCTGCGTAGTAAGTGAAGTTCGTCCGCTTCGGGTCCGATCCTCCCGGCGACGGCTTCGGTACAGCCAGGCGGCCGGCACCGCGATCATCCAGCGGATAGACGTTTCTCTTCTTCGCCTCTTCGTCGAATAATTTCTTCAGTTCCGCGAGCTTGCCTGGATGTTTGGCAGCAAGGTCGTTTGCCTCGCTGAAATCCTCATCAAGATTGTAAAGCTCCCACTTGTCGTTTTCCCAATGACCCGGCGCCAGATCCTGTCGCCATGGGAGCGTGTGCTGGGCGCAGGCAATCCAGCCGCTGTCGTAAATGGCCCGGTTGGTGAACACCTCGAAATACTGCCGCTGACGCACAGGCCTGGCGTGCGGGTCGTCGAACGTACTGGCAATCGAGACGCCATCCATCGGCTTCTGCTCGATCCCCTCGACGCTTCCGGGCGCCGGCAGCTTCGCCACATCGAGTATGGTCGGGACGATATCAATGAGATGGGTAAACTGATCGCGGATCGTGCCGACACCCTTGATGCGTGCCGGCCACGACACCACCATCGGATTGCGCGATCCACCCAGGTGCGACGCGACCTGCTTGACCCATTGAAACGGCGCGTTGCCGGCCCACGCCCATCCGAGGGGATAATGGGGCTCGGTGTCGAGATCACCGATCCTGTCGAGCATTTTCAGATTGTCTTCCAGACGCGACTGCACGCCGTTGAGATTCATCACCTCGTTGACGGTTCCAGTCATGCCGCCCTCGGAACTCGCCCCGTTGTCACCGACGATGTAGAAAATCAGTGTATTGTGGGCGTCGGGCAGCTCCCAGATTGCGTCGATCAATCGGCCGCATTCTGCGTCGGTGAACGCGAGGTATCCCGCGAAGTTCTCCATGAAGCGCGCATAAAGGCGCTTTTCGTCACTCGTCAGGCTATCCCACGGCTTGACCCATTCCGGCCTCGGCGTGAGCTTCGTGTCCTTGGGAATGATGCCCAGCTTGAGTTGGCGCTCGTAGGTCGCCTGCCGTACCGTGTCCCAGCCGGCGTCGAATTGCCCCTTGAACTTCTCGCGCCACTCCTTCGGCGCGTGGTGCGGCGCGTGTGCGGCTCCAGGCGCGAAATAGAGCAGCACCGGCTTCTGCGGCGCGACGGACTTGTTGTACCGGAGCCAATTGATGGCTTTGTCCGTCATGTCCGTCATGAGGTGATACCCCTCTTCCGGGCTTCTGGCGGGCTCGACGGCGGTCGTGTTCTCGAACAGCACCGGGTAGTATTGGTGGGTCTCGCCACCGATAAACCCGTAAAAGTGATCAAAGCCCAGCCCCTGTGGCCACCGATCGAACGGGCCGGCAACACTGCTTTCCCAGTCGGGAGTGTTGTGGTTCTTGCCGAACCACGAGGTGGCATAGCCGTTGTACTTCAGGATCGACCCGACCGTGGCGACGCTGCGCGGGATCATGTTGTTGTAGCTTGGGAAACCCGTCGCCCATTCCGCCAGAAAACCGGCGCCCGCGTTGTGATGGTTGCGGCCGGTGATCAATGCCGCGCGCGATGGTCCACAGATGGCCGTCGTGTGAAAGCGGTTATAGCGCAACCCCCGGGCGGCCAACTGATCGAGATGTGGCGTCGGTACCGGCCCGCCGAACGTCGAGACCTGCCCGAACCCCACGTCGTCGAGCAAGATGATGACGACGTTCGGTGCACCGTCGGGAGGCGCAGGGAGTTTCGGCCATTCGGCTTGGGAGTCCTGGTACGTTGTTCCGATCTTGCCCCCAAAGGGGTGCTGCGGCATTGGAAGCTTGGTGCGGTCGAATTGCTCTGTTCTCTGCTCACGACCCATACCGAAGTCCTTCCCTGTTCTTCATTTCGTGCGGCGCAATCCGCCCCTGATTATGCGTTGGCACGTTCTTCGCGTTCGGATCCGACGCTTGTCAGGCGGCAACTGACAATTGCCCGAGCTCGATCACGACCTTTCCGATCTTGCCGGTGAACGCGAATGGCAGTTCGTAGGTGAAGTCCACTGGCGATCCGATATCCATGCCGATATCGAGGCCTTCACCCAACGAAAACTGAATGGGAATCGTGCGCTCCAGTCTGCCATCGGCGATCTTCTTGTCGTCGGCGCTCATGGTAATCTGGCCGCCCTTGCCCATGCCGCCGCCGTCATACTTGAAATCGACAACGAGCATCGCTTTTCCGGGTGGCAGCGGATCATTCGCCCGGAAGGTCGCGCGATCGACGCCCAGGAAGTTGTAGACGAAGACGGGTTTTCCCTCCTGCAGGTAGAGTCCATAGCCGCCTTCAAGGCCACCATGCGTTACGATCATTCCCTCGGCCTTGCCTTCGAGCACTTCGATGTCCGCGGTAATCGTCCAGGACTTGTTGCACATCGGGGGAGATGCGGCGTCCGGCAGGCCGATTGTGCCGGGATAGTAGGTCATCTTGTTGCGACCTCTGACGAGGCTCGGCCGCCCCATCAGCTCGGCGTTCATACGGACCGTTGCCCGCCAATCCAGCGGCAGCACGTTGTACTTCGCCGCTTCGACCCACCACATGTCCTGCAGTTGCCTGAGTTTCTCAGGAAACTTTGTGGCGAGATCATTCGCTTGCGAGAAATCCTCGTCGATCTTGTAGAGCTCCCACGGCGCCTTATCGGGGTCCCATTCGCCGCGGTTCGGATCCCACGGGACGAACGACGGCGATGACGCCATCCAGCCATCGTGATAGAGGCCGCGATTGCAGCCGAGCTCGAAATACTGGGTCTTGCGGCGGCTCTCGGCGCTTCCGTCTTCAAGCGTGGCAGCGAAGCTGAGGCCTTCAATCGGCTTCTGTTTGATTCCGTTGAGGTCTGTCGGCGCCGTGACGCCGCACAACTCGTAGATTGTCGGCACGATATCGATCGTGTGCAGAAACTGCGTTCTGAGCCCCCCCTTGTCCTTGATGCGTGCCGGCCAGGAGATGATCATCGGATTGCGGGTGCCGCCGAAATGACTTGCGACCTGCTTCGTCCACTGGAACGGTGCATTCATTGCGTGCGCCCACGCGGACGGGAAATGATTGAAGTGCTTCGGCCCGCCGAGCTCATCGATGGCCTTGATGTTGTCCTGCCATTTTTCCGAGAACCCGTTGAAGAACATGTTCTCACAAAGCGATCCTTCCAATCCTCCCTCCGCACTCGCCCCGTTGTCGCCGGCGATGTAGATAATCAGGGTGTTGTCGGCGCCGGGCAGCTGCTTGCAGGCTTCAACGACGCGGCCAAGTTCGTAGTCGCAATGTGCGGCATAGCCGGCAAACACTTCCATCATCCGCGCATAAAGCCGCTTCTGATCAGCGTTCAGCGAATCCCACGCCAGAAGCCCCCTGGAGCGGGCCGTCAGCTTCGTGTCGCTCGGGACGACGCCGAGCTTCTTTTGGCGAGCCAGCGTCTCCTCGCGATACTTGTCCCACCCGCCGTCGAACTGTCCCTTGAACTTCGCGATCCATTCGTTCGGTGTGTGGTGTGGTGCATGCGTCGCACCGGTCGCCACGTAGAGAAAGTAGGGTTTGTCGGGTGCGATGGATTTGGCCTGCTGCACCCAGGCAATCGACTTGTCGGCGATGTCGGTCGTCAGATGATAGTCAGGATCGGTGGAGGCGGGCACGAGATTGCGGTTCTCGTACAGAATTGGATTCCAGTGGTTCATGTCCCCGGCGTTGAAGCCGTAGAAGTAGTCGAAGCCAAGGCCGTTGGCCCAGCGATCGAACGGACCGGCTGCACTCGTCTCCCAGGCGGGGGTGTTGTGGTTCTTGCCGATCCACGCGGTCGCGTATCCGTTCTGGCGCAAGACCTCGCCGACCGTGCCGCAACTTCGCGGCAGGATGCAGGTATAGCCGTCGTAACCGGTTGCAAGCTCGGTAATACCGGCAAACGACGTTGAATGGTGATTGCGCCCGGTGATCAGCGCGGCGCGCGTCGGACTACAAAGTGCCGTCGTGTGGAAATGATTGTACCTAAGGCCCTCGGCCGCGAGCTTGTCCATGGTGGGTGATGGAATGCCCCCACCGAACGTACCGTACTGGCCAAAGCCGCAATCGTCGATGAGTATCAGCAAGATGTTGGGCGCGCCTTTTGGCGCCTCGATCGGCTGAGGAAACTGCGCCGCATCGGATTCAAGGTAGGTGCGGCCTACTTCGCCCGGGAAATGAAAGTCCGGGCGCGGCAGCACGCTCGGCGTCCCTGGAAGCACTGCGTCAGAGTGAGTCGGCGAGGACTTCGCAGGACTGGCCATTTTCAACCTCCCGCACGAGCAACTGCGCAAGTGCTGCCGTGGACGTTCGTCGGCGGCCGTGCATCGCGGACGAATAAAGTATAGTCGCGCCAACACCGCTCCCTCGCCCATTAGGCAATTGCCTAAAAGCGCCTCGGGGTTTTACCCGAAAAGGAATGTCGTGATTCCGGCATGTCCGCGACTGTTGGCCCGCGATGGGTCAAAACTCGAAGAACTCAGTATGAAAAGCTCAGTATAACGACTCCGCTTTCGAGCGCGTCGCGACCAGTTGAGCATGGCTGCAAAACCGTGATTCAAGCTTCCAATTCTGGTCGCACTTCCTTTTCCGACTGCGCAGCCGACTTCGTAGCGACGCTGAACCTTACGCTACGGTTTGCCTAGGCTGGTGCCGATGCTGGCGCATCGATGTCCGCTTAGCCCTCGAAGCGAACGTCAGCGGCGCTGATTGGCATATCCGTTTCAGTGACGGACAAATGAACTTGCCATCGGTGTTGCCGAAGCGCCTAGCCAAGCGGCCGAAATACGATCGCTCGAAGCTGTAGCTATTCGTGCACCGTCGCGCTCACATGCAAGGAGTAAAGCTTGTGACCGGATTCGTCCAATACCTCCATGCACCAGTCGCTTCCGAGCAACAGCTTCCCATCCAGACCCCTGAGCGACTGACCGGCCGAGATCGTCGCCTCGTGCCACGCCTCACGACAGCCCAACAGTACCTCGCCTACGTCGTCTACGTGGCGTTCTGTGCCATTGTAGACATTGAAGAAGTATCTAGGCATGCAAGATGAATGCTGGGTAATTGAAGGTGGCATAAAAATCTGCTGTTCACGTAGTGTCAGGCGAGCTTGGAAATACCGCGAGACGAGATGGAAGATCGTCCTCGGATACCGGGACGGCTTGATCAGAGCATCAAGAGCCCGGTAACCGTGACCAGCAAGGTTTTTTCAACCTTATCTAAAACACTGACTTGCAATTGGCGCTTGATCATTCAATTTTTGAGGAGCTTTCGAAAGAAAGCATGTGGAACTTCTTGGCGGTGTCCCGTGAAAGGACGCCGCCTTTTCTTTGTCAGTGCCATTAAAACTAGGAAGCTCCTCGGGGTATTTCGACGCTGGTGTTTCGTGCATCTGGGCCACCCTCTTGCGTCAGATGAAGTCAGAGCCTGCGCTGCACCCCGGCGATGGCGCTCGGGATCGTTGATCGCGTTTGGATGATGGGCGATCTCGCTGACGCGGCGCTAGCAACGCCATCGGTTGCGCCACCTGAGCCGACTGCGCCTGAGCGGTAATCATTGGGGGCAAACATAGGTGAGGCTCCCACCTACGCAAAAAAAGTGCCCTGCTAAACTATAAGTTTGTACGGGAAATCAAACCTAACTAACTGATATTTCAGTGGCAATATGAGTGGCGGAAGGGGTGGGATTCGAACCCACGGTGCCCTTGCGGGCACGCCGGTTTTCAAGACCGGTGCCTTAAACCACTCGGCCACCCTTCCCTGTCGCTTGCGCTTCTAGCAGATGGCGGCACAGAACAGGAATGCCGTCATGGGCTGCCCATGACCGCCGGCTGTGTATGCACTGCGGTGCAATCCGTCAACGGACCTGGGTACGGAGCCCAGCGCGACAAGCAACATCGCTGCATGACCGTCGGAACCCTCGTGTGACGATCCGCCAAACCGCGATCTGTCGTAAAGAAACCCCGCCGAGGCTATTCGGCGGGGTTTTGGAGATACTCTGCGTCGAGAGGTCCAGTCGCAGGCTTTCTGAATTCTCACCGGCCCCAGAAGAAGCCGTTGAACCGGTAGTTCAAGCCGATTTTTGCAGTGTGGATGCCGTCGAACGAGTGATTGAAGCAGAATGGTCCGCCGCCAACGACGGCCCCACTCGCGAGCGTTGCCGTGCCGCAGCTCCCAAGCGACTCATCGAGGCCGATGAACATGTATTCGCCTTTGAGGCTCCAGTTCGGCGCGAACGCCCACTCGATGCCGCCACCGACTGTCCAGGTCGTGATCGTCTCTGTCGCCCCGGTCGAAATCAGCCAGTTGCCGCACCCGATTGCTGTGGCTGTGCATGTGTCGACCACTGACGAGCGCGCCTCGAGGAAAGCCGCGCCGCCCTTCACGTAGATCATCGTCCGATCCCAGGCATAGCCCAGCCGTCCGGTGACCATCGCGTACCAGTCGCCGATGCCCGCGCTTCCGAGCACGTCGGGTGTCACGGCAACCAGGTTCGGCGCCCGCAGCGGGTCAAAAGCCGATCCGTCGTGGCTCAGGTATCCGCCTTCACCCTCGATGCCAAGAACGAACGGCGACCCCGGGGTTTGCCAATTACATCCCAAGGTGCCGCCGCCGATGAAGCTGGTGTCGTGACTGACACCCCACGCGTGAGGATTCTCCAGCCGGCCTGCCACGAACCCCCCGGAGTATGAGCGGAAGTTTGCGTTACCGAGGTCATTGAAGCTTGGGTCGTCGGCAGACACGGCGGCTCCGGCGAACCCGCCGATGTAACAGCCGCTCCAGGTGAACGGTGGCGGCGCGGGTGGAGGAGGAGCTTTCACGGGCATCCTCATATCGGCGGCTCCAGCCGCCCCGATCGCACCAAGCGCACAGAAAGCAATAGTGAAGGACCTGATGGCGCAGCTTCGCATGTCGCCCTCCCTTAGCGCCCTTTCGCCGAGAACGCTCTATGCACCAATGTACGCTTTCCTCCTGTTAATTTGGTTGCCGGAAGGTCACACCGGAGCAGCAAAATCAATTCTCTGGGCCTTGCCCGGCGGCAAGGGCAGATAGCGATGTATTGCGATGCACTCCGACAACGGGCCCTGCGCGATGCCTTCGCCCATCGTGACAGGCCATACGGCTGCATGACTGTCGGAACCGTCGCGCGGCAATCCCACGGTCGATTTTCTGTTACCGTAAGACGCTCAATCAAAACAAGAAAACGGGGCATTTATGACGACATGGCTTCGGCGTTTCGCCAGCGCGGGCATCGCGCTCTCGCTTGTCCTTTCAGGGACCGCGCTTGCGCAGGATTATCCAAGCCGCCCGATCACTCTCAGCATTCCGTGGGTCGCAGGCGGTCCGACCGACATCGTGCTGCGCGCGGTCGCTGAGGCGGCGCAGAAGCATCTCGGCCAGCCGATCATTGTGGAGAACCGCGCCGGTGGCGGCGGGTCGGTCGGGCCGGCGCAGATGGCGGCCACCGCAAAGCCCGACGGTTACACGATCTCGCAGATGCCGGACGCGGTGTACCGCGTGCAGCTCACCCAGAAGACGACTTATGATTCACAGGCCGACTTCACCTATATCGTCGCCCTCACCGGCTATGCCTATGGCGTGACCGTGCCCACCGACTCGCCGTTCAAGAGCTGGCAGGACGTAGTCGCCTACGCCAAAGAACATCCAGGCAAGCTCAACTTCGGCTCCCCGGGCGCTGCGAGCACGCCGCACATGGGCATGGAGCGGATCCAGAAGCAGCTCGGCATCAGGCTGGTCCACGTACCGTTCAAGGGGGCGGCCGAAGTCAACGTGGCGGTCGCCGGAGGACACGTGATGCTCGGTGCGTCCGGCACGAGCGCCAAGTCATTGGCCGATGCCGGCAAGCTCCGCTTCCTGAACATCTGGACGCCGCACCGGCTGAAAACGCTCCCGGACGTCCCAACCTTGCGCGAACTTGGCATCCCCTTCGAGATCGAGGGCCCGATCGGTCTTGCGGGGCCAAAGGGCATGGATCCGAAAATCGTGAAGATCCTGCACGACGCGTTCAGGAAGACGCTCGACGATCCGAAAGTGCTGGAGGTTCTCGCCAGGATGGATCTCGTCCCGGCCTACAAGAACGGCGCAGACTACAAGGCGATGCTCGCCGAAACGATGGAGATCGAGCGCGGCATCCTGACTGATCTCGGCCTCGTGAAGAAGGATTGATGCCGAGCGCGTGATGCGGCGCCTTTGTTCGGCGCAAGAAGCACGCCGTCATTGCTATAGATGTTCACTAAATCGGTGATTGGATCGCGGTGGTCTTGGTAGCGGCGAATGCCTTTGGGGTTTGTCCTGCGAGGGCCTGATGAGGCCTGTGATTGTTGTAGTAGATCAGG
>NZ_JAVIFX010000017.1 GCF_031157255.1 Bradyrhizobium sp. LHD-71 | reverse complement strand
ACGCCACTTCTGCAGGTAGTTGCGTTCGATCGTCCGGTCATAGCTGTTATCGCGCATCGGATCGTCCTCCAGCGGAGCGATCCAATCACCGATTTAGTGAACATGCACAATTGCGAGCGCAGCGAAGCAATCCAGTGTGAGGTTGTCGTGAGCTCAGACTGGATTGCTTCGTGGCCACAGGCGAGCGAAGCGACGCCGTTCTTTCGAACGGCTATGCCTCGCAATGACGGAAAAATGCTCAATTCTGCTGGGGCGACGAAAAGCTGTCGAGCGGCGTCTGCGGCTGACGGCCAGTCCCGAACTCGAAGATCTTGCGCAACACGCCGGGCGCAACGGCCGAGATCGGATTCACGCGCAGCGTCGGCGAGCCGGGCGTTCCGACCACCTCGTAGGTGATGCCGATCAGGCCTTCGTTGCTGCCGCCGCCAAGGAACAGGCCGACGATCGGAATCTGCCCGAAGATATTGTTCAACCCATAGGCCGGCAGGAACGTGCCGCTCATGCGGACCTGGTTCGCCGCATAGTTGATGTTTCCCTCGATGGTCGCGCCCATGGTCAGGCCTGCGACGAGGCCTTCGCGGATCGTCAGCGCACCGGTCGAACGGGTGAATTCCGCGCGCATGCGCGAGAACGCTAGCCCGGTCTGCGCTCCGCCATTCTGGCTCTGCGCCGCCAGCTGCTGTAGCTGCGCCTCGCCGCGAATGGTGAAATCGCTCACATTGAGCAGGCCTTCCTGCGGCGTGGAATCAGCAATCGGCGGATCCATCGCGATCCACATCTGCCCGCCATACATCTTCGAATACATGTCAGTGAAGCGGAACAGCGCACCCGCGTCCGCAGTCTCGAGGTAAATCACCACACGTCCGGCCTGGCGACCGCGGATATCGCCCAACACCTTGGTGTCGCGGCCGATCTTGCCGTTCAGCGCGAATGTGCGGATCACGCCGCCACGGCGCGCGAGCTTGATGTCGACGCCGCGCATCGCTTCGCCATTATGACCGGCGACCGCACCGAATTTTAGATCGGCCTCGAAATCGCCGATCCGCTGCTTCTTGTCGTGGCCGCTGCCGCCGATCGATGCCTTGATGAAGCTGCGGCCATCAAAGACGTCGCCGCGCATCGCAATCTTGAGCGCGCCGTCCGGCATACGCTCGGCGCGAAGCGAGGCCCGGTCGCCTTCGGATGGCTGATAGGTTGGGAACACCGCCGAGATGAGGTCGCCCTTGTCGTCGAGTTCGAGGCTGCCCTTGATCGACGCTCCGCCACCCTCAATCACCACCTCCTCAAAGCGGATCGACTGGTCCCTGCGAATGATGTTGAACGTCGCCCTGCCGGGGCGACCCGCACTCTTGACCCAGCCCGGCAGCAGGTTGTCGATCCGCAAACCAGACAGGTCGGCCTCGACGCCGAAGCGTGTGTCTTGATCGTCCGGACCGATCTTGCCGTTCAGTCTCAGGGGAATGTTGCCGGTCGCGCCGGGACCGAGATCGATGCCCAGCCGCGTCCGGCCTGCGTCATCGAGCGTCGCATTGACGCGCACTTCCGCATCCGGATCGCCCATGGGCTTGCGGTAATCGAGCGCTGCCGACTGGCCGTTGACCCTGATCTCACCCTTGATCTGATAACCCTGGTTGTTCGCGGTCAACTTGAGGTTATTGCTCTCAAGTCTTTGACTCATAACAAGTTTCTCAACCGAAACGTTGTTCAGGTCGGCACTGACCGTATAGGCCGTGTCCTGCTTGGTGAGTTCGGTCTTGAGCGGCATCGCCAACGTCACGACCGCTGCCGTCGCCCCACGGGTGCTGTTGGGGTCAATCGGCATGCCGGAGAACTCGCTCCAGCGATCGGATGACAGAATTTCGGCGACCGCCGGCAGCGGTGCATCGACGCGGAAGCGCACGCGGGTCTGCATCGGCTTGGGCGCAAGGTCGGGGATTTCGAACACGAAGTCCGACAGGCCTATTTTTCGTCCGGCCGCGGTTTCCATTGCCGCCTGGGCGATGCTGACGTTGGCGGTGCGTCCGGTGATGCGCACGCGCATGCCGGCGTCGGTCACCGGTGGGAGTCCGTCGACCGGACGAATCTTCACGTTGTTCGCCACGAAATTGATGGAGAGCCCCTCTTCCGGGATCGGCGGTCCGCCGCGGGCCAGCGTGTGAGTCGGAGCATTGATCGCAATTTCAGCTCGCTGCAGGAAACCGCTATCGACCCGCGCGAGAACCCATTCGCGCACCTCCGGATTGATGATCACCGGCCACAGGCGCTTGAGATCGGAAGCCGACATCGGCGTGCCGGCAAGGCCTGCCGTCAGGCGGGGCTCGTCAGTCGAGTAGTCGAACGTGCCAGTTCCCGCGACGCCGACGGTGCCGTTGGAGATGTCGCCCTGGGTCAGGACGATGCGCTTGCTGTCAATATCGAACCGCATGCGGATCGCGATACGATTGAAGATCAGCGGCGTTTCGCCTTCGTGGCCGGGCAGCACGATGGTGCCCCCCGAGAGGCCGAGCTGCCAGTGCGGCACGGTGTCGTTCGGCGGCTCGAGGTGGGCGAGCAGCGTGATCCGGTTCTGACCTGCCACCACCTGGAACGGGGCGACCAGCACCCGCCGTGTCGAATCCCAGTCGACGCTGATATCGGCCCGATCGATGTTCATCGGATATTCCGGCGCGCGGCGATCGACGATGCTGCCGGCGTCAACGCCGATCTTGCCGGTGAAATATGTCGGCAGGCCATCGCGACCGATCTCACCGCGCAGGCGCCCGGTCACCGGCAGGTCGGCAGTATAGGATGCGTCTTTCAGGCGGAGCGCGAACAGCATGTCCTTGATGAGGACCCGCTCAGCGGCGATCTCGACGCTGCGGACACCGTTCACCTGCGCACCGACGGCGGCGCGGAACGACCAGGGTCGCGTCGCGTTCTCCTCGCCGACGCTCAGCGCGATGCCGCCGCCGCTCGGGCGTTGCACGCTCAGATTGATATTCTCGAAGCTCCAGTGATTGCCGCTCTGCCGGTCATCGACCGTGACGTTGCCGTTCTTGATGCCGATCTCGTTGAGATCGTAACCATCCAGACCCGCGGCACTGATTCCGTCGAGGCGCGCGAGTGCGGCCAGCAAGGAGTCGATGCCGGAACCGGAGGCCGGTGCTGCGCCGGGCGATGCGGACGAGGCATCCGGAGGAGGCGTTGGCGGCGTGGATGTCGCAGATGGGGGCGAAGCGAGATCGGAAGGAGTCGCGGTCACGAGCGGACGCGCGTTCGTGCCCGTGGACACGCTCACCCGGCCGTCCGGCTCGATCAGCACCGACAATTCGGCGTCAACCAGGCTCAGGCTTTCGGCGCGAAGCCGTCCCAACAGCAGCGATGTGCTGGAGATGCGCACCTCGGCCTTCGGCGCGGTCGCGACGATCTGGTTGTCGCGGTCGCGCACCACGATGTCGAGCACGCGCACTGCAATGCGTACCGGTCCGGCGCGCTCGATCTGCGTTCCGCCGATCTCGACGACGTAGTCGCTGCTGACGTTGTCCTTGATCGCGGCGGTGAGCCACGGCGTCGCCACGTCGAAGCCGATCGGTCCCTCGCCAAGCCTCCACCAAAGAAGGCCGAAAGCGCTGCCGGCGAGCGCCGCCAGCACCAGCGTCACGGCAATCACACGGCTTACCCAGCGTTGCGCCCGCAACCTGCCCAGGAGCTGGCCCAGGTCATCGCCCAGCCGGTAGAGAAAAGCACCGGATACGTAAGTCCGTGGTCCGCTCAGAAGCCGCTTTGCGCGATCGGCTGCCTCGTCCTGTTCATCCTGCCAGCAACGGCGCCAGTCCGTGGAAGAAATTGGTGCTGCTCGATGCTGGGCTGGACGCCGCGTCGCAGCTTGAGGCCTCACGGGTGCGCGCGCGCCGTCGTGCGCCGTCCGCCCGCTCGACGGCGAGGCCGCCGATCCTCGGTCATCGTTTCCCGTCATTCAGTTACGGGCGCTCCGCAGCAAGCGAACCTGAGAATCACCATACGCCCCAGACCGTCGATTTACATAGCATCGACGGCCCGCGATCCTTAGCACGTCAAGGTCTGGAGCCGCTTTTGAAATTCCTGATTGGGCTTGCAGCGCGAGTGCTAAGGAACTTCAAATCGGCGACGCCAGAATATCACCCTTTGACCGGCGGAAAGCGACGAAAGGAAGGCGCATGGCACGGAAATCCTCAAAGAAATCAGCGTCAAAGTCATCCCTCAAGCCTTCGCCGCAAGCGCGGCGCAAGGCCTCCGCCAAGCCGGCCGCACCAGCATCGCGCAAAACCGTCAAGAAATCGGCAAAGGCCGCGAGGCCGGCCGGTCCTGTCGCGACACTGCAAGAGGGCGATCTCGCGCCTGACTTCACGCTCCAACGCGACGGCGACCTGACCCTGCGCCTCGCCGACTTCACCGGCCGCAAGCTCGTGATCTTCTTCTACCCGCGTGCCGACACGCCGGGCTGCACACTTGAGGCCGTCGACTTCTCTCGGCTGAAATCGCGGTTCGAGGAGGCCGGCACCAGTATCGTTGGTATTTCTGCCGACGAAGTCCGCGCCCAGACAAAATTCCGCGACAAGCACAAGCTCTCCGTTCCGCTTGGCGCTGATGCCGACCTGACGACCGTCACGGCCTACGGAGTGTGGGGCGAAAAATCCATGTATGGCAGAACCTTTCTCGGAATCGTTCGCACAACGATTCTCGTCGGACCCGACGGGCGCATCGCCCGCATCTGGCGCAACGTGAAGGTCGACGGCCATGCCGCAGAGGTCTTGAAGATCGCTCAGGCGCTTTAAAAGAAGGCATTTTCTGAAAATTAACCATAAGTGGGTCAAATCGGCGCGCGTTAAGTGCCGGTCGAAAGTTCAGTTGCCGGCGTGGAGTTTCGATGTCGCACCGGCCCCTGCATCTTTCGGATCCGTCCCATCCGCACCCGGCCGGCCGCGGCAGAGTTGCCGCCCGCAGCACTCCGCCTCGGCCCCAACCACACACTCGACCGCGCGAGAACGGCTACACGCTTGTGCATGCCGGCAAGCGCGTTCGCATCGGCCCGGTAGTGTTCTGGATCGTGATCGGCGCGGTCGTCGTCATGGGCGCGTGGTCGGCGGCCACCGCAACCTACTTCGCCTTTCGCGACGACGTGCTGACACGGCTGGTCGCTCGCCAGGCCGAGATGCAATACGCCTACGAGGACCGAATCGCCGAGCTGCGCGCGCAGATCGACCGTACAACCAGCCGGCAGTTACTCGATCAGGAGCAGTTCGAACAGAAGCTGGAGCAGATCCAGCGGCGGCAGATGGCACTCGAGCAACGCACGAGCGCCCTCAGCGGCCTTCCCGACGCCGCCCCGACTGGATCCGTCCGCGTGCCGGGCCGCGGTGCCGCTTTGGTCGAACCGCCGTCGACTGGATCACCGAAGCTGTCTACCGCCGGAGACACGGTCGTCTTCGTCGCACCGCCGGATCGCGAGGCGCGGCTGGAATCCCGCAGTTCCGCTTTTGCCAACCTGATGAAACCCGGCGACGTCGCAAAGACCGTGGGCCTCGGTAACATTCTGGGCCGCCTGCAGCTTTCGCTGGACGGCGTCGAGGGCCGGCAGATGGCGGCGCTTAATTCCCTGGAGGAGAGCTTTGACTCGCGGATGCGACGGATGCGCGCCGTCTTCACCGATCTCGGCCTGGATCTCGCCGGCATGGAGAAAGCGGCCCCGAAATCGGCAGTCGGCGGACCGTTCGTTCCGGCGAAGCTCCCCGGCAACGCAGGCCCCTTCGAGCGCCAGCTCCATCGCATCAACCTCACCCGTGCGCAAATCGACCGGCTGAATCGCACACTTGCGGTCGTCCCCTATCGCAAGCCGGTGATCGGCCAGATCGAATTCACGTCGGGCTTCGGCATTCGCAACGATCCGTTCCTCGGTCGGCCGGCGATGCACACGGGTCTTGATTTCCGCGGGTCCACCGGCGACCCGGTGCGCGCCACCGCCAATGGCAAAGTCGTCACCGCCGGTTGGCAGGGCGGTTACGGCAAGATGGTCGAGATCGATCACGGCAATGCGCTTACGACACGCTACGGCCACCTGTCGCAGATCAACGTCAAGGTCGGCGAAGTCGTCCGTATCGGCCAGGTGGTCGGCGCCCTTGGCTCGACCGGCCGCTCGACAGGCCCCCACTTGCATTACGAGACCCGGATCGACGGCGAAGCCGTTGATCCACAGAAATTCCTGCGCGCGGGCGTGCGGCTCGGCGCGAGCTGACTGGTCTTTGTTTTTGCCCTGCAATGCCCCTGCCGAAGACCTCTTCTGCGGCGATGCTTGCCTCTAGCCGTTGCCTCTTTCCGAACGCGCCCTAAAGTGCGCGCCGCAAATGGAAACGTTACCGGGAGGAGCATCATGGCGGACGCAAAGATCAACCCCAACGGAAAGCTGAAGGGACGGGTCGCGCTCGTCACGGGCGCCAGCCGCGGCATCGGCGAGGCGATCTCGACGCGTCTGGCGATGGAAGGCGCAAAGGTAATCTGCACGGCGCGCACTGCCGACGATGGCCAAAGCACCCTACCCGGAACGTTGAAACACACGGCCAAGCGCATCCGCGATGCTGGTGGCGAAGCCAACTACCTGACCTGCGACCTGTCCAAGGCGAATGAGCGCGAGCAGCTGGTGAAGGACGCCACCGGCCTTTATGGGCCGATCGACATTCTGATCAATAACGGCGCGGTGACATTCTATTCGCCGATCGAGACCTTCGCGGAAAAGCGGTTCAAGCTGATGATCGAGGTGCAGGTCTGGGCCGCGCTGCACCTGTCGCAGATGGTTCTGCCATCCATGCGCGAACGCAAGCAGGGCGCGATCGTCACGATCTCGTCCGGAGCGGCATGGCATCCGAAGCTGCCTTACGAGAACCTGCGCGCGGGCGGCACTGTCTACGGCATGTGTAAGGCAGCGCTCGAGCGCTTCTCCACGGGGCTAGCCTCCGAAGTCTACAACGACAACATCTCCGTCAACGTCATCGCGCCCGGCCTGGTGGCGACGCCAGGCGTCGCCGTGCACGGCCTGATCACCGAAAAGACCAAGCATCGCGTCTCGCCGATCGAGAACATTGCCGAAGCCGTGCATATCCTCGTCACCGGCGATCCGAAGAAGATGACCGGACGCATCGACAATGCCGGACCGTTCCTCGAGGAGCTCGGCGTCAAGCCGTCGCCGCTGGTCGGTGTCGCGGCGGGATAAGACGTCATACCGTTCGCCATCGTCCCTCCATCCAGTTGGCGAGACGACCATCGATGATAACCAGCGCAGCGGCAATGATCGCTGCGCCGGCAATCTGGTGGGCCTCAAGGCTTTCGCCGAGAACGCTGCGGCCGAGCAATATGGCTGGCGCCGGGACAAGCAACGTTACCAGCATGACGTTCGATGGTCCTGATCGAGCGATAATCTGGAAAAACAGGATATATGCGACCGCAGTCGACAGAATGCCGAGGCCGAGCAACGCGAGCCATGTGGTGGGACCCGGCATCGGCAATGTCCACGGGCGCTCGATTACGGATGCGATCAGCGCGGTGACAACGGCTGAGGCGACCAACTGCCCCGTGGCCGCCATGAGCGGCGGAACGCCCGACAAGCGCCGGCGGGCCCAAAGGCCCGACAGGCCGTAACTGAAGGCGGCGCCGAGGCAGAGCAGCACGCCGGTCGACGACGCAGCTCCGCCAATCATGTCGGGCACTTGAAGTACAGCCACGCCGGCAATGCCACACAGCACGCCGAGCAGTCGGCGGGCCGTCAACTGCTCGTCGCCGGCAGCCGCCAGAACGAGCGTCGTAAAGAAGGGCGTGGTCGCATTGAGCACCGAGGCCAGGCCCGACGAAACAGTCGTCTGGCCGATGACGATCAGTGACATCGGCACCACATTGTTGAGCAGTCCCATGCCGGCAAGCGGAATCCAGTCACCTATCGTACGCGGCAGACGCATGCCGAACCAGTTCAGCACCGGCACGAGCACGAGCGCGCCGAGCACGATCCGCGCGCAGACGATGGTAAACGGCGGCAACTCGCGCAGCGCCACCTCGACGAAGAAGAAGACGCCGCTCCACAGCACCGCCAGGGCCACAAGCCGCCACCAACTGGACGAATCGATTGAAACAGAACGGGACATGAGCAGCTCCGGTGAGGTCCGGAGAGAACGGTATCCCGCAACGTGGCGCCACCCGATTTGCGACTGGCCGCGGGCGTCACAGCGTAGCCACGTTCCATCGATATCTCTGGATGGCGAGCCTATACGGCTGGCGCCCGGCTGGACGGAGCAGCGCCAGCCATTTAGGACTAGTGCTCCGTTTCCGCAGTTCGCATCCCTTGCGGCACGGAAACTTCAGGAGCACTAGCAACGTTATGTTTCCAGAGCGGTTTCGAATCTGAATTCCTGCGCCGGGCTTGCCGCGAAGTTGACAGGAAACTCAAATTCACCGCACTAACCCGCACGCAACACGAACGGGGCCCCAGGTAGTTCATGTCCAAGCAAGCAATGCGCGAGGAAACCGAACGACTTGTTCGCGAAGCGCTCGAGCGCAAAACCGTCGCGATCAAGCAAGGCAAGACGCGAATCGAAGCCAAGTGCGGAAAGTGCGGTGCACCGAACCGATTGGCGGCAGAGAAGAACGCCGTGCGGGTGAAGTTTACCTGCAAGGAATGCGGCCAGGCGCAACAGTCACTCTAATTTCCGGCCGTTATTCGTAGTCCTATTGCTTCGCGTCGACGGGCAGCATGCAGTTCAACGTCATTCCCATTGACGCTATCAAGGCGATCAGCCAGCGAAACTTTGCATTTCACTGGCAGGCGCTGCATGCGAAGACCGGCTTGCCGCGGTTTGCGGATTTCTCGCCGGGCGAGCGCGCGCACGATCCCCGAAAAATGCTGGTCTGGGCAATCGACGAAAAGGATGGCGAACGCTGTTATCGGCCCCTCTATGGCGGAGCATACCTCTTCGAGGCATTCGGCCCCGGCGCCTCCGCTGAATCGATTCCCGAGCCGCTGCGCGGCATCTTCAGGTCGGGACTGGACGCCTGCGTGACGTCGGCCAGCATGATCTACATGTCGATCGCCACTTCGGATCCGGAGGGCCATCGGGTCGAGTGCGAACGACTGCTGCTGCCGTTCGGCGACGGCGCCGCCAAGGTTACACACATTCTTGCGTCCTTGCAGGTGGTGAGCCTTGAAGGGACTTTCGATCGGCACAACATCGTTGAGTACTTCGAGAAGGAAGTGAACGTTACACTCTGCGGACGAATTCTGCCGGCATCGCGATCGGTGCTCGGACCGTCCGAACGGCTGGGCTGGTCACAATCGGCTTGAGCGCGCCACGCCAGGTGTCTCATCGCCGCGCTCGATCTCACGAGCCAACAACAACTTCATGCCAACCAGAATCATCGTTCCGGTGTGCGACACGACCAATGAAGTGTCGATCCGACAACATCTCATCACGACCTGATGGAGGCAACGATCGAACGATTTGTGCTGATTTCCGGCTGTTCGAGTGGTGGCAAATCGACGCTGCTCGCCGAGCTGAGCCGGCGAGGTTTTGCGACGGTCGATGAACCTGGCCGACGCATCGTCAAGCAAGAACTTGAGGGCGATGGCGCAGCGCTGCCGTGGGTGAATGGCACTGCCTTTGCGCGCCGCGCCGTGGCGATGGCGCAGGCGGACCTTTCGGCGGCGGCCCTGCTTCAAGGATGGGTGTTCTTCGACAGAGGTCTGATCGATGCGGCTGTCGCCCTCGAACATTCGAGTGGCGAGCCCGCAGCGGGTACAATCAGCGCCCATCGTTTTCACCGCCAGGCTTTCCTGACGCCGCCCTGGCCCGAAATTTACGTGACGGATGCAGAGCGGCCCCACGCCTACGAAGCGGCCGTCGAAGAATACCGGCGCCTGCTCAAGGCCTATCCGGCGTTGGGCTATGAGCCTCTGGTGCTGCCGAAAGTTAGTGTCGGAGAGCGCGCCGACTTTATCCTGAAGTCGCTGGCTGTTGCGTCGGACTGATCAGGCCAGCGTATCGAGCACCGGCACGTCGGCGGCAAATTCGCGTTGCCGCACATGCGCACCCCCGGCCCTCAAGTCCTCGACAATCGCGTCAGCATGGCGTGCATCCTGCGCTTCGATCAGAAGTTCGATTTCGGCGATGTTTGCAGACAGCACGCCGAAAAAGCGCTGGTGCTGGACTTCGACGATGTTGCCGCCGGTGCGCGCGACCGACTCCGTGATTTTTGCAAGCGCGCCCGGCCTGTCCTGCACTTCGACCGTCAGACGTATCAGGCGGCCGTCGCGAACGAGACCGCGCATCAGAACGTTTGCAAGGATGCGCGTATCGATATTGCCGCCTGAGATGACCAATCCGACCCGCTTGCCGGCGAAGCGATCGCGGTGGGCAAGCACGGCTGCAAGCGGCGCAGCGCCTGCGCCCTCCGCAACGGTCTTCTCGATTTCGACCAGCAGAATGACCGCGCGTTCGATCTGGCGTTCGGATACCGTCACGACATCCACGCCGTGCGCCCTGAGCATCGACATCGGCAATGCGCCGACGTCCCGAACCGCGATTCCCTCGGCGATGGTGGCGCCGCCCACCGAAATTGCGGCCCCTGCGAGAGTCTGCGCCGCGGCGGCGTAGGACTCCACCTCGACGCCGACGATCTTGGTCGGCCGGCCGAGCCCATCGGCCGCGACGGCGGCACCGGCGGCAAGTCCGCCGCCGCCGACCGGCACGACAATGCAGTCGAGTGCCGGCCTTTCGCCCAGCATTTCGAGGGCGACCGTTCCTTGTCCGGCAATCACGGCCGCGTCGTCATAGGGATGAACGAAGATCAGATTTTCTTTTGCAGCCAGCGCGTGGGCGAAGGCGGCCGCATCCGCAAGTGTTTCGCCCTCGAGAAGAACGCGAGCGCCGTGATGCCTGGTGCGCGATACCTTCACAAACGGCGTCGACTTCGGCATGACGATGGTCGCGCTGATGCCGAGCCGCTGCGCATGATAGGCGACGGCCTGCGCATGATTACCCGCCGACATGGCGATGACGCCGCGCTTGGCCTCCGCCGCCGAAAGTGTGCTGAGCTTGTTGGCAGCGCCGCGTTCCTTGAACGACGCGGTAAACTGCAGATTTTCGAGCTTGATCCAGATCTCTGCGCCAGCGATTTCCGATAACGTCTGGGAATGAATGAAAGGCGTGTGGATGACGCTCGACGCGATCCGATCCGCCGCTTTGCGAACATCTTCAAACGTGACCGTCGTCGTCTTGCTCATGCGACCTAGTCCACGTCTTCGACTTCACCGGGCCCGCCGCCGAAGGCCTTTTGCGCGAGCGTCGCCGCCATGAACTCGTCAAGGTCACCGTCGAGCACGCCCTGCGTGTCGGAGGTCTGCACGCCGGTGCGCAGGTCCTTCACCATCTGGTACGGCTGCAGCACATACGACCTGATCTGGTGCCCCCAACCGATGTCGGTCTTCGCTGCCTGGTCAGCGGCGGCTTGCGCCTCGCGCTTCTTCAGTTCGAGCTCATAAAGCCGCGAGCGCAGCATGTCCCACGCTTGCGCGCGGTTCTTATGCTGCGAACGGCCGGCCTGGCAGACGACCGCAATGCCTGTCGGCATGTGTGTCAGCCGCACCGCGGACTCGGTTTTGTTGACGTGCTGACCGCCGGCGCCGCCCGAGCGCATCGTATCGGTACGCACATCCGATTCCTTGATGTCGATCTGGATGCGATCGTCGATCACCGGAAACACCGCCACGGAAGAAAAGGACGTGTGCCGCCGGGCATTGGAATCGAACGGCGAGATGCGCACAAGGCGATGCACCCCACCCTCCGTCTTCAGCCAGCCATAGGCGTTGTGACCCTTGATCTGCAGCGTCGCGGACTTGATGCCCGCCTCTTCCCCCTCGGTCTCTTCCAGGAGCTCGATCTTGTAACCGTGCTGTTCGGCCCAGCGCGAATACATGCGCAGCAACATCGCGGCCCAGTCCTGGCTCTCGGTGCCGCCAGCACCCGCATGGACTTCGAGATAGCTGTCGTTGGCGTCGGCCTCGCCCGCGAGCAGCGCCTCGAGTTCGCGGCGCGCGACCTCCTTCTTCAGCGCTCGCAGCGCCTGTTCGGCCTCCGCCACCACACCGGCGTCATCTTCAGCCTCGCCGAGCTCGATCATGCCGATCTGGTCTTCGAGCTCGCGCTCGACCTTGCCAATGCCGGTGAGCTGCTCCTCGAGCGAGGTGCGCTCCTGCATCAGCTTCTGTGCCTTCTGGGGGTCGTTCCAGAGATCGGGATCCTCGGCGAGCTTGTTCAGCTCAGCCAGCCGCGCCGTCGATGCATCGACGTCAAAGATGCCTCCTCAGCAGCCCGACCGACTGCTTGATCTCTTCAACAAGTCTCTCGATTTCCGCGCGCATGCAACCCTAGGCCTAGTAACAATATAAAGACGAGGATGGCCAGGACGAGCCCGGCCATGACAACAGCGTCCGATGTAGCCGCCCTCACCGGCCTGCGCAATGCTCAATTGGCGTGCATTGTCAGGCGCTTCCCCTTGCGGATCGATCTGGAACGCGCCTGAGGGGTATGGTTTATTTCGAAACAACTATGCCCATGTCACGATTACACAAAAGGCACGAGCCATGATGCACGAAGGCGGCTGTCTCTGCGGCGCGGTGCGATTCAAGGCAGAAGGCGAGCCGATCAACGTCCGCATCTGCCATTGCCGCCTGTGCCAGAAATCGTTCGCCGCGCCATTCTTTGCCCGCGCCCAGTTCGCGCAGGAGGCCATCACGCTGAGGGGGCCGACGGCGCGTTATCCAACCTCGGAGCGGATCGAGCGTGTCTTTTGCAGCCAGTGCGGCACCCGGATCGGTTCCTGGCGAGTCAACGGGACTGCGGCGGGCCTCGCGCTGGCGTTGTTCGATGATCGCAACGCATTCTCGCCGACCGACCACATCTGGGTCAGCGAAAAGCTCGATTGGGTGAGGATCACCGACGAGTTGCCGCAATTTCCTGAGGGCATCCCTTAAGGCCCCCGGCTCGTCGCTCCAGATTTTGAAAAAATTTCAGCGGGAATGTCGATCGCACCGATCCCCGTTCGTCGTGTGAGCAGGAAGGCCATCTTGGCCTCCAGATCAGAGGAGATATGACGATGCGCGTAATGGTGATGGTTAAGGCGACGAAGGACAGCGAAGCGGGCATCATGCCCTCGACCGAACTCATCGGGGCTATGGGCAAGTACAACGAGGAACTGATCAACGCCGGCATTATGCTCGCCGGCGAAGGCCTGCGCTCGTCGGCAAAAGGAAAGCGCGTCGCCTTCGACGGAGCAAGCCGCACCGTGATCGACGGACCTTTCGCCGAGACGCGGGAACTCGTCGCCGGCTTCTGGCTGTGGCAGGTCAAGGACATGGCCGAGGCGATCGAGTGGGTGAAACGCTGCCCCAATCCAATGCCGGGACCGAGCGAGATCGAGATCCGCGAGGTGGTCGAGTTTGACACCGATTTTGGCGAAGTGCTGACGCCGGAGCTCGCCGAACTGCATCAGCGGAACCGCGACAAGACGGAGGGCCACTAAGGCTCATTCTGTCGCCGCCGTGACTTGCCTCGTCCCCTGCCTGTCCTTTAAGCGGGATGGGTGGCCACAAGGCAAACGCACCAGACAATCGAGACGGTCTTCCGGATCGAACAGGCCAGGCTCATCGCGGGCCTGGCCCGCTTCGTGCGCGACGTGGGCCTTGCCGAAGAGCTCGCGCAGGATGCTCTCGTTTCCGCCCTGTCCGAATGGCCGAAAAGCGGCGTTCCGAACAACCCGGGCGCCTGGCTGATGGCGGCGGCGAAACGCCGCGCGATCGACGGCATGCGTCGTAACAAGATGCTCGAGCGCAAGCACACGGAGATCGCGCGAGACCTTGATGACGAACGCGATAGCAGCGTCGAACAGATTGAAGAGGCTATAGACGACGACGTCGGAGACGAGCTTCTGAGCCTGCTCTTCGTCGCATGTCATCCGGTCTTGTCCAAAGAGGCGCGCGCGGCCCTGACCCTGCGCCTTATCGGCGGGTTGACGACGGACGAGATCGCCCGCGCCTTTCTTTCCAACGAAGCGACCATTGCCCAGCGTATCGTCCGCGCCAAAGCAACGCTCGGCGGCGCCGGACTGACCTTCGAGGTGCCGCGCGGCAACGAACGAAACGAGCGCATGGCCTCCGTCCTGGAGGTCATCTACCTGATTTTCAACGAGGGCTATGCGGCGACAGCCGGCGAAGACCTGATCCGTCCGGCCCTATGTGCCGAGGCGCAGCGTCTGGGCCGCATCCTCGCCAGCCTTGCGCCCAACGAGCCCGAGGTCTTTGGCCTTCTCGCGCTGATGGAAATCCAGGCCTCGCGTCTGGCCACCCGCACTGCGCCCGACGGCTCGCTGGTGTCGTTGACCGAACAGAACCGCGCACGCTGGAACCAGCTTCTGATCCGCCGAGGTCTCGCCGCTCTGGAACGTGCCGAAAGCTTGGGAGGTGGGAACGGCCCCTACGCCCTGCAGGCTGCGCTCGCCGCTTGTCATGCAAGGGCACGCAAGGCGGTGGAGACGGATTGGAAGAAGATCGCATATCTCTACGGCACCCTGAGCAAGGTCATGCCGTCACCAGTGGTCGATCTCAATCGCGCCATCGCCGTCAGCATGGCGTTCGGCCCAGAGGCCGGCCTAAAGCTCATAGACGAGATCGCGCAAGCCGCAGCCCTGCGCAACTACGCTCCCCTGCCCGCCGCAAAGGGGGATTTCCTGTTCCGCGCAGGCCGGCTCGCCGAAGCCAGGATTGAATTCGAGCGCGCCGCTGAACTCACCCGCAATGAGCGCGAGAAAGCCTTCCTCCTCAAGCGAGCGGCGGCCTGCGGCGGCTGAGTTCGGATGGCGCCTGGCGTCGTAAAGTGGCGATCTCAGCTTCGTGCAGCGCGGTCGCCACGGCTCGGTGAGCGAGCCAACATGTTCAAATTCAGATTGGCGAGCGTAGGATCGCGGCAAGCTCCTTGCCGCCCGGGATATCGTCCTTTCTCACTGCCATCACGCGTGCTCCCGACAGCATAGCCCTGAGGGCGATCTCGTCGACGACACCATAGGCGGCCGCGTCGTTTTCCGCAGCGAAGGTCACTGCCCCTGTCGCCTCATCGACAGTTCCGGGTACAAGGGTATCCATATCGACAAGGATCGTATCGATGCCGCCGAAAGTTGCTGCACGAGCTGCGTCGGACACGTCCGTGGTCGTGCGTCTCTGGCCGGCGCGCTGCTCAAAGAGCTTCTTCAGATTCTCAATCTCGCGCGCATAAGCCGCATCGAGGACGGGCCGGGCAGCGGAGGCCAGCTCCGCGTTCGTCGTCCGATCGGGGCTCCCGCCGATTGTTCCATTGATCACGTGCAACGTACTGACCGTCCTGAAGAGCGATGCAAGCGGCTCGGCCGCGGCCAAAATCAGTGGAGCATCGGAGGCCGCGAGAATCGGACGAAGCGCGGCATCGATCTGTCGAACAAACTGCGCCAGGCGGACCTTCTGGCCCTCCGAACCGTGCACACGTCCGCTGGGCGATCGATCGTTGATCGTGGATTTGCCGACTGCGCTTGCAGCATCCTTCGGCAACCGCGGCACATGCACATCGGCCGCGGGGATATCCGGCGAGACCTCCACCAGTCGAACCGCATTTTCAGACAGCGCCAGCACGTACGCCGAATGCGGAAACGCGATCGCCCGCAGCAACGGCTTGAGATGAAAGCGATCAGCGACTTCAAACAAATCCACAAGCCTGTTGGCGAGCCGCCAGGTTCGAATTGAGTCCGGAGTGGCGAGAATCGCAAGGCTGTGGGCCTGATGACGCCAGAACTCGTCATCGTCCAGCAAATCGTCAAGCTGCTCCCGCAGCATCGCCGCCCGGCGCTTGTCGAATCCCTTCTGATCCAGCTGCACGATGGCCGCCTTGATCAGATTCGCCAGATTGATCCGGCTCCGCTCGATATTCTGGCTGACAGGTGTTGTCGCAAGATAGATCGACACACAGGCGTCCGATCTTGTCAGCGCCAAAGACTGCAAATCCCGCTTGGCAGGAAGGTCGACATAGAGCATGGGCCACTCTCCAGTGGATGGCGCCTACATCATTTTCCGGTCGGCTCGATGTGCCGCCACCGGACGATTGTCAGACGGCCATATCCCTGGAGATAGGCGCGCCAAGTGTGTCAGTAAAGTCCGCCCGTGCCCGGGCGCATGATCGAGCGCCCCATATCCTGCTGCTGGTAGCCGTCGCCGCCACCCCAACCACCGCGCCCGTCGGCATCAGCGACACCGATCACCGAATAGTTGTCCGGCGGAGCCGTGCCAGGTTTAAAGGCCTCAAGGATGGTCCGCCCCCCCTCGCCAGGTCCGGCCCGCATCCCAGTCGAGGCATCAACGCGGATCAGCTTGATGCCGGCCGGCACGCGGAACGGCACCGCTGGCTTATCAGCCAGCGCCACCTTCATGAAATCGCGGACGATCGGCGCAGCGGTATTGCCACCAGCGACGCCGCGGCCGAGATGGCGCGGCTTGTCGTAACCGATGTAGACGCCGATCGCGATGTCCGGGGAGAAGCCGACGAACCAGACGTCCTTCTCGTCGTTGGTGGTGCCGGTCTTGCCGGCGAGCGGCTTACCGACTTCCTTCAGGCTCGTTGCGGTGCCGCGTTGGATCACACCTTCCATCATCGAGGTGATCTGGTACGCGGTCATCGGATCCATCACCTGCTCACGACGGTCGACGAGCGTCGGCTCCGGCTGGCTCTTCCAGCCCTCGGCCGCAGTGCAGCCGCGGCATTCGCGCTGGTCGTGCTTGAAGATCGTATGGCCGTAACGATCCTGGATTCGGTCGATCAGCGTTGCCTTGATGCGTCGGCCGCCATTGGCAAACATCGAATACGCCGTCACCATACGCATCACCGTCGTCTCGCCGGCTCCGAGCGAATACGAAAGGTAGTTCGGCAACTCGTCATAGACGCCGAAACGCTTGGCGTATTCGCCGATCAACGGCATGCCGATGTCTTCGGCCAGGCGGACGGTCATCGTGTTGCGCGACTGCTCGATCCCGTAGCGTAAGGTCCGAGGACCATAATACTTGCCGGTCGAATAGTTTTCCGGGCGCCAGACCTGACCGTTACCCATCTGGATTTCGATCGGCGCGTCCACAACCACGGTCGATGGCGTATAGCCGTTGTCGAGGGCCGCCGAGTAGACCAACGGCTTGAATGACGATCCCGGCTGACGCCACGCCTGCGTCGCGCGGTTGAACTGGCTCTGGTCGAAGGAGAAGCCGCCAGACATTGCCAGCACGCGGCCGGTCCACGGATCCATCGCAACAAGGCCGCCGGAAACCTCGGGGACCTGTCGCAGGCGGTATTGACCGTCGACCTTGTTGCCGTCCTTCGTGAGCGGCTCCGCATAAATGACGTCGCCGGGCTCCAGAACCTGGCTGACTTTGGCAGGCGCCTTGCCCCGGGTCGGACCCGATGCGGCCTTCGCCCAGCGCACACCGTCGAGCGTGATGATACCGGTCTGACGTTCCTTGGAAACGGCGCCGCCAAGCTCACGCGGTGGCTGGAAACCGATGCGCGCCGACTGGTCGTGACTCTCCAGCACGACGGCCATTTTCCAGCCGATATCCGATAACGACTTGATGTCGGCGAGTTTCACCCCCCAGTCGCCCGACAGATCCAGCTTCTGGATCCCGCCACGATAGCCCTGCAATTCGTCGAACCGGACCAGGCCATCAGACAAAGCCTTGCGCGCAACCA
The DNA here is from genome assembly GCF_031157255.1 of Bradyrhizobium sp. LHD-71. Classification (GTDB taxonomy): domain Bacteria; phylum Pseudomonadota; class Alphaproteobacteria; order Rhizobiales; family Xanthobacteraceae; genus P52-10. The sequence goes on along the minus strand of NZ_JAVIFX010000017.1, from coordinate 155,874 downwards.
CCTGCAGCTTCGGGTCGAGCGTGGTTCGCACCGACAACCCGCCCTCATAAAGCTTCTTCTCGCCGTAGCGCTCAAAGATTTCCCGACGCACTTCCTCGGCGAAATACTCGCCGGCGAAAGTGTGCGCGACGTTCTGCTTGCCGACGATCAGCGGCTCCTTGCGCGCTTTGTCCGCATCCGCCTGCTTGATCCAGCCGTTTTCGAGAAGGCGGTCGATCACGTAGTTGCGGCGTTCGATCGCCCGCTCACGATTACGCACCGGATGCAGCGACGACGGCGCCTTCGGCAACGCCGCAAGATAAGCTGCTTCCGAGAGCGTCAGCTCGTTCACCGATTTGTCGAAGTAGACGAGTGCTGCCGCAGCGATGCCGTACGTATTCAGACCGAGAAAGATTTCGTTCAGATAGAGCTCGAGGATCTTGTCCTTCGAATAGGTGCGCTCGATCCGCATCGCCAGAAGTGCTTCCTTGATCTTGCGGGTGAACGACACCTCGTTGGTCAGAAGGAAGTTCTTTGCGACCTGCTGCGTGATCGTGGACGCGCCCTGCGGGCGGCGGTTCGTACCAAAGTTCTGGGCGTACAGCATGGCGGCGCGCGCCATACCGTAAAAATCCAGTCCGCCGTGCTCGTAGAAGTTCTTGTCTTCCGCAGCCAGGAAGGCGTTGATGACCGACTTCGGAACCGCCTGGATCGGCAGGTAAAGCCGACGCTCCTTTGCGTATTCACCCAGCAGCGATCCGTCCGACGCGTGCACGCGCGTCATCACCGGCGGCTCGTAGTCCTGCAACTGCGAATAGTCCGGCAGGTCGCGAGAGAAATGCCAAACCAAGCCCGCGACGGCGCCGACACCGACCAGGAACAGGATCGTTCCGAAGGCGAAGAGGAAGCCAAAGAATCGCAACAGCAGTCGCATCGTCTAACGTCCACCCAGCCTTTAAGGCGCCCGATTCCGGAAGTTCGCAAACAGCCGACGAACTCGCTCGCAAAACGCGACAGGAACTTCAAGTTCAACGCAGTGGCCCCGGAACCTGCGCGACCGGCAAGTGACGAGACGATTCACTTCAATCTATACGGCTCCGGCTGTGGCTAAACTAGGGCTTACAATGGCTTAGCCAGCATCTTTGCGCCTGATCCTGTGCCAAAAACCGACCTTCACCGCTCAATCATACTAATGCTCGTCTTTTTTAGCTTCGGTGGTCATCAAGCGCTTGCCAAAAAACAGTTCCACAGCCTGCGCCACCGATCCGACCGTGCGTGAGCGCCAGCTGTCGGAGACCAGGAGCTGCAGATCTTCCTTGTTGGACACGTAGCCAAGTTCGAGCAAAACCGAGGGCACGTCGGGTGCCTTCAGGACCCGAAAGCCTGCCGACTTCAACGGATTCTTGTGCAGGCGCGCGACGGTCTTCATTTCCTTGACGAGCGATCGGGCAAAGCGATTTGAAAACGTTTTGGTTTCCCGCCGCGCCAGATCGATCAGGATATCCGCGACGTCGGCCGGTTCCTCGGTCAGGTTGATGCCGGCGATCAGATCCGCACGGTTCTCGGATTCGGCGAGTTTGGCCGCTTCCGCGTCAGAGGCCGTGTCCGAAAGCGTGTAGACCGTCGCTCCCTGGGCATCCCCCTCGCCGCGCGGTAGCGAATCGGCATGAATGGAAAGAAACAGCGCGGCCTTGTGCTGCCGTGCGATCCGCACGCGCTCGGCAAGCGGAATGAAGGTGTCATCGTCGCGGGTCATCACCACGCGATATTTGCCACCCTTCTCGATCCGCTCGCGCAGCGCTTTGGCAAAGTCGAGAACGATCTCCTTTTCGTTCTCACCGCTCTGGGTCTGCGCTCCGTGATCGATGCCGCCATGGCCCGGGTCGATCACGACCACGGGACGCGTATCGCCAGCGTCGGCGTTCGCGGCCACCGTGGATGTTGTTGCGGTGGTATCCGACGGCGCCGCTGCCGTCTTGCGGTTCTCGGCGGCGACGCCTTGCATAAAGGTTGCGCGATCGGTTGCACTTAGCTCGACGATCAGCTTCGGCAGCTGGCCGTTCTCCGCTTCCAGCACATACGCTTTGTCGATCTTCGCCGGACGCTTCAGGTCCATGACAATGCGCGAACCGCCCGGCATCACGAGACCGTAACGAAACGCCTTGACCAGACCCCGGCTCGCATCGCCGACACCCTCCGGCAACAGGAAAGTGACCTGCGGGACATCCACGACAATCCGATACGGATTGGCGAGCGCAAACGCGTGCAGATCGATCTTCCGGTCAAGCTGCAGGATGAAACGGGCGCGCTTCTCATCACCAGCGACCCGGACATCAGTGGCTGTCGGATGAGGAGATGCAACCGCCGGACGCAGTTCAGCTTTCTCTTCCGCCCTCGCGGACGGAACCATGAGGCAGGCAGCCAGCACCGCACAGGCGCCTGCAGCGCACCGCCGGAACCTATGGTTCGCGTGGAATCGCAATGAATCCCCAACCTTTGGGCACGTTCTTATCGCAATAGGACCCGACGGTTAATTGAAGCTTAAGTGCCGAACGAATGTTTCCGTCGCCCTGTTGCAACCGCGTGACGGTTGGCTTGCCAGGACCACGCAATCAACGTATGTAATTGGTGTTGATGGCCAAAACTTAAAGTTGTGCCAACCTCAGCCTCCCGGTGCGGTATCGGGCCGCGATCGATCAAAAAATTTGCTCGAACGTCCCAGAGTTGCCGCGTTCCGGTCTTCCGATCAGGGCCAAGCGCTGAAGAGCGCGGTCGATCTGAGGGCCAGCCCGGGCCAGAGCGGATGACGTTCAACCGAACGCCTTCGCGGCAAGGGAGCAGCAGACCATCAGCGACAGTTCCCGCGGCGTCACCGCCGCATTTGATCGTTTCGCGGCCGTCACACGCCGCCAAGACTGAAAAAACGGGCCGACGCTCGATGCGCCTCGCTACCACGCCCATCCGCCATTCGACGCTCTCGCAGCCGGGACACCAACACCGTGTGCCCTGCTCGACGCGTCGGCGGTCCGGGCTGCGGCGCCTCCGATACGCCTTCGGCCTTCCCATCACCCCCGAATCAGGCAGACCGTTCCGCCACCCTTCCGCGCGACTAACGCGCGGCGCTTTGCGCAGGGTCAGCCGGCAAGAGTGCTCCAATGCCCAACAAAATGCTTATCGATGCGACCCACCCGGAAGAGACCAGGGTCGTGGTCGTCCGCGGCAACCGCGTCGAAGAATTTGATTTCGAGTCGGCGCAGCGAAAACAGCTACGCGGCAACATCTATCTCGCAAAAGTCACACGCGTCGAACCGTCATTGCAGGCCGCATTTGTCGAATACGGCGGCAACCGGCATGGTTTCCTGGCCTTCAGCGAAATCCACCCCGACTACTACCAGATCCCCGTCGCCGATCGCCAGGCGCTGATCGAGGACGAGGAACGCGCCCAGCGGGAAGCCGAAGAGGAATCGGAAAACCGGCAGCACCGCCGCCGCCGTCACCGCAGCTCGCGCCGACGTGGCGGTGATCGCGTGCGCAGCCGGGCGATCGAACACGCCGACGAAGCCCACTCGCTTTCCGCCGCGGGTGATGATCCCGTGGCGCGTGCTCACATCGAGCATGGTTACTACCGCTATCAGCCGCCAAAGGAACTCGAAGAACCTGGGGCGGATGTCGCAACGACAGCCGAGCCGGTGCAGGCGATCGAGACCGATGCATCGGACATTCCGTCCGCTCACGAGACCAGTATCGATGCGGTATCCGACCCCGCGACCGCCTCGGGACAGGTTTTGCCCAGTGAGGCCGAACTCCCCGAGGCCGGCACTGCGCCCGAGAGCGAGGGTTCCGAACCAGTCGCGCCCGCGGCAATCGGCGTAGATGCGGATTCGTCCGACCATACCGACGCGCAGGACGATGACGATGAAGACGACGACGAGGAGACCACCGAAGACGAGCAGGTCGAATCCGTCGGCGGCGACGATGCGATGGAGGAAGTGCCCGAGCGGCCGTTCCGTCCGCGCCGGCAGTACAAGATTCAGGAAGTCATCAAGCGTCGGCAGGTGATGCTGATCCAGGTGGTGAAGGAAGAGCGCGGCAACAAGGGCGCCGCGCTGACGACCTATCTCTCGCTTGCGGGACGTTATGCCGTGCTGATGCCGAACACCGCGCGCGGCGGAGGCATCAGCCGCAAGATCACCTCGGCGCAGGACCGAAACCGCCTGAAGGAAGTCGTGCAGGATCTCGACGTGCCGGAGGGCATGGGCGTTATTCTGCGCACCGCAGGTGCGGCGCGCACCCAGCCCGAGATCAAGCGTGACTTCGAATACCTGCTGCGGGCGTGGGAGCAGGTGCGCGACCTGACGCTCAAATCGACCGCGCCGACGCTGGTCTACGAGGAAGGCTCGTTGATCAAGCGTTCGATCCGCGACCTGTTCAACAAGGAAATCGACGAAGTCATCGTCGCGGGCGATACCGGCTATCACGAAGCGCGCGATTTCATGAAGATGCTGATGCCGAACGCGACGCGCGCGGTTAAGCCGTATCGCGAAGGCCAGCCGCTGTTCTCGCGCATGGGCGTGGAGAGTCAGCTCGACGCAATGTTCTCGCCGACTGTGCAGCTTCGCTCCGGCGGCTACATCGTCATCAACCAGACCGAGGCGCTGGTGTCGATCGACGTGAACTCTGGCCGCTCGACCCGCGAGCATCACATCGAAGACACCGCACTGAAGACCAATCTCGAGGCAGCCGAAGAGGTCGCACGCCAGCTCCGCCTGCGCGATCTCGCCGGCCTCATCGTGATCGACTTCATCGACATGGATGAGAAGCGCAATAACCGCGCCGTGGAACGCAAGCTGAGCGATTGTCTGAGGCACGATCGTGCACGCATCCAGGTCGGGCGCATCTCGCATTTCGGCCTACTGGAGATGTCACGCCAGCGCATCCGCGCCAGTGTTCTGGAAAGCTCTACCGAGCCGTGCCCGCATTGCGGCGGCACCGGCCATGTCCGCTCCGTCTCCTCCGTCGCACTACAACTCTTGCGCAGCGTCGAGGAAATTCTGATGAAGGGTGCGACGCACAACCTCGTCGTGCGCACCCGCACCGAGGTCGCGCTCTACGTGCTGAACCACAAGCGCGGCCACCTGCGCGATCTGGAGAACGCTTTCAAGGTAACGATTTCGGTCATCGCCGATGCGACTCAGCAATCGTTCGTGATCGACCATGGCGATCAGGTCCACACGCTGGAAGCAGCCAAGGCGCTGCTCGCTACACAAGCGGCGACCACGAAGCAGCCGATCGCCGAAGCCGAGGATGAGGACGACGACTTCATCGACGATGAAGCTGAAGGTGTGGATTCCGACGAAGCGGCCGATGCGCAAGGCGCCGATGGGGCCGGCGAAGGCGACGGACGCCGGCGCAAGCGGCGTCGCCGCCGACGTGGCTCTCGGAGCGGTGAGCCACGCGAAGCTCCCGCAGAAGCGCTCTCTCCGCCGCTTGCATCCGACGAGGGTGAAGACGGCGAACCTGCGCGCGACGGCGAGGATGTGGTCGATTTGGACGGCGAGCGCGGCGCGGACGACGGCGGCGGCCGGCGCCGGCGGCGCGGCCGTCGTGGCGGTCGGCGCCGCCGAGGTGGCGAGCCGCACGAGGCGCTTGAAGCGCACGAGGAAGGCTCTGTCGCAGTGATCACGGACGATCTCGAGGGCACGCCCGAACCGGAGGTTACGAGCGCGGTCGCCGATCTCGATGAGCCGCTCACGCACACGGGCGACGTTTCGGCTTCCGATGAAGCTGCACCCGAGGCACCCGCACCCGAACCAGTGGAGACCGCGCCGGAAGCAAGCGTTGCGTCGGTGACAAGCACCGCGGCGGAGCCCCTGCCCGAAAGCGCGGCTGAGGCGGCGGAAGCAAAACGGAGGCGCTCGACAGTACGCGAGAAAGTCTCGTTCAGCTTTACCGGCGCCGAGTCGGCGGACCCGACACCGCAACCTGAACCGGCTCCTGCCGCGCCGGTGAGCGTCGCTCCTGAGCAGGCAGCAGCCGAGCCTGCGGCCGAGTCGCCGCGACGGGCCGGCTGGTGGTCACGACGGTTTGGTGGATCGTAAGCTCCGCAGCAAGATCTGAGTTATCGATGCAAAACGCCCGGCGCTTTCGCGCCGGGCGTTTCTCATTGCACGCAGGGATTCTGAGCTTCAGCGATCGCGCTTGCGATCAGCGGCGCGCCAGAGCACAGGCATCAGCAGCGCTCCCAGCAGGCTCTTGACGACAGTTCCTGCAATGAATGGCATGATGCCGACGAGCCAGGCCTTGTGCGGACCAAGGTTGATGCCGAAAGCAAGCCACGCAAAACCGAGCGTCAAAATGACGACGTGGCCCGCGGTCATCACCACGAGCATGCGTGACACCGAGCGATCCCAGCCCCGTTCGCAGAACCAGCCGGCGCCGAAAGCGGCGATGGCGAATGCCGCAAGGAATCCACCGGTTCCACCCATCATGTAGGCGACACCGCCGACCGGCCCCGCGAAGACCGGCAGCCCGAGCGCGCCCTCGGCGAGATAAGCCAGCACGGTTGCTAGCCCGAGCCTTGCGCCGTAGGCGGCGCCGATCATCAGCACCACGAGGGTCTGCATCGTCATCGGCACATATGGCAACGGCACATTGACCTTCGCCGAGAAGGTCAGCAGCGCCGTCCCCGCCACGATCAGGATGCCGGCGCGCATTGCAGCCGGCACGCCACCAGTGCGATCCGGCCATAGGTGATCGGCCAGCCTTGGGCGGGGCTGCACAGCAGCCGTAGCGGATGCAAGCGGCACAGTCATCGGGATCAGTCTCCTTCGGTAAAACGACAATTGCGGCGCGCAAACTATTCGCGAGGTTCACAACAAGCGACCTGCCATGACGCGCAACAGCCATGCGCGCCGAAACCATGTCTGGCTTGACGAATGGTCGCCGTTATCAAAGGCACCGGAATGCACGAGCTACGCGAAGAACGCCTCGAAGTGTGCGAGCACCTCAGACGGCGCCTCCTCAGCGAGATAGTGGCCGCTGTTGACGGAGCCGCCACTTACTTCTGCCGCACAGTACTGCCGCCAGATCGACAAGGGATCGTACCAGCGGCCGATCGCGCCTTTTGAACCCCACAAGACGAGGAGCGGACATTGAATTTTCGCACCTGCTGCACGCGATTCTCGATCATGCTCCAGATCGATGGTCGCCGCCGCACGGTAGTCCTCGCACATTCCACGGATCATGTCGGGGTTGCGGGCGCTCTGCAGGTAGTCGGCCAGAGCGTCTGGCTGGAAAAAATCTTCCGAGCTTGCTCCACGCGAGGTGTGCGCACGAAACCAGGCCTCGGGTGCGCCATTGATCAGCGTCTCGGGAAAAGGATGCGGCTGGGCAAACCAGAACCAGTGATAGTAGCCCATCGCGAACTTCATATCGGCACGCTCAAAATGCTCGATCGTCGGGACGATATCGAGCACCGCCAGTCTTTCCACGCGATCAGGATGGTCAATCGCCAGTCGGTGGGCCACCCGGGCGCCGCGATCATGGCTGCCGACCCGAAAGCGCGTATGCCCGAAATGCGCCATGACCTCCACCATGTCCTTTGCCATCACCTTCTTGGCGTAGGGCGCATGATCGGAGGTGGCAGGTGGTTTCAACGACTGTCCATAGCCGCGAAGATCCGGACAGATCACGGTGAACCGCCGGGCCAGGACCGGGGCGACAGCGTGCCACATCGCGTGGGTCTGCGGGTTGCCGTGCAGCAGAAGCAGGGGCGGCCCGGAGCCGCCACGGCGCAATTTGATCGGACCGTCAGTGACCTCGATCTGCTCCAGCGAAAAGTCCGGAAAGAACATCGCCCCCTCCTGTCCCTGTGACGGCAGCGTATCCCCTTCAGTTTGCGCAGGATACTCTCGATCCTTCGGTGGTCGCATCCACCTTTCCGGAAAATGTTTTAGCGTTTCAGCCAGCGCGTGATGCGCGCCACCGCCTCGCGCATGTCATCGGCCGAACGGGCGTAGGAGAAACGCACGTAGGAGCGGCCATGGAGAGGATCGAAATCGATTCCGGACGTCGCGGCGACGTGCGCTTCTTCGAGCATTTGCCTCGTGAAGTCGAGGCTGTCGGTCGTGAACTTCGAAACGTCCGCATAGAGATAGAAGGCGCCATCCGCCGGTAGAAACGAGTCGAGGCCGGCTTGCGGCAGTCCTTCAATCAGGATGCGCCGGTTTTCCTGATAGCCGTGCTTGATCTGCTCCATTTCCGCACGGCCCTCAAACGCGGCTTCGGCGGCGATCTGTGACAGCGTCGGCACCGAAATCGACAGGTTCTGCTGCAGTCGCTCAATAGGACGCACCAGCGATTCAGGCGCAACGATCCAGCCGACGCGCCAGCCCGTCATGCAGAAATACTTCGAGAACGAATTGATGACGAGCGTATCGTCCGACAATGCTGCCGCAGTCACCGCCGGAAACGCATAGTCCAGCCCGTGATAGATCTCGTCGGAAACAAAACGAATTCCGGCGTCTGCTGCCGCTGCAATCAGCGCAGCAAGCGCCTCGCGGGTCATCATCGTGCCGGTCGGGTTGCCCGGGCTTGCAACCAGCACGCCCTGCAACGGCTTCTTGCGATGTTCCGCCAGCAATGCATCGGCCGAGAGCGCATGCCGCGTGTCGCCGGTCGTTTCGATCAGCACCGGCTCGCAACCAAGCGCCGTAAGGATGTGCCGGTATGGCGGGTAGCCAGGCACGGTGACCGCGACGCGATCTCCCGGCTCGAACATCGACAGGAATGCCAGAATGAACCCCCCGGATGAGCCCGTGGTGACGATGACCCGTTCCGGATCCAAGTCGTAACCATAGGCGTCGCGATAATGTTGCGAAATTCGGCCTCGCAGCGATGGAATTCCGAGTGCCGCGGTATAATCGATCCGCATCGTGTCGAGCGCGGCGTGTGCTGCTGCAATCGCCGTGCGCGGCGCAGGCTCGGCTGGCTGGCCGACCTCGAGATGGACGACGTGAGCGCCCGCCGCCTCGATTCGCGCAGCAGCCGCCATCACGTCCATCACCATGAACGGTGGAACCTCGCTGCGATGCGAGGGAACCAGCAGCTTGCGAGCGCGGGCGCTGAGGGTGTCGTCGAGCATTGCGTCTTCAGGTCAGGTGGCGGACGTTTTGCCACGTCTTAAAGCAATGTCTTGTGTGCTTGAAGAGGCACAGGCGCGCGGCGCCGCCATGTTGCCGCATTCCGAAAGCTTGGTATGAACGCGAAATCAGCGCATCCAAGGTGTTGGCTCAACTGCCAAATCCTGCAATGTATCGGGTCAACTTGCCGCTAACGCGGGCGCCCCGGTTGCGGGCGATGGGGACTGCCAGAAAGACCGTCATGACTGTTTCGGCGTTCGATATTCCGCCGCGCTTTTCGCTGACGAAAACCATGCACCGCGCGACCGCGCTCATCACCGCGGCGGTGTTGATGCTCGCGCCGCAGCCGTCGCTGGCACAGGCGTCTGAGAAGCGCGGCCCGCCGATTATCCGCGACGCTGAAATCGAGCAGCTGCTGCGCGACTATACCGCGCCGGTATTGCGCGCCGCAGGCCTCACCAAGCAGAACGTCCAGGTCGTCATCATCAACGAACCGACGTTTAACGCCTTCGTCATCGACGGCCGTCGCATCTTCATCAATTCCGGAGCGCTCATGGAAGCGCAGACGCCGAACCAGATCATCGGCGTGCTTGCCCACGAAACCGGGCATATCGCAGGCGGCCATCTTGCAAAGCTTCGCGAACAGTTGGCCCGCGCGCAGACGCAGATGATTCTCGCGACGATCCTTGGCGTTGGCGCAATGGTCGCAGGCGCCAGCAGCGGTTCGAACAACGGCCTCGGCAGCGCCGGCGCCGCGGCTCTCAGCGCTCCGCAGGAAGTCATCCGCCGCACGGTTCTCTCCTATCAGCGTCAGCAGGAGGAGAGCGCGGACCGGGCAGCCGTGCGCTATCTCAACGAGACGGGCCAATCGCCGAAAGGAATGTATGACACCTTCCGGCGGTTCTCGGAGCAGCTGCTTTTCATAGCGCGCGGCGCCGACCCCTATTCGCAGTCGCATCCTATGCCAGCGGAACGCGTCGCCGCTCTCGCCGAATTCGCCCGCACCAGCCCTTATTGGGACAAGAAGGACGATCCGGCCCTGCAATTGCGGCATGACCTGATGCGCGCAAAGATTTCCGGCTTCATGGAACGGCCCGATACCGTGCTGCGCCGCTATCCGATGTCAAACGATAGCCTTCCCGCACGCTATGCCCGCGCCATCGCCGGCTACAAGCACGGCGATCTGCGCGCCGCCGTCGCCCAGATCGATTCATTGCTGCAGGTTCAGCCAAACAATCCGTATTTCCACGAGCTGCGCGGTCAGGCACTGCTCGAGGGCGCCCGGCCGAACGAGGCGATCGCGCCGCTGCGGCGCGCGCTGCAGCTGTCGAACAACTCGCCACTGATCGCCATGATGCTCGGCCAGGCACTCGTTGCATCCAACAATCCGGCCTACGCGGACGAGGCGATTCGGATCCTGCGAACGGCCCTCGCGCGCGAGCCCGAAGCCCCGAGCGGCTACATGCAGTTGGCAATGGCCTACGGCCGCAAGGGCAACTACGCGGAGGCCGATCTCGCCTCGGCACAGGCCGCGTTCCTGCGCGGCGATATGAAGACCGCGCGCGACCTCGCCTCGCGCGCCAAAACGCGCTTTGCGGTCGGCTCGCCGGGCTGGGTCAAGGCCGACGACATTGTGAACACAAAACTCACAGAAAAACGGTAGTTTCGCCGCGAATACTTGGTTTCGCTCGGGTTCCGTAGCCTCGACAAGGATTGCATGATGCTTTTGCTTCGCTACCTCGCGCCCGCCGTTGCGGCAGCAGCGCTGATCCTGCCGCAACCTGCCGCCGCGCAGAATTTCTCGGAGGCGCAGCGCACCGAGATCCAGAAGATCATTCGCGAGTACCTGCTCGCCAATCCGGACGTGCTGGAGGAGGTTTCCGCCGAGTTGAACAAGCGGCAGGCCGTCGCTGAGGCTGCTAAACAGGCCTCCGCGGTCAAGAAGCATTCGGACGCGCTGTTCAATTCACCGCGCAGCGTCGTGGTCGGCAACCGCGAGGGCGATGTGAATTTCGTCGAGTTCTTCGACTACAACTGCGGTTACTGCAAGCGCGCTATGACTGACATGATGGATCTGATGAAGGCTGACCCGAAGGTGCGCGTTGTGCTGAAGGAATTTCCGGTCCTGGGCCAGGGCTCGGTGGAAGCGGCGCAGGTCGGCATCGCAGTTCGTATGCAGGACCCAAGCGGCAAGAAATACCTCGACTTCCACCAGAAGCTTCTGAACTCACGCGGCCAGGCCGACAAGGCGAAGGCGGTCGCGGCCGCCAAGGACGCCGGCGTGGACATGGCCCGGCTGGAGAAGGACATGGCAAGCTCCGAGATCAAGGCGACGATCGAGGAGAACTTCCGGATGGCTGAGGATATCGGCCTGAACGGCACGCCGAGCTATGTGATCGGCCAGCAGGTCGTGGTCGGCGCCGTCGGCCTCGATACGCTGAAGGAGAAGATCGCCGCGGCACGACGGTCGGTCGAGCGCTGACCTGATACGCCGGGAGCGATGGTTAACCGTCGGATTCTGGCGCCGCCCCGGGCTTTTTCATAAGACCTTTGAACGTTTTGCAGGGGCAAAGGGGATCGTTCAGGCTTCCCCTCTCAGGCCAGCTTACCTATAAACGGCCCGCGGCCGCCGCTCCCGGCGATGCCGATCCACACAAGCCGGGCTCCGGATGGCTAAAACCGCATCCAAGACGATCTATGTCCTGAACGGGCCGAATCTGAACCTGCTCGGGACACGCGAGCCCGAGACGTACGGCGCTGATACGCTCGCCGACGTCGAAACGCTTTGCCGAAAGGCGGCCAGTGCCTACGGCCTCGAGGCCGAGTGCCGGCAGTCCAATCGCGAAGGCGAACTGATCGACTTCATCCACGAAGCGGGCGCGAACAACGCTGCCGGCATTGTCATCAACGGCGGCGGCTACTCGCACACGTCGATCGCGCTGCATGATGCACTGAAGGCGGTGAATCTCCCGTCGGTCGAAGTGCATGTCAGCAACGTCTACGCGCGCGAGCACTTCCGCCATCACTCCTTCATTTCCAAGGCCACATTCGCTTCGTTGACGGGCTTTGGCATCGAGGGTTACCGGCTGGCGATCGCCGGCCTCGCCGCAAAAATCGGCGCGAAGGCGAAAGCCTGACGCGCTCTCTTCCAAAAGGAAAGTTCCGGACCGAACGCATGGCCGCAAAGGCAAAAGGCGCAACCGCCAACCCCACCGACGAACGCGAGCTGATCCGCGAACTCGCGGCGCTGCTCGATAGCACCAACCTCACCGAGATCGAGGTGGAGCGTGAAGGCTTGCGTGTACGTGTTGCGCGCAACGTCATGGTCACTGCGCCTATTGCGGCCGCCGGACCGGCGCCGACCCATGCGGTGCCTGCCGCCGCGTCAGCAGTCGCCGATATCGCCAAGCATCCGGGCACCGTGCCCTCCCCGATGGTCGGTACCGCCTACGTGGCGTCTGAGCCCGGCGCCCGACCTTTTGTCGACGTCGGCAGCAAGGTCGCGACCGGCGACACGCTCTTGATCATCGAAGCGATGAAGACGATGAACCAGATCCCGGCGCCACGAGCGGGCACGGTCACTCAGATCCTGTTCGAGGACGGCCAGCCGGTCGAATTCGGCGAACCGCTGATGGTCATCGAGTAGGAATACTTGCGAAGAGCGCCCCGCGATGTTCGATAAAATCCTCATAGCCAATCGCGGTGAAATTGCGCTGCGCGTGCTGCGCGCTTGCAAGGAACTCGGCATCGCGACGGTCGCCGTGCACTCGACCGCCGACGCCGACGCGATGCACGTCCGCCTCGCCGACGAAAGCGTCTGCATCGGTCCGCCGCCATCCAAGGACAGCTATCTCAACATTCCAGCGCTACTCGCAGCATGCGAGATCACTGGCGCCGACGCCGTGCATCCCGGCTATGGCTTTCTGTCCGAGAACGCTCGATTTGCCGAAATTCTCGCCGACCACAATTTGCACTTCATCGGCCCGAAGGCGGAGCACATCCGCATGATGGGCGACAAGATCGAAGCCAAGAAGACAGCAAAGCGCCTCGGCATTCCCGTGGTGCCCGGCTCCGAAGGCGGGGTCACCTCGGACGACGAGGCGATGGCGATCGCCCGGGAGATCGGCTTTCCGATCCTGGTGAAGGCCGCCGCGGGTGGCGGTGGCCGCGGCATGAAGGTCGCACGCACCGCTGACGATCTGGCGCTGGCGCTCGCGACGGCGCGCACCGAAGCCAAGGCGGCGTTCGGCGACGACGCCGTTTATCTGGAAAAATACCTTGAGCAGCCCCGCCACATCGAGATTCAGATCCTCGGCGACGGCCGTGGCGGGACGATCCACCTCGGCGAACGCGACTGTTCGTTGCAACGGCGGCATCAGAAGATATGGGAAGAAGGCCCCTCGCCCGCGCTCAGCGCCGCCCAACGCGCGAAGATCGGCGAAACAGTGGCAGCGGCCATGCGCGAGCTGCAGTATCTCGGGGTCGGTACTGTTGAATTCCTGTACGAGGACGGCGAGTTCTACTTCATCGAAATGAACACGCGCATCCAGGTCGAGCATCCCGTGACCGAGATGATCACGGGCATTGATCTCGTGCTCGAACAAATCCGCGTCGCCGCCGGCGGCGACCTGCCGGCTCGCCAGGCCGATATCGTCATCAACGGCCACGCCATCGAGTGCCGCATCAACGCCGAGAACCCGGTCACCTTCCGGCCGTCGCCCGGAAAGATCCTACATTATCATCCGCCTGGCGGGATGGGCGTGCGGATCGACTCCGCCGTCTATCAGGGCTACGTGATCCCACCCTATTACGACTCGCTGGTCGGCAAGCTGATCGTCCACGGCAAAACCCGCGCGGAGTGCCTGATGCGGCTGCGCCGTGCCCTCGACGAAATGGTCGTCGACGGCGTCGAGACCACGCTGCCGCTCTTTCGTGCCTTGGTGCGCGAGGCCGCCATCATCGATGGCGATTATCACATCCATTGGCTGGAGCATTACCTGGCCGCCGGCGACGTGAAATCGTGACGACAATTTAAACTTTCTGAAAATTCCCTCGTCGTTTTTTCTCTTATTTTTACCGGCACAACAGCAACCTGTTGAGCGCGAGAAGCACGCGCAGCCCTCATTGCGAGCGTGGCGTCATACCACCGCATTCTCCATTGCAATGCGAGCCAACCGGCAAGGACGTCGGCACACCTGCCGGCCCTTGAGAGGCTGCATATCGACGCGCTTGGTGCGAACGAAAATGTCGATCCGGTTCAAATCAAGAACAACAGCGTTCCAATGATCAACAGGATCCTCACGAGTGGAATCTTGCGGGAGCCTGCCGTTCTCGCTGTCTGCGCCCTCGCCTTCGCACTTCCGCTTCTCGTCACTCTTTATCTGGCAAGCACGCTCGTTGATCTGCAGTATACACGCAATTGGCAAAGTGTTGCTGATCGCCTCGTGCTCTGGGGCGATGAAACCATAGAGCGGGCCGATGCCATCATTCGTCAGCGCCTTTCGGCATATCCGCAGGGCTGTCCCTCATCTTATTCCAACGAGCTGGCCGGCACAGTCTTCGCTAACGAAAACGTCAGCGCGCTTGGCATCGTCCGAAATGGCAAAGTGATCTGCGCACACCGCCAATTGCGCGCGGAGTCGCTCCTCGTTCCCGAAATAGCAGGCATTCCTGCCGACAAAACGGTCGTCGCTTTCACACCGAAGGATGCCACCTACCGCATGCCGGCGATAGTCGTCGCGCGACGTCTCGACGCCGACGCGGTGGGGGTGGCCTTGATTGAACCCAAATATTTCCTTCTACCACTGGGCTTCATCCCGGAGGGAAGCAGATTAAAAGCTGCGCTACTCGGGCCGAACGGTGAAGTCTACGCTGGCGACACGTCGCTTGCCGGCGCCAATCGTCCTGGCTTGGCTAAGACAACAAGCCATCGCCACCTTGCGATCGCGACCTCGACGCGTTTTCCCATATCCATTGCCGTTCGCAGCGATGCACAAGATGATCGTCTGCACTGGCACCAAGCCTTACCCTATGCGTTGGCCGCGGGCTTGTTGCTCGGGCTGTCCTCCAGCTTCCTGATCGCAATCAGCCTCTTGCACAGTCGATCAATTCCCGCCCAGCTGAAAACCGCGCTGTCGCGGCGCGAATTTCATATCGAGTATTTGCCAACCATCGACCTGTCCAGTGGACGATGTGTCGGCGCCGAGGCGCTTATCCGCTGGGATCATCCCGATCACGGGCTCATGCAGCCGGATACCTTCATTCCAATTGCCGAGTCGAGCGGTCTGATTCTGCCGATCACCGAGTGGATTCTGTCCACGGTGGCAATCGACCTGCAAAAGATATCAGGGCTGGCCTTACCCGCTGACTTCCACATCGGCGTCAACATCGCCTCGCAGACTCTTTCCGACGAAATAATTCCGATCACGCAACGCATTTTCGACGCTCGCAAGGTCGCATTGTCGCGCGTCATGTTCGAATTGAGCGAACGTGGACTCATCGATCATGCGGAAGAGCCGGTTCGGGAGTCCATCAAACGACTGCGGCAACTGGGCGTAAGAATTGCGCTCGATGACTTTGGTACCGGATCTTCCAATCTTGCGTATCTCCAAAGCTTCGACATCGACTACTTGAAGATCGAAAAGCAGTTTATCGCCACGCTCGGCACGGAATCCGTATCTTCCGGACTTGTCAAAATCATCGCCGAAATGGGCAAGTATCTGAACGTGACCGTGATTGCCGAAGGCATAGAGAACGCCAAGCAACTCGAACTGGTCAAATCGCTTGACATCCAGGAGGGACAGGGCTGGCATTTCTCGACGCCGCTGCGCTTCGGCGCGTTCAAGGTCTGGCTGGAGCAAAGGATCGCAAGTCACCCATGCACAAGGCCAGGTCAAAGAGCGCCCGTATAACGCCTGCATTTGGAGCTATTCTGTCGAAGGCGCGGGGAACCGGCTTGCGGGACGGATGTTGTTTCGCGTCGCAAATTGCGCTCGCCGTTCTGCCGAACTGAATGTCCTGACTTTTCCATGAGCCGCGAGCACAAGCGACCGCCGATTGTCCAGATTGCGCTCCTGCTGGCAGGACTGCTGATCCTGCTCGGGATCAGCGCGAGCTCGATCTATCTCGTCTATTCGCTGCGCCAAGACGCAGACAAGATAGCCCGTACGTTGGAGGTCGAAAATCAGATCTACGTCGCCTTGTTGCAGGTCAGTCGCGCCGAGAGCGCCGAGCGCGGCTATCTCATCACCTCCCAGCCGGAATTCCTCGCCGAATTCACGGAAGCGACGGCGGCCATCCGTCCCGCCTTTGACCGCCTCAAGCAACTCACCAGCGACAACGCCGTTCAGGCCAGGCACTTGAACGAGGCGCTTCCGCTCGTCGATCAGCGATTGCGGGAGTTCAGTACGGTCGTAAGCTTCGTGATGAATGGCCAGGAGGCAGAGGCCAACAAGATCGTCCAGCAGAACGCCACGCGACGAACCACGACGCGCATTCGCGAAATTGCCGACGCAATGCGCAGCGAAGAAGACCGGCTGCTGAGGCTCCGCATCGCCGAGACCAACGAGACGCAGGCGCTCTCGGCAATCGCGACGACTGCAGGCTCAGGCACGGTGCTGGCGCTGGCCATCGCCTCGCTGCTGCTGGTCCGCCGCTCGCAGCGGCTGCGCGACGATGCGGAAGAGAGCTTGCGCAAGCTCAACGCCAACCTCGAAGCCGCTGTCGAGGAGCGGACAAAGGACCTGCAGGAGGCGAACGAAGAAATTCAGCGATTTGCCTATATCGTCAGCCATGACCTGCGCTCACCGCTGGTGAACATCATGGGCTTCACGAGCGAACTGGAGGAGTTGCGCGGCAGCATCTTCAGGCGGATCGCCGAACTGTCCGCACCGGAAGCGCTTGCCGCGACGCCCGATAGCGCGACCGCCGAAGCGAGGCTTGTCGATCACGACAAGGAGCTCGTGAAAGACTTCGACGAATCCCTGAACTTCATCAAGTCGTCGATCGGCAAGATGGATCGGCTGATTACAGCCGTTCTCACCCTTACCCGCGAGGGCCGCCGCGAATTCAAGCCCGACCACATCGACGTGCACGAGCTGATCGAAGGCATCGTCCAGACCGTCGCGCATCAGGCCGACGAGGCGAATGCCAAGATCCTGATCGACCCCTTGCCCGACGTGGTCAGCGACCGTCTGGCGCTCGAGCAAATATTCTCGAATTTGATCGACAATGCGCTGAAATACCTGCGACCCGACGTTGCCGGCGAGATTCGGGTCTCCGGCCGCCAAAAATCCGGCTATATTGTCTACGAAGTAGCAGACAACGGTCGCGGGATCGATCAAAAGGATCATCAGCGAGTTTTTGACCTGTTTCGCCGGGCTGGCGTGCAGGATCGTCCGGGTCAGGGCATTGGCTTGGCCCATGCCCGCGCGCTGGTGCGGCGGTTGGGCGGGACACTTTCGGTTTCGTCGAAGCTTGGCGAAGGCAGCACCTTCACGGTGATGCTGCCTTCCCGGTGGAATCTGCCTCTGGAAGGAAAGACAGCATGAGCAAGGCGGTCACCATCGTCATGATCGAGGACGACGAGGGCCACGCACGCCTGATCGAGCGTAATATCCGCCGCTCCGGCGCCACCAACGAAATCGTCCACTTCGCCAACGGCATGGACGCGATGGCCTACCTGCTCGGCAACGGTCCTTCGGGTGCGGCTCGCAAGGGCGATGCGCTGCTGATCCTGCTGGACCTCAACCTGCCCGACATGACCGGGACCGAGATCCTGAGGCGGGTGAAGGAGACGTCGCATCTGAAGTGTACACCGGTGGTGGTGCTCACCACGACCGACGATGCGCACGAGATCAAGCGCTGTTACGAGCTCGGTTGCAATGTCTACATCACCAAGCCGGTCAACTACGAAAGATTTGCCAACGCCATCCGCCAGCTCGGCTTATTCTTTTCCGTGATTCAGGTGCCCTCGGCCGCATGACAAACGAGACGCCCATAGCGCTTTATATCGACGACGATGCCGACCTTGCCCGGCTGGTCCAGCGCGGTCTGAAGCGGCAGGGATTCCTTGTCGAGCATGCCCCGGACGGCGAGACCGGCCTCGCCCGCATTCGCGCCGGCGGCATTGACGTCATTGCGCTCGATCAACAGATGCCGGGCCTGGATGGGCTCGAAACGCTCGCACGCATCCGCGCCATCGATAATGCGCCGCCGGTGGTTTTCGTCACCGCCTCGCTGGACAGCCGTACGGCCGTCACCGCGCTGAAGGCAGGAGCGGCGGACTATCTGGTCAAGGACGCCAAGGGCGACTTCATCCCCCTGCTCTCTGTCGCCGTCGCAGGCGCGCTGAACGGCGCGCGGATGCGTCAGGCCAAAGAGGCGGCGGAAGCCGAGGTACGCGCCGCACGCGATCGGTATGCTGCGCTTGCCGCCGAGCGCGAAGTCTTGTTGCGCGAGGTCAATCACCGTGTTGGCAACAGCCTGCAGATCATCGCATCACTCCTGCACCTGCAGGCGTCGACCACGGACGACGAAAGCGTCAAAGCGGCGCTCACCAACGCGATGGGCCGCGTCGCGGCGGTCGCCCAGGTGCATCGCAGGCTCTACACCTCGCACGACCTGAAGGGCGTGATGCTCGACCAGTATCTCGAGGCGCTGCTCGAAGATCTGCGCAGGTCGGCTGAAGGCGAAAAACTGACCCAGCTGACACTGACCGGCGCCCCTGTCGAGATCGATCCCGATCGTGCCGTCGCGGTCGGGATTATTGTCAATGAACTGGTGATCAACGCCGTCAAATACGCCTATCCCGATGGCTCGGGACCAATCCATGTGGAACTGAGCCGCGCCGGCGACACGATCAAGATCGCGGTGGCCGATCAGGGAATCGGGCTGGCCGGCAAGCCTGCGCCGGGCTCAACCGGCATGGGTCGCCGCATCGTCAATGCCATGGCCGCGAAGCTCCAAGCCGAGATCGAGTTTGATCAGGGACATTCCGGGACGCGGGTCGTGCTCAGCCTGCCCCTCCAGGTGCAGCCGAAGCCCGAGAAGCAGAGCGCGGCCTGAAACGCCCGGGAAATCAAGCCGGTGCATATCGGCGCGTGCTTTGCTATAGGTTCGGCCATGGCCTCTCGCGACACCATGAGTGCTGAAATCACGCCCGAAGTGCTGCTGCGCGCCTATGCCTGCGGCATTTTTCCGATGGCGGAGAGCGCCGATGACCCAACATTGTTCTGGGTCGAGCCGGAAGAGCGCGGCGTCATTCCATTGGATGGCCTGAAGATCTCCTCTCGTTTGGCGCGCACGGTGCGTTCGGACCGCTTCAGTGTGACAGTCGACAAGGCTTTCGGCGAGGTGATCGATGGTTGCGCCGAGGCGCGACCCGGTCGCGACAACACGTGGATCAACCGCCGCATCCGCGTTCTCTACACCGGCCTGCACGCGCTTGGCCACTGCCACAGTGTCGAGGTGTGGGAGCGGAACGCCCTGGTTGGCGGGCTCTACGGCGTCAACCTCGGCGGCGCCTTCTTCGGCGAAAGCATGTTCCATCGCGCGCGAGACGCGTCGAAAGTGGCCCTGGTCCACCTCGTCACGCGACTGGTCGCTGGCGGTTTCACCCTGCTCGACACGCAATATGTCACCGAGCACCTGCGCAGCCTTGGTGCCATCGAGATTTCGCGCCGGCGCTATCGTACGCACCTCGACCTCGCGCTGCTGCACGAGGCTGATTTCGGCGCGCTGGCGACCGACAGGCCGATCTCTGGCGCGGACGCACTGACAATCCTCGCATCGCGCCGCTAGGAGCGAACCAGGCTCTACTTTGCCACGTATTGCGCGAAGACTTTGTGCAGGTCGCGGCCGGAGTAGTTGTTGCGGAGCTCGGTGAACGTCCCTTTCTCGACAATCTCCTGCGCCGCGCGCATGAAACCGCCCCACGCCGCCGCCGCGAGTTGGCCGCCGAGACTGACGCGCCGGACGCCGAGTTCGGCCAGCTCCGCTACCTTGAAATCCGGCGACATCACCAGCACGTTGACGGGCTTGGGTGCCACCGCTTTGACCACGGCTGAGATCTGCTCCGGCGTGCGGATGCCCGGCGCGTAGAGGCAGTCGGCGCCGGCTTCCGCAAACGCAACCAGACGCTTGATCGTCATATTGAGATCGGCCTCGCCGGTCAGAAAACCCTCGCAGCGTGCCACCAGCAACACGCCGCTTTCATCGTCATCCAGGGCGGCGCGCGCCGCCCGAATGCGCTCGACGGACAAGGAGAATTCGTAAAGCGGCTGTTTTGGATCGCTGCTGCGGTTCTCGATCGACAGGCCGGACACGCCGGTCGCCGCGCATTTACGGACATTCTCGGCGACGCCGGCGGGATCGTCAGCAAAGCCCGACTCGAAGTCCGCATTGACGGGCAAATCGGTGGCCGCGGACAACGCTGTGAGATGCTCGAGCAAATCGTTGAGCTTCAGCCCGTAGTCGCTGCGGCCGGTCGACCAGGCGAAACCGGCGCTGGTCGAAGCGAGCGCCTTGTAGCCAAGCGATTGCAGCACGCGGGCGCTACCGACATCCCAGGGATTGGGAAGCACAAAACAGCCGGACTCGTGCAAGTCGAAGAACTCTTTGCGCTTTTTCGCGACGGAAACGGTCATGATGATCTCTCCCCGGCTTCCATTACACCAAACGCATTGCCAATTTTTGTCAGCAGCGCTCAGCCCTTCTGTTGCGAGCGGAGCCACCACCCTTGAAGAACGGCCCCGCTCAGCCCCCAACTCTACTCCACCTGGCGCAGAAATGTTCGTTCCTCAGCGAGGATGAATCTGTTCTGCGCGGCGAATTCAAAGTTGGCCGCACCCTCCCCGTCGGCCTTGATGCGGGCGCGATAGGCCTCGTAGGCCGCGAGACTCTCGAATGAAATCAAGCCGAAGGCGACGTTGTTGGTGCCCTCGTGGGGCATCCAGTAGCCGAGACAATTGCCGCCGCAAGCCGGAATGATCGTTAGCCAGCGCCGTGCATACGCCTCGAACTGGTTCTGCTTGAAGGGATCGAGCTGATAGCGAATGAAAACTGTGACCGTCACCGCGCACCTCCGTCTTGCATGCGACTCTGCTACCCCGTTGCGCGGCGTCGATGCTTCGACTATGATCGAAGTATGAAAGAAGGCCCGAACATCGCCATCATCGCCGCGCTCGTCGGCGACCCCGCGCGCGCAAACATGCTCAACGCGCTCCTGGGCGGCACCGCGCTTACGGCGAGCGAACTTGCCGCCGAGGCCGGCGTGACGCTGCAGACCGCAAGCTCGCATCTGTCAAAGCTTCAGCAGGCCTGTCTGGTCGAGCAGGAGCAGCAGGGCCGCCACCGCTACTTCCGCCTCGCCGGCAACGATGTCGCCGACGTGCTTGAAGGGCTCGGCGCACTGGCCGCCCGCGCAGGCCATTTGCGCGTGCGCCCGGGGCCGAAGGATCCCGCGATGCGACGTGCACGGATGTGCTACGACCATCTGGCCGGCGAGTTCGGCGTGCGCATGTTCGACTCGCTGGTCGGGCGCAAGATGCTTCTTGTCGATAAGGATAGCGTCGAGATCGCCCCGCGCGGCGCGAAGTTTGTTACGGACTTCGGCGTCGACCTCGAAACAGTGCGAAGCTCGCGTCGGCCGCTGTGCAAGAAATGCCTTGATTGGAGCGAGCGCCGCAGCCATCTCGCCGGCTCGCTTGGCGCGGCCCTGCTCGATCGCATGTTCGATTTGAAGTGGGCGCGGCGCGAGGCCGACGGCCGGGTCGTACGGTTTACCCCGACCGGCGAGCAGAAGTTCGCGGCGACGTTCTCGTAACGCTTTTAGCCGAAACGACGGCTACCTGAACCCGGGCAACGGCTGGAGCGGCTGCTCCGGCTGGGGCGGCGGCGCAGGCTGGCGCCTGGACGGCTGGGACTGCTTCTTCTGCTGTGCTGGTGGTGCGCGCAGCGGCGGCGGTGGTTCGGCGCTGGCGACCGTTGCTTCGGGACCTTTGCAGTCCGTCAGCCACACATCGTAAATCGGGTGCTCCACACCCGACAGGCCAGGACTCGCTGCGAACATCCATCCCGAAAAAATCCGCTTCACCTCGCCCTGCAGCGTGATCTCGTCGACTTCAACGAACGCATCCGTGTTCGCGGCCTCTGTCGCCGGCCGCGTGTAGCATGCTTGCGGCTTCACCCGCAGCGCACCGAATTGCACCGTTTCCGCCATGTCGACGTCGAACTTGATGATGCGGCCCGTGATCTTGTCGAGACCGGCGAACACCGCCTGCTTATTGACGACCTTCTGAGCCGGCGGTGCGGTGACGATCTCGTCGCCAGGCTGAATGGCGGCTGCAGGACCGCCCGGTGGTCCCTTCGGCTGACGTTGTCCCGGCGGCAATCCGGGCAGCGGAGCGGGCGCATTCGCGGTCGCTGGTGGCTGGGAGCCTTGCGACCCGGCACCAGGTGGCGGCAGCGGTTGCGTCTGCACCGAACCTGGGGGTGGCATGGCCGCTCCGGGCGGTCGGATCGGTGCCGGAAGTATGCGTCCCTGCGGAATGTCAGGCACCTCTTCCGCATCCGAATCCTGACCCGGCGGGCCGACATTGCTCGGCGGACGCGGCGGCTGATTGCCGAACTGTGCATGCACAACAGGCGTCGCTGCCGACAACACGACGGCCGCAAATGCCATGGCTGCAATGAATTGAGAGGATCGGTGCATTGGGCGCGGCATCAACCAGATGGCGAATCGGGCTCGCAGGATTGCAAAGCCGCTCAAAGGCTCCGTTAACACGCTGAATACGGCATGGAAAGGGCGTCACTCCCCGCTACCCAGCCATCGCATTGCAGCCAAACAACAAATCGGCCTGGGCTGGTCACGAAACGACTCTGATGAGATAGTTGGAACAACCCCGCCAGGCGGGCCAAGAAAACGAACCGGAGGAACCCCGCATGCCTATCGTACTCGACCCCACCGCAGCTGCCGTAATGGAGGCTTTCCGCGCCGCGAACCGGCCGAAATACGAGACGATGACGGCCCCCGAAGCGCGTGAAGCGTCAAAGCTCGGCCGCGCGGTCGTGCAGCCCGACCCTCCGAAACTTGCGTCGGTCGATGACGTCACCGCCCCCTCGCCGCACGGTCCAATTCCCCTTCGGGTCTACAAGCCGCTGACATTGCCGAAAAGCGGCCCGGCGCCCGCGTTCATTTTCTATCATGGCGGTGGCTGGGTCATCGGCGACCTCGACAGCCACGATGTCGTCTGTCGGCAGATCGCCGATCAAGCCGGCTTCGTGGTGCTCTCAGTCGACTACCGTCTCGCGCCCGAGCACAAGTTTCCCGCCGCAGCCGTCGACGCGATCGCCGCCACCGAATGGATCGTCGCCAACTCGGCGAAATTCGGCATCGACAAAAATCGCATCTTCGTCGGTGGCGACAGCGCCGGCGGCAACCTCACCGCGGTCGTGACGCTCAACGCGCGCGACAACGGCGGGCCGAAATTCGCCGGACAGGTACTGATCTATCCCGCCACCGATTTCGCGATGACGCATCGCTCGCACAGCGATCCCGAGACGAGCGTATTGCTGACTCATTCGCTGATCCGATGGTTCAGCGATCACTACCTGACCTGCAAGGCCGATATCGACGACTGGCGCGCATCGCCGGCGCGCGCACAAGCCCTCAAGGGACTGCCACAGGCCTATGTGATGACCGCGGGCGCGGATCCACTGCATGACGAGGGCGTGGAGTACAAGGACCGGCTGAAAGCCGCCGGCGTCGACGTGACTTACAGCGAGTATCCCGGCCAGTTCCACGGCTTCTGGACGATGGGGAAGTTGATCCCGGAAGCGAACCGGCTGACCAGCGAAGTGGCGCAGTGGCTGAAAGCAAGAGCCTGACGCAGAGGACGCTGTAGCAGCCCTCACACGGTCAGGCCGGCGAAAACGAGCTGCTGCGACGAACGGAACTCAGGTCAACCCGCGATTCCATGCTCGTGCTGCTTCGCGGCGCGTCGCAACGCCTGTGGCGGGTGACCGAAGGTCCGCATGAAGGCGCGGCGCATCCGCTCGGCGTCACCAAAGCCCGACACTTTGGCGATCGCCTCGATCGGCTCGCTGCCCGATTGCACGCGGGCCTGCGCGACCTCGATCCTGAGCCGCTCCACGGCCTTCGATGGCGAGATGCCGGTCTCCGCGGTGAAGCTGCGTGAGAAATGCCGTGCGCTCATGTTGGCTTTCTCAGCGAGACGCTCCACCGTCAGATCCTGATCGAGATGCTCGCGCGCCCAGGCTAGCAGCGACTTGAAACGGCCGCTTGGCGATTTCAGCTCGAGCAGTGCGGAAAACTGCGACTGGCCGCCGGAACGGCGATGATAGACGACAAGCTGTCGTGCGGTTGCCTGCGCGATGTCCTCACCAAAATCGTCGGCGATCATCGCCAGCGCCAGATCGATGCCCGCCGTGATCCCTGCGGAGCTCCAGATGTTGCCGTCCTGTACATGGATCCGGTCCGCCTCGAGCCGTACCTTGGGAAAGCGGGCGATGAAATCGCGCGTCTGGCGCCAGTGCGTGGTGGCACGCCTGCCATCGAGCAAGCCGGCCGCAGCGAGAATGAAAGTGCCCGAGCATACGCTGGCGACGCGCTGCTCGCGACGGGCGACGGCGCGCACGAATGCGAGCGTCGCCTTGCAGTCGGCCGCCGCGCGAACCCCTTCGCCGCCGGCGACAATCAGCGTGTCCGGCAAGGCCTTGCGGAAGCTGCGCGCGTTCAGCTCCACACCCGACGACGAACGCACTGCACCGGCCTTCAGCGCCAGCACGCTGATCGGGGCGCGCCTGCCTTGCAGGCGATGCGCGATCTCGAAAGCTGAGATCGGCCCGGTCGCGTCGAGCAGCTGAAAATCGGGAAACACCAGAACGCCGATCATCGCCTGACCCCGGATGTCTTAAATCGAGGGAAATATGTCATTTGCGCCTTCAGCCAAACATGCGATCCAATTGCCGTCAAGCACGAGGAGCGTCGCATGACTGAGACCATCAACATCGGCTTCCTGATTTTCCCGAAAGTGACTCAACTCGACTTCACCGGCCCGCTGCAGGTGCTGGGCCGTGTGCCCGGCGCAAAGACCCATCTGGTTGCAAAAACCATGGAGCCGCTTGCGAGCGACACCGTATTGACGATCGTCCCGACGACGACCTTTGCCGCCTGTCCGCAACTCGACGTGATCTGCGTGCCCGGCGGGTTCGGCACAGACGCGTTGCTGAACGACGAGGAGACGCTCGGCTTCCTGCGCAAGCAGGCCGAAGCTGCGCGCTATGTCACCTCAGTCTGCACCGGCGCGCTGGTGTTGGCCGCTGCGGGATTGCTGCAGGGCTATCGTGCGACGACGCACTGGTCGGCCATAGGCCACCTCGGCGCCCTCGGCGCAATCCCTGAAAAGACCCGGGTCTGCACCGATCGCAATCGCATCACTGGCGGCGGCGTAACGGCCGGCATCGATTTCGGCCTGACGCTCGCTGAAAAGCTGTCCGACCGTACCACCGCGCAAATGATCCAGCTGATGCTCGAATACAATCCGGCCCCACCGTTCAACGCCGGATCGCCGGAGACTGCGCCGGCGGAAGTCCTGGAGCGATTACGGACGCGCTATGCGAGCGCCGCGGGCAGCGATCGGGAGGCGCAGGTCGCCCAGGCAGCGCATCGCGTCAAAGCGACAACGTAACGAACGAATGGCGAACAGGGAACGCGGGGTGACTGTACCCTGCTCGCCGTTTGCCACTGCGCCGCTAGATCCCTTCCGCCTTGCGCTGCTTCTGCACGAAGGCGGCGCCGCATGACAGCTTCGCCGTGGTCGGCGCGTTTTCATCGAGCACGCGCCAAAACGGCGTGACCTCGCAGGGCTTCGCGCCACGCTTGAGTTTTTCGATTGCCACTTCGGCGACGGCACGCAGGTGAAAACCGGTAGTGATCGGGCAAGTCACCTCCGCCTTATATTTCTTCGCAAGCCTCGCGCGGAGCGTCTTGACGTCCAAACAGATACCGCGCGGGATTCCTGCGATGAAGGCGTCGATGATCTTCGGCGTCGGGATCAGCATGACCTCGCCTTTCTTCATGCCGGCGATATCGACCGGCACAGACTTTATCTGATGCGTTGACGGCGAGTTGAACTTCTCCGTCCAGGTTTTGGGCATTGTCTTGTTCCCAAAAATGCTGCCCGCGATTATCGCAACGGCAGACAGATATCGGTCAAAAGATCCGCCGGTGCGGTGTCACGCGGGTTGTTGAAGTACTCCTCGAACACCGGCGCATCGGCCGGCTCCTCGTCGTGTTGCGTAAGCCAGGTGCCGTAGAGCCATTGGTAAGCCGCACGCATTGTCGCGTAAGGCCCCTTGTGACGCAGCACCGCATGCCGGCCGCCAGGAATCATGGTCTCGATCAGCGGCGCTTGGACAGCAAACCCAGGATCGACCACCAAACCTGCGCGTGAACGTAGCGCATCCTCGTCGACCGAGAACGGATCGTCATAATAGACGCCGATGGAGCGTGTTGCGGTCCCTAAGAGCCCGCGCACGGCGAACCAGCCATAGAGCTGTTCAAACGCCTTGCCGATCTGCATGTACGAACCGAGATGATAGATCGCGGCCAGACGCAAGGACGGTATGGTCTTGATCGTCACGTCGAACGCCGCGCCGTCGCCGGCGCCACTTTGTGCGAGAAATTTTGCGTGCCCGCCTTCCCTGCGATACTGGGCCGGCGGCATGCCATAGTCGAGACTGAAGGCGCGCGTGAATGCCGCGGTACTCGCATAGCCGGATTTCTCTGCCACCATCTCGATCGGCATCACCGTGTTGGCGAGAAGGCCGGCGGCGCGATGCAGCCGCAGACGGCGGACAGTTGCTGCAATCGTTTCGCCGTGCATCGCATGATAGATGCGATGCCAATGATATGGCGAAAGGCATGCGACATCGGCCAGGCGATTGAGATCAATCTCCTCATCGAGATGATCGTGAATGAAACCGATCACCCGGTTCAACCGCGCCTGATAGTCGATGCGCTCCTTGACCTTGTTCATGGCGTGCCGTTCGTGCTGTTGGACGTGACACCACCCAACCACAAAACGGCTTTGCAAATCTTGCGAAGTTGAAGGTGGCGGCGGCGCTGTTCGTGCGTGCGCCAGCCGCCCAGAACAGGGAAGCCTACTGCCCTGGCGTCCAGGCCTGGTAGTCGCCGGTGGCCTTCGGGCGGCGGCCGGCGGCAAGCGTCGAGCCGGACGGACGGTACGCGCCGGCGGTGCCGGTCATGTTTGGCCGGTGCGGCTTCTCCCATGGGCGCGGCTGGTAGTTCTCCTCGGTCGGCGGCACATCGACGGTATGATGCAGCCAGCCGTGCCAAGACGACGGCACCCGCGAGGCCTCCGCATAGCCATTGTAGATGACCCAACGGCGCTCGAAGCCGAGCGATGGATCGATCTTGCCCCCTTTGGTCCGGTAGTAGCGGTTGCCGCCCTCATCCTCGCCCACGAACTCGCCGTAAAGCGCCGTCCAGAGTTGCGTGCCGAACGTCTGACCGTTCCACCAAGTGAAGACTTTCAGGAAAAACTGCTTCATGTGCACGGGAATCCAGGCTTGCCGAACCGCTCACGGTGATGGCATCCGCGGCTGCCATTGTCCAGCGGCCCGCCCAACGCGGTCCTGCCCTGAAACCGGCTAAATCCGTCCGCGCCTGTGACGCAATTCGTTCAGTTGATATACATGCGCTGGAACTTATGTTTTTGAGCAGGATGACAAGCCTGTGAGAGGATGGAACACTCGGACCTCTCGCGGTTTGAGGGGCAGACGAAATCGCGGGAGACTCTCATGAACAAGATCGGATTGACCGCTGCAGCGGCCATCGTTGCCGCCGCCGTTCCCCTAATGACGGCCGTGACCGCGGACGCCCAAGGTTACGGCGGCGCCATGGGCGGTGGCGGTGGCGGTGGCGGAGCCGCGGCGGCCCCTGCGGGCGGTGGTGGAGGTGGCGCCATCGGTGGCGGTGGCGGAGGTTTCGGCGGTGCGATGGGCGGTGGCGGCGGCGGAGCCATGGGCGGCGGTGGCGCCTTCCGCGGCGGCGGCGGTGGCCCGATCGGTGGTGGCGGCGCAATGCTTGGTGGCGGCCGCGGCGGTTACGGCGGCGCACTTGGTGGCGGCGTGGCGGCTCGCCCGGACACGCCCGGACCTATTGCCGGCGGACCCGGCTGGAGCGGGCGGCCTGGTTGGAACGGCCGGCCCGGCTGGGGCGGCCGACCTGGCTGGCGGCATCACCACCGGCGATGGTGGGGTCCGGGCATCGGTTTCGGCACAGGCTTCGCGCTCGGCAGCTATGCGGCTTCCCCGTACTATTACGGCTATAGCGACCCCTACTACTATGACGACGACGAGGACTACGTGGTCACCGCGGCCCCTGCGGGCAACGATATCGCGTACTGCCAGCAGCGCTATCGCTCGTACGATGTCCGCACCCGGACTTTCCTAGGGTACGACGGACAGCGTCACCCCTGCCCGTAAATCGTAACCGGGATTTCGATTAAGACACGCCGGCGCCGAAAGGCGCCGGCCTCTTTTTGCGCGAGCGCATGTCAATCGATCGGAAAGAGGTGGGCCTGTTCTGACGTCACTTGTCTTCCCTACCTTGCGGCGGCTGCAGATCCTTCATCGCATGCGTGATGCTCGCCGCATAAGTGACCAGAGGACGCTTTACCCCATGGTTGATGAGCTCGCGTCGCACGGCGACGCTCGCGCCGCTGATCGTGACGCGCATGCCGTGGCGCTTTGCCGATTGCGCCATACCGAAAATCGTCTTGGCCGCAGTCGAATCCAGGAAAGGCACCGCCGAGAAGTCCAGGACGAATGATCTTCGATGGTCGGCGATGCGATCCAGCACCGCGCCGACGGTCGAAGCCGCGCCAAAGAAGAACGCGCCCGTGATCCGATAGACGACAACGTCCGGATTTGTCGCGAGCGAAGGATCATAGTTGGTACGATCACCGTTCTGCAGGTCCGGCTTGTCCTCCGCCACCAGCGGCGCGTGAGCTTCGATGCTGGTTGCCTGCGCCATCCGGTTGATGAAAAGCACCGCGCCGAGCGCAAAGCCGACAAGAATGCCTTCGGTCAGGTCGCGGAAGATCGTCAGCAGAAAGGTCGACAGCAAGACGACGGCGTCGCCCCACGACGAGCGCAGCAGGACAGCAAACTCACGCCGCTCGGCCATGTTCCAGGCGACGACGGCCAGCACCGCGGCGAGCGCCGCCAGCGGGATGTAGCCGGCCAAGGGTGCCGCCACCAGCATGAACAGCAGCAGAAACAGCGAATGCAACATGCCGGCCATCGGCCCGCGCGCGCCTGCGCGCACGTTGGTGGCCGTTCGCGCGATCGTCCCGGTGACGCAGATGCCGCCGAACAACGCCGAGCCAATATTGGCAAAGCCCTGGCCGACAAGCTCGCAGTTCGAGCGATGGCGCCGCCCGGTCATGCCGTCCGCGACAACAGCCGACAGGAGCGACTCGATGGCACCCAGCAGCGCGAACGCGATTGCATCGGGCAGTACGGCCTGAACCTTCGCCAGCGATATGTCCGGCAGCATCGGCACCGGCAGCGTCCGCGGAATCCCGCCGAAACGTGTTCCGATGGTCTCAACCGGCAAGTTGAGGAGCGCGGTCGCCAGTGCTGCCACGGCAACCGCGATAAGCATGCCTGGCCATCCGGGCCGGAACTTCTTGAAGCCCTGAATGATCGCAACGGTCGCGACGGCGACAGCGACAGCAGCGATGTTGATCGTCGGCCATGCGTGCGTCAGCGCGACAAGCTTCGGCAGCAGTTCCCCGGGCTCCTTGCCGCTGAGTGTCAGGCCAAGCAGGTCGCGAAGCTGGCTCGCAAAAATGATGACTGCGATCCCCGCCGTGAAGCCGACCGTCACCGGATACGGAATGAATTTGATGTAGGTGCCGAGCCGAAGATATCCGGTTGCAATCAGGATGATCCCTGACAGCATCGTTGCGAGGATCAGCCCGTCGATGCCGTGGCGGGCAACTGTCGCCGACACCAGCACGATGAAGGCACCCGCGGGTCCGCCGATCTGAAAACGGCTTCCGCCAAGCGCGGACACCAGGAAACCGCCGACGATGGCCGTGTACAGCCCACGGTCCGGCGTCGTTCCCGACGCGATCGCGATCGCCATCGAGAGCGGCAAAGCGACAATCGCAACTGTCAGCCCAGCGACGATGTCCGAGCGCAGATCCGAACGCGCGTAGCCTTCTTTCAGAACGGTGAGGAGCTTCGGCGCAAAGAGTTCTCCGAACGTCGGGGCGAGGGCCTGCTTTCTAACTACGCCGTCCATCTCTGACCCACCGTCCTGGTGCCGCCTATCGTTCACTCATTTCGCCGGCGGAGCGCTCTCAGTGGGCGGTGCCGCCTGCTTCAACCTGACCCCGCGCCCACCGCCTTCGCTGCGGGCATTGTCTCCGATGAGCTCGATCCCGCTGGCTTCGAGCGCCCCCACCACCTTGATGAGCGAGTCGATCACACCGCGGACATTGCCTTCGCTGGCCTCCATTCTCTGGATGGTTGGCAGCGATACGCCGGAAAGCTCGGCCAACTTCTTTTGATCGATACCGAGAAGCGCGCGGGCAGCTCGCATCTGGGCGGCCGTAATCATGCAGAACTTACCTTCCTCACGTGATTATGCATATATAAGACACTCATACTGATGTCAAAAACATCATAATTGATTTCTGGTCATCAAGACCGCGCCGCCAGCGCCACGCCGCCCACCGTGAGCAACAGCGCCGCGATCTGCGCCGGGCCGAGCGGCTCATGCAGAGCCACGGCAGACACGAGGACGCCGATCACCGGCACCAGCGTCGTACCGATTGCCGCGATTGACACAGGCAGACGTTCAAGGGCTGCAAACCAGCAGACGTAGGCGATACAGAACTGCCCGAACGTCATGTAGGCCAGCGCGGCCCAGCCGCCGCTCGTCAACGTCGAAGCCTCGGGACGCTCAAAGATCAACCCGGCGAGAGCTACCGGCGCGCAGCCGATGCCAATCTGCCAAGCCGCGGCAGTCGCCCCGGGCAATCGCAGAGGCCGTTTCTTCAGCAGGATCGTGCCGAGCGCAAATCCGATGGCGCCGCCCAGCGCCAGCAGCACGCCGGGCAGCTTGGCGATGCCGGCCGACATCTCGTTGCCGCCCAGCAGCGATACCAGACCGGCGAACGCCATCGCAAGCGCGATCACGCGCGTCCATGTCAGCCGCTCACCGAGCAAAGGCCAGGCCAGCAGCGCAGTCCACACGGGCATGGTGTAGGCGATGACGGCGCCTTCGCTCGCCGTCACGAAGACGAGCGCATAGCCCATCACCGCCATCCACAGCGACACGTTGAGCACGGCGGAGATCACGAGCCACAGCCACTGGTCTCGCGGGACCCGCAAGGAGATGCCCCGTGCAAACGCGTAGAGCGCCAAAGCCACCGCACCCGCGACGCCAGTCCATCCGCGCGCCGACAGCGGCGGCCACTGTGCCAGCACGTATTTCATGATCGGCCAGTTCACGCCCCAGCCGATCGACGTCACGAGCAGGAACGCAAGGCCGCTTGCGGAGATCTTATTGTTCATCGCTGACCGCCGCGAAACAGCCACACATCCAGAGACCGCAGCGTTTGCGGATCAGCGCTGATGCTCCGGAAGACTGATCCCCGACTCGCGAGGACAATGGGTGAGAATCGGCAATTACAATGACCGCAATTTCGGCATTCGACCATCGGCAAATGGATGAAGAGCTTAACGCAATAAATTCAATCGCTTGAACGAAGACCCTCATGCAGCGGCGTGGTCACGAGCGCCACACCCGAACCCACGTCGCTGTCTGCCACAAGGGTGTCGACGTCCGCTGCTTCGCAGTGCATGCAACGACGACTTGCAAAGACGCGCACGATCCTTTTGCAGCGCACGGCGTTACGTCCGCTTGTTGAACTGTCAAGCGAGCGGAACTGCGGATGGTGGATGTGCTGGAGGATGTCGAATGGGCCTTGAGTTGGATTCCCCACTGGATCGTTGGTCTCGGACTGGTCGCATTCGCCGTCTGCCTGGCACTGGTCGTGCATCATGTCGTCGTCACTTTTGTGCGACGAGTTATCGGCCCGCGCCGCTCGTTGTGGTTGACGATTCTTGAGCGGACACGCGAGCCGAGCCGCATCGCCATGGGCGTCGCGGCGGCGGCAATGGTGTTGCCGCTGGCGCCGCTCGACGATCAAATCCGCAACGGTCTCATCCAGTTGATGGTCGTGATCTGCATCGCGCTGGTCGGCTGGATTGCGACGCGCGCCGTCGACATGGGGGCCGGACGGTATCTGCAGCGCTATCGCGTCGACGTCGATGACAACCTTCTGGCCCGTAAGCACGTCACACAGGTGCGCGTGTTCAAGCGCGTGGCCGACTCGCTGATCGTCATCATTGCGGTGGCGACGGCACTGATGACGTTCGATTCCGTCCGGCAATACGGCCTCAGCCTGTTCGCATCGGCTGGCGCGGCGGGTGTCATCGTCGGTCTCGCCGCTCGCTCGGTGCTGAGCAACCTCATCGCCGGCGTGCAGATCGCTGTCACCCAGCCGATCCGCATCGAAGATGCGGTCATCGTCGAGAACGAGTGGGGCTGGGTCGAGGAAATCACCTCAACCTATGTGGTCATCCGGCTTTGGGATTGGCGGCGGATGGTGGTGCCCCTCGCCTATTTCATCGAAAAGCCGTTTCAGAACTGGACTCGCGAGAGCACCTCGCTGATCGGCTCCGTCATCCTGCATGTGGACTACTCCGCCGATGTGGAAAAGATTCGCGAACGGCTGAAGCAGATCCTGCGCGAATCGAAGCTGCATCGTCGTCAACCTGCAGGTCACCGATACGAATTCACGAACGATGGAGCTCAGGGCACTGGCCAGCGCCCGCAATTCCTCGCGGTCCTGGGACTTGCGCTGCGAGGTGCGCGAGAAACTGGTGGCCTTCCTGCGCTCCGAAATGCCGGAGGCTCTGCCCAAAGAACGCGCAGACATGCAGATGGGCCCGCGCCTTTACGATGCGATCCCGGAGGTCACCGAAAGCAAAGACAGCTCCCAGCGGCAGTGGCGCCGGGAGCACGCCTGAGTCTCCCCAAGACAACCCCTCACCAACAATAAAAACTTTGCCTGTGAAGAGCGGGAGCAGTCGAAGGAAGGATCGCATCCAAACAATTTTTGCGCTTCCGAATCCATGAGGACTCACTGATACTTGGCTCCAATCAGGACGCGGTTTGCCCCCTGGTTTTCCCCAAGTTCCACCATATTTAGTATTTGATTCAGGAAATCGCACTACTGCTTGACGGGCGCAAACGGATAGTCGTAGGTTCGGCCTGTTCGGCGCGAGTGGTTTTGAGGTTCGCCGGGCGCTCTCCTGAAACGGGTCTGCACCCACCCACTCCGCCGAGCCCGTTGAGGCAGCGGATGAGGGTTTGTCTGCCTCTTTCAGACCCGGGCTCCCGGTGTGCGCTGAGTTGGCCCGACGGCTTTTCGGATGCGGAACCGGCAAGCTCTCAGGGCGCAAAAAACAGTTAAGGGGCGTTGACGGAGCAAGGCCTTTGGCAAAGCGGCTTCCGCTTTTGCCAATCAAGCCCTGCGAAGGACAGGCCGGGCCACCGGCAGAGCCACGATCCCGTTGCCGGCTGGCGTGAAGCGAGCGGCACACGGGTCGTAAATGAAAATAGCCGGTTGTCCGCCCTCGGGACGGATTGCCAGATGCAAGGACGGGGCACGACTTCGATGCGGATTGAACGGCGCTACACCAAGGCAGGGGAATCACCTTACGCCGGAACTCAATTTCGGCTGGCCACCAGCGAGATCAAGAATCCGGACGGCTCGATCGTGTTTCATCTCGACAATGTCGAGGTGCCGGATTTCTGGTCGCAGGTTGCCTCCGACGTGCTGGCGCAGAAGTATTTCCGCAAGGCCGGAGTGCCGGCGGCGCTGAAGAAAGTCGAAGAGGAGACCGTCCCCTCCTTCCTGTGGCGATCGGTAGCCGACACCGACGCGCTTGCGACGCTGCCGGAGACTGAGCGTTTCGGCAGCGAGCGCTCCGCCAAGCAGGTGTTCGATCGGCTCGCCGGCTGTTGGACCTACTGGGGTTGGAAGGGTGGCTACTTCTCGTCGGAAGACGACGCCTTCGCCTTCTATGACGAATTGCGCTACATGCTCGCCCACCAGATGGTCGCGCCGAATTCGCCGCAGTGGTTCAACACCGGTCTGCATTGGGCCTATGGCGTCGATGGCCCGGGCCAGGGCCACTATTACGTCGACTACAAGACCGGGAAACTCACCAAGTCGAAGTCGGCTTACGAGCATCCGCAGCCGCACGCCTGCTTCATCCAGGGTATCGAAGACGACCTCGTCAACGAGGGCGGCATCATGGACCTCTGGGTACGCGAGGCGCGGCTGTTCAAGTATGGCTCCGGCACCGGCTCAAACTTCTCGCGCCTGCGTGGCGAGGGCGAGCGGCTCTCCGGCGGCGGCCGCTCGTCCGGGCTGATGAGCTTCCTGAAGATCGGCGACCGCGCCGCGGGCGCGATCAAGTCCGGCGGCACCACCCGCCGGGCGGCCAAGATGGTGGTCGTCGATGCCGACCACCCGGACATCGAGACCTACATCGACTGGAAGGTGAAGGAGGAGCAGAAGGTCGCGGCCCTCGTCACCGGCTCAAAACTGAACCAGAAGCACCTGAAGGCGATCCTGAAGGCCTGCGTGAACTGCGAAGGCTCGGGCGACGACTGCTTCGACCCCGAAAAGAACCCGGCCCTGCGCCGCGAGATCAAGCTGGCGCGCCGGGCACTCGTCAGCGACAACATGATCAAGCGGGTGATCCAGTTCGCCAGGCAAGGCTACAAGGAAATCGATTTCCCGACCTACGATACCGATTGGGATTCCGAGGCCTATCTGACTGTCTCGGGCCAGAACTCCAACAACTCGGTGTCGCTGCGCGACGATTTCCTGCGCGCGGTGGAAACGGACGGCGACTGGAATCTCGTCAACCGCACCAACAAGAAGATCGCCAAGACGCTGAAGGCCCGCGACCTGTGGGACAAGATCGGCTACGCCGCCTGGGCGTCCGCCGACCCCGGCCTGCACTTCAACACGGCGATGAACGACTGGCACACCTGCAAGGCGTCCGGCGACATCCGCGCATCGAACCCTTGCTCGGAGTACATGTTCCTCGACGATACCGCATGCAACCTGGCATCGGCCAACCTGCTCAACTTCTACGACACGGCCTCGCGCCGGTTCGACGTCGATGCCTATGAGCACCTCTGCCGGCTCTGGACCATCGTCCTCGAGATCTCGGTCATGATGGCGCAGTTCCCGTCGAAGGCGATCGCCGAGCTCTCCTATGAGTTTCGCACGCTCGGTCTCGGTTACGCCAATATCGGCGGCCTCCTGATGACCATGGGGCTCCCCTACGACTCCAAGGAAGGCCGCGCGCTTTGCGGCGCGTTGACCGCGATCATGACCGGCACCGCTTATGCCACGTCGGCCGAGATGGCGAAGGAGCTTGGCCCCTTCCCTGGTCACAAGAAGAACGCCCAGCACATGCTGCGCGTGATCCGTAACCACCGCAGGGCGGCGCATGGCCACCTCACGGGTTATGAGGCGCTGTCCGTCAATCCGGTGCCCCTCGACCACGCAAGCTGCCCGCAGCCAGACCTGATCGCCCATGCAAAGGCAGCCTGGGACAAGGCGCTGGAACTCGGCCAGAGCAACGGCTACCGCAACGCGCAGACGACCGTCGTCGCGCCGACCGGCACCATCGGCCTGGTGATGGATTGCGACACCACTGGTATCGAGCCGGACTTCGCGCTGGTAAAGTTCAAGAAGCTTGCCGGCGGCGGCTACTGGAAGATCATCAACCGCGCCGTGCCCGAAGCGCTCCGCCGACTCGGCTATCGCGAGAGCGAGATCGCCGAGATCGAGGCGTATGCCGTCGGCCACGGCTCACTCGCCAACGCGCCCGGCATCAATCACGCGACGCTGAAGGCCAAAGGCTTCACCGACGAGTTGATCGCCAAGGTCGAACAGGCGCTGCCGACCGCGTTCGACATCAAGTTCGCCTTCAACAAGTGGACGCTCGGCGAGGACGTGATCCAGAATACGCTCGGCATCGGGCCTGACGTTTCGTCCGCGCCGAACTTCGACCTGCTTGCAGCGCTCGGCTTCACCAAGCGTGAGATCGAGGCCGCCAACGTGCACGTCTGCGGCGCGATGACGGTGGAAGGTGCCCCCCACATGAAGCCTGAGCACTACGCGGTGTTCGACTGCGCCAACCCCTGCGGCAAGATCGGCAAGCGCTACCTGTCGGTGGAGAGCCACATCCGCATGATGGCGGCGTCGCAGCCGTTCATCTCGGGTGCGATCTCCAAGACCATCAACATGCCGAACGACGCCACGGTGGAGGACTGCAAGTCCGCCTACCTGCTGTCGTGGAAGCTGGCACTGAAGGCCAACGCGCTCTATCGCGACGGCTCCAAACTCTCGCAGCCGCTGAATTCGCAACTGATCGCCGACGAGGATGACGAGGACGACGTCGAGGCGTTCCTCGAGAAACCGATGGCGGCGCGTGCAACCCAGCTCACCGAGCGTGTGGTCGAGAAGATCGTCGAGCGTGTCACGGTGCTGCGCGAGCGCGAAAAGATGCCGGACCGCCGCAAGGGCTACACCCAGAAGGCAGTCGTCGGCGGCCACAAGGTCTATCTCCGCACCGGCGAATACGACGACGGCCGGCTCGGCGAGATCTTCATCGACATGCACAAGGAGGGCGCGGCACTCCGCTCCTTCATCAACAACTTCGCGATCGCCGTCTCGCTCGGCCTGCAGTACGGCGTGCCGCTGGAAGAGTATGTCGACGCCTTCACCTTCACCCGCTTCGAACCTGCAGGCCCCGTGCAAGGCAACGACTCGATCAAATACGCCACCTCGATCCTGGACTACGTGTTCCGGGAGCTCGCCGTCTCCTACATGTCGAGGTTCGACCTCGCCCATGTCGACCCGACCGAGTCGAACTTCGATGCGCTCGGCAAGGGCGTCGAGGAAGGCAAGACCCCGGACGGCACGACCGCAACCAAGTATCTGTCGAAGGGCCTCACCCGCTCGCGCACCGATAATCTTGTGGTCATGCGCGGCGTGGCTTCGCCCTCGCCGTCCGCAGCAGAAAGCGGCGCGCAAGGCGGCGGCGCCCGTGTCACCGCCCTCGCCGGCGGTCGCGGCAGCGACACGGTGGAAGGCGCAACTGCGCGGAAAGCTGAGCCCGACACCGAGCTGTCGCCGACGGAGAAAATCGAGACGCTGAACTGGAGCAAGCCGCAAGCCCAGCCGTCGAAAGCCGAACGTCGCGCGGAGGCGAAGGCCAAAGGCTACGAGGGCGAAATGTGCGGCGAGTGCGGAAACTTCACGCTGGTGCGAAATGGCACCTGCATGAAGTGCGACACCTGCGGAAGCACGACGGGCTGTTCGTAAGGCCGGCCGACAAGCGCAAGACGGCCGCGCACGACCGTGCGCGGCCTGACGGCGAACCAGAAGCGCCGAGAATTGCGGAAGCTCGCAAGGTCGCTGTGCGTGCCATGCACGTCAGCTACTTGCTGTACGGCATTCGTCCTGAAACTTCGAATGCGACAGGCTCGCAATGCCGACAGAGCCGCAGCCTTGCCCGCACGAATTGGTCTTGATAAGATTCCTTATCTTCAAGTTGAACCAGAGGAGGAAGCCGGTGCTCGGTCATCGCTTCCACAATCGAACCCGCGGACCTGTCTCCGCCCCGCGCTTCATCTCGCGGGGCTGACATAGGGACCACATCGCCGTCTCATCGTCAGCCTTTCCGGCGCGCATCGCAGCGCCTTCCTGACTCGATGAGACTGCAATGTCCCTGATCGCCATCAAAGATCTTTCCCTCACTCGTCGCGAGCCCCTCTTTGCCGGGCTCAGCTTCGCAATCGCCAAAGGGGACCGCCTCGGCCTTGTGGCCGCCAATGGGCGGGGCAAGTCTTCTCTGTTGCGCGTCATGGCGGGAGAGGAAGAAGCCACGGCGGGACGCATCACCCGCGCGCGCGGGCTGGTGGTCGCGCTCGCCCCGCAGGACCCGCCCGAACGTCTGCAGTCCCTGAGCTTCCATGATGCTGTGCGCGACGCTCTCGCGCCGGAGGTTGCTGCAACCGAAGGCTGGCGGGTCGATGTCCTGCTCGATGATCTCGCCGTGGACGAGCCCTTACGGGGCGCTGCCGTTCAGAATCTCTCCGGAGGCTGGCAACGGACGATGCTTCTGGCGAGGGCCGCGGTGGTCGAACCTGATTTGCTCCTGCTCGACGAGCCGACCAATCATCTCGATATCGGCCGGATCGGCGCGCTGCAGAGGTTTCTCGCCGCCTTGCCGCGGGATTGCGCGGTGATCGCAGCGAGTCATGATCGCGCCTTTCTCGACGATGTCACCAACCGCACCATGTTCCTGCGCCCGGAGCAAAGCTCGGATTTCTCGCTGCCTTACTCCCCCGCCCTGCGGGCCTTGGAAGAACAGGACGCCGCCCGGGACAGGCAATTCGACAACGACATGCGCAAGGTGAAGGCGCTGCGACAGCAGGCGGCGAAGCTCAAGAACATCGGCATCAATTCCGGATCGGATCTGCTGGTGGTGAAGACCAGACAGCTTTCCGCGCGAGCCGACAAGCTCGAACAGCGGGCGCGACCCGCGCATCAGGAGCGGTCGGCCGGTGCGATCCGCCTGACCAATAGCGGCACTCATGCGAAGGCGCTGGTGACAATCGATGACGCAGCGATCACGACGCCGGACGGGCGGCTTCTATTTCGCACCGGGCGCTTCTGGATCGAGAAAGGGGATCGGTTGGCCGTGCTCGGGGCCAACGGCGCCGGCAAGACACGGCTCGTCAAGCGGCTGCAGGCGGCCCTTGCGGGATCGGAGCCGGATATCCGCGGCGCAGCCAGCCTCAGGCTCGGCCATTCCGACCAGGCACTATCCCAGCTTGATGGCTTTGCGACGCCTCTGGACGCGGTTACGCGGTCAAGCGATCTGACAGAGCATCATGCTCGCGCCCAGCTCGCCGGCGCGGGAATCGCCATCGATGCTCAGGCTGCGCCGATTGCTGGCCTTTCGGGAGGACAGCGAGCGCGGCTGGCGATGCTGCTGTTGCGGCTGGCACAGCCGAATTTCTATCTGCTGGACGAGCCGACCAATCATCTCGATATCGAGGGGCAGGACATGCTGCAGAGCGAGCTGATCGAGCATGGTGCGGCTTGCCTCATGGTCAGCCATGACCGTGCTTTTGTGCGCGCTTTGGCAACACGGATCTGGGTGATCACGGGCAAACGCCTGGTCGAGGTCGACGACCCCGATCCGGTTTTCGACAGGTTGATGTCCAACTGAGACGTTGGCCGGTCTTCGTTGACCCGGCACCAGTCAGCCCGGCTTTGCCGGCGGCGTGCCGTGGGTGTGAAAGGACTCGATCGTTTTCAAACCCCACGCCTGCCCCTTCTTGCGTTCCTCCTCGCCCCAGGTGACCGTTTGCCAGTCGGGGGCGAGGATCAGCCGGGCGCCGGCATTGGCGACTTCCACGCGGTTGCCGGCGGGCTCGTACACATAGAGGAAGAACGTCTGCTGAATGGCGTGCTTGTGCGGTCCGGTCTCGATGTGCACGCCGTTTTCGAGAAAGATGTCGGCCGCCTGCAGGATGTGCTCGCGCTGATCCACCGCGTAGGTGATGTGATGGAAGCGTCCGCGCGTGCCGGTGGCATCGCGCGTATAGGCGACGTCATAGGACTTGTTGTTGACCGTGAACCAGCAGCCGCCCACCGACCCGTCGTTCAGCACGATCTGCTCGGTGACGCGGCTGCCGAGCGCTTTCGGCAGGAAATCGCGGATGGCATCGACATCAACCGCCAGCAGGTTGAAATGGTCGAGCCGCCGCGTCGCGACGCCGCGCGCAGGAAAACGCTGCGGTTGGTTTTTCAGCGCGGGCTTCTGGTCCTCCGGTGCCTCGTAGCGGCGGGTCTCGTAATAGATTTCGAACACGTGATCGTCCGGATCGTGGAACTGGTAGGCCGGGCCGTGGCCGAGGTCGCCGTCGCTCCAGCCGATACCGCAGCCGAGCCGTTCGATCGCCTTCACGCGCCGCTCCAGCGCCTGCGGACTGGCTGCGCGATAGCCGACATGGCGCATGCCGGTGCTGTTTGAGGCGGTCAGCTTCAGCGTGTGAAACTCGTAGTCGTCGTAGGCGCGAAGATAGACGCTGTCGCCCTCGCGCCCGCTCTCGGTGAGACCCAGCACATTGACGAAGAAGTGGAGGCTCGCTTCCGGCTTGTCGCTCAGGAGTTCGACATGGCCAAGATGGGCGACATCGAAGATCGGTTCTAGGGGCATCGGCCAACTCAGGTGTTCATGCTTGGGCTCAATGGCCGTCAAGGGTGATGCCGGCCTTTTCGATGAGCTCCTTGTAGCTCTTCAGCTCAGCCGCGTGAAACGCCGGAAATGCATTGTAATCCAAGTCGATGACCGTGGAATCTCCGAGCTTATAGTAATCAACGACCTCCCGCTCCTTCTTGGCGTCGGCGATCACAGCGCTGAGCTTCTCGACAATGTGACGGGGCGTGCCCGCCGGAGCGACGATGACTCCCCAATTGGTCATGTCTATGTCCGGTAATCCCAATTCGGCGAATGTCGGAATATCGGGGAACGTCGGAAGTCGCTCTTTGTGTGTCATTGCAATCGCCCTCAACCTCCCCGACTCGATGTGTGGGCGAGGTGTATTCGGTTGATCGAATGCAGCGTCAATGACGCCAGCCAAAAGGTCCGCCAACATAGCGGTCCCCAGCTTGTAGACGATGTGCTCCATCTTGATTCCGGTGCGCAGCTGCAGCAGTTCTGCAGTCAGGTGAGCACCTGTCCCGATACCGAGTGACCCGTAATTGATCTTGCCGGGATTGTTTTTTCCAAACTCGATCAGCTCGGACAAGGACTTGTACGGCCTTTGCGGATTGACCAGCATCACAAGCCCACTTTGGGAGGTCGTATGCACCGGAGCAAACGACTTGACCGGATCGTATGTCAGCTTCTTGTGCAGCCACGGGTAAACGGCCATCGCCGTCGAGTAAGTGAAAGTCAGCGTATACCCATCCGGCTTCGCGCGGGCTCCGGCCTCTGTTCCGACAATTCCGGCAGCGCCCGGCTTATTCTCGACGACGACCGGCTGCCCAAGCCTTGCGGCCATGAAACGTGCAAGAATTCTTATGCCGTTGTCGCCGGTCGTGCCCGCCCCGGCCGACACAATGATGGTAATCGGCCGAGTGGGATATTCCTCCGCCGACGAGCCCGTCGTCCCCATCGACAGCAATGCTGCGAGGATCATTGCACCCGATCTCATCCCCGGCCCCCCGTTGCATCGAAGTCCCGAGATCGAGCACCAGTGCGTTTCAATCGTCCGCAAACGCGTGCTGGGCGCCGCCAAGGACTTCGCGAATAAAGCTTAGGAACGCCGCCTCCACGTGCGCGCGGGTGAGCTCGTCGAGCGGCATTTCGAGCTCCTTGCGATCGGCGCCGTCGAAGCGGATCGCGAGCGGCAAGCCTTCCGCTTCGATGCAAAGCCGGCCCGTATCGCGCAACTTGAACGTCAGCGTGCCGCTCGGCTCAATGCCGGTCTCGGACGCGATCAGCCAGGCGGCGCCGTTCACCTCGCCTGGCAGCCGACGCATGATGCGCGTGGGCTGGATACGAAATCCGTGCGGGCCGAGCTCGATGTTGGCGGCTGCCACCACCTGCTCGATCAGCTGCCGCGTCTCCATGTCGAACTTGCGCGACAGGCGGTGCAACTCCTGCCAGTGGCGCTGGCGCGGCAGCATCGCGTCCGGAGGGCTGATCCCGGTCTCGCGGTCGCGCTCGGCCCGCGCGAGCGCCACGGCGCGTACCGACTGTCGAAAGTCCTCAGACCTGTCCGACATCGTTTCTTCGCTCCGCGCGGTGGACAGCGTGCTCACGTCCAACGGACGAACCCCATAGCGTTGCCCGTGCCCGCCGACGAGCGGTAACAAGGAACGTAATCGACCACGTCCATGGCGAGGCCGGCGCCGTGGGCGATGGCGCCGACGGGAATCCAGTTCTTGAACTCCGACGTGCCCGACTGCAGAAACGTCTCGGGCATAGTGGTCATGCCCTTGACGTCGCCCTTCTTGAGAAAGCCGAGGAATTTCTGGTCAAGATCCTCGTCGACGACGAAATGCGACAGGCCGCCCGAGGCGATCACCGCGACGCGCGCGTCTTTGGGAAAGCCTTCGATCGCCTCTTTCAGTGCGAGGCCGAAGCGGTGGCAGCGTTGCGCCGTCGGCTGGTTCGGCGGATAGAAGGTGTTGATCATGACCGGCACGTGCGGAACAGGCCGATCCTTCATGATCTGCCGCAGGATAAAACCGAACGCATGCGGCAACGAGTCTCGTGACCATTCGAGCCCGTCGCTCGGCAACGCCTTTGAGGTGCCGACGTCGAACTCCTTGTCCATCATCGTCTGAATGATGTGGCGTCCAAGGTCCGGCGCGCACGGATAATGCGTCTCCTTCTCGGGTCGGTGCGCGAAGGTTGCAAGCGAGGAGCCCGGCGGCATTTTCGCCATCTGCTCCTCGGTCGGCGGACGGTTGGTGACGCTTTCGCCCCAGTAGACCGAGAATGCCGGCATGTTCTTGTCGCAGAAGATCTCCTGCTGGTCGTTACCGACAATCACGACGACGTCCGGATTGGCCGTCTCGAACGTGGCCGCCAGAGCATCGAGCGCCTTGCGGCAGCGCGCGTAGCGGGTCTGGCGCTCAGCCAGCTCGGATTTCTGATCGAGCTTTTCCGCCGAACGCAGCGTCTCGAGCGCATCGAATTTGTAGGGCGTGCCCCGAAACCAGAGCGCTGGATTGGTCCGGTCGGCCTTGACGCGCTCGCCCCACTGTTCCGGCGGCGTTGACAGAAGGGGTCCATGCGAGGTGGCCATGCCCAGGACGATCTTCGCCATTGTCGTTTCCTCTTGTTCTTTGTCAGGGGTGCTTCTCAGCCTGCCCGCAACAGCGATCGCGGGCAGAGCGAGAAGAGAGCCGATGCACGTCGTCCTATTCGGCCGCGACCGCATAGGCAGGACGCACGATCTCCTGCAGCTTCGCAGCATAGGCTTCGCGCCAGTCGCTGGTCGCCACCAAGCATTCGCCCGAGCGGGCGCGCAGGAACACTTCCGGATTATCGACGGCCGGCGGAACGGTACCCTTCTCACGCAGAGCGCGGGCGGCGTGCACGAGACGACGTCGCGTGCGGGCGATCATCTGGTCGGACGGCGCAAGATGTTCGAAATCGTGGTCGGTGATCGGTCCCATGCTCTCGGTCACCGCCTGATCCTGCATGTGGATGTGGGTGATGCCCGAGTAGATGGTGCCGTTGCGCTGCGCTTCCCGGTCGATGAAGTAGTTGTTGCGGTCGTTCGCGTTGGGGCGGAAGCGGCCGTACCACTCATTTTCGTTCGGCAGCATGTCCAGTTGCGGCATCGCGCCGGGTATCGGCTTGCCGTCCTTCAGCGACGATGTTGCGCGCGACATCTTGGTCCAGTTCAGTGTGACCGACATGGTGTGGTGATCGTCCATCGGCACCCATGCGCGCGCGGAAACGCGGTCGATGATGTTGCCCTGCGGCACTTGCGCCCAGAACGGGAAGCCGAACTGGGCGAAGCGCCAGTAGATGCGCTCATCCTCGGTCGGCCGATAGGCGGCGTACATTGTGCCCCACTCGGTGTCGGCCACGTGATATTCCGGCGAACGGCAGGCGATCTGATACTTCAGCATGCTGTCTTCGGGCACCTGGTCGGCCGTGACGCTGCCGATGTGCAGGAAGCTGAAGTGCGAGGTGTCGATGTCGCCTTCGAGCGCCTGCATCCAGTTGCATTCGCGCTGCACGAACTGCGCGTTGATCTCCTCTTCCGGCAGCAGCGTCGCCTCGATCATCGGCATCGGCGGCGCTTCCGCGCGCGCCCCCATGTAGACCCAGATGAGTCCGCCGCGTTCGTTCACCTTGTAGGCTTTCGCCTTGACCTTGTCCTCGAAGCGCTGTGCCGGCGCGACGTTGGGCATCTCCAGACAATTGCCGTCCACGTCGAACTTCCAGCCATGATAGATGCAGCGAAGCCCTCCAGGCTCGTTGCGGCCGAGGAACAGCGACGCGCAGCGATGCGGACAGCGCTGGTCCATGACGCCGACGCGGCCCGTGGTTTCGTCACGGAAGGCGACCAGTTTCTCGCCGAGCAGCAAGAGCTTCAGCGGTTCGCCTCCAGCCTTCACCTCGCTCGATTTGGCGGCGGGGATCCAATACTGGCGCATCAAATCGCCCATGATCGTCCCGGGGCCAACCCGTGTCAGTTCGTCGGTCTCGATTGCTGAGGCCATGTGTGCGCTCCCGCGAATGAAATGAGGGCGTTCGCCCCCTGCGATTGAAAATTCGACCTGGTGCTCGCCTGGG
The DNA here is from genome assembly GCF_031157255.1 of Bradyrhizobium sp. LHD-71. Lineage (GTDB taxonomy): Bacteria > Pseudomonadota > Alphaproteobacteria > Rhizobiales > Xanthobacteraceae > P52-10. The sequence goes on along the minus strand of NZ_JAVIFX010000017.1, from coordinate 111,196 downwards.
CGCGCTCGACAGCGCGCCATAAATTGGAATATAATTCCGTTTTGTATGAATTGTCAATTTTAAGCGGCAAAGGAGGCCAGCATGCGTACAGAATTTCGTTCCGTTTTCCGTGCGCGGGCGCTTATGACGCCTCTTTCGTGCCGCCGGCGGCCCGTCCGATGAACGAGCGGATCGAGACCACGCGCCGGATGCTGGAGGCGCTTTCGCAGAGCGATGAAGCGGCCATGCGCCCGCTCCTGACCGAGACGCCGGCCTTCACGGCCCTCGGCGTCAATCTGTCTGGGGTCGACAGCGTGCTCGACCGCATCGCCCGACAGCCGACGCGTGAAATGTATCGGCAGGCCGCCTGGACCACGCCCGAACTGATCGCCGACGGCACCCGCGCGACCGGACAACTGCCGAAGGACGCCCCGCGCGCCGGCGTGGTGCTGACGTTCCGCTTCGACGGCGAGCGCATCAGCGCCGTGCAGCATCAGCACCTGCCGCCTCGCCCGGCGCCTTCAACCGCGCTTCGCCTGACACCGAAGTTGAAAGACCTCGTCGACAACGCTCTGGCGACACGACATCCAATGTTGATCGCCTACACGGACGAACGCGGACAGCCGGTGCTGTCGTTTCGCGGCTCCGTGCAAGCGTTCGGCGACGATCAGCTGGCGCTGTGGGTGCGTAACACGCAAGGACAGATGCTGCGGTCGATCCGAGCCAATCCAAGAGTTGCGCTGATGTATCGCAACGAGGACAGCAAATCGACGTATCAATTCCAGGGCCGCGCCCGCATCACCACCGACAACGCCGAACGGCTGCGCATCTACAATGCATCTCCCGCCGTGGAGCAGGCGCATGACTTCGCGCAGCTCGGCACGGCCGTCATCATCGATCTCGATCGCGTCGAAGGCTATGCCGGCCTCAGTCGCGCCGGCCAGATCGACCGTGTGCTCATGGTGCGCGAACGATGACCTTCGACGCCAAGACGCGGCGGTGGACACACGCATGTTGAACCGCATTCCCTCTCGCATCCCCGCCGAGATGCAAGCACCCGTCGATGCGAACGGTGCCATCCACATGCGGCTGACCGCCATTCTTTACGGCGGTGAGGGCACCAACCTGTTCGAGTTTAGGACGCTGGATGGACGCAGTGTGCCGAAATTCACGGCTGGCGCGCATGTGGACGTGAATCTGCCGAACGGCACCATCCGTCAATATTCTATCGCGAGTTCGCAGGCCGACCGGTCGCGCTACCTGCTCGGCATCAAGCTGGAGGAACAGGGGCGCGGCGGCTCACGCTTTCTGTACGAGCAGGTCCGTGTCGGCAGCGTTTTGAAGATCGGCCTGCCGCGTAACAATTTCGCACTGAATGAGAACGCTTCATCGTCGGTCCTCATCGCCGGCGGCATCGGCATCACGCCGATCCTCTGCATGATCGACCGCCTGCAAGCGCTCGGCCGCGATTTCCGACTGCACTACGCGGTGCGCATGCGCACAGAGGCGCTGCTTGCGGAGATCGATGAAGGCGACAGGCGCATCCACCTGCATGTTGACGCCGAGCAGGACGGTCGGCTCCTCGATATTGCGGCCATCATTGCCGGTGCGCCGCCAGATGCCGAGCTTTATTGTTGCGGGCCGGCGCCGATGCTCGTCGCATTCGAGGCGGCCTGCGCAGGCCGTCCTTCGGCGCGCGTGCATCTCGAGCGCTTCAGCGCGCCCGACAACGTCGCCGCGAGCGACGGCGCATATACGGTCGAGCTTGCAAAGTCGAAACGGACGCTCACCGTTCGGCCGGGGCAGACGCTGCTGCAGGCGCTGCAGGCCGCCGGCCTGAACGTGAAGGTTTCCTGCGAACAAGGCATCTGCGGCACCTGCGAAACGCGCGTGCTCGCCGGCATTCCCGACCATCGCGACATGATCCTGTCGGAGGAGGAAAAAGCCTCGAACGAGACGATGATGGTTTGCTGCGGGGCGAGCCTGACCCCGACATTGGTGCTGGATCTATGACAAACGGCCTTCCTCGCAGGGACGGCTCGTCAACGCCGCACTGTATAGGGCGCAGACATCGTGCCGAGCTCGCCTCGCACGCGCACGACAAGGTCGATCAGTTTGGGACCGAGACCGCTGAGCTTCTCCGCCGTCTGCACCGGCGACGAGCCGCCGCAGTTGAACGCCATCATCACACCGGACGGCTCATAGAAAAAAGGCACACCCAGCATGTTCGTGTTTGGGCTCAGCGTACCGAGGCCGAGATAGAATCCGCGCGTGTGCACCTGGGCGGTGGCCTCGTCGATCCTGGCCGAGATCATACGCCACTCCTCCGGCGTCGACGCCTGGAAGAGCTGCCGCGACAGCGCTTCGCGCTGCTCCGCCGTCATGCCACCGATGCAGGCAAGCCCGATCGCGCTGACATGAATCGGCACGCTCAGGCCCACGCGCTGCCGGCCGCTCATCGGCTCGCCAAGCGCCGATTCGACATAGACCATGCTCAGTCCATCCTGGATGGCAAGACCGACATTAACCTGGCCCTCCCGCGCAAGCTCGAGCATCGCCGGCCGCGCCACCGCCGGCACCGGCATGTTGCCGAGATAGGAATGGCACAGTCCGAGCACGCTCGGCGCGAGCTCGTATTTGCCGATCTCGCCGCGGTACTGCAGGTAGCCGAGCTCCAGCAAGGTCTGCGTGAGGCGCGAGACCGTTGCCTTCGCAAGGCCGGTGCGTTCGGCGAGCGTGGCATTGCCGAGCGGCGGATCGCCGATCTCGAAGGCCCGAAGGATCAGCAGACCGCGCCCCAGCGCCGACTGCTGGTGGACCTCCTGCCTTTTTGCATCGAGTCCCTGGCGGCGCGAAAGCGTGCTCGACGGTTTCTGTTGCCGGGGTCGTCCAACCAAATTTCAGCTCCTCGACGCGCGATGGACGCGACGCCAGCGCGTCGGTCCGCCCTGCTGCTCTTATAGGGAGAAGTGCATGGACAAGCCAGTGCCCGCCGAACGTCCGAACAGGCACGATCTTAGAATCGCTGCAGTCGAAACCGGTCTCCTGTGCGGCTCAGGTGACGACGTGATCTCCTTCAGGGGAATCCCCTATGCCGCGCCGCCCACGGGCGACCTGCGCTGGCGGCCACCGCAGCCCGCTGCCAGCTGGAAAGGCGTTCGCTCGGCGCAAACGTTCGGCGCCGACCCGCCACAGGCGCCCACCACGCGCACGCGCGCCGAACGGATGGACGAAAATTGCCTGACGCTCAACGTCTGGACCCCGGCGCGACGGACGTCGAACAAGCTACCCGTGATGGTCTGGCTCTACGGCGGCAGCTTTGTCGCCGGCAGCGCCTCGGACCCACGCTGCGATGGAGAGCGTTTTGCGCGCAAGGGCGTCGTCGTCGTCTCGATCAACTATCGGATCGGCGTGCTCGGCTTCCTGGCGCATTCCGCGCTCACCGCGGAATCGGAGCACGGCAGCTCGGGAAACTACGGCCTGCTCGACACGCTGGCGGCAATGGCCTGGATCAAGCGCAACATCGATGCATTCGGCGGCGACCCGAACCGAGTGACGCTCTTCGGCGTCTCCGCCGGAGGAGCGTTGATCTCGCTGCTTCTGACCTCCGGGCTTTCCCGCGGGCTGTTTCAACAGACGATCCAGCAAAGTCCCGGCGCGTTCCGTCCGCTCGCGACTCTGCAGGAAGCGGAAGCCGCCGGACGGAAGCTCGGTGAGGACATCACCGCGCTCCGCCGCATGTCGAGCGAGGAAATCCTGGCGAAAACGCCGCTGCTGGTCCCGAAGCAGCGCGGCCTGACGACGCCGCGTGTGCTGCGCCCGATTCGCGACGGATGGGTGATCCGAAGCGACGAACGAGACGCCTATGGCCGCGGCGACATCCTTCCCCTGCCCTCGATCGTCGGAACGAATGCGGACGAAGGTCGCAAGCTGACGGCTGCATGGGATGTCACAAGCTCCGAGGCGTTGGACCGACTGATCGACGAGAGCTTTGGCCGCTCGGCGCAACGCGCGAGAGAGCTTTACGTTGGCAACACCACGCAAGATGCACGCGTCATCGTCGCGGCGATGTTCGCCGATACCCAGTTCAACGACGGCGCGCGCGGTGTCGCGCGTGGTCTGACCGCAAAGGGCGCGCCGGTCTATCGCTATCTGCTCAGGCGGCAGCGACCGGGCTGCGGCCCGCCCAACCACGGCGACGACGTGCCGTACGTGTTCGCTTCGCTTGCTGCCGCCTCAAAGCTCGATGCCGCCCCTTATGACGCGGTCGACGAACAACTGGCGGAAACGATCCAGGATGCCTGGGTCCGCTTCGCCGGCACCGGCAACCCGAACGGCGGCGACCTGCCGCACTGGCCGGTCAATGACGCCGACGAGCGCTACCTCGAGCTCGATGACGAGATCCGCGTGGGTCAGGGCTGGCGCACACCTTACCTCGACTTTCTCGACGCCTACTTCGCCTCGCCAGGCTGACGCAGCGATCACGTATCGATGAGCTGACAACGACAAGAAACGGGGGAACGCCAGAAATGAACATCCGAAGCCTTATCGTTATCGCGATCTACGCAGCGCTTGTCGTCGACGCGCGCGCGTTGGATGACTATCCGAACCGTCCGATTACCATGATCGTTCCGTTCTCGCCGGGCAGCGCCGCAGACAACAGCATGCGCCCGTTCACGCGCGTGCTGTCGCAGAAGCTCGGCCAGACCGTGGTGATCGACAACAAGCCGGGCGCCGGCGGCATCCTCGGCATGGAGATCGGCGCCGCGGCAAAACCGGACGGCTATACGCTGATCTTCGGCTCGTCGGGGCCGATGGCGACGTTCACCTCGCTCTACAAGAACCTTTCCTTCGATCCGGCGAAATCGTTCATTGCGATCCGCGCGGCCGCCTCGAACCCATATGTCATGGTGTTCAATCCCGCCAAGCCGTACAAGACGCTGGCCGAATTCATCGATTACGCCAAGAAGCACCCGAACACGATCAACTACGGCTCTGTGGGCAATGGCTCCAGCGGACATCTTGGCGGCGAACTGCTGCAGCAGTTGACCGGCATCAAGATGACGCACGTACCCTACAAGGTCAGCGCCACGCAGATTGGCGATCTGTTGTCGGGTGTGCTGGATGTCGGCTTCGAATTTCCAAGCGGCGTCAAGGCGCACATCGAGTCCGGAAAACTGGCCGCGATCGCGATGGCGAGCGACGCGCGCATGAAGAATTTTCCGAGTGTGCCGACCTTCGCCGAGCTCGGCTATCCGGACATGAAAATCGCGGCATGGTCATCATTGCTGGTGCCCGCCGGCACGCCGCTACCGATCGTCGAAAAGCTTGATGCGGCGATCGCCGAAACGATCCGAGGCCCGGTCATGACCGACTACTACGCCATCGGCGACTCGGTCGTGCTCGACGTCGATCACAAGCAGTTTCCGGACTTCCTCGCAAAGGAGACGGCCCGGCTGAAGATGCTCGTCGAACGCTCCGGCGCGACAGCAGACTGACGATCCCCGTACGCTTGAATATGAATCCGGGAGCCGCACATGAGGATCTGGATTGCCGTCGTTGCCGCAGCCATTGCACTCCTTGCGGCAACACCACACGCATTCGCCGCGGACGATTACCCCAACCGGCCCATCACGTTGATCGTGCCGTTCTCGGCCGGTGGCAATCCCGACACGAGTTCACGGCTGATCGCGCGCCTGCTGTCGGAGAAACTCGGGCAAACAGTGGTGGTCGACAACAAACCTGGCGCGGGCAGTATCCTCGGCATGGAGCTCGCCGCGCTCGCAAAGCCGGACGGCTACACCATGATCTTCAGTTCGTCCGGAGCGATGGCGATCTTTCCCTGGCTCTACAAGAAGCTTTCCTTCGATCCCGCGACCTCGTTTACCGCCATTCGCGCTGGCGCATCGAACCCGTACATGATGGTGTTCAATTCATCGAAGCCCTACAAGACGCTGCCTGAGTTCATCGATTACGCGAAGAAGCATCCGAACGCGATCAACTATGGCTCCATTGGAAACGGCTCCCCCGGACATCTGGCGGGCGAGTTGCTGCAGCAGTTGACCGGCATCAAGATGACGCACGTGCCCTACAGGCTCAGTCCGTCGCTGCAGGCCGACTTGCTGTCCGGCGTGCTTGATATCGGCTTCGAATTCCCGAGTGGCATGAGAGACCACATCGCAACGGGCAAGGTCCTTGCTGTCGCGACTGCGAGCGACGAGCGGATGAAGAACTTTCCGAACGTCCCGACCTTCGCAGAGCTTGGCTACCCGGACATGAAGATCGCAGCATGGGGTGTGTTCCTCGTGCCCGCCGGCACTCCGTCGCCGATCGTCCGGAAACTCGATGCCGCGCTCGCCGAAGCGCTGAAAACTTCGACGATGACGGAGTACTACAGCGTCGGCGACTCGCTCGTGCTTGATATTGGAAGCGACAAATTTCCCGCATTTCTCGCGACCGAGGCGGCAAAGATGAAGGCGCTGGTCGAGCAGTCCGGAGCCACAGTCGAATAGTCTGCCTTACGTTGGTCGGGCGTCTTGACGCACGCGTCGGTTGCGGCGCGTCCGGCCTTCGTGGCTCTCACCGACATCCAGGCCCGTCCACGGTGACGGAACCAGCGGATTCGCCTTGCTGCGCGCCAGGCGGCGGCATCTCCATTGACGCGCGCCTTCGTTCGCGCCAATCAGCGCCCACGGACCAAATGGGGCCGTGTGCAACAAGAAGAACAAGGAGAAGAAGAAGAAAATGACCCGCAAACTGACGCGCGCCGCCTTGGCCGCGGTTGGCCTGATCGCGACGGGAATTGGAACGGGGATGGCGGCCGCTCCGGCTCATGCCCAAACCTATCCGGACCGGCCGATCACCTGGGTGGTGCCCTTCGGTCCTGGCACGGTCACGGACAACAGCGCGCGCGTGGTTGCCAAGGCGCTTGGTGACAAGATCGGGCAGTCGGTAATCATCGAGAACAAGCCGGGCGCGGCCGGCATCGTCGGCACCGAATACGCGATGAACGCCAAGCCGGATGGCTACACCTTCCTCTACGCATCGTCGGGGCCGATGGCCATCAATCCCTCGCTGTATCCGAAGCTTTCCTATTCGCCGCTCAAATCCTTTACGCCCGTGAACGCGATGTCCGGCTCGCCGCTCATCATGGTCGTGAACGCAAGCAGCAAGTTCAAGACGCTGAAGGAGTTCGTCGATTACGCGAAGGCAAATCCGGAGAAGATCAACTTCGGCACTTCGGGTGCGGGAACGACCCAGCACCTGACGGGCGAACTGCTGCAGCTCGCGGCTGATTTCAAGATGACGCACATCCCCTACAAAACCGGCGGATCGCAGATGGCCGACCTGCTCGGGGGTAACATCGACGTCAGCTTCGAGTATCCGTCGGTGGTGCGGTCGCATATCGAAGCCGGCAAGCTGCGGCCACTCGGCATCACCTCGGCACAGCGCCTGAAGAATGCGGCGAACATTCCAACATTCGTCGAGCAAGGCTGGCCACAAGTGCAGGTGACCGCTTGGTCCGCCATCGTGCTGCCCGCCAATGCACCGGCAGACGTCACGGAAAAGCTCGGCAGCGCCTTCCGCGACGCGCTCAAGGATCCCGCCGTCGTCGCCTATTTCGACAGCAACGACTCGATCTCACTTGCCGATATCGGGCCCAAGGAGCTTCCCGGTTTCATCGAGAGCGAAATCGCGAAATTCAAGCCTCTCGTCGAGAAGTCCGGCGCACGGGTCGATTGACCCTGCGATCCAGCCGCAACAACGTAGCCCGGATGAGCGAAGCGACATCCGGGTGTCAGGTTTCGGCACTGGTCCCGCATGTCGCTACGCTCATGCGGGCTACCGCTTATTAGGACACTCCTTTGACGACGCCGATCGAGCGCCCTGCCCCGGCCTGATCCACACGAGCGCAGTGAGCGCGCTGAGCGCAGCCACGACAGCGGCGACATACATCACCACCCGGTAGGCGTTTGCCAACCCGCCACTACCCGCGTCGGCGCCGGTCGTTCCACCGACGGCAAGCCCCAGCGCGGCAACGGCGATCATACTCCCGGTCCGTGCCGCCGCGTTGTTGATGCCCGACGCGGTGCCGCTTTTATCGGTCGGCGCCGAATTGAAGACGGTGGTGGTCAACGGCGCCACGGCGATCGTCATCCCGACACCAACCACGATCAAGCCCGGCAAAAAGCCTTTCCAATAGCTCGGGTCGTTGCCCGAGAAGCCGAGGATTGCGAACCCTGCGGCGGTTACCAACGGGCCGATCACCAGCGGTGGCCGCGATCCAACGCGCTCGACCAGGCCGCCCGACCAGCTTGAGCCGAGGCCCATGATCACCGAGAAAGGCAGGAAAGCAGCGCCCGCCGCCATCGCGCTGTAGCCATGTACCTCAATGAGCATGAAAGGCAGCAGGAATAGCGCTCCGCTGAGGGCGGCGTAGAGAAGGACCGTCAGCGCGTTGGCTCCGCTGAAGTCGGGATCGCGAAACAGCGACAAGGGCATCAACGGCGGGCTCGCCCGCGCCTCTGTTCGCACGAAGAGCCAGGCCGCGGGCACGGTCGCAACGATCGCAGCAGCACCGCGGATCGACATGCCCTCACCCAGTGCGATCAGGCCATAGCTCAACAAGCCGAGCGACAGAACGGCCAACATCGACCCCGTCAGATCGAGCCGTTCGGAACTCTTTGGCTCACAGTCCGCCGGTAGCTTCATCGCAAGCAGCAACGCCGCTGCAGCAATCGGCAGGTTGATGAAGAAGATCGAGCGCCAGCCGACCGCATCGACAAGCCATCCCCCCAGCGGTGGACCCAACGCGGTGGTGAGCGCGCCGGCAGCGGCCCATGTGCCGATCGCCGACCCGCGCTTTTCCCCACGATAGGCCGCGCCGATGATCGCCAGGCTGGCCGGCGTCAACAACGCCGCCGCCGCTCCCTGAGCAAGGCGGGCGACGATCAGCCAGACGGCCGACGTTGCGAGCGCGCAGGCCAGCGAGGTCAGCGCAAAGCCGATGAGGCCGACAATAAACAGGCGCCTGCGTCCGAAGCGGTCGCCGGCGGAGCCGCCGAGCAGGATCAGGCTCGCCAGTGTCAGCAGATAGCCGTTGATGACCCATTGCATGGTGCCGAGGCTCGCCCCGAGACTGCGCTGCATCTCCGGCAGCGCCACGTTCACGACCGACCCGTCGATGAAGCTCATGCTCGAGCCGAGGATGGTGGCAGGCAGCACCCATCGTGTATCTGCGGGTTCCACGTCACTCGGCTGGTGCGCCTCCGGCGTTTCGCAAGGAAGGCGGTGCGGTCCGACCATCTCCAGCCTCTCTGACCCGGCCCATCTCCGATGGCCTAACAGATGAGCGGCGAGATTGCTCCCGCACTGGCACCGCCGGTGCCGAATGTCGCAACGAAGGTACGTGAAGAGAACTGTCTAACTGTTTGAACAAATGTGCTGAAGGGATCACCGTTCCCCGCGGGACGACCTCAATGCCTTGCAAAGACTGACTGTGGACGGCCACGCACTGCAAATTCTCTCCGTGCAAATCACCTGTTGCTGAACGCCTTGCCGCTGGTACGTTTCCTGCAAAGAGATCTTCCAGGCAGGGTTCAACCTCACCACAACGCAGGGAAGGCGCGCGTGTGTTGCGGCATATTGCCCATCGTTTGATCATTTCTGTGCCGGTTCTGCTCGGCGTGCTGCTGATCGGCTTCCTGCTGCTGCAGGTCGTGCCGACGGATCCGGCGACCGTGCTTGCGGGGCCGACGGCGAGCCAGGCGGAGATCGAGGCGATCCGCGAGCAGATGGGTCTGAACCAGCCGCTGTGGCTGCAGTTCGCGCTCTATCTTGGACGCGTGCTGCAGTTTGATCTCGGCCGCTCCATGATCTCCAACCGGCCGGTGATCGAGGAAATCGCCAGCACGATCGGCCCGACGGTCGAGTTGATGCTCGCGTGCCTGGTCTGGGCGGTGCCGACTGGCATCACGCTCGGCACGCTTGCCGCGCGCAAGCGCGGCACGTGGCTCGACCGGCTGATCATGGCGGTCTCCGTCGCCGGCGTGTCGATGCCCGTGTTCTGGATCGGCTTGCTGCTGATCCAGTACGTCGGCGGCGCCGGCCTGCTGCCCTTTCAGGGGCGTGGCGGTCCGATATGGACCTTCGAAGGGCTGCGTCACATCGTGCTCCCGGCCGTTACGCTAGGCCTTGTCTTCATCGGGCCCGTCGCGCGCATGACCCGCACATCGGTGCTCGATACGCTCGGTGCCGACTATGTGCGCACCGCGCGTGCCAAGGGCGCGCCGGAATGGCGCGTCGTGATGCGTCACGCGCTGCGCAACGCGCTCATTCCCGTTGTCACCCTGATCGGCCTGCAGATCGGTTTCCTGCTCGGCGGCGCCGTGGTGACCGAGACGATGTTTGCCTGGCCCGGTGTCGGCCGCATGGCAGTGGGCGCGATCAGCGCGACTGACTTCCCGCTGGCCCAGGGCGCCATCCTGATGCTTGCCGTCGCCTTCCTTGCCGTCAACCTCGTCGTCGACGTGCTCTATGCCTATCTCGATCCAAGGATCGCGCGCTCATGAGTGATGCGATCCTCGACCGGGCGCCGGACGCCGATGCCATCGCCTTGGACATGATCCGGCGCAAGAACGCGATCTGGCGCCGCCTGCTGCGGGACGTCCCGGCGCTGCTTGCACTCACCTTCCTGATCCTGGTCGTGCTGGCCGCGATCCTCGCGCCATGGATCACGCCCGCCGATCCTTACGCCAACAAGCTCGTCGTACGTTTCACGAAGCCGTGGACCGTGGGCCGCGACGGCGTCTTCTACCTGCTCGGCACCGACAACCAGGGGCGCGACATGGTCGCACGCCTTTTGTTCGGCATGCGTTCGACATTGACGATCGGCGTGATCGCTGTGCTCTGCGGTGGCACCGTCGGCGCTGTGGTCGGCCTGTTGGCCGCCTACTATCGCCGGCTCGAGACGCCGCTGATGCGCCTGGTCGACGTACTCTTGTCGTTCCCGTCGATCCTGTTCGGACTGGCGATCGCAGCCGTCCTCAAACCCGGTCTCCCGAGCCTCGTTCTGGCGCTGAGTATCGCTGCCGTGCCGGTGATCGCCCGCATCACGCGCGGTGCAGCGACTGTCGTGATGCAGCAGGAATACATGGAAGCCGGCCGTGCGGTGGGCCTCCGCGACCCAGCGCTCATTGGGCGCTACCTGGCGCTGAACTGCGGCTCGACCATCCTGATCTACATGACCCTGCAGCTTGGCCAGATCATTCTGCTCGGAGCGGGTCTTTCGTTCCTAGGCCTCGGCGCGCAGGCGCCCACCGCCGAACTCGGCAGCATGGCCGCTGACGGCCGCAAGTTCCTCACCAACTTTCCGCATGTCGCCACCATACCGGCGACGGCGATCTTCCTTGTGGTGCTCGCCTTCAATGTCGTGGGCGACGCACTGCGGGACGTACTCGATCCGAAATTGAGACAATGAGGAGGCATTAGCGGACCATGAGTGCAATCATACGCACGCTGACGCTGGGAGCTGCAGCACTGCTCGCCGGTACGACCCTCCTGAGCGCCGTCGCATCGGCACAGCAGCGCACCGTCACCGTGGTGCGCGAGATCGACACCGATCGTTACGATCCGCACAAATCGACGGCGCGGTCGAACGGCGAGGTTCTCTATATGGTCGGCGACACGCTGGTGAACCTCGATTTTGACTTGAAAACGCTGACGCCGGGCCTGGCCAAGAGCTGGACGGTGTCGCCGGACGGCACGCTCTATACCTTCAAGCTGCGTGACGACGTGACCTTCTGCAGCGGCCGCAAGATGACGGCCAAGGACGTCGTCGCCACCTACGAGCGCTGGCTCGACCCGGAGACCAAGGGCCTGGTGAAGTGGCGCATGGGCGACGTCGACAAGGTCAGCGCGATCGATGACTTCACGGTCGAGTACAAGCTCAAGAAGCCGTTCTCCGAGCTGCTCTATCAGATGACGCAATACTTCCACACCATCATCAATGTCGACCAGGTGAAGCAGCTCGGCGCCGACTTCGGCATCAAGGGTTTCGATGGTACCGGTCCGTACTGCATGGAGAGCTGGGTACCACGCGACCAGACGGTGCTGGTGCGCCATGCCGCCTACAAATGGGGTCCGTCCTTCTATCCGAACGCCACGGCCAAGGTCGATCGCGTGATCTGGAAGGTCGTGCCCGAGGAGAACACGCGGGTCACCGCGCTTCAGGCTGGCCAGGCCGACGTCAGTCAGTATGTGCCCTACTGGGCGCTGCAGGATCTGAAGGACAACAAGGATCTCTCGGTCTCGCGCGCCGAGAACTATTTCTGGACCTACTTCATCGGCTTCAAGGTGGATAAGGAGTTCGTCAACGACGTGCGCGTGCGCCGGGCGATCAATCTCGCCGTAGATCAGAAGGCGATCACTGATGCCGTGACCTTTGGCTTCGGCGAGCCGGCCGTCACCCTGTTGCGGCCCGGCATCCTCGATTTCAACGACAAGGTCGATCGCGGCGTCTATGGCGAGAACGTCGCCCAGGCCAACAAGCTGCTCGACGAGGCAGGCTGGAAGATCGGCCCGGACAAATTCCGCTACAAGGACGGCAAGAAGTTAGCACCGGTGGTCTACGGCATTGCAGGCCAGTTCAAGGAAGTCGCCGAGGCGGTCCAGGGTGACATGCGCAAGATCGGCGTCGACCTGCAGATCCAGCTCTTCGACGCGACCGTCGCCTGGGGCAAGCTTTCCACGCAGGAGTTCGACGCCTTCGGCATGAGCTTCCCTTATGTCAGCGCCGGCGACGCGCTCAATCTCTATTTCCGTTCGGCAAACCGTCCCGCACCAAACCGGATGAACTGGAACGACAAGGAGACTGACGAGCTGCTCGACAAGGGCTCGCAGGCGACCGACGAGAAAGTCCGCAATGCGGCTTATGCGCAGGTGCAGGAAAAGGTGCATGACGCGGCGGTCTGGATCCCGCTCTATCACGAGCCGCTGCACGTCGTCACCGGTGCCAAGCTGAAACCGGTGCGCGCGCACGGCAACTACGGCTGCGGCCTGTACAAGGGACTCAGCCTGGAATTCAAATAAGCACCAAGCATGCGAGCGCATGCGCAGCAGGTGCTCGCTTTCTTTTTGGGAAGGACACGCCGATGACTGCCAGAACCACGCTGATCCGCAACCTCGACCTGATCGTTGCCTGGGACGAGTCGGATAGCCGGCATGTCTACCTGCAGAATGCCGACCTTGCCTTCACGGGCAACGAGGTGGTGCATGCCGGACCTGGCTTCGTCGGCCAGGCGGATGTCACGATCGAGGGCCGGGGCCTGATGGCCATGCCGGGCCTCGTCAACATTCACAGCCATCCGTTCTCCGAGCCCGGCAACAAGGGCGTCACCGAGGAGTTCGCCAGCGACAAGCTCGGGCAGAGCTCCCTTTACGAATACCTGCCGGTGTTCGGCATGGAGCCGCAGGACGCCGGCGCCTCATCGCGCGTGGCGATCTCCGAGCTGCTGAAGAGCGGCGTCACTACAGTGGCTGATCTCTCGATTAACCGCGAGGGCTGGCTCGACGATCTCGCCTCGACCGGTATTCGCGCATTCGTCTGCCCCATGTACCGCTCCGGCTACTGGTACACGAAGAACGGCCACGAAGTGGAATATGCCTGGGACCAGAAGGCGGGCGAAGCAGCCTTCGCCGCGGCGCTGCAAACCGTCGACCGTGCCGCCAAGCACCCGAGCGGCCGACTTTCCGGCATGATGGGGCCTGCACAGATCGATACCTGCACCGAGGGGCTGTTCAAGGACAGCCTCGCGGAAGCGCAGCGGCGCAATATTCCGCTGCAGACGCATGCGGGCCAGGCGATCGTCGAATTCAACGAGATGGTGCGCCGGCACGGCAAGACGCCGGTCGAGTGGCTCGACCAGATCGGCGTGCTGGGACCGGACCTGGTGATCGGCCACGGCATCTTCCTCAACGATCATCCGCAGATCCACTGGCCTCACAGCGACGATTTCGCGCGGTTGCGGGATTCAGGCGCGGCCGTGGCGCATTGCCCGACGGTGTTCGCGCGGCGCGGTATCGCACTCAACACGATCGGCCGCTACATGAACGCGGGCATCCCGGTCGGGCTCGGCACCGATACGTTTCCGCACAACATGATCGACGAGATGCGGCTCGCCTGCTACGTCGCACGCATCCTCACCGGCAACTACAAGATGGGCACGACGCGGCATGCCTTCGAGGCCGCCACCATCGTCGGCGCCAAGATCCTGCGGCGGCCCGATCTCGGCCGCATCGCCGCCGGTTGCAAGGCCGATTTCTCATTGGTCGATCTCAGCCACCCCTACATGCAGCCGGCCTATGAGCCGCTGCGCAGCCTGATCTACTCGGCGAGTGAGCGCGCCGTCCGCGACGTCTATATCGACGGCGTGCAGGTGGTGAAAAGCGGCAAGGTGCTCACCGTGGACATCGAGGCCGAGACCGATCGCCTGGTCGAGGGCCAGCGGCGACGCATGGCAACCGTTCCGCAGCGCGACTGGGCGCGCCGGACCGCTGAGCAGATGGCGCCGCCAGTGATCACGAAGAAGGAGCGGCTTCCGCAGAGCCGGCCAGTGCATTGATGGTTGGCATCACCGTGTCCGAAAGCGGACATGCCCGCCACAGCCTTCGCGGCGCCACGTCCAAGGAACACGCATGAACGCCCTGCTCGAAATCCGCAATCTGGTCACCGAGTTTCGCTCCGGCGGCAATGTCGTGCGGGCGGTCGATGGTGTGAGCTTCGGTGTCGCACGCGGCGAGACGCTCGGCATCGTCGGCGAATCCGGCTGCGGCAAGTCGGTGACGTCCCTGTCGATCATGCGGCTGCTGCCTTCGCCGCCAGGCCGCGTCGCAGCGGGCGAAATCCGTTTCGACGGCCGCGATCTCCTGCCCCTGTCGGAAGACGCGATGCGCAAGATCCGTGGCAACGACATCGCCATGATCTTCCAGGAGCCGATGACGAGCCTCAACCCGGTCCATACCGTCGGCGAGCAGATCATCGAGACCATCCAGCTTCACCGCAGCATCTCGCGCGCCGAGGCGCGCGAGCGTGCCCTCGAGATGTTGCGCCTGGTGCGCATCCCGTCTCCCGAGACGCGCATCGACGACTATCCGCACCAGCTTTCCGGCGGCATGCGCCAGCGCGTGATGATTGCCATGGCGCTGGCCTGCGATCCCAAGATCCTGATCGCCGACGAGCCGACCACCGCGCTCGACGTCACGATTCAGGCCCAGATCTTGGATCTGATGCGCGACCTGCGCGCACGCACCGGCGCTGCGATCGTGCTGATCACCCACGATCTCGGCGTTATCGCCGAGCTCGCCGACCGTGTCCTGGTGATGTATGCCGGAGGCATCGTCGAGGAGGCACCAGTCAGGGAGTTGTTCGGCGACCCCCAGCACCCCTACACGCTCGGCCTGCTCGGCTCGATCCCCAAGCTGCAGGGTGAGGAGGAACGCCTCGTCGCGATCCGCGGCATGGTGCCGAATCCCTATGCCATGCCAACGGGCTGCCGTTTCAATCCGCGCTGCCCGCTGGCCGACGCGCGATGTCGCCACGAAGCACCGCCCCTGATCGAGATCAAGCCGGGCCACCGCAGTGCCTGCTGGAAGACGCCGCTCGAGCTGGCGCTGCCCGCCCTTGAGAGAGCCTCATGAGCGAGCCCCTCCTCCAGGTCACAGGCCTTGCCAAGCATTTCCCGGTCACCAAGGGAATTGTACTGCGGCGCGCCGTCGGTGCGGTGAAGGCGGTCGATGGACTGTCCTTCGACCTGCATCCCGGCGAAACGCTGGCGCTTGTCGGCGAATCCGGCTGCGGCAAGTCCACGACCGGCCGGCTTCTGCTGCGCCTGATCGAGGCGACCGCGGGCGAGATCCGCTTTCAGGGAAGTGATGTGCGTGCTGCCGACCGTGAGGCATTGCGCACGCTTCGCCGCGACATGCAGATCATCTTCCAGGACCCCTACGCTTCGCTCAACCCGCGCATGAGCGTGGGCGACATTCTGGCCGAACCGCTGCGCCTGCACGACCTCGCGAGCGGTGCCAAGCTGCGGCGCAGGATCGAAGACCTGCTGTCGACCGTCGGCCTCTCGCCCTGGCATGCGTTACGCTATCCGCACGAGTTCTCCGGCGGACAGCGTCAGCGCATCGGCATTGCGCGCGCGCTCGCGTCGCGGCCAAAGCTGGTCGTCTGCGACGAGCCGGTCTCGGCGCTCGACGTGTCGATCCAGGCACAGGTGATCAACCTGCTGCAGGACCTGCAACGCCAGTTCGGCCTCGCCTACATCTTCATCGCCCATGACCTCGCCGTGGTGAAGCACATCAGCGACCGCGTCGCCGTGATGTACCTTGGCAAGATCGTCGAGCTCGCTCCCAAACGCGCGCTCTACGCCATGCCGCGCCATCCCTATACCCGTGCACTGCTCTCGGCCGTGCCGGTGGCCGACCCGACCCTGACACGCACGCGAACGCTACTCGAAGGCGACATCCCAAGCCCGCTGGCGCCACCGTCCGGTTGCCGGTTTCACACACGCTGTCCGTATGTCCAGGACCGGTGCCGCAACGAAGAGCCGGCACTGACCGACTTCGGTGGCGGTCACCGCGTCGCCTGCCATTTCGCCGCCGAACTCGGCGCCGCGCCGCCGGATATCGCCACAGGCCGCCCACCGCCTTACGCGGATCGGCTCGCCGCATATCGACGCCTGGCCGGAGAACGGGTGGCGTAATCTGCTGACGAAGGCACGGAGCACGCACGTTCCGCCGGCCATATTCGCGATCTGACGGCACGAGCGCATCTCGTCCGACGGGATCCAACGCAGCTGGCTTGCAAGCATACGAATCCGTTGCTCGTTTGATCGAGCACGCGCGACGACACTCCCGGTGCCGCGAAGCGTCCGAAGAGCCGTGCCCCAACTGCAGCTCTCAAGCCGGATCAAGCAGCCGCGGTCCCGGTCCCTGCTCCGAAAGCGAGTCATGAGGATTGCGTAAGGGACATGCCGCGGTCGACAGACAGCCGCAGCCGATGCAATCGTTGAGCTGGTCGCGCAGCCGGCTGAGCCTGGCAATGCGATCATCCAGATGCGCCTTCCATCTGGCCGACAGACGACGCCAATCCGCAGCAGTCGGCGTGCGTCCCGCCGGCAGCGCCGACAACGCGTCATGGATCTCGGCCAGCGGCATCCCGGTTCGCTGCGCCACCTTGATGATGGCGACCCGCCGCAACACTTCGCGCGGGTAGCGCCGCTGGTTGCCCTGGTTCCGCGTGCTGCGGATCAGTCCTCTCGCCTCATAGAAGTGTAGTGCGGAGACCGCCACGCCGCTGCGGGCGGCGACCTCACCGACGGTGAGCTCCCGGCTGATCTTGGCTTGATTGATCCTGTCCATGAGAATTGCCTCTTGACCTCAACTTTACTTGAGGTTCTATCAGCATGTCTCCCATCGGCAACCATGGAGAGGCAGACAGATGACACCGGTCAAAGCGGCATTGATCTACGGCAGCACGCGGCAAGGCCGCTTCTGCGACACGGTGGCGAACTGGGTGGGCGGCGAGATCTGGAGTCGCAATGATTTCACCCTGGACCTGATCGACCCAAGGCAGTTCGAGCTGTCTCCTCACCATGAGCAGGACAACAGCGTCGCCTTGCAGGATCTCGGCAGACGGCTTGACGCGGCGGACGCATTCGTCGTTGTCACCCCCGAGTACAATCATGGCTATCCAGCCGTGCTGAAGCTCCTGCTCGACGCGGCCTATCGCGAGTGGCAGGCAAAGCCGGTAGCGTTCGTCTCGTATGGCGGGATCTCAGGCGGCTTGCGTGCTGTCGAGCAACTGCGGCTGGTCTTCGCCGAACTGCACGCCGTCACGATCCGGGATTGCGTGAGCTTCGCCGATCCGTGGAACAGGTTCGGCACCGACGGCCACCCGATGAACCTGGAGGAAGCCCGCAAGGCGATGGCCACGATGCTGTCGCGCCTGCGCTGGTGGGCCGTGGCGCTGCGCGACGCGCGTCGAGCCGCGCCTTACGGCGAGGTGGTCGGATGAGAACGCCTAACGCGTTCGCGCCCCACGCTCCTTGGCGTAACGCTCGCCGGCGGCCTCGACGGCTTTGGCATGCAGGCCAGCAAGCTCAGGCCGCGCGGCGCGGGCGCGCTCGGCGGCGTCGAGGGTCGGCCTGGCGTGGCCCTGGAAATGAGGCATCACATGGCGGGCGATCAGCTCAAAGCTCTTGGCGGTCGCCTGCTGGTTCGCCCAGTTGTGGCCGAGCAGCAGGTAACAGCCGAAACCGCCGTTTGATTGCTTGACGAGCCGATCGATCTGCGCTGCGCACTCGTCAGGCGTTCCGATCACGCCGAGGCCGGACTGGTTGATGAAGTCGATCATCTCGGCGGTGCTGTCGCCGAGCACAGCCATTTGCGGGAAAGCTGCAACTGCCTGAAAGTAACGAAACCAATGCTCGATGCCGTACTGCACGTCGGCAATCGCCTGCTCCTTGGTTTCCGCACAGTGCATCGGGCCAACGAGACGCCAGTTCGAACGGTCGACCGTCTTGCCGTGCACCCGTGCTTCCTCGTTCAGCACATCCCAATGCAGCGCCAGCGCATCGAAGCCGGCTGCGGTAGTGGCGCCGACCGAGAGCAGCCCGATGCCGTGCCGCCCCGCAAGCTTGGCGCCGGTGGGCGATGCCACAGCTGCCACGGCTGCGTCAAAAAGCGGATCGGAAAAGGGACGCAGATGCAGCCGCGCATCGCGCAGGTCCCACCGCTGGTTCTTGAATGTCACCGGTTCGTCTCCTCTCAACAGCCTCATGATGACGTCGAGGCTTTGCTCGAGGAGTTCACGGGTCTCCGTCTGAGAAACCCCGATCATGATGCCGTCGGTCGGCAGCGAACCAGGTCCGGCACCGAACATCACCCGCCCGCGAGTGAGATGATCGAGCAGCACGATGCGCTCTGCAACCCATAGCGGATTGTGGTACGACAGGCTGACGACACCGGTGCCAAGCTTGATATGACGCGTGCGCTCGGCGGCAACTGCGATCATGATTTCGGGCGACGCGCTGATCTCCGTGCCTGCAGAATGGTGCTCGCCAAACCACGCTTCGTCATAACCGAGGCGATCGAGCCAAGCGACGAGATCCAGATCGTTCTGCAAGGCCAGCGTCGGATTGATGCCAGGCTTATGGAAAGGCGCAAGAAAGATGCCGAAGCGCAGACGAGATGTCATAAGCACGTCCTCCCCAATATTCGTGGCAGCGTCTCCAAGCAGAACGCGCCTGTCTTTGTTTTGAGTGCCGCACAGCTTACGCGAGCGCGGCGTCACGGTCTATTGGCGACAGGTGGTGAGGTGATGCCGGCGAGAGGCCGTCGCCGCATGCCGCTACCCTCATGGCAACGTCACGACGGCGAGCGGCTGACGAACCCTAGTTGCGCTTGACGAATACGTCGGCGAGCCCCGCAGCCGACGCCGGATGCTCTCGTGACCAGGCCTGACTCTGGGCGAGGTGAATGTAGTGATCGGCCATGCGTATAAGGCGCGCTCTAATCCTTGCATCAGGCTCGCGCTCTGCCTGCTGCTTCAGTTCATCGGCCTTATGGATAAGATCGGAACTGTCGGGCATGATGGGCCTCGAACGATCGTGCTCCCACTCACAAAATGCCGGTTCCCGGCAATTCGTTCCGAACCAGGCGCGGCCTGATGACGGTTTGGCGGGGTTGTCAGATCTGACGGCCCTGTGCCGTCGTCACCTCCTCCAGGCTCGGCATCGACGGGCCTGCTCCCATCCGCTGCACACAGATTGACGCCGCGATGTTAGCGAACTGCAGCGCGTCGCGGATCGGTCGTCCCCGCGCCAGTTCGGCGGCGACGGCGCCCGTGAAGCAATCGCCCGCGCCTGTGGTATCCACCACCTCGACTTCCCCCGCCGCAAGGCAGAACGTCTCCGCGCCGACAAGGGCAAGCGCTCCGCGCTTACCGATCGTGACGCAGATCACCTGATCGACATGAGTTCTGAGAGCCCTTGCGGCGCCGGCGATCTCGGCCAGCGAAGCCTCTTCCTGCAGTGGCCGGTGCGCGAATGTCGCAAGCTCGGTCTCGTTCAGAATCACGAGATCAGCCAGCGCAAACAGCCCGCGATCGATCTCGATAGCCGGTGCTGGATTAAGGATCGTTCGCGCTCCACTGCTGCGACCGCGGGCGAAGAAGGCTGCGATCGTTTGCGGAGGGATTTCCAGTTGACTGACCAGTACGTCGCCCGGGCGCAGAACCGGGCCGCCGATGTCGGCCAAGCCGACCTCTGCGTTCGCCCCCGCTACCACGACGATCGCATTGTCCCGATCGGCAATTGTGATCATGGCTACGCCCGTCGGCGCATTCTCGGACTCCTGCACGTGCTGCAGGTCGACCCGCTGCCCGGCAAGAAATGTCCTCAGGTCCGCACCGAAACTGTCGCGGCCAAGGCGGCCGATCAGTGCAGTCTGTGCGCCAAGGCGCGCCGCCGCGACCGCCTGGTTGGCACCTTTGCCGCCGGGAAGAAACACGACCGCCTTGCCCGGCACCGTTTCGCCGAGCCTTGGATATCGAGTCGTCGTGGCGACGACATCCATGTTGATGCTGCCCGCGACGTAAACCTTCCCCATTGACCGAGGCTCCGCGCGCTGCATTTCGTTCTGAGAGCCGTTTTAGTGCGGCCGGCGGCTTTGGTCGCAGCAGATGTCGAGAACCGCACGGATTCTGTCGTCATCTAGCAAGTCAGGAGCGTATGTGAAACCTTGTCCGACCAGCGACTGCTGAATGCTTCGCCAGTTTTCCATCTCGCCGGACTGCGCCAGTCTAACCGCGGCCTCGTATAGTTCGAGCTTCGCCCCTTTCATGACCCATCCCCGTCACTTGATCGTCATCAAAGTGTCGCGCCACGCTCGGGCAAATTTGTGGCTGAAGCTTCGCGCGAAGCGACAAGTCTATTTTTTGTGCACTCAACCAACACATGGAACAGACCTCCAATCTCACAGGAGTCGAAGACACTGCCTTGTTTCGTCGAGCAAATTCACGCGAACGGAAATTCCTTCGCCTTTTTCCTCCGCGGGCGCTCCCACACGACGCCGGGGAAGCCTTTCAGCGGCCGCAGCGCCTCACCGGTGTAGATCCACTCCTGCACCTCATCGATACCTACATGATAAAGCGGCTGGCGGCCGGTGCGGCTTGCAAACAGTGCGCGCGGGATGTTGATCATGTGCGGCGATCGCGCACGCTCGTAGGCGATGGGCGTGCCACAACGCTTGCAGAAGCTGCGTACCGTGTTCGCCTCCCTGTCTTCGTAACGGGTGATATGGTCCGCCCCATCCGTCACCCGGAAGCGCTTGCACCAGCTTCCGACATAGGTCGCATAGGCGGCACCGTGCGCCATCCGGGTGGCCCGGGTGTGGTCGTGCCAGGCCCAGAACGGCGGCGCATCGATCTCGAAGCGGACCGCGCCGCACAAGCATCGGCCTGCGATCTGCGCCGGCTGACTCATGGCTCGCTTCTGTTTGGGTTCCGGCATGATCCTTCCAGTCGGTTGATTGTCGTCCCGACGCCTTAAGAGATGTCTCGAGCGACCGTCGCCGAAAGCTGGACGGCGCGTGACAGCAACTCAACCTGTCCAGGCAGGATTTTTGTCCGCGCCTGGTCAAGCGTGAACCACTGTGCCCGATCAGCCTCGGGAAAGGACTGGCGCCGGCCGCTCTTCGGCGGCCATTCGAGCTCAAAGGTGTTCGAGACGAACTGCGTCACATCGAAGTCGGCTTCGATGGCAAATGCGGTGACGATCTTGCCGGCCTTCTGCTTCACCTCACCGATGGGTATGAACGCGCTCGTCGGCTGCTCCGCGGCGCGAGCTGCAGACGGCCCCAGTTCCTCCACCAGTTCGCGTCTGGCGGCAGCAAGGGCGTCCTCTCCGTCATCGTACTCACCCTTGGGAAGCGACCAGGCGCCCTCATCCTTGTTCCGCCAGAACGGGCCGCCGGGATGAACGAGCAGGACCTGCAGGTGCCCGCCTTCATGCTTCCACATCAGGATCGCCGCGCTGCGCTTCGGCATCGAGATCTCTCGTTTCGCTGTGCAGGGACCCTTGGCGTCCCGGAGGCGTTAAATGGACGACACGCGAGAGGCTCGCCCATGCCGTCCGTCGACTCAAGCGCCATTCGGCGTATCGAGTACCGTCCCTCCGGCCGCACGCTAGAGGTGACCTTCGTGACGGGACGGCGCTATGTCTATTTCGACGTCTGGCCGCAAGTATATCGGCAATTCGCAATGGCTCCGTCGAAGGGAGAATTCTTCAACTTTTACATTCGCGACCGCTACGAGTTCGAAGAACTCCCGCGATCGCAAAGCCCCGACGACGCTGAAGGTTAAAGCACACGTTCCGCTCCAGACAGGTCAGCTACCGGGCGCCGCGCTTTACGGTACGAGGCGCGGCGACAAGGCGCGCGTTCGGTTGGCAGAAGCCCGCCTGTCCGCCGATGAAGGCCCGGCACTGTTCGAGCGTCGAGTAGAGGCACGCGGGCATGCCCGACTGGCCGATCGAGGTGATCGCACACCACGGATACTCGACCTCGGCGCGGCCCGGCGTCGCGGTGAGCATGGTCGCAGCAACTGCAACGACTGGCAGGCTCTGAATAAAATCCTTCATGACGTACACTCCCGGTGGGTCGCCGTGTGAGTTACGTCTGATGGGAATGATCGCCAGCCGGATACCGATAACAAGGGCGCGAGCAGAACGTGACGGCGGCGAAAATTTCGCCGCTACTTCTTCCCATCCTTGGGGGTCTTCGGCTCCTGCTTGAACGGCGCAAGCAGCCACAGCGTGAGAAAGATGAACAGCGAGATCATCAC
This sequence comes from Bradyrhizobium sp. LHD-71, assembly GCF_031157255.1. Classification (GTDB taxonomy): domain Bacteria; phylum Pseudomonadota; class Alphaproteobacteria; order Rhizobiales; family Xanthobacteraceae; genus P52-10. Next base: position 88,314 of record NZ_JAVIFX010000017.1, on the reverse strand, counting down.
TGCGACGTCGTAGGCGCCCAGTCCGACCGCCACACCAGTCGCGCCGGTAGCCCACAGGCTCGCCGCCGTCGCCGTGCCATGCACAGTGTTCTCATTCTTGAGGATCGCACCGCCGCCGATAAAGCCCATGCCGGTCATCAAGCCCTCGATGATGCGCGCGGTCCCCTCGGGATGGCCTTGCAACATATGCTCGGTCGCCTGCACGATGCCACAGGTTGCAATCGCCACCAGGGGAAATGTGCGCAACCCTGCGCTGCGCTCCTCCTTCTCGCGATTCCAGCCGATTGGCAACGCCAGCAGATAAGCGACCGCCAGCGCCACGAAATGCGGCAGCACGCGAAAACTGTCCGGCATGTCGAGGAGCGATTGCATGGGAATTCCTTCAGCGGCTCACGAACGCTGTCCAAGCCCGAAAAGTTCCTCCCGCGGCCTTTCAGGCCTCCACGAGCTTCCGCATCACCGCACGAAAGCGAATGCTGCGTTTGCCAGAGAGCGCGGTCGCGAGCGCCTCGGCGCCCTCGTCGCTGTAGGTACCGGAAAAGCCAATCCCGACCTCGCGGCCGCCGAACACCGGATACTTGCCTGCCGTCGTCGGCGTGTGCTCGTTGCTGATCAGCTCGCCTTTCCACCTGCCATCCGCAAAGCTGTACGACCCGGTGTAATAGAAATACGAATCGCCCCCGCGGATGGTGCCGTCATGCAGGACCATGACGCCCCCGTTGCGGCCTGCGACGCCATCCAGCATCTCGATATGAAGCGTGTAGAGCCCGTTCTTCATCAATTCGTTCAATAGTGGTGCGAAAAGATGCACGAAATGGCATCAATCGTGCTTATCGAGACCAACAATCGTACCGAACGGGCCGATGATCGTCCGATATAACGCATGGCAGCGTTGATGCGTCACTTTGTTCATTGTACGGCGAAAAACTTAGCCTAAATGCGGCGCAGAGAATCTTCGAAAGGTCAGGCGATGAGCGTGGAATGGAAAACCAAGCAGGGCACGCGGCGCGTGCGCGTCGAGCCCCCGACGCTTGCGGAAGCCATTTTCGCAGCTCAGGGCGTTACCGATGATGTCCAGCAACAGGCGGAATTCGCTTCCGATTTGACCGGCACGCCAGTCGACGCCGTGCTCGCGACGATCCTCAAGGAGGCTCGCAAGGCCGCCCGCACCGGCCGCGTGGTATCGATTCCGTCAGGCAACCAGCGCGCTGTCGTCGTCGAGCGCAAGCCCTCGCGGGCGATCCGCCGCGCCTAGGTTTTTGGTCCTGCGACTACGTCAGTAGCCGACGCAGCAGTCGACAATAAACACTGTGATCATTGGCCGCTCTGCTTTGCCATAGGCGAGCGGCGAGCGAAGCGACGCCGTTCTTCGAATGGCTATGGGGACGACATCGAGACGTTGGCAGTGATGCTGCCAACCAAATCTCACCACACTCTGGAGTGTTATCGCTAGAGCGTTATCGCTCAGGTGGCAGTTGCACCGTGTTGCGGCCACCATTGATTTCCCGAAGATTATTGACCCAGTCTTCCGGAACCAGCAGGTGCGTATACGGGGTCTTCAAGCCCATATAGCTGGCGATTCGTCCAATGAACGCCGTGCAGTTGAATGTCATGGCGTTCCACACGGGCGAACTTTTCTGCAGCTCTTTGATGTAGGCAAAGACTCTCTCGCCGTCGGCCTTGGTCAGATAGACCCGATAGTTGGCGGTGAGATACTGTTCATCCAGGTCGCCGTAACTGGCGCCGGTTTCAGACAGAACCGGCAACACGTGCCCGATAACGTAAGGCACCGCGCTCTCCCCCGCCGGATGCAGGCCGGCAACTTCAACCTTTCGCTCACTCGTCCGTCCATACCAGACGAAGGCGTGGCCGTACGAAGCCGCCGTCCGTGACCGGAAATCGACATAGTACGGATACTGCGCCGATGATGGCTTACGAGCCGGTCTGGTTGCAGGGGTGGTTGACGCGAGGTTCACACCTTGCGTCGACTTCTCGGTTTCCGTGCGTGCCGTCAGCTGCTGCGCATGGCTCTCTTGAACGTCGATCCCTACCGAGATCGAAAGCCCGCAAAGGATTGCCACGACACCGAAGCGACTCCTCTTCCCCAGAGTTTCCCGCACGGTTACCCCCAATCGCGATCCGTTAACCAGTCAACGCAAAATCCTCTGCCCGAAGCACTCTTGGAAGAGTGCGGGGCAGAAATCCTCTCGTATAAGGGATGGAGGGGGCGCACCGCCCCCCACCAATGCAGGGACGAATTAGCCTCTGCGAACGAGCGGCTCAGGAGCCTTGCCGACTGGCGCCTTGCCAACCGGGGTCTTGCCGATTGGAGTCTTGCCGATCGGCATTTTGCCGACTGGGGCTTGCTCGTACACCGGCTGTGCACGCGGCAGGTCAGCAGCAGCGGCGGTACCCACGGCGGCACCTGCTATGACGAGCGATGCAGTTGTTGTCATCAGAACCTTAAGCACAAGCAATCTCCTTGTATCAGTTGCTGGACCCAGAGCACTTGATTCCTGCCCCAATCGCCAAGATATGCTACCGGTAGTTACCAAACAATCATAAGCACACTTGGCACCCGGGACAGCTTCATCGTTTTCGCGAAGTGTGGCGCAAATGACGCATTAGCGGCCGACCAAAACGCCCTCGCGCGTCAAAACACCCCCGGAACAATGCGATAAGTTCGGGACATGTACTCGTGGTAGGTGTCGCCGAAGCTTTCCAGCATCATTTCCTCTTCCTTAGTGATTCGACCAAAAAACAGGATGCCGAACCCGACAAGCCCGGCGAAACCGGCGATCCAGTTGGGCAGCAGCAACGCTTGCGCGATGGCCCAAAGCCAGAAGCCGGTATACATCGGGTGTCGCAGATGACGATAAATGCCATCTGTGACGAGTTCGTGGTTTTCGCGCACATCAAGGCTGACGGACCAGTTGCGTCCGAGCGCGCGGTGGGTCAGCCGAAACATCGCAAGCGACGCCAGGGCCACGAAAAGACCGATCCAGGCTTGCGCCGGCCCAAAGGGATAGGCGGCAAAGCGAGGAAACCCTGTCGCGATGTAGACGAAGGGCAGAATACCTAGGCCAGTGAGCGATGTGAGCAGCAGCGCGATCTCGCGGGCGCCGCGGGCGCTGCGAACAACGCGCATGCTGCGCGAGCGGCGTGCGTAGGGAAAGCGGATGATGAACCAGCCGACCGCGAGCAACACGAAGATGGATTTCGCAAGCAGCGGGGTCATTGCTGAACCGCAAATGCCGGTTCAGGCGCGCGGTCCTCATACGAGGGCGCTGCGAACAACGCGCCGTTTGCGTCAATCGATGAAGCCGCGCCGTTTGGAAGGTTGATCTGGCGCTCTATCGAGAGCGGCCCGCACAACAGCATGAAATAGTCGTAAGCGTTGCGCCGATCGTTGCCGCTGACAAACTGGCAATGCACCCTGTAGAAGTTATGCTGGATGCGCCGGTAGGTTGCCGGCTCGAGCATTTCCCTAAGCTTGACGAGGCGCACGACCGGCCCGCCATTGCTCTTCAACCCCATCTCGCGCATCGGATCGGTCTTGTAGAAATTCATCACGTCTGTTCGCGCCTGATATTCGCCCCAGAATAGGCCGGGAGTCATGGCAACATGCTCCAGCGCCGCGCGGAAGCGAGCCGCCCGCGGATGCAGCCCTATCTTGAGAATGGACGAACCGATCGACACGAAGGTCACTTTGGCGGTGCCCTTGCCCGGCGCCGCGCCCAGCTTCAGTGCACGGTCCAAGACGTCAACAGCAAGCACGGCTCCAAGGCTGTGGCCGATAACAACGATCTCATCGCAGTCCGAGCGACGCACTGCGGCAACGATCTGGCTGGCGAAGGTATCGAGCCTTCGTTCCAGGATCGAATCTTTCTCCCTGATGTACGCGCGGGAAAATATCCAATCGTCGAACAGCGTGCCAAGCTTGAACCATCGCCCCGGCCCTCGCATCAATGCGACGAAGATCAGAAGCCCGGCGGCTATCCCGATCGGCAGGGCGTCGGTCGCTCTCGCGAAAAATCCACCCGCGAACCAGGCGGCCACAACAAAGGCGTCGAAAATCAGAAATGGGTAGAGGAAGAAAAGCGCATAACGCCAGTTGGCGCGAAAGTAGCGCCAGAGCGTGCCGGTCATAGCAAAATCAAGAAACGCGAGCTGGCCGAGCGGAATCCGTCGCCACTGAGGCTGACGAGCGAACGTTTCAACGAGGTCATCCCAACGCGCCAGACAGTGGCGCGAGTCGACACGCCAATTGGGGCCTGTCGTCGTCACATCCCATATCGCCTTGTCAGCGTCGATGATGGCTGGTGACACGGATGCTTTCGCCGACCAGGTCTTCTCAAATCGGCTCAACTCCCGCGCGAACCGTCGATGCGAGATTTCTGGCGGCATGTCGGGATGGTAGCCACCGAAATGGAATACCAAGCGTTTCGAGATGAGCGGTCCCGTCATCGTCTCCCCCACTTAAGGTGCCGATTTTAGACCCATTTCGGCCGTGGCCAACAGCCCAGGAAGCCTGTGGACAATTTTTTCACCCAAATGATGCGACAGGGCCAGCTTGCCGCCGTCGCTCAACCCCAAATAGTTCCGCTGGTGGCCTCGGCGCTCGGAGCGTATCCGCTCCCGCGGAAATTGAGGAGATATTTGATCAGATCACGATGGGCCCATCCTTGCTGTAGCGCAGCCGCAGGAAGCTTGCCGCGCTGCCGACCGCGGCGAATGCAACGCCGATCGAGAGAGCGAGAACCGGGCCTTTGCCATTACCAACACTGAAGCAGAAAGCCGCAAGCGCAGCTCCGATCGTCTGCCCGCTCAGCCGCGCGGTCGCTACCATGCCGCTCGCCCCACCCGCGCGCGACGCTGGCGCCGAAAGCAGAAGCGCCTTCATGTTGGGCGACTGGAAGAAGCCGAATCCGCATCCGCACAGCGCCATGCGCCAACCAATGTCGAACACGTTGGCATCGGTCGGCATGGTCGCGAGCATCGCCATGCCGCAGCTCAGGATCGCGAGGCCGATGCCGCCGAGCAGGCCGACGCGATAGCGATCGGACAGGAAGCCGGCGATCGGCGCCATGATCGCAACGACCACTGGCCAGGGGGTGATGAGGAATCCGGTCTCCACCTGCGAACGGCCGAGCGATCCGATCAGGAGAAACGGCAGCGAGACGAAGGCAAGCCCTTGCGTCGCGAATGAGCAGATCGCCGTCATCACCGACAACGCGAACATCGGAATCTTGAACAGATCCACAGGGATCATCGGGGCCGGATGATCCTTCTGCCTGCGGATCAGCAACACGCCGCAGATTGCCGACACGGCCAACTCACCAGCGGTGGCGAGCAACGACTGATCGCGTGCAGCGCTACCGAGCGCGAAAACCAACAGACCCATGCAGCCCGCAGCGAGCACTGCGCCGAGGAAATCGAACTTATGCGGTGCGCGCGGCATCCGCGGCAGCACGCGGACCGACAGAATGAGTGCGACCACCACGAACGGGATGTTGACCGCAAACAGCCATGGCCATGGCGCGACCGACAGAATGATGGAGGCGACGGTCGGCCCCATGGTGATGCCAGTCGACACGACCATCGCATTGACGCCGACGCCTCGCCCGAGGATCCGCCTCGGCCAGATGAAGCGGATCAACGCCGAGTTGACGCTCATCATGCCGCTCGAGCCGAGCCCCTGGATCAGCCGCGCGAACACCAGCATCTCGAACGAGTGGGCGAAAGCGCAGCCGACTGCGCCGATGCCAAACAGAATCAAGCCGCCATAGTAGATGCGTTGGTGGCCGACGATCTCGCCGAGCGCGGCGAGCGGCAGGAGCGTCGCCACCATGGCAATCTGCACCGCGTTGACGACCCAGACGATCTGCGCCGGCGTGACCTTGAGATCGGCGGCCATCGTAGGCAGCGCGACATTGGCAATCGAGCCGTCGAGCGAACTCATCGCCACCGCCATGGCAACGGCAAGGATAGCCCACCGCCGCTGCTCCCACGGCAGGCCATCCATATCGGCCGGAGCCTGCTCGGGGCGCTTTTCGCGCGTTTCGCTTCGTGACATCGCTTGCGGCTGACCCGACCCGGCCTCTCAACGGGCCTTGCTTTCGACGCTGTCTAACCCAAGGCGCAGACGTGCTGCACCCCCGCCAGCGCATGGGCGTCAGGCATCTGCAATCCTGCGCAGCGCGAGCCGATAGCCGCCGTGGTCGCAGGTCGCCTCAACCTCGGCTGTCCCCTGCGTATACGTGCCCGAGAAAGCAACAGCGACTTCCTTGGCCCCGAAAGCCGGCTTGGCAAGCTCGCTACGGGTGTGTTGCCGGGTCGAAAACTCGCCCGTCCAGCGTCCATCAGCGCCGCTGTAGGTGCCTACATAGTAAAAAAACGCATCACCGCCGAGGATCCGGCCGTCGCGCAGAACCAGCACGCCGCCGTTCTCCGCCCTGCCCCCGCCGGCCGGCTCGACGCGCACGAAATACAGGCCGTTGTCCATACGGTCCGTTCGCCCAACTCTGTCCACCCAAGGTGAACCTTAGCGCTGGCGAACGGTCCATACAAATGCGTCTGAGGCACGTCCGACTGCCGGAACATGGGCAGCCAGGCCGATGTTCCGACCGGAAGCCGCTGCCAGCCCCTCGAACAGGCCCGTCAGAACCTGCCCGCAGGCAGGATGGTAGTCGGCCACGTCGATCATCAGCCGCCAGCCGTGCTGGGTGACGGCAAACACTCCGCGCTGCTCGTCAGCCGTCGACCGGTCATCCTGTGCGCTCAGGACCGCCGACAGAAACGCTGCAAAATCAACCGCCTTGAAGGACGACGAACCGGCTTCGGAAAATGCCGCTGCGGTCTCGGGGAAGAACTGCATACCGATCAATTTTGCGGTCCTGTGCAACAGATGGCCCGCATCCTCGGCGCCGAACAATTGCACCATGACCGGCGCCGCGCTTCGCACATACTCCATCGCGTAGTTGCGATAAGCCTTCTCCAGCCGCGGCTTTGGCCACGCGTCGACCGGCAGCGCCGGCGCACGCGCGGGATCGAATGGTGGTGCTTCAAGATGGCGCGCAAACACCAGCCGCTCGTCTACGCCGAGATCGCGATCGTATTCGTAGTAGTAGCCTTCTAGACCATCCTGCACGTCCACGGTCTGCTTGGTGCAGACGAAGCCGAGCTTAAGGTTGCGCAGCGCGACGCCGTTGTTGGCGTGCCAGCCCCGCAGCATGGCACGCGAGACCTCCATGGGGATGCCGCAGATCGCCGTGCCCTGCCAGATCCAACGCGGCGGCGGATAGCGGATCCAGGCCTTGCGGTCACTCTCGTACATGTATTCGACGAACACGCCGCCGATCCAATTGGACAGATAGTGATATTGCGCGGCGGCAACCGCCGGCGGCAGTTTGCTCAAGCCGAGTTTCTCCAGGCCCGCGAGAAAGCGTTCCTCCTGCTGGCGGCGGAAAACACGGAAGACGAATTCCTCCGCGGCCGGCACACCGCGTCGTGTCACCACAGTCAGGATCAGTCCCGTGAAGAAGGCATGATAGAGATTGGCGACCGCCCGCCATCGCGCCCATTTCGCCTGATCGGTCTTGCTCGTTTCGTCCACAGTTGTGCTCTCGGTGCTTCTTGTATTCGTCGATGCCGCGGGCCGGCGCCCGTCGTGAGGCACGCGACTATCTGACCATTTGATGACCGACTGTAACGAGATTGCAGGATAACTCCAGTTGGCGAACCGGCGGAGCCGCCCTATTCAAGGACCAGTTCGCAATTTTCGATTCTTTCAAAGGGCAGACGATGGGGACCTATCTTTACCTCCTGACGGCCGTAGCTCTCGAGACGATCGGAACTTCTGCGCTGCAGGCGTCCGAGCAGTTCACGAAGCCGAAGCCGCTGCTGCTGACAGCCGTCTGCTATGCAGCGTCGTTCTATTTCCTATCGCTGACGCTTCGCGTCATGCCGGTCGGCATCGCCTACGCGATCTGGTCCGGGCTTGGGATCGTGCTGATTGCTCTGATCGGCCTTGTCTGGTTCGGCCAGAAGCTCGACACCCCGGCGCTGGTAGGCCTTGCGTTGATCATCGCCGGCGTCATCACCATCAACGTATTTTCAAAGTCGGTCGCGCATTAGATCGGGCGCGTCGAGAGAGCGCACCTGAGGGACGCGCATCTTGGATGCCTAGCGCGAGCCAAACATGCAGGCGAGTGTGGGCGCCGCGATCTTGTCGAGCGCCTCGACCACACGTTCATGCGACCGACCCGGAACCCATGCGTACTGGATGCTCGGAACGCCGGTCTCCGAGACGCCGCGGATGAGCGCCATGCGAAGCTCGGTGTCCTGCTCGCGGGAAACGGCGTTGTCGTGCAGACAGCCGCAGACGACCTCAGGCTGCTTCGCCATCCGCGCGCTCATGCGCGGCGCACAGACCGATACGAACAGATCGCGCTCCATCACGGTTGGAGCGGGGGGCGCGGCTTGGGCGCTGCCGGCCATGATTGCGGCGGTTACGGCTGCTGCGGCTAAAATGTTCGGCATTTGCTTTTTGTCCGGAAGGCTGAACGCCTATGACGTCGTGCGACTTGATACGCTCGCACGGTTTCCGGATTTCTGCGTCAGTTCAGCAAAACGGTTTCCTCGACGCGACGAAATATGTCGTCCGCGCGCAGCGGCGACATACTCGACATACTCAGAGGACATTGCTCGGTCAGTGACCTGGTGATTCAAACATCGAGTCGGCCAATGAACGATTGCGCCGCATTAGCGCCCGAGCAGCACGCCGGCCTCGCCGGATCCGACCTCACGCCCGAGCGCGCGGATCGCGATGTCACCCTCGCTGACATCGACGATCGTGACCGATGCGTGGTCAGGACGAAAACTTAAGACCTGTTCGCTGTTGACCGCTGCCCCGACCACAACGTTGATCGCGATAAAGTGGCTGAAGATCACGGCGTCGCCAGCCATGGCACGTACCGCGTCGAGCAACGTCGAACGCCAGGCGGCGTAATCCGGCGAGCCGGCCGGCGCAGTCGCCTGCAGATTGGCCCAGTCGGATGTCATGGCCTTGCGCAGCCACTCCTGCCGCTCCTTGAGCGATAGCGGCGGCGAAGGCACCTCACCGATTTCGGCGAGAACGATCGGCTGCACGCCCCAGGCCTCCGCCAGCGGCCGCGCAGTCTCGCGGCAGCGACGCAGCGGGCTGGTGTAAAGCGGAAGACGATTGGGCAGGGCCTGCAACTCCTCCGCAGCCCTGACCGCTTGCGCTGCGCCCACCTCATCCAGGCCGGGATCGAGAGAATCGCCATAGGCCGACGCCGGCTTTGCGTGCCGCACCAGGTAAAGCGTCGCCAAAACTATCCCCCAATCAAATGCGCCCAACTCAGACGCAAACCGCCCAATACCCAACCCGAGAGCTCTGCGCAATGCCCGCGCTAGAACACGAGTGTCCAGAATCCGAAGCTCGCCACTTTTCGCGGCACCCACAGAGCAAACTTAGGATTTGATAAAGCCACCGGCAAAGTTATGATTCTAGCGTCCCTAGGGCTCAGAAGTTCGCTGCTTAGATTCGCGGCAGGCGATGGAGCGAATTTTGAGCTACGATACTAGTTCGTCACGTAGTCAGCGCACTTTTGAACGCTGTCATTCGCGCCCCACGGCATGATCGGCACCGACGATGTCGAATTCTTCGGAGAGCCTTCGATGATCCGGTCCGAATAGACCATATAGACCAGCACATTCCGCTTGACGTCACACCCGCGCACGATTTGCATCTTCTTGAAGAGCAGCGACCGCCGCTGACGGAACATATCATCGCCCTGCTCGAACTTCGCCTTGAACCGGATCGGGCCGACTTGCCGGCAGGCGAGCGAGATGTCCGAGACCTCCTCCGCAAGTCCAAGCCAGCCTTTAAACCCGCCCTTCTCCGGCACCGTAAAGTGGCATGCCACGCCCTCGACGTCGGGGTCATCGATACCATAGGTGCCAAGCTTGTCGTTGGGCGACAGCCACTTGAACACCGTGGAGCGGCGGAAGATCAAATCGGGCTCGTCTGCGGCATGGGCGATCGATCCGGCCGTCGCAAACAGCAATGCACACAGCCCCGCGGCACAAGTAAGGCGGCGGAAAACGCCGCCTCGAACTGTCAGAACGCTCATCTTTTGCTCCAAGAAACCCACAAAGGCCTATGTAGGCATGGCAAAACCGCCTTTGAAGCGAGATGTTCGAAGGCAACTGACCAACCGTTAGTCAACATATAGAGTGCTTGTGGCATTTTCAGCGTGCGCGGCCTAAATCCTGAAGCGTGCTCATGAACCCTTTACCTCTGTCAGACACTCATGGGCCAAAGGATTGGGCCAAAGGATTGGGCCGCGAGCAAAGGATTCAAATGGTGCGTTAACCGTTTGGATCGGCATGGAAGGATTTGGGGCTTGAGCGGGCAGTATCTTGTCGGCGGCAGTCATCAGTTTAGCCGCGCACCTGTAGAGCATTCACCGGCACCATTGACCACACTGCGGGCGCGTCGCATCTGCTTGATGACCGCGGCTGCACTGTTCGCCGTGCCGGAGGCCGCCAATGCCCAGATGTACTGGAACTGGGGCCCGTCTGACTACTACAGGCCGCGCTACCACGCGCCGCAGTACGAACCCGAGTACGAGCCGCGCTCCTACGCGCCGCGATCCAGCAAGCCGAGGCGCGCCAAGGTTAAGCGCGCGACCGATCCGGCCGAAGCTGCAGCAGACAAAGCTGCAGCGGTAGCGAACAAGGCCGCAAAGCCGGTCGGACCGCTCGTCATTGCGGTCTCGGTCGAAAGGCAACGCGTCAAGGTTTACGACTCGAACGGGTTGTTCGCCGAAGCGCCCGTCTCTACGGGCACGAAAACGAATCCGACGCCTTACGGCGTCTTCAGTATCATCCAGAAGAACCGTCATCACGTCTCCAACCTTTACGGAGCGTCGATGCCCTACATGCAACGCATCACCTGGTCAGGGGTCGCGCTCCACACCGGCCCGCTACCCGGCTATGCCGCGTCGCACGGCTGCATTCGCCTGCCGAACGAGTTCGCATCGCGGCTGTGGACGTGGACGAAGATGGGCACACGCGTCATCGTCGCGCCGGGCGACGCCTCGCCAATGGACTTTTCGCATCCCAAGCTGGTCGCAAGGATGGTGCCGCTGCCGACCATGTCGGGTGCGCCCACGCCAGTCACTGTCGCCGAAACCGCCCTTTCCAAATCGGATCGCGCAGCGATGGCGCAACAGCGCACGGCGGACGCACGCGGTACAATGACAGGTATCAAGGGAACGCTGTCGGACGTAACGCCGGCCAAGAACGCCGAGGCCAAGGATACCGAAGCGCGGGATACTGAAACCAAGACTACTGAAGGATATAACGAGCCGACCACGGCCGGCAGCAACACCATGGCCGACGGTCCACAGACAGTCGAAGCCGAGGTTGAAGCCGCTGCCGAAACCAAGTTCGCGGACGCGACGGAGAAGCCGGCCGAACTCATCTCCGTCGCGACAGCGCAATCGACCGAGCCAAAGGCGAAGGAAAAGTCGGCCCCGACCAAATCCGCCGCTGCAGCCTCGGCTGACGTCGCCGAACCCGCGCAGGAGATCGCTAGGCCCGCCGATATCATAACGCCCAGTGCAATGCCTGCGCCGGCCAAGCCTGCGCCCGCCAGCACTTCGCGTAGCCACAACCACATCGCGGTGTTCATCAGCCGCAAGGACAAGAAGCTCTACATCCGCCACGGATACGAGCCCATCTTCGATACGCCGGTCGAAATCGCCGACGCGGATCGTCCGCTCGGCACGCACGTCTTCACGGCGCGCGGCGACAAGGCCGACACCACTGCGCTGCGCTGGTCCGTCGTCTCACTGCCGCAGGTCCCCCGCAAATCCGCGCCCAAGCGCGAGGCACGACGCGGGACCAAAGCTGCCCCGGTCCCCGCTCAGTCGACAGTGATCGCGCCGCTCAATGCGTCGGAGGCGCTGGATCGCATCACGATTCCGGACGAAGCAATTGCAAAGATCGCGTCGATCATTACGCCCGGCGGTTCACTGCTGATCTCTGATCACGGCCTGAACGGTTGGGAAACCGGCAAGGGCACCGACTTCATCGTGCCGCTGCGCTAATTTTTCGGTTCGCCGACAGCAAGCTGGCCTGACGCTGCGTGGCGCAGGCCAGGCCCCGTGCAGCCGGCCTGCGGCTGCAATTCTGCGTGATGCCGACCTGCGCGCCGCGCAACCGCACGGAACCAGACGATTGCCGTTTGCAAATCGCGGCATTTGGAGGGACACTCATCTCCTGATTTTAACGCTCGCAGGCGGGCCTTCAATGCTGGTGTGAGCGTCAAATTTAGCTCACTCGTGCCCGATGCCGTTCCTATCGGTCCGGACGACCTAAAATGATCTTCAGTCGCAGGCAGTTGCTGGGGTTGATGCTCGCGAGCGCGGCGTCGCCAGCGTTCGGACAACCCGCCATGAGCACCCGCACCGCATACGGTTTTTCCTTCCAATCGCTGCAGGGCGAGCCGATCAACCTTGCCGACTACACAGGCAAACCGCTCTTGATCGTCAATACGGCCTCGCTGTGCGGCTTCACGCCGCAATATGCGGGCCTGCAGGAGCTCTGGACGAAGTTCGGTGCGCGCGGGCTCGTCGTCATTGGCGTTCCCTCAAATGACTTCGGCAATCAGGAACCCGGCGGGGAGAAGGAAATCACCGAGACTGCGCATCATCAGTACGGCGTGTCGTTTCCCATGGCGGCGAAGGTTGACGTTCGCGGGCCAAATGCACACCCCTTTTACAAATGGGCAGCGACGGAGCGTCCAAGGGACCTGCCCCGCTGGAATTTCCACAAGTACCTGATTGGCCGTGACGGCCATATTGTCGATGTGTTCGCTGAACGCGTCGAGCCGACGGACACTCGCGTCGTTACTGCGATTGCGCGGCAGCTCGACGGCGCCGTAAGGCTTTCCAATTAGTGCGGCGCTTTTGACGTTCCGATCAACCTTGCCGCGATCCCATTCAGTGCGAGCGTCAGAAACAGGACACCAGCCTCGTGGCCGACTTCCATTTCGAAGGTTGTGCGATCGTCTCCTCTGACGGCATGCTCGCGGACGCGCAAGGCAACCAGCCGCCCGAATTGATCGTAGAGGCAGACAAGCGCTTCTTCGAAGCCAAGCTCGATGCGGCCGCGCTGATCGTGCACGGGCGCCACTCGTCCGAAGGCCAGCGCAATTCGCCGAACCGCAAGCGTCTCATCGCAACGCGACAGATCGAGACGATCGAGCCGGATGAGAGGAATCGTAACGCCGTGCGTTGGAATCCCGCCGGCGCGTCTATCGAGCAGGCGGCGGCTCTTCTCGGTGTGCGCGCCGGACTCGTCGCCGTCATTGGCGGGACGGAGATTTTCGACCTATTCCTCGATCGCTATGACGTCTTCTGGTTGACGCTCGCGCCGCGCGTCAAGCTTCCAGGCGGTGTACCGGCGTTCAGCGGCGTTCCGCAGTCAGCGCCCGCAGAGATTCTGCGCAGCCACGGGCTTACGCAAGCTGAATCCCGATTGCTGGATGCGTCACAAGACGTCCGTCTCGTCAAATGGGTGCGGACGTAGAGTAGCCTCGCACCATTTTGAAATCGCGACGAGTTACTGGGTAACTGCGCGCCCGCGGGGACGGCATTGTATCTCGCGGAGGCATCGATCCATTGCAGAGGCGCGTCCCGTCACAGCGCCACCCGGTCGTGATAGATCGGCTCCGGCGTGACTGTCGAGACGGACCGATAGCCGATGATCATCAAGAGCGCGCCGATGATCGAGATGTTCTTCATCACATGCACGATATTTTCGAGCCGCTCGCTACCGCCGCTCTGATTCCAGAAGTCATGCACATAGAACGTCGTCACCGCGACGAAAAGCACGAGAATGGCGGCAAAGAACCGCGGGGCGAGATTGAAAGCGATCATCAATCCGCAGATGACCTCGACGCTCGCGGCCGTAAACGCCAGCAGGCGGAACACGGTCATGCCGAGAGAGCCTTCGATCTGGCTTGCATAGGCAGCGGCAAACTCGGGAATGCCGACCTTGGCCTCGATAATCGCCGCGGTCGAGCCAATGTCGAAAAATTTCGACGCGCCGGAAAAAATGAAAAGCAACGCAAACAGCACCCGGCCACTCGTCATCAGCATCTGTCGATCCCCCAGAACGAAAGCGCAATCATTATACATGAAAAAAGGCCGCCATATTGCATGACAGCCCTTTTCCGAATCCCCTTACGCAGCTCCTCAGCCGCAATGGCCGCGCCGCACCAAGCGGTACTCGCCGTTCGGATAGCGGTACCAGCAGCGATTGTCGTACCAGTAGTAGCCACGCGGGCGCGGCTGGAAGGTGATGGCAGCCGCAGCGGTCGCACCGATCACGCCGCCTGCGATCGCACCTGCAGCGCGACCGCCGGTCGCGGCAGCACCAACGCCTGCTCCGATCGCACCGCCAAGAATGGTGGCGAGCGGATCCTGCGCCTTCGCCTCCTGCAGCGGCAACGCCATTGCTGACGCGAGCAGCAGGGAAGCTCCCAAATAACGCATCGTAAGGATCTCCTTCTCAGCTCCACCCGGGCCGGATTGTTACCCTCTGGCGGTTCCTTTTCAAAGGACGATCGCGGCTTCCAATGTCCGGCTTTCGCCGCAATTCATGACGTGCCGTCCGGCGGTAAGAACGGAACGGACCCGCGTTTCAGACCAAGCTTGGCCGGACGCGCCCCGCCTGCTCCTGAGCCTCGACAGCGGCCACGGCCGTCATGTTCAGCACTCCGCGTGCCGTGACGGATGGCGTGAGGATATGCGCCGGCCGCGCGGCTCCTATGAGAATCGGCCCAACCGGCAATGCGTCGGTCAGCGCCTTCGTCATCTGATAGGCGATGTTGGCCGCATCCAGATTCGGCATCATCAGGATATTGGCAACGCCCTCCAGGCAGGTATGCGGCAGCACACGCGACCGCGACGTCGGCGACAACGCCGAGTCGCCGTGCATCTCGCCGTCAGCTTCAAGATCGGGATGCGCTTCCTTCAACAGCTCCGTCGCCCGGCGCATCTTGCGAGCCGAGTGCGTGTCGTAGCTGCCGAAATTGGAATGCGACAGGAAGGCGATCTTCGGCTTCAGGCCAAACCTCTCGACGTGCTTAGCTGCTAGCGCTGCCATCTCAGCGAGCTCATCGGCGGACGGATCAGGCCGCACATGGGTGTCGGTGATGAAGAACGCACCCTGAGACGTGATGACAAGCGCGAGCGCAGCAAACTCCGTCATGCCGGGCGCATAGCCGATAATCTCGCGAATGCGTCGCAAGTGGCTGAGATAGCGGCCCTCAACGCCGCAGAGCATCGCGTCCGCCTCGCCGCGCAACACCGCGAGCGCCGCAATCACCGTGTTATTGGTGCGAACGAGCGTGGCCGCAGCTTCCGGCGTGATGCCGGAGCGGCCTGCGGCGTCGATATAATCTTGCACGTAGGAGCGGTAGCGCGGATCGTCGTCCGGATTGATGAGGTCGAAATCGTGGCCTGCACGGATCGACAGTCCAAAACGCTTCAGCCGCGTCTCGACCACCGCCGGCCGGCCAACCAGGATCGGTTTTGCAAGCCGCTCTTCGAGCACCGCCTGGGTCGCGCGCAAAATGCGCTCGTCCTCGCCTTCCGCATAGATCACCCGAACAGGCTGCGCGCGCGCCTTGGCAAACACCGGCTTCATCACGAAACCGGAGCGGAACGCGAAGCGTTCGAGTGTTTCCTGATATGCCTCGAAGTCAGCGATCGGCCGCGAGGCGACGCCCGAAGCCATCGCCGCCTTCGCGACGGCGGGCGCGATGCGCAGGATCAGACGTGGATCGAATGGCGAAGGAATGAGCGAGCCCGGACCAAAGCCGAGCACCTCGCCTTCGTAGGCACGCGCGACGACGTCCGACGGTGCCTCGCGCGCGAGCGCGGCGATCGCCGATGCCGCAGCTCGCTTCATCTCCTCGTTGATCGCGGTCGCACCGCAATCGAGCGCACCGCGGAACATGAAGGGGAAGCAGAGAACGTTGTTGACCTGGTTCGGGAAGTCGGAGCGCCCGGTGCAGATCATCGCGTCGGGCCGGACGGCGCGCACCTCGTCCGGCATGATCTCCGGCGTTGGGTTGGCCAGCGCCATGACCAGCGGCTGGTCGGCCATCGTTGCGACCATCTCCTGGGTCAGCACCTTGGGGCCCGACAGACCGAGGAAAATATCCGCACCGCCGATCACCTCAGCGAGCGTCCGCTTCTCGGTCTTGCGGGCATACTGCGCCTTCCAGCGGTCCATCCGCGTGTTTCGTCCTTCATGGACCACGCCGTCCTGGTCGCAGACGTAGATGTTGGACTTCTTCGCTCCCATCGCAACGAGCAGATTCAGGCAGGCGAGCGAAGCAGCACCGGCGCCGGCGGCCGCGATCTTCACGTTCTCGATCTTCTTACCGTTCAGCAGCAACGCGTTCTGAACGGCAGCCGCGACAATGATGGCGGTGCCGTGCTGATCGTCGTGGAAGACCGGGATCTTCATCCGCTCCTTGAGCTGGGCTTCGATGTCGAAGCACTGCGGCGCCTTGATGTCCTCAAGATTGATGCCGCCGAAGGTCGGCTCCAGCGCAGCAACCGTATCCACCACCCGCGCGATCGTGTCGGCCGAAATCTCGATGTCGAACACGTCGATGCCGGCGAATTTCTTGAACAGAACCGCCTTGCCTTCCATCACCGGCTTCGAGGCGAGCGGGCCGATGTTCCCCAAGCCTAGCACCGCGGTGCCATTCGACACCACCGCCACGAGGTTCGAGCGGCTCGTCAGGGAAGCCGCCTCCTGCGGATTGGCTGCGATGGCCTCGCAGGCGGCAGCGACACCCGGCGAATAGGCGAGCGCAAGATCGCGCTGGTTAGCGAGCGGCTTGGTGGCCTGAATTTCAAGTTTTCCGGGCCGCGGCAAACGATGATACGCCAGCGCTGCGGCGTTGAGGTCTTCAGAACCCGATGACGACGACATGTATTTCCTCTGACGCCCGTCAGTTTTCGAGCGTTCCTGCCGAGCTTAGTTTTGCGGCAAATTAAGCCGGATGTGAAGCTCTCTCAGTTGCTTGGTGGTCGCCTCCGACGGAGCGCCCATCAGCAGATCTTCGGCACGCTGGTTCATCGGGAAGAGCGAGATCTCGCGCAGGTTGGTCGTACCGCAAAGCAACATGACGATGCGATCGACGCCAGCCGCCATGCCGCCATGCGGCGGCGCGCCGTAGTTAAAAGCGCGGTACATGCCGCCGAAGCGCTCGACCACGTCGGCCTCGCCATAACCTGCAATCTCGAACGCCTTCACCATCGCCTCCGGGACGTGGTTACGCACGCCGCCTGAGGCGATCTCGTAGCCATTGCAGACGATGTCGTACTGAAAGGCTTTGATCGTCAGCGGGTCCTTGGTGTTCTGCAACGCTTCAAGGCCGCCTTGCGGCATCGAGAACGGATTGTGCGAGAACTCGACCTTCTTCTCTTCCTCATTGTACTCGTACATCGGGAAGTCAACGATCCACGCGAGCTCGAAACGGCCCTTGTCGACGAGGTTCAGCTCTTCGCCGACCTTCGTGCGCGCCTGCCCTGCGAAGCGCATGAATTTCGCCGGATCGCCCGCGACGAAAAACGCCGCATCGCCGTCCTTCAGGCCGAGCTGGCTGCGGATCGCAGCGGTGCGCTCGGTCCCGATATTGTTGGCGAGTGGGCCAGCACCTTCACCGCCCTCCCGCCACATGATGTAACCGAGGCCGGGCTGACCTTCGCCTTGCGCCCACGAGTTCATGCGGTCGCAGAACGCACGGCTGCCACCGCCCGGACCCGGAATGCCCCAAACCTGGTTGCGCGGGTCCTCGAGCATCCGCGCGAACACCTTGAAGCCCGATCCGCGGAAGTGTTCGGAGACGTTCTGCATGATCAGCGGATTGCGCAGGTCGGGTTTGTCGGTCCCGTACTTCTGCATCGCCTCGGCGAACGGAATGCGCGGCCAGTTGGACGTCACCGGCTTGCTGTCGGCGAATTCGTTGAATACGCCAGTGACCACCGGCTCCATCGTCGTGAACACGTCTTCCTGCGTGACGAAGCTCATCTCGACGTCGAGTTGATAGAACTCGCCCGGCAGACGGTCCGCGCGCGGATCCTCGTCGCGGAAGCACGGTGCGATCTGGAAGTAGCGATCGAAGCCGGACATCATCAACAGCTGCTTGTACTGTTGAGGCGCCTGCGGCAGCGCGTAGAATTTTCCCGGATGAATCCGGCTCGGCACGAGGAAGTCGCGCGCACCTTCCGGCGACGACGCCGTAAGGATCGGCGTCTGGAATTCGAAGAACCCGCTCTCCTTCATGCGGCGGCGCATTGAGTCGATGATCGCCCCGCGCCGCATGATGTTGGCATGCAGCCGCTCGCGGCGCAGGTCGAGAAAGCGATATTTGAGTCTGATATCTTCCGGATAGTCCTGGTCGCCGAACACCGGCAGCGGCAGCTCGCCGGCCGGACCCAGCACCTCGATCTCGGAGACGAATACCTCGACCTCACCGGTCGGCAGTTCCGGATTCTCGGTCCCCTCCGGCCGGCGGCGGACCTTGCCGTCGATCCGGACGACCCACTCAGAGCGGAGCCGTTCGGCATCCTTGAAGGCGGGCGAATCCGGGTCGGCCACGCATTGGGTCAGGCCATAGTGGTCGCGCAGGTCTATAAATAGCACACCTCCGTGATCCCGAACGCGATGGACCCAGCCGGAAAGGCGGACTGTCTCGTCGATGTGACTGGCGCGGAGCGCCCCGCAGGTGTGGGACCGGTAGCGATGCATGATAACCCTGAAGGCTCGGAAAACGCGGGAGAATCCGCCGCGTTTGGACGAGCGCCGGTTTAGCCGAGGCGGCGCTGCGCGGCAACCGAGTGCCTGGGTTGCTTTGGTTCTGCCCCCGGACCGCGGTTCGGGGCAGAAACATGGCTGAAATCAATACCATCCGGGGCTAAATGCAGGGCGACAAGGCCCGAAAGCTGCGATATTCAGCGCCCATGGATTTGATTACCGAGACTGCGGACCTCGCCCACGCGTGCGAGCGCTTCGCCCGACATTCCGTCATCACCGTCGACACCGAGTTTTTGCGGGAGACGACGTATTATCCCCTGCTCTGCGTCATCCAGATGGCCAGTCCCGAGGAGGCGGTGGTCATCGATGCCCTCGCCGAGGGAATCGACCTCAAGCCCTTCTTCAACCTGATGGCCAGGGAATCGGTGTTGAAGGTCTTTCATGCGGCGCGCCAGGACATCGAAATCGTCTGGCACCGGGCGAACATGCTGCCGCACCCGATTTTCGATACGCAGGTCGCCGCCATGGTGCTCGGCTACGGCGACAGCATCGCCTATGACGCGCTGGTGGAGAAAGTCACCGGGCATCGCCCCGACAAGACCCACAGATTCACGGACTGGTCGCGGCGGCCCTTGAGCAAGGAACAGATCGTCTATGCCGAAGCCGACGTCACTCACTTGCGTGACGTCTTCAAGGTGCTGGATGCCGACCTGAAGAAGCGTGGCCGCAGCGACTGGGTCTCCGAAGAGATGGAAGTTCTCACCTCGCCACGCACCTACGACAACGAGCCGTCGCGCGCATGGGAGCGGCTGAAGTCGCGCGTGCGCAAGCCGAAAGAACTCGCGGTGCTGATGGAGGTGGCCGCCTGGCGTGAGCGCGAAGCGCAGACGCGGGACGTGCCCCGCAGCCGCGTGCTGAAAGACGACGCCATTGGCGACATCGCCACCCACGCTCCCACCTCGCTGGAAAAGCTGGCCAACCTGCGCTCGATCCCGAAAGGCTTCGAGCGCTCGAAATGGGGCAGCGACATCGTCGCCGCGGTGGAGCGCGGCCTTGCGCGCGATCCGCACACCCTGCCGAAGCTCGACCGGCCGCGCGGCAATGCCGGATCGGCGACGGTGGAGCTACTGAAGGTCCTGCTGCGCATGACGGCGGAGAAACATCACGTCGCCGCAAAGGTGATCGCCACGATCGATGACCTCGAGCAGATCGCGGTCAGCGATTCTGCCGACGTAGCGGCCCTGCACGGTTGGCGGCGCGAATTGTTCGGCGAAGCAGCGCTCGCGTTGAAGCACGGCAGTCTCGCGCTCGCTGTGGAAAAAGGACGGGTCGTCCGGGTCGATCGGACCTAGTCCCGTTCGATCGCCGACGACAACCCCATCAGCCGTGTCAGTTGCCGGAAGCGAGCAGCGATCCGGTCGCCGGCCAGCGCGGCGACCCGCGGTTCGAACACCAGCGTGATCTTGCGGCCACGACGCTTGAAATGCGTCGCACCGAGCACGCCGGTCTGCGCAGCGGAGATGAGATGGGCGACGCGGATCGCCGTACCGAGAATCTGCGCCCAGCCAATCAGGCCCTCGGGAATCAGTTCGCTGATACGCGGCGATAGTTCGTCATGCGGCTGGCCGAGACCTGCGTATCGATAGTAGATCGTCAGGCCGATAAAGGCCCGGCCCTCGTGATCGATCGCGCCGAAATTGCCGTTGGCGATCAAATTGAGCGACTGCTCGCCGCGATAGTCCGGGTGCGCGCGCCAACCGATATCAGCAACCAGGCAGGCGGCGTGCCGCCAGCGGCGTTCCTCCGCGGTCTCG
This sequence comes from Bradyrhizobium sp. LHD-71, assembly GCF_031157255.1. Lineage (GTDB taxonomy): Bacteria > Pseudomonadota > Alphaproteobacteria > Rhizobiales > Xanthobacteraceae > P52-10. Next base: position 67,624 of record NZ_JAVIFX010000017.1, on the reverse strand, counting down.
ACGATATCCGCCGCTCTCACGAAACGACTGGTCCAGTCGAACAGTTCTTCGGCGTGCTTCGGCGAACGCGATCGAAGAATGTTGAGATCGTGCGCGGCCGCGAGCAATCCGTCCTTGACCTGCTCGCTCGCGGAAAGCCTCGAGAACAGCAGACCTTCTCGCACGCCGAACGTGGAGATCATGATCGTCTTCGGCTTGGCGATGCGAATGATATGCTCCAGCACCAGCGCCGCATAGGCGAGCAGCGGACGCCGCGCATCGGCCACCGCTTCGATGTCCGGCAGAGCACGCCCCGGCCGCATGCGCTTGACCCGGCCGGCGAACGCGAGCGCCTGATCCGCCGGGATGGCGTAGCCGTGCATCACACGCAGGGGATAATCGGTCTGTGAAATGTGCAGCCGCGCCAGCGCGCGCCAGGTGCCGCCAACCGCATAGAACGTACGCCCTCGCCCGGCCTTCAGCTCCGGCAGGCCCTCCAGAGCCTCCCTGACGATCCTGTCGGCACGTTTGATGGACTTGTGCGACATGTCCTGCAGGGCCAGTCCGCCGAGCGGCAGACTGACCCCATGGCCGACACGCCTGCCAGAAATATCCACGAGCTCCAGCGAGCCGCCGCCCAGGTCACCGACGATCCCGTCCGGCTTGTAGACCGCGGACACCACACCGAGCGCCGACAGCTTGGCTTCACGCGCCCCCGACAGGATCTCGATTCCGGTGCCGAGAATGCGCTCGGCGCGCTCAATGAATTCGGGTCCGTTGTTGGCTTCGCGACAGGCGGCCGTCGCAACGACGAACGTGCGGCCGACATGCATGACGCGGCACAATCCGCGAAACCGTCGCAGCGCCGCCAATGCGCGTTCGACTGCGTCCGGCGCCAGCAGGCCCGAGGAATGGACCTCACGTCCGAGCCCACACAAAATCTTCTCGTTGAAGAACGGCGTGAGGCCGCGCGTCAACGCCTCGTAGACCACGAGGCGTACCGAGTTCGAACCGATGTCGATGACGGCAACGGCGGGGCCCGCTTTGCGCGACGCATGGGTAAGCCGCGCATGGCGAAGCTGCGCAAGCTTAAAGTGGTGATTGCTGGCGTTCCGAACGGCGCGTGAGCCGTCGCGGTGAAGATTCTTTGAGCGACTTGCCACGGCCCGACAGACTTGGATTCGTCATGAAGTATTTATGGACGTTGAAAGGCTCCTCGCCTTTCGCGGCCTTCATACGCGTTGACGATCCGTCCGGCAACAACTGCCAGCTCTGCTCATTATCCTTCAGGTTCGCCAGCATAATCTGGTCCAGAACCTGTTGATGGACAGTGGGATTCTGCAACGGACAGAGTACCTCGACCCGGCGGTCCAGATTGCGCGGCATCATATCGGCCGAGGAGATATACACAGCTGCTTTCGGGGATGGCAGTCCATGTCCCATACCAAAGCAGTAGATTCGCCCGTGCTCGAGGAACCGGCCGATGATGGACTTGACGCGAATGTTCTCCGACAGGCCGGGGACGCCAGGCCGGAGGCAGCAAATGCCGCGCACCACGAGATCGATCGAAACACCTGCATTCGACGCTTCATAGAGCGCATCGATAATCTCGGGATCGACCAGCGAGTTCATCTTCATCCAGATCGCGGCAGGCTTTCCCTGTTTGGCGTAGCCGATCTCTTCATTGATGTGTTCAAGCATGCGCTTGCGCAGCGTCAACGGCGAAACCGCCATCTTCTCGATGTCGATCGGCTCGGCGTAACCGGTGATGTAGTTGAACACCCGCGCCGCATCGCGCGCGATCACCGCGTCGGACGTGAAGTAGGAAAGGTCGGTATAGATGCGGGCGGTGACCGGATGATAATTGCCGGTGCCGACGTGGACGTAAGTAGCGAGGCTGCCCGCCTCCCGGCGCACCACCAGCGACAGCTTTGCGTGGGTCTTCAGTTCGATGAAGCCGTAAACCACCTGCACACCGGCGCGTTCCATGTCGCGCGCCCAGCGAATATTTGCTTCCTCATCGAAACGCGCCTTCAGTTCGATCAGCGCGGTGACTGATTTCCCGGCCTCCGCCGCTTCAACCAGTGCGCGAACGATCGGCGAATTCGACGACGTGCGATAGAGCGTCTGCTTGATCGCCACGACGTCCGGATCACGCGTTGCCTGCTGCAGGAATTGAACGACCACATCGAAGGATTCGTAGGGATGATGGACTATCAGATCCTTCTGGCGGATGGCGGCGAAGATGTCGCCGCCATGATCGCGTACGCGCTCCGGATGACGCGGCACATAGGGCACGAATTCCAGATCCGGTCGGTCAAGCCGCGTCAGTTGTGACAGCTCGTTCAGCGCCAGCACGCCGTCGACCAGGAACATCTCGTCGTCGGCCGCCGCCAGCGCGCGCTGCACGAACGCACGTAACTCTTCCGGCATCGCCGCCTCGACCTCGAGACGGATCACGGATCCGCGGCGGCGGCGCTTGAGCGCCGTCTCGAACACGCGGACCAGATCCTCGGCCTCTTCCTCGATTTCAATTTCGGAGTCGCGGATGATACGGAACGCGCCCTGTCCCTGCACCGTGTAGCCGGGAAACAGCCGGCCAATGAACAGGCCCGTCGCCTGCTCCAGCGTCATCAACCGCATCGCCTCGTCCTTGGCCGAAGGCAGGCGGATGAAGCGATCGATCTTGCCGGGCATACGGATCAGCGCGTCCATCGCCTTGCCATCGGAGATACGCGTCAACTGGAGCGCAATCGAGAAGCCGAGGCTTGGAATGAACGGGAACGGATGCGCCGGATCGATCGCCAGCGGCGTCAGCAGCGGAAAGATGTTGTGGAGGAAGTGATCCTCAATCCACGCCCGCTCCGCCTTCGACACGTCCCGGCCTTCCACCAGCACGATGCCCGCATCGGCGAGAATCTTCCGCAAGTCGCGCCAGATCGCCTGTTGATCGCTTGCGAGGGCAGAAACCGCCTCGTTGATACGCACGAGCTGCACGGCCGGCGAAAGCCCGTCGGGGCTTCGCTCGGTGATCCCTTCGCGCACCTGCGCCTTCAGACCCGCGACGCGGACCATGAAGAACTCGTCAAGGTTGTTGGCCGATATCGACAGGAACCGCAACCGCTCCAGCGCAGGATGGAGCGTATTAACCGCCTCCTCGAGCACGCGGCGGTTGAAATGCAGCCAGGACAGTTCGCGGTTTATGAACCGCTCGGGGCCTGCGTCCGCGACGGTCGATGAGGTAGCCGCTGGAACATTTTTTTGTTCTAGAACAATAGCTTCAGAGGAATCCATGACACTTCAGCCAAGTTCGGGGCAAAGACGGTTTGTTGCGGTCTCGCGGACGGCGCACCATCGCCATCAGCCGTGACGTTTCGATGACCATGATGAACCGCCCCTACGAGGCGTCAAGCCGCAGGCCCGCGGAATAGTTCCGAGGCGAGTGCACGTGTCACAGGCCGCCTGAGGCGCAGCGCCTCGGCGTCAAGCAGTTCGATCGCCTTCCGCGCGGCGACATATGAGCGTTCGATCCGGCTCGCGAGGTAGTTGACCAACGCCTCATCGACACTGAGCTGACGGTCCATGCAAAGCTTGACGATCAAGGCACGCAACAATGCATCGTCCGGCGGCGCCAGCGTCACGACCGGCACCGCGCGCAGGCGTGACTGCAAATCCCGCAACTCGAGCGTCCAGCCCGCCGGCAACGTTCGCGCCGTCATCAACACGTCGACCTCCTCCTGCCGCGCGAGATTGAGCAGGTGAAACAGCGCCCGCTCGTCGATGTCGGCAGGTGCGACGTCCTCGACCACCAGAGCGCCTGTCGCGAGCGCGCCTGGGACTGCGCCTGCGGTCAGGGCCCGGGCAGCGGTTGAACGGGCGCCGGCATTGGCAGCCCAGATGGCCGCAAGATGGCTCTTGCCGGAACCGCTATCGCCGACCAGCATGACAACGCGACTTGGCCACTTCGGCCAGCGGTCGACCAGTTCAAGGGCGGCAGCGTTCGGCGGCCCCTCCAGGAAATCCTCCCGCGAAAGGCTTTCCGCATGCGGCAACTTGAATGCCAGTTGCCTCGGTTGCGCGCCTGCCGTCACTGCACTCAACTCCTCGAATGACGATTTCGAATGGTCCGGCGGCCCTCGTCGCAGACGCGGCGCCCGCCCCAGCCGACAAGCCTAGCGCCCGGACTCCAGCGCGTTCATGTGGCGGATCCACTCGACGAGATAGAAGCCGACCGACAGCAGTGTCAGCACGGCGACGATCGCCATCAGGATAATATCGAACGGCCTGAACACGAAACCAAAACCGAGCCCGGCCAGCACCAGCCCTGCGTAGACCACCTGCGCCACGGTATTGAGCTTCGAAACCATGAGCGGCTTCATCGGGATCGGCCGATCGACCAGCCAAGAGACGATCACGGCACCGATGATGATGATATCGCGCGAGACCACCAGAATGACGAGCCAGCGCGGAATGTCCGCGGTGATGCCAAGCGCAACATAGATGGAGACCAACAGGCACTTGTCGGCCAGCGGATCGAGCAGCGCGCCGATCTCGCTTTGCATGTTGAAGCGCTTGGCAAGGAAGCCGTCGATGGCGTCGCTGACGCCGGCGATGAAGAACAGCACGAACGCCACCGCCATCTGGCCGGACGTGATCGCCCAGATGATGACCGGGACGAGTAGAATCCGGCCAAGAGTAATAAGATTGGGAAGGTTCACGCGCAGGTCCTAGTATCCCGGTTCTAACGTTCGCATCCCCTTGCGGCAACCTCGTCTGCGAACGTTAGAACCAAGAGGGACACGAGCGACGTTATGAAGCTGGTGCGCTTCCTGGATTTGACGTTCGTAGGCAGGACTCGCCGCAAGCACTGGTACGAACGTCAAATCCAGCGCACTCGCGGCACAGGGCGGTCCTTCCCTGCAGGGCGTCCGTCCGGGCTGCCTGTTACATAGTACAGCTGAGAGACCGGTGCGAGCCATTGCGCGCGACCGGAATCCTGCGTAACCACCGGTTTGGCAACAGGAAACCGCATGACCGATCGGAAGAACAGCCTCACCTACGCAGATGCAGGCGTCAACATTGATGCCGGCAATCGGCTGGTCGATCTCATAAAGCCGATGGTGCGCGCCACCGCGCGACCGGGCGCGGATGCCGAAATCGGCGGTTTTGGCGGCCTGTTCGACCTCAAAGCGGCGGGCTTCCAGGACCCGGTGCTGGTCGCGGCCACCGACGGCGTTGGAACCAAGGTGAAGATCGCGATCGAAACCGGCATCCATTCGGGAATCGGCATCGATCTGGTTGCGATGTCGGTCAACGATCTCGTGGTCCAGGGCGCTGAACCACTGTTTTTCCTCGACTATTTTGCCTGCGGTAAGCTCGATCCCGAAGCTACGGCGGCCATTGTGGCCGGAATAGCCGAAGGCTGCCGCGAATCCGGCTGCGCCCTGATCGGCGGCGAGACCGCCGAGATGCCAGGCCTCTACGAGGACGGCGACTACGACCTGGCAGGCTTCGCGGTCGGTGCTGCCGAACGCGGCACACTGCTGCCCTCACGCGACATTGCCCCGGGTGATGCTGTCATAGGGCTCGCATCGTCCGGCCTCCACTCGAATGGCTTTTCGCTGGTCCGCAAGGTGGTTGAACAATCAGGCGCGAGCCTTGGGGCGCCGGCGCCTTTCGCACCGGTGATGACGCTTGGCGGCGCACTGCTGACTCCGACGAAGCTCTACGTCAAATCGTGCCTGCGTGCGATCCGCGAGACCGACGGCGTCAAGGGTTTCGCTCACATCACCGGCGGCGGTTTCACCGACAACATCCCACGCGTGCTGCCGAAAGGACTCGGCGTACGGATAGATCTCGCCAAGGTTCACGTGCTGCCGGTGTTCAAGTGGCTCGCGGCCCAAGCCGGAATTGCCGAACTGGAAATGCTGCGGACGTTCAACTGCGGCATCGGCATGGTGACGATCGTCAAGGCGGATACACTTGCGCGTGTGATGGACGTGCTCGCAAGCAGCGGCGAGATCGTCTCCCATCTGGGTTACGTCATCGAGACCAGTGACGAGCAGCGGGTCGTCTACGACAATCACCTCGACCTGCGAGCCTGACGCGATGAGACGCCGCGTCGCTATCCTGATCTCCGGCCGCGGATCGAACATGACCGCGTTGATCGAGGGCGCGCGGGCGTACGATTTCCCGGCTGAAATTTCCGTCGTGGTCTCGAACAAGGCCAACGCCGCCGGCGTCGCCAAGGCGCGCGCTGCGGGAATTCCCGTGGAGATCGTCGAGAGCCGGCCGTTCGGCAAGGACCGCGCCGCTTTTGAGAAAGCGCTGCAAATCGTGTTGGATCAGCGCAGCATCGATCTCGTGTGCCTTGCCGGTTTCATGCGGTTGTTCACGCCCGAGTTTGTGCAGCGTTGGCACGGACGGATGCTGAACATCCACCCATCACTGCTGCCATCTTTTCCCGGCCTCGACCCGCACGGCCAGGCTTTGAAAGCCGGCGTGAAGGTCTCCGGCGCGACCGTGCACTTCGTGACGCCGGACACAGACGCAGGACCGATCGTGATCCAGGGTGTGGTGGCCGTGAAGGACGACGACACGGCGGAAACGCTGTCGGCGCGCATCCTTGCGGTTGAGCACCGGATTTATCCGGCGGCCGTGCGCCTGGTCGCCGACATGCGTGTCCGTATCGACGGCGACCGATGTGTGACGGAAGGCGCGGTGGCGCCCGACACGATCATGATCGCGCCGGGCGCTTGAACCAGGACGATCAGCCGACGATCTCGTTGCCCGGAAAGAACTGCGCGATCTCGATCGCGGCTGTCTCCGGTGCATCCGAGCCATGCACGGAATTCTCGCCGATCGACTTCGCATGGAGCTTGCGGATGGTGCCGTCCGCGGCTTTCGACGGGTCGGTCGCTCCCATCACGTCGCGGTAGCGCGCAATTGCGTTCTCGCCCTCGAGCACCTGCACGACCACTGGGCCGGACGTCATGAACTCGACAAGTTCGCCAAAGAACGGGCGTGCCTTGTGCACGGCATAGAAGGTTTCCGCCTGATCTTTCGTCATGCGAATACGCTTCTGGGCAACGATACGCAGCCCCGCCTTTTCGATGATGGAGTTCACGGCGCCGGTCAGGTTGCGGGCCGTCGCATCCGGCTTGATGATCGAAAAGGTGCGCTCAATCGCCATGGTCTGGTCCTTAGGAAAATACGGGGGTTACAAGGTGCCGGGCTTATAACGGCGCCGACTTGCGGCGGCAAGCCGCCACCCGCCCCTGCTGCCGATTGCGGCAGTGTCGCTTTCAGGCGCAAGCGCTGACATCACCACGACGTCATATAGCTTTCTGCGAATTCACGAAGATGAACCCTGTCTGACACGCGCGCTGCCTGACCGTTCAGGCCCGCCCTTCTAGTCTTCCCCGCATTGGGTGGCCGTAGCGAACGAACAGCAGACGCTCGAACGGACCGCTCACAACACCGGACGCTGTCGAAGCGCCCGTGGATGGAGAGGACAATGCTTCGCAAATTCGCTCTCGGTCTCGTCGCCGCCGGCTCGCTTGGTATCGCTGCGTTCGCGCCCACCAGCGCATCGGCCTATCACGACGGCCCCCACTTCCGAGGCCATCATCATGGCTTCGGGATGCACCGCGGATGGCATGGCGCGCGAGCGCACTCCCGCCATCACGGCTGCATCCAGCAACGGCTGGTGAGAACCCCCTGGGGCTTCCGCTATCGCCCGGTCAACGTCTGCCGTTAACAATTGTTAACCGTAAGTCTTCTGAACCCCGGTCGCGTTTCGCGGCCGGGGTTTTTCGTCGATGCGGCCTCGATTGAAGATCGAAAAAAGTCATTGAACGGAAAACATAGCCATCGCGACGAACTCGCATGGGACACCACAGAGGCGTTCTTCGCCGCATCCTTGGAGTTAAAGCATGATCCGTAAATTCGCCCTTGGCCTCGTTGCCGTTGCTGCTCTCGGCGCCGCTGCGCTCGCTCCGACCGCCGCGTCTGCATTCCCGCTGAAGGGCAAGGGCTGGCATCCGCATCCGCATCCGCACTGGCATCACCATCATCCGGTCTATATGGCGCCGTCGCTCTACATCGGCGCACCGATGATGTCGCCGGGCTGTTTCGAGAAGCGCCTCGTCCAGACCAAGAAGGGTCTGCGCTGGAGGACCGTGAACGTCTGCGCGTACTGATCGTCGCCAATTGCCCCGGCCGCCGCGCGGCCGGGGCTTCAAATTGGGAACCGGACTGTTTCCTTAAAGCCGCAATTCATTCAAAATTTACGCAATTCCCCACATCATTTGGCCGACGCTGCAACTATTAGGGTGCTCGCCGCTTGATCGCCATGAACGTGAATGAGTTGACGATGGAACCAGTCATGGCCGGCCGGATCACAATCAGCAATGTCCAGCTCGACGCACCGACCAGCCGTGCCGTAGCGGACGGCATTGGCGAAAGGTTGAGGCAGGCGCTCGGCGCTGAGCCGCCTGTATCCGATCGGCTGCAGAAGCTGCTCGACGAGATGCGCCAGCGCGAAGCGCGCGACAATTCGAAAGAGAACAGCCACTAAGTTCGACTTCGCTTTGCCGTCCGGGACAGGCGGGTCAAGTTCCAGAAAGCGGTTGCCTTGCGCCGTCGGAGCGGTGAAAAGGCCGAATGCTATCCATCACCGACATCTCGATCCGGATCGCCGGACGGCTGCTGATCGATCATGCCACCGTGCAGATCGTTCCGGGCGCGCGCATCGGATTGGTCGGACGTAACGGCGCGGGGAAATCCACGCTGTTCCAGGCCATCCGCGGCGAGATCCCGACCGAGAGCGGACAAATCGCGCTGCCACCGCGCTGGCGCGTCGGAAGCCTCGCGCAGGAAGCCCCGAACGGCGCCGAAAGCCTGATTGATGTGGTGCTTGCCGCCGACCTCGAGCGCGCCGCACTGTTGCGCGAGGCAGAAACCGCGCAGGATCCGCACCGGATCGCCGACATACAAACCCGTCTGACGGACATCGACGCTCATTCCGCACCGGCGCGTGCGGCGGCCATTCTCTCGGGCCTTGGCTTTTCAACGGCGGATCAGGCGCGCGCGTGCTCGGAATTCTCCGGTGGCTGGCGCATGCGCGTTGCGCTTGCCGCGACCCTGTTCGCCGAACCCGACCTGCTGCTGCTCGATGAACCGACCAACTATCTCGATCTCGAAGGCACGCTGTGGCTGGAGGATCATCTGGCACGCTATCCGCGCACCATGATCGTCGTCAGTCACGATCGCGATCTCCTGGAGAACTCAGTCGATCAGATCCTGCATCTGGATCGTAGCAAGTTGACGCTTTATCGCGGCGGATATTCGTCGTTCGAGAAGCAGCGCGCTGCGCGCGAACTGCTCGATGCCAAACAGGTCAAGCGGCAGGAGGCGGAGCGCAACCGTCTGCAAGCCTTCGTGGATCGCTTCAAGGCGAAGGCATCGAAGGCGCGTCAGGCGCAGTCGCGCGTCAAGATGCTCGAAAGGATGGAACCGATCGCGGCGCTGGTGACGCAGGATGTGCGCGAGATCGTATTCCCGGAGCCTTCAAAACTGCTGTCGCCACCGATCATCGCCGTCAACGACGTGACCGTCGGTTACGAAACCGAAAAGCCGGTACTCAACCGCGTCACCTTGCGGATCGACAACGACGACCGCATCGCCCTGCTCGGCCAGAACGGCAACGGCAAGTCGACCCTGGTCAAGCTGCTCGCCGGGCGTCTCGCGCCATTTTCAGGCCACGTGACCCGCGCGGACAAGCTCGTCGTGGGCTACTTCGCTCAACACCAGCTGGACGAACTGAACGAGGACGGTACGCCCTACTCGCATATCCGCAGGCTCCTGCCCGACGCGCCGGAAGCCAAGGTGCGCGCCCGCGCAGGCGCGATTGGTTTTTCGGCTGCGGCTGCCGACACGCCGGTGAAGAACCTGTCGGGCGGCGAGAAGGCGCGACTGCTGCTTGGTCTTGCGACCTTCTTCGGCCCGCAGCTCATCATCCTCGACGAGCCGACCAACCATCTCGACATCGACAGCCGTGCAGCTCTTGCCGAGGCTATCAACGAATTTCCCGGTGCCGTCATCATGGTCAGCCACGACCGCTACCTGATCGACGCTTGCGCGGATCGCCTCTGGGTCGTCGCCGATCGCGCCGTCACGCCCTACGACGGCGATCTCGATGATTATCGACGCGAGGTGCTGTCGGCACGAGGTCTGCGGACCTCGCCGCGCGACCGCCGTGAAAAGCCACAATCGACCGAGACGCCGCGCAGTAAGACAACCGTCGGACAGACGTCGCTACGGCAGAAGATCGCCGATGCCGAGGCTGAGGTCGAACGCATCACCGCGATCATCGCCAAGATCGATGCCGCCCTCGCGCTGCCCGACATCTTCACGCGCGAGCCTGCCAAGGCAGCCCAGCTCAGCAAGGCGCGCAGCGCTGCGGCTCAAGCACTCCAGCGCGCCGAAGACGAATGGTTGATGGCGAGCAGCTCGCTCGAGGCTGCTTCAGGCTGATCGACTCATCCGAACTCGAGCTCAGCCTTGGCGCTTCGCCCGCGAACCCCTGGGGTTGCGTGCGGGCGGTTCGGGTTCGGCTGCACGCTCCATAGAGACCATGCGTCCGTCGGCGAAGCGGTAGATCCCCGGCCGTGGGCCGCGCACGTAGGTCAACACGGTGACGCGCTGGCCGCGTTCGTTCGAGATCGCGACATTGTCCGGCGCGCCGGCAGCGCGGGCAACCTCACACTCGGTCCGGCCGATGGCGACACCTGCGCCGGCCTGCGTCGGGTCGATCGACTGCGTCGTCTCGGCGAGCGCACTGGCATCGGCGGGCGACGCCATGCCAGCGCAATGGCCTTCGGCGCTGATCAAATCGGCCGCCGATACCGCACGCGTGTTGCTGAGCGGTGGCGTTTCGATCGTCAGACTTCGGCTGAACATCGCCGGCCGCCTGAACCACTCCTGGTCCTTCAATGAAAAATCCACACTGCCGCAGCCGGCCAGCAGCGGTTGGACTGCGAACAGCGCGATTGCCACCCTCAGGCGAGGGCCTTGCACCAATCCAATCATTCGCTGAACCCGGGAAACGCTACCAAATGAATCTGAGCTAAACGCTTTCGCGCTGATACTGAACAGAGGGTTTGCGGCATCACCATGACCCGAGCCTCGCGCGTCAGCTTGGTTGGGAAACATGCTTAATGCCACAATCGGTTAAGTCGACGCCAGCCCCTGCATCGCAGCGATTTACGCCTTCCGCTGCCAGCGGCCCTGCTCGTCCGCCTGCCAGTAGGTGACGTCGAAGCCCTTCGACTTGCTTGCTGACCAGGCGGCGCGGGCCGCAGCAGTCGCGTCGTCGTCCTCGCCGTTGAAGACCAGCACCAGCCGCTCGTAAGCTGCCGCGTCCTCCGGCAGCTCGGAGCAGTCAACGAGGAAGCGCACCGACGCGCCGTTCGGATTGCCGCCATTCACCGCGAGAACGATCGGCTGCTCTGCTGCATCGCGATCGCGCCAGGTTCCATGCGGCAGAAAGGAATCGTCGCGGTAGGTCCACAGATGCGAATCGAGCGCATCTGCGCGGTCTTCCGAAGCCGTCTCCACCACCACACGCCAACCCCGTTCGAGCGACTTCTCCAGAAGCGGCGGCAGCACGCGCTCCACCGACTGACTCTGCAGCTGATAAAACAGCACCTCGGTCATTTTTTCGCTTCGTAATGGTCCGCAACCAGACGGTCTAGCAACCGTACGCCATAGCCCGTGCCAAAGCTCGTGTTGATGTCGCTCGACGGCGCGCCCATCCCGGTTCCGGCGATATCGAGATGGGCCCACGGTGTGCCGTCGACGAATCGCTGCAGCAGTTGCGCTGCCGTGATCGAACCGCCATGCCGGGGACCGGTGTTCTTCATGTCCGCGAATTTCGAATCGATCAGCTTGTCGTAGGCGGGACCGAGTGGCATGCGCCAGACATGTTCGCCCGTCGCCCGTCCCGCGAGCGTCAACCGTTCCGACAGTTCGTCGTTGTTCGAGAACAGCCCTGCATGCTCCGTGCCGAGGGCAACCATGATCGCACCTGTCAGTGTTGCAAGATCGACAATGAACTTCGGCTTGAACGTCTTCGTCACGTACCAAAGCACGTCGGCAAGTACGAGCCGTCCCTCTGCGTCGGTGTTGATGATCTCGATGGTCTGGCCGGACATCGTAGTGACGATGTCACCGGGACGCTGTGCATTGCCGTCGGGCATGTTTTCGACGAGGCCTATGGCGCCGACCGCGTTGACGCGCGCTTTGCGCCCGGCAAGCGCATGCATCAGGCCAACGACACATGCCGCACCCGCCATGTCGCCCTTCATTTCCTCCATGCTGCCTGCGGGCTTGATCGAGATACCGCCAGTGTCGAAGCAGACGCCCTTGCCGACAAACGCGACCGGCTTGTCACCCTTCTTCCCACCCTCCCAGCGCATCACGACCATGCGGCCCTCGCGCACCGAGCCCTGGGCAACGCCGAGCAGTGCGCCCATGCCGAGCTTGGTCATCGCCTTCTTGTCGAAAATTTCGATCTTGACGCCGAGCTTGCGCAGTTGCGACGCGCGTTTGGCGAACTCATCCGGATAAAGGACGTTTGGCGGCTCGTTCACGAGATCACGCGCGACCAGCACGCCGTCGGTCACGCTGTCGGCCGGCGCGAACGCCCGCCTTGCGGCGGCGACATCGGCCACCGCGATCGACACGTCCGCCTTCAATCGCGCGTCGTCGTCCTTTTTCTTGGTCTTGTACCGATCGAAGGTGTAGGCGCGCAGCCGTACGCCCGAGGCAATCGCGGCGACATCGTCCGGCTTCATGGCCCCGTCCGGCAGCTCGGCGACGATCATCACCGAATCGACGTTGGCCTTCAGCCGCCCGACCGTCGCGCCGCCGATCCTGATGTAATCCTCGGCCTTCAACGAACCGGCCTTGCCCGTCCCGGCGACTATCAACCGGTCGACCTTCAGGTTGGCCGGGGCAAGGATATCCAATGAATTCCCGCTCTTGCCCTTGAAGCGGCTGGTGGCCGCAGCGCGCTTGACCGTCTCCGCCGCCGCGCCCAGGATTTTGGCCGACGCCGGCCCGAATGTCAGGGACTCGTCCGTGAACAGGACAAGAACACCCTTCGGCGCGGCAGAAAACGGGACGAAGCCGATCTTGACGGCGTCGGACATCGAAAAACCTCCAGAAGGCGCGCTAACGGCGTGGAAAGACCGACCCGGACGGGCCGCTCCCGGCACTATGGCCCCTTGCCGGTCTCACTGCCAAGTGCAGGGTCATGTCAGCGTCATCCCCGACCGGCAAAACCGTACCCCGAAGGCCACATTAACCAATAATTCACGCAACTTTAACGATTGCCATCCCCAAGCCATTTTGTTGACCAATCAAAGAGATGGTAGTGTCCTGAGGGACATTCCGCCGAGGTTTTTTGCACCTTTGGGGATGAGGGATGGGAACCTAAGGTTTCGGCGTTGAGGGGGATGGGGTCGCGCTGCGTGATCGGGTCGATCGACAGCTATATTTTTCGTCAGACGTTCGCGGCGTTCCTCCTCGTGCTGGTCACGCTTACTGGCGTCATCTGGCTCACGCAGGCGCTGCGCGGCATCGACGTGATGACGAGCCAGGGACAGACGGTGCTGGTCTTCATCGGGCTGACCGGCCTTGCCATTCCCTATCTCGTGCTGGTCATTGCGCCGATCGCGCTGGTGATCGCCGTTGCCTATGTCCTCAACAAGCTGTCGACGGATTCCGAGATCATCGTGATGAACGCCGCCGGCATGCAGCCGTGGCGGCTGTTCCGCCCTTTCCTGCTCGTAACCGTCATCGTTTCGGCGATGATCTTCGCCACATCAGCCTACATCGCGCCGGACGGACTGCGCCGTCTCAAAGCCTGGCAGCGGGAGATCACGGCGGACGTGCTCAGCAACGTTCTGCAGACGGGAAAATTCGTCGAGATCGAGCGCAATCTCACTTTGCGGGTTCGCGAGCGGCAACCCGGCGGACTGCTGGTCGGCATCTTCATCGATGACCGGCGCAATCCCAAGGAACGCGTGACGATCATCGCCGAACGCGGCACCGTGCTGAAGAACGAGCGCGGCTCGTTCCTAATTCTGGACGACGGCAACCTGCAGCGCTTCGAGGCCGGCCGGCGCGACCCGGCGTTCGTCGCCTTCGACCGCAATGCGTTCGACATGAGCAAGATCGGAGGAAACACATCGACCAACGTCACCTATTCGATCCGCGAGCGGTATCTGTGGGACTTGCTGGATCCGGACCCCGACGATCCGATGTTCAAGCAGTTTCCCGGACAGTTTCGCGCCGAAATGCATGAGCGGCTGACCTCGCCGCTCTATCCGTTCGCATTCATGGCGCTCACCTTCGCGTTCCTGGGCGCGCCGCGGACGACCCGTCAGAGCCGAGCCATGTCGATCAGCAGCGCCATCGTTTCGCTGAGCACGCTGCGCCTGATCGGCTTCGCATGCACGGTGCTTGCCGCAACGTCGATCTTTGCCGCGCCGTTCCAGTATGCCTTGTTGTTTGCAACGCTCGCATTCAGCGCCTGGGTGATCGCGCGCGTGATCGTGCTGGAGCCGCCGCCCGTCGTGATCGACACCCTCAGCAGCATGGTCGCGCGTGTCACGCGTCGATTCGCTGCGTCGTAGGAGCGGTGCCGCGATGATGCTCACCAACACGCTTGGGCGCTATTTCGCCGGAAAGTTCGTCGCCGCGGCGATCGCCGTCTTCATGGGCGTGTTCATTCTCGTCGTGCTGGTCGACTATATCGAGATGACGCGGAAGACGTCCGGCATCAACGCCTCCACCTGGCTGGTGGTGCAGACGTCGCTGTTTCGCGTGCCGCAGTTGCTCGAGCGACTGATGCCGTTCTGCGTGCTGATCGCCGCGATGACCTGCTATCTCGACCTGTCCCGGCGGCTTGAGCTTGTGGTCGCCCGCTCTGCCGGCGTCTCCGCCTGGCAATTTTTGACGCCCGCGCTGGCAAGCGCATTCGTGCTCGGCACGCTGGCGACGGTTGTTTACAATCCGGTTTCAGCCAACCTGCAGGAACAGGCGCAGGCCAACGAGGTGGAGCTCTTTGGCGACCGCACGCAGATGCTGCAGGACGCGCTCGGCTTCTGGTTCAACCAAGCCACCAGCGAAGGCCAAACGATCATCAACGCTGCCAGCAGCCAGCGCCGCGGCGTCGTGCTTTCCGGATTGACCGTCTTCCGATTCGATCCGTCGGGCCGATTCAGCGAGCGCATCGAGGCGCGCGAGGCGACGCTCGAAGACGGTTACTGGCTGCTTAAGAACGTCCGCCGTCACACCTTCACCGAGCCGGTATTGGTCGAGGACAGCTACCGACTCAACACCAGCCTGACGCCTGACCAGGTGCGCGGAAACTTCGCCAATCCCGAGTCCGTCTCGTTCTGGGAGTTGCCCGACTACATCACCTCCTCGGAAAACTCCGGCTTATCCACTGCCGGTTACCGGCTGCAGTATCAGAAGCTGTTATCGCGGCCTTTCCTTTTCGCGGCGATGGTGCTTCTGGCATCCGCCGTCAGTCTACGTTTCTTCCGTCTCGGCGGTGTCCAGAAGATGGTTTTGAGTGGCATCGCTGCAGGCTTTCTGCTTTATGTGCTGTCGAAAGTCACAGAAGATCTGAGCAAGGCCGAGTTAATGCATCCTGTTTCTGCGGCGTGGCTGCCTGTCGCTGTAGGCAGCCTTGCCGGCTTACTGGCCTTGCTGCATCAGGAGGACGGGTAGTGACTACGACTGTCGCCACCCGCCGCGTACGTATGCGCACCGCCCGGCGCCGCACAGCTGTGCGTAGCGCGAGCGTTTCGGTTTGCCTGCTTGCGCTCACTGCAGTCGTGCCGGCCTTGCTCGCCGTGTCTCAGCCTGCGTTCGCGCAGAGCTTCACCTACAATCCCTTGCCGCCGCAGCGGACCGCCCCCCCGGCCCGCAGCACTGATGACGGGCAGATGCTCGTTCAGGCGCAGGAAGTGAATTACGACAACGTCAATTCGCTGGTCGCAGCCGTTGGTGGCGTGCAGATTTTCTACAACGGCACAACGCTCGAGGCTGATCGCGTCACCTATAACCAGAAGACCAAACGGCTGACCGCGGATGGCAATGTTCGGCTGACCGATCAGGAAGGTCGAATCACCTACGCGCAACATCTCGAACTGAGCGACGACTATCGCGACGGCTTCGTCGATTCGCTGCACGTCGACACCGCCGATCGCACGCGGATGGCGGCGACGCGCGCCGATCGCAGCGGCGGCAATTTCACCGTGTTCCAGAACGGCGTCTATACCGCTTGCGAAGCCTGTAAGGAGGATCCGCGAAAGCCGCCGCTATGGCAGGTCAAGGCCGCGCGCATCATCCACGACCAGGGCGAGAAGATGCTCTACTTCGAGAGCGCGCGCCTGGAATTCCTCGGCGTGCCGATGGCGTATCTGCCGTATTTCTACACGCCCGATCCTACGGTGAAGCGCAAGACCGGCTTCCTGATGCCGATGTTCAGCTCCAGCTCTAAGTATGGCGTCGGCTTTCAGGCTCCATACTACTTTGCACTGGCACCCGACTACGACCTGACGGTCACCCCGCGGATCACCACCAAGCAAGGCCTGCTCATGCAGGCGCAGTTCAGGCAGCGGCTGATCAACGGCTCCTACGACATCCGCGCCTATGGCATCCGCCAGCTCGACAAGGACGAATTCCTGCGCGACGGCGGTCCGTCGACGCCCGGCTATCGCGATTGGCGCGGCGCCGTTGAAACCTCGGGCCGCTTCGCGATCAACGACAGATGGAGCTGGGGTTGGGACGGAACGCTGGTCAGCGACCGCACCTTCTTCCAGGACTATTCCCTTGGACGCTTCAGATCACCGGTCGCGGTGTTCTCCAACGTGCCGACCGATGCCATCTCGCAGCTCTACCTGACCGGTGTCGGCACCCGTTCGTTCTTCGATGCGCGAACGATGTATTTCTACGGCTTCTCGGAAGCCGACGTGCAGCGGCAGATTCCGATCATCCATCCGGTGATTGACTACGCCAATGTGCTCAACCGGCCAGTGTTCGGCGGCGAGCTGAGCTTCCGCGCCAACCTGACGAGCCTGAGCCGCGAGGCGGTCTCCTACAATCCGATCTCCGCGACCGCGCAGTCACTCGGCCTGTGCCTGCCGACCAGCGCCGATCCAATGGTCAAGACGCCTTTAAATTGCCTGCTTCGCGGCATTGGCGGCGACTATACGCGCCTGTCAGGCGAAGCGACGTGGCGGCGCACGTTCACCGATTCGATCGGACAGATCTGGACGCCGTTCGCATCCGTGCGTGCGGACATAAACCACGCGAACATCCAGAACGACATCGGCACGTCCAACTTCCTCCCGACAGGCGACATCACCGCCGGCCGGGTGATGCCGGCCGTCGGCTTCGAGTATCGCTACCCGTTCATCAGCGCGCAGTCATGGGGTTCGCAGACGATCGAGCCCATTGCGCAAGTGATCATCCGGCCGAACGAACAGATGATCGGCCGGTTGCCGAACGAAGACGCGCAGAGCCTCGTTTTCGACGACACCAATCTTTTCGAGGTCGACAAGTTCTCCGGTTGGGACCGTACCGAAGGCGGCGGACGGGCCAACCTCGGTATTCAGGGCACCACTCAGTTCGACCGCGGTGGTTTCGTGAACTTCCTGTTCGGTCAGTCATACCACCTGTTCGGCCAGAACTCGTATGCCGTCGGAGATCTGACCAACACCGGTCTCAACTCGGGTCTGGAGACTGACCGCTCAGACTACGTTACGCGGCTCTCCTATCAGCCGAACAGCATGCTGTCGTTCTCGGCACGGTCGCGGCTCGACGAGTCGTCCTGGGAGATGCGTCGTCTTGAACTCGAGACCAGAGCGAGCTTCGATCGCTGGACGGTCAGCCTGCTCTACGGCAACTACGACAAGCAGCCGGAGCTCGGCTTCCTCACGCGGCGCGAGGGCCTGCTCGGAACTGCATCGGTCAAAGTTGCAGAGAATTGGGTCGTGTCCGGCGGACTTCGCTACGATCTGCTGGCGGACAAAATCAACCAGACGATCGTCGGCGCGGGCTATGTCGATGATTGTTTCGTGCTGGCGATGAATTATATTACGGACTACGGCTTTAGCGGCAATCCGGTGGCCGATCATCGCTTCATGCTGCAGATCGGCTTGCGTACCATTGGAACGACGTCGTTCAACCAGTCGACGACGTCGTCATCGAGCTCGGGCGGCTCGTCGTTGTTCGGCCAGTAGGTATCGCTTGCGAGGCCGTCGCAATCTGGTTTCCTCATTGAATTTCGAAGCGGGCGGGCGACGTCACTAGAAACGATGATGGGTTCGCGAATGTTGATGAAGCTATCCCTCTTGTCGCGTTTGAGCGCGGCGATCGTGCTTGCCGTCTGTATCGGGCCGCTTCCGATGTCGGCTGCACGGGCACAGAACGCGGTCGTCGTGGTCAACGGCGATCCGATCACCAATTTCGATATCGAGCAGCGCGTAAAGCTGATCATGCTGTCGAACGGCGGCAAGACACCCAGCCGCCAGGACGCTCTGGAAGAACTCATCAACGATCGGGTCAAGATCAAGGAAGGCAAGAAGTTCAGCCTCGAGGTGAGCCCATCGGAGCTCGAGACCCAGTACGCCACCATGGCCGTACGCATGCGGCTGACCGCGGATCAGTTGAACAAGGTTCTCGAAGGCCGCGGTATCCGGCCTGAAACACTCAAGGCGCGCATCAAGGCGGATTTCATCTGGTCGCAGCTCGTTCGCGGGCGCTATGGCCAGAGCCTGATCGTCGGAGAGAAGGACATCGCATCGGCAATCGAAGTGAAGGGCGACGGCAAGGAGCAGTCCGGCAGCTTCGAATACAAGATGCGTCCAGTGGTCTTGTTCGCGCAACGCGAAGGGTCGCAGTCGATCGAGCTGCGCAAGAAGGAGGCGGAGACCCTGCGCGGGCGGGTCCAAGGCTGCGACCAGGCGGAGCGGCTCTTCCGGGCCATGCGCGACGCCGTGATCAGAGATCAGGTGGTAAAAACCTCTGCCGATCTGCCACAAGTGCTGCGGGAACTTTTGGACAAGACTCCGGTCGGCCAGATGACTCCCCCGGAGGTCACCCGTCAGGGCGTCGAAATGGTGGTCCTGTGCAGCCGGGCGCCAAGCACCGAGACGCCGGAGAAGCGCGCAGCACGTGAGAAATTGTTCGCGCAGAAGTACGAGACGCAGGCCAAGAAATATCTTCAGGAAGTGCGGCGCTCGTCCATGATCGAGTATCGCTGATAAATGGCGGCCGACAAACCGCTGGCGCTGACCCTTGGTGAGCCCGCCGGCGTGGGCCCGGACATTGCGCTCGTCGCCTGGACGCAGCGCAAAGAGCTGAAGTTGCCGCCATTCTACCTTACCGGAGATCGGCGCTTCCTCGACAGCCGCGCCGCCAGGCTCGGGTTGACCGTGCCGACAGCCAGTGTCGCGGTTGCGGACGCGGTGGGCACGTTCGCGAAGGCCCTGCCCGTCGTCGATATCGGCGTTGCCGCGACCGCTGAGCCCGGCATACCCGATCAATCAAGCGCCACAGCGGCGATAACCTCCATCCGGCACGCGGTCGACGACGTTCGCGCCGGACGGGCCAGCGCCGTCGTCACCAATCCGATTGCCAAGAGCGTGCTCTATCGCGCCGGCTTCGAGCATCCCGGCCACACGGAATTTCTCGCCGAGCTCGCAGCAAGCGGAGCGCAGCCGGCGCCGCGTCCGGTGATGATGCTCTGGTCGGCGACTCTCGCCGTGATCCCTGTGACGATCCACGTCCCCTTGCGCGAGGCCCTTACGCGGTTGACCACGCAGGACATCATCGAGACCTGCTCCATCGCGGCGGACGAATTGAAACGGCGGTTCGGCCTTTCGAATCCGCGGATTGCGATCAGCGGGCTAAATCCGCACGCCGGAGAGGACGGCTCACTCGGCAAAGAGGACGGCGAGATCGTCGCCCCAGCCGTCGCTGCTTTGCGCCAGTCCGGCATCGACGCACGCGGGCCGCTTCCGGCCGACACCATGTTTCACGAAGCCGCGCGCAAGACCTATGATTGCGCCGTCTGCATGTATCACGATCAGGCGCTGATTCCGATCAAGACGCTCGCGTTCGATGACGCGGTCAACGTCACGCTCGGCCTACCCTTTATCCGCACGTCGCCGGACCATGGAACGGCGTTCGATATCGCCGGCACCGGCCGCGCGAAACCCTCAAGCTTGATCGCCGCGCTCCACCTCGCCGCTCGCATGGCCGCACAGCCGGCTCCGTGACGTGGGCACGATCGACGATCTTCCGCCGCTGCGCGAGGTTATTCGCCGCCACGATCTGTCGGCCCGCAAGTCGCTGGGCCAGAACTTCCTGCTCGATCTCAACCTAACGGCCCGCATCGCGCGTGCAGCCGGCAGCCTCGACACACATACGATCGTTGAGATCGGTCCCGGCCCCGGCGGTCTGACGCGCGCCCTGCTTGCGCTCGGCGCTAAGCGCGTCATCGCCGTCGAGCGCGACGAGCGCGCTGTCGCAGCCTTGCAGGAGATCGCCGCACGCTATCCTGGACGGCTCGACATCGTCGCCGCGGACGCCCTTGAATTCGACGCACAATCGATCCTGAACGGTGACCGCGCAAAGATCGTCGCCAATCTGCCTTACAATATTGCAACCGTGTTGCTCACGGGTTGGCTCAGCACCGAGCCTTGGCCGCCATGGTACGATGCCATGGTGCTGATGTTTCAGCGCGAGGTTGCCGAACGTATCGTCGCCAGTGTCGACGACGAGGCCTATGGCCGGCTCGCCGTGTTCGCCGGATGGCGGACCGAAGCGAAGATCATGTTTGATGTCGCGCCAAGCGCTTTCGTGCCGGCCCCGAAGGTGACCTCATCGGTCGTTCGCCTCATCCCTCGCGAGAAGCCGTTGCCATGCGATCGCAAGATGTTGGAGCGTGTGACCGAAGCTGCGTTCGGCCAGCGGCGAAAAATGTTGCGGCAAAGCCTGAAGTCCCTCGGCGTGGATCCCGCGCGTTTGACGACGGCCGCAGGGATCGAGCCGACACGGCGGGCGGAGACCGTTCCCATTGACGCCTTTGTTGCCATGGCGCGTGAATTGTCCAATATTCGCGCCAACCACGAACGCCGTGCTTAGAGGAGAAACGCCATGGCGCTGATGCGACGCCAGTCACTCGTCAAGTTTGATGCTCCGCTCTGCGAAACTGTCGTCGAAACGCCGAAGCCGCAAGCTGGTGAAGTGCTCGTGCGGATCGAGCGCTGCGGATTGTGTCATTCGGATCTGCATATTCAGGACGGCTATGCCGACCTTGGCGGCGGCAATCGTCTGGACACGACGCGCGGCATGACGCTCCCCTTCACGCTCGGCCACGAGATTGCTGGCGTGGTCGACGAAGTCGGCCCCGATGCACCGAAAGACATCATCGGTAAGCGCAAGGCGGTGTTTCCCTGGATCGGCTGCGGCAAGTGTCGCGACTGCATCGCGGGTGACGAGAACCTGTGTGTGCGAAATCGCTTCCTCGGGGTGTCGATCGACGGCGGCTTCGCTACCCACGTCCTGGTGCCGGATGCCAAGTATCTACTCGACTACGATCCGCTGCCGGTCGACATGGCTGCGACGCTGATGTGCTCCGGTATCACCGCCTACGGCGCCCTCAAACGCCTCGTCGACCGTCCGCGCCAGCGTAATATTCTGCTGGTCGGGCTCGGTGGCGTCGGCATGATGGGCTTGTCGCTCGCCCAGGCGATGTTCAGGCAGCCGATTTCAGTCGCAGATCTCAGCGAGAGCGCTCGTGCGGCCGCGCTGAAGAACGGTGCGTCGGTCGCTTATGACCCGAAGGAGCCGGACGTCGCTCGACGCATCATCAAGGAAACCGACGGCGGCTTCGACGGCATCGTCGATTTCGCCGGCAACGACAAGTCGATGGCCTTTGCCGTCTCGGCGCTGGCGCGCGGCGGCAAGATCGTCGTCTCTGGCCTGATGGGCGGCAACTTCAGCTTGCCGATGGTGCAGTGGATCTACAAGCGTATGACCATCGAAGGCTTCATGACAGGCACGCTCAGCGAGGCGAAGGAGCTCATGGCGCTCGCCCGCGCAGGAAAGGTGAAGCCTGTTCCGATGCAGGAGAAGCCCATGGCCGAGACGCAGAAGTGGATCGATGAGCTGCGCGCCGGCCACGTCATCGGCCGCATCGTGCTGACCAACTAAGGTCGTCCGGCGCGCGAACCCGCGCCGGACCGCCTCAGCGCCAGTCTGATCGTCAGCGACAGACTTTCCGGGGACCGCCCGGCGTCCGAACAAACCAGCAGGCGTTAGCGCCACGCGGTCCGTATGCTGCAGTGTTCCTGCGGCATCCGCCATACGGGCCTCGGTGCCAACCGACGCCACATCCTTGTCGGACCTGAATGAACTGATCCGCTTGCTGCGCCTGGTTCGTCGGAAAAATCGGCAGAGCCTGAGAATCAACGGGGATCAATGTAACTCCCAGGCCAATGGTGGCCGCCAGGAACAGTCCGATACGCATGATGAATCCTCTCAAATCGATTACGACCTCTTACAACCCGCCGCCGCGCCGATGCGAACAACGGATCATGACGAGATTCGCCGTTTGAGTTTTTTTCGGTCTAATACAAAAGAAAGAATATGATCTGTCTTGATCGAAAATTTTGCGACTACTCGAACGCCTCCTAGGCGGCGAAATAGCCGCCATCGATGACATGCGAGGCGCCGGTCATGAATGAGGCTTTGTCGGAGCACATCCAGACGACGGCCTCGGCGATTTCGTCCGGCTTACCCAATCGCTTCACCGGCACTTTGGCCATGATCGCGTCGAAACGAGTCTTCATCGTCTCTTCCGTCATTGGCGTTTCGATGTAGCCGGGATTGACGCAGTTCACGCGAATTCCATCCTCGGCGTATTCCATCGCCGCAGTTTTCGTCAGCCCCACGACGCCGTGTTTGGCCGCAACGTAATGCGCCGAAGTGGGCAGACCGACCAAGCCCGCAATTGATGCAGTGTTGACGATCGCCCCGCCCCCACCCTGCGTAAGCATCTGTTGGATCTCATGCTTCATGCACATAAAGACCCCCGTCAGATTTACTGCAAGCATCCCGTCGAAGGAGGCGCGGCTGAGTTCGTGGGTGCGCTGGCCTGCAGGCCCGACTGCGCGGCCGGCGATACCGGCGTTGTTGAACGCACAATCGATCCGTCCGAAGGCTGCGACCGTGCGCGCCACCATCGCCGCGACATCCTCGTCCTTGGTCACGTCACCGCCGATGGCGATTGCCTGGCCGCCTGCAGCATTGATCAACGCGACCGTCTCAGTCGCACTCGCCTCCGTGCGATCGGCCACCGCCACACGTGCGCCCTCACGGCTCATTGCCACCGCGGTTGCCCGCCCGATCCCCGAGGCGCCGCCAGTCACCAGCGCCGCTTTGCCGTCAAGAATTCCCGCCATAGTCCGTTTCCCCTTTGTCTTGATTGTCGTTGGGGCAAGAATAGCCGGCGTACGCTAATTCTCCAGCTGCTTTTGCAACTCCCGCACGAAAGCTGTCAGCCCAGTGCGCCGGTCGCGACGCAGCCGTTCCGCCTTGAGGATCGCCTGCACTTCCGCAAACGCCGTATCGACCGAGCGGTTGATAACGATGTAGTCGTACTCCGCCCAATGGCTCATCTCGTGACTGGCGCGGCTCATGCGGCCGCGGATAACGTCATCGGAATCCTGTGCGCGGGTATGCAGCCGCTGCTCCAGATCGGCGGCCGACGGCGGCAGGATGAAGACGCTGACGACATCCTGACGCGCTTTTTCGCGCAGCTGTTGCGTCCCTTGCCAGTCGATATCGAACAGCATATCACGGCCGGCTGCTAAGGCGACCTCGACCGGCGCGCGCGGCGTACCGTAGAAATGGTCGAACACCGACGCATGTTCGAGCAACTCGTTGTCCTTCACCATTGCGTCGAAGCGCTGTTTGTCAATGAAGAAGTAATCGTGCCCGTCAATCTCACCGGGCCGCATCGGCCGTGTCGTCACCGACACGGACATCTGCAAACCCGCCACCTTGTCCATCAGTTCGCGTGCGAGCGTCGTCTTACCCGCGCCAGACGGCGACGACAGCACGAACATCAAACCGCGCCGTTCAACCCCGTCGCCCGCCATGCAACTCGTCCTTCATTCGAGATTCTGCACCTGCTCGCGGAACTGCTCCACCACGTTCTTCATCTCCAGGCCGATGTTGGTCAGTTCGACATCATTGGATTTCGAGCACGTGGTGTTGACCTCGCGATTAAACTCCTGTGCCAGGAAATCGAGGCGCCTGCCGACGGCGCCGCCCTTGCCAATCAGTTCGCGTGCCTGCGCCACATGCGATGCTATCCGATCCAGCTCTTCGCGAATGTCTGCTTTTGCGGCAATCATGATCGCCTCCTGGTGCAGACGGTCGACGTCGAAACGTTCCGACGACTCCAGCAGCAAACCTATCTGTTCTGCAAGCCTGGCTTTGACCGCCTCAGCCTTCCGTCCGGGGGCCTGGTCGGCGCGCGCTGCGAGTGCTGCAATCTGATCGAGCCGCGAGATGAAGATCTGCTGCAGCGAGGAGCCTTCGCGGTGGCGCATCTCGATCAAACCTGCGAGCGCCTGGTCGAAGGCTCTCAGCACTGCAGCTTCGGCGGCCCGCCGCTCCTCTTCGGTGTCGTCCGTTTCTGATACTTCGAGCACACCCTTGATCGCGAGAATACCATCGACCGTCGGCGGCGGCGCGGCAAACCTCTGCGACAGATCGGCGGCAATCTTCATCACCGAAGCCAGCACTTCGTCATTGACCCGTATGGACGGCCCAGCATCGGCGCGCTTGACCGACAGATTGGCGTAGACCGTGCCCCGCGACAGCAGTTCGGTCGCGCGCTTACGGGCCAGCGGCTCCACCGCATCCCACCCCGGCGGTAACCGCATGCGCAGATCGAACCCCTTCGCGTTGACCGAGCGGAGCTCCCATTCGAAGGCGTAAGCGCCGCAGGCATCGTGGCTGCGTGCAAAGCCGGTCATGCTCGATAACGCCATGAACAATCGGTCCCGAAGGTAAAGATTCGCGAGCCCACAGTAGCACGAACGGCACCGACGCCAGCGTCAGCTGCCTATCAGCGCTGCACGGGCGCGTCGGAATTCTGCGCCGTTGGCGGCGTGCGGGCGCCGTTCCGCTTCCGCGCAGCCGGCGGCGAAGCCCGCGCCGGCGTCTCTGCTGCGGCGGGCGGTGCATCCGGCGGTGCGGCAGCGTTGGAGTCCTCCGGCTCGGCCGTATCGATCGCCTGCTTCTCGAGCGTACGCAACTTCGCGACGTTGCGCTGATGCTGGTCGTAGCTTTCGGTAAAGGTATGACCGCCGTTGCCGTCGGCGACAAAGTAGAGTTCGCGAGTACGCGCGGGATTTGCGGTGGCCTCCAACGAGGCGCGGCCCGGATTGGCAATCGGGCCCGGCGGCAGGCCGTCGATCACGTAGGTGTTGTAGGGGGTCGGTTGCTGGATTTCACTGCGCTTGATCTGACGACCCAGCGTTCCCTTACCGCCGACCAGCCCGTAGATGATCGTCGGATCCGATTGTAGCCTCATCTTCTTTTGCAGGCGGTTTGAGAACACTGCCGCGACACGCGTGCGCTCGTCGGGCCGGCCTGTTTCCTTCTCGACGATCGAGGCCAGCGTGACGAGCTGCTCGGCGCTGCGGACCTGGAGGTCGGGGCTTCGGCGTTCCCAAACTTCGGCAAGCAGGCGTCGCTGCGCCTGCTGCATGCGCTGGATCACCTGTTCGCGTGTGGTGCCGCGCTCAAATCTATAGGTCTCGGGCAGCAGCGTGCCTTCGCGCGGAATCTCCTTGACCTGACCGGAGAGGGTCTCGTTCTCGAGTAATCGAGCGACGATCTGTTCCGAAGTGAGCCCCTCGGGGATGGTCAGCGCATGCTGCACCACCTTGCCGTTGACCATCGTATTGATCACATCGCGCAGGCTTGCATGTTTCTGGAACTCATATTCGCCCGCCTTCAACTCGGAGCGGGCTTTCATCGCCATCACGCCGGCAAGGAACGCCCAGCGATTGACGTCGATCACGCCTTCGCGGTGCAGTATCTCGGCGATGTCGCCGGTTCCGGCCGTGCGGGGGATGTTAACAATGCGGTCCTCCACAAGCGGCCCCGGCGCTTCAAGCGCGCGCTTGGCATAAAAATAGCCACCGCCAGCGCCGAGCATCAGAAGCAGGATCACGGTGAAGATAGCGTTGCCAGCAACCACCAGTGGATTGCGTGCGCCGCGCGACCGCTTCGGTGGCGGGGGCAACTGCTCTGGCTCTAGCGCAGCACGCGGGCTTCGCGGAGAAATCGGCGCCCTTTCAGACATCGGTGACCTGATCCTGATGTTCACAATGCGAGGCGCGCCCCTCGCATCATGCGCCTGTCGCGGCGATCCTGGTACGAACGTCAAACCAGCGCACTAGTGCATAGACTGCGAAGTTTGCCTGAACCCTAATATGGAGCAGCGCTTCGGAATCAAAACACTTGCGCGACGTTATCCCTCAATATGGCAAAAGGGTGAAAATCTTGCCAAATCAGGGATTTAACTATCGACGCGTCGCATGATCAACGACGCGTTGGTGCCGCCGAAGCCAAATGAGTTCGACAGCGCGACGTTGATCGGCCGTGGCCGCGCCTTGTGCGGGACCAGGTCGATCGCCGTTTCGACGGATGGATTGTCGAGATTGAGAGTCGGCGGCGCGACGCCATCGCGCATCGCCAGAATTGAAAAGATCGCCTCGATCGCGCCGGCTGCACCGAGCAGATGCCCGGTCGACGACTTTGTCGATGACATCGAGATCTTCGACGCGGCGTTGCCGACGAGCCGCTCAACCGCGCCAAGCTCGATCTCGTCGCCGAGCGGCGTCGAGGTGCCGTGCGCGTTGATGTAGTCGAGATCAGAAGCCGCAAGCCCTGCGCGCTTGAGCGCGGCGTTCATGCTCCGATAGGCGCCGTCACCATCCTCGGCCGGCGCTGTGATGTGAAAGGCATCGCCGGACATTCCGTAGCCGATGACTTCGGCATAAATCTTCGCACCGCGCTTCTTCGCGTGCTCGTACTCTTCCAGCACGACGACGCCTGCGCCCTCTCCCATCACGAAACCGTCGCGGTCCTTGTCGTAGGGACGCGAAGCCTTCTCGGGACAGTCGTTGAAACCTGTCGACATTGCCCGCAATGCACAGAAACCGGCAAACGAGATGCGGTTGATCGGCGACTCTGTGCCCCCGGCGACCATCACGTCCGCGTCGCCGAGCGCGATCAGCCGCGATGCATCGCCAATCGCATGCGCGCCGGTCGAGCAAGCGGTGACGACCGCGTGGTTTGGCCCCTTGAGGCCGTGCGCGATCGAAACGTGTCCCGAGGCGAGATTGATCAGGCTGCCAGGGATGAAGAATGGCGAAACGCGCCGCGGTCCCCGGTCCTTGAGCGTGATTGCCGTGTCGGCGATGCCTTCGATACCGCCGATGCCCGAGCCGATCATCGTGCCGGTCACATACTGATCTTCCGGCGAGGTGGGATGCCAGTCCGCATCGTCGAGCGCCTGCTTGGCAGCGGCCATCGCGAACACGATGAACTCGTCGACCTTGCGCTGGTCTTTCGGATCCATCCACTGATCGGGATTAAAGGTGCCGTCGTTGCCGTCGCCGCGCGGCACCACACAACCGATCTTGGTTGGCATGTCGGAGACGTCAAACGTCTCGATCCGCTTCGCACCGCTCTCGCCGTTGAGCAGCCGCTTCCATGCGGGCTCGACGCCGCAGCCGAGCGGCGACACCATGCCGAGGCCTGTGACGACTACCCGTCTCATAGTTGGCACTCCGGCAGCATGCCGTCAGGGTCTCCACTCGCACCGCGGCTGTCGATTAAGACAGAGCTGGTCTGCGGAGACCCGAACGCGCTGCTTCAGCTCTTTGCGTTCTTCTCGAGAAACTTCGTCGCGTCACCGACGGTCAAGATCGTCTCCGCCGCGTCGTCGGGAATTTCGCAGCCGAATTCTTCCTCGAACGCCATCACGAGCTCAACGGTATCGAGGCTGTCAGCACCGAGGTCGTCGATGAAGCTTGCGCCTTCGACCACCTTCTCCGGCTCCACACCCAGGTGTTCGACCACAATCTTCTTAACCCGCTCGGCAATGTCACTCATCGTCTCAACCTCGTGCTAGTTCCTTAAAAGACCCGACCGTGAACCGATACGAGCCATTTTGGTGGGTAGTCTGGCGCAAGTCCTTACGTCCGGTCTCGCGCAAAAACATTCAACTGCGTCTCACTGTCCAGGTTGCATCGACCGTTAAGTGACAGAAGGCGGGCTGCCGGGCCGGAGATATACGGGCTTTGGCTGTCCCGCAATCCCATCGTTTCCTCGCCCCATCTTGCCGGTTCGGTACCATACTTCCCAAGCCTTGACCAGCATGCCAGGCGCGGTGTCCCGACGCAGCGCCGCCCCTATAGCCTTCAAATCATTGCCATTCCACCGTTGATGTGGAGCGTCTGACCGGTGACATAGGCGGCTTCATCGGACGCAAGGTAAACCGCCGCCGCGGCGATATCGTCGGGCGTTCCGAGACGTCCTGCAGGAACCTTGTCGAGAATCGCTGCGCGCTGCTTTTCATTCAACGCATCGGTCATGGCGGTAGCGATGAAGCCCGGCGCGATGCAGTTCGCCGTCACGTTGCGGCGCGCGTACTCCTGGGCGATCGACTTGAACATGCCGATCATCCCGGCCTTCGCAGCGGTGTAGTTGCCCTGCCCTGCGTTGCCGGTGACACCAACGACCGAAGTGATGCCGATCAGGCGGCCGAAGCGCTTGCGCATCATCAGCTTGGTCGCCGCGCGCGCCAACCGAAATGTTGCCGACAGGTTGATCGCAACAACCTGGTCCCACTCCTCGTCTTTCATCTGCACGAACAAATTGTCGCGGGTAACACCGGCGTTGCAGACAAGGATATCGAGCTGTCCCATCGCCTTTTCGGCTGACGGTACGAGTGCTTCGACCTCGTCAGTACTGGACAGATTGCACGGCAGCACATGCACGCGGTCCTTCAGCTCGGCGGCCGTCGCGTCCAGCACGTCACGGCGCGTACCGGAAAGCGCCACCGTCGCCCCCTGCTTGTGCAACGACCGCGCAATCGCGCCACCAATGCCGCCGGTCGCGCCGGTCACGAGCGCAGTCTTGCCAGTCAGATCGAACATCACGACGAACCCTCCTGTGTGAGGAAAGCGATCAGCCGGCGGCCTTCACCGCGGCGATATCGGCCGGCGAGCCGACTGAAACGCCAGTCGCACCATCGGCGATGCGCTTAACCAGACCGGTGAGCACCTTGCCGGCACCGATCTCGAAGAATTTCGTCACGCCTTCGCCCGCCATATACACGACCGACTCGCGCCAGCGCACGGTCCCGGTCACCTGCTCGATCAGGCGGCGGCGAATCTCATCCGGATCGTCGATCGCAGACGCAAGCACGTTAGAGACCAACGGCACCGCAGGCCTGTTGATCGTCACCTTCGAGAGCGCGTCCGCCATCACGTCGGCGGCAGGCTTCATCAGGCTGCAATGGAAGGGCGCCGATACCGGCAGCAGCATCGCACGCTTGGCGCCCTTGCCTCGGGCGATTTCCACAGCTCGATCGACAGCTTCCTTGTTGCCCGACACAACGACCTGTCCGCCGCCATTGTCATTTGCCGGATCGCAGACCTGGCCCTGAGCCGCCTCCCTGGCAGTGGTCACCGCTGCTTCATAATCAAGCCCGAGCAACGCAGCCATCGCGCCGACGCCGACCGGCACCGCCTTCTGCATTGCGCGCCCGCGCGTCCGCAACAGCTTCGCCGCGTCGGAGACCGAGAACGCGCCGGCGGCTGCAAGCGCCGAATACTCCCCAAGCGAATGGCCGGCGACGAATTTTGCATCGCTGACCGAAATTCCTGCCTCTGATTCGAGCACGCGCAATGTCGCGATCGACACAGCCATCAGCGCCGGCTGCGCATTTTCCGTCAGCGTCAGCGTCTCCGCCGGACCGGCCCAAATGATATCCGTGAGCTTCTCGCCGAGTGCGGCATCAACCTCTTCGAACACGGCTTGGGCCACAGGGAATGCATCGGCAAGCGCCTTGCCCATGCCGACCACCTGTGAGCCCTGCCCTGGAAAAGTAAATGCGATCGCCATGTTCCGCTTCCGCCCCCGACAAGCACAGCCTTCCGAACGGCGCGCCATGAACTCGCGCCGTAAAAGACCGGCAAGGGGTAGAATGTCAAGCCGCCACAAGTGTCCTGGCTTCTAACGTTCGCACCACTTTGCAGCGACCTCGCCTGCCAACGTCAGGGCCAAAGGGACCGCAGCAACTTTATGAAGCCAGTGTGCTTTTTGGATTCGACGTTCATACGTACGGCTTGCAGCAATGGTCGTACGACGCCAGATCCAGCGCACTTGCGCACAGCGCCATGCGGGGTGCTAGAAGCCAGACGCCACCTGATCGGCGTCCACCTTCAGCCCAGCCTGGGCACGCCGCGCGTGCCCGGCAATGTCGCCAGGCCGATCCTCTCTGCCCGGCTTCGACATCGCAAGCCGCAGCACCGCTGCATATCCAGGCTGCACCTCCATCCGCTCCGCATGGGGGCCAGCGCAAAGAATGTGGTGCACACGCGGCAGGTTGTAACACGGCACATAAAAAAGCAGATGATGCTCGAGATGATAGTTGACGTAGTACGGCGCAATGAACAGGCGCTCGAGAAAATTCGCTTGCGTCGTGCGCGTGTTGCGCAGCGGATCGTCGCTGTCAGGCACGACTGCGTGCTCGGCGATATTGCGGATACGCGTGATCACCATCTGCCAGGTCAGCAACGGCAGCAGCCACAGAAATGGATAGGCCCACCATGCTCCGGCGATCGCGAGGCCTGCGAACAGGATCGCATTCGTGACGAGTTGGGGACCAAGCTTGGACCAGAAGTGCCGCGCGCGCTGCGCTAGCGGCCATTCAGGCCGGCCGAGCGCGTTCAGAATCTGCGCCTTTCGCTGCTGATAGCCCGTCTGGCCAGTGATATCGCGCAGGAATTTGCGCCGGTAGCTTGCAGGCGTGATCGGAAACGGCGCGGACAGGACGAGATCAGGATCGTCTTCCTGCTGCGTATGCACATGATGCTTGAGGTGATAGCGGCGATAGGCGCGCGTCTCGGCAAACACAGGGTAGGCACAGAACCACTGGCTCAGCCACAAGTTCAGTTTCTCGTCCCTTGCGAGCCCACCATGCGCTCCCTCATGCATCAAAACGGCAAGCCCGAGCTGCCGCGATCCGATGATCGCAACGGCGAGCAGGAAAGTCAGTGGATTTGGCAACCAGACCACGAGTGCCATCGCCGCGAGAATCAGCATCCAGGCGTGGACGATCAGCGCGATCCCCTTCCAATGCGACCGTTCGCGCACGTCGGCAAGTTGCTCCGCACTCATGATATCGCGGGCGAGAAGGCGCATCGCTGTCATGATGAACTCCCCTGATCGGATGAAGCCTGGCCCGAAGCGCCCGCGACCAACCTGAGTCGCTCCGCTGGATTTGCATCAGCTTGCGCGTCGAGCACGCGCAGCATCTCGGCAGCGAGCTCTTCGGTCGAGCGGCCGATGGCGTGGCCCTCCAGCCCGACGCCGAGCGCAATCGCCCAGAAGCGTCTGGCCGATGTTTCCGGATCAAGACGCGAGCGCCAGCCATGCGCCTTCATTTGACCTTCGAACGCGCGCAAACCTTCGGCATGCAGGCGCGCGATGGTGCGCTCGATCAGCGGCGCCAGGTCCTGCCGGCGTCGCGTCAGCGTCAGAGCTTCCGCAAAGAACGGCAGCGCGTCGGCATGCATGACGCTGTCGACCAGCGCCCGCGTGTATTGCCGCGTGGTCTGTGCCGCGGCTGCGGCCTCTTCCGCGGCACGGCCCGCATAGAGCACGTCGCGGCAGGCCGCCTCGACGAACAGCGCTTCCTTGGTGCGGAAGTAATAGGTGATCTGGCTCGGAAAGGCGTCGGCAGCTGCGGCGATATCGGCAAAAGAGACCCCGGCCAACCCGCGATCCTTGAAGAGGAGGCTTGCGGCATCGAGAAGCCGCGAACGCATCTGTCGTCCGGCGGTGCGCGTTGCCCGAACGGCGTGCTTCGGGATCGCCTTCTCGGTGGGCTCGGCCATCGCTTTCTCCCGATTTATTTGTATAACATACAAACAAGCCCGTCAAGCTGTTCCGCTCGGGGGCCCGATTGGGCCGTCGCTGCGCTTTTGCTTGCCAAACAGCCAAAATATCCTATAAGGCCCGCCATCCGCTGCTTCCGGCCGGGAGCTGAACGGACGGTCTCAACAATCCCTCTTGATTGATGCGGCAGGGCCAGTCGGCCCGTCGTCCGGTGTTTCCGCCTTCTGAGCTATCGACGAACCTTTCCCGAAGGGTTCGAAGGGCTTGCCGCCGGTTGTTGCGCCCACTTAGGAAAGGACTTTCCATGCCACTTTATGAGCATGTGTTCCTCGCGCGTCAGGATGCGAGCCCCCAGCAGGTCGAGGAGCTGACCGCCCAGATCAAGGGCGTGGTCGAACAATTGGGCGGCAAGGTCAAAAAGACTGAATCCTGGGGGATTCGCTCCCTCACCTATCGCATGAACAAGAACCGCAAGGCGCACTTCACGCTGCTCAACATTGATGGGCCGGCTTCGATCGTTGCCGAGATCGAGCGTCAGGAGCGCATCCATGAGGACGTTATCCGCTACCTCACCGTACGCGTCGACGAGCTCGAGGACGGCCCGTCGGCGATGATGCGCAAGGCCGAACGCGACCGTGACGAACGCGGCGAGCGCGGCTTTGGCGGCGGCGGATTTGGCGGTGGCGGCTTCCGCGGAGATCGCGACCGCGGAGATCGCGGCGACCGCCCGCGTCGTCCGCGTGAAGATGAAGCAACCACAGCCACTACCGAGACCCAGGAGTAAGCCCATGGCCATGGCTGCAAGCACCCAGCGCCGTCCGTTCTTCCGCCGCCGCAAAACCTGCCCGTTCACGGGCGCGAACGCGCCGAAGATCGACTACAAGGACGCCAAGCTCCTCGTCCGCTACGTGTCCGAGCGCGGCAAGATCGTCCCGAGCCGCATCACGGCCGTGTCCGCCAAGAAGCAGCGTGAGCTTGCGCGCGCCATCAAGCGCTCGCGGTTTCTCGGACTGCTGCCTTACGTCATTCGCTAACCTGATCCGGGCTAGGATTTGACATTCCAGGTCTCGCCGTCGGGATGAGACCGCCAGACTGATTTTCATAAGATCTCGGGAATCCGCCCGAGGTCGATGGTTGAGGCGGATGCAACGCGCCGCTTCTAACCGCTCGAAGGGAGCGGGACAGCTGATGATGAACATTCTCATTGCAGTCGCGGCCGGCTGCGCAGCCGGTTTGATGTTTGCGTCGATCGTTTCCGGCGCACTGATCTCGCTATTGCTGTTCTATCTCGCGCCGCTGCCATTGATGGTCGCAGCGCTGGGCTGGGGACCGACAAGCGCGCTGATCGGAGCGGTCACGGCCGGTGCCGGCCTCGGCCTTGCGTTCGGCTTCGCCTATTTCGCCGCCTTCATTGTCACCGTCGGCCTGCCCGCATTCTGGCTGGGGCATCTGACACTGCTTGCACAGCCTGCCACGGCAGCCGGCGCGAGCAGCACAAACGGTTTGTCGCCGGCACCTGCCGAGGCGCTGGAATGGTATCCCCCAGGCCGCCTTGTGCTCTGGATCGCGGTGTTTGCCTGTCTCATCACACTAAGCGCCCTGCTGACCCTCGGCAGCGACTACGAGACGATCATGGCAGCACTCCGCCGCGGCCTTACACGCATCATCGGTGCGCGCGGTGGCGCCGCATCCGACACCGACACGGATGCCGTGCTGGACGCAATTGCGCAGATTGCGCCGGCCGCAGCCACGCTGGTCGCAATGTTCACGCTGACGCTCAACCTGTGGCTCTCGGGCAAGATCGTCCTTACCTCCGGGCGACTGCACCGACCGTGGCCCGATCTCCGCAGCATCGAGCTGCCGCAGGTTGTCATGATCGTGCTTGCAGCCACGCTTGCGCTGTCGTTCACCAGCGGGCTGCTCGCCATGCTTTCGCAGATCGCCAGCGCGGCTCTCTTGACGGCTTACATGCTGGTCGGCTTCGCGGTGCTGCATGTCATCACGCAATCGTCCAGCGCGCGCCTGTTGTGGCTGATCGCCGCTTATGGCGGCGTCGTTATCTTGGGTTGGCCGGCGCTGATCATCGTGATGCTCGGCCTCTTAGAGGGCGCGATCGGGCTGCGCCGCCGATTCGCCGGCAGGGCCAAGCCGCCCTCCCTTTCCTCCTGACAACTCAACGATCCAACTAGACGGAGAATAATCATGGAAGTCATTTTGCTGGAACGCGTCGCAAAGCTCGGACAGATGGGCGAAATCGTCCGTGTGAGAGACGGATTTGCCCGCAATTTCCTGCTACCGCAGGGCAAGGCGTTGCGCGCGACCAAGGACAACCGCGCCAAGTTCGACGGCATGAAAGCCGAGCTCGAGGCGCGCAACCTCCAGGCCAAGGGGGAAGCCGAGAAGGCGGCTGCGAAGATCGACGGTCGCGACGTCGTAGTGTTGCGTCAGGCATCCGACACCGGTCAGCTCTACGGCTCCGTGTCGAGCCGCGATCTCGTTTCGCTGTTCGAGGCCGAGGGCATCAAGGTCACGCGCGGACAGATCCTGCTCGACGCACCGATCAAGACGATCGGCAAGCACCGGATTGATATTGCCGTGCATCCGGAGGTCGAGGTCACCGTCACTGTCACCGTGGCGCGCAATGCCGACGAAGCCGCGCGCATCAAGCGCGGCGAGGACGTGACAGTTCGCCGCGAAGAGGAGGACGAGGCTGCCGAAGCTCTCGCTGCGGCCGAAGAGTTCTTCGAACCGGAAGCGCGCAAGCAGGAAGACGGCGGCGAAACTACCGAGGCGACCGAAGAGAAGGCCTGATCAGGCGACAGGATTTCCGAAATGAAAGGCGCCGGCTCAAGCCGGCGCCTTTTTCGCTGCATCAAAGACGGCCACCTTGCGCTAGGGCTGCTCCTGCGGCTGGAGCGGCAGCCTCCGCTTCTGCTGGAGAGCCCGCGCCGGACGCGGTGCATGGACCTCCTCCTGCATGATGTCGAGCGCCGGTGCTGCCGTTCCGGTTTCCGTGGAGCCCAGTGACTCGGCCTTCCGCGCTTCAGCCACGGAGGGCGGTGCGGCGACGGGCGGTTGTTCTTTCGCCTGCTCCTTTGACGTCCCCTCGGCCTCGGTCGTAGCGGTCGTGCCGCTTTCGGCCGGGTCGCACCCTGGCGAAGCCACAGCAGTTGCGGTGGGCTTTACTTCCGGTTCGGGCGCCGGTGGCGGCGGGAATCCCGGCAGCGTCAAGGCAGTAGGCTGGTCTGGCTGCGTATCACTCTTACTGTCGTCGACTTCCGATGCGACGTTCGATTTTGTCGGTTCTTCAAGCTTGCAGTCAGCCGCAACGATCTCAGATTTGGCTGGCTCGGAGACAGGCGCCCCTTCCCGCTTCTCCACATCGGCCTTCTCAGGTTCGGCCTTTGCCGGTTCGCTGCCCGGCGCGTCCTTTACGGCATCGGTCGGTTCCGGCCTGTCCTTCTTGGCCGCCTTCTGCCTGGCTGACTTGGAAAGGTCCTTCTGGTCGGGGCTGCGCGCCACCACCTCGGGCGCGTCCGCTTTCGCTTTCTGTCTCGGTTCCTGCTTAGGCTCCCGCTTAGGCGCCGGTTCGGCGGCAGCGCGATCGGCACCACCACTGCCGAGCACATAGGCAGCCATTGTCCCGGCCATCTCGTTACCGGTGGTGTAGTGCTGGCGCAAAAAGCCCGAGAGCGAGCCCGGCGACACGTTGCGCAACAGTCCGCGTGGGGACCGGTGGCAGGCGGAACATGTCCCGGAAAAGATCTGCGCAGGCGGCTTTCCTGCATCGAGCGCCTGAGCGGCGGCGGATCGCACTCCGGCGCCGGTCGATCCGCAGAGGCTGACGAGAAGGGCCAAAGCCGCCAAACAGAGCGCTCGGCTCTTCATTCAAACCTCCGGGCAGATGACTCGCGAACTTGCCGCCATGTTCTAGCCGATTGCGCCGCGAATGGAAGGGTTAAGACTGAACGGTGAATCGTCTGTGATTTGATCGGAAATGCTCAGTCAACCGCGGAAATTTGTTGGCTGACTTCCCCAGCCCGCATTGGTCTGGAACCCGAAGGGGCTTATTTGAATTTATGATGACTTCCGCGGCGGTGGGGACGGCCCGTCATGGATCGAGTGCTACGATATTTTCTGACGACCGGAATCCGGCACGGCTCAGTCACAGTGGCCACCCCGGACGGTGCGGTCTTTGTTTGCGGCGATGGCTCGGGCGTACCGATCAAGGTCCGCTTCGTGACCCGATCGGCGGTTCGACGAGTACTGCTCGATCCCGAACTCACCTTTGGCGAGCTCTACATGGACGGCGAGGTGCGCCTCGAACAGGGCTCGATCGCCGACCTTATTGCCGTTCTGCTGGAACAGCCCGGCGCCGGCACACCTCAATGGGCACGACTTCAGGCGGCGCTGCGCTCGCTTGCCCGGCGCGTGCGGCAGTTCAATCCGCGCGGCCGCGCGCTACGCAACGTCGCCCATCACTACGATCTGGACGGCCGCCTTTACGCGCTGTTTCTCGATGCCGACCGGCAATACAGTTGCGCCTACTTCGACAAACCAGGTTTGAGCCTCGAGGAGGCGCAACTCGCCAAGAAGCGCCATATCGCGGCCAAGCTCTTGCTGGAGCAAAACCACTCGATCCTCGACATCGGAAGCGGCTGGGGTGGACTCGCGCGCTATCTTAGTGACGTTTCCAGCTGCCGGGTCACAGGCGTCACCTTGTCCACCGAGCAGCTTCGCTATGCCCACAACCGGCTGAGCGAAAATCCCTCGCCCGGTGTCGAGTTCCGTCTGCAGGACTACCGCGACGTCAAGGGCCCCTTTAATCGCATCGTCTCAGTCGGCATGTTCGAGCATGTCGGTGTCGGCCATTACGACGCTTTCTTTCGACGCTGCGCCGAGCTCCTGACCGATGACGGCGTCATGTTGTTGCATTCGATCGGCAGGTCAGAAGGACCGAGCTCCACGAGCCCCTGGATGGAGAAGTACATCTTCCCCGGCGGCTATATTCCCGCCCTGTCGGAGGTGCTGCCGGCGATCGAACGCGCCGGGCTGCTCGTGAACGACATCGAAATCCTGCGCCTGCACTACGCGGAGACCTTGAAGATGTGGCGCGAGCGCTTCCTCGCGCGCAAGGAAGACGCCGAGCGGCTTTATGATGAGCGGTTTGTGCGGATGTGGGAGTTCTACCTGGCGGCAGCGGAAATGTCGTTCCGTAAGCAGGCCATGATGAACTTCCAGATTCAGATCACCAAGCGGCAAGGCGTCGTGCCAATGACGCGCCACTACATCATCGAAGCCGAAGAGCGGATGCGGCTTGTGGAGTCGCGGTTCAAGGAGCCGAAACTGCAATTGGCAGGCGAATAGACCCACGCGATTCGCAACAAGCGCGTGAGCGTGCAGTCAAGAAGAAGTACGGATCGCGTGTAAGATTCTCTTGTCGAGCCGGTGTGTAACGTGTGAATCAGGGATAAGCCGAGTCGAGGCGGTATCGCTCGTCGGCCGCGCGGTGCTTTATCGCTGGCGTTTTGGATTTTGACGTTCGTGGCCCCGGCCGCTGCGGCGCGCGTACGAACGTCAGATCCAAAAAGCGCACCAGCTGCATAAGGTTGCTAGTGCCCTCTTGGTTCTGACGTTCGCCTACGGGTTGTGCTGCAAAGTGATGCGAACGTTAGAACCGAAACACTAGTTCATTGGCTGAGGTTCGCCGCGTTCCCGTCAACCTTGATCGACCTGCTTCTTTTCCATGGCCCTTTCCGATTCGACCGCACTGAAGCTGGCGCCGACCGCCGGAACGCTCACCTACCGTACCGCGCCGCACAATATCGAGGCCGAGCAAAGCCTGTTGGGCGCGATTCTCGTCAACAACGATGCGTTCTACCGCGTTTCGGACTTCCTCGAACCGCGGCATTTCTTCGAACCGATTCACCAGCATCTCTATGAAGTCGCCGGCAGCCTGATCCGGCTGAACAAGATCGCCACACCGGTGACGTTGAAGACTTTCGTTCCGGCCGAGACCGACATCGGCGGCATGACGGTCGCGCAATATCTGGCCCGGCTCGCCGCTGAGGCCACCACAATCATCAACGCGCAGGACTACGGCCGCACGATCTACGATCTTGCCCTGCGCCGCGATCTCATTCGTATCGGTGAGGACCTGGTCAACGAGGCGTTCGACTCGCCGGTCGACTCCTCGCCGCGCCAGCAGATCGAGGAAGCAGAAAAGCGCCTCTACGAGATCGCCGAAACCGGCCGTTATGACGGCGGCTTCCAGCGCTTCGCGAACGCGCTGACGGCGGCCGTTGACATGGCGGCGAATGCGTACAGGCGCGATGGTGGACTATCCGGCCTCGCGACCGGCCTGCGCGATCTCGATGCCAGGATGGGCGGATTGCAGGCCTCCGACCTCATCATCATCGCGGGCCGCCCCGGCATGGCGAAAACATCGCTTGCAAGCAACATCGGCTACAACATCGCCAAGGCCTATCGCAGCGAGGTGCAGGCCGACGGCCAGATGAAGACAATCGACGGCGGCGTCGTCGGCTTCTTTTCGCTGGAAATGTCGGGTGAACAGCTGGCGACGCGTATCATCGGCGAACGGACGGGAATCTCCTCGAGCATGATCCGCCGCGGCAACATCACCGAGGCCGATTTCGAGAAAATTCGCGATCACGCTATCGAGCTTCAGTCACTGCCCTTTTACATCGACGAAACGGGCGGCCTGTCGATCGCACAGCTCTGTGCGCGTGCGCGGCGGCTGAAACGACAAAAGGGTCTCGACTTGCTGATCGTCGACTACATCCAGTTGCTGTCCGGCTCGTCGCGAAAGTCCGATAACCGCGTGCAGGAAGTCACCGAGATCACGACCAGCCTGAAAGCTCTGGGAAAGGAGCTGCACGTTCCCATCATCGCCCTGTCGCAGCTGTCACGTCAGGTGGAAAACCGCGACGACAAGCGTCCGCAGCTATCCGACCTGCGCGAATCCGGATCGATCGAGCAGGACGCCGACGTCGTCATGTTCCTGTACCGCGAAGAATACTACCTGCAGAACAAGGAGCCGCGTCCGGGCACGCCCGAACACGAAAAGTGGCGGACCGAAATGGACCTGGCCCACGGCAAGGCCGAAGTGATCATCGGCAAGCAGCGTCACGGCCCGACTGGCACTGTCAGTCTTCACTTTGAAGCATCTATCACGCGCTTTTCCGATCTGGCGCCGGATGCCTATGTGCCGGACCGCATGTAGCGGCCCGCCTTGAGCCGTCTCGCGCGATGGGCCGGTTGACCCCCCGCCCTCGCCGCGTAATGTGGCGGGACGGCAACCCCGAATGAGCGCCCGACAGGGCAATGCATGATGGCGCAAGCAGCAGTTTCAGCGATCGGCGGCGAGGCGCATCCAGCCGGCGCAAAACTCATGGATCGCGCCGCCAATGGCCTTCTTACCGTTGATCTCGATGCGATCGTCGCCAACTGGCGCAAGCTGGAGACGCGCGGCGTGCCCGCGGAATGTGCCGGCGTCGTCAAGGCGAACGCCTACGGCTGCGGCATCGAACAAGTCACCCGCGCCCTCAACACTGCGGGCTGCAAGACATTCTTCGTCGCGACGCTGGAGGAAGCGCGCCGCGCCCGCGCAGCCGCGCCGAACGCCACCATCTATGTACTGAACGGCTATTTCGCGGGCACGGGTGCGGCCTTCGCCGAGCTGAACTGCCGGCCCGTGATCGGCGACCTCGGCGAGCTCGCCGAATGGGATGCATTCTGCAAGGTCAACGGATATGCCGGCGGCTGCGCAATCCATGTCGACACCGGCATGAACCGGCTTGGTCTCAGCGTCGCCGAAGCACAGGCTCTATCGGTCCGGGTGGCGCAGCCGGATCACGGCATCACGCTGGTGATGAGCCATCTCGCCTGCGCTGAGGACTTGCAACATTCGTTGAATGGCAAGCAAGCCGCCGCGTTCCGCGAGGTTGCGCGGCTCTTCAGCAACATATCCGCCTCGCTGTCGAATTCATCCGGCATCTTCCTCGGGCCGCAGTTTCAGTTCGACCTGCTCCGCCCTGGGGCCGCGCTCTACGGCGTCAATCCCACGCCGGAAGCAGATAATCCGATGCAGCAGGTGGTCGATCTGAAAGCACGCATCGTGCAGGTCCGCGACGTCGAGAAGGGCGAGACGGTCGGCTACGGCGCGACCTGGACTGCACGGCGTCAAACCCGGCTCGCGATTGTCTCGGCCGGCTACGCCGACGGTTATTTCCGCGCCGCCGGCGGCGTCGACGGCGTACGCACCGCCGATGCGCTCGTAGCGGAGACACGCTGCCCAATCGCCGGCCGCATCTCGATGGACCTGATGGCGATCGATGTCACGGACCTGCCGTCACGACCAAGACGCGGCCAAATGGTCACGCTGATCGGCGGCGACATTACTGTCGACGAACTCGCGTACCACTTCGGCACCATCGGATACGAGGTGCTGACCAGTCTGGGTGACCGCTATCAGCGGGTCTATCGCGGCGGCAGCGCGACATGAAGTTCCGTTGAAGGCAGGTTGAAGGCCAGCTGGCGCGAAGGTTTCAACGGCTGTGCGTCTTGGTCGAAACCCGTGCTATGGCCGTTAGCCTTCCGGAGCAACCGATTCCATGGCCAAAGCCGTTCTCTCTTTCGTTTGCCAGAATTGCGGGGCCGCCTATGGCCGCTGGCAGGGCAAGTGCGAGGCGTGTGGCGAATGGAACACGCTGGCTGAGGAAGACCCCTCCGGCGCCGCCAGCGGACCGGTCAGCCTTCGCGCCAAACGCAAGGGACGCACCTTCGCGCTCCAGTCGCTGACAGGCGAAAACAAGGAGGCTCCGCGACTTGCGTCCGCCATGGCCGAGCTCGACCGCGTCACCGGCGGCGGCTTTGTGCGTGGCTCCGTGCTTCTGCTCGGCGGCGATCCTGGCATCGGCAAGTCGACGCTCCTCATCCAGGCCGCAAGCATGATGGCGAAGGCGAAGCATCGCGTGGTCTATATCTCCGGTGAGGAGGCGGTGGCGCAGGTTCGCCTGCGGGCGGAGCGGCTAGGGCTTGCGGCCGCACCCGTCCAGCTCGCTGCTGAGACGTCGGTTGAGGATATCATTGCAACACTTTCAGAGGGCACGTCCCCTCGCCTCGTCATCATCGATTCAATCCAGACGATGTGGACCGACACCGTGGAATCCGCCCCCGGTACGGTGACGCAGGTGCGGGCTTCGGCTCAGGCGCTGATACGCTTCGCCAAGAGATCCGGTGCGGCACTGATCCTGGTCGGCCATGTCACCAAGGATGGGCAGATCGCCGGGCCCCGCGTGGTCGAGCACATGGTGGACGCGGTGCTGTCCTTCGAAGGAGAAGGCTCGCAGCAATTCCGCATTCTCCGCGCCGTAAAGAATCGATTTGGGCCGACCGACGAGATTGGCGTGTTCGAGATGACCGGCCTCGGCTTGCGCGAAGTGCACAATCCGTCCGAGCTGTTCCTGTCAGAACGCGATCTCGGAACGCCCGGCACCGCTGTTTTCGCAGGCGTCGAAGGCACGCGACCGGTACTGGTCGAACTGCAGGCGCTGGTGGCGCCCACCTCGCTCGGAACGCCGCGCCGCGCCGTGGTCGGCTGGGACCCGAGCCGGCTGTCAATGGTGCTTGCGGTTCTGGAAGCACACTGCGGCGTAAAGCTTTCCGCCCACGACGTTTACCTGAATGTCGCGGGCGGCTTGCGAATTCAGGAGCCGGCGGCCGACCTTGCGGCAGCCGCCGCCCTGGTCTCTTCGCTCACCAACGCGCCGTTACCGGCGGAGGCTGTCTATTTCGGTGAGGTGTCACTTTCAGGCGCCGTGCGTCCGGTGCCGCTCATGCCGGCGCGCTTGAAAGAAGCGGCGAAACTCGGCTTCGCGCGCGCGGTGCTGCCTGAGATGCCGCGCGGCGACGGCGCGGCCGACGCTGGGCTCGCGCTCCATTCGGTTGGCTCCTTGGTCAGCCTGGTTTCGGAGATTGCAGCAAAAGGCAGCAAACGGCGAAGCGCCGCGGCTGGCGGCGGCTAACGGTCGCCAACGTTTCGTGGCGAAGCTTTCACGCGACTTCGCGAGCCTTTTCATCTGCGGATTTCGCCGAGGCGCAGAACGGCTGCGGCCGACCGACCGCATATCCTTGCGCGTAGTCAATTCCAAGCTGCCGGAGTAGCTCGACGATATCCGGGGTTTCCGCCCACTCCGCGATCGTCGCGACGCGGAGGACCCTTGCGGCCTGAGCGATCATCTCCACCATCGCGCGATCGACACGGTCGCTCACAAGATGGCGGACCATGCCGCCGTCAATCTTGAGGTAGTCGATAGGAAGCGTCTTCAGGTAGGCGAAGGATGACATGCCGCTGCCGAAATCGTCGAGCGCGAAGCGGCAGCCGAGCCGCCTCAGCGAACGTATGAGGTCGCCGGCCGCCGACAAGTTGGAGACCGCTGTGGTCTCGGCGATTTCGAAGCAGATCAGCGACGGCGGGACGTCATGGAGAACAAACTGCTCGTGCACGAAGTCGACGAACCCACCCCCGGTCAATGTTGCTTCGGAAAGATTGATCGCGCATGTCTCGATCGTCGCTTGCTCCTGTTTCAAGCGAGCCGCAAGAACCGGCAGCGCGTTCCTGATCACCCATCGATCGAGCAGTTCCGTAAGTCCGTAGCGTTCTGCCGCCGGCATAAAGCTTCCGGGCGCAACCAGCGCCCCGTTCAGATCCTTGAGCCGAAGCAGCACTTCGACATGCGCGCCTTCGTCTGTTTCCGGCGCCTGGAGGGAGACAATGGTCTGCTCGTAAAGGCAAAAGCCGTCGTTCTCCAGCGCCAGGTTCAGACGCTGAAGCCAGGCCATCTCGCTCATGCGCTGCGTCAGCTCAGTCTCGGACGAACGGTAGACTTCGACCCGGTTCCTGCCGCTTTGCTTCGCGAGATAGCAGGCGGTATCCGCCGCCCGCAGCACCTCCTCCAGGCTCCGTGCGCATTGTCCCAGAGAGACAAGGCCGGCGCTGACCGTGACGGCAAACGGTCGGCTCCGGTAGGAAAAGGCGAATTGCTCGACCGAATTGCGAATGCGTTCGGCAACGCCCAAGGCCGGGCGCTCGCCGCGGTGGCGCAGCAGGACAGCGAATTCATCACCGCCGAGTCTTGCAACGAGGTCGTCCGAAGCGAGCTGCTGCTGCAAAATGTCGGCGATCTGACGAAGCAGTTGGTCACCGGCGGCGTGGCCACAGGTGTCGTTGACGTTCTTGAACTGATCGACGTCAAGAACCATCAAGGCGTGCAGCGCCGCATACTGGTCGTTCAGAGCTACTGTCAGGCAGCGTTCGAATTCCGGCCGATTAGCGAGCCCTGTAAGCGCGTCGTGGGCCGCTTGATGCGAGAGACGTTGAATGAACTCCTGTTCGACCGTTCTGTCGTGCAGGACCAGGACAGCCCCGAGACTGGTTTCGCTCTTCGGATCAAGCGCACTGCTGGTTCGCGACACCGCCACGCGGCTGCCGTCCGGACGCACGAGTTGCATCGTTGCGATCGACGAACTGCCTGGCGTCGAGCTCGCGATGCTTACGATCGCCCCCTCATCGCCGCTCTCGATGATGCGAAACAGCGTGTCGGTCGTCTGCCCCTGCGCTTCCAGACACGTGGTGCCGATCAGTCGCTCGGCGGCGGGGTTGAGATAATCAATCCGGCCAAGGGCGTCCGTCGCTACGACCGCATCGCCGATCGACGCAAGGGTGATCTGGGCCCGTTCCTTCTCCGCCTTCAACGCACGTTCCGAGCGCGCGCCCTGCATCAGGAGGTTGCGCAAGTGCCAGAGCACGAGCATCGCCAACCCCAGAGCGCCGACAACATTGATCGACGTGAGAATGGCGGCCACCAGCCGCGATCCCTGACCGAGGCTTTCGGAAAATCGCAGCGCCTCCGGCGCGATGCGCGCGTCAACCAGCTCGATTTGTCGCCGGAAGTTTGTGAGATCGGTCGGCGTCATGGAGTTATCGGCGAACGCCGCCTTGATGGCGCCGCCGACACGGACAAGTTCTTCAATGCCCGCGTCGGTCGCGCGCCAACTGTCCACGGCTGCGGAAAAGTAGCTGAACCAGCGAAAGTAGCGGAACAGTCGGATCAAGCCCGGAATGTCGTCGGGATGATTGCCGCCCTGGATGAACCCTTTCGTCGCCTGCTCGAGATCGACCGGATCCTGCTCCAGCGCGCGGCGCGCCTCGAGGTCCCCAAGCGGGATCGCAAGCGCGGCTTCATATCGCGCGAAGCGATCCGCGTCGCGCGTCTGCAGATACAGAAGCAGGCTCGAGACGGCCTCCTTCTCGCCCTTGGACCAGAGGCTTTCGCCTGCGATGTAGGCTCGCACCGAGGTCAGGATCGCCATGCTCGCGCCGGCGAGCATCGCCTGCACGATGACAATCGCCAGAAAAGGCGCAACCAGTTTCAAGAGCCGACGGCTCGATCCGGGCAAGGCGCTCTGCATGGGCTCTCGGTGAGATTGATCCCGTCCACTTGAGGAGTTCTTGATCGGCGCTTGTGTGGCGAATGCGGTTCCATTGCCTCGATCGGCTGGCCTGATCTCAATCCCGGTCAACAGCCGGCTAACGACTTCCCTCGAATTTGACGGAACTGCCCCGATCCGAGCCATCGAGATGGC
This sequence comes from Bradyrhizobium sp. LHD-71, assembly GCF_031157255.1. Taxonomy (GTDB): domain Bacteria; phylum Pseudomonadota; class Alphaproteobacteria; order Rhizobiales; family Xanthobacteraceae; genus P52-10. The sequence goes on along the minus strand of NZ_JAVIFX010000017.1, from coordinate 22,675 downwards.
CGGCGGCGATCATCCCCCGCGGCAGCGGATCGGCCTGGGGGCTTTCCAGCTGGGGGCGCGCTGCCGCCGAACAGCCGATTCGAGTACAAAATTGCGCATTGATCGCTGTTTAGCCGTGACGACGCGCGCCCGCGCGGCTATACAGCCGGCGCGGGGCCCGACCGTGATCTCGGACACACTTCAATTAAATGCTCTGGAACCACAATCGGCGGCCTTGCAGGATGCACTATTGCATCGTCACTAGAGGGTGGGCGTCCGACGCCGATTCGCCCAAGCAATTGAAGCGGACCTGACGACCCGATGCCCATTACCCTGCTTGATGTGATCGTGCTGTCGGTGATGCTGCTGTCGGGCCTGCTGGCCATGATCCGCGGCTTCATGCGCGAGATCCTCTCCATTGCTGCATGGGCCACAGCGGCGATCGCCACCCTCTACGCATTCCCTCGGCTGCTGCCGCAGGCCAAGGCCTACTTCCAGAACGACACCATCGCCTCCATTGCCGTCATCGCGGGCGTTTTTATCGGCACACTCGTGTTGGCCACGATCATGACCTCGAAAGTTTCCGACATGGTGCTGGATTCGCGCATCGGCGCGCTCGATCGCACTCTCGGCTTTCTGTTCGGACTGGGCCGCGGCCTGTTGATTGTGGTTGTCGCCTTCCTGTTCTTCGTCTGGCTGGTTCCGGACAAGCAGCAGCCGGACTGGGTCCGCACCGCAAAATCGCTCAGCGTGCTGCAATCAACCGGAAATTGGCTCATGTCGATGTTGCCGGATGACCCAGAGACCACCATCTTAAAGAGGTTGAAGCGCGACAAGGACGAGCAGACGGAACTGTCGCCCGCCCAACCGCAGAATGCCGCGGTCGCCACCGACACGGGCGGGTACTCCAAATCGCAGCGGGACGGGCTTCGCCAGTTGATCGAAGGTAAGTCGACGTCGGGGCGCTAAGCCCCCTTGAGAGCGAGAGGCGCAATGGACACGACCAGCAAGGTTTCCGGCGACGCCGACCAGGCGCTCGACGATCATCTCGACCTTGATTCCGACAAGCTGCGCGAGGAATGTGGCGTGTTCGGCATCTTCGGCCATCCGGAAGCGGCCGCCATCACCGCACTCGGCTTGCACGCCCTGCAGCATCGGGGTCAGGAGGCCGCCGGTATCGTCGCCTTCGACGGCAAACGCTTTCATTCCGAGCGCCGCCTCGGTCTCGTCGGCGATACCTTCTCCAGACGCGAAGTTATCGACCGCCTGCCAGGTTCGTCGGCGGTCGGCCATGTCCGCTATTCCACCACCGGTGAAACCATCCTGCGCAACGTTCAACCGCTGTTCGCGGAACTGAACGCCGGCGGCTTTGCCGTCGCCCACAACGGCAATCTGACCAACGGCCTGACGCTTCGCCGCGAACTCGTGCGTAACGGCGCGATGATGCAGTCAACCACGGACACTGAAGTCATCCTGCATCTGGTTGCGCAGTCGAAACGCAACCATTTCATCGACCGCTTCATCGAGGCGCTGCGCGCGATCGAAGGTGCATATTCGCTGGTTGCGCTCACAAACAAGAAACTCGTCGGCGCGCGCGATCCGCTTGGGATCCGCCCGCTCGTGCTCGGTGAGCTCGATGGCTGTCCGATCCTGACCTCGGAAACCTGCGCACTCGATATCATTGGGGCCAAGTACGTGCGTGACATCGACAACGGTGAAGTCATCGTGTTTGACGAGGCCGGCGTCCAGAGCCACAAGCCGTTCCCGCCGATGCGGGCCCGGCCGTGCCTGTTCGAATACATCTATTTTTCGCGTCCGGATTCGATCCTCGGAGGGCGGCCGGTCTATGACGTGCGCAAGGCGATCGGCGCTGAGCTCGCGCGCGAAAGCAATGTCGCTGCCGATGTGGTGGTGCCGGTACCGGATTCCGGCGTGCCTGCCGCAATCGGCTACAGCCACGAATCCGGGATACCGTTCGAGCTCGGCATCATCCGCAACCACTATGTTGGCCGCACGTTCATTCAGCCCACGCAGAGCGTGCGCGAGCTCGGCGTACGCATGAAACATTCGGCCAACCGCGCCGCGATTGCCGGAAAGCGTATCATTCTGATCGACGACAGTCTGGTGCGTGGCACGACCTCGAAGAAGATCGTCAAGATGATGCGTGACGCGGGCGCCCGCGAAGTGCATTTCCGGATCGCCTCGCCGCCAATTACCCATCCGGACTATTACGGCATCGACATGCCGGACCGCGAAAGCCTTTTGGCGGCGACCCATGATCTTGAAGAGATGCGACAGATCGTCGGCGCGGACTCGCTGGCGTTCCTGTCGATCGACGGTGTCTATCGGGCGATGGGCGAACCAGGGCGCGATCCGGCGCAGCCGAAATTCACCGACCACTACTTCACCGGCGATTATCCGACCCCGCTGACCGATCGCGCCGAGGCCTCGCCGCAGCCGCGGCAGCTTTCGCTGCTGGCCGAAGCGAGCTAGCGCGTACATTCACCGCTGCCAGGTCATGGCCGCTTTACGGGCGGGCAACGCCGGGTCGTCCCGGGACTTGCCCTGGCCAACGACGTCTATAAAACCCCGGTCGCAAACCGCCGATGCCCGGCACGAGGCCGGGCCTGACGGTCCAGAGACCCTGCATTCATGACAAAGCCTCTCGCCTCTCGTACCGCTCTCGTGACCGGCTGCTCGCGCGGCATCGGTCATGCCACAGCGCTCGCACTGTCGCGCGCTGGCGCGCATGTGATCGCGGTGGCGCGAACGGTCGGCGCGCTCGAAGAGCTGGACGATGCAATCAAGGCGCAGGGCGGAACGACGACGCTGGTGCCGCTCGACATAACCGATTTCGACGGCATCGCGCGTCTCGGCGCGGCCTTGAACGAGCGCCAGGGCAAGCTCGACGTGATGGTAGGCAACGCCGCCGTGCTCGGCCCGGTTTCACCGCTCGGCCACATCGACATGAAGTTGTGGACCGACACGATGGCCGTCAATGTGAATGCCAATTTCCAGCTCATCCGCTGCATGGAGCCTTTGCTGAAGCAATCGGACGCGCCGCGCGCGGTCTTCATCTCCTCCGGTGCGGCGGCGAAAGCCACAGCCTATGCGGGCCCCTACGCGGCCTCGAAGGCTGCGCTCGAGGTGCTCGCGCGCGCCTGGGCGAATGAGACGGCAAATACGCCGTTGCGGGTCAATCTGTTCAATCCAGGGCCAATCCGCACAAGGATGCGAGCAATCCTGATGCCTGGCGAAGACCCGCTCACGCTCGACACCCCGGAGCAGGTCGCCGAATTGATCGTGCCGCTCTGTCTGCCTTCATGGAGCGAGACCGGCAAGATCTATGACTATCCGAGCCGCAAGACGCTGAGCTTTCATCCTCCCTCTTAAGTCGCGTCAGCCACATGTAGCGTTTTTGTCTCCTACGCCGTAAGGTTCTTGCAGGCCTCATAGGCGAGCGAAGCGACGCCGTTCTTCGAACGGCTACGGGCGAGCGAAGCGACGCCGTTCTTCGAACGGCTACGGGCGAGCGAAGCGACGCCGTTCTTCGAACGGCTACGGGCGAGCGAAGCGACGCCGTTCTTCGAACGGCTACGGACGAGCGAAGCGACGCTCGCGCTGCGAGCGGCTACGGAGCAACTGCCGTGATCTTCGGAATGGATCCCCTCACTTTCATCCACGTCTTACTCAGCCTGATAGGTATTCTCTCAGGATTTGTCGTTCTGGCTGGCATGTTCGATAGCCGGCGGCTCGAAAGCTGGACGGCAATCTTCCTGATTACAACCGTCGCAACCAGTGTCACCGGCTTCGTGTTTCCGTTCACGAAGCTCCTGCCCTCGCACATTTTCGGCATCATTTCGCTTGCCGTCCTCGCGATCGCGGCGGCTGCACGCTACTCGTTCCGCCTGAAGGATGCCTGGCGCTGGATTTACGCCGTGACGGCGTTGGTCGCGCTTTACTTGAACGTCTTTGTGCTGGTGGTGCAGGCCTTCCTGAAGGTCCCTGGACTGACGGCGCTGGCGCCGACCCAATCCGAACCACCGTTCCTAGTCGCTCAGACGGTTGTTCTGGCCTTCTTCGTTTACGCGGGCACGCGCGCAATCATGCGCTTCCGCCCATCGACCATGGTGGCAAACTAGAGCATTTTCCGGAAAAATGAACACCGGTTTGCCGCAGAAAATGCAACCAAACAAACGAATCTAGAGCGCTTTCCAATTCAAACTAATCGAAAAGCGCTCTAGTCCGCCACTCGCGACGCTCACCTGATTTTTTTCCGCTTGTGCTCGAATGGGTTGGCTTTCTCGCGCAGAATGATGCGGATCGGCGTGCCCGGCATATCGAATGCCTCGCGGATACTGTTGATGAGATACCGCTTGTAAGATTCCGGCACCGCGTCGGCCCGCGAGCAAAAGACGACGAAGCTCGGCGGCCGCGACTTCGGCTGCGTCACATAGTTCAGCTTCAGCCTTCGACCGGACACCGCCGGCGGCGGATTGGCGGCGATCGCCTGCTCGAACCAGCGGTTGAGCGCGCTGGTCGGCGCGCGCTTATTCCAGGTCGCATACGCTTCCTCGACCGCCTTCATCAGTCGATCAAGCCCGTCGCCGCTGAGGCCGGATACGACAACCAGCGGCACACCGCGAATCTGCGGCAGCAGTCGCTCGACCTCCTCGCGCAGCCTGCCGATCTCGCCGCCCTTGCGTTCGACCAAATCCCACTTGTTCACCGCGATCACGAGCGCACGGCCTTCGCGCTCGACCAGATCCGCAATGCGCAGATCCTGCTCCTCAAGGCGGTTCTGCGAGTCCATCATCAGCACGACGACTTCGGCAAAGCGGATCGCGCGCAGCGCGTCGGCAACCGACAGCTTCTCCAGCTTCTCGTCGATCCGCGACCGGCGGCGCAGTCCGGCCGTGTCGAAGACCCGGAAGCTGCGGCCCTGCCGCTCCACATCCACGGCAATGGAGTCGCGGGTGGTGCCCGCCTCGGGGCTGGTCAGCAACCGCTCCTCTCCGAGGAGCCGGTTGATCAATGTCGACTTGCCGGCATTGGGCCGTCCGACGATCGCAACGCGAATGGGCCTGGTCTCGACATCGCCGGCCTCCGGCTGGTCAGCTTCGTCGAGCTCGTCGGACGGTTCAGGCATGATCGCGGCAAGCGCATCGTAGAGATCGCTTGTCCCTTCGCCGTGTTCGGCCGAGATCGGGATCGGATCGCCGAGTCCGAGTGCAAAGGCTTCTGCTGCTCCCGCCTGCCCCTGCCTGCCCTCGCTCTTGTTCGCGACCAGCACCACCGGCTTGTCCGCTTTGCGCACCAAGTCCGCGAAGGCACGATCCTGCGGCGTGAGGCCGGCGCGTGCATCGACGATGAACATCAGGGCGTCGGCCGCATCAATCGCCATCGCCGTCTGCTCGCGCATCCGTGCCGTTAGCGAGCCTTTGGCGCCGTGGTCGAGGCCCGCTGTGTCGATGACGGTAAACCTCAAATCGCCAAGGCGCGCGTCGCCCTCGCGGCGGTCACGGGTGACGCCGGGCTGATCGTCGACCAGCGCGAGCTTCTGCCCGACGAGACGATTAAACAGCGTCGACTTGCCGACGTTGGGGCGCCCGATCAATGCAATCGTGAAGGCCATGCTTCAGTGCCGGAGAACGCCCATGCGTATCGTCGCGGGCGAAGGTACAATCAATTTGGTCGATCTTAGCGCGGCAGCGGTGCCGGGAAAGGATTTGCCTGCGGCTGCTGCGCCTGACGGCCCGGCGACTGCGGTGCGTCATCGACGTTCACATCGTCAGGCGCGATCTCGACCGCTGACGGACGTTTCGCTGCAGCTCTCGAACGTTTGGCCGAAGGCGGCGCAGGCTGCGCTTCGGCCGGCGGGACCGTCGCAGTGGCCTGAGCGTCGGCAGCGGCTGCAGGCTGCTGCGCGCCCTTCATCAGCTCCGGCGGCACGCCTTGCGTGATCCCCGGAACCCCTTCCGGAAACACCGGCTTGCGTTCGCCGGGCGTCTTCTTCTTCGTATCAAGGAAATCAAGCAGGTCGGTCGGATCCCAGGAAGGGGCCGGAATGCTGCTGCAGCCACCAAGTGCACCCGCGAAGCAAACTACGAACGCTGCGGCGAGCAAGCGCGACGTGCGACACATGGCGACCCTCTCCCCCATGGCTCAACCTTTCGCCGTCGACGGCAGCAACGCCTGCAGCGCCTCCATGCGCGAACGCAGGGTCTGCGGAGACGCCGCATCCGTGCCGATCATATCGATCCACTGCCTCGCGGCGGCCATATCCTTGTTGCGCCAGGCAGACACGGCGAGCAATTCACGCGCGCTGTGGCGATACGTGCGGTTCGGTCCGGTCAGCGGCTCGAGCCGCGCCTTGATATCGGCGTAGGAAGCCGTGTCGACGAGAAGGCTCGCCGCGCGCAACGCCGCGAGATCCTGCTCGGCCGCGCCGGCATTCCGGTCGCTGGCGATCTCGTCGTAAAGCTTCACCGCGCCGGGCACATCACGCGTGCCGCGCTCGGCAGCGGCTCGGAATTTTGCGAGGACGCGATAACCCTGCGGCGCTTCGGCTGCGATCTTCAGGAAGGCCGCTTCCGCTTCTGCACTCTTCTTCTGATCAGCCAGGGCAACCGCGGCTTCGAACTGCGCGCCGGCCTCCTGCGCCTTCCTGCCTTCCCAGTAGAGATAACCGCGCCAGCCGCCAACGCCGGCGACGATCAGCAGCGCAACCGTGACGATCAGCGTCGCGTAGCGCTGCCACAGCCTCCTGAGCTGCTCGCGCCGGACCTCTTCCTGGACTTCGTCAAATATCTCAGACACTTAAGGTAAAATCCATGCAACGGCGGCTGAAGAACAGCCGGGTATCCCCGAAACGAGCCAAGCGCCCGCAAATTTGACCCCGTGTGCAGGCGGTTACCCTACCGGTATGGCGAGGGCAAGGCAAACCCTGTGGTTTCAAAGCGTTAACACGTGGATCTCAACACCCGACGATGGCCTCACCCCTTTGGAGAGGCCTTCGGCTTTGCCATCCCATAAACATGCTCCGGTCCCGGAAAGGCCCTGGAGCGCACCTCGGCGGCATAGGCCTCGATTGCCGCTTGAATCGCCGGGCCCAGATTGCCGTAGCGCTTGACGAATTTCGGCGTCCATGGCGACAGACCGAGCATGTCCTCCAGCACCAGCACCTGCCCATCGCAAGCGGCGCTTGCTCCGATGCCGATCGTCGGCACGTCGATCGATTCGGTGATCTTCCTTGCGAGCGGCTCGGCCACCGCCTCGACCACCATGGCGAAGGCGCCCGCATCAGCGATCGCCCGGGCGTCCTCCTCAATCGGCGCCCAGTTGGCCTCTTCGCGCCCCTGCGCCCGGAAAGAGCCCAGCGTGTTGATCGACTGCGGTGTCAGCCCGATATGCCCCATCACCGGGATGCCCCGTTGCGTCAGGAAGGCCACGGTCTCGGCCATGCGCTTGCCGCCTTCGAGCTTCACGGCACCGCAGTGCGTTTCTTTCATGATGCGCGCGGCCGAGTGAAACGCCTGCTCCTTCGAAGCTTCGTAGGAGCCGAACGGCATATCCACGACGACCAGCGCTTGCTTCGAGCCGCGCATCACTGCGCGTCCCTGCAGGATCATCATCTCGAGCGTGACCGGCACGGTCGTCTCGAAGCCGTGCATCACGTTGCCGAGCGAGTCGCCCACCAGGATGACATCGCAAAAGCGATCGACGAGACCGGCGGTATGCGCATGATATGACGTCAACATCACGATCGGTTCGCCACGCTTGCGCGCGCGGATATCGGGCGCAGTTGCGCGCTTGACAGCAGTTTGCACGGACATGACTCAAACTCCAATGACGGAAACGCCGATCACGGCAGGATGAAATGCAAATATCAGCGCCGCATAGACGACGAGGCCGACGATGACCGCGAGCACGTCATTGCGTACGCCGCCGAACGGAATCGGCGGGCCACCCGGGTCGTCACGACTCTTCAGCGTGATCCGGTCGAACACCGCCCAGGCGAGAATCGAGCCGAACAGGATGATCGAACCGAGATCGCCGTTTGCGAGCAGATGCGCCAGCGCCCAGATCTTGATGGCGACAAGCATCGGGTGTTTCATGAAACGCCAGATGTAGCCGCGCAGGTAAGCTGAAACGAAGATGATCGTTGCGGGCAACATCAACGCCAACGCCAGATGCCGCATGCCAGTCGGCGGATACCAGACATTGATCCATCCGGTTGCCCGATATCGAGCGAAACCATAAACGATCAGCGCAAGGCCGATGGCCGACAGGATGCTGTAACCGAGCTTGTAAACGCTCAGGCCGTGACGCGCGATCAGCGCCGCGCGCAAGCCGCGTTGCGTCGTGACCAGATGCGTGCCGACAAATACGGCGAGCCCGGCGACCATGACGATCAGCCCCACGATGTCCTCCCGCCAGCCCTTTCAGCACCCTCGTCCCTGAGGCTTTCCGGCCATGCGCCGGCGCTGATATGGTTCGCGCCGGCCGCAGGGCAAGAGGGGCTTCGGGTACCATCTTTGCGCCATTGCGTGCAATGCCGCGAAAGTACGCGAGCAATGCCGGAATGGAGGGGCGAACAAGGTTAACAACGGGCGTAACACTGCGGACAGGGAATAATTGGTGTGATGACGATGAAGATCAGCTTGTTCTTTGCCGCGGCGCTGCTGGCGCTCGCGCCGGCTCATGCGCAGGACGCGGAGAAGATCTGGCCGACAAAGCCTGTGAAACTGGTCGTGCCGTTCGCGGCCGGCTCGACCCCCGACATCATAGGCCGCCTGATCGCCGGCGATATTCAGTCGCGCCACCCTGGTGCGACGGTCGTCGTCGACAACAGGCCGGGCGCGGGTGGCAACACTGGTACCGACGCGGTGGCGAAGTCTGCGCCGGACGGAACGACGATCGGCATTTCCCTCGGCGGACCGCTCGCAATCAACGCCAACCTGTTCTCGAAGCTGCCGTACGACCCCGAAAAGGATATCGCACCGATAACAATGCTGACGACGTTGCCGAGCGCGCTGGTGGTGCCTGCCTCACTTGGCATCAAGACAGTGGCTGAGTTCGTCGCGCTGCTAAGGAAGGATCCGGGGAAAATCACCTACGGCTCGATCGGTGCCGGGTCGCTGTCGCATCTGACCATGGAAGCCATCGGCGTTCAGACGGGCACAAAGATGGTCCACGTCCCCTATGGCGGCTCGCCCGCAGCAGTAACGGCTGTGATCCGCGGCGACGTCCAGGTCGCGTGCCTTCCGGCGAGCGCCGTTACGCCGCAGCTCGACGAAGGCAAGCTCAGGATCCTTGCGGTCTCGACCGCGAAACGGTCGCCGTACCTGCCCGACGTGCCGACATTGAAGGAAAGCGGTATCGACGTTGAATCCGACGCCTGGAACGCACTGATCGCACCGGCCGGCACGCCGCCGGACGTGATCGCGCAAATCAACTCCGAAGTCCGGAAGGCATTGGAAAATCCATCCGTAAAGGAGAAGCTGAAGGTGCAACTGATCGACCCTGCGCCGTCGTCTCCAGAAGAGCTGCGCGCCCGCATCACCGCCGAGAAGAAACTTTGGGCCGATGTCATCAAGGCCGCGGACATCAGGATCAACTGACCCCTGCCCTCCCAACTTCGAGGATCAGCGCGAAGGCGTGTCTTTGCGATCGTCGACGACGTGGAAGTTGATCGGCCCGCCGGCGATCGCGTTGGCCAGTTCATTGCTCAGTGGCAGCGGCGTGCACTCTCGCAGCGAATGGATGACTGCGGCACGATAAAGATCGCGCGTCTTTTGGCTCACGTTCGGTGACGAATATGTCACGAAGGGTTGGCCGAAAATGTTGCCCTCTCGGTTGACCGCGAAGCGGATCGTCATTTCCATGCCGCGGTGCGCAGCTTCGAGCGTCGGCGGCGTGAAGCAGGCGTGCAAAGCTCCGAACAGCTCGCTCAGGGTGTTGAGCTTTTGCTCAGGCATCCCCGTATTGACGTCACCCGGCGCCGCTCGCACTTGCGCGAAACAGCCCCGCTCGCCGAGAGGCCCGCAACTTCGCGAACCGACCTCCGCGCTCGCGGGCCAGGAAACGACGACCGAAGCAGCGAGAACAAAATATGACCGGAGACGCACCAAAACCTCTCCTTCGTCATGCCCGAACGGTCCGCGGGCAAGACCAGCATACCGCAATAAAATCAGATACATCGACCCGTAGGCCAATGCGGGCCATAAAGGCCGGCCTCAAGCCTAGGCTTCAAGGCCGTAGCAAACATGATTTTCGTCAATAACGTTGCTGCGGTTCAGACCGGCGGTCGCTCGGAGGCTTCACGATCATCGATAATGCGGACGACGATTGGCCGTCCGGCGATCGCACCCGCAAACTCTTTAGTGAGGGGCAGCGGCATGCAGCCCTCCAGCGATTGCGCCATGGCGTCACGATAAAGATCACGCGTTCGCTGGCTCACCTCGCGCGTTGCATAAGTGACGCGCGGCGGACCGATGAATCGGCCATTGCGGCTCAGTGAAAAGCGCATCGACATCTGCATGCCGCGATGTGCATTCTCGGGCGGCGGCGGCTCCCAACACGCACGCAGCGCTGCGAACAGGTCGCGCAACGTGTTCAGCTTGCCTTCCGGCTTCTTCGCATCGGCGGCGGCCCGTGTCCCGAGCGTCAGCCGCAAACCTTCACTGATGCTGAGCTGCGCGTGAACAAGGCAGCCGGGATCCAGACCCGTACAACGGTTCGGCATACAGGACCGCCCGTCAAGGATGCTACATGTGCGCCGCGTGGTCTGTGCATCGGCCGAAAGCGGCAGGAAAGCTGCGGTGAGCGCCACTGCACCAAGCCATCGAAGCAGCCGCATGAGGCCTCCTTATGCCTTCTTCTTCACATCCTTGACATTGGTGAAGGCGATGCCTTCGGCGCGCTCTCGCGTGTAATCGAGATAGAACTGGTTGCGTGCCAGATACACCGGATCGCCGTCGACGTCGTCGGCGACGCCTGACCCGTTGGCGGCGATGAACGCGTCCAGCTTCTTCGGATCTTCCGCCGAGATCCAACGTGCGAGCTGAAACTCGCTCTGCTCGAAATCGACCGGCAGGCCATACTCGGCGTCGAGCCGGGCTTTGAGCACGTCGAGTTGCAACTGTCCGACGACGCCGACCAGGGCCGGAGCGCCGTCGCGCGGCCGAAACACCTGCACGACGCCCTCCTCCGACATCTGCTGCAATGCCTCCTTCAGCTTCTTCGCCTTCATGGCGTCGGTCAGCCGGACCCGGCGCACGATTTCAGGTGCAAAGCTCGGCACGCCGACGAACACGATGTCCTCGCCCTCGGTCAGAGTGTCGCCGATCCTGAGCGTGCCGTGATTGGGAATACCGACTACGTCGCCCGCGAACGCTTCGTCGGCGAGCGCCCGGTCCTGGGCGAAGAAGAACTGCGGCGACGACAGCGGCATCGGCTTGCCGGTGCGGACCAGCTTCGCCTTCATGCCGCGCACCAGCTTGCCCGAACACAGCCGCGCAAACGCGATGCGATCTCTGTGGTTCGGATCCATGTTCGCCTGGATCTTGAACACGAAGGCGGTCATCTTGTTTTCGTCCGCCTCTATCCGACGGACGTTCGAATCCTGCGCGCGCGGTGACGGGGCGTAGCGCCCGAGGCCTTCGAGCAGATCGCCGACGCCGAAATTGCGGAGCGCACTGCCGAAGAACACCGGCGTCAGGTGGCCCTCGCGGAAGGCTTGCAGATCGAAAGGCCTGCAGGCCTCCGAAACGAGTTCAAGCTCGTCCTTGATCGCCACCGCGTCGAGGTTCGCGTTCTTCTTCGCAATATCCTCGATTGCAATCTTTTGCGTGGCGCCGGTCTTGCTGTCGGACTCGAGCAGGCGAACACCGCCGGTCGCGATGTCGTAGGTACCGGCAAAGTCACGGCCGCGCCCGATCGGCCAGGTCACGGGCGCAGTGTCGAGCGCCAGCGTCTTTTCGATCTCGTCGAGCAGTTCGAAGGGATCGCGGCTATCACGATCCATCTTGTTGATGAAGGTAATGATCGGGATATCGCGCAGGCGGCACACCTCGAACAGCTTACGCGTGCGCGCCTCGATTCCCTTGGCCGCATCGATCACCATCACGGCCGAATCGACAGCGGTCAGCGTACGATAGGTATCTTCCGAGAAGTCCTCGTGGCCCGGCGTATCGAGCAGGTTGAAGACGAGGCCGTCGAACTCGAACGTCATCACCGAGGTCACGACCGAAATGCCGCGCTCGCGCTCGATCTTCATCCAGTCGGAGCGCGTGTTGCGCCGGTCAGCCTTCGCCTTTACCTGGCCCGCGAGGTTGATCGCCCCGCCGAACAGCAGCAGCTTCTCTGTCAGGGTGGTCTTGCCGGCGTCCGGATGCGAGATGATCGCAAAGGTGCGACGGCGCGCGACTTCGCCCGCGAGCGAATTTGCGGCCGGGGCGGCGTTTTCCTTCAGAATCTCCGGAGCGGTGGTGTCGCGCATGACGGCTGCCGTGTGGCAGCAAAACGCGCCGGGATCAAGGGGGCGGCCGGATGTCGCGCAGTTGCGGTTTCGAGCTGGAAACACCATATAAAGCGAATTAACCGCAGCGCGCGCGGACGACCTCGCGCCGGAGATTTGTTGCAGGGACGGCCCTGCCCTTTATGAGGAGGGCCGCATGGCCTGGACCATTCTTTTTCTGGCGGGGCTTCTGGAGATCGGCTGGGCGATCGGCCTCAAATATACCGACGGTTTCACGAAGCTGTGGCCGAGCGTGTTCACAGTCGCAAGCATGATAAGCAGCATCGTGTTGCTCGGACTGGCGCTGAAATCGTTGCCGGTTGGAACCGCATACGCTGTCTGGACCGGCATCGGCACGGTCGGCGTTGCCATCCTCGGCATCTACCTCTTCAGCGAGCCGGCAAGCGCCATTCGCCTCGCCTGTATCGGCATGATCGTCGCAGGTATCGCCGGGCTCAAGGCCGTCACTTGACCCGCGTCATTTGAGGAACGCGACAATCTCGTAGGTCACAGCCGCGATGAACGCCGAGGCCGGGATCGTGATCACCCAGGCGACCACGATCGAGCTTGCGATGTTCCAGCGCACGGCGGAGACGCGGCGCGCGGCGCCGACGCCGACGATGGCGCCTGTGATCGTATGGGTCGTCGACACCGGCACGCCGAACGCCGTGGCCGTGAAGAGCGTGGCCGCGCCGCCGGTTTCCGCGCAGAATCCCTGCATCGGTGTCAGCCGCGTGATGCGCGAGCCCATCGTTTTGACGATGCGCCAGCCGCCCATCAGCGTGCCCAGGCCCATCATCGCCTGACAGGTGATGACGACCCAGAACGGGACATAGAACTCGCTGCCCAGATGGCCCTGCGAGAACAGGAGCACGGCGATGATGCCCATGGTCTTCTGTGCGTCGTTGCCGCCATGGCCGAGCGAATAAGCCGATGCGGACACGAACTGCAGCACACGGAATGCGCGGTCGACGACGAACGGTGTCGTACGCACTGAAAGCCACGACACGATCGCGACCAACAACAGCGCGAGTAGAAACCCCACCAGCGGCGAAAGCACGATAGCCGCCAGCGTTTTGGTCAGGCCGCTCCACACCAGCGTGGCTAATCCACCCTTCGCAATCCCCCCACCGACCAGCCCGCCGATCAACGCGTGGGAACTGGAAGAAGGAATGCCGAGCCACCACGTCAACAGGTTCCAGACGATCGCCCCCATCAAGGCTGCAAAAATGACCTGCGCGTCGACGATGCCGGGATCGACAATACCGGTGCCGAGCGTTTCCGCGACATGCAGGCCAAAGAACAGAAAGGCGATGAAGTTGAAGAACGCTGCCCATGCCACGGCATATTGCGGACGCAGCACGCGAGTCGAGACGATGGTCGCAATCGAGTTGGCGGCGTCGTGCAGGCCGTTGAGGAAATCAAACGTCAGCGCCACGACGATCAAGACGACGAGAACGGGAAAAGCCAGCGCGGCGTCCACGGCTCACGCTCCGACCGCGTGGAAACCGGACGCGATCTCGATTCCTGTTTCAAGCATGACCGAACGCCGGCCCCTTCTCGTCGGGACCATCCTCAAACCTGCTCGATCATGATGCTATTGATTTCGTTGGCGACGTCGTCGAACCGGTCCGCAACCTTCTCGAGGTGATCGTAGATTTCCACGCCGACGATAAAGTCCATCGCATTGGCGTGGCGATGTTTGAGGAACAGCTCTTTCAGACCGATATCGTGCAGGTCGTCCACCCTGCCTTCCAGCTTGGTCAGTTCCTCAGTGATCGCCGTGATCGTGCCGACGTTCTGGCCGATCGACTGCAACAATGGCAGCGCTTGCACCACAAGGCCGGCGCACTCGGAGATGATCGCGCCCATCTCGCGCATCGGCTGCTCGAACTCCTCGACCTCGAACAACATGACGGCCTTGGCCGTCTGCTCCATCTGGTCGATGGCGTCATCCATCGAAGTAATGAGGTTCTTGATGTCGACGCGATCGAACGGGGTGATGAAGGTACGGCGCACCGCCGTCAGCACCTGGCGGGTGATGTTGTCGGCTTCGCTCTCATGCTGGGTCACGAGCTGGCAATACTTCTGGATATCCGGACCGCCCCGCAACACCCCCTGCAAGGCATCGGCGCCGGCCACAACCACTTGAGCATGCTGATTAAAAAGCTCGAAGAACCGCTCCTCCCGCGGCAAAAGGGCCCGAAACCAACGCAGCAGCATAAGCATTCCTCACGCGCCAGTCCCGGCGCACTGTCACAAATCTGTCATACAGCTTTTCCGGGACAGGCAAGTGCGCTGCTGGCTGCCATCCACCGCTTTGTGCGCAGCCACACGTAGCAAAAATTCAGAGCGAACGCCCCGTGTAGTACGCGATTTCGCCGACGATACCCCGGCGGAACGCCAGCACGCAGACAACGAAGATTACGCCCTGGATCACCAGCACCCACTGCCCGAAGCCGGCAAGATATTGCTGCATGGCGATGATGATGAAGGCCCCAACCACGGGTCCAAAAATGGTGCCGAGACCGCCGAGCAGGACAATGAGGACGACTTCGCCGGACATGGTCCAGTGCACGTCGGTCAACGAGGCATTCTGGGCCACCAGCACTTTCACCGCCCCGGCCAGTCCGGCGAGGGTTCCCGAAAGAATGAAGGCCAGCAGCTTGTACTGGTCGGTCCTGTACCCGAGCGAAATGGCGCGCGGCTCGTTTTCGCGAATCGATTTCAGAACTTCGCCAAACGGCGAGTTGATCGCCCGGTAGATGATGAGGAAGCCGAACAGAAAGAACGCCAGCACCACGTAGTAGAGCGTCAAGGGCTGGGACAGGTTGAACAAGCCGAACAGCTTGCCTTGAGGCACGCTCTGAATGCCGTCCTCACCATGGGTGAACTTCGCCTGCAGGTACACGAAGTACAGAAGCTGCGACAGCGCGAGCGTAATCATCGCGAAATAGATGCCCTGGCGTCGGATCGCCACAAGTCCGGCGAGTACACCGAGCGCAGCGGCGGCAAGCGTGCCGGCCAGAATTCCCAGTTCAGGCGGGAAGCCCCACTCCTTGATCGCATGTGCCGTAATGTAACCGGCAGTGCCGAGGAACATGGCGTGGCCGAACGACAGCAATCCGCCGTAGCCGATCAGGAGATTGAAAGCGCACGCAAACAGGGCAAAGCAAAGCGCCTGCATGATGAAGTACGGATAAACCCCCGTCCATGGCAGCACAATCAAGATCACGGCCATCGCAGCGATCGCGATCGAGTGCTCGCTACCTGACCGCGCAGGCTGCCGTATGTCCGCGTTTTCGGTGATGCTTGTCATCGTTACGCCGCCCTGCCCGTCAGTCCGGAAGGCTTTAACAAAAGCACCAGGACCATGAATACGAACACGACCGTGTTCGAGGCTTCGGGATAAAAGTACTTGGTCAATCCTTCAAGCACGCCGAGCATGAAGCCGGTCACGATCGACCCCATGATGGAGCCCATGCCGCCGATCACCACCACCGCAAACACCACGATGATCAGATCCGCTCCCATCAGCGGCCGGACCTGATTGATGGGCGCCGACAGAACGCCGGCAAGTGCGGCAAGTCCGACACCGAGCCCATAGGTCAGCGTGATCATGCGAGGCACATTGACGCCAAAGGCGCGGACCAGCGTCGGATTCTCCGTGGCCGCTCGCAAATAAGCGCCGAGCCGGGTCTTTTCGATCAGGAACCAGGTGAGCAGGCAGACCGTGAGCGAGAACACGACCACCCATGCGCGGTAGGTCGGCAAGAACATGAAGCCGAGATTGGTGCCTCCCTGCAGGGCCGTCGGAATGGCGTACGGCAGGCCGGACGATCCGAAAAAGTTCTGGAACACGCCCTGGATGATTAGGGCCAGGCCGAAGGTCAGAAGCAATCCATAAAGGTGGTCGAGACCCGCGAGCCGCTGCAACATCGTGCGTTCGAGGATCATTCCGAATGCGCCAACGATGATCGGCGCAAGCACAAGCGCAAACCAGTAGTTGAGTCCGAAGATGCTCAGCAGGAAATAGGCGACGAAGGCGCCCATCATGTAGAGCGCGCCGTGGGCGAAATTGATGATGTTGAGCATGCCGAAAATGACGGCCAGCCCCAGGCTCAGCAGTGCATAGAACGAGCCGTTGATCAGCCCGACCAGCAGTTGCGCCATCAGCGCCTGCGTATTGATCCCCATCGTCACGCAATCCGGTTCAGAGAACGCATCAAAGAAGGCAGCCCGGCGGCGAGCCGCCGCCGGGCCATAACCATCTTACTTCTTCAGCAGCGGACAAGGGCTCTTGTCTACCGGGGTAAAGGCCTCGTCAGCCGGAATTGTCGCGACGAGCTTGTAATAGTCCCACGGATACTTCGATTCCGACGGCTTCTTCACCTCGAACAGGTAACCGGGGTGCAGCTTGCGTCCGTCGGCGCGAATGGTTCCCTTGCCGAACAGCGGATCGTCGGTCGGCATTTCCTTCATCTTCGCGACGACCTTGACGCCGTCATGCGGATTGCCGCCGAGCGCCTCCAGCGTCTTGAGATAGTGCAGTGTCGCAGCGTAGACACCGGCTTGGACCATGGTCGGCATCGCCTTGTTCCGCATGCGCTCCGAGAACCGCTTGGAGAACGCACGCGTCTGGTCGTTCAGGTCCCAATAGAAGGTCTCGGTGAAATTCATACCCTGCGCGGTGTTCAAACCGAGCGCATGGATGTCGGAGATGAACATAAGAAGGCCGGCGAGCTTTTGGCCCCCCGTGACAATGCCGAATTCGGCAGCCTGCTTGATTGAGTTGGTCGTGTCACCACCGGCGTTGGCGAGACCGACAATCTTTGCCTTCGATGCCTGGGCCTGCAGCAGGAAGGATGAGAAATCCGACGTGTTGAGTGGGTGCCGGACGCCACCGAGGATCTTGCCCCCGTTCGCGGTAACCACCGCCGAGGTGTCGCGTTCGAGCGCATGACCGAACGCGTAGTCCGCGGTGAGGAAGTACCACGTGTCGCCGCCGGCCTTCACCAACGCCTTGCCGGTGCCGTTCGCCAGCAGGTAAGTATCGTAGGTCCAGTGCACAGTGTTCGGCGAGCACTGCGTGGTCGTCAGGTCGGAGGCAGCCGCACCCGAGTTCAGGTAAACGCCGTTTTTCTCCTTCACGACGTTGTTGATCGCAAGCCCAACGCTGGATGTCGGCACGTCGGCGATGACGTCGACCTTCTCCACGTCGAACCATTGCCGCGCGATGTTGGTGCCGACGTCCGGCTTGTTCTGGTGATCGGCCGAGATCACGTCGATCTTCCAGCCCTTGCCGGTCAGTCCGGAGTCTTCGACCGCCATCTGGGCGGCCAACGTCGAGCCGGCGCCGCTGACATCGGCGTAGAGACTCGACTGGTCGTTGAGAACGCCGATCTTGGCGTTCTTATCCGTCGTTTGCGCGAAGGCGCCAGCCGCCGCGACCAGCGCGCTCGTCAGCGTCAGCATTGCCAGAGATCGTGTCATTGTCCCTCCTGGATTATTGTCGTTTGTCTTGGATTATGTCGCTTGTCGGCTCAGACGCCGAGATAGGCGTGCAGCTTATCCATGTTTGCCGCCAAATCCGAATTGGCAAATGTATCAATGATTTTGCCGTGTTCCATAACGTAAAATCGGTCGGCAACGGTCGACGCAAAGCGGAAGTTCTGCTCCACGAGCAGGATCGTGAAGCCCTGCTTTTTCAGCTCGGCTATCGTCTTGCCGATCTGCTGGATGATGACAGGCGCGAGGCCTTCGGTCGGCTCGTCAAGCATCAGGAACCGGGCGCCCGTCCGCAGGATGCGGGCGATCGCCAGCATCTGCTGCTCGCCGCCGGAGAGCTTGGTGCCCTGGCTGTTGAGCCGCTCCTTCAAGTTCGGAAACAACTCGAAGATCTGATCGAGCGACAGGCCACCGGGGCGCACTTGCGGCGGAAGCATCAGGTTTTCGCGCACGTCGAGACTGGCAAAAATGCCCCGTTCCTCGGGACAGAAGGCAACGCCCAGCCTGGCGATCCTGTCCGACGAGGCGCGAATGATCTGCTTTCCCTCGAAGGACACGGATCCGCTGCGCTTGCCGATGATGCCCATTACCGATTTGAGCGTCGTCGTCTTACCGGCGCCGTTGCGGCCAAGCAGCGTGACGACCTCGCCCCCACGGACGTCGAAGTTCACTCCGTGCAGAATGTGCGATTCACCGTACCACGCCTGCAGATTCTCGACCTGAAGCACGGCGTCCGCGGCAGCGGATTGCACTGTTCGCGGCGCCGCTTGCGCAGCCATCTGACTAGGCATGGCCTGCTCCGAGATAAGCTTCTTTCACGCGTTCATCCTTGGTCAGGTCGGCATAGTTTCCTTCGGCCAGCACTCGCCCCCGTGTCAGCACCGTGATGGTATTGGAAAGGTTGGCCACCACGCTGAGATTGTGCTCGACCATCAGGATCGTGTGATTTCGTGAAATCCGTTTGATCAGCGCCGAAATCTTGTCGATGTCCTCGTGGCCCATGCCGGCCATCGGTTCATCCAGCAGCATCATCTCCGGATCGAGCGCGAGCGTGGTGGCGATCTCAAGTGCCCGTTTGCGGCCATAAGGCATCTCGACCGCGATTACGTTCGCAAACTCATCCAGTCCGACGTCGTTGAGAAGCTCGTGGGCACGATCGTTGAAGCGATCGAGCACCGATTTCGACCGCCAGAAGTCGAAGGAACTGCCGTGCTGACGCTGCAAGGCGACGCGAACATTCTCGAGCGCCGTCAGATGCGGAAACACCGCCGAGATCTGGAATGAACGCACGAGGCCCAGCCGCGCGATATCGGCAGGCCTCAGCGAAGTGATGTCTCTCCCGTTATAGAGAATCTCGCCACGTGACGGCTGCAGGAACTTCGACAGCAGGTTGAAGCAGGTCGTTTTGCCGGCGCCATTCGGACCAATCAGCGCGTGAATGTGGCCCCTGCGTACCCGGAGATTGACGTCATGGACCGCAACAAAACCCGCGAATTCCTTCGTCAGGCCGCGGGTTTCGAGAATAAACTCACCACTCAATCGAAATTCCCCTTGCGACCTTCAGAAGCGAACGACGCTTACTACAAGGTCTCTCGACGTATCTCCCTTCGGCCTGTTCCGTCTTCGTGCGGATAGGAGCTTCAGCGCTCTTGATTGGGGCCTCTCGCGGGGCGGAATATGCGTTGAAGATCAAGCATTCCGCAAGCCGTATTGATGAGCAGGACGATGGTTTTCTCCTCCCGCAGTAGTCTTTAGTCGCAGACGCCGCTCATCGCGCGTTTCGCCGGACAGAACTTCGTCTTGGTGAATGACCTAACTCGACCGAACGGTCTTGCGAACGCTGCAACGATCAGAAGTCGGACGGCCAACGCCTGCAAAATCGTCGGGATGGAACATGACGGCCGGTGCGACAGTACCAGGGAACTGCTTGCGAAACGCCCTGAATCAAACGGCCGTCGATATCACCTTTCTGCTTGTGCCCTGAAAGCCTTCCTTAATCCCGCTTTGGTAACTCCTTGGATACTGGAAGCTTTTTTTGCCGACCACTCGCTCGCTGCGAGCAAGTACCGCCGAGACGGACCCTGGCAATGATGTTTGAGAGCGCTTCTCCTTCCATCGTTCGATCGGTCAAGCAGCGCGACCTGCTGAACACCTGGCTACGCTTGCGATCGACCATCAGTGCGCGCCCGTCGATCAGCGAATACAACCCGGTGCGTATCGAGGACGAGATCAAGGACATCGTCCACTACGTCGTGAAGCGCAATGAATTTAGCTGGCAGTTCATTATCGACAGCAATGGTTCACGACTGTCACAAGCTTACGGGACAACCGATCGGAACAACATCGGAACCGACCTGCGTGACTACGTCGGGCCACAGATGGTCGATCTCGTGCTGCCGATCTACGAAGAGTGTGCAAACCGTGAGCTGCCGACTTATTCAGCCTCAACGATCAAGGACATCAACGGGCGCACAGTCGTGTACGAGCGGCTGCTGCTGCCCTTCTTCGACCGCGGCGCAGTCAGCCACATCATCGCGTCGCTGAAGACCATCAGCGAAGACGGCAAGTTCGAGATCAACAACCTGTTGCGAGACCCGCATAGGCTCCCGCAATACAAGATCCGTGCGGTGATCGATCAGGATCTCGTGGTCTGCCAGACAGCGATCGCACGCGCGACGCGTACTTCGGCTTTGCCCGCCACAGGCACGAGCGACGTCATCGAAATCTGACGTGCATTTCCAATCGACGGCATCTGATATTGTTGGTTGCCGACCGCTAGACGACCGGAGACATTCCGCCGTCGACGTTGGTCGCGGTTCCCGTGATAAAGCCACCCTGGTCCGAAACGAGGAAGCAGGCCATATTCGCGAACTCCTCCGCCTTGCCCGGACGGCCAAGCGGAATCGTCTTCGCCCGCTGCGCCATATATTCATCAATCGGAACGCCTGTGCGCTTGGCCGCCTGCACGTGTTGATCTGCTTCAATGATGCCCACCAGCAGCGCATTGACCAGCACGTTATGCGGCGCGCCCTCGCCCGCCAGAACTTTCGTCAGCGCCATGCCGGCAGCGCGCGAGATCGAGGTCGGCGCGCTCGCTGCACGCGGCGCCTTCGCGCCCGTATTGAGCACGTTGATGACGCGGCCCCAGCGCCGCTCCTTCATCTGCGGCCAGACCAGCCGCGTCATACGGATTGCAGCGAACAGCTTCTGATCGAGATCTTCCTGCATCCGTTCGTCGGTCAGCGTCTCGAACGCTCCAGCGCGCGATACGCCGGCATTATTGACCAGGATATCGACCTTGCCGAACGCCTTCATCGCTTCATCGTAAATGCGCTTTACATCGTCCGGCTTCGACACGTCGCCTGCCGCACCGACAATCCTGCCGCGTGCGTTGCCACCCTTCGTGGGTGCCGTCTGCGCACCAATCGATTTTACCGCCTCGTCGAGCGCCTCACGTCCACGCGCACAGATCATCACGTCGGCACCGGAATTCACGAACCGTGTCGCAATTGCATAGCCAATGCCCTTGCTGCCTCCGGTGACGATGGCCGTCCGACCCGATAGCGAGATTTCCATGACGCGTCTCCCCGATATGCCTGTTTATTGCGGCGCGACGTCAGCGAGTGGCGGCGCAGTCAGTGCCTTGCAATCGGCCGCGAACGTGAGCGGAGCCCCAGAGCGCTTCTGCAGTTCTTCGCGCGAAAGTCCATCGACGATCTCATGGACGATGACACCCGACGGGCCGATCTCCATGACGGCAAGGTCCGTATAGATGCGTTTGACGCAGCGCTTGGCGGTCAGAGGCAACGTACACTCCTTGACAATGCGCGGACCGCCCGAACGCGTGTTGTGCTCCATGACGATCCACACGGCCTTGGCAGCGGCGGCAAGATCCATCGCGCCGCCAACCAGCGGGCCTTTGTTCGGGATCTTCATATCCCAATTGGCAAGGTCACCGTTCCCGGCAACCTCGAATGCGCCGAGAACGGTCACATCGATGTGTCCGCCACGGATCAATGAGAACGACCAGGCGGAATCGACGATCGATGCCCCGGCCCTGAGCGTGATCTGGCGGCTTCCCGCGTCGACCAGATCAGAGTCCGCACGCTCGGTCGACGCCAGCGGGCCGACACCGATCACGCCATTCTCCGAGTGGAAGAAGACGTCGCGCCCTTGCGGAATGTGATCCGCGACCGCCACCGGCAAGCCGATCCCAAGATTGACGAGCCATCCGTCACCAATGTCCTGAGCGGCGCGCCATGCCATCTGACTACGATTGAGCTTCATGGCTTGATCTCCGGCGCAACGACGAGCCGATCGACATACACGCCCGGCAATTGCACGCGATCATGCGGCGTCGGCTCGTCATTGACCACGCGAACTTCCGCGACTGATCGCTTCGCCGCGGTCGCCATTGATGTTCCAAAATTGGCCTGCGCGTAGCGAAATGTCAGATTGCCAAAACGATCGGCCGTGTCAGCACGAATAAGAGCGAGATCCGCTGTCAGCGCATGTTCGAGCACGTATTCGCGACCAGCGAACTCGCGCACCTCCTTGCCCTTGGTCAGTTCGGTTCCAACACCAACCGGCGTGAAGAACGCGGGAATTCCCGCCCCGCCGGCGCGGATCGCCTCCGCCAAGGTGCCCTGCGGCAAACAGATCAACTCG
>NZ_JAVIFX010000016.1 GCF_031157255.1 Bradyrhizobium sp. LHD-71 | reverse complement strand
TCAGGTTTAGGGACAGATTCGCTTGCCAGTCACTGAGGGAAAGCGTGTCGAGACTTCCCGCCCGCAACGTTCCGGCATTATTCACGAGAATCGAGGCCGGTCCGAGCGCTTCAAGTGATTCAGCCGCCGCCTTGCCAACGCTGTCGTTGTCGGTGACGTCGCAACGAAGAAAGCGCGCCTGCCCCCCGCGCGACTTGATTTCATCTACTGTGCTCGACGAAGCTTCATCGCGATCAATCACTGCGACCGTAGCGCCCGCTTCGGCCAAACCAATCGCAATGCCCCGTCCGATACCCGACCCCGCGCCGGTGACGACAGCGACCTTGCCGGTGAGATCTATCCAGATCATGTGCCACCTATTCTCCTGCAAAGCCGCCGGACTATGCCGGTCACACTCCGACCTCTTTCAGGGTAACGTTCGACGATCCGCAGGACCCTTTCCTCAGACACGCAAGTCTCTCGGCTCGTCGAAGATACTCACCTGCGTTCTCGCTTTCGGACCGTAGAGACCCGGCGACGCGACGGTCGCCAGCGACAATTCCTGTGCTGCAGCAACCAGCAGGGGCGAAAGCTCCAGCATGCGCGCTTCCGTAAGGCGGATGTTGGGACCCGCGATCACCACGGCTCCAGTGACCTCCTTGGTATTGGGATGTCGGATCGCCGCAGCGAATGAATTCATCCAGGGAGAGTAGGTTTGCACGCACACGCTGAAGCCTCGCCTGCGGGTCTCGCGCAGATATTTGAGCAAGGTACCCTTGGTCTCCGGTGCGCGCGGGCCATACTCGCTCCGCAAGCCGAAGCCCTGTTTCTCGACGAGAGCCAGCGCCTCTTCGTCGGGCAGACAGGCGAGCCATGCATGGCCGCTGGCAGAACATGACAGGCGGCCAATCTGCCCCATATCGGGATCGTAACGCAGCCCGTGCGGTGACCCCTGTGCCTTGGCCACCCAAACGAGCGCCTTGCCATCGATCATGGCAAGGCGCACCAGTTCGCCGCACTCGCGTGCAAGCTTGTCCAAGATCGGCTGCGCGAAATCGGTAATGCCGCTACCGGTCAGGAACGTGAACGCAAGCGAGGCGATCTTGGCGGTCAACTGATAAGCACCTTGATGCCGTTCTTGCCGGACGTAACCGTGCTCAAGCAAGCTCGTCAGCACGCGATGAGTTGCGCTGCGCGGAATCCTCAGCTGATCGGCAATCTCGAATAGCAGCAAACCGTGCGCATTATCGGAGAGGAGCTCGAGGACACGTAGTGTACGCTCGAGCAGACCACTCGGGCTCGCCGCGCCAACCAGCGAAGCCTTTTTCCTCGCAACTTCGCCGGCCTGCGAACGACGCATCGCTTTCACGCGAGCCTGACTGATCGCGCCCGCGCCGATCGCCGCGACAGCACCTTTGGACATGGCTGCATTTCCTCACCTAGTTCTCTTTCCACTCCTGCTCTTTCCCTAGGCGCCTCGTCAAGTAGTTTTGGAATCCGATTCCATTTCCGGAAACCGCATATTGGAATTGAATTCCAGTCGACAAAAGGGCAACATCTCCACGGCAGCCGGCGCCGATCTGAACGACCGGTCATAAAATGAGGGGAGGATGCGATGACAAGAAAGCGAACTCCATCGAAGGATTATCACGTCGACCGACGATGCCTGCTTCTGGGATCGGCAGGGTTTGCGACCGTTGGTCTTGGCGCGTCAAGTCTAGGCATGCCGTATATCGGCAACGCTGCCGCGGCTGAACCAATCAAGATAGGTATGATCTGGGCGAAGACGGGGTCAATCGTCGACCAGGCCGAATATCTTGCTCAGGGCGGTCTGTTGGCGCTTGAGCAGCGCAACAACATGTTGCTTGGCCGCCCCGCCGAGATCGTCTGGCTCGACGAGCCAAATCCGCAAGGGGCGCAACAGAGCGCCGAGCGCCTCGTGGGCGAGCACAAGGTCATCGGCATTGTCGGTGGCGCGCTGTCATCATTTGCGCTGGCGATCTCCTCGGTCGCCAAAAAGGCGAAGATCCCTTACATCGCCGCCAACGCAGCAACCGGCGATCTCACGGGGAAATCTTGCAACAAATATACGTTCCGCTTGCAGCCGCCAGTCGACGTTCATGCCCGCATCCTGGCGCCCTATTGCGCGTCAATCGGCAAGAAATGGTATCTGCTGACGGCGTCCTATGCTTTCGGCCAGGATATCAAGAAGGCGTTCAGCGAATATATTCTTGCAAATGGCGGCACGGTCGTCGGCGCCGACGAGGTTCCGGTCGGGACCCCCGATTATAGTTCGTTCATTCTGAAAATCCGTGCAGCGAAGCCGGATGTCGTTATCGGGGGCATCGCCGCAAGCGACCTGACCACATTCCTGAAGCAATGGAACGAACTCGGCATGAAGGGCAAGATTCCCTTTGCGGAGATTTCCGTTGGCAACACCGATCTCTGGGGCGTTGGACCCGAGGCAGCGGATGGGCTCTATACCATCACGTGGTGGTTCAAGAACCCGAACAATCCACCTGAAGAGCAGGCGATGGCTGCCACTTACGAGAAGAAGTACAACCGTCCGGCTGCCGACAAGGCCTGGATGGGCTGGCTTGGAATGAAAAGCTTGCTCGACGCAATCGAGATGGCAAAAGCGACCGAACCTGCAGCCATCGTCCAGGCGCTCGAGGCATGGAAGTACAGGCGGGGTGACATTGATGTTGGCTACCGCGCCTTCGACCACCAGATGACAAATCGCATTCTAGTGGCGGGCATTCATCCAAAAATCACGGACAAGTGGGACTATTTCGACGTGAAGGAGCAGTTGCCTCAGACGCCGGACGACATTGCGAAGGCCTTCGGCTCGCAGGCGGACAGTGCCTGCAAGATGGACGCGCTCTAAAGGGTCGCCGACTGCTCGGCGCGGGTCCTACGCGATCGGCTCTCGTTCCGCCCATGTCTCCGGAGAAATGATGCCATGCTCGACATGATCCTGTCGCAGGCAGTCAATGGGCTGGTGCTGGGCTTTCTTTACGTCTTAATTGCGATTGGCCTGTCGATCATATTCGGCATGCTCGGGATCGTGAACTTCGCACATGGTGCTTTTTTTGCGATCGGTGCCTATCTCGCCTTTTCGCTAAATCGGCAATTCGGTTGGGGCGCCGCTCTGCTCGCGCCGATACTGACCGGATTGATCGGCGTTGTCGTCGAGCTGGTCCTGATCCGATGGCTCTATGGCAAGGAGCCGTTGATCGGGCTGATCCTGACATTCGCGCTGGCTCTTTTTGTCGAGGCGATCCTGCGGCTCGTGTTCGGCGGAGCGCCGGTGCCGTTTGCCGCGCCAAAATTTCTGGCGGGCTTCGCCGAATATGGACCGATCCTGATCACCAAGTATCGCATGTTCGTGTTGGTCGTAACGGTGTTCGTGCTGATCGCCTTCTGGGCGTTTCTCGCCTATACGCCATACGGTCGCATCATTCGGGCAGGATCGCGCGATCCTGAGATGGTCGGCCTGCTGGGAATCAATTTGCCGGTCGTCTTCAGCGGCGTGTTCGGCATCGGCTGCCTGCTCGCCGGTCTCGGCGGCATGCTCGCCGCGCCGCTCTGGACGGTAACTCCTTCAATGGCGGCCGGCGCGATCATGCCTGCATTCGTGATCGTCACGATCGGCGGCCTCGGCTCTTACGCCGGCGCCATCATCGCGGGGCTTCTCGTTGGGCTCACAACGGCGATGACCATCCAATTTCAGCCGGAATGGGCAGGAGCCGCGATGTACATTCTGATGGCGATCATTCTGCTGGTTCGGCCGCGCGGGCTCTTCGGTGAAAAATGGGAGAGGTTCGAGTGAGCATGACAGCAATCGTTCGGAGTCCTCCGTTCTGGGCAGCACTGACCTTGGCTGCGTTGACGCTGATCTGGCTAGCTCTCAGCGCGCCGGTCTCACTCATCACGCAGATCGCAATCTATACGCTGTATGGCGCAGGCGTAAACTTACTGGTCGGCTACACCGGCCTCGTGCCGTTCGGGGCTTCGGTCTTCTTCGGCTGTGCGAGTTATGCTTCCGCATTCTTCGTGCTGGGCGGCTACGGCAATGACATCGCCTCGCTGGTGTTCGCCGTGATCTTATCGGCCGCGATGGCGCTGGTCATCGGTGCGGTGATTCTGCGCCGAACAGGGCTCTATTTTTCACTGCTCACGCTCGCCTTTTCCCAGATCGCTTTTGAAGTCGCCTTCAAGTGGACAGCCGTGACCGGGGGCGAGAACGGATTACAAGGCGTTGCGCGTCGCAGTTTTTCCAGCGATCTGACCTTCCATGCCTTTGTCGTCGTAACGGTCGTCGCTGGCTTGTGGCTGCTATGGAGGATCGCTCATTCGCCGTTTGGTCGTGTGCTTCAGGCCGTGCGCGACAACGAGCATCGAGCCCGCAGCCTCGGCTATAATGTGTACCTGATGCGTCTTGGCGCACTCACCCTGACGGGCGTCTTCGTCGGCTACAGCGGCGCTTTGCTGACGTTGATGCTGCAGGGGGTCTATGCCAACAATCTCAGTTGGCAGCATGCCGGCGATTCGCTGCTAATGACGGTGCTTGGCGGCGTCCATCACGCCCTCGGGCCGCTCTGGGGCGCGATTGCCTTCATCCTGCTGGGAGATCGCCTCTCCGCCATCACTGAGAATTGGTGGCTGATCTTCGCACCGATCCTGATCCTGTTCGCGTTGCTATCGCCGGAAGGCATTCAGGGTTTGGTGCAGCGGCTATTTGGTCGTTCCCACTGGACGCTGGTCCGCAACACGATCCCGGTCAGGCCGCCGGTCATTACGCCGTTCGAAAGTGCCGCCATCAACGTCGATCCGAACAGGCCGCTACTGCAGGCGCGCAAGCTGAGCAAGCAGTTCGGTAACCTGATCGTTGCGCGCGAGATCGATCTCGATGTCCACCCTTTCGTCCTGCACAGCATCATCGGGCCCAACGGCGCCGGCAAGACGACATTCTTCAACATGCTGTCGGGGTCGCTGAGGCCAAGTAGCGGACACATTGTCTTCGAGGGCAACGACATCACGCGAACGCCGGTGCATGTTCGCGCGCGGCTCGGCATCGGTCGCTCGTTCCAGATCCTCTCGATTTTTCCCAATCTCACCGTTTTCGAGAATGTACGCATCGCCGTGCAGGCCGAACGACGCGGAGCAAAAGGCCTGTTCTCCGACGCACAGGCGCTTGTCGCGCTCAACGATCGGACTTGGTCGATCCTCGACGCAGTCGGACTGGCCGACCGAGCTGCGGACTCATGTCTAAACCTGCCGCACGGCGCCAAACGACTGCTGGAGATCGGCATCACGCTCGCGATCAACTCCAAGCTGCTTCTGCTCGACGAGCCGCTGGCCGGTCTGGCCGAAGTCGATCGCGTCATCGTTGCTGATCTGATCAAGAAGCTATCCGCGCGACATGCCGTCGTTCTTATCGAACACGATATCGATCGCGTTCTCACGATCTCCGATCGCATTTCCGTGCTCCATCAGGGACGCATGATTGCCGATGGCCGCCCGACCGACGTCGCCAAACATCCGGACGTCATTGCTGCCTACCTCGGTGTCGCCGATCCCAAGCACGTATCGCCACGCGAGATCGAGCGCAACATTCGCGCGCCAGCGCGCCTGCTCCTCGAGGCTAACGGCGTCGCCTGCGGATACAGCGGCAGCACGGTGCTGAGCAACCTCGACCTCAACATTCGCGAGGGTGAAGCCCTCGCTCTGCTCGGCCGCAATGGCGTTGGCAAAACGACGACGCTGCGATGCCTGACCGGCACGCTTCCCGCAGTCGCCGGCAAGATCAGTTTCGAAGGTAAGTCGATCAGCGGACTGAAGCCCTACGAGATCAACCGACTAGGTATCTCGCTTGTGCCAGAAGGACGCCGCCTCTTCCCCAACCTGACCGTCATGGAAAACCTGCAGCTCGCGTCCCGTCCCGGCGGAGCGAGCCTTGAACAGGTCTTCGACCTGTTTCCTCGCTTGCGCACCCGACAGAAAGCGAAAGCCGAAAACCTGTCGGGCGGAGAGCGCCAGATGGTCGCGATTGCTCGGGCTCTCGTCGTACCGAGCAAGCTGATCCTGCTCGACGAACCGTTCGAAGGTTTGGCCCCCACGGTCGTCAAGGAGGTCATGGACGCGTTGGTGAAGTTGCGTGGCAAGGTCGCAATGATCATCGTCGAGCACCACGCGGAAAGCGTGCTGCCGATCGTGGATCGCGCTTATGTGCTGGTCAACGGTCAGGTCGCTTTCGACGGCGACGCGGGTACACTCGAGCGCGATCGCGACCTGCAGGCGCGGCTGCTCGGTGTCATGCAAAGCAACGAACTTGAAGCCACCCTCAAGCGTGCTGCAATTTGATCTGGAAAGAAATGTTAGAACTTAATCTGACCGGCGCAACCCGTCTTAACTTCATTTTGGGCGACCCGATCGCGCAGGTGAAGTCTCCAGCCGGGGTAACGAAGGCGTTTTTCGACAGAGGGCACGACGGCTTGCTCGTGCCGGTGCAGGTCGGCACGGACGATCTCGGTTCTTTGCTGTCCGTCGCAGATCGTCTTAAGAATTTGGACGGCATCGTCGTCACGGTGCCGCACAAATTCGCATGTTTCGAGCATTGCGGCAGCGCCAGCGAACGCGCCTGCTTCCTGGGTGCCGTCAGCATCATGCGCAGACGCAAGGATCGCGGCTGGCACGGCGACATGCTGGATGGCCTTGGCTTTGTCGGCGCCGTTCGCAGCAAGGGTTACGATCCGCGCGGAAAACGCGCGCTGCTTGTCGGTGCCGGCGGAGCGGGATCGGCCATCGCAATGGCCCTGGTCGAAGCCGGCGTCAGGGAACTCGCCATTCATGATGCGGACACTTCGCGACGC
Organism: Bradyrhizobium sp. LHD-71; assembly: GCF_031157255.1. GTDB lineage: Bacteria > Pseudomonadota > Alphaproteobacteria > Rhizobiales > Xanthobacteraceae > P52-10. The sequence goes on along the minus strand of NZ_JAVIFX010000016.1, from coordinate 171,504 downwards.
GATGATCTGATTGGACGGTTAAAGACACTGGGTCGCTCGAACATCATCGTCGGGACTTCCGATCCAAGCGGATACGACCTGGTGGGCAACGCGACACCGGCCGGCATGAAGGCGAGCGACCCATTGCCCATCGATGTCACGAAGCTTGCCCCCACCGCCTTCGTCGGTTGCGTCATCACTGCACCGTCGATCCCACCATTAATCGAAGCTGCACGGCGCCTTGGCTGCCTGACCACAACGGGCACGGAAATGTACAACGCAGTTCAGGATTCGATGCTCGATTTTCTGCTCCCAGATACATCATGAGCAAAAGCACCTCTTGTGTGTAACAACTCAGCCGTCGCCCCCAGGAGCAACAGACGATGACCGCCTCACAACAAACCTCGGCCCGCAACGACGCGAAGCCGGCTCTCGACTACGATGCCATCATCATTGGGGCGGGCATGTCGGGCATGTATCAGCTCTATCGTTTGCGTGAACTCGGGATGCGGGTGCGCGTGTTCGAGGCCGGCACCGGCGTCGGCGGCACCTGGTACTGGAATCGCTATCCGGGCGCACGCTTCGACTCTGAGAGTTACTCCTACGGCTACTCGTTTTCGAAGGAATTGTTGGAAGAATGGAACTGGTCCGAGCATTTCGCCGGCCAGCCGGAAACCCTACGCTATCTCAATCACGTGGCCGACAAGTTCGATCTGCGCCGCGACATCCAATTCCGCAGCCGGATCAGTGCGGCAATCTACGCGGAGGACACCCGCAGCTGGGAGGTGACGCTGGAGGATGGCAGCCGCCTCCATACACGCTTCTTGATCACCGCCATTGGCCCACTCTCCACCCCGACCATGCCCCGGATCAAGGGAGTGGACATGTTTCAGGGCCAGTCCTTCCACACCGCCAGATGGCCGCATGATGCGGTCGATCTTGCCGGCAAACGGGTCGCCGTGATCGGGACCGGCGCCACAGGCGTGCAGACCATTCAGACTATCGCCGGGAGCGTCGGGCACCTGACCGTGTTCCAGCGCACGCCGAATTGGTGTGCACCGTTGCACAACAGCAAGATCGACGCGGAGACCCAGAAGAAGATCAAGGCCGGCTATCCCGAAATTTTCAAGCGCTGCCAGGAGACCTTCGCTTGCTTTCTGCATACGCCGGATCCGCGCGGAGCCTTCGAGGTTTCGGACGAAGAGCGCGAGGCATTCTACGAAACGCTGTATTCCGAACGCGGCTTCGGTATCTGGCAGGGCAATTTCCGCGACATACTGATCGATCGACAAGCAAACGCGACGATTAGCGATTTCGTGGCGCGGAAGATTCGGCAGCGAGTGAAGAACCCGGACGTGGCGGAAAAGCTCATTCCGAAGAACCACGGCTTCGGCACCCGCCGGCTGCCCTTAGAAACGTTTTATTATGAGGTCTACAACCAGGACAACGTCGAGTTGGTGGACATCTCGGAAACACCGATCGAGCGGATCACGCCGAAGGGCATCGAGACCAGCGCTGGGAAGTACGAATTCGACATTATTATTTATGCGACTGGCTTCGATGCGATCACTGGTAGCTTCGATAAGATCGATTTCCGCGGTGCGGGTGACGTGCGATTGAAGGACAAATGGAAGGGCGGGCCGCAGACTTATCTTGGCATAATGGTAGACGGCTTTCCCAACATGATGATGCTGATGGGGCCGCACACAGCGCTCGGTAATATTCCGCGCAGCATCGAATATAGTGTCGATTGGGTCACCGGCCTCATCCGCTTTGCACGAGAGTCCAATTTCACGCGCATGGAAGCTACCCCAGCCGGGGTGGCATCCTGGACTGATCACGTCAAGGCGCTTGGCGTGGGCCTGCTCTCGAACGAGGTCAACTCCTGGATGACCGGAATCAACAGCAACGTGGAGGGAAAGCAGACTAGAATTATAGCACGCTATAGCGGCAGTGCTCCAGCCTACCGCGAAAGATGCGACGAGGTGGCAGCGAAACGATATCAGGAATTGGCAATGGCATAGATGGCCAGCAAAGGCACGATCATTTCGATAACGCGGTTTGCGCAGCCAATAACACGCTTTTGGCGCCGGCAAGCGCTCGCCTTGCCCGTGCCTCTGCGTCCATCGTTCGCGCAAGTTCCGTGGTCGGGACTTCAATGCTGATCGTAATGTCCGTCGGCATGGCCCGCGTCAGCGAAACGAGATCGATGCCACCCTCGCCGGGAAACATTCGCTCAGCCCGGGCGGCATGCAACAGTTCTTCTGTCGTCGTGGGCTTTTCGGCTGGCCCATCGCACAATTGCCAATAATGGAGTCGGTCACCCGGAATGTCGGCGATATCGGCAATTGTGCTTTCCGATCTGTCAAAATGCAGAGCGTCCACAAGGATGCCGGCATTTGCCTGTCCAACTTGTTCGACCACGCGTATCGCGGTCCTCAAGTCAGGCACAAACGTCCAGGGCATGAATTCGAGATCGGCGGTGAACCCGTGCTGCGCAGCGGCCTCGCAGAACTTTGCGAAACGATCCATAAATCGAGCCAAGACGGGATCGTACGCGGCGACCAGAATGTGCTTCGCACCTAGTCGCGCGCCCGTCTCGAAGAATCGAGAGAATTCTGCAACCTCGGTCTCCGATCTAAATGCGACCACTTCCAGATCTGCGACAGTCAGGCCGGTTGCGTCTAGCCGCGCGATTGTTTCTCTCAGTTGCGCCTGGTCGTCCATCAACGGATAGGCGATGCCTCCGGGAATGGCGGGTAAAAGACGGATTCCGACGTGATCGTAGCCGCAGGCTGCGGCGACATCGATCAGCTTTGGCGGTGCAAGTTCGAGCGCAGTCAGCGCGGCGAGCGAAAACGATGGCACTTTTTAGCCCTTGCTGGATGAATGAGATGTAATGAGTTCACTGGCGATGCTTCATCATGACATCGGCAAACTGAAAGCATCATCGCGCAGCCTGACTGGCGATGACAGCGTCTATGACCGCGATCAGGCGAGGAGCGTCGGGCGCCCAACAAACCGATAGATCAGGTGAACGCTGCGGTAGCCAACCGCCGCAGCAATTCAACAGGTCATCACGGTTGCAATTGCACGAAGCCCTGCTGGACGAGTTCTACGATGCGAAAATTCGCTCCGGCGTTGATCTTCACGCCGGGCAGCATGTCGCGGTTCGTCCAGTGATTGTCCCTCATGGTCTTCCCACATTCCTCGAACTCGACACCCAACGCTTGCAGTTCAGCAATTTGATCTTTGTAAGGATTGCCGCCTCGCCACTTACGCGCCTGATTATAAGCGGCGTCGCCGAGCATCATGTAGCCGGAGCTGCCATGGAAGACAGCAACGAGGCGGCCTTTCACGCCTGCTTCGTGAAATTGCGCGCTCATCACGCGGAGGAACGACAGCCCGGTCGGCTCGTCACCTTCGAAAGCCGGCCGGCTGATATTGAACACGACTTTCGCGGCCGAGACCTTCGCCGGGATGTCGATCGTGAGGCCCGGCTGCGGGGGCGCTCCCTCAGCAATGGCCTGCGTGCCCACGAGAAGCGCAAACAGCAGGCCCGTTCCCAGCCGTCGCGCGCGCCGCTCCCAGATCATCCTTGATCGACCGTTTGGGAACGTGTTGAAATCGTAATTCGTCATCATCACCCCTTGAAAACATCGCGAGACCGCGCCCACGCAGGCATGCTGGAGAGATGTATCTATTCAATCATATGCTGGTGTAACAAAATCGTATCTTTCAGCGATAAAGTTGGTCGCATAAATCGAACACGCTGAGGAGACGACCTCAGCGGTGCGACCTGCTCAAGGGAGCGTCATGACTGAGGGAAGCGGGTCACCGGCAGTTCGTGGTGACGGTATTGCCGAAGGCAGAGCTGGTGCAGGTCCGCGGAGCGCGCCGTGACCGGTTGGCTGGCTATGGCAATGGCTGCAGCCCGGCTATAGGCCGATTGGTGGCCCTGGTGTCGCTGCCGCCATTCGGCAATTAGCGTAATCGGCGGTGCCGTACTGCAGGCCGATACTGCTACAATGTAAACTGCGCTCCGACCGTCGCTACCGCTTCCGTAGCCCTTAAGGGCGCTGTGGAAGAATTCCGAAGAGCATCCGATGTCGAAACGAATCGACAAGTCGTGGGCTGGTTTTCGCCAGCATTGAAAATATCGAGCACGACAGGTGCGTCGACCTGTTTTCGCGTCCGGATGGGAGCTACGGATTTGAGGAGTTCAGGCGCGACGTGGAAGACCGCGGCGATTGGACACCGGTTCAGTACTACTCAGGTTCTGCTTGTGCGTCGCAGGACGCCGCGCTAGCGGCGGCAATGCAATCTGTGGTCTGGCTAGCGGAAGCGGTGCGGCGAAGGCCGCTGCCGTGCCACCAAACCCGGCAGCAACTGTCTTGACAGTGTTCCCTATTCGTTCTCATTAGGCAATGGCCCGATCGCCCGCCGCGTGTCCCGTTGCTAGCGAGGCGGTTAACGGAATAAGGGCCTCACAAATTGCGGATGCGGGCGGCATTGGGAAAACGCGCCGCGAAGTCATCCGGTGAAGAACATTCGTGTACTTCGACTTGGCCGCAAGCTATACCGTGTACGTAGCGTACTCCGTTGAGTACGCCGTTGTTGTAAACCGGCGCCGTGGTTCCGGTGCGGACGCGCATTGCGGCGTCCATCGCAGTGCTATTCTGTGGCGGTTCGGATGACCTGGGCGGTTGCTGCGCGTTCTGGTCGTTGCCTGCGCGTTTCAGCTCGGCAATGATCGACTCAACCTCTTCTTCGGTCAGGCGCGCTTTCAGCAAGCGCAAGACGTTGTCAGGCAGAAGTTGCTCGCTATAACCCTTTCTGCGGCAGTCGCTGTCCCTGAGGTTTGGTCTGGTTCCACGGCCAATTGCGCGTCTAGGGCGAGACGCAAGCGTTTGATGTCGCGCCTCGAAAGCCGTTTTCAGCATCGCTTCGAAGTCGAATGCGCTGTCATATGCGCCCTGCGGTCCGCTACGCGGTGACGCGAGTTGGTATCGAGTCACGGCGTCCCTAAAACTCTTGAGGTATTCGGTCGGTAGCATGTTCAAGTCCTTTCAGTTGGGGTGGAGACATTGCGGACTTCACCGCTGGTTCCTTACCAGCATTGGCACCGAGTATTCGGCCTGATTGCGAACAGGCGAATGAAGGTCCTGGCCGTTGAGGCATTGGGGCTTCGCCATAACTGATTACGCAATCGACATCGGCATCGAGCCGCACCAGTCTGGTTTCGCTATTGATCACGGCACTCTGAGTGGATGCCGCTCCGATGTTGACGCTTTGCACCGTCACGAGGGTGCTTAAGTCGGCGACCTGTGCAGCTACCGGTTCAACTCGGCTCCCGACATTGTGTAAGCGGCTGAATTCCACGATCGAAAGTGACGGCATCTGTTGTCCTTTCTCTCCGGCTTCGGCTGCGAGCCTCAGCGTCTTGGGTGCTACCTTCAGTAGCTTCGCGGCATTGCCAAGATTGAGCCAAGGTTCGATCCCGCCTTCGTCACGCTTGAACACCGGGATGCGGTAGTTCGAACGCATGGAGGTGACGCGCTGACGAGTCCAGCGGTTACCACTGCCCGTCTTGAGACCGTTGCGGTTGAGGATGCCTGCGATCAGATCGTCGTTGGCGATCATCACCAACTGACGTACGGCTTCGATGATATCGGCGGAGGTGCTGTTGCACTGTCCGTGTCGGCGTTTTGGCAGCTCGCTGTGGGCACCGCCCGCCCAGTGGGCGATCAGGACGATCTCGAACGCGGTATCATCGATAACGGCGACAACCTCGTGGATGAGGGTGCGCACGATCCTTAACCAGCCGTCCATCAAACCGGGTGCAGCTCAATCGTCGTAACCCAGACCGGGCCACCCGCCCATCCTGGTATCAGTTTCAAGCGACGTCATGCGTAACGCAGATCCCAAATGACCCGATCCTCCAAGAAACTATCGCTTTGGGATCGCCAACTGTCAACAGTTGTCAGAGCCGCGATATTCTCTCTCAAGGCGGCTGACCAGTTCGCGAACACTCGGAACGTCGTCGATCAAACCCACACCTTGACCCGCCGACCATAGATCACGCCATGGCTTCCTAACCGATAGGCGTGGATCATCCGCAAGAATGTCCTGCAAGCGAACTGGATCGAAGCCGTTTTCCTCAATGGACCTAATCATGAAGTTGCATGAGACACCTTTCGTGAACACCGGTGTGTATGCCAGCTCGTGGCTTTTGCTGTTCACAATCATCGCCTTGTAGCCGTCCGGCGCCATTGATTCTTGGGTCGCGATGAAGCGCGTGCCCATGTAACACAGGTCCGCACCAAGCGCCTGAGCCGCCCGCATTGAGCGACCCTCGCTGATTGATCCGCCAAGGACGATGGTGCCCCGGAAGAACTTCCTGACTTGCGGAACAAACGCAAACGGGCTGAGAACGCCAGAGTGTCCACCTCCGCCACCGCAGATCAAGATGAGCCCATCAACGCCTGCCTCGACCGCCTTTTCGGCGTGCCGAAGCGTTGTAACATCGTGAAAGACCAGCCCGCCCCAGTCGTGCACGTACTTTACGATCTCTGTCGGATCTCCCTTGACCGTGATGACAAGCGAAATTTGTCTTTTGCGACAGATTTCCAGGTCACGGACGTATCTTGGAGTGTCGGTGCGCGCCTTTGAAGGCGCGCCGATGTTAGCCGCCACCGGGCCGGTGCGCTGGCTGGTCTCACGCCGGTACTTCTGCAACCGCACCGATATGATCTCGTGCCACTCATCATACTCGTCGGGAGAACGCGTCGAGGAGGCTGGGGCCACGCCGACGATACCCGCCTCTGCTGCTGCTGCAACCAGCGAAGGACCGGTTACGAGGAGTTTCGGTGCAGCAATGACCGGCACCGTAAGATCGCGGAACAATGGCGGTAGGCTGCCAACTTCCGTGGCTTTCCGATCTGCAGATGACGTGAGCATGAGGCCTCCTAGAGAGACGTGTCACCACCAAGAAACTGCTTCACGATCTGGCGACGCAGAATCTCGTTGGTCCCGTCGGCGACGTTAATCTTGCGCATCGTGATGAACGCATCGGTTAGAAACATCTCGTTGGTGAAGCCGATCGCGCCGTGCGTTTGCATCACGCGATCGATTGCCTTCACGCCCGCCTCGACGGCAAACGCCTTTGTCATGGAGAGCTCTTTTGTTGCCGGCAACCCCCGATCGAGAAGTTGTGCGACGTTTATGCTCATCAAGTGTGCGGCATGAATCTGCATTGCCGACTCCGCGAGTGGAAACATGACGCCCTGATATTCAGAGATGGGCGTATCAAACGTCCGCCGCACCTTGGCGTAATCGAACGCCATTTCAATCGCCCAGCGGCAGATCCCGACGACCCGGGCAGAATTGTAGATCCGGCCCAATCCGACGCCCAACATCGCGGTTCGGAAGCCTTTATGCAGGGTGCCGACCAGGTGGTATGGCTCGAGCCTCAGATTATCGAAATGAAGCACTGCCTCGTCGCCACCGGGACTGCCCCACATTTTGATGACCTTCTCGATCACAAAACCTGGCGCGTTAGTTGGAACAAGAAAGGTGCTGATGCCGCCCGCCCTTTTTGAGGCCTGTTCCGGATCCGTGACCGCAAAGACAATTGTATAATCAGCGTGAGGACTGTTCGTTGTCCAGATTTTGCTGCCGTTCAATCTCCAGCCGTCACCGTCCGGCGTCGCTCGGGTCTTGATCATCGCGGCATCTGACCCGGCGCCCGGCTCTGACAGTCCAAAGCAGAGTGTCGTCTTGCCCGACATGATATCCGGAAGAAGCAGCTTTTGTGCTTCAGCGGTCATATTGTTGAGAACCGCACTTGGCCCCTTCGCCCAGTGACTCACCATATGATGACCCAGCCAGTATTTCATTCCACACAGTCGGAAAATTTGTTCCCAGACCGCGAAATAGCCAAGGACAGGAAAGCCGCCACCACCCATCTCCTTGGGCGCGCACATCGCATAAAATCCCGCTTCGGCGGAAGCCATGCGTACTTCACTGATCACCTCCCAAGCGTCATGGGAGAAACGGCCGTCCTCTTTGTAGAGAAGACGCTGATTTGTCAGCAGCTCTTCGTGCTTTTGATGGCGAGGAAACACCTCGGTCTTCAAGAACCCCTGGACCGCCTCGAGAACGGCTTTGAGATCGTCGGAATACTCGTAAGCAATAGCAGTCATTTTTATCCTCCTTGACGTTTATTAGCCCTGCTCATTTCCCGAACGCATCCCAGTCAAACAGGGCCGGCTGCTTCTGTACGAAGCGCTGCACCGCCGCCTGATGATAGGCATCAGTACGAGCCGCGGACTGGGCATACGCCTCGAGATCCAGCACTGTTTTCGGATCAAGGTGCAGCGATTGATTGAGAATCGCCTTGGAAAGCCCGATTGCACGCGTCGGCGCATTGCAAAAGCGTCGTGCCATCTCTCGAGCTGCATCCATCAGCTTTTCGGTGGCATGGACCGAGTGAACAATGCCAAGCTCTTTCGCCTCATGAGCGCCAATCCGGCGCCCCGTAAACATGATTTCTTTTGCCTTCTGCAACCCGACCAGTCTCGGGAGAAGAAACAGCCCATTCCAATCCGGGACGAGCCCGATCCGGACAAAGCTCTGAATGAAGACCGCCCGTTCGCTTGCCAGGATGAAGTCGCCGACAAGCGCAAGATTAAAACCCGCGCCCAGCCGCAGCCCCGTCGACCGCCACGATAACGGGCATCTCGAGGTTAAGGAGATCCAAAAGCCGATTGTGCGCTTCACGCAACCGATCGCGCGCTGCAAACGCCGCGCTGTCGCGACCACGTTTGTGCATCGCCTTCACGTCGCCTCCAGCGCAGAAGCCGCCACCGGCTCCCGTCAGGATCAGCGCTTTGATCTGATCTCCAGCGCCAGCTTTCAAGACCTTGAGTGCTTCGTCGAGATCTCGGCGCATCACCATGGACAGCGCGTTTCGCGCGTCCGGCCGGTTGAGCGTCAGCGTGGCAACGTGGTCCTCAATATCAAGTGTAATCTCAGAGAACGAATGAGTATTCGCGTCAGTCATAGATCCGGCTTCCTTCTCATGGTGTCACAATACTCGTGATGGCCGCGTCCCGCGGACATGCCAGGGACCGCTTATCCTGGGTTGAGCAGACGCTCGCGCCCTAGCTGTGGACGATTACCACATTGCGCTGCACGTTCTTCGCTAGCGTTCGTCGCGCGCCTAAGGGTCTATCGTGCATTCGAGAGGGCGCCGCGCAGATAAACCGAACTCTGTCACACCTGGCCGATGTGCAGATCCCTGGGCCATTTCTTCTCTCAATTTATGACTCCCTTTTTGACTAGCCTATACGAACCCTCGCGCAGGGGTCGACGACATTCCCGGCAGCGCGCGCAATATCGCATATGCAATGGGCGGCCGTTTGGTGATCAAGACAACTGCTGACAGTTGGCATGCAACGCGCGAAACCTAATCGATCAGTGGCTGCCCCCCGGCTCACACAGGGAAGAAAAACAGCCGCAGTGTACGACTCAGGCGCAAGCAGAGTGGCAGGCCCGATCATCGTCGTCGCGCTGGGAATGTCGATGACGGCGGCGCTAAATGTCTTTCGAAGACTGTGCGCTGGAGAATTCCGCTATCGACTCTTGGAGTATGCGCGCGAGATCTTGATGGCTTCGTTTGATCAGGGACGCAGATCCGGCGATGCTCAGCACGAGAGGCTTCTTGAGAATATCGTCGAATGGCAAGCGCACAGCGACCGATCCGATACCCTTAAAAACGCCGCCGGTGATCCAGGCATAGCCGTTTGCTCGCGTTTGTTGGACCTTTCTCATCACAGCGTCGGCCTGCACCTTTTCGCTGTATGGGCTCTGAGCGTTGATTGATCGCACCAGTTTGCCAATCTCAGCGTCGTCGCACTCTGACAACAGAACAAGCCCGGGCGCGGAACGGCAGATAGGCCGAAGCGTGCCTGGTCTAAGCGCTAGTTTGGGAGAAGCAAACCGGGCGGCAACATGGATATACTGCACCTCTTGGCCGTTCTGCGTACAAAGCAGAGAGGTGATTTTCGTCTTTTCGTGAACGCGATGGACTAGATCGAACAATGTTGATCGGCCGACCGGGCCTGCCTGTATCCATCCGCCTAAAAGCGCGACGCGCATCGTCGGTGCGAATTGACGCGTCGCAGCGTCGTGATTGAGATAGCCAAGCTTGCGCATCTCGTTCAAAAGAAAGGACGTGCTGGACTGTGGGTACTCAAGTAGCTTCGCTATCTCGCCCGCGCGAGCTGGCCGACGTAGTTTCTCAAAGAGGTCAAGGACAGCGAGTGCCCGACCTGCTGACTTGACGCTGCGCTCGACTGGCATTGCCGCACCCTCAAACCTAGAACACAAGACAGTGTTTAGGGTGAAGCGCTACCGCGAATTTACAGAATCGTGCATGAGGGCATTTGATCAGAGCCGACTCGACCGTTCCCACCCGCGTCCAAGGATTAATGCATGGCCACCTGCAGCGATCAGCCTTGTATATTGGCTTTCTTGATCACGTCGCCCCACCTTTGTCGTTCGTCGACGATGAACTGCGCCAGCTCGGATGGGGTTAAGGGTGGCGACTCTCTCCCGGGTTGCACCAAAGGGGGCTTCTCAGGACCATCGCCGGCGATCTCTTCAATCACTGCCTTGTTGAGCGACTGAACGATGTGATCGCTTGTCCCTCGCGGTGCACAGAACGATATGAATGGTAGGTTGAGAACATTTGGGAGACCCAGTTCAACAAAGGTCTCGACCTGTGGGAACAACGGGATGCGTTTGGTGTGGCTTACGGCCAACGGTATCGCTTCTTTGCGCTCAACCCAGTCGACGATCTCGAAGGGAGTGACAAACATCGCGTCAATCGTTTTGCTTTGCAACGCCAGCAGTGTGTCGGCGCTTGCCCGGTAAGGTATGATCGCGGCGTCGATATTCGCTTCCCTCACGAAAAGTTCCGACACAAGATGGACGGTTGAGCCGATAGAGCCAGTGCCGATGTTCAGCTTGCCGGGATTCTTTCGCGCGTATTCCAGAAGGTCGGGTAAAGACTTCGGGCCGAAATCTGGTCGCACAACCAAAACGCCGGCGCCGCGTTGAACGAGGGCGACAGGAATGAAGTCAGAAACCGGGTCATAAGGAAACTTTCGACCTGTATTCTGCCAAATGAAATAACCGTTGATCAGCTCACCGTTGGTGCCAATGAGCAGTGTGTGGCCGTCTGGTTTGCTCCGGGCTACTGTTTCTGCCGCCACCGTTCCTGCGGGGCTCGGCTTGTTATCGATGATAAAGGGAACGCCAAAACGTTTGGATAGCCGTTGGCAAACCGGCCTGACAGGAAGGTCGATACTGCTCCCGGCCTTTCCGCCGATCAGAATCTGAACTGGTCTGGTAGGCCGCCAGTCCTGCGCGAGAGCCCGCTTCGAAGCCAGAATCATTGTCGAAAAGCCTGCAGCATATGTCAAAAGCTCGCGCTTTGTGATCATGTGTCTCCTCCACCGATGTAGCTGCCGTTACCGCGCAGTCTACCCCTATAAGACAGCACTAGTCGGAACTCAGAAAGCCGGCTCGCGGCTCTCGAGCCACATATTGCATATGCAATTGAACAGACTAACGTCGGCGGCCAACCAGTGGCAATTCTCTCGCGCGAGCCGGAGCGACACGAGAAGAACTGACGCTCCAAGCAGATCACCGCCGGACAGCGCAATTCGGCGGCTGGGCAAGCGGCCCAGGCGCGAGCCGGAAACTACACAGCCCTCCGTCCGCGCCCTGCAGGCCAGGAAGCGCGTTGGGACAGACTGGTCAAACGGCGCCGTCGCCGCGGCCCGTGCTGGATCGCTCTTAGATGCTTGGTGCATAGAGCCGGGGAAGCCAGAGGCCGACGACTTGCGCAGGCAAGCCAAGTTTCACGCTGCTGCGCGGGCCTTCTTTAGCGGTCCCAACACTGAATAGGACTGCACGCAGACCCGCGATTGATCTGCACTTCCCACCGTCATCTATCCATGGAACAAGAAAGATGATCTGCCGTTCGGGCTCACAGATCCGCTCGATCAGCGGTTGTGTGTACCGAAAACTTAAGCTCGGGCGTAGTGGTGGTGAAGTCCGCCAAGGATGACGCGTGATCTGATGCTTCCGATGCGCTGAATTTGGCGAGTGACCGGCGCATCCTTATCCAATGATCGATGCGTTCTGATGTCGTTGTAATAGCGAGCATAGGATCGCAGGATATAGCGTAGATGCGCCTCACCCAAGGCAATGATGTGGTCCACACACTCACGGCGGATCGACCCGATCAGCCGTTCTGCGAAGCCATTCTGCCAAGGCGAGGCTGGTGCGGTAGGCTTGTCCCGGATGCCCATGGAGCGCAATCGGCGTGTGACGACGCTGCCATAGATCCGGTCGCGATTGCGGATAAGGTAGTGCGGGGCCTCATCCCAAGGAAATGCCTCCGTGATCTGACGTGCAACCCATTCGGCCGTCGGGTTTGCGGTGACGTTGATCCAGATGAGCTCTCTGCGGCCGAGCCCGACGATGACAAAGCCATAGAGTAGGCCGAAACCAACAGTTGGAACAACGAACAGGTCCATGGCGGCAATGTCTGGCGCGTGGTTATGCAAGAAGGTCCGCCATCCCTGGCTGGGCGGCCCCCGCCGATTGACCATGTACTTGGCGACGCTCGACTGCGCGACCTCAAACCCGAGCTTGAGCAGTTCGCCGTGAATGCGTGGCGCGCCCCAAAGCGGATTTTCGACGCTCATCCGCCGAATCAACAGGCGCAGCTCCGTCTCGATCTGCGGTCGCCCTCCCACTGGGGCGCGACTTCCAACGCCGGTAGCAACGAAAGCCGGCCCGGTGCCAACGCAGGAGCGTCTCGGGCCGGATGATCGTGAGAACCTGCAGGATTGATGGAAACCAGCGATACAGCTGGACAAAGAACCAGCGATCATTGTTCGTGAGCCGGACGCGACCATGCAGCCTACGCCTCAAGACAATCAACTGATGTCGAAGCACCGCGTTCTCGGCTTCAAGCCGCAACTTCGACTTGAATGGCGAGGTCAGGACGGCAAGAACGAAAAGAACAGCCCGATCATTCCGCCAGCTTAGGCGATTCCGTCATGTCATCAACTCGGGTAAGGTTTTCGGTACACACAGGTACCGGCAAGGCTGTTCTCCAGAGCGAACAACTCTTGAAACCCTATGCCCTTGCCGCCGTCAAATCCATGGGCGAAGTCACAGATCTGCAATGTCATCGCGACTCGAACGTGTGACCTTTGCCTCTATGGGCCTTGCTTCTTCCAACTCGCCAATTGCCCAGACCCGTCCGATCCGCTAGATCTGTCGCAACGCACCCGTACCTTAGCCGGATAGAGAGTTGTTGCGGCGAGGGTTGAACGAAGATCAACGCATTGAAGTCCTAGAGATTTCCGCCGAGTTCGAATCCCATGCATTCTCGGCGCGGGCGTGAATTTTTGTCCTAGCCTTAGAACGTGTTCGCGCGCTTTGCGCCTTCAAACATCGACCTACTGCCCCACTTCTAGCGGAACGGTGAAGACAAAAACTCGGCGGGCTGTACACTTTCACCAACCACTTGAAGATCGTTCCTGCTGATCAGTTCCGAACGGTGCACTTCAGCAGCGCTCATGGCGGCCATCGTCTGTCGCAACGTGCCGACATTCGATCCGAGCGACACAATCCCGCCTAACACCACAGCGATCGATGCGATGGCAGCGACCTGATTGAATCCGAATAGGCCGAGTATAGTAACGAGCAGCAATACGACGCCGCCGGCGATTGCCGCTTTGGAAAACATTATGAGTTTTCGGCATCCCTCGGAAACTTCGGCAAGTTCCTCAAATCGCGCTTCGATCCGTGAAATTTCGCCGCTCGGATTGTTCTCGTCCATCAGATTCAAGATTACATCCGCAAGGTTCACCGTTGGAAGTGGCGGGTCTGCTCATCTCCTTCCTCAGCGCTACGGGCATCCATCACGATCGACGAAATGTCCGCTCAGTGCAAAATCGGTGCGCAGGTATCCTCTTGCTTTCAGACTATCTTATTTTCCGGACTCCAGAGGTAGCAACACCAGTTGCATGTCATTGCCGCCTTGTTCGGCGCGTAGACTCGGGCGAACCGAGATCCAACATATCGAGTTCCGGGTCCGCCGCGGTCCTCCTAACATCACCCAAACATCGGCGAGGTCCGCTTTGGCCTCATGAACGGACATTGTTAGCTCGAAGCCAAGCGTCGGCTAAGGCCAAGAGCAGACATTCGGAGATCATAAAGCTTGCAGTGGCGATCGCGCCAAGCAGCAATCTTCAGGTGAGGATCGCGGGCGTCGTGCCGCGCGACAGCCAAGCGACCCTCAACACTGGGACGTGGAACTCCTCGTCGGCAGCGTTCGCTGACGGCGCCTTGAAGCTTGAAGCGCACGCCGAGCTCACTGAAGTCGACAGTCTTGTTGTTCGCCTTGAAGGTCATGCCGCCCTTGCCGTCCGGCACAGGTACGAACGTGGTGCCCAGGGCGTCTACTCTGGTTGAATGTTAAGTTGTTTCAAGGCTGCAATTAGTGCAGCCGAGTCATCGGTGAACCTCTTTTTCGCATTTGCGGCCGGAATGGCAGGATCCAGATGAAACTGCTCGGTCGCCTGCTGAACACGCGAATCTTTGCCGCCCAGAACCAATGCTTCAGAGAGCTTTTCGAGTATATCTTCGGGTGTTTGGGCCGGTGCCCAGAACCCAACATAGCCACGAATATGCGACGCCTGCGGTTTAAGGCCCTGCTCAGCCAAAGTCGGGACGTCGGGAAAGGCGCGATTTCTTGTTCCCACCGAAGCAATCAGCTTGCCCCGCCCGGCTTGTAAAACCGGCAACGTCGGAGCCGTGCTGCCGACCCCAATGTCGGTTGAACCAGCCATGAAATCGGACCACATGGGAGCTTCGCCACGATAATGGATGGGCTCGATTTTCAATCCGTACTGCTGATTGAGCTCTGAAGCCACCAAGTGTGGCGTCGAACCGATGGCATATGTAGCCATGCTAAGCTTGTCGGCTTTCTTTGCGAACTCCACAAACTCTTTCAGGTTGCTGATGCCGGTGTCGGGCTGTACGACAACCAAACTACCACTACCAGCAACGATCGTTACGATTTCGAAATCCCTCTCAGGATCGTAGGATAGATTCTTCATCGTAACGCGATTCTGAATCATCGTTGTCGAGATGGAGGCCATGAGGGTGTAGCCATCGGGTCGTGCTTGCTTGACGTCGAGGGCGCCGACAGTCCCGGAGCCACCGCCTTTGTTCTCAACGACAAAGGGCTGACCAAAGTGACGGCTGAGAAACGCCGAGTATGCTCTTGCCACGACATCGGTCGAGCCGCCTGGCGGATAACCGCACACGACCCGCACGGGTTTTGTTGGCCACCCGGCTTGCGCAGAAGCTCGCCAGCCGAGCAAAGCCGAACTGGCGATCGCCGTTCCTGTTGCAATAAGTGCCCTACGATTCATGCGCTTAGCCATCTGTCGGATCCTCCGTGTTCTTATTTTAGTGTTCGATTGTAGACAGTGTCGCCGCAACAACTGTAGTGGCCTGCGTATGGATTGTGAAGCAGCTCGCGACTGCACGCCCGGAGCATTTTCGATATTGGAAAGAATGATGATGGACAGCTTGTCGTCGGGATAGACCGCGGAGAAGATCGGACGCGAACTTGCTGCCCTCCAGTTTGGTATTCCCAAGATGCATCACGAGGTGCCGATCGATCCGGCATTGCTCGAGGGATACACGGGATACTATCAACTTGGGCCTAAGTTCATCCTCAATCTCACACGCGAAGGGAGCCGATTGTCTGTCCAGGCCACGAGGCAAACGACAATAGAGGCATTTCCTGAAAGCGACCGGCTCGTCGACCTACAAACTGCCTTCGACGTGGACTCCAGCGGGCATGCCACTCGGCTCGTGCTAAATCAAAATGGCAGGGTTCCTCCACGACCACGCATTGACGAAGCCGAGGCGAAACGGATCGAGGCGCACAACCAAAAGAGTGCAAGGCAGTTAGGATGGGCCATTTCCGGAAGTAGATCACCTACCGACATGAAGTGAAATTCTTCACGTTGGATCGCTCAATTGGTTTTCTCGGAGGTCAGATAGTTCACCGTCATCATCGCAAGCGCGCGCACGCCGACGACGAGTGCGCTCTCATCGATGAAAAAGTCGGGGCTGTGGTTCGGTGCGGCTTTGGTAAAGTCTTGACTGCGCGGCACAATACCGAGGTTGAAATAAAGCCCGGGCACTTGAGCGAGGAACACCGAGACATCGTCCGCCGCGCCGGAAAGCTCACTGAGGATCACATCGCCGTCGGCTGCGCGCTCCAAGACCGGCACCATGCGCGCGGTGACGCGCTCGTCGTTCAGGGTCGCGTCGTAGATTTCGAGGATATTGACCTCGGCCTTTGCGTCGGCGCTGATGGCGATATTTTCGGCGATCTGCTTGATGTCACGATGGATGCCCTTGCGCACCCCCTGGTCGTATGTACGGATGGTGCCGGTCATCTCGACGCTGTCGGGAACGATGTTGCCGCGCGAGCCGCCATTGATGGTCGAGATGCCGACCACTGCCGGTGACTTCATCAAGTCGGCGCGCCGGCTGACGATCGTCTGCAAGCCAAGCACGATCTGCGACGCGGTGGTGATCGGGTCAACGGCGCGCCAGGGAAAGCCGGCGTGGCCCTGCCGGCCGATGACCTTGATGCGCAGTCCGTCGGCGCTGGCCCTCGCCGGCCCGCCGCGATAGGCGAGCTGGCCCGCGGGTAGACCCGAGGTGACATGCAGCCCGAAAACGGCGTCCGGCTTCGGATTCTGCAGTACGCCTTGCTGGACCATCAGCTTGGCGCCCCAGCTCTTGCCCATCAGGGCGGCGGCGAACGGATAGAGACTTGGTCCTTCCTCGGCTGGCTGGAAGATGAATTTCATGGTGCCGGGCAGCTTGTCCTTCATCGCTGTTAGAACTTCCGCGGTCGCCATCAGGATAGCGGTATGCGCGTCGTGTCCGCAGGCGTGCATGACATCGACCTCGCGGCCGAGATATTTCATCTTGGCCTTGGACGCGAAGGGAAGGCCTGGCGGCTCCTTCACCGGCAGCGCGTCCATGTCGGCGCGCAACGCCACTACTGGGCCGGGCTTGGCCCCTTTCAGAACTGCTACCACGCCGGTGACAGCCACGCCGGTCTTTACCTCGAGGCCGAGGCTGGTGAGGTGCGCGGCGACGAGCGCGGACGTGCGCGTTTCCTGTTCGCCCAGTTCCGGATGCTCGTGGATGTCGCGCCGCCAGGCGATCAGCTTGCTTTCGATCTCGGCCGCGCGCTGCCGGATTTCCTTCTCCAGGTCAGGAACGGGCGATTGCGCGTGCGCTGGCGGCGGCATGGACGCCGCGAGAAGGACGAACGGCAGTAAAAAACTAAGATGCCGTGACATGGGCTTTCTCCGGGGCGGGAATGGAAATGATGCGCGGGTGTCCCATTTTCAACCAGGATTTCCCGCAAGCTGCGGCGCCAAACCTTTGAGAAGGCTATCTTCGAACGGCATCGGCGGCGGGAGAGTTCGGTGGAGGCCTCCGTCACGCTGCTTTGAGGCCGCCAGCTTCGCCCGAAGTTGACGACCCTCGAACATCAATACTGCTATCGCCGCATTGCATCCCACGCCCGGCACGATCGAGATCGTGTTGCCGAGCGCCGTTCTGCTGTCGGTCGACAGCTACGTCAACGACATTGCCTTGAAGCGCGTACCGCAGGCGCTCGGCGCATCGCTCACGTTTCGATAGGCAGCGCGAACGACGCGCCGAGAGCGACAAGGTCGGCCTGGCGATGGACGCCGACCTTGTCGAACAGTCGCACCAGGTGGGTCTTGACCGTGCTAATACCGACGCCCAGCGCCTCGGCTGTTTCGGTCATCGTCCGCCCTGCGGTGATGTGCTCGAAGACACGAACTTCGGCAGCCGTCAGGTCGAACAGGGCAGCAACCACTTCGCTTGGTGCGCGAGGGGGATGCGTTGCCGGGGCGATGAAGATCGCTGCGACGGCGTTCGGCGCCACATTTGGCCGCATCACTCCATAGCGGAGCGGCAGGACGTGCAGCACACGCGCGTCACCCTGGGCCGTCCGTGCGGGCACGCCGATGCCTTTGCGGCCGATAGCGCTCTCGTTTTCGACTGCCTGGGACACCGCTGCGGCGAGGGCCGCACCGACGCCACTTGATTGTGCGGTCAGCATATTGTTGCGTGATCGGAGAAGGTCACCTTCGGCAAGTAAGGCGCGCGCGGCGCGGTTGGCATGGACGATCTGAAGCTGGGGACCGGTGAGCACGACCGGCACTGCCAAGGTATCGAGCACGGTTTCGAACGTGGCGACGGCCATCGTCCTGACGTCGAGCAACCCGCTGATAGCGGCGGCACGCTGGAGATCTGGGATGAGCAGCTGCGTCGTGGCAATTTCGTGCTCACCGATGGGGCCGGCCTCACGGTGCCGCCCGAACCCCATCACGCCCATCGTCCTTAAATCACGCACGAGGATGACATTCATCGTATCGATCACGCCACCCGAGATACCGACAGGGCCGATGCTAGACTCACTCTGGTTCCCGAATTCCGCGGCCCTTCCGGGAAGGAAGGCGGCATCGAATGCGTTGCTTAACTTGGGCAGGGTCTGCTTCGGTGGAGGAGTCACCGGCGCCTTCGCAGGCGCGGATGGCAGAAACTGTCGCCCGGCCGCCTTGATCATGGCATAAAGGATAAGTTGCTCTTTGGGTGTCAACATCTCACTGAACTGGTCTAGTTTCTTACCAAGACCAATCACATCATCGTCGGCGACAGCAACCTCCGGCATATGTTCTTCCTCTGACTATGCGCTAAGGATAGGCCCACCGCGCCCCGGCCGCCCTGAAGGACTGCCGTAGAGACACCGGAGAAACGCCGGATTTTTCCGTAGGCGTCCCGCGCCGACACTGGCAAAGTACCTGTCCGCACTTGTTCGGGATGGGCCCCAGTTCGATGGAATCACACACATTCTCGTACCGCATCGGCGACTATCAACTCGACCCGGTTCGCCGGGAACTGCGCTTTGGCCAGGCGCTGCGGCGGCTCGAGCCGCAGGTGTTCGACACCTTGTTGTTTCTTGTCGAGAACCGCGCGCGCGTCGTCAGCAAGGACGATCTCGTCACGGCGGTGTGGAACGGCCGCTTCGTGTCGGATGCCACCGTTGAAAGCCGGATCAAAGCCGCGCGCAGGGCGGTTGGCGATGATGGACGGTCCCAGAAGATCATCCGCACGATCCCTCGGCGGGGCTTCCGCTTCGTCGCCGACGTCGAGGGCGTGGATGGCCAGGCGGGCAAGATATCGTCCGCGAACGACAGGATGTCCCTCGCCGTATTGCCCTTCAGAAACTTGAGCGTGGCTTCCGGGCTGACGTCTTTCATCGACGGCATCGTCGGGGACTTGATCATTGACCTGTCCAAGTTCCCCTCGTTGCGCGTCGTCGGCCATAGCTCGACGGCCACGTACCACCAACAACCCTTCGACCTTCGCGGAATGGCGAGGGAACTCGACGTTCAATACGTGCTCGAGGGCAGTCTGGAAGAGACCTGCGAAAGGCTGCGGATCACGGCGCAACTCACCGAGGCAATCTCGGGAACGCAGCTCTGGGCCGAACGCTTCGACATCAACCCGGTCGATCTGCCTGCGGCTCGCGACGACATCAGGATGATGATCGTCGGTTCGTTTATTGGCGTAGGTAGTCCGCTCAACAAGGCCGAGCAGCAGCGTGCGATGCGAAAGTCGCCCGATGCGCTGACGGCGCGCGATCTGTACTATCGGTCCGAGGCCGAGTACTACAAGTTCAACAGGATGGCCAACGAACAGGCCCGGGCTCTCCTGGAAAGGTTCCTCGTGCTCGATCCCGGCAGTGTCGCCGCGCACTCATTGCTGGCACGGGTCCACTTGTGTGATGCCCAGTTCTTCAGGCCTGAGTGCCGTGCGCAGTCCCTTGACCTGGCGCACAAGGAAGCACGGACGTCCGTTGAACTGGATCCCATGGACTACAGGGGTCACTGGGTGCTCGGAGCCGTTCTTCGACAGCGCGGCGATTCTGACGTCGCGATGGCCGAGTACGAGCGCGCGCTTGATCTCAACCAGAACAATCCGGGCACGTTGGCCGAGTGGGGGGAGTTCCTCTCCCTGTCGGGCCGCGCGGATCAAGCCGTGCCCCAGATCCAGCGGGCGATGACACTCAAACGCTTTCATCCTGACTGGTATATCCGGGCGCTGGACCGGGCCTACTACAACGCGCGTCAGTATGAGGAGGCAATCCGGCTTGGCAAGCGTCTCCAGAATCCTCTTGTCTCGGTGCTCGAGAATGTCGCGGCAAGTTATGGCCAGCTGGGCCGGCATCAGGAAGCAGCATGCATGGTCGAGAGGATACTCGCCATCAAACCCGACCATTCCATAAAGTCATTCATCGCTAACAATCCCGAAATGGAACAGGGCGTACTGCTCCATTTCGTGGAAGGGTTGCGCAAATCAGGACTGCCAGAAAGGTAGTGGCGCTGGGCATCCGCCCTGCCCGTCCCGCCTTGCCATGAGGATCGCGGCTGCGGGTGCCGCCGCCCCGCGCCGGGCATCGCGCAACATCCGACGCACGTCACTTCATCCGGTTACTTCCTTTCGCCCGCGAGACTGGAGGCAGTGCCTGCTCCCAGCGAGCCGTAAATCGCATGCGCGGAGTCGGAGCGAATCCAGATTGCGAGTTCGCGCGCTGTCACTCTGATCGCGGCACATTGGCTTGGAAAAGGACAGCGCTGCCGACGCATGTCGAGGGGCACCGAGTAGCAATGGTCCGGAGGAAGCAGCTCGCCGACATAGAGAAGGGCGTCGATCATACCACTGCAAAACGCGGCCTCGGCAGACTTGGTAATCCCCTCGTGGCGACGAGCGAACGGCATCCTGGCAGCCCGGCCTGACGGTCACATCAAGCCGTGCCCAGGGGTTTCGGCCAAGCCGGCGTGCCCGATCGCCAATCCGGTTGGGACAATGGTCAGGGCACGGCGCATGCATGCTCTCCGACCAGCATGCTTAGACAAAGAAGCTCAGGCCGGACATGACAAGCAGGAGGTTGACCGTCAGTGCGAACTGCCGGTCATTGAGCCGATTGAAGAAGACCAAGCCGAAGGTCGAGCCGAGCAACATTGCCGGCAGATAGGCCACTCCGGCGAAGTCGAACGAAGCGTGGCTTCGAGAGGCGAGGCCCGGCAACGATATGAAAGCGATGGCAGCGAGCTGCACGATCAGAATGAAGGGCTGGTAAAGCCCGCGTTGCTTCTCTTTGGACCAGCCCTTGAAGCCACACCAGATCGTGACGAAGGCACCGGGAAAGGCGGCCGCGCCTCCGGTGACTCCACCGAGAAAGCCCGCCGCAGCATCGAGAAATACGCTCTGGCGCCTCACGATCATGGGACGGCGCAAGATCATGAAAACGGCGTAGAGAACCAGGAAAGCGCCGACAACTTGGCCGTACAGGGCGGGCCGGGTATGGAGCAGGACGAAGATACCGAGCGGCAATCCGAGCGCGGCGCCGAGGAGAAAGATCGACAGAGTGCGCCAAGGGATTTCGTGCCGCAAAGCCCACACCATCAGGGATTGACCGCCGACACTGCAGATCATCATGATCTGCACGGCTCGGACCGGGTCGTCGATCAGGTGGAAGAGCATCGCGCCGCAGATGGCGGAGAAGGCGAAACCCGCAATCCTCGATACGAGTGCCGCGGCGAGGATCGCGAGGATAATCCAGAGGGAGCGCTCGGTGGGTGTCAGTGCGACCAACCACGTCGTGTAGGCGGCTAGCGAGAGCACGCCGATGATGCCAAGCGCAAGACGATTGGATTGGGTCGGAAAGACGAACTGCTCATGACCCTCCCGCTCAAGCCACGCACCGAATCTGTGCCGAGAATTTGATCGGGCCGAAGTGCGCTCCTGGCACCAACAACTGACATGGATGGTGTGACGCGGATCTGGTAGCCATCGCAAGAATTGCTGGCGTCCAAATGCTTCGGTCTTGTCGTGCCGCACAGGAATCTATTGCGGTTGCCGTGTACGAGCGGAACTCCGCAGCGTCATTATGACACTTCAGAGGTGGGGCAATAACGAGAACGGTCGCATGTGAGATTGTTACTTCTCCGCTCCCGGCGCTTCAGGTTTCAGGTAAACGATCAGGCAACAGCAGCACATTCCAAGTCCAACCAGAGGATATTTCAGCGCAACAATCGCGGCCGCCGCGAAGACACAGAGGGTGGTGATCGACCTGAAGCGCATGATCCTGCGCTCCTTGGGCGAGACCTCTTTGACTGGAGCTCGCTCAATAAGCTCCCAAATCAAGGAAATATAAGTCGCGTTTACGAGGAAGAAGACCGCAGCATAGAAAGCAACCGGCTGCGGTGCCAACTCACTCACGGCCATCCAAGCGGTGGAGAGTGGAAGCAGAGACACGGAAAACAGATGCACGAAATTGAACCACATTAGACGTGGAGTGGCCTCGGTGGCATACCGCATGAGATGGTGGTGATTGGCCCAAACGATCGCGATGAAAATATAGCTCACCGTATAGCTGAGCCATGTATGCCAGAGCGACAGGAGGGCCTTGAAGGTGGGGAGCTCCGGAGGCCGCAATTCCAAAACAAGGACCGTTATAAGGACAGCGAAAACCGCGTCGGAGAACAGGCTCAGTCGTTCCGGGCTCCTTCTTGCGTGTGGCACGGCCGTCACCCCTTTCCTCCATCGACACCGATTCGATGCTCTACCGAACTCAGAGGGCTGGCCTCCTCTGCCCGTCAATGTTGCGAGACGATCACTTCAGGAAATCGCGAATGCTTTCCACAATTTTGTGGGCATGCGTTTCCAGGGCGAAGTGGCCAGTGTCGAAAAAGCGAACAACCGCACGAGGATTGTCGCGCTTGAATGCCTCGGCGCCTGACGGCACGAAGAACGGGTCGTATTTGCCCCATACCGCCAAAAGCGACGGCTTATGCGTGCAGAAGCACTCCTGAAATAACGGATACAGTGCCTTCGATCTCAGTGACGGGCACGCGCGCCGACCAATCGTCGGTAACTGTCCATGTCTCAAGGTCGTGCTTGGGCGGCCGGCCGATGCGGGGCCACGGCTCCAACGGGATGTAAAGATCATCGGGCGGGATGCCGAGATGCGGATAGTCGCGACGGTCTCTACTAGGTTCTGTGCGCGCTCGGGACATCCCGACAGGATCGCGCGATCAGTCGAAATCAAGAATACCCCAATTTTACGCGTTAATTGACGCGGATCGAATGGAATCCTGCCAGATTGCCGCGTAGCTTCTCGAACTGATTGCTGGGCGGCACGCGCAAGTCCTGATCGGTCGTCGCATCGTCGATCATCTGAAGTTTGCGGAACAACCGGGCCTCGAGATCGGGCGGGATGTACCGCGAGCGGACATCATCCACGAAGAAGGCACGTAGCCACTCATCCCGAAAGCCAACGATTATCCCAAGGCTCCAGTCAGCCAAGAACCTATGTACCACTCTATGGGTCAGCAAGCCATGTCCTCGCCTACGAATGCCAAGCCCTGTGTCGGCATTGGAGCGCTCGCGCTCCCAATCAGCCTTACCTGCTTAGGAAGTGGGGGAGTCTCAGCTGTGATTTCACCCTCAGCTGAGATCCATGAGCTGGTCCGTCAACCCGCATCGCACCATCACAGGGTTCCGCGAACTCCATCGGCCCTGCCGCCACGGGCGTGCCGACACTCAGCGATAAGATGACGATGGCATGCTTGAAATGTTATGGCGTGCGGTCCCCTAACGATGACTCAATCATGTTTTCGTTTGAACGACAAAGAGACGTGGGAACCAACTGGGCTTGTTCGATATCGCCGATGGGCCAAGACCGGAAGACCTCAAAGTGAGTGTGACGCGTCCGCTAGGGTTGCGTCACCGCCACGAGGTACATCAGCTGCGATGCCGCTGCATAGATTGCGGCTGGCAATGGCACCTGGTTGGGATGCGACCATGCTGTCGCTGATCCAGGCTCTTGCCCGGCCATAGATGAATCTGTCGCCATAAGCGTCGTGCGCTGATAGATTCGCAGAGCAGCAGTCCGCGACCGCAAGGCAGATAACGACTTCGCCTTAGTAACTCGCGACGATCGATGCATCCGCCGCCAAAGCGTCACTCGCCTGGGTCATAGCCGCAGCAAGGTCAACGTTGCAGCCACGCTGACAAAAAAAAACGGCACCTTTTCGGGACACCGCCAAGAAGTTCCACATGCTCGATTAGCTCCTCAAGATGAACTGATTAAGCGCCAATCGCAAATCTATATTTTAGGTAAGGTTGAACAAACCTTATGGACGATGGTTACCGGGCTCTTAATGCTTCGATCAAGCCGCGCCGCTAAAGTGCTCTGAGCCCACAAAACTGGACCGTTTTTGACTAGAGTTTTCCACGCCGATTCCCCGGGCTGGGAGGAGCGGAGAGCGATAAAGGCATCGAGATTTTCGGACGCTCGGATGGCGTTCATTTTGAAACAGACCACCGATGGAATGCCGGTGGCGAACGTTTGCCGCAAGGCCGGTATTAGCCAGGCGACCTACTTCAATTGGGAGAAGAAGGTACGACGGGTTGCTGCCGACCGAGATGCGCCGGTTGAAGCAGCTCGAGGACGAGAACGCCAAGCTGAAGCGGATCGTCGCAGATCTGTCGCTCGACAAAGAGATGTTGCAGGACGCTATTCGCCGAAAGCTTTGAGGCCTGTCCGGCAGCGCAAGCTGCTTGACGAGATGCGTGGTGAGTGGGACGTGTCGATCCGAAGGGCATGTCGTGTATTCGAGGTCGACACACCCACCTATCACTACAAGTCCCGTCCCCCCGGGCAGGCCGTCCTCGAACAGCGGATCAAAGAGATTTGCCAGACTCGTGTTCGTTATGGCTATCCGGCGGATTCACGTGCTGCTGCGGCGTGAGGGATGCCGCCACGGGCAGAACAAGACACGCCGCATCTACCGCGAATTAGGGCTGCAATTGCGCAACAAGACGCCCAAGCGGCGCGTCACGGCTAAACTGCGTGACGATCGCAAGCCGGCGACACGATCGAACGAGACTTGGGCCATGGACGTCGTGCACGACCAACTGGCGACCGGTCGCAAGCTCCGCGTGCTCACCGTCGTCGATACGTTCTCACGCTACTCCCCTGCGCTGGAGCCACGCTTCACGTTCCGCGGTGCCGATGTTGTGGAGGTGCTGGAAAGGGCCGGCCGGAAAGGGGATTCCCGGCAACAATCCGGGTCGATCAAGGCACTGAGTTCGTCTCACGCGACCTGGACCTGTGGGCTTATCAGCGCGGCGTCACGCTCGACTTCTCGCGACCAGGTAAGCCCACGGACAACACCTTCATCGAAGCCTTTAACGGCCGCTTCCGAGCGGAATGTTTGAACGCCCACTGGTTCCTGAGTCTTGCGGATGCCCAGAAAAAGTTGGAGGATTGGCGCAAGTACTACAATGAAGAACGCCCGCATGGGGCGATCGGCCAGAAGACGCCGATCATGTTGCTGATTCACGATGGCGCAGCCAGCCCGCCATCATAGACAGAGCCGGAAAACTCTACCCGCCGGCGGTCCAAAGTTCGGCCTCAGTGCAAAAACCCTGAGACTCTAACCGCTGCTGGATGAAAGTTCAGTGGCAGGTCATTCCAGCACAAGGACGCGGCGTCTCCGATGAATGTCATGCCGCGTCCCATGCTGTCAGGAGGTCAAGTTTCGGAATGGCCAATTGAACGCAACGCCACTCCCGACGAATCGTTGCTAGGCACAGGTTGAATCCGCGCTCAATGCACCGTGCCCCCCGGTAGTTCGTCTGCCTGGCTCAGCAATTGCTCGCCCACAATGGCGGACAGCAGCGCATCGATCTGGTAGAGCAAGCCTTCTGGAGCGAATTCCACCTTTGGTTGAGCTCTTAGTTCGTGGGCGACAACTCTTTCGATCAGCACGCTACCGAAGCCCTGGCGAGTAGGAGGGACGACTGGTGGTCCACCGCGTTCTCGCCACTGAAACCGGAAACGAGCTCCAGCACCTGCGCCCTCGATCGACCAATTGATTGCGATCCGACCATGAGGCCCCGACAGCGCGCCATATTTGCTGGCATTGGTGGCAAGTTCGTGCACCAGCAGGAAGAAGGTCTGGGTCAGGCGGGGATTGAGCATCAGATCGGGTCCGGAAACGTCGACCCGCTCCGAGAAGGCTTCGAATTCGAGACGGATGATCTCGGCGATCCGAGCGCCTTCGAAACCGCCATTCACCAACACTGATTGGCTGCGTGCCAGCGCATGTATGCGATTGCTGAGTGTCTCGCGTGCGTGGTCGATTGACGTCTTTCCAGAAAGGCTGCGCGACACCATGGATTGAACAACGGACAGCAGATTCTTACCGCGGTGCGCGAGTTCATCCGAAAGGACGCGTTGACGCTGCTCGGACGCCTTTCGCTCTGTGATGTCACGAGCGATTTTCGAGGCGCCGATGATGGTGCCCTTCTCATCCCTTATGGGGGAGACGGTCAGCGAAACGTCCATCGGCGAACCGTCCTTCCGGACGCGGACGGTTTCGAAATGGTCGATGTATTCACCCCGCTTGAGCCGCGCCAGAATTTCAGGTTCTTCGTGCAACCGATCGGCGGGAATGAGCATCGTAATGGGCTGACCGACGGCTTCCTCCGCCGTGTAGCCGAACAGATGCTCCGCGCCGTTGTTCCACGTTGCAATAACGCCCTCCAGCGACTTGCTGATGATAGCGTCCTCTGATGATTCAACAATGGCTGCCATCCTGGCGCGGGTCTCTTCTGCCGCTTTGCGCTCGGTGATGTCCACGAGCATATTGATGCCGCCAACAACCCGGCCGTCCGCATCGCGCAAGGGCGTCGGGTAGGGTGTAAACCAACGCCGCTCGCCGTCCGGTCGCTCGATGACGGCTTCGGCGCCGCGAACGATGCGGCCTTCCTTCAGTGCGATGGCCATGGGACATTCGTCATGCGGCATCGGCGTGCCATCTGCGTGATAGAGCTTCCAGCTCACGCACCATTGGTCCGTACCCAGTTGCGGAGTACGCCCGGAGAATTCGACTGCAGCGGGATTGAAGTGCGTGATACGACCCTCTGCGTCGGTCGTGTAAACCGCCGCGGGGATCGCGTCGATCATCTCGCGGAAACGACGCTCGCTCTCCCGCAAATTCGCATTGAGCTTTTCCAGGGCTTGGCGAGACTGGACCGCATCTTCCATCAGATTGAGTGCGGCGCGGCGTGCATCTTGAACCTCCGCATTGGCCGCCTGCAGTTCGGCCACGCGCTGGCCAAGTTCGGTGTTGACGTGATGCAGACGCTCTTCGCTTTCGCGCAAAGCCTGTTCGGCGCGCTTACGCTCGGTAATCTCGCCTTGCGCGTTCTGATAGAGACGACCGTTGTCGATTGCGATCGCTGCTTGAGCCGCAATTCCCAATAAGAGGCCTTCTGAACGCCCCGTAAAAACACCCGGCTCGGGATGACCAAAGAATAGTCCACCAAGGACGTCGCCCGACCGGGAGATCACGGGCGCTGCGAGATAGCTTCGGACGGGAAGATGACCTTCGGGCATGCCATAGTGCGGCTCGTTCTGGCCGTAACGAGCGTCCTTCACAACATCGTCTAAACGCACGGCCCCTTCACCCCTGAACGTGGGGCTGAACAGTGCAGAATTCCGGGGCAACGGAAACTCGGCGAACGCCTCTCGCGGTGCGCCCGCGAGCGCATAAAGCATGTAGCTCTCGCCGCGCTCGTCAGTCACGTTGTAGAAAAACGCGCCGAACGCGGCACCGGTCAATTCGGTCGCAGCGTCGGTGACGGCTTGTACGGACTTCTCAAGATCAAGTTCGGCCGCGATGACTGACCCGACACGGTTCAATACCGCAAGCGTGCGCGCTTCTTCCCTCAAGCTCGCATCCGCTTCGCGTCGAATACGCGCCAATTCCAGATTGCTGCTCACCCGAGCGATCAGCTCGCGCGCCGAGAACGGCTTGATGAGATAATCGTCCGCGCCGGCCTCGAGGCCTTCCACCCGGCTCTCCTCGCCGGCGCGCGCCGAAAGCATGATCACCGGAAGATCGCGCAGCGCCGGGTCGGCGCGGATCGCACGCACCAGTCCAAAGCCATCGAGATGCGGCATCATCACGTCGGCGAGCACAAGGTCGGCGCGACGCTCGCGAAGGGCTTGTAGGGCTGCTTCACCATCCGCGACCGCCTGCACGTCGCAATTGCCAGCGAGCAGCCGGCGCACATAGGCTCGCATATCGGCATTGTCGTCGGCAAGGAGAATGCGCACGCCATCTCGCAGCGGTGGCAAGTTGCCGGGCTCGACCATCGCGCTCGGTGCCTCGATCAAGGGCACCACTTCGTCTGGAAGCCAGCGCAGCGCCTCTTCGACATAGGCGTCCGCGCCGACGGAGGTTGATGTAAGGCGCCCTCCGGTTCCGATCCGATCTTGCGGCAGATGCGCTGTCCCGAACGGAATGCTTATCGTGAAACTGGTGGAATGGTCCGCTCCGCTGTCGGCGCGGACTGTGCCGCCGTGAAGTTTCACGAGCTCCTGCACCAACGCGAGCCCGATTCCGCTGCCCTCGTGCGTTCGGCTCTTCTGCCCTTCGATTCGATGGAACCGTTCGAACAGATTCGGCAATTCGTCTTCCGGTATGCCGACGCCGGTGTCGCGGATCGACAGCTCAGCCTGCCCATCGACCTCATGCACACTGACCGCGATCTCTCCTTCGAAGGTGAATTTGAAAGCATTGGACATGAGGTTGAGAACGATCTTCTCCCACATGTCACGATCGACATGGACGGGTCCGGGAAGAGGAGGACAATCCACGACAAGCTTCAGACCTGCGCGTTCGCAGACTGAGCGGAAATTGCTGGCAAGGTCGGCTGTCAGCACGGCAAGATCGACGGCTTCGTAAGTCGCCTGCGCCCGGCCTGACTCGATCCGGGAAAAGTCGAGCAACGAGTTGACAAGCTTGAGAAGGCGCAGCGAGTTGCGGTGCGCGACATCGACCCACTCACGCTCAGCGGCCGGCAAATCCGAACCTGCGAGAGCGTCCTCCAGCGGGCCGAGCATCAAGGTCAGCGGCGTGCGGAACTCGTGACTGACGTTGGAGAAGAACACGGTCTTGGCCCGGTCGATCTCGGCCAGCGCCTCAGCCCGCTGGCGCTCGGCTTCGTATGCGCGAGCATTCGCGACTGAAGTTGCGATCTGGCTAGCCACCAGCTCATAAAAGCTGCGATAGAGTTCATCCAGCTTCAGCCGCGCGCTGACCCCCGCCACCAAAATTCCGGCGAGCTGGCCTGGGATGTTCGATCGGATCGGCACCGCAACCGCCTGGCACGGCGGATCGGGCCATGGCCCCGCTGGAACTGCCGCTCCGAACGGGCCGGCAAGGTTCTCGATGACCTGCATGGCGCCGGTGTGCGCCACCTCCGCGAGCGGCCAGGGTCCCTGGTCGGCTGCCCCCGCACTGAGCTCGATAGCCGACGGGTTCGCGAGATCGTCTGCCACGACGCCAGCGGAGCCGGTCAGCCGCGCCAGTTTCCCGTCACTATCGAGCAGATACAGCAGTGCAAAAGGAACATCTTTCCCATGCACGGAAAGGGTCCCGGCTGCGATGGCGCACGCTTCCTCTGCGGTCTTTGCCTCTATCCCCCTCGCACCGAGGTCTCTTAACGCGACGACCCGCCGTTCTCCTACAATCCGCTGGGTATGTTCGATCACCGCCGTAAAGACGCCTCCGATGCTGTCGTCTTCGGAGCGGATGGGGCTGAACGAAAAAGAAAAGTAGCACTCTTCTGGAAAGCCGTGTCGCTGTAGAACGAGGAGTTGGTTGTCCGACCACGTCGCCTCACTGTTTGCGACGACGCCGTGGAGCATGGGGCCGATGACGTCCCAGATTTCCGCCCAGACCTCACGGCAACGTTGCCCGAGCGCCTGCGGATGCTTACTAGCCAGGATCTGGGCGTAGGCGTCGTTGTAAAGCACGACGAACTCGGGGCCCCAGTAGATCACGATGGGAAAGCGCGAGCCGAGGCAGATGCTGATTGCGGAGCGCAAACTCTGGGGCCAGCCATCCAGAGGTCCAAGCGGCGTCTTGGACCAGTCCGTTTGGCGGATCAGGCCCGCCATCTCGCCACCGCCGACAAGAAAATCGCGCGGGGCAGGCGTCTTGCTGGCCTGCGGCTCATCTGTCTGCGCTCTTGGCCGACGTCGTGCACCGGTCGCCGATGTTCGCTGTTGTTTCGCAGTGCGAGCCTTAGCCATTGGCGTCGCCTCCCTCCTGCTCGAATTGGAGGGGGTAGCGGGCCGGCTCACCTTGTCGCTCACAGAGCTCGTTGATCTCCTTTTTCAGCTCGATCATGCGTGTTTCGCGCCCGACGGCGGCGCGATTGAAGCGGGCCAACTCGTCCGCATGCACACGAAGCTCCGACTGAAACTGGAGCATTTCGGTGACATCCTGGATGCCCAGAAGAATGAGTTTAGTTTTCTCGTCTCCTTGGAGCAACGTCCGTGCATTCAACAGCATGGTGCGGCGTCCAATCCGCTCGAATTCGTGCGTGACCTCGAAATCATTGAAGAAGCTGTTGCGGGGAAGGATTTCTTCTAGCAAATGACGCAATCGGGGGATGTCCCATTGGCGATTGCCCAACTCGTAGACCAAGGAACTTTCCGACTCCGCTGGCGACACTTTGAAGGTCTTGTAGAACGCCTCGTTGGCACTGAGGACGCGCAAGTCTCCATGCAGAATGACGAGTGGATCGCGCGCGGTGCGAATGACCGCCTCCGCGTATTCGCGCGCTTCTGCTGCGGCGCGCTCGACCCGCTTCAGTTCATCAACGTCCACCAGGACAAGCACCGCGCCGTCCACTTTGTTGTCGAGCGTCAGGTAAGGGCGCACGCGCAGCGAATACCAGTGTCCGTCCTTGTCACGCACCTCGCGCTCGTCCTCGCGGATGCTGGTGATGACATTTCTCACAAGCCCGTCCAGATCGGCGACATCGAGATTGTGGCGGATTCCGCCGATGGGCCGTCCGATGTCGGTGGCAAGGAGATTGAATTGTTTTTCGGCCCGCACGCTGAAGCGGCGAATGGTCAGGTCGCGAGCCAGCAAAAGTATAGGGAGATTGGTCGACGTCTGGAGATTAACCAGGTCGCCGTTCAGCCGGCCGAGTTCGATGTTACGATTGGCCATCTCCTCGTTGACGGTGGTCAGTTCTTCGTTGGCCGACTCCAGCTCTTCCTTGGATGTCTCCAGCTCTTCATTGATGCTCTGCAACTCCTCATTGGCGGATTGGATTTCCTCGTTGGACGCTTGCAGTTCCTCATTCGTCGCTTCGTGCTGTTCCTGTAGCGATTGCACGTAGTCGCTCATTTCGGAAAGCTCGCGCTCCAACTCGGCGATACGGTTGGCCTCTTCCTTCTTGCTGGCGACGCGCTGTGGCTTCACATCGCCGCTCGGCCGTTTCCCGGAAGGCCTACCCGCAGTACGCGAGGTTTTTCCCACATCCTCGAACAGAATCAAGAAACTGCGCTCGCGCAAATTCTTGAGCGGAACGACTTCGACATTGACCGTCCGTGTCGCGCCGTTCTGATTGACCCGGATATTCTCTCTGCGCGCGGTCTTGTTGTCTTTTTTCGCCTGATTGATGACGGCGCGCAGCGGCAGCATCAAACCTTGTCGTGCCATCTTCAAAACGTCGAAACTTGCCTTGCCAGTGGGCGGTTCAAGAAAGGCGCTGGTTGGTCCACGGAATTGGAGGACTTGCAGCTCCGCATTCACCAACACGCCCGGAGGGGCATATTTATTGACCGTGACCCGATCCGCCTCGCGCTGGGAATTGAGTTCGGCGTGGAAATCGTCTGGTTGTCCCGGAACCCGCTCTCTCGGACGAGGAATCCCGGCTTGCTGAGGCCGCGCCAGCAATGCTCGTTCGGCGGGCTCTTTTCGAAGCGGCAGATGAAACGCCGGGGTTGGCGCTGCTCTCTTGGTGAAAATCTTGTGCTTTCTGTCAACCGGCTCAAACAAGTCGGCGAAACCACTGATCGACTCCGAGGCGCCTAGGAACAAGAAGCCCTCCGGCTTCAGCGCGTAGTGAAACGTCGGGAGCAGCTTCTTCTGCAGGCTCGGCTCAAGATAGATCAGCAGGTTGCGGCAGCTCACGAGGTCCATGCGCGAGAACGGAGGATCGCTGATGAGGTTCTGCCGGGCGAAAACCACCATCTCACGCAACTGCTTGCTGACCCGGTAGCCGCCTTCTTCCTCGACAAAAAACCGTTGCAGCCGTTCCGGCGACACATCCTGCGCGAGGGTCTTCGCGTAGAGACCGTGGCGGGCCTTGTCCAGCAGTGCCTCGTTGAGATCCGTGGCGAACACCTGGAGTTTTTGCATGCGAGGAGCTTCGTCCGCGACTTCCACGAACGACATGGCGATTGAGTATGCTTCCTGGCCGGTGGAGCAGCCAAGCACCCAGACCCTCAGCGGTTCGCGGCGAGCCTGCTGAAAGAGCTTGGGAAAGACCTCGCGCTTGAGAACGTCGAAGGCCTCGGCGTTGCGGAAAAAACTCGTCACGCTGATGAGCGCGTCGGAGTAAAGAGCGTCGAGTTCCTTGGTGTTGCCTCGCAGAAACTGGGCGTAGTCTGCCAACGTATCGTGCTTGTTCAACACCATGCGCCGGACAATACGCCGCCGGATGGTGGTGGATTTGTAGAGGGAGAAGTCTACCCCGCAATGGTTGCGGAGAAGGAGAAGAATCTTCTTGTAACCGTTGTCCCCTGGCTTTTCGCGCGCTGTCTCGCCTTCGGCTCGCGCTTGGCTCGCTCCCGTGCGCGGCGTTCCCTCGCCGCCCGACGGCAGTGGGGTTTCGTCGTCCTCATGCGCCGTCGCGGACGCTCGGTCGTCTTCCGGAGAAGCGTGAAATTCACCTTCCCCAAAGGCGAACGGATGCTTCGAAATCCGGTCGAGCTCTTTCGCAATGCTTTCCGGATTGAGAACGAAATCCACGCACCCCGCCGCAATCGCGCTGCGTGGCATCGAATCGTAGTGCGCCGAGTCATCCTGTGCGAACGTGATCCCGCCCTCGGCCTTGATCGCCTCCAATCCTAACGTGCCATCGCTCGCAGTGCCGGACAGGATTACGCCGATCGCGCGCTCTCGCTGGTCCTGCGCCAGCGATTCAAGGAAGGCATCGAT
Source organism: Bradyrhizobium sp. LHD-71 (assembly GCF_031157255.1). Taxonomy (GTDB): domain Bacteria; phylum Pseudomonadota; class Alphaproteobacteria; order Rhizobiales; family Xanthobacteraceae; genus P52-10. The sequence goes on along the minus strand of NZ_JAVIFX010000016.1, from coordinate 138,196 downwards.
CGATCGATGTCCTATGGTGCTTGGGTGGCGCGGATGAAGTCGCAAGACACGATCCGCAATGGACAGGCTGCTGCCGGGCGGAATGACATAGACGTGGTCAGGCTCAACCGGCAGGTCGTTCGTCACTTCGCTAACCGGCAGAGAGGTGGTCCTCGACAGAAGCTCGGTCAACGCGCTTTCCCGGACCGGATCGAGGTGCTGCACCAACACAAACGCCATGCCGGTGTCGGTCGGCAAGTGTCGAAGCAATGTCGTGAAGGCCTCTAGGCCACCGGCGGAGGCACCAATGCCGACGATCAGCGGTGCTTTCTGTTCGTTCGCCGGCCGGTCGAAAGTACCGGATCTCGTGGCGCGCTTGGCGGGCGGAGCGGACTTTGCTTCCCTCGTTTTTCTAATTGGCCTTGGCGTATCGGTGTTTTTTTTCGAACTCATCTCACTCGCCGACGGAACCGCCCCAGCGTTGATCGCCGCTGGGGGCGATCCGCCCCCAGTGCGCCAGCATGCTGGCTAAAGCCCATTATTTGCACATTTTCCCCCTCCAGGGAGTCAGAATCTCGCGATGCCGGCTACCGCAGCCAGCAGCGACGCGGAGCGCCCGAGGCTAGGCGATCGTAGTGGAATGGCCGTCGCGCGTGCGCCAAAGAGCGCCGACGTAGACGCAGTCCAAAATCCCCGGCAACGAGCGGGTTGGCGAGCGTGCGTACATCGCATTTTGGCGGGTCATCGATCTGGCGGCCGTACTGTCCATCCGAGCGATTCGGCATGTTATCCGCACTTTGCCATCTGGCATGTGGCCGCCAGCGACGCAACGCCGTCTTCGAGAATTAAGAGCCCTTCGACATCGGGCGCCGGTGAACCCAAGCCACAATAAGCGCCAGCGGCTAGATTGCTTCTTGCCGCGACGCTTGCCCTTTGCTTTGTCTGGTGCATCGCGCTTGATGAAGCTGATTTCTCCGTTGCCCTCAAGCAGTGCTGTTTTCACGTCGGCGATGTCGCAGCGATCGGCGAGGACGAGGCCAGAGCAGAGACCTCCGGCATCGAGGCTGAGGGCTTCAGGCGGCGGCCGGCGACGCGTCGGACGTGATGGGTTCCGCTCAATTGTATATGGTTACATGTCGCGCATTCGGCGAGGCGACGCCCGTCTTGCCTTCCCGATACGCGTCGTGCAGATGCATCCAATTCCACCTACCTTGGCGGAGTTGAAGCTCATCGACGTGATCGCTGAACCGATTCAGAAGATGAACCGGTTAGCGCCGATCAGCATACTGAAAGCACTCGCCGGCAGTCCTGATGCGCTGCCCACACAACTCACCAACATGGCGCGACGCGGCACATCGCATTCAATGACTCCGGGCGCGTTCCTCTCCGCCGCCGTGGAACCTGAGGACAAGCCGCAATTAGGCCGCGCTCAGTCGAAAATTGCGTCTCACTCTCGCCCCACTCTCGCAGAAGAAACGAGACTTGGGAGCGCGTGGTTACGGGTGGGCTGCATGGCGAACCGAACATTTCAACTCATGTTGGCGATGCTCGCAAGTGCGGTGCTGACTGCGACCTCGGGCAGCGCTGCGCCACCCGCCGACGAATGTCTCACCAAGCCGAAGGGCCCGGCGCCTGCAGGCAAGCATTGGTACTATCAAACGAACCGCACAACTCAGCGCAAGTGCTGGTATCTAGCCGACGCAGGTGCGAAAATTGTAGAGCCCGCGCGACCGAAAGCAGCGGCCTCAGCACCTCCCGACGATCGCGGAACAACCATGCAGCAGCCTCCAGTCGCGAACGCGCATGCGGAACTGACTGAGCAGCCGCAGGCTAGGCAACCGGCGGTACCCATGCCACAGCCCCTGCCCGAGACACCTACACAGTCCAAGCCCGAAACATCGCAGGGCGCGGCTGACGGCACGAATACGCGCAATTGGGCGCTTGCCTCGCGCTGGCCCGATCAGTCCATTGCGTACTCTTCTGATCGCACAGCCACGGTCGACGATCGCATGCCGGTTTCGCAAGCCGAAGACCCACGGTCGGTACTCGCCGCGAATCCGGTCGCGCCGGTCGAGCAGCCGTCAATCGTTGCCGAGAATTCCTACTACCTACCTTTTGGCCAAATCGTAGCTGCCCTCATCGTTGTTGTCGTTGTTGGCGGAGTGATCTTCATGTCCTTGGTTTCAAGGCGGCGTCACCGGTCATTGGCGACCGTTGAAAATTACCACACAGAGTCCGTTTAGGCCTCATCAGTGGACATGCCGAAAACCTGGCGCCGCGTCAGTTTCGTGCCAGGACCGTTGGTGCGTCTCTCACTGCGAGGTGAGCCAGTGATTAGTTGGCCACACAATGCCCGTCGATCACCATCAAGCCCCCTCCGAGTGAAGGGCTGTGCCATTGATGCGTCGGTGGTGACGGAAAGGCACATCCTGCGAGGCTGAGTCTTCTGCCAATTGCGACTTGGGATATCCTGCGCCGGTGTAACTGATGCGGTGCGGGTCGCCCGCGCCAGGCGGCTCTATCTTGATGACGTCGGCACCCCAGTCGCCGAGTGCCGCCGCAGCGGCCGGTGCAGCGATGAACGACGAGATGTCGAGGACGCGGATGCCGGCGAGTGGCAGCGCATTGTCGAGCTCATCGCCGAAAGGGCCTGCCTTGTTTGTTTCGTGGGTCACTTGCGAGCCTTCTATTCTTGTTTTTTGAAGGATCTGAGGTTGCCTTTGCCCGCCAGCGAGTCAAGTGTCAGCGCCGAACAGGGCGCTCTCGATAAACGCCGCCCTCCTCTTCCATGATCCTTTGAAAGATGCGCTCACGTCGCGTGAGCCACCAGCCGTGCTGAACGGGCCAGGCCTCGTATTCGCCCTGTGCCGACAGCTCGACCTGTGCGTGAAGCGGCCAGTTGGGATTGTAGAGCGCTTCCCGCCCGATCGCGACCATATCCGCATGACCGTCCTGCAGGATGCTCTCCGCCTGTTCCGGCTCGACGATCAGGCCGACAGCCATGGTCTTGATCTTCGCCGCTTGTCTGATCTCGGCCGCAAACGGCACCTGAAAACCGAAACCGCGCTTGAGGCGGACGTTCGCGGTCGACGAATCATGGAGCGATCCGGATGAGCAGTCGACCACGTCGATACCGCGCTCATGCAGCGCGCGGGCGAAGCGCACACTGTCCTCGACCCGCCAGCCTCCCTCGTCGACCGCCGAGATTCGATAGAACACCGGCCACTCCTTCGGCCAGACGCTGCGGACGATCTCCGCCGCCTCCAGCGGAAGGCGCGCGCGCGCCTCGAACGAACCTCCATACCTGTCGGTCCGACGATTACTCTCGGGAGACAGGAAGGTGTGCAGGAGATAGCCGTGAGCGCCGTGAAGCTCTGCGATCTGAAAGCCGGCGTCGAGCGCCCGAAGTGCCGCGGCGCGCCATGCATCAAGCACCTCTGCAATATCGTAAACGGACATCTCGCTTGGAACGGTTCGGGCCGGGCTCGCGGCAATCGCGCTCGCACCGACGGGCTGCCAAGGAGGCTCTCCGCGAACGAGATCAGCGGCCGAGAGCGGACCATGACCGTCCCACGGACGTTGCGTGCCGGCTTTGCGTCCCGCGTGAGCAAGCTGAACCGCTGGTATCGCACCGTGCTGTTTGATGAGATCCGTAATCCGCCGCAGCGGTGCGACCTGGTCATCGCGATAGAGCCCAAGGTCGCCATAGGTGATGCGGCCTCTTTCCTCGATCGCGATCGCCTCCGAAAAGACGATCCCGGCGCCGCCCAGCGCGAACTTGCCGAGGTGAAGCAGGTGCCAGTCGGTTGGCAAACCGTCGCGGCCCGAGTATTGCAGCATCGGCGCTATCACGACGCGATTGCGTGCGGTCAGCTCCCTCAGCTTGATCGGTGTAAACAGCAGCGGTGAGGACATCGGAGTTACCATCGGTCAGTCGATTCTGGCGCCGGAGCTCTTCACGAGTTCCTGCCAGTAGGGAATGTCGCGCTTGATGTAGTCGGCGAAGACGCTCGGCTGCTTGTCAAACGCCACGTCGGCGCCGAGTTGCAGCAGCTTTTGCTTGATTGCCGGATCGCTGAGGACTTGACCCAGAACGCCATGCAGTTTGGTTATGATCTCGTTCGGCGTGCCAGCTGGCGCGAGCAACCCATACCAAGTCGCAATCTCGAAACCCGGAAATCCCGACGACGATGCGGTCGGCACGCCGGGCACGGTCGCCGAAGGCACTTCGCTCGCGACCGCAAATGCTTTGATCTTGCCTTCCTTCAAGAACGGAAGCGCGATCGGCGGGCCCGCAAACATCACCTGGATTCGATTAGTGATGAGATCGGTCATCGCCGCCGGCACACCACCGTAAGGCACATGAACCATCTTGGTTCCGGCTACCTTGTCCATCAGCACGCCCGCGAGATGAGGCGTCGACCCGAGCCCGGATGATCCATAGTTCAGCTCTCCCGGTCTGGCTCGGACATAGGCGATGAATTCCTTCAGGTTGTTTGCCGGAATTGAAGGATTTGCGGTGATGACCAGCGGAAACGTCGCGATCCGGGTGATCGGCACGAAATCCTTGATCGGGTCGTATGGGACCGATCTGAAGAGGCTCGGATTGATCGACAGCGGCGCCAGTCCGAGCAGAAGCGTGTACCCGTCGGCAGGCGCCCGGGCGGCTGCGCCAAAGCCGACGTTTGAGCCGGCTCCCGGACGATTGTCGATGACGACGCGCTGGCGGAGAAGCTCCCCCATCCTCTCGGCAACAACGCGCATCAGGATGTCACCGGGACCGCCGGCGGCCAGCGGTACAATCACCTGTATTGGCCGCGTCGGATAATCGAGGGCGGCGAGCGGCGTCGGCAGAGCGATCAGGCCCGCCACGCTCCACAACACCGCCCAAACCCTGGCAGCAACGCCCATCGCAACCTCCCGCGCTTGTCGATTGTGCGTCGACGTAGCAAAGAGGAGATATTCGATCCATAGTAGGACTGTGCTATCTGATATAGAAAATATGGATATCATAATGGACTTCGATCAGCTCAGGCATTTTGTGCGCATCGCCGAGCTTGGAAGCTTCAGTCGCGCTGAAGCCGCGCTCGACATTTCTCAGCCATCCTTGAGCCGACAGATGCGGCTGCTCGAAGAAAGTCTGCAGACCAAGTTGTTTGCGCGGACCGGCCGCGGCGTAAATCTGACTCCCGCAGGCGCGGTCTTCTTTCCACACGCACTGGCGATCCTTGAGGGAATCAGCCGGGCGAAGTCGGCACTCGCCGGCCCCAGCAACAGCCTGACGGGTCGGATCGTGGTAGGCCTTCCGCCCAGGATTGCGCGAATGCTGACCGGTCCTCTGGTTGACGCGTTCAGACATCGGTTTCCGCAGGCATCGATCGTTATCGCTGAAGGGCTAAGCCCAATCCTTATCGAGGACCTGAAGCTCGGCCGCATCGAGGTCGCGCTGCTCTTCAACGCAACCATCGACAATCAGCTCAGCCTCGAAGGCATCTGCGAGGAAGAGCTTGTGCTGATCGGTCCGGCGCAGCCGAAATCACCGAAGATCCCGGCGCGGATCAGATTCAACACGCTGTCAGAGTTTCCACTGATCCTGCCGCCAATGCCGAACTCTGTGCGGGCCGCCATCGAAACGGCGCGACAGCGGACCACGACTAATTTGAACGTCGTCGTCGAAGTGAACACGATGCATGCGATCCTCGAACTGGTCGAACGACAGATCGGCTTCAGTATTGTTCCGAAAGGAATGCTCGCTGAGACAAGATTTGCGAAGAGCTTTACCGTGACCGATATTCGCTCACCCAAGCTACTCAACACGGTATCGCTCGCGACTGCCGCTAGACTGCCCATGACAAAGCTGGGCCTCGAAACGCACGCCCTCCTTCGCAAGCTCGACATTCCGAAGCTTCTCGGTGCTCGCACTCTCGATCGCGGATATCATCGCTGAGGCACAGTCGGACCTTCGAAGATCAGGGGCACCGCCACTCACTACTTTGCCGCAATGCCTGCGTCCTCGACGATCTTCAGCCATTTCTTTAGGTCCTCGGCAATGAATTGGTTGAATTGGCCGGCCGTTCCCCCGACCGTGTCGATACCCTGCTTTGCGAATTTCTCTGCGACCTCAGGCGAACGCAGAATTTCATTTATCAGCCCGTTGTAGCGCTCGACCACCTGAGATGGCATTCCCGCCGGTCCCAGCATGCCGTACCAGATGACGACCTCGACACCCTTGATGCCCTGCTCGGCAAGTGTCGGCACATCCGGCGCAACCTTCAGGCGCGACGGGCTCGCGACGGCGAGCAGCTTGATCTGCTTGGATTCTGCCAGAGGCGCCGCCACCGAGATGGGCAGAAACATGGCGCTGACGTGCCCGCCAACTAGATCCTGAACCGCCGGCGCCGAACCTCGAGCCGGCACGTGCTGCATGCTCGTTTCTGTTGCGAGCTTGAACAGCTCCATCGACAGATGGTGCGGTGTACCGTGTCCCGGCGAGCTGTAGTTGAACTGGCCCGGATGATCCTTCAGATATTCCACAAACGTCCGCGCCGACGTCACAGGGATCGACGGATGGACGACAAGCGCAATATTAACGTCGGATGTGTAAATGATCGGCGAAAAGCTCTTCAATGGATCGTAGGGAAGATCCTTGAAGAGCCCGGCGTTCTGGGTGAGCGGCGACCCCGACATCAATAGCGTGTGGCCGTCCGGCGCCGCCGTCGCCACCGCCTGCGCACCAATGTTGCCACTCGCCCCGGGCTTGTTATCGATGATGACCGGCTGGCCGAGACGCTGCTTCATCTCCTCGCCAATGATCCGCGCGATGATGTCGACCGTGTTGCTGCCCGGCGTGAAAGGAACGACGATTGTGATCGTGCGGCCCAGCGTCTGTGCCAATGCCACATTCACAGTCATCGCAAGCGAGCAGCTTAACGTCACAAGCCATTGCGCGATGGGTCGGAAAGGATGCATCGTCTCCTCCCTGGCTAGCGGACTTGCATCGAGCGCCGCGCGAGCAATACTAGCCGATGATGGCGGCTGGAACAGGGCCAGAAGGGCCGTCTGGTGCATTGCGGGAGCAAGCGACGTTGAACGCGCAAGACAAAGACGCGCACACCATCATCGTTGGTGGCGGACCAGTGGGAATGGGCCTTGCCATCGAGCTTGGGCAGCGCGGCGTTCCGACCATCGTTGTTGAGCGTTACGTCGCACCGCAGCGGATCCCCAAGGGGCAGAACCTGACCCAGCGGACCATGGAGCATTTCCATTTCTGGGGTGCGGAACAACAGCTGCGTGCGGCACGGACGATCGCAAAGGACTACGGCATCGGCGGCATGACCGCGTACGGTACCCTGCTCAGCGGCCACGCTCACGACTGGATGCAGCGGGAGCTGGTTCGCCCCTTTTACTTCACGGATAATGAGCGGCTTCCGCAGTATGCAACCGAAGGCGTCTTGCGCGCTCGCGCCCGGACTCTGCCCTCGCTCACGCTGATGTTCGGCTGGGACGCCGATCGCATCGCGCAAAACGACAGAGGGGTAACGATTGACATCCGCGAGCGAACCGGCTCGCGACGGATGACGGTTAGAGGCGAGTTTGCCGTCGGCTGTGACGGCAGCCACTCCCTCGTGCGCGAACAGGTCGGAATTCAGCAGACCTTGTCAGATCACGACCGGTTGATGGTGCTGCTGGTCTTCAAATCCCAGGCGCTGCACGAGCTCCTGAAGCGGTTTCCCGGCAAGTCGTTCTACAACGTGCTGCACCCTGACCTGAAAGGCTACTGGCGGTTTTTCGGGCGTGTCGACCTCGGCACCACGTGGTTCTTCCATGCGCCAGTGCCGCCCGGCACGACAAAGGACAATTTCGACTTCAAGGGCCTTCTGTATGACGCGGCCGGAGCGCAATTCGACGTTGCCTTCGACCATATCGGTTTCTGGGACCTGCGGATCGCAGCTGCCGAATCTTATCGCGCAGATCGTGTGTTCATCGCCGGCGACGCTGCGCACAGCCACCCACCCTACGGTGGCTACGGCATCAACACGGGCTTCGAGGATGCGCGCAACCTCGGCTGGAAGCTCGCCGCGACCCTGCACGGCTGGAGTGGTGAGCGATTGCTTGATTCCTATGACGCCGAACGCAGGCCGGTGTTCAAATCTACCGCACGCGATTTCATCGAGAGGTCAATCGAGACGGACCGCGTGTTCGTCGCGACCTACGATCCGAAGCGTGATCTGTCCGCCTTCGAAGCTGGCTGGAAAGAGCGGACGTCCGGCGCGCGCATGGAAGTCGATGCGTTCGAGCCCAATTATCGGGGCTCGCCCATTGTCTTCGGCCCGCCAGGCGCGGAAACCAATGCGAAGGGCGCACATACCTTCAGGGCGCAACCAGGTCACCATCTCGCGCCGCAAATGCTGTCGTCGAATTGCAATGTCTTCGAGGAGCTCGGATCAGGATTCAACCTGATTGCGCTCGATGCTGCCGATACGAACGTCGCCGCATTCGCGCAAGCCGCCAAAGCGATGAATATCCCGCTCAAGATCATCCGCGACACGTTCGCTGCCAAGCGAATGGCCTATGAAGCGAAATTCGTTCTCGTAAGGCCGGATCATTTCGTTGCGTGGTGCGCGAATGAAGCGCCCGCTGACGCGCATGCAATCCTGCGCAAGATCGTCGGCGCGGATTAACGATTGCTCATCAACGCTTCTGCCGCGAGTGCACCAAGGCGCGTGACCCCGCGCTCGATCCACGGGTCCCATGAATGTCCGCAACTGATCCTCAGGCAATTGGCATAGCGGCCGCTCGCGGAAAACACTTCACCCGGCGCGAAACAGATGCCGTGATCGAGCGCAGCTTGAAATAGCACTCCGGTATTCACAGGCTGCGGCAATTCCAGCCACAACACGAAACCGCCGGCCGGACAGCTGACCCGCGTTCCGGCCGGAAAGCTCCGGTCGATCGCGCGCGTCATCCGTTCGATATTTGCGGCGAACACGCGACGGACGCGTCGGAGGTGACTGTCGTAGCCGCCGGAGGCAAGGAATTCACCGAATGCGGCCTGCGGCAGCACCGAGCCGCAGAGCGTCAAAGCGGCCTTGGCATCGAGCACGCGAGGCAGATGCCTGCCGGCAGCGATCCAGCCAATGCGATAACCCGGCGCCACCGTCTTGGAGAACGAACTACAGTACATCGTGACGCCATGGCGGTCGAGCGCCATGAACGGACGCGGCCTTTCGTCGCCGAAATAGATGTCTCCATAGATATCGTCTTCGATCAGCGGCACATGATGCCGCGCCAACAGATCGAGGACGGCAAGCTTCTTCGTATCCGGCATGGTGCAGCCAAGCGGGTTATTGAAACTCGATGCGAACAGGCATGCTGCGATCCGATTTTGGGAGAGCGCAGCCTGCAACGGATCCAGATCGATTCCCTCGCTCGCATCCGTCGGCAGTTCGAGCGCCTTGAGATCGAGTGCCTTCAACGCATGCAGCAGGCCGAAATAGGTCGGCGATTCGATCGCGACCGTATCGCCGGGACGCGTTACGGCGCGAAGAGCCAGAACCAGCGCCTCGGTGCATCCGACGGTGATTACAAGATCGTCCGGCGAAAGCGCCTGGCCCCAGCGCGTCGCCCGACGCGCGATTTCTCTCCGAAGCCGCAGATCGCCCTGCGGCCCTGTGTAGATATTGTAGACACCGCCCCGCTCCCGCGCCGTTCGCGCAAGCAGCCGGTCAAGTCGCCCGGCGTCGAGAAGGTTGGTGTCAGGGATCGCGCAGCCGAGCGGCACAAGGTTTGGATCCGATGCATGCTCCAGCAGCTTCACGACGACGGCTGGCACACTGACCGCGGTAGCGCGCGCCGGCGGACGCGACGTCGTCGGCGGCTTTCGTGCGGGTGGCCGAGACGCAACATAGAATCCGGACTGCGGTCGCGCTTGCAGCACGCCCCGATCCTCGAGGAGACGATAGGCCTGCAGTGCCGTCGCCATGCTGACCTTGCGGTCGCGGCTGATCGATCGCAGCGACGGCGCCCGCGTTCCTGGCACCAGGGTGCCGCGGTCGACCAGCGCTGCAATGAAACGCGCCAACTCTTCGTAACGAAAATTTTCCTGGTCCATTGCGCCATTCTAACTGTTCTGGTCGCAATTGTCATTGACTGTAACTGTTATGGTCGCGGACAACCTGCTAGATCGGCGTTCAGCGAGAAGGAAGACGCCGATGACACGGTTTGTCCGAAACGACATCATTTCCCTCATCGGCGCTGCGCCGCGGCACGACCTTGCCGAGAGTGTGGGCCCCGACCTTCGCCTCGCCGAACTCATCCATCCGGACGACGATGAACTTGGCGCGTTGCGCCTCGGCTACGCAACAGCCGCTGGGGATCCAAAGCTCCGAGCGGCGATCGCTGCTCAGCATGGCGTCGCCGCCGACGATGTCGTGATCACCGTCGGCGGGATGCACGCGCTGTTCCTTTCGGCTTACGTTCTGTGCGGCCGCGGAGAAGAGGCGATCATCACGACGCCGGTTTTTCCGCTCGCACGCGACGCGCTGACGAGCGTGGGCGCGACAGTCCGGCCGTTGCCGCTTCGGTTCGAAGAGGATTACCGGCTGGATTGGCGCAGGCTGGCCGCCCTGCTCTCGCCCGCGACGCGACTGGTTTCACTGGCCTCGCCGCAGAACCCATCCGGTGTCGGGCTGCCGCACGCGGTCTTGACAGGAGTCTTGTCGGCGATGGCGGCACGCTGCCCGGACGCTTTCCTGCTGATCGACGAGACCTATCGCCATGCCGTTTATGACGAAGACAGGGCCGCATCCAGCGCCGCGCTCCTCGGTCCGCAGGTCATTGTCACCGGCTCGTTGTCGAAGTGCCACGGTGCTCCGGGCCTCCGCATCGGCTGGGCAATTACCCGAAATGCCGCGCTGCGCGAGCAGATCATGCTCGGCAAGTTCAGCACGGTGATCGCCAACTCGACGGTCGACGAAATGTTTGCGCTCCGCGTGCTGGCCCAAGCGGAAGACATCATCGACGCCCGCCGGCGGCACTTGAGCGACACGCTGGCCCGCACGGCCGCATGGGTTGAAGACAACGCGGGCCTGGTCGCGTGGGTGCGGCCCGATGCGGGCGCGCTGTGTTGTGTCCGGCTTCGGCCGGACGTGTTCGACGAGGCCGCCGTCGCTCGGTTCTACGCCGCGCTCGGCCGGCTTGACGCGCGCGTCGGCAATGGCACCTGGTTCGGCGAAGAGCCGCGGGTGTTTCGCCTTGGCTTTGGCCTGCTTCCTGTGTGGGAACTGGAAGCAGCCCTCGATGCGCTCACGGCGGCCCTGCAACAGGCCAGACGCAGCGCAGCTTAGGAGGATAGGATCAAATGAGCGAGCTTTCGTTTCAACAGGTTGACGTGTTCACGCACGTCCCCCTCAAAGGAAATCCGCTGGCCGTCGTGGTCGATGCCGATGGCCTCTCTGACGAGACCATGGCATCTCTCGCCAACTGGACGAACCTCAGCGAAACAACCTTTCTCCTCAAGCCTACAGATCCCGCAGCCGACTATCGCGCGCGGATCTTCACGCCCGAACGCGAACTGCCATTTGCAGGTCATCCAACGCTCGGAAGCTGCCAAGTATGGCTCAACAGTGGGCGGACGCCGAAACAAGCCCAAATCGTTCAGGAGTGCGGCGCCGGCCTCATTCGCATCAGGCGCGATGATAAGCGCCTCGCATTCGCGGCGCCGCCGCTTCGCCGGGGTGGCGACGTCGATGCCGAAACGCTGACGAGACTTGCAAACGGACTTCGAATTAAGCCGAACGCCATCAAGGCCTCTCAATGGGTCGACAACGGCCCAGGTTGGGTGGCGGTGATGCTGGAAAGCCGTGCCGAAGTCCTGGCGTTACAGCCGGATTACCCCGCTCTGGCCGACCTTAAGCCCGGCGTGGTCGCGCCGTGGCTTGCGACGGACGGCGACGACGCCCAGTTCGAGGTCCGTGCGTTCATTCCGACACGCGCTGCGGAAGATCCGGTCACAGGCAGCCTGAACGCAGGTCTCGCTCAATGGCTGATTGGTGCCGGTCTCGCGCCGAACGCCTACGTCGCGGCCCAGGGAACGGTGCTCGGCCGCGCCGGCCGTGTTCATGTCGAACGTGACGGAAGCGACATCTGGATCGGCGGCAGAACGATCAGCTGTATCGAGGGAAAGCTCCAGATGCCCCGCGGTGCTTAAGCAAGGAGGTCAACTGTCAGGTGCAGCGCTTGCTGTTGAAGCATCTGGTCCAGTGGGCCCTCAAGAGAGGCTGCGGCCGGCGGGGCACCGAACGTGTCAAAGTCTTGCACTAGCGTTCCGTCGGCAAGGCGACTTGCAGTCTCCTGCTCGCTCAAAACTGGATCTGAGACCGACGTCACGACGGCATCCTGCCGCGTGTTCGAGATCGGCACGTCGCCTGAGCTGCCATCCCGCCACATGAAGGTGTCGGAACCGTAGAGGTCGCCGGTGCTGGTCCACTCCGGAAATAGCGAAGGATTGAGCGCGGCCGCGCGATCGGTTGTGACGCCGCCGTTGAAATGGCTAACCGCGGCTAATTGCCAATTGGAGTCCAAGCCGGCGACAGGGGCAGCATCGGCGGCACCATACAGCGCCTGCACCGCGGCGATGTCGGAGGCCGTGAGATCATTCAGTGATGAAATGTACGGATTCATGATCGCCGGCTCGTCACTGTAGTGGCCTATTCCAATCGCGTGTCCGATTTCATGCAGCGCAACCGCATAGAACGTTGCACCGAACGAAAGCGCCTCGCTTCCCGACGACGGGTTATAGAGCTCCGACGAATCGAAGTTGATTTGCACTGGCGATGCGAAGAGGCCGGTTGCCGGATCGTAGTAATAGCCCGCTTGCCCCAGCACGTTGTAGGGACCGTCGATTTCGGCCCAACCAATGACGATATTGGCTGCGGCTTCGGACGAGACTTCCTGGAACGTGATCTCGCCGAAATCATCCCAGCGGCTGAACGCAGCGCGGATCTCCTCGGGGAAGAGATCCGGGGCGGCGTAGCCTGCCGAGATCTGTTGTTCAAAGACCGCAGCGGATGTGCCCGCGTAATACCACGTCACCGTGCTGCCGGGTGCCCAGTGGGCTTCTTCCAGAACATAGCTTGGCAAGGTTGCCTCCCTGTGTTTCGCCCGCGCGCCGCTGCACGTTTGTCTTTGAATGTGGAGCTTATTCGGCGATACCTTACGCTCACCTGACTAAGCTCTTTATAGGAACTCCTGCAAACCCGTGATGACTGCAGGTATCCGCGTTCAATTGATGACGCGCGTCTGACCGCCGGGCCGCGAAACGCCGCGAGGGAAGCGCCCCACGGCGTCCCCGTTCCTGGTGTCACACGCCGCTCAGTAGCACGGATAGGGCGCAACCGGCCGGAGACCACCATCCCCTGGATGGGGCATTCCTCGGGGTGCCTCTGCAGCGGAATACGAAGGCGCTTGAGCGCGTTCAGCGTGCCAGTCGTGCGGCGAAATTCGCCGCGCGCATCGAGGTTGTTGTGAATGACCGAGAACACGCCCGCATATTCGTCGTAGAGGCGGATCTACTCGCCCGTCAGCCGGTGCTCGACCAGTTCGTATGCTACGCCTTCATAAGACAGCGAGCACGCTGCATAGAGGCGAAGCGCTGTGAGGTCGCGCGCCAACACCGCCAGCGCGGCGCCCCCGCCCGCCTCGATCGCCTCGACGAATCCGCGCATAGGCGAGGTTGTGGTCGCGCCGATCGCCGAGACGTAGAGCACGCGGGCGTTGGGGAGCGCATATTGCAGCGCATCCCTCTCTGTCATAGCTCGCCAACGACAGATCATCACATCAACCATAGCCCGGACCGGTTTCGTCCGCGGCTTGTACGATCTGCGGCTAGACCCGCGTCTCCGCAAGGTGACAGGCGACCTGCCGGCCTGCGACCTCCCGCAACTCCGGAACCTCGGCACTGCAGCGACTGGTCGCGAACGGGCAGCGCGGATGGAAAGGACAGCCTGACGGCGGATTCATGGCGCTGGGAATCTCGCCCCGCGCGGTGGCGCGCTGCCGCTTCTGGCCAGGACGCGGCAACGGTACAGCGGCGAGCAGAGCGTCGGTATAGGGGTGCAAAGGCTTGCGGTAGATGGTCTCCTTGTCGCCGATCTCGACGATGCGGCCAAGGTACATGACGGCGACGCGATCGGCGATGTGGCGCACGATACGCAGGTCGTGCGAGACGAATACGTAGCTCAGGCCGCGCTCGCGTTGCAGGTCGCGCAGCAGGTTCACGACCTGGCCTTGCACCGATACGTCGAGAGCCGACACAGGTTCATCGCATATGATCAACGCTGGATCGAGCGCCAGCGCGCGGGCGATGCCGATGCGCTGGCGCTGGCCGCCGGAGAATTGATGCGCGTAGCGCGCACCATGCTCGGGCGCGAGGCCGACCTTGGAGAGGAGCTGCGCAGCGCTTTCGCGGCACTCCTTGCGCGAGACGCCGGCGAGCCGCAGCGGCTCGGTGATGATCTCGTGCACCCGCATGCGCGGATTGAGCGAGCCGTAGGGATCCTGGAAGATCATCTGGAAGCGCCGGCGCAGCGCCTGCAGGGCAGCACCTTTTGCCGTCGCGACATCCTGGCCATCAAAGGTGACCGAGCCGGCGGTCGAATCGAGCAGGCGGATCAGCAGCCGGCCGAGCGTGGACTTGCCGCACCCGCTTTCGCCGACCAAGCCCAGCACCTCGCCGCGCGCGACGCTGAGGTCGATGTTTTCGACAGCGCGAACAGTGCCGACCTGCGTAACGCCGAGCGGACCGCCGAGAACAGGAAAGTGCTTGGTCAGGCCGTGCGCGGTTAGAAGATTGGTCATGCCGCGGCCTCCAGCGGGCGGATGCATGCCGCGGCGTGATCGGGTCCAAGGGAAAGCAGCGGCGGCTCGCCCGCTCGACAGGCGTCGACTGCGTATTTGCAACGTGGCTCGAAGCGGCATCCCGATGGTAATGCCGTGGGCGCGGGCACCATGCCGTCGATCACCGCGAGGCGATCGCCGGACTCCTCCTCGTCGGGCATGCATTGCAGCAACGCAGCCGAATAGGGATGCGCCGCCGCGCTGAAAAGCCGGGTGGTTTCGGCGCGCTCGACCAGGCGGCCGGCGTACATGACGACGACGCGATGCGCCTGCTCGGCCACCACGCCCAGATCATGGGTGATGAACAGGATGCCCATGCCGAACTCGGACTGGAGATCCGAGAGCAGGTCCGTGATCTGCGCCTGGATGGTGACATCGAGTGCGGTCGTGGGCTCGTCGGCGATCAACAAAGCCGGTTCGCAGGCAAGTGCTGCCGCGATCATCACCCGCTGCCGCATACCGCCGGACATGCGATGCGGATAGTCGTCGAAGCGACGCGCCGCGGAGGGAATGCCGACGCGGTCGAGCAAGGCAATGGCGCGCGTTCGCGCTTCGCGCCGCGACAATCTGCGATGCAATCGCAGCGGCTCCGCGACATGCGCGCCGATCGACAGCAGTGGATTGAGCGATGTCATCGGCTCCTGGAAGATCATGGCGATGCGATCGCCGCGGATCTTCGCCATCGCACGCTCGTCGAGATGGGCGAGGTCGCGGCCCTCGAAGCGGATCTCGCCGCGCGTCACCCGGCCGGGCTCCTGCAGGAGCCGCATGATCGCCATCGCCGTGACGCTCTTGCCGCTGCCGCTCTCTCCGACCAATGCCACCGTTTCCTTGGCATCGATAGAAAAGGTGACGCCATCGACGACGGCGGTGGCGTCCCGCGGCGTCCCGAAGGCGATTGCGAGGTCGTCGATTTCCAACAGCGCCATGAAGCAAAAACTCCGGTTACGGATTTGCCTGCAGAATAATCATAATGACCGGACATTTAGGCATTGAGACATACAATATCCGGCCTATGGTTCGCGCAAGCTGCCAAAGAGGGGAAAGCAATGTTGGGGCCAAGATTGGGTCCACTCGGCGAGGAGTTCTCGACCTTCGCGATTTCGGCGCGTTGCCCGGAGACCGGAAAATTCGGCGTGGCGATCTCCACCAGGCCGATAGGCGTCGGCTCACGCTGCCCGTTCGTGAGACCCGGTGTCGGTGTCGTCGTGACAATGGCGGTTACCGATCCGAGACTGGGCCCGCTGGGCATCCGCCTGCTGGACCTCGGTTTCTCGGCGTCCAAGACGATGGCCGAGATCGCCGCCAGTGATCCGCATATCGATTATCGCCAGATCTCTGTGATCGACCGTGACGGCAATGCCGTCGCCCGCACCGGTGGCGAGAACCACGATTGGTCCGGTCATTTCTGCGAGCCGGGCATGGTGGCGATGGGCAATGGCCTGATTTCCGAACGCACGGCCTCGGCGATGGCCAACACGTTCCGCGCCATGAAGGGCGACGATCTTGAGGCCCGCTTGATGTCGGCGCTCGAGGCAGGGCGCGACGCGGGCGGCCAGCATGGCGGCCAGCACTCCGCCGCGCTCATGGTCTACCGGCAGCATGAGTATCCGCTGGTCGACCTGCGCGTCGACGAGCATGTCGAGCCGATCGGCGAACTGCGCCGCGTGTTCGATCTCTACCGGCCGCAGATCGAATACTACGAAACGCGCCCGTGGCAGCCCGCGGCGTTGGGCGTCGTTGAGGATTGGGTCGAGGCGCGGGCGTGCGTGAAGGGAGGCAAGTCGTGACCTTTACTGTTGTCGGCCGCTGCCCGCGGACCAAGATGCTCGGGGTCGCCATGGCGACGCATGCGCCGGCGGTGGGCAATCGCTGTCCCGTCGTGATTCCGCGCATGGCAGCGGCGTCGGTGCAGGCGATCGCTGATCCGCGCCTGACCCTGCTGTGCACGAAGCTGATGGGGCTCGGCTATCACGCCGGCAAGATCATCCAGCAGCTGGAGAGCAGTGATCCGAATGCGCCGTTGCGTCAGATCGGCGTTGTCGATGCCTGGGGCAATGCCGCTGCCATGACGGGCGGCGAGAACGGCGCCTACGCTGGTCACATCATCGGCCAGGGCTGGCTGGTGATGGGCAACGGCATCGTCGGTCCGCAGGTGACCGAAGCGATGGCACAATCCATGCATTCGACCGGAGCGGAGCTTCTCGAGGAACGTCTAGTGCGCGCTGTCGAAGCGGGCGGACGGGCCGGCGGCCAGGTCGATGGGCACTTCTCCTCGTCGATCCTGGTCTATGGCGACGAGCCGTTCGCCTACATCGATCTGCGTGTCGACGTACACGATGAACCGATCGGCGAATTGCGCCGGATCTTCGAATGGTTCCGGCCGCTGTTGCCGTACTACAGCGAGCGACCCTACAACCCGCGCCTGCCGCGAGACGATCGCTGGCGCGACCAACAGCGCAAATAAATCAGCAAGGCAGAGGAAACAAAACGAGGTGTTGTCAGACTGGAGGTCGTGATGCTTGGAGTGATGAGAACCGTGTTTGCGGCAGCGTTGGCTGTCGGGGTGGGCGCGTCGTCTGCGCATGCCCGACAGGACAAGGATACGCTGGTGGTGGGTGCATCGCTCTTCACCGACTCCATCGCGCCGACGGGCGGCGCCTACATCACGTTGAGCCTCTGCTACCAGACCTGGGAGCCGCTAGTCGCGCGCGATGACGAGGACAAGCTCGTACCGGCGCTCGCCGAGCGCTGGGAGGCGTTGAGCCCGACGCATTGGCGCTTTCATCTGCGAAAGGGCGTGAAGTGGCATGACGGCACGCCGTTCACCGCCGCGGACGTGAAGTTCACGATCGACTACGTCATCGATCCCAAGCAGGTCTACGCGCGCAAGACGCGCATCGCCGGTGTGGTCAGCACTGAAATCGTCGACGAGATGACGGTCGACATCAAGACATCGACGCCGGCGCCGCTGTTGCTGCGCGGCCTCGCCGACATCCCCATCGAGTCGAAGGCGCACACCGAGAAGGTCGGCCAGGTTGAGGCGCACAAGAAGCCGATGGGCACCGGCCCGTGGAAGTATGTCGAATGGGTCGCCGGCGATCACTATGACCTGGCCGCCAACGAGAACTACTGGGGCGGCGCGCCGGTGATGAAGAAGCTGCGCATCCGCGCCATTCCTGAGGGCGCGACACGGGTGGCCTCGCTGGTGGCGGGCGAGACCGACATCGTCGAGGAGATTCCCGTCGACCTGCTGCCGTCGGTCGAGCGGCGCAAGAATCTCAAGATCGACGCCGTCGAATCGTCGGTGAGCCTCGTGCACACCTTCGATACGCGCAAGCCGCCGTTCAACGATGTACGCGTTCGCCGCGCGATCGACTACGCGATCGACAAGCAGGCGCTCGTGAAGCAGATGCTAGGCGGCTATGGCTCGGTGCTGGATGGTCAGCTCGTGACCAAGGGCACGTTCGGTTACAACCCGAACATCAAGTCGCGCCCCTACGACCCGACGACGGCCAAGGCGATGCTCGCCGAAGCAGGTTTCCCCAAGGGTTTCGAAAACAAAATCAACACGCTGTCCGGCCGCTATCTCTCCGATGTCGACATCGCCAACGCCGTCGCCGGCATGATGAGCCAGGTCGGCGTGAAGACCTCGGTCAATGTCGTCGAGGGCGGTGTGTGGTCCCAGCTCGACCGCAGCCGCGATCAGGGTCCGATGTATCAGGTTGGCTGGTTCAGCGTCGGCGACGCCGATTTCAATACCGTCTGGTACACCGAGGCGAGCAAGCGCAACTACTGGACTAACGCCGAGTTCGACAAACTCTGGCAGGAAGCACGCTCGACCATGGACGAGGCCGCCCGCCTGCGTGCCTACAATCGCATGATGGAGATCATGCACGACGAGGTGCCGTCGATCTTCCTCGCCGGTCTGCCACGCATCTCGGGTCGTTCGGACAGGGTAACCGGCTGGATGCCGTCGCGCGACTCGCTACTGCGCCTGCACAAGGTGAGCGTGAAGTAGGCAATTCGACCATGCGCTACCTCCTGCGGCGACTGATGCTGCTGCCAGTCCCGTTGATCTTTGTGATCGGGTTCGTTTTCGTCGTGCTGCGGCTGACGGGCGATCCGGTGGCGATCTACCTGGGACTCGATGCAACGCCGGAGCAGGAGGCAGTGCTGCGCGCCGATCTGCATCTCGACGAACCGGTACCGGTGCAGTTCGGCTACTTCCTGCTCGATCTGGTTCGCGGCGACTTCGGCACCTCGATCCAGTTCAAGCGACGGGCAATGGAAGTCGTGCGCGAGCGGCTGGGCTCGACGCTGCAGTTGCTCGCGCTGGGCCTGCTCGTCGCCGTGGTGCTGGGTGTTCTGGGCGGCGTCGCCAGCGCAGTGTGGAAGGACAGGGTGCCGGATTTCGTGATCTCGGTGCTGGCCGTCGCCGGACAATCGATGCCCAGTTTCTGGCTCGGCATCCTGCTGATCCAGCTGTTCGCGCTGGAACTGCAATGGCTGCCGACGTCAGGCAAGGGCGGCTGGGAGCACATGGTATTGCCGGTCATCACGCTCGCCACGTTCCTGGTGCCCAATTTCATCCTGGTGATGCGTGTCAGCGTGCTGGAGGTGGCGCGTGAGCAGTTCGTCGTCACGGCACGCGCCCGTGGCGCGGGGCCGGCGCGAGCGTTGTGGCTACACATCCTGCCCAACGCCATCAACCCGGTGGTCAGCCTGATCGGTTTGCAGCTTGGTCGTTTGATGGGCGGCGCCGTCGTCACCGAATCGATCTTCGCCTGGCCAGGTGTCGGTCGCCTGATGGTGAGCGCTATCTTCCAGCGCGATGTGCCGATCGTGGTTGCCGCCGTTTTCATTGTCGCGCTGACCATCGTGCTCGCCAACCTGGTCGTCGACCTGGTGCAGGCGGCGATCGATCCGCGCATCAGGCTACGGTGATGAGATGAAGTGGTTTGGTCCGCGACTGAAGATTCAGATTGGCGTCGTGCTGGTGGTGGGGATGTGCCTGACGGCGATTTTCGCGCCATTGCTTGCGCCACACGATCCGTATTTGCAGAACCTGATGCTACGCCTGAAGCCGCCCGTGTGGGACGACCGCGGGAGCTGGACCTATCCGCTGGGCACGGACAATTTGGGCCGTGATCTGCTGTCACGCCTGGTCTACGGCTCGCGCCTGTCGATCGTCGTCGGCCTGCTGGCGATGATGGTGGCTCTGACCTTCGGCACCACGCTCGGTCTGGTCGCCGGTTATGGCGGCGGTCGCGTCGAGCAGGTCATCATGCGCTTTGCCGATGGCTATCAGGCGATACCGGAGATCCTGCTGGCCATCGTGGTCGTCGCCGTCTTCGGCGGCAGCGTCACGGTCTTGATCCTGGTGCTGGGCTTCGCCGGTTGGGAAAGCTACACGCGCGTCGCCTTCAACCTGACGCGGTCGTTGCGAGAGCGGCCTTTCGTCGAGGCTGCGGTCGCATCGGGTGCGGGCGACCGCTACGTCATGTGGCGGCACATCCTGCCGCAGATGTCGCCCGTGCTAACCGTGATCGCGACCTTGCAGGTCGGCCAACTCGTCCTCCAGGAGACCGCGCTCAGCTTCCTTGGCCTTGGCCTGCCGCCGCCGACGGCGACTTGGGGCAACATCCTCGCCGAGGGCCGCGACCGTCTGCTGGTGGCGCCGTGGATCGCCAATCTGGCCGGAATCGCCATAGTTCTGCTTGTGCTGGGAATCAACCTGCTGGGCAATGGCCTGCGGGAGACGCTCGATCCGCGACGAGTGGATCGGCGATGAGAAAAAAGAAAAGGGTGAGGAAATGCAACGCGGCCGGGTTCCTGCCTACTACAGGATCTATCAGGTGCTGACCGAGCGCATCGCATCGGGCGCGTTCAAGCTCGGCTCGCAATTGCCGACCGACAGCGAGCTGATGGCCGAATTCGGCGTCAGCCGCCACACGGCGCGCACGGCCGTCGAGCTGCTCGTCGCCGACAAGCTGGTGCAGCGTTTTCCCGGCCGTGGAACCTTCGTACTCGAGAGCGATCCCGTCAGCCCGGACTGGAGCGCGCGCGCGCTCGAGGATCTGAAGATCGACGATCCGGATGCTCGCTTCGAACTGCATGCCATCGAGCATCTGGCGCCGCATGCCGATGCGCGCGTAGCAGCGTTGCTGCAGGTGGCGTCCAGCGAGCGGTTGATGCGTATCTCCTGGAGCCGCGTGCGGCCGACAGGGCCGATAGCCTTCTGCGCCGCGCATTTGCCGCAGGCGCTGGCGTCGCGCTTGCCGTCGGACATGTCCGAGCAGATTCATTCGGCGCATGTCATCCCGCTGATCGAGAAGTATAGCGGCGTGCAGGCCTTCCGCGTGCGGCAGGCATCCTTGGCCGTCGCCGCAGATGCGGAGGTTGCCCGACATCTGCAGGTCGAGATCGGCGCGCCGCTGCTGCTCCTGCAGCGTACCTACTTCGATATCCACGGCGCCCCGATCTATTACTCGGATCTGTACGTCCGATCCGACCGCTACGTCCACAGGATAGAGCTCTTCCGCCAGCGCCAGCAGATGGAACTGGCGCGTCCCATGTCGGCGCGCGCCGCCACGCCGATCATCACTCAGAGTAAGACGAGGTCCCGATCATGAAGAAGCCGTTCCATCTCGCTTGGTTCCTGTCCCAGGGCTATGGCCCCAAGAGCTGGCGCAGCGAATTTCCCGGCAGCGATCTCAATCGCTGGATGATGCCGGACATCTTCGTCGACCTCGCTAAGGGCATGGATCGCGCGTGCTTCGATTACATGATCATCGAGGATTCTTCGAACGTCCCCTACACCTACCAGGGATCGCACAACGCCTATCTCCAATACGCCGCGAGCGCACCCAAGCTCGATCCGGCGGTGCTGGTTCCGTATCTCGCCGCGGCGACGAAGACGGTCGGCATCGTGCCGACTCTGTCGGTGTCGGAGTATCCGCCCTACCTGCTGGCGCGACTGGTGAACTCGCTCGACCACACGACGGAGGGACGCATCGGCTGGAACTGTGTCACCGGCAGCAATGACGGTGCGGCGCAGAACTACGGCCATGAGAAACACCGTCCGCACGACGAACGTTACGACGTCGCCGACGAGTTCTGCGAGGTCGTAACCAAGCTGTGGGAGGCGTGGGAACCCGATGCGGTCGTGCTCGATCGCGAGAAACCCATGTTCGCCGACGGCAACAAGGTCCATGCCATCCATCACGAGGGCAAGTACTTCAAGTGCCGCGGGCCCATCAACGCGCCGCGTTCGCCACAGGGGCGCGTGCCGATCTGCCAGGCTGGCGGTTCGCCGCGCGGTCAGCTCTTCGCGTCGACCTGGGCCGACACCATCATTACCGAAGGAGGCGGCAGCATCGAGTCGATGAAGGCCTACCGTGACAAGGTCCGCAAGCAGGCGGTGGGGCTCGGCCGTAATCCCGACGATGTCAAGGTGTTGTTCCTCGCCCACCCAATCATCGATGTGAGCATGGAAGCAGCGCGTGAGCGGGCGAAGATGGAGCAGATCGAGGCCGAGAAGCATCTCGACCTGCATCTGTCGGGAATGTCGCGCCTGACCGGCATCGATTTCTCGAAGTTCGACCTCGACGAGCCGCTGCCGATGACCTTGACGACCAACGGTCACCAATCGTCGCTGGCGAAGTGGCTGGGCAAGACACCGCGCTCGATCCTGCAGACCTACGCGCGCAAGGCGGGGATCGAATACACCGGCACCCCCGACTACGTGGCCGGCCTGATGCAGGAGGTCATGGAGGAGGTCGGCGGTGACGGCTTCCTCATCTTCAACAGCTACTTCGATCGTCGCTATGTAATCGAGGTTTGCGATGGCCTGGTGCCGGAGCTGCAGCGCCGCGGCGCGACGCGCAAGGCCTACGCTCACAAGCACCTGCGCGACAATCTCTTGGAATTTTGATCCTTCTGTCACTCGATCGACGACTGTCTTGACGAGGAAACTCGAAATTCTGAACGGTCCGCCCGGACCGGCCGTGACAACGACGGACGTCACCAGCGTATGCGTGCTTTCGAAGACGAAGATTGTTTCTCCTACCCAAAGGGCCTGTGCGGGCACAGTGTTTCCTCTTGACAGTCGACACCGAAACCCCAGCCAAGGAACTCGCCGCGAAAGTCCGGCAGGCCGTTACTCCGAACTAACCAGCCTTGGCTATCGGGCAGGCGGCGGCGAGGGTCGCAAATCATCAGAAGCGGCGATCCCGGCGGATCTCCGAAAATACCCTCGCGCTCTCGTTGATGCGACGAAGCCGTAAAGGTCTTCGGTCGAAAAATCTTTGGCGGTTCGGATCACGAACATGGTGTGGTACCGGGGCGACATTGCTTCGCTCCTGGAACAAGTGCTCGCATAGTGCGTAGAACTCTTTCCATGCCCCGTGAAGCGCAGCATGCGGCCCGCGTCGGATTGGCTGTCTACACTGTAGTGGCGACCGTTCTACGCTGTAGTAGCTACCGTTCGGCAACTACACCATCACCATGGACACGACCGAGATCATGACAAAAGTAAATTACTACGAATGGACAATGTCGGCATCGTGGTGGAATCCCTCGATGACGCGGTCTCTTTCTTCACCGAACTTGGCCTGACGCTTGAGGGGCGAGGCATGGTTGAAGGAGAATGGGCCGGACGCATTACTGGCCTGGGTAATCAGCGCGTCGAGATCGCCATGATGGCCACTCCCGACGGCCATAGCCGCCTTGAGCTCTCGCGTTTTCTCGCCCCGTCTGTAGCCGCTGATCACCGGAACGCCCCGGTGAACGCCTTCGGCTATCTCCGCGCCATGTTTACAGTGAGCGACATCGACGAAACACTCACCAGACTTCGCAAGCAAGGTGCGCAGCTCGTCGGCGAAGTCGTTCAGTACGAGGACTCGTATCGGCTCTGCTACATCCGTGGCCCCGAAGGACTTCTCATCGGACTGGCAGAACCACTCGGTGGTATTCGGTAACGGCTAGCCATGCCATATCCGGACCAGTTCACCGAATGGCATCTGGGGTCATTTTGAAGGGAGAACAAGACTGATTTCTCCGTCGGAAATGTATGCGCTGCCCCTATTTAAATGACCTCGATCTGTAACAGACCGCTAACGGCCAGCATTACCCAACGCCCTGGCCTGCCTGCTGCAGCGTTATGGCAGGACGGACATCAACCTGCCGAAATCCGTCAAAAATGACCGAAAGCGGTCGCCGAGCCGCTGTCCCTGTTCAGACCGCTCGAACTTCGGCAAGTCGCTTGATTGAGTACTCGTCGTCCCAGCAGACGGCGGCTTCCCATGCGGCGGACGCTTGCGCGGCGATGTCATACGCACCTTCGTCGAGGCCGGCAGCGTTATGCGGTAGCGCCAGATCGAGGTCAGGCACGTCGACGTGCGCCTCGTCCCAGTCGATCATCGCAACTCGATCTGCGGTCATGCGGATGTTGCGCGGGTTCGGGTCGCCGTGGACGACGCAGGTCTGACCTCCGACGAGCCGCGCCCACGCGGCGCGGCATCGAGTAACTCCCTCCGGCGGCATCGCACTGAGATCGATCTTTGTCCCGATCTCGGCGCGCAGGAGGTCGGTCGACGATCGCCAACCTGGGCGCTGCGGCCAGCCTTCGGTCAACCGATGCAGGCGGCGGAGCATCTCGGCCACGCGACGCCAGTCGGCCTCCGTCTCGGGCGGTCCGCCTTCCACGTAAGTCATCACCACAAGACCGTGCGCAAACAACCGTCCGTCCGTCGTCGGGATCGGTACCGGCACTGTCAGACCGTCGCGATCAAGGTGTTGCAAGAGCCTAGTTTCCCACGCGAGATCAGCGTCGCTCCTAGCGCCAAGACGCGCCACCGCGAGGCGCCCTCGGACCCGTACGCTCCATACGTCGTTGGCCACACCGCCAGCGAGTGGTTCGACGCGACTGACCTCTTCACCCCATAGCCCGAGTGTCTCCCATCCCACTGATAACTCCGCGCAAAATCCCGGCGTCGCTCGTGCAAATCGCGAGCGATCGGCCGAAGCATATACGTCAACACGTTGGCCGCCAACTTATGACGTGGTCGCCGAGCACAGTGGTAGAGACGGATACCGGCAGCGGCAAATCGGTTGGCCGAGAGCCGGGAAGGAAATGCGAAACTCATGGCGGGATACAAGGGCAACGTCAGCGCGCTTGAGCGCACGGCTCCGGCCAAACCACGCGTGCAGCGACCGGCGAATTGCCTCAAACGGAACGGAGGCTGTCGCCGGCCTACGAAATTAGGGGCGCTAGTTATTGAGCGACGGCACAAGTAGCTCAGCTGGATTGAAGCGCGGTCCTCCGAAGGGTTGAGTCCGCACGTTTGATCATGCCACGTGCACCACCGCTCGAGCTACCGCGCCGCCCGCAGACCGGTCTGGAGGCCGGAACCCTTCTTGCGATCCACGTCTGGATAATATTGCGGCGCCTCCCGCCGTTCAAACATCCCATAGTCTCGAATGACGCGGACCCGTCGGTGCCGCAGGCTCCGAACAGCATGGGGTTGGTCCGGCTGCCAGGTTTTGGCCGCGTCTGCAGTCTTCCAGGACGCCAGCAAGACGAGCTTGCCAGGGTTGTAGATGCTCTCGAATACATCGTGAGACAACAATCCAGGCGCAGTCGGATCGAGTTCAAGATGAGAGACAAGCAGGTCGGACCGGCTCGCTAGCGTCGCTCCTTCCGATGGCAAGATCTCGGTAAGAGTCACTGCCTTGGCAGCGCCAACTTCGGTCTCATCGAGCCGAGTCTGCGCGAGAGGATGTCCCGCCGGCGGCTGAGTATCGGTTATCACCTCGCCAACGCGCAAGTGATAGTCCTGAAACACTTCAAACCGGCCCTTCTCTTGGACACCGTGATGTCCTTCATGGGTTCGCCAGCGCACCACCGCCTTCTCGTCCCGCCAAGTCGAGAGAGACAAGACACGCCCCTCGTCCTGCTTGCTTTTAAATCTCTCGTTGTCAATAAATCCATCGGTCGCTTCGAGCTTCGGCTTTAGCTGCTTGGCCAGGTCCAGGTAATCGTCCCAGCGCCCTGCTTTCGGCTGCACTTCAAAAATTACGACAAACATGCCTTCTCCTTTCTCATGCTGGGGTTGGCGCTTCCTGATCATCCGCGCAGAGAAACGAAATGCTTTCGCGATAAAGCGCGAACCGCATTGCCTCCAGGTGCATCAAATGGGTGGCACGGCTGATCTTCACATCGCGCTTCTCCGGCGACGCGCTGAAAGCGTCGAAGAGCCAGCGCGCATCACTGTCGGGAATCAACCCGTCCCATTCTCCACGAATAATTGCTATAGGGGCCTTCACCAGTGACGGTTCGTACGCGAGACGCCCATGCCAAGTGTGGAGAATATCCGTAAACGGACCTGTTGGAATCTTCACGCCGACCGGATTGTGACCGCGGCTCTCCGGGTCCGAGTCCAGATAGCGCTCGCCCCATTCATCGAAGTGCTCTCGCGAGAGAACCGGTGGCACGTTGGCAGGCACATCCTCGACAAATCGATCCCATTGATCCTGGAGCGTGACGATGCGCCACGCCGGTGGCGCGGGCGGGGTTTCATAGCGCCGTGGTGGACGCCGCGCGATCGGGCCAAAAAGCACAAGCCGGGCGACCAAAGCCTGGTGCGAACCGGCGAAGTGGGATGCTGGCATCGATCCCCAGGAATGCGCGATGATCGAAAGCCGGGAGACCGCATGATGCTCAAGGATGAACTTGGCGGCACATGATACCTGTTTCGCGGCATCCGGCGCACGACAGAGTGATGGATGTTGATCCGACGGTTCATGCATCTCAGGGTATCGGTCGGAAAATCCGAACCCACAAAAATCGAAACCCCAGACATCAAATCCTGCCGCGCATAAGGCATCACGCCAGGAGTACCCGTCGAACCGATGCGCGATCGACAGTCCTGACGGAAAGGTCCCGCCATGTACGTAAAGGACAGGACGTGGTTGTTCCACGCGGACGCGGGGCGGCAGGTGTCGCAAAAAGAGCTTCAGTCCCGGACGCGGTCCGGGGATCCAGAAGTGCTGTTCACGGGCATCCAGTTTCGGAACGTTCTGCTGCAACATGCGAGGCTCATCCGGTTTAACCGGGAACGTGTTTCACAGCAGCGCGGTTCCTGCTGACACTTCGAGCATGATCGAAGTGTCGGTCGTTCACACATGGCTTGTCGGCGTCTATCTATCTGGCATGACAACTGCAAATGAACTCGCCGAAATCGGCGCGCTGATCGGCAATCCGGCTAGGGCCAAGATGCTTCTTGTCCTGATGGATGGCGGAACTCGGTCAGCGGGAGGCCTTGCCAACGATGCCGGGCTGACAGCGCAGACGGTGAGCTGGCATCTCGCCCAGCTGACGGATGCGGAGATCGTGGCTCGGGTGAAAGAGGGACGGCATGTATACTACCGTCTCGCATCGTCGCGTGTCGCATCCATATTGGAGTCAGCCCTGGTACTCACGGCCGCAAACTCACGGCGGCGACGACCTGCATCCGTGCGCGATGAAACTCTTCGCAAAGCCCGCACCTGCTACGACCATCTGGCCGGACACCTTGGGGTCGCATTGACAAGCGCTCTTGTGCGATCCGACTCCCTGCTTTTATCGGAGGATGGTGGCGAGATCACTCCCCGCGGGGTCCGGGTGCTCCAAGAATTCGGCATCAACGTTCCTGCCCTCGCCCGCCTCAGGCGGGTCTTCTGCCGTCCGTGCCTTGATTGGACGGAACAAAGGCCACATCTTGCCGGCGCGATCGGCGCTGCGTTCGCCGATCGCTGCTTTGAGCTCGAATGGATCGCCCGGATCCCTGGCACGCGCGCCGTCTCGATCACGCCTCACGGTCATAACGGCTTCAAGGACATTTTTGGAATTGCGATTTAGAGGATGCGTGCTCGCCTCGCCGTACGCTTGGGAGTCGGTGATTGACTGACCTCAGATTAGTTGGACGATGACGTGCATTGATCGGGTAACTCTACACGGCGACCAACACAATGCAGCCTTTCACGCGAAGCCGTCGCTACGGAGCAAAGTTCAATGGGCAACGTCGGCCTCGGAATCATCAACACGGCCGCGGACACGCGCGGGCGCCGGGATTGCGTCGTTCAACAATTTTCTGGTGCCGCTGTTCGGCGTCGCGCGTGGGGCATGCTGCTGCTGAGCGAGCAACCCTCCCCGATGCCCTGCTGAGCCTGGTTCTGATTTTTGCCGGCCTCGCGGCGATCAGGCGATTGCCGAGCCGGAGCGCGCCAAGACTCTCCGACGCTTCCAGGTGTTTGAGTGATTGCCGACGAGGCGCTTAGAGCGGAATGACTTTACTTCCACGAGAGTCGTCGAGTGACGAGGTTCATCAGGATCGGATGGACGCGCCGCCGCCACTCGCAAAACCACCGCCGAGCTAGGTCTGGATCAGGCGTGAGGCGCCATTTGACCGGCAGATGGCAGTTAACTTTCGTGCTTAGCTGGCCAAACACTTCTCATCAGCCGGCCCTGTTCCAGCCGCGTCCCCCGTCGCCAAGCGCTTCATAGCCGTCGTCCGTCACCAGCACCGTGTCTTCCAGCTTGATGAAGCCGCGTTTGGGATGGGACATGGTCGTCTCGATCGAGATCACCATGCCACTTTCGAGCGGTCGGTCCATGTCATAGCCCGTGTAGGACATGCGTGGATTGTTCATGAGCCGCGGCGCTTCATGGGTGACCAGACCCATGCCATGCGCCATGTAATGTGTGTACTTGCGATGCGGCGACCCATCCAGCATCGCCTCGGCAACGTCGATGACGTCACCTCCCCGACCGCCGCGTCTAACCGGCTTGCGCGCAGCCTGTTGCACCTCTTCGATGAAGCCGAGCAGATCGACAAGCTCAGCATCGGGAGCCGTCCCGAGGATGCCCATCCGACAAAGGTCGCCGATATAGCCCTTATAGTTGCCGCCGGAGTCGAGCGACATGATATCGCCAGGAGCGAGGCGCTGCTCGGATGGCGCGCGATTAAGACTGGTCCCAGCGGTCAGCAAACAGTAGTCGAACACGAGACCACGATTGACCTCTTCGCGGCGCAGCGTCTCGTTGACCTCCTGCTTCGTCATGCCCGGCTTGCATTGTGCGAAGGTCGCCAGCATCGAGGCGACGACGCGCTCCGACGCCTCACGCAGATAGCCGATTTCCTCGGGTGTCTTGCACGCGCGAAGCCGTTCCAGCGGAAATACCGCATCGACAATGTCGCAGTTCGACAATCCCTGTCGCAGCACCGCTTCACCGTCAGCCGGCATAAAGCCCGATTCCACCCCCACCCGTCGCACGCCGGTGAGTTTCTTGATGTGATCCAAGGCCTGCTGCATCGTTTCCTTGCTGCCCAGCACCGACAAATCAAGATTGGCGGGCCAGAATTTGCCAAGTTCCTGCTCGTAGGACTCCATGCCGCAACCGATATAGGCAGCCTGCTCGGGCTTGCCCTTGCGATAGACCAGCGCCGGCAAATACCGGGTCACACCAACCGCATCCATGCTGTCGAAAAAGAAGAAGCGATAGCCGCCAAGCAGATACTGAATGTTGTGCTTCGATGTAGCGACGAGCACGTCAATTCCGGCCTCATCCAACAGCCGGTCGAGGTGCTCGACATTGAACGGAATGGGTTTGCGGGTCTCCGTCTCTGCAAGAGCCATCTGCGGTTCCCTCCGATTTGGCACGACGCTGCGGCGCGTCTTGCGGAGATACTATCATTGGGTCAGAAGGCGCGCTCCTCAAATCTCGTGGAACGCGCACGTGCGAATACGCACTTTCGTTGTTGAAGCGCGATCCCAGCAACAGGCCTTTAATCCTATCTCGCCCCCGCCCGTTGGTCGCTAGCCCAATGCTTGACCGCCGTCGACCGTCAGCGTCTGACCGGTAATCCAGGATGCGTGCTTGCTGCAAAGGAACAGCGCCGCGTTGGCTATCTCCTCCGGCTTACCGAGGCGCCCCCATGGAATGGAATCGAAAATTGCCTTGTAGAGCTGCGGGTTCGATTTCTTGTTCTCTTCCCACAAGCCGCCAGGGAATTCGATCGAGCCAGGCGCGATCGCATTGACGCGAATTTTCTTGCGCGCAAGCGTCAATCCTTGTGACATCGTATAGTTGATGACGGCTGCTTTAACTGCCGCGTATGATGTCGACCTCGCACTCGCGCCAAGCCCGGAGATCGACGAGATATTGAGGATCGCGCCACCGCCACTGCGTTCGAGATACGGGATCGCTGCGTTCGACGCCCGCACTGTCGCCATCACGTCGATGTCGAATCCCTTCTTCCAGCCCTCTTCACTGTCGCCGCCACCAAAGCCGGATGCGTTGTTGACGAGAACGTCGATCCCACCGAGCGCGTCTGCAGCAGCAGCGATGTAAGCCTCGATCGCCTCTTTGTCGGCGAGATCACAAGCGAGCGCATGAACCTTTACACCCAGTGCACTTATTTCTTGCGCGGTCGCATCCAGCCCGGATTGGCCGCGCGCACAAATCGACACGGACGCTCCGGCGCCTGCAAACCCGAGTGCGATGGATCGACCGATTCCCCGGCTGCCGCCGGCGACGACCACCCGTTGTCCGCTGAAGTTGATCTGCATTTGTCGGCCCTCCCTCGCTTGTATGCCTGAGCCATGTCATAGCATGCGATTGGTCGGACCGGACCTCCACGAGCATGCGCTGCGAAGCGTGTGTAACAGGTCTCGCTGCGCGCGACTCTTCGGCGCGTCATGATGACTGCGTGCGCTGCCCCATTTAAGCCGCGGCCATTGGCCAAAGTCGGTTTGGAGCAATTGCGGAGCAAATTTTTGAGTACGCCCGGCGCACGGGCCGGGAAAGGCTCATCGTGGCATCTGTACTTCAGTTGATCTCGTCGCTGACGGTTGGCGGCTCGGAACGACTCCTGATCAACTTCGCGGCAAGTTGTGCCACTGGCGATAGCGTACGACAAGTTGTTTTCGTTGTTATCAACGATAAAGTCAACGAGCAGTTCGCCTCCGAACTGATGGCGAGCGGCCATCCGACGTATTTCCTGAAGCGCACGCCCGGCGAACGCAATCCGCGGATCATCCTGACCTTGCTGCGTATCATGCGCCGGCATGACGTTCGCCTGATCCATGCGCACGACAGCGGCGCCAAGCACTTCGCCATGCTCGGCAAACTCTATCGGTCGATGAGCGTCGGTTACACGATCCATAACACCGGCATCGTCGCCTCATGGGATCGGGTCAGGCTGCGGCTACACCAGCGCTTCGTCGACTGGAACATTGCAATCTCCAGCGCGGTCGAACGCGAGTGCCGCCATGTGAACCTGCAACGCATCTTCAAGGTGCATAACGGTATTCCGCTTGCATCGTTCTGTGCGCCAGATCGTCCACGCCGGCTTGGTACACCGCTTCGTCTGATCAACGTCGCCCGTCTTTACCCGCGCCAGAAAGGTCAGGACATCCTGATCAAGGCGCTGGGAATCTGCCTGAGCCGCAATCTCGACGTTCGTTGCGATTTTGTCGGCAGTCCGCCCGATGGCGACCGGACGACAGTTGAATTTCTTCAGAAGCTCGCTTCCGCCGAGCGCGTGTCGAACCGTATCCGCTTTCTCTACGATCGAACCGACGTTCCGGCCCTGCTTGGTGACGCCGATGTCTTTGTGTTGCCTTCACGCTACGAAGGCTTCGGGCTCGCGTTGCTCGAGGCGATGGCAATGGGCGTACCGGTCATCGCCGCGGACATCGACGGGCCGGCTGAACTTTTGATCGACGGTTCAAACGGAGTGAAGTTCAAGGTGGGCTCGGCAGAAGATCTGGCCGAAAAGATCATCGCTCTCGCGTCACAGCCCGAGATTGCGACGCGCATCGCTGCAACAGCCAAGCGCTTCGTCACCAAACTCGACATCGCTCACATGCGCGACCAGTACCTCAACATCTACACGCAGATGATGAAGGCGATCTAGTCTGCGCCGCTCGAATGCGCTGCTACTACCAATAGCCGCGATCACCGTCACGACACTTCATCGCGCTTGAATCAGCTTGCCACAGCGGGCTCGCGCATGTTCGGACCATCATCGCGGGCGGCTGATCCACCGGCATCGGAAAGTCGTGACCGCAATTCATCTCGCAGGTACTCGAATTGCGAAATGTTGTAAGTTAGGTGGTCTAGCCTAGACTGGGCATTTTTGACTTCGGTATCCAACTCGCTCAGGCGGTCGCTCACCGCCTTCTCGCGCGTCAGGTAGTCGTCGGCGCCGTTCCCGGCAACAATCGCCGCCCGTGACGTGACGTCTGTCAACCGCTGAGCGAGACCATCCCGCTCCACGGTCAGATCGGCAATCGCCTGATCGATTGCTTTCGCGACCCGATCGACTTTCATCAAGTCCGACTCCCGATCCCGCTCCGGGGAGCGGGTACGAAATGTGGTCGCACGCGACCTAAAGAACCCCGTGATCATTGGACCGCAACTCCGTGGCGCCGAATCGCAATTCGGCGATTTTCGCGTTCAATCGTCAGTAGGACAGCGAGAGCGGCCGGCCTACTCCGTTATAGAGAAAGCCGTTTCGAATAACTTCGTCAGGTGCGTAGATGTTCCGCAGATCCACAATCACCGGACACGCCATGACTGCAGCGAGCCTCTTGAGATCCAGGGCGCGGAACTGGTCCCATTCAGTTACAATGACGACCGCATCGGCATCGGCAGCGCACTCATAGGCGTTTGCGCAGAATTCGACGTTTTGCAGAACCTGCTTTGCCCGTTCCATACCGGCCGGATCGTATGCGCGCACGCGTCCGCCAAAATCCTGCAACGCCGTGATCAGCGGGATCGAAGGTGCCTCGCGGATATCGTCCGTGTTCGGCTTGAACGTCAGTCCGAGGACGGCAATGGTCTTGTCGCGAAGGTTGCCGCCAAGCGCAGCCGCGACTTTCTTGGCCATCGCGCGCTTGCGATGGTCATTCACATCGACGACCGTCTCAACGATCCGCAAGGGAGACTCGTGGTCGCGTGCAGTCTTGGCAAGCGCAAGCGCATCTTTCGGAAAGCACGAGCCGCCGAAGCCGGGACCAGGGTGCAGGAACTTCGGACCAATGCGCTTGTCGAGGCCCATTCCCCGGGCGACATCCTGCACATTTGCGCCGATCTTCTCACTAAGGTCCGCGATTTCATTGACGAAGGTGATCTTGGTTGCAAGAAACGCGTTGGAGGCGTACTTGATCAGCTCCGCACTGCGGCGATCAGTGTACATGATCGGCGACGCATTCAGGTGCAGCGGTCGGTAAATTTCGTTCATCACCTCGCGCGCTCGATCATCGTTCGTGCCGATCACGATACGGTCCGGATGCTTGAAATCGTAGACAGCCGCGCCTTCCCGTAGAAATTCAGGATTCGAAACGACCGGCGCCTCGATGTTCTTGCGCTCGGAGCGGATGATGCGCTCGACTTCATCTCCGGTGCCGACAGGAACCGTTGATTTCGTGACGACGACAGTAAAATCAGTCAGCACGCTCGCAACCTCGCGTGCCGCCGCGTAAACGTAGGATAGATCCGCGTGGCCGTCACCGCGCCGTGACGGCGTGCCGACTGCGATGAATACCGCGTCGGCTTTTGAGGCCGATGTCTTCAGGTCAGTCGTGAACCGGAGGCGCTCTTCCGTAACATTATCGGCAATGATCTGTCCCAGCTGCGGCTCATAGATCGGCGTTTCACCGCGATTCAACAGCGCGACCTTCTCCTCGTCGTTGTCGACGCAGGTGACCTCGTGCCCGAAGTCAGCAAGGCAAGCACCGGACACAAGGCCGACATAGCCGGCGCCTATCATTGAGATGCGCATGAACGCTCCTTGGTTGTTCGGTTTCCGCTAAGAGCTGCCGGAAGCGAAGATTAAGGCTGAGGCCGGCGTCAACCAAGCAAGGCGGTCATGCCGTCCATATGATCGGGAAAGAAGAAGAAATTGTTGATGTAGGGCTGCCCCTCCTTTCGCCCGCCATTAGGCAGAAGCGAATCGGTGTCCTGCATCGTACGCGGATCGAATTCGGAGATCGGCTTGACCTCTCCGTCGAGGATAAAGAAACCTCGGTAGCTTTGTGCTTTGAAGAACTCAAACACGGACGCCGTCGCCGAAGAGCTGTGGCGCTCTTCTGCCTCGACCAGGAAAACCGGACGGCTTCGCTCGATCACGCCGGTCGCTCCCTTCAACACATGAAGCTCGTGGCCCTCGACATCAACCTTGACGAAGGCCACGTCGTCCTTGACGGCGCTGTCGAGGCGAGCCGTCCGCACTGTTTCCATGGCGCATGTTTCCGCGTCGGTCCGCTGCTCAATCGATGCGAGGCTGTGCACCGCCTGGTCGCCATCGAGCGGGACGGAAAGCGTCGCTACGCCATCGCGATCCGAAATGGCTATCTCGTGGATTTGAACATTGGAAGCCGATGTGCGGCGCAACAGGTCGGCCATCTGTTTCGTGGGCTCGAAAGCGTGCACATGTTTCGAGCAGCGCGCGAGCTCACGCGTGTAGAGGCCGCGGTTGGCCCCGACATCAACCGTTATCGCGTTGCTCGGAATGACGTTCTTAAGGTAACCCAATTCCACTTCAGCGGACTTGGGGCGGCGCATGAAATGCCACTCCAGCCAAAGGGACGGGAACGCCTCTTTGAGCGCTTTTTTTGCTGATCTCACTGCTCGCATGCGCGGCCCCCTGTCACTGCGTCGGCCGCATAACGCCTTTGTGGCATCAGCGACTCAAACACGGTTGTAGACGTCCTCGATGCGGACGATGTCATCTTCCCCAAGATAGGGACCCGATTGCACCTCAATGAGATTGAGCGGCATCTTGCCGGGATTTTCGAGGCGGTGCGTGCATCCCAGCGGGACAAAGATTGATTCGTTCTCGCGCAGCAGCACCGTTTCATCGTCGCGGGTGACGAGCGCAGTACCGTTGACCACGATCCAATGCTCCGCCCGATGATAGTGCATCTGCAACGACAGCTTCGCGCCAGGATTGACGGTGATCCGCTTGACCTGAAATCGCTCACCGGAATGGACCGACTGATAGTATCCCCATGGCCTGTGAACCGCGGGCGTCTCGGTCGCGGCGCGATGACCATTCGCGCGCAGTCGCGCGACCAGCTTGTTGACGTCCTGGTCGCGATCGCGCCTTGTGACCAGCACGACGTCCGAGGCGGCAATGACGACAAGATCGTCAACCCCGAGCGCGGTCACCAGCGGCCCGTCACTGCGCAGATAACACCCGCGCGCGTCCTCCAGCACGACGTCACCGGACTTGACGTTTCCCTCGTCGTCCTTGTCGCCGAGTTTCCAAAGTGCGGACCAACTGCCGACGTCGCTCCAGCCGATGTCCACCGGCACCACCACAGCCTTGTCCGTCTTCTCAATGACCGCATAGTCGATCGAGATCGACGGCGACGCCGCAAATGCGTCGGCGGCGATGCGGACAAAATCGAAGTCCTCGACCGCTCCGGACAAGGCCGCGCGGCATGCGGTCAGAACGTCCGGCGCAAGCCGCTCGAGCTCCTCAAGATAGGCCTTCGCCGACATCAGGAAGATGCCGCTGTTCCAAAGATGAGACCCTGCCGCAAGAAAGCCCTTGGCCGTCGCGAGATTGGGCTTCTCCACGAAGCCACCCACATGGTGGACGGCAGGCACCGCGGAGGAAGGCTCGCCGATATTGATGTAGCCCATTCCGGTCGCAGGAGAGTCAGGACGGATGCCAAACAGAACGAACTGGCCCGCACGGGCGGCCGGCAGGCCTGCCGCAACGGCCCTGCGGAAGCCCAGAGGATCCCGGATCATATGATCGACCGGCATCGCCAGAATGATCGCCTCGGGATCGTCACGCAATGCGGTCAACGCCGCGATGGCGACGGCCGGTGCCGTGCTTCGGCCGACGGGCTCGAGCATGACCGTCGCCTCCCGGCCGATGGCACGCAGCTGCTCGGCAATCAGGAAGCGATGCTCGGCATTGGCGATGATGATCGGCGCCCCGAACAGGGCTGCATCATCGACCCGCGCGACCGTCTGCTGCAGCAGCGTTCTTTCGTCCGTCAATGACAGCAATTGCTTTGGCCGCGCCTCGCGCGACAGAGGCCAGAGGCGCGACCCCGTCCCCCCCGACAACAAAACGGGAACGATGGAAGCGTCCAACCCGGTCCGTTCCGCCCTCTTAATATTCCGCTGTGCCTGGTTCATCCTTGCCCCCTTCGCCCCTGTCCCCTTCGTCGCACCTACATTCCGCTCCCTGCGAGGAATTCCTTGCGAACGGTGCGAACGATGATCGCCAAATCCAGCTTCAGCGACCGGTGCGCGATGTAATCCAGATCAAAATCGACGCGCGCTATCGCGCTGTCGGCGTCTTCCGTACTGCCACGGTAGCCGCTCACCTGTGCCAGGCCCGTGATCCCAGGCTTCACCGCATGTCGTTGAAAATAATAGGGAACCAAGTCTTCATAGAGCATGCCGGCCGCCAGCATGCCCGGAACGTGCGGACGCGGTCCGACCAGCGACATCTCCCCTCTGATCACGTTGATCAGCTGCGGAAGCTCATCGAGACTGGTGCTGCGCAAGATACGACCCACCCGAGTTATCCGCGCGTCTTTCGCGACCGTCTGCTGCCGGCCGGACTGATCGCCGAGCGCAGAGTACATTGTGCGAAACTTATAGATCTTGAACAACCTGTTTCGATAACCGTATCGATACTGCCGAAAGAACATCGGGCCGCGCGACGTGACTTTGATCGCGACTGCGATCGCGATGAAGAGCGGCAAGAGCAACAACAGCCCCATAGCGGCTGCCGTGACATCGAATATCCGCTTGCTGGCCGAGAGCCGGACGCCCACTCCCGACACCCGCGGCGCATACCGGCCGCGCCGGGCTTCACGCTCGGCGTCCGGGTACGATGGCTTGGGTCGGTAGGTTTTCCAGAAGCGGGAAACGTTGTCCTGTGCGCCGGGTAGAGAGACGAGAGTCGTCATCGACTGATTCCATCCACAACGCGAGTCAGCGCAGACACGCAGCCCCAAAAGACGAAAGCTTTCCGACGTCCACGGCGAGTCGCACGGTACGAACATCGGACAGTGGGCAGCTTCTCCAAAATTCTTGGACGAAGTGAGACGGAAAAAGGAAAATTTCGCGGGCGCAGCATGGGCAACGCCCCGGCGCAAATTGCAGTGCAGCAAAATTGAACCGCACGGCGAAGGACTTAACTGGCATTGCTCAACTGTTAAGCTGCGCAGTGGTTGAACCTGCCATGCAAATAATTGTCTTCAATACGTTCAGATACCCGCAAGAGGATTTGTGGCAGGGTGGAACCAGGGAACGATTTTGCGCAGGAAGCGATGATCATCAGACTTGAAAAACTTGAGAGAGGCGTGCCCAGGGGTGGCCGCTCTCCTGATGTTTCATCGATCGAGTCAGGAATGATTGCTGGCGATGCGCACAGCCTGGACCCTCAGTCGACGGTGACACCAGATCGCCGCTTGAGAAACTGGATACTGCTTGCAAACGTCCTGGCATGGGTCGCAATCATTGTGGCCGTGCGCTGGCTCTTCTTTTGACGCGCATTCCGGACACAATGCGTCTTTAAGTCTGAGCGATTCGAGTTCTCCATCCCTCTATACGCTCTATATATCTCATGCACTCTATATATAGTGTGCGTGCTATCGTGAGAGGTACAAGGTGGGATCAGCGAGCTTCGGCTATCGCGCCTGCCATTGCTCGCCGCCCGCTACCAAAACATCGCGAAACATGGCAGCAGTCTCCCCTCACGAACCTCGCATGGGAAGATCCGGTGCTCCGGGTACAACGGCCTGGCGCTCCCGCGTGCCGCCGGCAACGCGCGTCTATGCGGTCGGCGATATTCACGGCCGGGCCGACCTGCTGTTCGATGTCGTACAACGTATCGACGACGACCTTCGTAGACGTCCTGTTAAGTATGCAATCGAAATCTATCTCGGCGATTACATCGATCGCGGGAGCGATTCGAAGACGGTTATCGACATCCTTTGTCGACGCCTCGTGTATCGGAATGCAGTTTGCCTGCGGGGAAATCACGAGGCGTTGCTGGAAGACTTCCTCCATGACCCGGACGTCATCTACGATTGGAGACGGTTGGGCGGGCTGAACACGATCAACTCGTACGGCGTCGCCCTTCCGGCGATGGCACAACTTGTGCCTTCAGAACTGCATCGTGACTTCTGCAGTGTGCTCCCGCGGACACATCTTCTGTTTCTTCAGTGCCTGCAAAATATCTATTGGTGCGGCGACTACCTGTTCGTCCATGCAGGCATCAGACCCGGCGTGCCGATCGAATACCAGGTGGAAAACGACCTCTTCTGGATCCGCCAGGAATTCCTTCAATCAAAGGCGGATCATGGATGGACAGTCGTGCACGGCCATACGCCCGTGATTCATCCATACGTCAGCAGCAACCGCATCAACATCGACACAGGCGCCGTCCACACTGGAAAACTTACATGCCTTGTCCTGGAAGCTGCAGCAGTTTCATTTTTATGACGTGCCGATGTGCCATCGACTGGACAGCATTGAGATCCCGCGCGTGCATTGTTTCGCCCGATTGTTGACCCATAAGCACGCCGGGTCTCGTGTTGAAGGGGGTGAGTATGATCCAGCGATTGTCGTTGAGCATGGTTATTATGCTTGCAGCGGCGGTTCCCGGCCAAGCCGTGGAGCCTGAAGTCGGCGCTCAATCGCGCGGCAGCTACTACGCCTCCCGTCCTGAGCCGGGCTCGCCATCCTATCGGCTTGGACCGACCGATCGCATTCGCTTGAAGGTCTACGGCGAAGGCGACATCACCGGCGATTATGAGGTGGATAGCGCCGGCTACGTTTCGGTTCCGCTCGCCGGACGCGTAAAGGCTGCCGGCTTGACGACGCGGCAGCTCGAAAATGCAATCGCTGCAGCCTTATCGCAGGGCATGTTGAAGGACCCGCGCGTCAATGTGGAGGTCGCGAACTACCGACCATTCTTCATTCTCGGCGAGGTCAAACGTGCGGGCGAATATCCCTACAAGGCCGGTCTGACCGTGCTCGACGCAGTCGCGAGCGCAGGTGGTTACACCTACCGCGCCAACGAGGGCAAGGTCGTCATTCGGCGCGCCGGCTCGGTGGTGGAAGAAATCTATCCCTTGGACGCT
The DNA here is from genome assembly GCF_031157255.1 of Bradyrhizobium sp. LHD-71. GTDB lineage: Bacteria > Pseudomonadota > Alphaproteobacteria > Rhizobiales > Xanthobacteraceae > P52-10. The sequence goes on along the minus strand of NZ_JAVIFX010000016.1, from coordinate 99,154 downwards.
CCGGTCATGGTCTTTCCCGGCGACAACATCCGCGTTCCGGAACGCTGGTTCTGATCTGTGGATCGAAACGTGTCTGCGAATTCTCCGCCGAGATAATTCGCAGTCTGCACTCAACATGGGCGGCCCGACCAAATCATCGCCATACTACCGTCTCTTTGCAATGCAACACGTTGCTGCAGAGCAAGAGAGACAGTTGCATCATGGGTTGAATGCGCGATGCCGTTTCTTCTGCACGCGAGGAGAGCGTCCGATGAGTAACTAGGCCTTGCGCTTCTCTTCGGGTCCGCATCACATCCATGGCCCGGCATCCCCCTGTCTGCATCACCTTCAGGGGCAATGCGCATGTCGTTTTTCCTGGGGCAGTTTTGCAAAAAGCACGAACGCATCGTTGGTCGTGCGGGGATTTGTTTTGTTCTGGAAGAGGCGAATGGCGATTGGCGCGACCAGGCAATCGAGGCGTTCAGGGTTGCGCTCGTTCCGGCGGCCGACAGCGCTCGCCATCATCATCGGCTCGATCTCGCCCGCGCATGCCCAAGTCATTCCCCTGTTCGGCGAACAGGTTGCGCCACCATGGAGCTCACAGCGCGTCTTTGAACGAACGCCGCTGCCCAAACTTGAAGATCCGGACACGGTCGAGCAGCCTGAGCCGGAAGACACCCCGGTCAAGACGCGTCAGCATCCAGGATACGAGCCTGTCGGCATCCGATCTGGCCCGTGGATGTTTAATCCGTCGCTGACTGCCGGCGTCCTCTACGACAGCAACGTCTTCTCGTCGAACACGCTGCGGCGAAGCGACATCGCAGCGATGGTGGAGCCGGCCTTGCGCCTGCGCTCGATGTGGGAACGGCACGGGCTCGACCTGAAGCTCAGTGCGCAATCCATCAACTACAGAGAAAACTCAAGCCTGGACGAGACGAACTATGGCGTTCGCGGCAGCGGTTGGTTCGATGTCGCGCGCGACTTGATGGTCCTGACCAGCTTCCAGGCCTCTCACCTCAATGAGGGGGTTGGCTCACTCGCCTCCCCGGCCAACGCCGTCGAGCCGACGCCCTACGATCTCTTCAGCGGCGACGTGACGGTGCGCAAGGAGTTCAACCGATGGGCGCTGGCCGTCGGCGTCGGCGTCGAGTCCTATAATTTCGGATCGACGCGCGCGCAGGACGGCACGATCATTTCGCAAAGCGCCCGCGACGGTCAGATCTACGCCCTGCATGGGCGGGCCGACTACGCTTTCTCGTCGAACGTCGGCTGGTTTTCGTCACTCGAATACAACCAGCGCGAATTGCGAGGGACGGCCACGCAGAGCATCGATTCACACGGCTATCGCGTACTCACTGGCCTCAATATTGCATTGACAAGACTCATCACCGGCGAATTTGGCGTCGGTTATGTGCAGCAGCGCTTCGACGATCCGACGATCGGCACGATCGAAGGACCCGCTTATCGCGCGATGCTCAATTGGAGCCCGACGCGCATGATGGATGTCAAACTCAAGGCGGAGCAGCTTGTCACACAAACTTCGGATACAAGTGCCACCGGTGTAATCGCCGACAGTCTTCAACTCGGAGTCGACTATGAGCTTCGCCGAAATGTCGTGGTGTCTGTGGCCGGCGGAATGGAGTGGGATCGGTTCCACGGCCAATCCCGCAGCGATCAGGTCAACACCGTCGACTCCCGAATAAAATATTTGCCGAACCGGTTTGGAACAATCTCGCTGTTCCACAGGTACACCGACCGCAACAGCAACGTTCCGGCCTTCCGCTACGAAAAGCATCTGGTGGGGTTCAATGCTACGGCACAATTCTGAATATCTGCCCGTACCGGACATCGAAGCTTCGCCCACCCACGATGAGCGGGCTAAAACGGTCGACCTGCGGGAGATCGCAAGAATTCTGCTGCGCCGCTGGCACATCATCGGCACGATCGCCGGAGCGCTCACGCTCGCGGCGCTGATCTTCGTGATCAGCGCCACGACCCAGTACACCGCTACATCCACGATCCTGGTCGATCCGAGACGGGCAAACGTCGTGGATACGACCCAAGCCGTGCTGACGAACTTTGGCACGGACGATGCTACGATCGAAAGCCAGGTCCTTCTGATCAAGTCGGTCGCGATCCTGCGACGCGTGGTCGAGCGAATGAAGCTCGCCGAGGACGAGGAGTTCGTCCCGCCGCCGACCATGCTCGGTACGATCAAGCGACTGCTTCGCCCGTCTTCGCCGTCGTCCGGCCTCAGTGCCGAAGAGATCTCCACGAACCGCGCGGTCGACGCGCTTCAGCAGCGGCTGAAAGTGGTTCGGCAGGGCACCACATTTCTTGTGGACGTCAATGTCAATTCGGAAAGCCCTGCAAAAGCGGCCGATATCGCCAACAAGCTTGCCGAAGCCTACTTCGAGGAGCAGGTTCGCGCCAAATATGAAGCGACCCGAATTGCGGCCGGCTGGCTCAGCGGCCAGATCGAGAATCTGAAGAAGCGGGTCACGTTGTCGGAGAAGGCGGTCGAGGATTTCCGCTCCGCCAACAATCTGACAGTCTCCCAAGGTGTCACCGTCAACGACCAGCAGATCACGGATCTCAACAACAGGCTGATCGATGCGCGCGTGCAGACCGCCGAAGCGCGTGCCAAATTCGACCAGATTCAGCAGATGGCGAAGGCCGGAGGTGATCCCGGCGCCATGAACGCCGCGATTTCGTCCGATATCATCACGAAGCTACGCACCCAGTACGCCGATATTGCAAAGAGCCGCGCCGACCTGTCGGCGAGATATGGCGAGCGTCATCCGCTGGTCGCCAACGTTCGCGCGCAGCTTCAGGACACGCAGCGCCTGATCAACGACGAAATCCGCCGCATCGTCGAAAGCACGCGTCACGACTATGATGTCGCTCTCTCGCGGGAGACATCGCTGCAAAAGAGTTTCGAGGAGCTTCAAGGCGTCTCGAACACATCCAACCAGGCGCTCATTCAATTGCACGAACTGCGTCGGGAGGCCGAGGCCAATCGCACGCAATACGAGTCGTATCTTGCACGCTACAAGGAAACGAGTGCGCAGGAGACGCTGGAAATGCCTGACTCCCGTGTAGTGACGAAGGCCAGCATTCCCATCAACCCGTCGTTCCCGAAATCGACCTTGATCGTGGGACTGGCGCTCGCGCTCGGGCTCGGGATCGGCAGCGCCGCGGCATTTCTTGTTGATTACCTCGATCGCCGCGTCAAAACCCTGGACGACGCAGCCGCCCTCCTCGGCGTTCCAGCCCTTGCCGCCGTCCCGCTGGTCGATGCCCGCGATCTCGCGGGCCGAGCGAAGCGTGGACGTGAAATGTTGGGACGGCACGATCCGACTGCAACCGGCCTGCTGCCTCCGCCGCTGCAACCGCCTCTGATGCGGTACGCGATCGAGGAACCGGCGTCGTTCTTTGCCGAGTCCATTCGCGCCATTCGGCTTGCCATTCAACGCGCGCTCCGAATCAAGCCGGTTCAGATCATCCTTGTGACCTCCGCCATCGACAATGAGGGTAAGACCACGGTAGCGGTCAATCTTGCGCTGTCGCTCGCGACGCTGGGCATCCGCACGCTCCTCGTCGACTGCGATATGCGCAACCCCGAAACGACCCGCTCGCTCTGCCCCCGAGCAAGAACCGGCCTGCTGCACGTGGCCCTTGGCAACGAGCCGATCGAACGCGCGATCCTGGTCGACCGCAGTTCCGGATTGTCGGTGCTTCCGGCGCCCGTGAACGCCTATAGCCACGCAACGTCGGAATTGATGTTCTCTGACAAGATCAGCGCCGTCTTCGAGCACCTGCGGCAACGCTACGAGCTGATTATCCTTGACTGCCCCCCACTGCTGCCGCTGGTCGACGGACGCGCGCTAGCGGAACAGGCCGATCAAATCGTGCTGGCGCTCGCCTGGGACAAGACCCCGCGCGACGCTGCGCTCGACGCGGTCGATATGCTTGCTCCCGTTCACGACCGGATCCTTGGAACGGTACTGACCAGAGTCGACCTGCATCGGCTGCGCCACTACGACTATTACAGCAGCTCTGCGTACATCAAACCCTATACCGACTTCAGTCTCAGGCGCGGGGCGGCGCTTTGAACCGCGGCCGCCACATCGTCGGCAATAAACCTATGCCCGCGAGCCTTGCCGCTTCCGCGGGCCGGCACGGATCTGCCCGACCTCGAAGCCATTCTGGCAATTCGGAAGCCGCGCTGCTCGATCTCGGTATTCTTGCATTCATCGGCCTTGCCATACTGGCAACGATGACAGTCTCGCCACCCCTGCTGACACACTGGAAGATCCAGTATGTGAGCGCCGGCGGCGGCTTCTACGAAAAACTGCATCCCGCAACCTATCTCGTGGTTCTCGCGCTCTGTCTTGCCATGTTGCGCGGCGTAAATCCGATTCAGGAGCTGGTTCGCATCGGCTTGGAATCGAAAGCGATCCTGCTTTATCTCGTCTGCTGGGGGTTTCTGCTCGTCCAGACGTTCGTGCTCGACCGTCCGTTCACGGCGGTCATCGACACCCTGCTGCTGCCTGTCTTGATGGCGGTTGCGATCTGGCAGCTGCCAGTGGCGGCACGTCGGCCTCTCGTCCGCCTCCTCCATCTGCTGATTCTGGTGAACGTCACGATCGGCTACTATGAGTACTTTGCCGGGCATCGGATCATTCCTCTGACCGTCGGCAGCATCCTCGTTCTCGGCGAGTGGCGGTCGACTGCCCTGCTGGGCCACCCGCTCACCGCTTCCGGCCTGGTCGGCGGCTACGTGCTCGCAATCATCCTGAAACCGCAGCTTTGCCCGCAACCGCTGTTGCGCTTGCCACTGGTTGCATTCTGCCTTGGGTCGCTGATGGTCTTCGGCGGGCGTACGGCGCTCGTAACGACGCTGGTCATCATTGCCGGCGTCATTGCGTTCGAGCTGTTTCGGGTGCTCCGCGGCGGTCGAATTCCGTTGACGACCGTCATTGCCGCAATCTGCGTCATTTTCGTCGGCGCGGCCGCCGTTTTCTGGGTCCTGGATCAGGGCGTGTTCGACAAGATGCTGCTGCGCTTTTCGTCCGACAAGGGCAGCGCGCTGGCGCGCTTGGCCACCTTGGACATGCTCAACCACCTGGATTGGAACGAGATCATCCTTGGTCCCACTGCAACACGCGCCAATGCGCTGCAGAGCCAACTCGGTCTCGCCTACGGCGTGGAGAATTTCTGGATCGCCTGCATCGTCCAGTTTGGTCTCGTACACACCGTGCTGATGACCTTGGCGCTTGCGGCGTTCTTCGCCGTGCTGCTTCAGCGGTCAACTCCCGCTGCCTATGCGTTGCTCGCTCTCATCATCGTCATCGCCGCCAGCTCGGTGAGCTTTTCGTCGAAGAACATCCAGCTCACCCAATTCGTGGTGCTGATCACACTTCTCTTGTCGCGCAGCGAACCTTCAACGGCCCGTTCGTCGGTTCGCGCGCAGCCGATCCGTTCGGTCCGCGCACCGCCTCTGCAAGCCGGGAGCCCACCGTGACGATCTATGTCGATCATACCCATCTCGGCCGCCGCCGCGTGACCGGTATCGAGCGGATCACGAGCGAGCTGTTTTCGCCGCACGCCCTCGCCCCGGTCGAACTCACACCCGTGACCGCGAGCGGGACCGCAGGCATGATGCTGACTCAGACGTTCGGCCTGCCGCTTCGGCTGAGCGATCCGTCGGCCGTCCTCGTATGCCCAGGCTTCCCGCCGAGCCCCCTGCTGCTGCCGTTCGCCAGCCGGGTGATCCCCTACATCCACGACCTTTTTCTCGTCACACGCCCCGGCGATCTCAACGCCCGGGCGAAGCTGTACATGGCGAGGCCGTTCCGGCTCGCGGTCACGAACTATCCGCGCTTTCTCGTCAATTCCCTTGATACGGCGCGAAAGCTCAAAGCGTTTTGTCGCAGCAATGCCGAAATCGTCGTCTACCGGCCCAAGGTCCAGAACGTCTTCGGCGTGGAGCAGGCCGTTCGCGATCGGCCGACCAGCAATCATACGACCCTGCGGCTACTAAGCATCGGCACTGTAGAGCCGCGCAAGAATTATACGTATGCCGCGCGGATCATCCGCGAACTGCGGCAGAACGGTTTTGCCGATGCGACCCTCGAGATCGTCGGGCGCAACGGTTGGGGCAGTGACTGGCAGCTGCTCGAGCGCGAGCCTGGTGTCATTCTAAGCGGCTATCGATCCGCAGATGAGGTTAGACAACGGCTGCAGGAGGCGGACGCCCTGCTCTGCACCTCACACGAAGAAGGGCTTGGCCTTCCGCTGCTCGAGGCGCAGTATGCTGGAATTCCGATCATCGCCCCCGAGGGCGCGGTGTTCCGGGAGGTCCTGGGCGAGTCGGGGGTGTTCATCGATCCGACCGATTGTGTCGCGGCCGCCAAGACCATTGCCCGCATTCCGCTGGAGGACGGGTGGCGTACGCGCTTTCGCGAGTTGGACATGCACAATCTTGCGCGTTGGAACGCGCTTGCCGACAATGACCGCACGCAGGTCAGTCAGATGATCGCGTCGATCGAACAGAACGTCGCCGGGCCATCGCCAGATCGGTCGCGACGGGTAACCGAGCCGCGCGGCAATACCAACTGAGCCCGGTCGATGCAGTCTTTCATGGAAGGCAAAGCGTTCGATCGACGCGGCGAAGCGAAGCTTCCGCTGCCTGCGGCCGCTCCAGGGGGCGAAAGCCGATGAGCGCCTCGACGACAGAAATTGGCTTGTCGACCGTTGCAACCGATCGCAGTCCCGCGAATGTCGCTCAGCGCGACCTCTCGTTCGACAGCCTGCGCGGCATCGCCATCCTGATGGTGATCGGTATCCACTCATTGCATCAGCCGCTTGATGCAGCTTGGGCAACGGCTGTCGACGCAATGTTGCGGCCTGCGGTGCCGCTCTTTCTATTCGCCTCGGGTTATCTTTCCGCCCGCACGCGCCGTATCCCCATTCTGAAACGCCTCAGGGCGGTTTTGATCCCGTACGCAATCGCCTTCGTCGCGGCCTATCTCTACATGGCCATCAATAACCCGGAGATGGATCATCGTCCCTGGGTCGCCTTGGCGCGCTTTTGTCTCGGTTACGTCCTTGTCTACTATTATGTGCCCGTCTACATCGGCTGCACCCTCGTGCTCTGGCTGATTTTTCGACTTTGCGAGCGAACCTCGCAGGAGGCGGAGCGCAAGCTCGCGATCGTGCTTGCGCTTGCGATTCTGCCCGGGCTGCTGGCCGGGAGCTACCTCGATCCACTGCTGTCCCGGCTTGGAGCATCGAACTCCCTGATCGAGGAGGCACGGCTGCGCGACCTTCCGTTCTGGTTCGCGTTCATGTCGCTCGGTGTGCTGACAGGTTTGTTACATGCGGAGCGCCCTCTCACTGCCATGGTCCCGCTCCTCGCTGCGTGCACACTGACCGCATACGCAATCTATGCAGCTGTCAGGATCGCCTCGCTCGGCGATGCGGCCGCCTATGATTCGATCGCACTGTTTGTCTATGCGGCCCTGCTTTGCCTGATGTTTTTGGCTGCACCGCTTCGCAACACCCTGCTCGGCTTCGTCGGCTCTGGGAGCTACTTCATCTATCTCTGGCATATCCTCGCGATCATGTGGCTGCGGGATCAGGCCGTCTGGCAACACACAAACGGCGCCCTGGCCTCGGTCGCGACTTTCGCGGCGGCAGCCGTCACGACCATCGCCGCCCTCGCCGTCATCCGCTCGGCTCTACCGGCGCGCGCGGCACAATGGCTCGGAGCCTGAAGAACGATGATGCTCAGGCACTCGCTGCTCTATCTTCCGGCCCAGGTCATCGGTCCGTTGATGCAACTGGTCGCGATGGTGGTCTGGACGCATCTCGTCGACGACCACACGCTTGGCGTCATCACTCTCGTGATCGCGACCCATGAGCTCTTGCAGGTCGCCTTTCTCGCCTGGTGGTCACAGTTCGCGTTGCGCTTTTTCGGCAGGTTTCTGAAGGCAGACGACACCGAGCGCTTCTTCCGGACTGAAAACGCGGTGCTCTGTGCGTCCATCGTGCTGCAGAGTATTTTCGCTACGGTAATCCTGCTATCGGTCGTGGCGCCGGGTTCGAAAACCGCCTTGATCAGCGCGACGATCGCCTACGTCATGACCCGCACCCTGACGCTCTATGTCAGCGAACGGGCGCGCGTATCGCATCAGATCGGCATCTATTCGGTTCAACAAATCCTCGGACCAACACTGGGATTTGCCGCCGGATGGGTCCTGGTCGAGTTGATCGGACCAGCGCCGGAATGGGTGCTGGCCGGGTTCGCCATCGCCCAGTTCGCCGCCGTGGCGCTCGTTCTTCCGTTCCTGAATTTCAGCTTCCGTTTGCGGCCGGTCGATCGCGACGTCCTCAAGCACGCCCTGCACTATGGTGCTCCGCTCATCATCGGGGGGGCGCTGAGCTGGTTCGGGCTCAACGCGCCGCGCTTCATCGTCAACGACCTGCTTGGGGTCGCCGCAGCCGGCCTGTTTGCGGTCGGCTACGGATTAGGCCAGCGGGCCGCCGCGGTGGCGGCAATGCTAGTGACCGCGGCCGCCTATCCGCTCGCCGTGAGGAAAATGGAAGAGAAGGGCAGCGCGGCGGCGATGCGCCAGCTGGCCGACAACGGTGCGTTGCTGATCGCAATTATCGTTCCGACTGTCGTTGGCATTTTCATGCTGCGTCAGGACATCGTCGCATTGCTGATCGCCGAGCCGTTCCGCGCAACCACGCTCGCGATCCTGCCGCTCTCGGTTCTGTCCGGCGGCATTCGCAGCGCCCGCGCACACTTTTGCGATCAGGTCTTCCTCCTTCACAACCGGACGCGGCTGGCGGTGCTGGTCACCGGCGTCGATGCCGTCGCAGCTTTGGGATTCGGCATCGCCGGCACCCTGATCTGGGGACTCATGGGCGCAGCGATGGCGAGCGTGGCGGCGGCCGCGATTGCCGCCCTTGTCAGCCTGCTTCTCGGGGCGACCCGCTTCCATTTGCAGGTGCCATGGAGTCACCTTGTGCGCATTGCGCTCGCATCGACTGCCATGGGCGCGGGCATGATGATGTTGCCACACGCTCGCAGCATCGCATTCCTGATCGTTTATGTCGGGCTCGGCGCTGCGATCTACCTCTTGAGCATAGGGCTTCTCTACCTGCCCTGGCTGCTGCGCAGGGTCGGCGGCCGCGTCAAACTCTCGGCCGCCGAGTGACTCACGCGCGCCGCGCCTGCTTGAACGAATCTGCGATGGCGAACCAGAGCGGCTTGCGTTGCATCCCCTCGTCGAATGGCAGCGGCCGCGGCCACCGGGCGGCCTGAGGGTTCTTCTGCCGGGCTGCGCCGTAATAGAATGAATACTTGTCTGCGAGCTGCCACGCGATCAGCATCTTCACCGCGGGAACGGAAAAGACATTCGTCAGGAAGCGCTTTGCCGTGTCGGCAACCATCGCATCCCGCGCGCGGATATCGTCCGGAAACGTATCGTCCCGGACGTCGAACTCCGTGATGTAGATATCGACCCCGCGTGCAGCGAGCGCGTGGACGAACTCAAGAAATCGCCCCGGATCGTGGGGATATCGCGGCTGCAGATGGCCCTGCAGTCCGACCGCATGCAGCGGCGCGCCAGCCTGCTTGAGCTCATCGACGAGTCGCAGCAGCCCTGCGCGAATCCCGCGGCCAACATCGTCGTCTCGCTCGGCATGCGCTTCATTGAGCACAAATTTTGTGCGCTTGTCGATGGAACCAGCACGCAGGAATGTGCGTTTGGCATAGCTCGGTCCGAAGGTTTCGTACCAGGGGCCCAGTCTGTAGCCACCAGGCGCCCTATGACCCGGCCAGAATGGTTCGTTGACGATGTCCCATGACTGAAATTGTCCCGCATATCGGCCAATGACCTCGTCGACATATCTGTCAAAGAACTTCTCGCGTTCCGAGTTGCTCATCGACTTGATCCAATCCGGTACCCATTCATTCCAAATCAGGCAATGGCCGCGCATGGAAATTGCGTGGCGTACGCAGAACTGATGCAGCCGATCCGCCGCTTCGAATTGCAACGGGCCGGGACGAGGCGCCACGCGACTCATCTTGAGGGCAATATCGCTGGTGATAACTTTTGTATGATCGAGGTAGAGCTGACGATACGCTGCGTCCTTGTCGATCACCGGTCCCGCAGCAGCGCCAAAAACAAACCCATTCTCCGCCGCAATGGAACTGAGTGAGCCTTCTGCTGCAAGAACCGGTGCAGCCGTACTCGCTATCGCAGCGCCTGCAATGACGGACATTGCTTGTCTGCGCGAGAGCGTCACATCCATTACGTGTCTCCTTTGCCAAAAGAATCTCGCTGAACGCATTTTTTTCAACTGCGAGCGCATCGCCATTGTTGCGTCGCAATAGTCCGATTTGATGACGGTGCTCGCATTCTGATCCTCGCGAGTACACATCTTTACAATCGGCGATGTGAAAATTGATGTCGCGTTTGCCTATTGGAACGCCTGTCAGGGGACTAGACATGACGCTCTTAAGCGCACGCACGGCGCGCAAGTTCACGGTCGACGGAATCACAATCAACGTTCCGACGATGGATGAAGCGATTTCGTCGATCGTATCAGCCGTACAGCAAGGGCAAACCTTCTCCGTCTGCACCCTGAACCTCGACCACGTCGTGCACCTGAGTTCGCGCGACGACTTTCGCCACGCCTATCGTCGGGCACGCTTCGTCACCGCGGACGGATTTCCGATCGTCGTGCTCGGCCGGCTGGCCAAGGTGCCGATTCGACGGACAACCGGAGCGGACCTGGTCGAGCCGATCTGCGAGGAGGCGAGCCGGCGGGGGCTGTCAATCTTCCTGTTGGGTTCGGACGATGCGACGCTGGCGGAAAGCAGCAACCGGCTCTGTGAGCGCTTTCCCGGACTGCAGATCGCCGGCACTTACTCCCCACCCCGGGGCTTCGATCCATATGCGCCGGAGGCCGACGAGGCGATCGAGCGAGTTCGCGCGTCGAAGGCGAGAATTTGTTTTCTCGCGCTCGGCTCGCCCAAGCAGGAAATTTTTGCAACGCGCTGCCTCGATCGCATTCCCGGCACGGGACTGCTGTGCATCGGAGCCTCACTTGATTTCATCGCCGGCACACAGGTGCGCGCGCCACGATTCGCGCAGCAATTCGGCCTCGAATGGCTCTGGCGCGCGATGCTCAATCCAAAGCGCCTCACGCCGCGCTATGCGCGCTGTGTGGCGGCCCTGCCCCGGCTCCTCGCCAACACAATTCCGCAGATCATCGACGCTCGCATGGGGACTCTAAGATGGCGACAGTAACGACGGCCCTGAATCTCGCAGAAGGGCGCGCGCAACGCTATCGGATCTGCCTCATTCACCCGTTCGATCCACGCGGACAGAAAGTCGGCGGGCTTGAAACCTACATCCGCGACTTCATCACGTTTCATCCGTCGGATACCGATGTGCTTTTCATCGGCGTCGATTCGATCGGTGACCTGGAGCTTGGCAAGGTTCATCGCGTCACATTTCGCGGACGGCAGTTCGATTTCATGCCGATCCTTCGCTATTCCGACCAGGACGCACGCGAGGCCGCGCTAACCATCCGTCAGTCTCTGACCGGCCAGTTCTTTGCCGCCCTGCTGCGGAATTTCCGACCGGTGGCGTCCGAACTCCGCAAGCGCCCCGGTTCGATCGATCTGCGCCGTGTCGAATTCTCCTGGCTTCCGGTGATCCTCAGGCTGCCGTTCGTGCAGATGCTGCATGGCGAAGGCGTGCCGAAGCTGCGGATGGATTCGCTCCTGAAGAAGTATTCCTTCGTTCATCACACGGGCGAACGGTTCGCGGTCGCGATGAGCGAAAAGTTTCTGTGCGTTAATCCCCACATCACCGAACGAATACGCTCGACCTATCCGAGCAAGAGCGACAAGATCGACACGCTCTGGACCTGGGTGAACACAGATATCTTCAAGGTGCTGCCCTTCCCTGCCGCCGCCACGCCATTCAAGATCGCCTTTGCGGGCCGCCTGGATGAATTCAAAGTCCCGCCGTTGATGTTCAAGACAATCGAGAGGCTGAAGGCGAAGATGCCCGGCCGCGTCGAATTTCACTATATCGGCACGAGCAACCCGAAGCGCTTCCCCGAATTCGAACGGATCGAGGACGTCGCGATCTGCCACGGCTTCAAGGACGCGGCAGGAATGGCCGCCACGCTCGGCAGCGTGCATGCCGGCATCCTGACGTCCGAGTTCGAGGGCATGCCGCGTTGCGTGCTGGAAACTCTCGCAGTCGGCCGACCCGTGGTCGCCATGCACCTGCCACAGCTTGAAGCGGTTATTCGCGATGGCCGCAGCGGCTTTCTCGTACAACGCAGCGGCTCGATGGACGAAGACGCCGACAATCTGGCGCAGCAACTGATCGCCACCCATGAACTGGTTGCTACCGGGCGAATGGTCGCCGCCGAGGTCGCCTCACACATTGACAACTTCACGCCGCGCACCCAGCTTGCGCGGGTGTTCCAGCTTCATCACGACATTCAAGATTCAAGGCGAATGACTGGCGTCCCGCTGACGCCAGAACCTCAGGCATGAACATTTTAATGCTCACGAGCGAGTTCTCTCCGGCTACCGGTGGCATCGGCACGTACGCGCGCGAGATGGCAGCGGCTGCGAGCGCGCTCGGAGCACGCGTGACCGTGATCGCGCCGGACTATGACCGCGGCGATGAACTCGACGATAAGGCGTTTTCCTTTCGCACCCGCCGCTTCCATGGCGGCCTGCATTCCATGCGCGACATGCCGAAGAAAATTTTTCTGGCACGCGACGTGGTCAACGCCGAGAACTATGACATTCTGCATGCTGCCGACTGGCCTTTCTTCATCCCGGTCGCGCTGTCGCGCGGGCGCACTTCGGCGCGGGTGATCATGACGCTGCATGGCAGCGAGATCAACGAAACGCAGACCTTCCTCAAGCGCCTTGCAATTGGCGCCTGCAACGTCTTTGGTGGCCGCACCGAAATCGCCGCGAACAGCGCCTACACGCGCGATCTCTTCCGCCAGCGCTTCGATGTGAAGCCTCACAAGATCAACGCCATTCCGCTCGGTGTTTCTGAGTTCTGGTTCGGCGAGCGGAAATCCCGCTCGGCGACGCGCGCGCAATACGACATTCCTGACGACAACGTCGTCCTGATAACCGTTTCACGACTGACCCGGCGCAAGGGACACAGCATCACCGCAGCAGCGATCGGCACCCTGGAGCCGGCAATCCGCAAGCGGCTCACATGGCTCATCGTCGGCCCGGACGGCGAGGCCGAATATATCGAGGCGCTGGAGGGCGATCTGAAGTCGGCGGATTGCGACATCCGCCGACTCGGCGTGCTGGCCGACACCGAGATACGCAATTTGTATGGCGCGTGCGACTTCTTCTGCCTGACCGGTGTGCCGGATCCCTCGGGTCGCGTCGAAGGATTCGGGCTCGTCTATCTCGAGGCAGCAGCGGCAAGCCTGCCGAGCGTCGCGACGCGGGTCGGTGGCGTCGCCGATGCCGTGCTCGCCGATTTGACGGGCCTGCTGGTGGAGCCGACCGTTCCGGAGGTCGCCGGTGCCCTTCGGACCATGATCGAAATGCCGGAGCTCAGAGCGCAGCTCGCTCCGGCCGCGCTCGATCGAGCGCGACAGCTGTCCTGGAAGCGTTGCGCAGCGCAAACCTACTCGTTGCCTTTGGATTGATCATGAGCACCGGTCTTCGCCACTGCCAGATGATCGTCATCGCCGCCGCAGTCCTCTCCAGCCTTGCGGCAACGAACGCTTCTGCCGACAGCTGCGAGCGAAGCCGGGACTACCTTCTGGGTGGTCTCGCCGGCGAGTTGCCGCAAGCACCCCAGTCCTACAAATCACTCTTCGATATCTGCATCGCGACGGCGACATTGGCCAACGTGCAGGACGCCTACATTCTGAAGGACGGCGGCATTGCCGCGGTTGCCAAGAACAACAGCGTCGGCGCGACGGCATCGACTCTTTCCGAGTTCTGCCAGCGCTTTCCACGCGCCACTCTCCGGTTCATTTCTCCTGCCGAGCTCGCCCGCTCCAAGACGATCGGCCAGACTCTCCGGTTGTCGTCGGGCGGCATCACATCGTGCCGCAAGATCCGGGGACTGGCGGCCTATTGAGACGCGGCAGCGCGATCGGCTGCCCCGTCATTCTGCTGGAAGCGGATGGTGGTCTGCTGGAGCCGCCGCAACTTCCTGTGGTTTCACCGAACGATCGCGGGCCAGCAGCGTATAGACGGTCGGCACCACAAACAGCGTGAGAACGGTCCCCAGGACCAAGCCACCGACAATGACGAGCCCGATCTGGTTGCGGCTTTCCGCTCCTGCGCCCACCGCCATGGCCAGCGGAACGGCGCCGAGAACCATCGCCGACGTCGTCATCAGGATCGGACGAAGCCGCAATGCGGACGCTTCCACCACTGCGTCCAGTCGCGAGCGTCCCTCGTCCTGAAGCTGGTTGGCGAACTCGACGATCAGAATTCCGTTCTTGGTGATCAGGCCGACAAGCGTCACCAGGCCGACCTGGCTGTAGATGTTCATGGTGCCTCCGCCGAGCTTGAGCGCCAGCAGAGCACCGGTCATCGACAGCGGCACGGTCAACATGATGATGAACGGATCGATGAAGCTCTCGAACTGCGCAGCCAGAACGAGATAGATGAACATCAGTGCGAGCAGGAACGTGAAATAGATATCGCCTGACGCCTGCTTGAACTCACGCGATTGGCCGATGTAATCGATCTGCACCGAGCTCGGCACGACCTGTCGCACGGCGTTCTCCAGCGCTGCGATCGCCTCGCCTTGCGAGTAACCGGACGCGATATTGGCGGTGATATCGGCCGAGCGAACCTGATTCTGCCGGCTCAGTTCGCGCGGCGCGACGGATTCGCGCAATTCGACGAGATTGGAGAGTTGGATCATCTGGCCGCCGGCATTGCGCACATAGATCTTCGCGAGGTCGTCCGGATTGGTGCGCTCGACGTCGGCGACCTGCACGATCACATCGTACTGCTTGCCGTTCTGCTTGAAACGTGTGACTTGCCGCCCGCCGAGCATCGTCTCCAGCGTACGGCCGATCGTTTCGACCTCGGCGCCGACATTTGCGGCGCGTTCGCGATTGACGCTGACCTTCAGCTCGGGCTTGTTCAGCTTCAGCCGGGTTTCGACGTTGGCAAGCTCTGGCCGTTTCTCGGCTTCCGCGAGCACGAGCTCGACCAGGCCGTTAAGTTCGGAGTACTCGACCTGTGATTGGATCGTGATCCAGACCGGACGTGAGCTCGCGTTCTGCCCCAGCGATGGAGGATTGTTGGCATAGGCCAGCACGCCGGGCAGTTGTTTCAGATCGTTGCCGACCGAATTGACGATAACCTGCTGCTTGCGCTCGCGCTCGCCCCACGGCAGCAGGCGCGAAAAGGCGATGCCCTGCGAGACGATGGGATTGCCCGATACCACAAAGCGCCCCTCGACCTCCGGCACCTTGGAGACGATCGTATCGATACGGCCCGCGTACTCGTTCATATAGCCGGTCGTCGCGCCTTCCGGCCCGATGAAGAAGCTGATGATCGTTCCGCGATCCTCCACCGGCGACAACTCCGGCTTCAGGGCATTGAAGATGAAATAGCTGCATCCGGCGAAAGTGGCGCCGCCGAGCAGCACGAGGAACCGGTAGTTGAGCACGAAGCGAAGCGCTGAGCGATAACCGCTCGTCATGCCGACAAGCGCTCTTTCGACAAGATTGAACAGAAACCCATGCTTCGGCTCGTGCTTCAGCATGCGCGCGCACATCATCGGGCTGAGGGTGAGCGCGACAAAGCCGGAAATGATGACCGCGCCTGCGAGCGCCCAGGCGAATTCGGTGAACAGCCGCCCCGTGGTGCCAGACATGAAACCGATCGGCGCGTACACCGCCGCGAGCGTCAGCGTCATCGCGATCACCGCGAAGCCGATCTCCTTGCTGCCCTTGAACGCGGCAGCCATCGGCGACATGCCTTCCTCGATGTGGCGATAGATGTTCTCGAGCACGACGATGGCATCGTCGACGACCAGGCCGATCGCCAGCACCATCGCCAGCAGCGTCAGTGTGTTCACAGTGAAGCCGAGCGCATACATGATCGCGAAGGCGCCGAGCAGCGACGCAGGGATCGTCACGACCGGGATCAGTGTCGCACGGAAGTTCCGCAAGAACAGGAACACGACCAGGATGACGAGGAGGATGGCCTCGCCGATGGTTCTGAACACCGAGTCGATCGAGGCCTGAATGAAAACGGAAGTGTCGTGCGCCACCTCAGCGCTCATTCCCTCCGGCAAAATCTCGAGAATGCCGGGCAGCTCCGCACGAACGCCTTTGGAAATATCCAGCGGGTTCGCCACCGCCTGCTTGACGACGCCGATCGACACCGCCGGTTTGCCATTGAAGCGCACGGAAACGCGCTCCTCGAGCGGACCGCGTTCGACCCGGGCCACGTCGCGCACCCGGACCGGGAAGCCCGAAGCCTGTTTGACAATGATGGCGCCGAACTGGTCCGGCACGCGCAGGTCCGTCTCCGCGAGCACCGTAAATTCCGTGTCCCGGCCCTCGATCCGTCCGGCCGGCACCTCGACGTTCTGCGCCCGCAGGGCGTTTTCGACGTCCTGCGGCGTGAGCGCGTACGCGGCAAGCCGTGCCGCATCAAGCCAGATGCGCATCGCATAGCGCCGCTCGCCGAAAATCCGCGCCTCGGCGACCCCCGTCACCGACTGAATCCGGTCCTTCACGAAGCGGTCGGCGAAGTCGGTGATTTCGAGTGGAGAGTGGCGGTCGGAGGAGAATGCCAGATAGAGGACAGGCTGCGCGTCCGCCTCGACCTTGGAGATGACCGGCTCGTCGATTTCGGTCGGAAGCCTGCGTCGCACGCGGCTCACGCGATCGCGCACGTCGTTGGCGGCCGCCTCGACGTCGCGACCAAGCTTGAACCGGATCGAGATCTGGCTGCGCTCCTGACGCGTGGTCGAGCGGAGATAGTCGATGCCCTCGATGCCGGCGATCGATTCCTCAAGCACACGCGTGACGGTGCTCTCGATCACTTCGGCACTCGCGCCGCGGTAGTCGGTCTGAACGAGAACGACCGGAGGGTCGATGTTGGGATACTCGCGGACCGCCAGACGGCTGAACGCCACGAGGCCGACCAGCACAACGACGAGGCTCAGAACAGTCGCGAAGACCGGCCGGCGTATACAGAGGTCTGAGATGCGCACGGATCAATCCGCCGTGCGAGCGCGGATCAGCGAGCCGTCGCGCAGCTTGAGGGCACCTTCCGAGACGACGATCGCGTCACGGGACAGGCCTTCCGCAACCTCGACTTCGCCGGCGCGTCGCTGACCGATCTTGATCTTCGTCAGGCTCGCGCGTCCGCCGACGACCTGAAAGACGAAATGCTCCTGCCCCACAGGCACGAGCGCCGATTCCGGAACGAGAACACTTTGCGTCGTGTCGTCCAGCAACAGAACGACACGTGCGAACATGCCGGATCGCAGAAGGCTGTCGATGTTGGCCATGCGCGCGCGCAGGATGACAGCGCGCCCGTTCGGATCGAGCGCCGGGTCGATCGCGTAGACGCTTCCCTCGAATGTCTTGCCGGGAATGGCGTCGAAGGAAACCCGAATCGTCTGGCTCACCTTCAACTGCAGGGCGAACACCTCCGGAATGCGGAAATCGACCTTCATCGCCTCCAGGTTCTCGATGTTCACGATATCCTGGCCGGGATTGACGTAATCGCCGACGCTTATCCTGCGCAGCCCGAGCACACCGTCGAACGGTGCGAGCAAGGTCGACTTTTCCAGCGTCGCCTGCGCCAGCGCCAACGCCGCCTCATCGGCGCGCATCTTGGCCAGAGCCTCGTCGTGGGTGCGCGGCGATCCTGCCCCCTTGGCCATCAGATCCGCTGCGCGCTCCTGATTGGCGCGACTGAGAGTCACGCTCGCGGCCTGCTGCGCGACCTGCGCCTTCGCGACCGATGCATCCAGTCGGACCAGCGGTTCGCCGCGCGAAATCTTGGCGCCCTCCTTGAAGAGGATTTCGGCGACGCGGCCGGAGATCTCAGGACGGATCATCACGGACTCGTCGGAGCGCAGGCTTCCGACCGCCTCGATCTGGCGTCGAATGGCACCAATCTTAACGCGCTGGGCTTCAACGGCGATTTCGTTAACAACGGGCGCCGCAGCCGTCGCAGCGGACGTCCGTTCCAGGCGCAGGTACGGCTCGATGTGCGGCCAGCCGTAGCCAAGCGCCGCCAGCGCAGCGATCAGAAAGATGCCGATAAACCAACGCATGGAAAATGTCTCGTGACCTGCCCAGGACGGCCGCAGAATAGGGGCAAGCGAATGAATTTCCAACATTTTCCGCGGCGAATCGAAGTCACATTCGCCGTAAATGGCGGCAACCGCTGCCTTTCGGACCGGCAAACGGCATAAAAACGGGAGCTCCGCGACAAGAGCTCCCGTTTAAGTCCCCAGAACTCTCAGACCTGGCGGAGCCGAGGTCGTCAGGTTCGGTTTAGCCTTCAGGCGGCCCGGTGCGTTTCTTCCTTTTCCTTCATGGCTGGCACTAAGGCCGTCTCGGTTGCAACGTCGTGCCGCGGGAAAGGCCTGTTGCCCGAAAGCGCACGCAACAGCACATAAAAGGCCGGTGTCAGGAAGATGCCGAACGCCGTCACGCCGATCATGCCGGCGAAGACCGCAATGCCCATCGCATGGCGCATTTCCGCGCCCGCGCCGGTGGACGTAACCAGCGGAACGACACCCATGATGAACGCCATCGACGTCATCAGGATCGGCCGCAGCCGCAGCCGACTGGCTTCGATCGCAGCCTGGATCGGACTTCGACCTTCGAACTCCAGCTCGCGCGCAAATTCGACGATCAGAATCGCGTTCTTGGCTGATAGTCCGACCAAGACGATCAGGCCGATCTGCGTGAAGACGTTGTTGTCTCCAGCCGTCACCCACACGCCGAACATTGCCGCCAGCAGTCCCATCGGCACGATCATGATGATCGACAGCGGCAGGGTCAGGCTTTCGTACTGGGCCGCGAGCACGAGAAATACCAGGAACAACGCGACCGGAAACACGATCAGCGACGAGTTGCCGGCGATGATCTCCTGGTAGGTCAGATCCGTCCATTCGAACGAAATACCCTTCGGCAGCGTCTCGGCGGCGATGCGCTTCACCGCATCCTGCGCCTGCCCGGAGGAGTATCCTTGCGCGGCGCCGCCGTTGATATCGGCGGTGAGAAAGCCGTTATAGCGCATTGCGCGCTCTGGTCCTGCGCTCTCCTTCACGCGCAGCACGGCCGAAAGCGGAATCATCTCGCCGGAGTCGGACCGCACGCGCAGCGAACCGATGTCGCCGACACGCGCGCGGAACGGCGCATCAGCTTGCACGCGCACTGAATAGGTGCGGCCGAACTTGTTGAAGTCGTTCACATACAGCGAGCCGAGATAGATCTGCATCGTCTCGAGCACGCTCGTGACCGGCACGCCGAGCTGGCGCGCCCGTGTGCGGTCGATGTCCGCATAGAGCTGCGGCACGTTCACCTGATAACTGGAGAACAGGCCGGTGAGCTCGGGCGTCTGCATCGCCTTGGCCATGAATGCCTTGGTGGCGGTGTCGAGCGCTTCGTAGCCGAGCCCGGCCCGATCTTCGATCTGCAGCTTGAAGCCGCCTGTGGTGCCGAGACCGTTGACCGGCGGCGGCGGCAGCATCGCGATGAACGCATCCTGGATGGCGGCGTACTTCTTGTTCAGCTCCTGCGCAATCGCAACCGCATTCAGCGAAGGATCCTTGCGCTCTTCAAACGGTTTCAAGACCGAGAAGACGATCCCGGCGTTCGATGAATTGGTGAAGCCGTTGATCGACAACCCCGGAAACGCCACCGCGCTCTCGACGCCCGGCTGCTTCAACGTAATCTCCGTCATGCGGCGGATCACGTCCTCGGTGCGGTCCAGCGTTGCACCGTCAGGCAGCTGGGCAAAGCCGATCAGGTACTGCTTGTCCTGGCCCGGCACGAAGCCGCCGGGCACAGCCTTGAAGAGACCATAAGTGACAGCGATCAACGCGATATACACGCCCATGACCACCACCTTGCGGGATATCACCCGCCTGACGCCGCCGCCATAGGCCTCAGAACTGCGGCGGAAGACCGCGTTGAACCGCCTGAAGAACCAGCCGAGGCCCTTGTCCATCGCGCGGCTCAGCCAGTCCTTCGGCGCGTCGTGCGCCTTGAGAAGGTTGGCCGCGAGCGCAGGCGACAACGTCAGCGAATTGATCGCCGAGATCACCGTGGAAATGGCGATGGTCAGCGCGAACTGCCGATAGAACTGTCCCGTGAGCCCACTGATAAAGGCGAGCGGCACGAACACCGCGACCAGCACCAGTGCGATTGCGATGATCGGCCCCGACACTTCGCGCATCGCTCGATACGCCGCATCACGCGGCGACAGGCCCTCTTCGATGTTGCGCTCCACGTTCTCGACCACAACGATCGCATCGTCGACGACGATGCCGATCGCCAGCACCAGGCCGAACAGGCTGAGCGCATTGATCGAGAACCCGAAGATGTACATCACCGCAAACGTGCCGATGATCGATACCGGGACGGCAATCAGCGGAATGATCGAGGCACGCCAGGTCTGCAGGAACAGGATGACGACGAGCACCACCAGCGCGACCGCCTCGAGCAGCGTGTGAACGACGGCTTCGATCGAGGCGCGGACAAACCGCGTCGGATCATAGACGATGCGGTACTCCACGCCTTCCGGCATGTTCTCCTTGATCTCCTCCATCACCGCGCGAACGTTGTTGGCGATCTCGAGAGCGTTCGAACCGGGCGCCTGAAATACGCCCATGCCGATGGCCGGCTTGTTGTCGAGCAGCGAGCGCAATGCATATTCCGAGGCGCCGAGCTCAATGCGCGCGACGTCGCGCAGCCGCGTGACCTCGCCATTCTGGCCGCTCTTAACGACGATGTCGCCGAACTGCTCCTCGCTGTCGAGCCGGCCTTGCGCGTTGATCGGCAGCTGCAGGTCGATTTCCGGCACGTTCGGCGATGCGCCGATCATTCCCGCTGCAGCTTCGACGTTCTGCGCCCTGATCTCGCGCACGACGTCGGCCGGTGACAAGCCGCGCTCGGCGACCTTCTGTGGATCGAGCCAGATCCGCATCGCATAGTCGCCGGCGCCCCAGATTACGACCTGGCCGACACCAGGGATGCGGGCGAGCCGATCCTTGACGTTCAGCACGCCGTAATTGCGCAAATACGTCATGTCGTACCGGTCATTCGGCGAGAGCAGGTGGACGACCAGCGTCATGTCGGGCGAACTCTTCACCGTCGTGATGCCGAGCTGCCGCGTGACTTCGGGCAACCGCGGTTCGGCCTGGGCCACGCGGTTCTGTACGAGTTGCTGCGCCTTGTCGGGATCGGTGCCCAGACGGAAAGTCACGTTGAGCGTCATCAGGCCGTCCGTCGTGGCCTGACTGCTCATATACAGCATCCCCTCGACGCCGTTGATCTGTTCCTCGATCGGCGTCGCAACCGACTCGGCGATCACCTTCGGATTGGCGCCGGGATACTGGGCACGCACGACGATGATCGGCGGGGTGACCTCCGGATATTCCGAGATCGGAAGCGCCGGCAACGACAGAAGGCCGGCCAGGAAGATCAGCGCCGAAAGGACGCCTGCGAAGATCGGCCGGTCGATGAAGAATTTGGAAAAGTTCATGACGTTATCTCTGCAAACGCTTGAGAACTACACGCAACAGTCCTGACGCAGCCTTCAGGGGCTCCGGGACTCCGGCGTTTGATGGAAAAAGCCGCCCGCGCACGGGCGGCTTGAGGTGCTTAGTTGCTTCGCGCCTCCGCGCTTTGCGTCTTCGCGAAGGTCATCTTGACCAGCTCGGGCTTGATGAGAGCGCCCGGTCTCACACGCTGCAGGCCGTTGACGACGATGCGCTCGCCGGCCTTCAAGCCGTTGGTGACGACGCGAAGCCCATCGACGGACGCACCGAGACTGATTTCGCGATACTCAGCCTTGTTCGAATCGTCGACGACCATCACGAACTTCTTGTTCTGGTCCGTGCCGATTGCGCGCTCACTGATGAGCAAGGTCTTCTCGGTCCTCGGCTGTCCCATGGAAAGTCGAGCGAATTGACCATGCATCAACCGGCCATCCGTGTTGTCGAAGATGGCGCGTACACGCACGGTACCGCTGCGCGCATCGACTTGGTTGTCGATGAATTGCACGCGACCTTTATGCGTCGCCGGGCTTGCGCTGGTGTTCATCTCGACAGGAATGCTACCGATGTCTCTTGCTGCCGATTGATCGTCGAGCGCAGCCAGCGCGCGCGTCACCACTTCTTCGTCAGCATTGAAGCTCGCGTAGATCGGATTGACTGAAACGAGCGTCGTCAGCACTGGTGCTCCGGGGCCGGCAACGATGAGATTGCCGACCGTGTATTCGACCTTGCCGACCCGCCCCGCAACTGGCGCCCGAACCTCGGTGTAGTCGAGATTGAGACGCGCCGTCCGCAAGGCCGCTTCCGCCGCCTTCACATTGGCCTCCGCTTCGCGAAAGGCGTTGATGCGGTTGTCGAGTTCACGCTGCGAAATCGTACGCGAATCCGATAGTTGCTGGCCACGCTCGAGATCACCCTTGGTCAGCACCAGCCGAGCCTGCGCCGCGGCGACTTGTCCCTCGGCGCGTGCAACATCCGCAGCATAGAGCGAGGGATCGATACGGATCAGCAGATCGCCCTTGTGGACAAGGGCGCCTTCACGGAAATGGATTTCCTGGATCGCCCCGGAGACACGCGAGCGGATCTCCACCCGCTCAACTGCTTCAAGTCGGCCGGAAAACTCCTCCGTCGGCGAAACCTCGCGCGCCGAAACCACGGCGACGGACGCTACCACCGCGGCGGGCGCTTCCGCGGCGCTTTCAGCCTTTGCGCGATCGGCCGGACCGTTCAGAAAAGCGACACCTCCCGCGACCCCGAGCAACGTGATGGCGACGCCGGCAGTGAATAACTTATTGATACCAAGAAGGATTTTCATCATCGGCCCCATCGGATTCACTGTGCGGTGCAAACGCTGCAATGCACACATTCGTAACGTTCGGTATAAATGGGGGATCGACAGGACCTGTCAAGAGACTTATCTAACGAAAGGTATAGAACGTATAGAACCTTGGAGGACCCAGAAATGTCAGTAATGGGCCGCCCGCGCGAGTTCGATATCGACAGGGCGCTGGACCAGGCGCTGCACCTGTTTTGGCGACAGGGTTACGAAGGCACGTCGATCGCTGATCTGACCGAGGCCATCGGCATTACCAAGCCGAGCCTTTATGCAGCTTTCGGCAACAAGGAAGAACTGTTCCGCAAGGCGCTCGACCGCTACGTCGATGGGCCCGGTGGCTATTTTCAAGCGGCATTGGCCATGCCGACGGCGCACGAAGTCGTCGAGCACCTCCTCTATGAGGCAGCCGACGCTGTTACCGATCCCGAGAATCCACCGGGATGCCTTGCCGTGCAGGGCGCTCTCTGCTGCGGCGACGCAGCCGAAACCATCAAGCAGGAACTGATGACGCGGCGCGCGAAGGGCGAAGAGGATCTGCGCCTGCGTTTCGCACGCGCCGTGGCTGAAGACGACCTGCCCCGCCACGCCGATCCAGCCGACCTCGCCCGATACATTTGCGCAATTGTGCAGGGTATGGCCGTGCAGGCCGCAGGCGGCGCCAGTCGAGACGATCTGCGCAAGATCGCGCAAATCACCTTGAAGGCCTGGCCGCCGGTTTGACCCGCGGGTTGCCTGCGGCCTACTCGCTGTATTTCAGCAGCGGACGCCGATTAGCCTCGAGCCGCAGGTCGGCGCTTGCGCGACGCTCGGCGCCGCGAAAATCACTCACGACGGCGCATTTCACGTTGAACGTCATCGTTGCGCGCGTTGTCGTGTCGTACGGCTTCCATTCAGGCAGATGCGGATTGTTTGGATTTCCGTTCCGCGCGAACGCGACAAATGCTGACATCACGTTGCGCGCGACTTCAGCCGGCTCGGCCCCACTGCCAGTGAGCGCCACCGACTTATCGGTGTTGCCAAAGACGAACGGAATGTCGATCGTATGCGGCGCACGGTAGACGCCGCCATCGGCCGGCGCGTACCAGGTGAAATTATAAAGATAGACCGGCGCCTTCTGGTCGTTTGCCTTGGCTTCCGCACCGCGAATGATGGCATTGCGAAACTGCACATCTGTTGCGAGCGCGATCAAAATGTCGGCGCCCGTCCGCTTTGGTTCAGCCTTGGCGTAGGTATCCATGATCGTAAGCGCTTTGGTGTCATCGATCTTGAACTGATCCTTGATCCGCGCCTTCACCTGCTCTGCGGTGACGGTGAAGTTCCGCATGTCGGCTGCCAGGTAATAGGTCGACTCCGTGTCGACCGTGCCTATCATCAGCGGCACGTTCGCATGAATTGCCAGACCTTCGACACTCGTCGGCGCAGCCGGCAGATGGCGACCATCGACCACCGGGCGCGAGCCGTCGGATTTCAGCGCGGTGATCGCAGCAGCTCGTGCTTTCAATAACGCGTCGATCGGGAGTTCCTGCAGCTTGCGAAGATTGGTCCTGTCGATACCAAGCGTCTTTAGAATTTCATTCGTGAACGGCTCGGTGGCCGACACCTTGCTCGGACTGAAACCGGTCGCGCCGCTCATGTCGACGGCGCGATGGAACAGCCCTTTGGCAGCCGGCATGGCCATCAGCAACACGATCTTCGAGCCACCGCCGGATTGACCGAAGAGCGTGACGTTGCCGGGGTCGCCGCCGAACGCAGAAATGTTCTTCTTCACCCACTGCAGTGCTGCGACGATGTCGAGCAGCCCCGCATTGACCGCGTCGCCGAAAAGTTCAGCATCGAGATGGCCGAGATTGGTATGGCCGAAAACGTTGAGGCGGTGGTTGATCGTGACGACGATCACGTCGCCGAATTTCGCGAGGTTGCTGCCCTCGAGCGCGGGACCCGAGCCGGCGCCAGTGATATAGCCGCCACCGTGGATGTAGAACATGACGGGCCGCCGCGCACCGGAATCGAGGCGCGGCGTGAAGATATTCAAGACACAGCAGTTTTCGCTAAAAGGTTCGCTTGGTGCGAGCCAGCCAAATGCGCCGGTGCGATATTCGCGAACCTGCGGACAGCGATCGCCGTAGCCGAGTGCGTCGCGTGTGCCACTCCAATTCGCAACCGGACGCGGCGCCATGAACCGGTTGGCTCCGCTTGTGTCGGCGGCATACGGGACACCCTTGAAGTTGATAGCTCCATTCTCCCGTGTTCCTCGCAGCTTGCCGCTTTCGATTTCAACGGTCACGCTCTCCGTCGCCGCCGCCGCGCGGTCCGCTCCCGCAGGAAGAACCATGGTCAGTCCCAGTGCCGCAGTTGCGCCGGAGACGATCTCGCGCCGGCTTGGATGACGATCAGCCCCGCCCATCTTGCGCCTCCATGTTTTCGTCGGGCCACCTTCTTCAACGTCCCTGAAATTGCGGCGGACGCTTTTCCATGAAGGCGGTCCGCCCTTCCTTGAAATCAGCGCTGTCCATGCAGATGCGTCCAATTTCGCGAACGGCGCCCATATCGCGATCCTGCGCATCCTTCAGGATCTGACTGATCGTGATCTTGGCGGCGGCGATCGCCAGCGGCGCATTGCGGGCGATCTGGCGCGCGATCTCTAGGGTCTCGGACCACAGTCGGTCCGGCGGCAGCAACCGATCGATCAGGCCGAAAGCAAGAGCCTCCTCGGCATTGAAACGCGCACCGGTGTAGAGGATGAGCCGCGCACGGGATGGACCGACCAGCGCAACGAGCCGATTCAACCCCTCAAAGCCGTAGGCAATGCCCAGACGCGCGGCGGGAATACCGAACTTCGCATCGGTCGATGCAAACCGGATGTCGGCGTTGAGCGCCGTTCCGAGTCCACCGCCGAGACAGTAGCCGCGAATGGCCGCAATCGTCGGTTTTGGAAAATCGGCGAGCGCCGCCTGGCGTTGGCGAAAGCGCTCCGCCGAACGGCTCGCGACTTCCGCATTCGGCCGCGTCTTCTCGAACTGGCTGATATCCCCGCCGGAAATAAATGCCTTGTCTCCTGCCCCGGTCAGGATCACGACCTTCACTTCGGGATCGTCGCGCATGTCATTCAACGCGGCGGCCAACCCTTCGGCCATCTCGGCGGAAATGGCATTCAGCTTGGTCGGGTTGTTGAAGGTGATGACGCCGATGCCCTCGGAAATCGATACCGGCAACTGGCCATCCGCGTAGGTCTTCGTTCGCGTTGCGGGTTGGCCGGTCATGGGAGCTTCATCCTTCTGCAGTTGCGTCTCATAGGCCTGTGCGAGCCGGTTCGGCGCTACACGCCGAACGTGTCGCGCCAGCGCTCAATCAGTTCAGGCAGCTTCTCATTCAACTCGGTGGGATTCTTGGTTATCCCCTTGAGCGTGCCAAGCGGATGAATGCCCGGAGCCGGCGTGATGTCGGTTCGCACCGGAACGGTGAATTCGCTTGCCGTGATCGCGGCCGACTCCTTGCTCAGCAGGAACTCGACAAACAGCTTCGCCGCATTCGGATGAACCGTCGTCGCGACAATCCCGGTGGGACTAAAGCTCACGATCGCGCCGTCCTCCGGATACACGCCCTTCAGCGACGTCGCGCGAGCCGCATAACCGAACACGCTCGCGCCCGACCCAATTCCGATCTTGCGCTCGCCGGATGCGACCGTCGTCGGCGGGTCGGTCAGGGAGCGGCCCACCTGCGGCCGGTTCGCCTTGAGCTTCTCGAAGAACTCCCAGCCGTAGAGGTTGTTCATGGACAGCACCCAGCCACCCATGGCTCCGCTGAAGCCGGGATGAGCGACCGCCACCTGCCCCTTCCATTTCGGGTCGATCAGATCGAGCCACTTTCCCGGCGCCTCGGCCGCAGCGACCAGATCGCCGTTGTAACACATCACCGTCGTGTTGCCGTCGGTGATCGTGTAGGCATCGTCGGGATCGTAGTTTCTTATCAACGGCGAGCAGTCGGCGAGATTCTTCGGCGCGAACGGCATCAGATGTTTCGCTGCCTTGAGCGAAACGTATTGGCCGAGATCTGTCGACGAGAATACGTCGCAGTTTGCGACTTTCGCTTTCAGATCCTGACTAAGACGCTGATAGATGACCTGCCCGGTCGCGCGGACGACGTTGCATTTCACCTCCGGATAGACTTCAGCGAACCTCCTGGCAACGCGCTCGGCGATTTCGACTCGCCAGTGTGCAATGTACCAGGTGAGCTCGCCTTCGCGCTTTGCCTGTTCGTAAAGCGCGGCAAAATAGTCTGCATTGCCTTGGGCGAACCCGTTGCCCGGCAGCGAGGCCGCCGCGCCGGCAGCAAGCGATGACCTCAAAAACGCCCTGCGATCAAAGACCATGTTTGCCCCCTTGCCTTTGCGCGGCCCTCAGGGGCAGCAGCAGAAAGGCATTCCGCCTGCTAGACACCGAAGGTATCGCGCCATTTTTCGATCAATTCCGGCAGCTCCCGGTGCAATTGATCCGCATCGCGCGTGAGGCCCTTGCGTTCGCTGATCCGCGATACGCCAGGCTGCGGCTGTACGTCGAGCCGCGTTGGTGTCGTGAACTCCTTGGTCGCGGCGGTCTGCGCCTCCCTGCTCAGCAGGAACTCAACGAACAGTTTGGCAGCGTTCGGACGCACCGAGGAGGTGAGAATGCTGGTCGGGCTGAAGCCGATGATGGTTCCGTCGTCAGGATAGACGGTCTGCAGCGGCGTGCCCTTCGCCGCCAGGTTCAACGTAAGATTTCCTGGACCAATGCCAACCTTGCGTTCGCCCGAGCCGATCGATGTCGGCGGGTCTACGAGCGATCTTCCGACAAAAGGCTTGTTTGCTTTCAGCTTCTCGAAGTACTCCCAACCATACAGATTGGTCATAGTGAGGACCCAGCCTCCCATCGCGCCACTGAAGCCGGGATGCGCCACGGCAACCTGATTCATCCATTTCGGATCGAGAAGATCGGTCCAGCGCTTCGGCGCGTCCTCGGCCTTCACCAGGTTGGTGTTGTAGCACATGACCGTCGTGTTCGCGTCGGTAATGGTGATCTGATGCGTGGGATCGAAATCGCGCGCGAGAGGCTCGCACTCTACCAGCCGCCGCGGCTTGAACGGCAGCAGCAGTTTCTGTTCCCGCAGGCTCACATATTGGCCAAGATCCGTTGAACTGAAGACATCGCAGTTTGCGACCTTAGCGCGCATGTCCTGCGTGAGGCGCTGATAAAGCACCTGTCCGGTGGCGCGCACCACATTGCACCTCACGCCTGGATACAGTTCCGAGAACATGCCGCCGATGCGTTCAGCAGTCTCCGTGCGCCAATGTCCGATATACCAGGTGAGTTCGCCTTCACCTTTCGCCTTGTTGTAGAGCTCGGCAAAATAAGCTTTCTCGGCCGGGTCTTCCGCCGATGCCGCCGACCCCACCAACGGGATAGCCGCAACAGCGCCGAGCCCGCCGAGCAGCTCCCTGCGATTCATGTTCATGGAACGCCCTTTCAAGACCTTGCAAAAGACATCAGATGACGCGTTGCTCCCTCAGGCTTCCAATCTCCTGCGAGTCGAAGCCGAGGCCGGTCAGAATTTCATCGTTATGCTGGCCGAGCGACGGAGTGGCCGTTCTCAAACCGCGATCATAACCGGTGATCTCGAAAGGCTGCGCTACGAGCTCGATATCGCCGAGCCGTGGGTGACGTACTGGCCGCGCAATGCGCAGCTCTTTGACCTGCGGATCGCTGAAGACATCGTTGATGTGATAGACTGGTCCACACGGTATGTTTTCGGCGATCATCGCCTCGAACCACTCACGACTTGTCTTCGACTTGAGAACCTCGCCGATCAACCTGTTCAGTTCAGCCCGGTTTCTTGCGCGCGCCTCGCTGCTGTTGAACCGCGGATCGGTCGCGAGTTGCGGCTGGCCGATCACCCCGGCAAACTTGCGGAAGATGCGATTGCCGGAAGCCGAGAGATTCAGGTAGCCGTCTGATGTGGCGTAGAGGCCGGTCGGCGTAACTGTCGGATGGAAATTCCCTTCCTGGGTTGCAACATCCTTCTTCATCAGCCATCGCGTGGCCTGAAAATCGAGTAGCGCGATTCCAGCTTCGATCAGCGACGTCTGTACCCATCGCCCCTTTCCCGTCACCTCGCGATCAAGCAGCGCGACCAGAAGACCTTGTGCCAGAAAGGCTCCAGCCACCAGATCAGTGACAGCAATGCCAACCCGCACCGGCCCGTCGCCCGGCAAACCGGTGATCGACATGATGCCCGACATGCCTTGCGCGACCTGGTCGAGCGACGGACGCTCGGCGTAAGGCCCGTACTGGCCGAACCCGGAAATCGAGCCGTATACGATCCGCGGGTTGATCGCTTGGACAGCCTCGAAATCGACACCCAGGCGTTTCGCTACTCCGGGCCGCATGTTTTCGACGATGACATCCGCGCCGGCGGCCAGCTTGTAGAAGATACGTTTGCCAGCGTCCGATTTCAGATTCAACGTCAATGCACGCTTGTTGCGATGCAGATTCTGGAAATCGGAGCCGTCGCGCTTGCCCACGACCTCATCGAGCTCTTCGGCCGCAGGCGGCTGCTCGATCCGGATAACGTCGGCGCCCCAATCCGCCAGTGTCCGGACACACGATGGGCCCGACCGCGCATGAGTGAGGTCGAGAACCTTGAAACGGGACAACGGTCCGGAGGATGCAAGGCCGGCCTCCCGGCCTGGCTCTGTCTGCTCAAGCATGCTTATCCTCCTGGATAGGGACGATATTTGCGGGGTCGATCTCGATGAAGACGTTCTGGCCGACGTCAAAGATGCTTGTGGGTGGCGAGGTCACACGCAGCTTGAGACTGCCGTCTGCAAGCTGCAGGGCATAATCCCAGGTCTCGCCCAGGAACGAACGGTCAACGATGCTGCCGGGCAGAACAATACTGTCGCCATTTGCAGGTCGCGCCGCATGCAGACCGATGTTTTGCGAACGCAGCGAAAAGATCTCCGTCGCGATCGGGCCCGCCGCCTTCAACCGCGCCGACGGCACGTCAAAGCCGCAAAACGAGACGCCCTCGCCCTTCACTTTGCCGTCGAGAATATTCGACCGGCCGATGAACTCGGCGACATAGCGAGTCTTGGGTTTGTTGTAGAGGGTGAGCGGGTCGTCGATCTGCTCGATCCTGCCTTCGCTCATGATGGCGATCCGGTCCGACGTCGTCATGGCTTCCGCCTGATCGTGCGTCACATAGATCGAGGTGATGCCGAACTCGTTGTGCAACCGTCGTATCTCGCCACGCATTTCCTCGCGCAGGTTGGCGTCGAGATTCGACAGCGGCTCATCGAGCAGCAGGACTTCGGGCTTTACGACCAGCGCGCGTGCCAGCGACACACGCTGCTGCTGCCCGCCGGACAGCTCGTTCGGATAGCGTGAGGCGAGTTGACCGAGCCGAACGACGTCGAGAATTTCCGCGGTCCGTTTGCGCATTTCCTCTTTCGGTACTTTTCGCATTTTGAGGCCGAACGCGACGTTCTGCTCGACCGTCATGTTCGGCCACAATGCATAGCTCTGAAAGATCATCGACATTCGCCGCTTTTCGGGCGGCAGGAACTCGTATGAGGAGGACAACCGTCTGCCATCGAGTTCGACCGTACCCGCGGTCGGCGCGATAAAGCCCGCGATCATTCGCAGTGTCGTCGTCTTGCCGCAGCCCGAGGGGCCAAGCAGCGAAACGAACTCCCCGGCCCGCATCGTCAGATTGAGCTGGTCGACGACGGTCACGTCGCCGAATCGCTTAGAGATGCCACTCAGTCGCAGCTTTTCCATCACGTTCGCCTCAGCATAAAGTCGCGTCCGACGATCTTGGTGCCGATCGCCACGACAATTCCGGTCACAAGCAGAAGCAGTACGGCGATTGCCGAAAGGATCTCGTATTGCCCCTGTTCGCTCATTTCGATCGTCAGGACCGATACAACCCGCGTTTGCGGCCCTGACAGGAACATCGCCGTCGAAAGTTCGCGCGTGCCGATCACGAAAATCAGGAGCCAGCTCCCGAGCAGGGACATCTTCAGGACGGGCAGCACGACATTCCATACGGCCCGGCCCTGCGATCCGCCCGCGATCCGCACCGCCTCTTCGAGTTCGGGGTGAAGTCCCTGGATGGCCGAGTTCGAATTGACGAACGCAATGGGAAGAAACCGCGTCACGAAGGCGATGACGATCAGCGCACCGAACCCGTAGAGCGAGAACGGCGGCGGCGCGTAGGCCGCATAGAAGCAGATCGCGAGCACGATTCCGGGCACCGCGAAGGGTGCGAGAGTGATGCTCGACAACGCCGATGCGAACGGCAGCAGCCTTCGCCGCGCGATGTAAGCGACCGCAAATCCCAGCACGGTACAAATGGTCGCCGCCCAGAACGCATAGTGGAACGTGTTGAACAGCGACTGCCGAATCGACGGCTGGCCGACGAGCGCCTGGTAGAAGTTGGCGAGCGTCAGATTGTCAGGCGTCAAACCCTTGACCCACGCCCTGGTGAAGGCGCTTTGCAGGATGATATACATCGGCGCGACCACCGACAGCAGACCAATCAGAGCCGCATAGGCGAGCATGATCCAGCGGAAAGCACCGAGCCGCATCAGCGACCGGTGGCCGCCCTTGCCGCTGACGGTGACATAGCCCTTGCGTGCCAGCAGCAGTCGCTGCGCTCCGAGCAGTACGATCGTGATCACAATCAGCGGCATCGAAAAGGCAGCCGCGACCTCGACCCGGACCGGATTCTCAAAGAATGCGGCGAGCTGCGTCGTCACAACATTGAAACCGGCTGGAATTGCGATGAGCGCCGCAGTGCCGAACAGGCCAAGCACTTCGAGGAAGACGATAAAGAGACTGCCGAGGATGGACGGCAGCACCAGCGGAAGCGTAATGCGTAACGTCGTGCTCGCAGGGCCCGAGCCGAGAATGGCGGCCGCCTCCTCCATTTCCGTCGAGACGAGATCGAGCGCCGACTTGGTAAACACGTACACCAGCGGAAAGACGTAAAGCGAGATAACGAGAACGAGACCGCCGAAGCTGAAGATGTTGAATGGACCGGACGACGCACCGGTGACCGCCATGTAGATGCGGTTGATCCAGCCCGCGTTCGGACCGCCCAGAAGAATCCAGCCAATAGCACCGACGAAGGGCGGGATCAGAAACGAACCGATCACCATGCCATGCACGATATTGCGCCATGGCATGTCGGTACGCGACACCGCCCAGGCCAGGGGCACGCCGATAGCGCCCGCGGCAACCGCAACACAGACGCCAAGCTGCAGCGAATTGATGAACGCCTGCACATAACGCGGCCGTGCAAACGCCGCGAGGTAGTTGGCGAAGGTGAGTTCGCCAGTCTTGGCATTGGTCAAGCTTTCCCGCACGAGCTGGAACAACGGATTCGCGACAAGGAAAACCAGCAGCAATGCAAGCAGGAGCGACACGATAGCCGTTGGCGTCGCGAACTGCCGGACGCGCGCCGTCAGGATGGCGAAACGCCCTGGCGTCTCGTGTTCAATAGGAGCGGTAATTTCCGCCATCGCGTTCGATCTCTCTTGCTAGCGGGAGGCGGGAGCGGCGCGGCGAGCGGCCGCTTCGGGCGCGTAAAGCGGATAGTTGTCGAGCGCGATACGGTCTGCTTTCCGGGGATCGCTCTCCATCCTGCATTCATCATCGAGGATCATGGTCGGCCGGGTGTTGGCGTTGTAGGCCTCCCATTGCGGCAGCCCTTGTGCACGCGGCACGCCCGCTTCGGCGAAGCTGGCCCACGCTCCCATCATCTTCTGTGAAAGCGCCACACGGTTCGAACCGGTACCTATCATCAGTGCGGCGGCATCATAGGTCCCGAAGACAAACGGGATGCACAACGTGTGCGGTGACTTGAGCCGGCCATCGAGCACCGGCGACCGCCAGGTGATGAGATAGGAATAGACGGCCGCGCCACCCTGCCCCGCCTTTCGATCGGCGGCTAGCGTGTCATTGCGGCGATACATCTGGTCGCTCAGAACGTAGATCAGTATGTCGCTGGGCGAAGCCCCTTTGCGGGAAACGGCATAGCTATCGTAAAGCTTGCCGGCATCGCTCTCGGAAATACCGATGAAACGGGCGATACGGGCAATCGACTGCGGCCGGCCGAGCTGGAAGTTTTCCGCATCCGGCCCGAGAAAAAACGTCTGCTCGGTATCGGTCACGCCGATCAGGAGCGGGATATTTTGCGCCAGGCCCGGCGCCGCGGGATCGAAGGGATGGCTTGGCAGTGACCTTCCGTCGACAACGGGGCGGAAGTTATCCATTCCGCCCGCTTTTGCGATCGAACGCTGCCGCGCCGCCAGAAGATCGGCGGCGGAGGCCTCGCCTAGTCTGTCCAAGGACCGCTCGCCGCCGAGTTCGTCGAGCAGTCCTCTGGCGGCGGCCGTCGCCTGCTCCGGCGTCGCCATGCGGATCAGCGATGATGCGCTCTGAATGATCGCCTTGTGAAACAAGCCTTGCGCCTGCGGCATCGCCAGCAGCACTGCGACTTTGGACGCCCCGCCCGATTGTCCGAAAATCGTGACGTTATCAGGATCTCCACCGAACGCCGCGATGTTCTGCTTGACCCATCGCAGGGCAGCGACCGCATCGAGCATGCCCGCATTGCCGCTTTCCGCGTATCGCTCGCCGAAACTCGCAAGATAGAGGAATCCGAACACATTGAGACGGTGATTGATGGTGACCACGACGACGTCGCCACGTCGTGCGAGATGCGTCCCGTCAGTTCCTGCGGTCGAAGCGGATCCGGTATTGAAACCGCCGCCATGGAGATACACCATCACAGGCCGCTTGCGCGTCGCAGAGGGCTCCGGCGCATAGACATTCAGAACTAGGCAGTCCTCCCCCTGCGGCTGGTCGTCCGTAATCCAGGCCCACCAGTCGACGTTTCGCGATCGCCCGGGTTGTGGAGAACTGCGGCCGACCTCGAACGCGTTTCGGATGCCACGCCAAGGCCTCGGCGGCCGAGGCGGCAAGAAGCGTCCGTCGCCCGAAGTCACGTCGGCATAGGGGATGCCTTTGAAACGATTGAGTCCGTTGACGACTGTGCCGCGAACTTTGCCGGCCGCGGTCTCCACGACCGGTTCCTGAGCGGCTCCTGCCTCAATCACGGAACCGCTCATTGCAACCCCTGCCCACGCGGCTCCGGCCCGCAAAACGGATCGGCGATCTAACGCTTGTGTCGGCGGCACCCCGAACACGGCTCCTCCAGATTATTGTTCTTTTGCCGTCGAGAAACGACCGAAGTACCCGTTGTCGGTACCTTGGGGGAGCGGTGAGTACCAGCTAGTTTTCCTCACACACCTGTGAGATTTGCTGACAGGTTGGCTGAACCTACTCCGACCTCGATATCGCCGCGGAGTAACGTTCCTCGCGCCGGCTCAACGAAGGTCCCATATCGTCCAACGAGCGTGTGCGAGCGATCTCGTCGGTGAAACAGGCTGCTTCATCCAGCAACCAGTTGACGAACGCCTTCACGCGCTGCTTGTTGGGACCATCAGTTCGGTAGAGAAGATAGAACGACTTGAAGCGCGTTCGGGGTCGGTCGAGTGCAACGACGAGGCGCCCCGCGCGTACGTCTTCTTCAACAAGGACCGCAGGCCCGAGTGTCACACCAAGACCTTCGAGCGCGGCCTGAATAAGCACATGGTAGTGTTCGAAGCGGAGCTTCTTTTTCGGCATCGGCAATCCGGTCACCGACAACCAGTCTTCCCATGAACCTGCATGTGTATCTGAAACAAGAATCGTGTGCTTCAGCAGATCGGCAGGCTGCTTGAGCGGCTTCTCCTTCAGCAACTGCGGGGCGCAGACCGGTGTGCCGAAATCTTCAAGTAAGCGCACACATTGATAGCCTTCTCGCGTCATGGGACGCCGGCGGACGATGACGTCATACGTCGATCCCAGTTCCTTCAACGATTGCGTCGACGCCGACAGACGTGCCTCGGTGCTCGGATGCAACCGCTGGAATGCACCCAGGCGGGGAAACAGCCAGTGCAGCGTGAAAGTCGGCAGAGCATTGATGCGAATAAGTCGGGCTGCTGACGGCTCGATCAATCGCTCTGTCGCAGACGCAATGCGATCGAGCGCTGCTCCAACTTCGCCGGAGAATCGCTGCCCGACTTCGGTCGGCTCAAGCCCGCGCCCGGAAGGAGCGAACAAGGGCGCGCCGAGGAACTGTTCCAATATCCGGACCTGACGGCTGATGGCGCCGTGCGTAACTCCGAGTTCTCTCGCAGCCGAGCTGAAGCTGCGCAAGCGCGCTGCGGCTTCGAACGCGCGCAAGGAATTCAATGGTGGTAAACGGCGCATGCCCTGAGACGTCCCTCTGCATTGTTCTTGTTGTGTTGTCGAGCATCCTATATGACACCGCTCCAGCCTTCAGGATTGCAAATCAACCTGCAGATTGTCGCAGTCGTTCCAAACTTTGTAACGGCGCCACCGCTGTCGCGCTCTCGTGCCTGCTGTCGACGAATGTATCCACGTGCAAATGCGAGATCATGCACCGTCGGCACGCTCTCTCATAGCCTGTAAGAATCTCTCACAAGTCTGAGAGAAAAATTCGCTGGCACCAATCGCCTTGCCCTTATACGCACGACCGATGGTGGATGATGGGATGAGTCTATCTCCACCGATAGCGACAATATCGGAGGGGGCGTAGTGCCAGCGAATCTGACTAGAGTATTCGGAAGCTGTTTTGTGGGCTCGGCGGCGGGACTGATCGCACTGACGGGAGCGCAGGCTGCAGATCTGCCTGTGAAGGCGAAGCCTGTGGAGTATGTAAAGATCTGCTCTCTGTATGGAGCAGGGTTCTATTACATCCCGGGCACAGATACCTGCATACGCATTGGCGGCCACATTCGCGCCGAACTCGGCTTCAACAGCCGCGGCACCGGGAATCAATCCTGGTTCGTTGGCAACGGCAGCGCAACGAACACCCGCGATCACGATCATTTCTTCACCCGCTCGCGCGTCTACGTGAACACGGATACCCGCACGCAGACAAGCTTCGGCACGCTACGAACCTACTCCGTGATCCGCGTCCAGGTTGATACGCCGGTCGGCACTGCTGGCTCGGCAGGCGCGCTCGCCGTCAACGCCGGCATGATCCAATGGGCTGGATTCACCATTGGCCGCGCCAGCACGTCGTACTTCGACAACCCGTGGGCTTACGCGACCAAATGGGGCATCAACGGCTGGCTGGGTAATCCCGATACCGCTGGCGGTCGCTTCGTCGCCGCCTACACGCACCAGTTCGGCAACGGCGTCTCCGCTACGCTTGCCTTGGAAGACGGCAAGGAGCGCAAGCGCGGCAACTACAATGGCGCTAACTCGCTTTCGCAGTGGGGCATCAACACGCCGACCGTCGACACGCGCGGCGGCAACACCTGGCCGGATATCGTTGGCCAGCTTCGCATCGACCAGGCTTGGGGTGGCTTCCACCTGTCGGGCAACCTCGTGAACAATCACGTGGCCTACAACTGCGGCGGCACGTCAGGCACCACGACGGTAGCACTTGGCGGATGCTCCGAACTCGCCGGGAATCCCTCCGATAAGATTGGCGGCGGCGTCAACGTCGCATTCAAATTCAATCTTCCGACTGGCGTAAGAGACGCGCTTTACGTCGCCGGCACCTACTCGATCGGCGCCACGACGGACGTCTTCAATAACATCGCTCCAGGATCCGCGTTCGGCATCTTTGGCAGCAGCAATCTTGCCTACCAAAGCATCGTCGGCGGCTATGTGTGGGACACGGTCTATTCCAGCACACCTCGGCGTGGCGCCGGTCTTGTCGTCGGGCCGAGCGGCCAGCAGCTGACCACTGCCTACGGCGGATCGATCGCCTTTGAACACGGCTGGAATGCGGAGTGGCGTACGTCGGTGTTCGGCGGCGCGCAGGTGCTCGACTACAACGACACCGCGAACGCGATCCTCTGCTCGCGCCATGTGCCAGGCGGAGGCGCAGGAATCTTGTCGAACGCTCTTACGACCTGCAACATGGATTACCGCGTGGTCGGCGCAGGCTCGCGCACCTACTGGAGTCCGGTTCGCGACCTGACGATCGGCGCGGAGGTGATGTGGACCAATCATCACTCGGGCAACAAGGGCGCGATCTACACCTCGCCAACGATCGCAGGCTTCAAGCCCAATGCAGCCTATGAAGTCAAGGACCAGAACGTGTTCTCGGGCATGTTCTCCGTCCGCCGCTTCTTCTAACCGACGAACGGCAAAGCCGCAGTCACAACGTCCCTGGCGGCTCCAAAGGCCCGGCGCTCCTCCGCCGGGCCTTTTTTCTATTGTTTTGCGCAATGCGTAAGCAATTCGGCGACGTCGCGTTGTCACGCGCCAGGCGATATGATGTGCAGACGACACTCCTTGCCGGGCCAGCCGTGGCCAGCAAGGATCTGTCAGCACGGCTTGGGACGAGCTGGGCTCTGATCATGGCGGAACAGTGCAAAGCGCCGCCGCGTTATCTGCTCGTTCTCAAGCTACGTGCATGCTGGGTCATTCATCTCAGAGGGCGAAATCCATGTCACCCGGTACCTTGTCTGCACTTCGATTGCTGGTTCCTTTGATGGCGCTGGTCATGTTGAATTCAATTCATATTCCTCAACTTCACGCTCAACAGTCCGGATCGCCTCAAGCGCCGGAAGGCCAGAGTACGGGGAATGGTGCTCCGAAAGCGCCACCGGCGTCCGAAGCTCAGCCCGGCAATGGCACTCAGCCTCAAAAGGACGCCCAGCCTCAAAAAGACGCCCAGCCGCAGAAGGACGCACAGCCCCAAAAGGACGCTCAGCCTGCGAAGGAGCCCGACCCAAAGGGCGCGGGAATACCTGCGCTCGTGGTTGACGGCGATCAGATGCAAGGCGTGCTCGGCAAGCAGGTTCGCAGCAGCACCGGGGAGGACATGGGCCGCATCGTCGACGTCATCATCGACAAGGCCGCACGTGTGCGCGGTGCGGTGATCGATTTCGGCGGATTTCTCGGGGTCGGTAATCGTCAGATTGCCGTTGCGTGGAATGCGTTCCGGCCCCCGCCGCAAAACAGGCCGGGAACGCTGGTCGTCGATTTCACGCGCGACCAGCTGCGCGTTGCTCCGGCCTACAAGGCGGGCGAACAGGTCGTGCTGCTGGGGCCGACTGAAGCCTCAACGCCGCCGGCACCGCCTGCCGCGCCGCCAACGCCTGCCGCACCCGCCGCGGCCGGCGCATCAGAAAAGGACTCGCCGGCCAAAGAGCCGCCGGCCAAGGAGCCGCCTTCGAAA
Source organism: Bradyrhizobium sp. LHD-71 (assembly GCF_031157255.1). Classification (GTDB taxonomy): domain Bacteria; phylum Pseudomonadota; class Alphaproteobacteria; order Rhizobiales; family Xanthobacteraceae; genus P52-10. The sequence goes on along the minus strand of NZ_JAVIFX010000016.1, from coordinate 60,718 downwards.
TAGGCGAGATTGGCTGGTGCAATGCACGATATTCGTCGGCGCTCGAAAACCCGCGAGGGAGCTCTCAAGCCAGATCCATCCATGCCGCAGCGAAGCGGGCGCGGGCTTGACTGGTTTGTCTTTTTCGTTGCCGACGTCCAGACCGGATTTGGTCCTTTCATAGCCGTCTACCTGACGTCGCAGAAATGGACCCAGGTCGATATCGGCTTCATCCTCACCGTCGGCGGCCTGATTTCGCTATTCGGTCAGATCCCCGGCGGCGCATTGCTCGACAGGATGCAATCGCCACGGCGCGCCGCAGCCATCGCCGTCAGCCTTATCTGCCTCAGCGCACTCATCCTCGCGCTGTGGCCGACCTACCCCGGCGTTCTGCTGTCTCGCATACTGCAAGCTGGCGCGAGCTGCGTTCTCGGGCCGGCGATTGCAGCCCTGAGCCTCGGGCTCGTGCCCCGACATAGAATCGGCGATCGATTTGGCCGAAACGCTGCATTCGCCTCCGTCGGGACCGGCCTCGCCGCAGCGGTGATGGGCTTCGTCGGATACTACGTTTCAAACCAGGCGGTGTTCTTCGTTACCGCCTTGCTCGGCGTACCGGCTCTACTCGCCCTGTTCCAGATCAAGCGAGAGCACATCGACGTCACGCGATCACATGGCGGCGTGGCGGCGAAGCTTTCGAGCTTCGCTGATGCGATCAAGATTGCCACCAGTCACAGGATCATTTTCATCTTTGCGGGCTGCGTTTTTTTGTTTCACCTCGCGAACGCCGCGGTGTTGCCGCTGATCGCCAGCGGTTTCACCCTTCGCTCGAGCTCGATCGCAACCCCGCTGACCGCGGCGGCAATGGTCATCCCTCAGTTCATTGTCGCCCTCACCTCGCCCGTTGTCGGCCGGCTGACGAGTTCGATCGGCCGCCGTCCCTTGCTGCTGACCGGCTTCGGCGCTCTCGTTATCCGAATTATGCTGACGGCACAGATCACCGATCCGGCAATGATTGTCGCCGTTCAGATATTCGACGGCATTGCGGCCGCCGTACTCGGCGTGCTCGTGCCGGTCACGGTCGCTGACATCACGCGCAACATGGGTCACTTCAATCTCGTTCAGGGAATCGTTGCATGCGCGATGGGAATCGGCGCGGCCATCAGCACGACGATGGCCGGCTATCTGGCCGACCGCTTCAGCACGTATACCGCCTTCCTCGCACTCGACGTCATCGCCCTGGTCGGACTGCTTGCGATCTGGGTAGGGATGCCTGAAACCCGTCCCGACGACGATCAATCGTGATTGAGGATCATCCGGCCGCGATGTGCGGCCGGAACGCCGGCCGGTCAGCCTGCCGGAAGATAAGCTGCCGGTAGATCGACAGATAGTCCTCGGCCATTCGACGCGACGTGAATCTTTCCTCGAAGCGTCGCCTCACGGTTTCGCGTGACAATGACGGAAGATGGTTGATCGCACCGACCGCGCTGATTTCGTCCTCGACGACAAAGCCGGTCACACCATCCTCGATGATCTCGGAGACCGAGCCTCTGTTGTACGCGATCACCGGCGTTCCGCACGCCATCGCCTCGATCATCACCAGGCCGAACGGTTCTGGCCAATCGATCGGAACAAGCAGCGCAACCGCGCCGGCGAGAAATTCGGATTTTCCGGCGTCGGAGATTTCGCCAATGTATTCGACATGCGGCAGGTCAAAGAGCGGGCGAATCTCGTCCTCGAAATAATCGCGGTCCACCGCATCGACCTTGGCCGCGACTTTGAGCGGCAAGCCGCACCGCTCAGCGATACGTACCGCCCGATCGACACGCTTCTCTGGCGATATTCGCCCGAGGAACGCAAGGTAGGAGGGTTGGACCGGCCGCGGTGACAGCAGGTCCACAGGCAGGCCGTGATGGACAGTCCCCGCCCAGCTCGCTCTGTGAATAGGTCGCCGCTGCGAATTCGAAATCGACACCACGGGTATCGACGAGAAAGTTTCGAACATCGGTTGATGTTCGGGCAGATCGAGACGCCCGTGCAGCGTCGTTACGAACGGCACGCTTTGTCGCGACATCACCGAGAACGGATAATAGTCGAGATGCAGGTGAATTATGTCGAAGTCATTCGCCCGCCGGCATATTCGCTCGATCATTGCCATGTGGAGCGCATTGGGGTCGCGCACTGATCCGTCAAGCCGCAGCGCCTTCGGCCACATCGCCTCCAGCGTTGCTTCGGTCCTGGAATCTCCGCTTGCGAACAGAGTCACGTCGTGCCCCAAGCCGACGAGTTCCTCGGTTAACCATGAAATTACCCGCTCGGTCCCGCCGTACAGCTTCGGTGGCACGGCTTCGGTAAGTGGCGAAACCTGGGCAATACGCATCGACTGCACCCTCCTTACTAAATGACTACGCAATCGACGCGATTTGCATTCCCGTCCCGCGCCATAGCGATAGGAACAATTTTCAACGTTCGGAGTCGTTCCCGCATGGCAACAAAATTTGCCACTCAGGCGTTGAACCGCCGAAGGGGACCAGATTGATGCGGGACATCACCGAGTGGCGGCAGCGGCCTTTGGCCTATCTTTTTCACTACGTCGCGCAGCGTCCGGTTTCGCATGCCGTGATTTTTTGTGCGGTCGTTGTAGCAGTTGCCTGTTCTGTAAGCACGCAATACGGCATCAAGCTTCTCGTCGACACATTGACGACACAACTAAGTTCGCCTTGGGGAGCATTTGCCATACTTGTGTCGCTGATCGCCGCGGACAATCTTTCGTGGCGGCTAGCGAGCCTGGTGGCCAGCTACACGTTCGTGCAGGTAACAGGTGACGTCCGTCGCGACCTGTTTCGCCATCTCACCATGCATTCGCCCAGTTTTTTCTCGGACCGTCTGCCCGCCGTGCTGACGAGCCGCATCACGGCCACGTCCAACGCGGCATTCACCATCGAGAACATGTTCGTATGGAACGTGCTGCCGCCTTGCCTGGCTTCAGTCGGCGCGATTCTGTTTCTTGCAAGTGTGAATTTGGCGATGGCGGCCACCCTCCTCGTCATCGCCGGTATCGTGGTGGTCGTTCTTTTCCACTTCGCGTCGCGTGGGAAGCCCCTGCATCATGACTTTGCGAGCAAAGCTGCGCTCGTCGACGGCGAAATGGTCGACGTCGTCGGCAACATGGCGCTGGTCAAGGCGTTTTGCGGACTGGGCCGCGAGCACATGCGGTTCGATCAGACTGTGCAGCATGAGTTGCATGCGCGGCGAATGAGCTTGCTCTATCTGGAGCGCATGCGCTTCGGGCATGCGCTCGTGACGGTGATCCTCACCCTGTGCTTGCTCGCCTGGGCACTGATCTTGTGGCAGCAGGGCAAGGCGAGCGCCGGCGATGTGGTCATGGTCTGCACGCTAGGCATTTCGGTTCTGAGCGCGACACGCGATCTCGCCGTCGCCCTGGTCGACGTCACGCAGCATCTGGCGCGACTGTCGGAAGCAATCTATACGCTGCTTGTACCACACGACCTGCTCGACCATCCGGACGCAGTGCCGCTCGTTCATGATGGCGCTGATATCACCTTCAGCAAAGTCTCGTTCGGCTATCCTTCGGGCAAGAACGTGTTCGAGAACTTCGACCTGCACATCCGGTCCGGCGAACGGGTCGGCTTGGTTGGACCTTCCGGCGCGGGCAAGTCGACGCTGTTTACACTGCTCCACCGCTTCTATGACGTCGATGGCGGCGAGATCCTGATCGACGGTCAGCGCATCTCCCGCATCACGCAGGAAAGTCTCTGGAACGCTATCGCGACCGTGCCGCAGGATACCGCGCTGTTCAACCGGTCGCTCCTTGAGAACATCCGCTATGGACATCCGGACGCCACCGATGACGAGGTGTGGCGCGCAGCCATGGACGCGCGTTGCAACTCGTTCATCGAAGGGCTGCCCGATGGCCTCAACACGATCGTCGGCGATCGCGGGCTGCGGCTTTCCGGCGGGCAGCGCCAGCGAATTTCGATCGCGCGCGCTTTCCTGAAGAACGCGCCTATCTTGCTTCTGGATGAAGCAACATCTGCGCTGGATACCGAGTCCGAGGAGGCAATTCGCGAGGCGCTTGGCAGGTTGATGGCCGGCCGCACGGTCATCGCCATCGCCCACCGGCTTTCCACGCTGCGCCAGTTCGATCGCATCGTGGTGATCAATGACGGAAAGGTCATCGAAGACGGCCCGCCGACAACGTTGATCGAGAACGGCGGACATTTCAGCCGTCTGGTCAAGAAGGAAGCGCGATTGCTTTCCGTCCGCGCAGCGTAGGCCTGCTTCTGGTCCGTTCAGATGGTCAAAGCGTTTCGGTAACTTTGCTGAGATTGGGCGGACGGTCGGGATCGTACCCCATCCGTCGCGCCGTCTGCTCGATTGCGAGGTACGCCGGCAGCAGCATCGCGATCGGATCGCAGATCGGATGATCGTCGCCGATCCACGGCAGCGTTCCGGCAGGTCCACCCACCGCAAAAATGGATCGCTTGTTGCTCTCGAGTTCGCGCACCAGCCCATCCACCAGACTGGATGCCGCATCATCGGCGCGAAGCGCGAGCACAGGCGTGGTCGATGTCACGGCCGCGAACGGACCGTGCCTGAGTTCGGCCGCACTATAACCGAGAGCTGGCAAGCGAAGGGTCTCCGTGAGCTTCAGTGCAATCTCGCGCGCCGCTCCAAGCCCATATCCGCGGCCGATCACGAATGCCGCCTGCGCCTGCTCAAGACTGTTGCCCCACGCGCTCCAGTCGCAGCCAAGTGCGCGCGCGAACCTGTCCGGCAGGCTGTTGATCCGCTCGACGAGCCGATCGTCCGCCGTGAGATACGCGACGAGCTGCGCGCCGCGGACCATCGACAGCGCGACCGTTTTCGTCGCCGCTACCGCGCGCTCCGGCCCCGCTTCGATCGGCAGCACCAGCTCGGCCGCTTGCGCCGCCGGAGACGTTGCGTCGTTGACCAGCGCCACCGTAAGCGCACCGGAATCCCGGGCCTGTTGAGTTGCGGCGACGAGATCGGGGCTGCGGCCGGATTGCGATATCACGACGAACACGATCTGCCGCATGTCATGAGTCCGTCGGTAGGCGGTTACGACCGACGGGGCGGACGCGGAAACGAGCAAGCCTGCGCGGATCTCGAACAGGTAACGAAGAAACACACCGACATGACCGGAGCTGCCGCGCCCGCATATGACGACAAAGCGAGGATCGAATTCTCGAATGCGGTCGGCGACGGCCCGAGCTGCTGATTGCCGTGACAACAGTCTCTCGGTCGCCACCGGAATTTCAGCGATCTCATGCGCCATCGCAGTCGAGGTTGGTTCAGGCAGGGTCATGCATCAACTCGCCGATTGCAGAGCGGAGGTTTCCATGGTGTTGCTGCAGGACGGTCTCGGCATGGTCGAGCTCGAGACCCAGACCGAGCAGGATCGCGAGCTTCACATCGCCATCGGCCCGCTCGACGAAGCGGGTAGCGTCCTTTGCGCCGCAGCCGACGATCTGATCGACGATGACTTCAGCGCGGCGCCGCAGCTTCGCATTGCGTGCCCGCATGTTGACCATCAGTCCGCGATAGACCCGACCAAGTCGAACCATCACCGCCGTCGAAAACAGATTGAGAACGATCTTCTGGGCGGTGCCTGCTTGCATCCGCGTGGAGCCGGCGACAACTTCCGTTCCCGTCTCGACCAATATCGGGTGACGCGCGGCATCGAACAGCGGAGCGCCGCGGTTATTGGCGATGGCAATCGTCACTGCACCTCTTTCGCGCGCGGCTTTCAGGGCACCGACCGTGAAAGGCGTCGTTCCGCTCGCGGCGACACCGATGACGACGTCGTTCTGACCGATCCCGGCCTCAGCGATCGCCCGCGCCCCCTCCTCGCTGCGATCCTCCGCACCTTCAGAACTCTGCACCAGCGCGTTCATTCCGCCCGCCATGACGAACACGAGCCGGTCAGTTGGCCAATTGTAGGTGGGCGGCAGTTCGGTCCCGTCCTGTACCGCTATTCGGCCTGACGTACCCGCGCCGACATACACCAGCCGGCCTCCTCGCTCGAGGGCGGGTGTTGCATCGTCGACCGCGGCGCTGATGCTGGCGAGCGCGCCTCGCACCGCTGCCGAAGCGGCGAGCTGTCCCTCGTACATGGCGTTGACCATGTCGCTCGTCGACCAGGAATCGAGGTCAACAAAACGCGGACTGATTTGTTCGGTCGCCATTGCCTTTCCTCACGCGGTCTCGAAGATAGCAGACCATTCCTCGGGTGACTGAGGAAAAGCCGCCCTGCGCCGGGCCAACAACAGCGCGCCTGCAACGGCGTCTTGTTCGGGCGGAGAGAGGTGGGCCCCGATGTCCGATTCGAGCCAGGCGCTCAGCGGCTCTGCAAGCCCGCCAAGCAGGGAGACCCGAGGCGCACCGAACTCCAGCAATCGGCGAACGAGAACACCAATCTGCTGCGCAGCGCTTGCGACGATCCGGCGCGCCGATTCATCACCTGCGTCTGCATGCCGTAAGACCAGAGGGGCAAAGCTCGCAAAATCGGTCGCCGTTGCACGCTCCGACCAGGCGACGACCGCGAACGCATCATCGTTGAATCTGGCCATGAGCTCACGCGCCAGCGGCGTCGGTCCGATCCGGCCGTCATGCGCGCGCAAGGCCGTGCGAATGGCGCGCAAGCCGATCGCGGCGCCGCTGCCTTCATCTGAAATCGGAAAGCCGTAGCCGCCGACGCGCAGCACGCCACCATTCGCAACGGCAAGACCCACACTGCCCGTCCCGGCAATCACGATACCGCCGTCCCGCCCGCCATGAGCGCCGAGGCAGGCGATCACCGCATCGTTGGCGTAAACGACGGTACGAAACGGATGCGGCCGGCGCATCAATTCCTCGAGCGCGCCCTTTCGACCAATTCCGGCAAGCCCGACGCCGGCATGCATCTCCGCGAGAGCCTCCGCAGGAAGTCCCGCGTCCTCGGCGGCCGCGAGGCTCGCCCGCGTCAAAGCAGCGATCGAGCTGTCAATGCCAAGTCGCGTCGCTGCGGCTCCTGCCATTCCCGCACCAAGATATCGTCCCTCATCGTCTTCAATACGAGCGCGGCAGCTCGTTCCGCCACCGTCGATGCCGATGAACAAGCGAGTACCCTTTGGGATATTGCCACTCATGCGACGGCTCGCCGAACACCATCTCCAGGACTTCGATCCCCAGGACTTCCGTTTCCAAGACTTCCGTTTCCAAGACTTCCGTTTCCAAGACTTCCATTTCCAGGATTTCGGCAGGCAGCTTTCGTCGCCTGAGCCGACGTCCGCTGATAAAACACCTGCCGCGTGGCACCGGTGATTTCCTGGCTTTGGAAAGCGTTGCGTTTTCCTCCGAGCGCGACTGATCCAGTCCCACGGAACGTTTGCCGGCATTCGGCGGTTCCATTCTCACGAGGAAGTGGCGATGATCCGCGATGTTTGGCGAACCTTGCCGGCTTGTTACCTACATCGTGAAACTTGGATGAAAATCTGGCCTTGAAAGAAGCGGATCATATGGAACCAGCCTCCGGGTCCGGAGCAAAGAACGCCGCGTTTGCGCTGACGGCGGATCGGATCTTCGACGGACATCGCTGGCACGAACGCGCGGCGGTGCTGATCGAGCGCGGCCTGGTCCGCGGCATTGCCGCTGCCGGCGATGTGCCGGCAGCTCTACCGCGTCACGACCTGCCGGTAGGAACGCTGCTGGCGCCGGGATTCATCGATCTCCAGGTCAATGGCGGTGGTGGCATACTTCTCAATGACGATCCGACGCCGGCGGCAATGGCGGCGATTGCTCGCGCGCACCGCCGTTACGGGACGACCGCGTGCCTCCCGACGTTCATCACCGACACCTTCGCCAAGGCGAAGGCTGCGATCGCCGCTGCCAGGGTTACTGCCGGCAAGGACGGCATTCTTGGCCTGCACCTCGAAGGTCCCTTCATCAGCCCGGCGCGCCCGGGCATTCATCCACCCGACCGCATCGCCTCCGCGACTCTCGCCGATCTCGAATGGCTTACCGGTCTGGCGTCTGCCGGCCGTTCGCTTATTACTCTGGCGCCGGAATGCGTTCCGGCTGGCTTCGTACGCACCTTGGTGGGCGCCGGTGTACGAGTGTCAGCCGGCCACAGTGAAGCAAGCGCCGCCGTCATGATGGCCGCCATCGCCGACGGGCTCAGCGGCGTCACGCATCTTCACAACGCGATGCCCGCGATGATGGCGCGCGAGCCGGGCATCGTCGGTACGGCGCTGTGCGAACCGCGCCTGACCGCCGGCATCATCGCTGATGCTATTCATGTCGATCCGCTGGTCGTGCGCGCGAGCTTTGCCGCAAAGGGAGCGGACGGCATCGCCCTGGTCACCGACGCGATGCCAACTGTCGGCTCGACCGAGGATGGATTTGAGCTGTTGGGACGGTCCATCAAACTGCACGATCAAAAGCTCACGGATCAGAGCGGCACGCTTGCCGGCGCGCATCTCGACATGGCGTCCGCCGTTCGGATCGCAGTGACGCTCGCCGGTGTTCCAACCGGCGATGCACTTCGTGCGGCCTCACTGACGCCTGCACGATATCTTCGGATCGATCGCGAACGCGGCAGCCTGCAGGCGGGATCGCGAGCCGATCTCGTCGCTTTGACCCCAACATTCCATGCCTTGGCTACCTGGATCGGCGGCGAGCGCTTTGACGCGCACGAATGACCGTCGATCGGGATCGATCGCGGCCCGGCTGCGCGTCAGTTCCGCGACGCAATCAATCCGCGACCGACCACCTGGGCCTGGATTTCGCCCGCACCTTCGAAAATATTCAGAATGCGCGCGTCACAAAGCACGCGGCTGATCTCGTATTCGAGCGCATATCCGTTGCCCCCGTGAATCTGCAGGCTGTTGTCGGCGTTGCTCCAGGCGGCGCGCGCGGCGAGGAGCTTCGCCATGCCCGCCGGAACGTCACAGCGGCGTCCCTTGTCCTTTTCGCGCGCTGCGAAATAGGTCAGCTCACGCGCCAGCACGATGTCCGCCAGCATCAAGGCCAGTTTGTCGGAGACGCGCGGAAACGCGATGATGGCGCGGCCGAACTGCTTGCGATTGCGCGCGTATTCGAAGCCCAACTCGAACGCCCGGCGCGCGACGCCGACGGCTCGCGCTGCGGTCTGAATGCGCGCGCTTTCGAATGTGCGCATCAGTTGCTTGAAGCCGTCGCCTTCCCTGTTGCCCAGCAGACCGTCGGCAGGAACGGTAAAGCCGTCGAACGAAAGCACATACTCGCGCATGCCACGATAGCCGAGCACGTGGATCTCGCTTCCCTCCATGCCGGACGCAGGAAAGGGATCGGCTTCGGTGCCGCGCGGTTTCGGCGCGAGCAGCATGCTCAGGCCGCCGTGTCCCTTGTCGTCGGGATTGGTCCGCACCAGCATGGTCATGAGATCGCTGCGGCTGGCGTGCGTGATCCACGTCTTGCTGCCGGACACGGCCCAGTCGCCCGCGCTCGTGCGTACTGCCCGCGTGGCGAGGTGGCCCAGGTCGGAGCCGATATCCGGCTCCGTGAACACCGCCGTCGGAAGGACTTCGCCGCTCGCGATCCGCGGCAACCATTGCTGCTTCTGGGCGTCGGTGCCAGCAAGTCCGATGAGTTCGCCTGCGATCTCCGACCGCGTGCCGAGCGAGCCCGCGGCGATCCAGCCGCGGCTCAACTCCTCGGTGACGATGCACATCGCCACCTTGCCAAGTCCCAGGCCGCCAAAGGTCGTATCGATCGAAAGACCGAACACGCCGAGTTCGGCCATTTCGCCGACGATATCGTCAGGGATCAACGCGTTGTCCAGATGCCATTGATGGGCGCCGGGCACGATCCGGTCGGTGGTGAACCGGCGGAACTGGCCGCGGATCATGTCGAGTGTTTCGTCGTCGACGCCTTCATCGATGGTGTCGCCGGCAAGAATACGCTCCATCAACGCCGCACGCGTTGCGGCCATATTGCCGGTGCGCAGCAGTCTGTCGACCGCACGATCCTGCCTGAGCCGGCCGGCAGCGTCCTCAAGTCCGAGCTCGACCGGACGCACGATCTCGCTTTGGCTCATTGGCAGGCCGAATGCGAGCTGGGCGAGGTACTCGCCGAAGCCGATCTGCAGCACCAGCGCTTCGGCCTCGCCAAGCCGCTTCTGCGCCTGCAGCCTGCCGGCCCAGGCCGCAGCCTGTGTCAGCGCTTCGGAGACGGTTGCGATCCAGGCGAGGCCATGCACGGCGCGCTGTTCGCGATCGAGCACCTCGGGAGGAACTTTCCCGTCTTTATCAACTTTTGCGACGACCGCGCGGCGCGCGTCGTCGAGAAAGCGGGCGGCGGCGGCGGCAGCCTGCGCGAACGCATCGGCCAGTTCTTGCGGACGAAGACTCATACCAGACTCTGAATTCAAGACGATCGGACCGGCCCCGCAACGAGCTTGTCATCGTGGAGCTTGGCGATCTGTCCTTCCGACAATCCGAGGCAGCTGGCAAGCACCTCGTCCGTGTGCTCGCCGAGATGCGGCGCGCGCACCGGCAGGTTGCGTTCCAGTCCGCTGAACGATGCGACCGCTCCCGGCGTCAGGTAACGATGACCGCTCGGATGATCAATGTCCGAAAACAGAGGATTGTTCGCGGAGAAATCGCGGTCGGCCGCAAGGGCCTGGCTCAGCGTGCGGTAAGGTCCCCAGCAGACCCCGGCGCGATCGAAAGCCGGAGCAAGATCGGAGAGATCGCGGGACGCCAGGGCCGTCGCGATCATGGGGTTGAGCCGATCGCGGTGCTGAAACCGGACGCCTTCGTCGCGTGCAAACGAGACACCGAGCTCCTTCTCCAGCGCGGCAACCGCTGTGCCGAGCTGCAGGACCTCGATCAGTCCCGACCATTGCCGTGGCGTAATCGCAGCGATCATCAGCCGATGCTTGTCGCGCGTGAGAAAATCGCGGCCGAAGGCGCCGAACAGATCATTGCCGTAGCGCGGGCGGTCAGCACCGAGCACGCTGACTTCTGCGACCTGCCCAAGATTGGCGACCGTCGCCATCGCAACGTCGCTGAGCGGAATGCGCACCTCTTGGCCCTGCCCGGTCTCGCGACGATGCCAGTCTGCCGCCAGCAGGGCGAACGCGGCATACGCACCTGTCGTCACGTCCCACGCGGGCAGCACGTGATTGACGGGCTCGTCGCCGAGTGACACCGGACCAGTCATTTGCGGGATGCCGACCGCCGCATTCACCGTGTAGTCGAACGCGGGCTCGCCGTTGGCGCGCCCCATCACGCGGACGGTGATGAGGTCAGAGCGATGCTCGACCAGCCGTTCGTGGGCGAGAAAGCCTTCGGCCGGAAAGTTTGTGAGGAAGATGCCGCGTCCGGCTCCCGAAGCGGCGATCAACCGCACCGCCAGCTGCCTGCCCTCAGGACGGGTGAGATCGATGGCGATGGACTTTTTGCCTTTGTTCAGGCCCTCCCAGTAAAGGCTCGGCCCGCCGGGCACGCGCGGCCATCGGTGAAAATCCGGCCCGCCGCCAATCGTATCGAATCGGATCACCTCCGCGCCTAGTTGCGCAAGATACAGCCCGCAGGAGGGGCCAGCGATAAACGACGCGCCCTCGACGACACTGAGACCCTTAAGCAGTTGATACATTCGTCCGCTTCTTTTGCCTGTTCTGTTTCGATCGCAGCCACGACGGCACGCGTGCAGCTGCGTGAGGCAGCAACCACGCCGATTGCCCCCTTACCTCGCGCGATCCGCTCTAGCATCTCGACGCAATAGCCGGGCCTAGGTTCCGTACCGGAATGCGGCATCGTCAAGGTCGATCGTCGGGAATTCATCCTTCTCGACCCAGTAATCCTGCGTGTGCTGCCATTCGCGCTTGTCGCCGCGCTTTGGCAAGCGATGCATGTCGCGCATCAGATAGCCGGGATTGAAGTTCTCCGGATCGATCCATGACAGAATGGGCATGTCCTTGTCTTCGGACCGCAGCGTCACCGACACCGACTTGGCCTGCTTGTCCTTCATGTGCGGCAGCAGGCGGCAGACGAACTCGGCGACGAGATCAGTGCGCAGCGTCCAGCTGGCGCGGAAATAGCCGAACACCCAGGCGAGATTCGGCACGCCGGTGAACATCATGCCACGGTAGGTGACCGTCTCGGCCCAGTCGACCGGCTGGTTATCGACTGTGAAGGCGATATCGCCCATCACACTGAGGTGGAAGCCGGTCGCCGTGACGACAATGTCGGCGTTCAATTCCTTGCCTGACTTCAGAAGAATTCCGGTTTCCGTGAAGCGCTCGATCTCGTCGGTGACGACCGACGCCTTGCCGCTCTTGATCGCCTTGAACAGGTCGGCGTCGGGCACGAAAGCGATGCGCTGACGCCAGGGCCTGTACTTCGGGGTGAAGTGGGTGTCGACGTCATAGTCCGGGCCGAGCAGGTTGCGGATGTTGTCGAGCAGATCCTTCCTCACCTTCTCCGGCTTCTCGAACGACGCGCGGGTGAACGCGTCCTGTTCGTAGAGGATCTTCCGCCGCACGATCTCGTGGACCCATTCCTCACTGACCTGCAGCTTGCGAAGTTCCTCGGCGAGCTCGATCGCATTGCGGCCTGTACGGAAGTAGGTCGGGGAGCGCTGCAGCATCGTGACGTGGCCGCACTTGTCGGCGATTGCCGGCAGCAGTGTCGCGGCGGTCGCGCCGGACCCGATCACGACGACGTTCTTGCCTTCCGTCTCGAGGTCCTCAGGCCAGGTCTGCGGGTGGACGATGCGGCCCTTGTACTTGTCCATCTCCGCCCATTCGGGCGTGTAGCCTTCATCGTGACGATAGTAGCCCTGGCACATCCAGAGGAAGCTGCAGGTAAACAGCAGCGTCTCTCCGGTATCGGTGCGTACCGCCTCGACGGTCCACAGATTCTGGGCGCTCGACCAGCTCGCCGAGAGGATCTTGTGCTTGTAGCGGATGTGCCGATCGAGGCCATTCTCGTTGATCACCTCGCCCATGTAGGACTTGATCTCGGTTGCGGTCGCAATCGGCGCCCCGACCCAGGGCTTGAAGCTGTAGCCGAAGGTATGCAGGTCGCTGTCGGAGCGGATGCCGGGATAGCGGTGAGTCAGCCAGGTGCCACCGAAGCTCTCCTGGGTTTCAAGCACGACGTAGCTCGCGTCCGGCAGCTTCTTGGACAGCTGATAGGCGCTGCCGATGCCGGAGATGCCGGCGCCGACAATCAGGACCTCGAAGTGCTCGATCGTCCGGGCCTTGGACGCGCTGAAGGGTGCGGCTTGGTTCATGCTTGATTATCCCTTAAAATTACGCTGCATCCTTGCAAAGCGAGTACGCGCCAGGGGCGCGAACCTGGCGAGCCGCTACTTTTGCCGCAAGACTCGCAAGAGTGTAAAGCCAAAGAACGCGACAGCAGCCATCTGCCCGGCAGATGGCTGCGCAAAGTCAGCCTGAACCGCTGAACTATTGTGGCCGACGAGGCATTGCCTCCGCGCCGTTCCGCCATGGCAGCACATGAACGTTCGATGCTGAGCGGACGAATGGTTTCGGCTAGACTGCTCGGCGAGAAGGCGCAGGCCACGATGCTGCGAGACCACAACGAGGGAACAGATGCCCAAACGCACGAGCGCAAGCATCGCCAAAAAGGCCCGCGCAAAGGCTGAAGCGGACTTTGCGACCTGGCTGATGATGGCCAAGCTCGGCAGCTTTGACGATCTGCCGGCGGACGCGCAAGCGTGGCTGATGAGCTATCGGACTCACCTTGAGAAAATGCCCGAATCTGAAGCAACGCAGACCGCCATTCGAGAGGTCTACCGCGCCTACTACGCGCAGATGGGCGGCGCAGGAGAGGCGCCGGAACCTGCACGCGAACCCCGCCCTGCTGAAGGAGCCGTCGTCGACTTGAAGAACGTACGGACGGCCAAACTCGCCGCGAGCGCGCCCTCACCGGGCGGCCGCTCCAAGCGCCCGGTATCGCCGTTCCTGATTTTTGTCGGCATGGTCGCAGCGCTGGTCGCCCTCAAATTTGCCTTCGGTTTCTAGTCTCGTCGCGGCGGGCGGCCGGCCGGCTGCAACCGGCTCCGCCTGATCTTGCGTTGTCCGTGCGACGCCATTTCAGCCGGCAATGTGGACTGGAAGCGTCTCGTAGCCCTTCACAAAGCTCGAATAGACGCGCTGCGGCTCGTCCATCACTTCAATCGTGTCGTAGCGCTTCAGGATCTCTTCCCAGATGATTTTCAATTGCAGCTCCGCCAGCCGCAGGCCGACGCAGCGGTGGATGCCAAAGCCAAATGAAAGGTGCGTGCGCGGCCGCTTGCGGTCGATGATGAAGTCGTATGGCCTTTCAATCACCTCGTCGTCGCGGTTACCCGAGACGTACCACATCACCACCTTGTCGCCCTTCTTGATCTGCTTGCCCTTGAACTCGATGTCTTGCAATGCCGTGCGGCGCATGTGCGCGAGCGGCGTCTGCCAGCGGATCACTTCCGGAACGAAACTTTCGATCAGCTCCGGATTCTCCCGCAGCTTCTTATACTGGTCGGGGAACTTGCTCAGCACATAGATGCTGCCGGACAGAGTGTTGCGTGTGGTGTCGTTGCCGCCGACGATCAGCAGGATCAGGTTGCCAAGGAACGTGGCGAAATCCATGTTTCGCGTCGCCTCCGCGTGCGCCATCATCGAGATGAGATCGCTCTTCGGCGCCTCTTTGATGCGCTCATCCCACAGCTTCTTGAAATACTGTGCGCACTCGATCAGTTCGGCCTGCCGCTCCTCTTCCGTCGCGACCACGCCGTCGGGTCCGGGGATCGTCGTTGCGACGTCCGACCAGCGCGTCAGCTTGCGCCGGTCCTCCCAGGGGAAGTCGAACAGGACTGCCAGCATCTGCGTCGTCAGCTCGATCGAGACTTTGTCCACCCAGTTGAACGTCTCGTTGCGCGGCAGGCTGTCGAGACACGAGGCCGATCGCTTGCGGATGTTGAGCGCAAGCTCGTCCAGGTGTGTCGGCGTGAACATCGGCGCCACCGTCCGGCGCTGCGCGCTGTGCTGCGGTTCGTCCATTGCGATGAACATCGGCCGCCGCAACTCCGCCGGCGCGTCGCGAATGGTGATGCCGCCGAGCTTCGAATCGGAGGAGAAAACCTGATGGTTCGTCTCGACCTCCATGATGTCGTTGTATTTGGTGATTGACCAGAACGGGCCGTAGGTCTCGCTGTCGCAGTGATGCACCGGGTCTTCCTTGCGAAGCCGGTCGAAATACGGCCAGAACGTATCGGAACGGAACAGCTCGGGAGGACTCGGATCGAGTTGCTTGAGCGGCACTGAATAGGCGTGTTCGCGCGCCTGATCGAGCAGATTGATCGTGCCGTGCATCGGATAATCCTCCACGCGTTGCAATCATCCGAAAGCCGGATGACATTGGCTCCAGCCGGTTCGCTAGTCGAGCGTGACGCCCGCCTTTTCGACCACCTTTTTGAACTTCTCGGTTTCGCTGATGTAGAACTCCCTCAGCTTCTCAGGCCCGAGGTGACCGAGATTGCCGAAGTCGTTTTCGTCATTGTACTTGATAATGACCGGATCGCGGGTCGTCTCGGCGAAGGCCGCCGACATCTTGTTCACGATCTCCGGCGGCGTGCCGGCCGGCATCGCGATTGACGCCCAGGCGGTCAGCACGATGTCGAGGCCGCGCTCCCTGAATGTCGGCACGTTCGGAAAACTCTTAAGTCGATCCTCCCGCGCGATCGCCAGCGGACGCAGCTTGCCGGCCTCGATGTGCGGACGCATCACGACGGTGAAATCGAAGATCACGTCGATCGTTCCGGACAGCAGGTCGGCGTAGAGATTTGACGGTGTCTTGTAGGGCACGTGCACCATGCTGGTGCCGGTCGCCATCTGGAACATCTCCCCAAGCAGGTGCGTCGATGTCCCGGTGCCGGAGGAACCAAAGTTCATCTTGCCGGGATTTTTCTTCAGATGGGCGATGAGCTCCTCGACGGTCGTGTAGGGCGCCGCGGCATTGACGACCATGAGCAGCGATGAGTCAGCCATGCCGTTAACGGGGACAAGCGACTTCAGCGGGCTATAGGACAGTTTCTTGTAGAGGGATGGAAAGGTCGCCATCGTGCTCTGCGAGGCGTAGAGCATCGTGTACCCGTCCGGTTTGGCCTGCGCGACCGCTTCAGTGCCGACGATGCCGCCCGCACCTGGCTTGTTGTCGACCACGATCGGCTGGCCGAGCTTTTCCGACAGGACCTTGGCGAGGAACCGCGCAGAATTGTCGGTGACACCGCCGGCTCCGGAGGGCACCACCCAGGTGATCGGCCTGTTCGGGTACGGCACCTGTTGCGCGACAGCTGCCGTCGGCACGACCATTGAAAGCAGCGCGCTTGCAATCCCTGTTGCAGCCCTCATCCCTCACCTAATCATTGTTCTTTGGGCTTCGAGCCGCAGAGCATGCGGCCCAGCACTCGCCCCAAGCGCGAACCGGCATCGGGCGCACGCTGTTCATTTTTGTTGATGCCGAATAACCCGTCCCGGGTTATGCTGTTTTGCATTATGGGGCAACCATTTTGCATTTTGGGGCATCGTCCGGGAGCCGGCTTTGGCTAAACCCCTGAGCTTTGTGCGCGCCGGAACGCTGGCCGGCTATGTCGACCTCGCCCGTACGCTTCAGCTCGACGCATTTGCGCTGCTGAAGAGCGTCGGCCTTCACCGCTTCGATCTGTCCGACGTCGATACGCTCATCCCGGCATCCGCGGTCAGTGAACTGCTCGAGCGCTCGGCCGATGCCGCCGATATCGAAGACTTCGGACTACGCCTCGCGGTGATACGCAGCCTGGCGCATATCGGGCCGGTCGGCCTGCTGGTACGCGAAGAGCCGACGGTCGGTGACGCCATCCGCGCGGCGGAGCGCTACCTTCATCGCTACAGCGACGCCATGGAGTTTCGCCTCGAGGAGCACGCTGATCTCGCGATGCTACGTGTCCAGTTCCTTGCGACCACGCGGGGCGATACGCGACAGGCGACGGAGTTGCTGGTCGGCACCGTCCACCGTGTCATCAATGCGTTGGCCGGCAGCGCCTGGGCTGCGGAAAGCATCAGCTTCTCCCACCCCGCCCCCTCATCGCGAACGATACACAATACCTTCTTCCGGACCCGAACGCTGTTCGACAACGTCTTCAATGGATTCATCATGCGGCGAGCCGATCTGATCGTGCCGATCCGCACCGCAGAGATGGCAATGCCACGTTACATGAAGCAGTTCGTCGAGGAAGTCGTCGCGCATCCGACAGTCACGATCGACGCGACGGTGCGACAGCTGATTTTCTCGCTGCTGCCGTCGGGACGCTGCACCAGCGAGGCTGTCGCGAGCCACCTCGGCGTCGATCGCAAAACCGTCAACCGGCGATTGGCCGTCCGCGGGGTGACGTTTTCGGAGATCCTCAACGACGTTCGCATCGAGCTTGCACGACGGCACATCCGCACCGGGCACCGGTCGCTGACGGAAACTGCGCAGCTGCTCGGCTTCTCGGGCCTCGCGACGTTCTCGCGCTGGTTTCGCACCGAGTTCGGTACGAGCGCCACCTGCTGGCGCCGCAGCGAAATCGGTCGCGACGACGGCATCAAGCCGCAACGATCGAAGCCGGCCGGCCTGCCCCGTCGGGTTGCTGACAGCCGGCGGCGGCCACGCGCGGCGCGTTAAGTCACCATACAGCGTTAGCGAAGGGAAGGATCATGGTTCAGTATTCCGGGCTGCGCTTCTGGAAGGACGCCGGAGCGAGGGACCGTACGATCGACCGGCTGCTGGCGCTGCGCGCCGGCCTCGTCAAGACCATCACGCCCAACAACAAGCGGGACTCCTTCCATCTGGCGACATGGAATATTCGCGATTTCGGCGGGCATCGACTGAACCCGTCGCCCCGCCTGCCGGAGTCACTGCTCTATATCGCGGAGGTGATTTCGGCGTTCGATCTGATCGCGGTGCAGGAAGTCAATGAAGACATGGCCGATTTCCAGAAGGTCATGCGCCTGCTCGGCCGACACTGGGACTATATTGTCACCGACCAAAGCGGGAATATGGAGCGGCTCGCTTTCGTGTTCGACACGCGCAAGATCCAGTTCCGCCACGTTGCGGGCGAGATCGTGCTACCGCCGAAAAAGGGCAAGGAGGTCATTCAGTTCAACCGCACGCCTTTCCTCGTCGCCTTCCAGGCCGGGTGGTTCAAGTTCAACATCTGCACGGTGCACATCTACTACGGCACCGCCCAGGACACTGCACAGCGCAAGCGCGAGATCGCGGACATCGCCGCTTTCTTCACAGCGCGGCAGAAGAAGGATGGCGAGACCTACATTTTGCTCGGTGATTTCAATATTCTGAATCCGGACGATCCAACCATGGATGCGCTTCTGGGCAGCGGCTTCGAAGTGCCGGCTGCGTTACGCAAGCCGACAGCGCTCGCGAGCGCCAACTACTATGACCAGATTGCCTTGCGGACCCAAAACAAACTGGCGGAGATCCGAAGCGCCGGCTGCTTCCGCTGGCAAGACTATGTGTTCCGCGACGACGCCGACTACGAGGTGTACAAGCCCTTGATGCCGACGAAGACCAAAACAGGCAAGATCGCCAAGACCGACGGCAAGGCCTACAAAGCCTGGCGCACATGGCAGATGTCGGACCATCTGCCGTTGTGGGTCGAGATCAAGATGGACTTCACCGAATCCTACCTCGCCAGTCTCAGGACGGGCGCAACGCCGCTCGCCACGTTTGATCCAGCGACAGGCCCGCGCCCCGACTCCGGCCCTCCGACCGAAAGCTGAAGCCGCAGCGGACTCCAACTGGCCGAACGGTTCAGGTGAAGAATCCGGCCGGCCGGATACCGCGCCGGCCGGATGGCGCCTACTTCTTCAGCAGCGGACAGGTGCTCTTTTCGAGCGGCATGAAGGCCTGCTCGGCTGGAATCGTCGCAACCAATTTATAGTAATCCCACGGCTGCTTTGACTCTTCAGGCTTCTTCACCTCGAACAGGTAAGCTGGGTGAATCTTGCGGCCATTCGGCTGGATCGAGCCCTTGCCGAACAAAGGATCGTCGGTCGGCATTTCCTTCATCTTGGCGACCACAGTCCTGCCGTCATGCGGGTTGCCGCCCAGCGCCTCGAGCGCCTTGAGGTAATGCAGGACGGCAGCATAGTTGCCCGCATGGACCATCGTCGGCGGTGATTTCTTATGGCGCTCCATGAAGCGCTTGCTGAAGGCGCGGGTCTGGTCGTTCATGTCCCAGTAGAAAGTCTCGGTGAAATTGAGCCCATGCGCGGTCTTCAGACCGAGTGCGTGGACGTCGGTGATAAAGAGCAAGAGCCCAGCCAGTTTCTGGCCACCGGAAACGATGCCGAATTCCGCCGCCTGCTTGATCGAGTTGGTGGTATCGCCACCGGCATTGGCCAATCCGATCACTTTCGCTTTCGACGCCTGCGCCTGCAGCAGGAAGGAGGAGAAGTCAGAGCTGTTGAGCGGGTGGCGCACTGAACCCAACACCTTTCCGCCAGCCGCCTTGACCACCTCGCCAGTATCGCGTTCGAGCGCATGGCCGAAAGCATAATCGGCGGTCATAAAGAACCAGCTGTCTCCACCGGACTTCACCAACGCTGTTCCGGTGCCGTTCGCCAGCATATAGGTATCGTAGACCCAATGAACGGTGTTCGGCGAACATTGCGCGTTCGTGAGATCCGATGTCGCGGACGCGGTGTTGAGGTTCACGACGTTCTTCTCCCGGGCGATGCCGGATGCAGCCAGGCCGACGCTTGAAGCCGCCATGTCGATGAAGGCGTCGACCTTCTCGAGATCGGTCCATTGCCGTGCGATGTTGCTCGCGACATCCGGCTTGTTCTGATGGTCGGCTGCGATCACTTCGATCTTCCAGCCCTTCTGCAAAAGTCCGGAATCCTCAACGGCCATTTGCGCCGCGATCACCGAGCCCGGGCCACCGATGTCGGAATAAAGACTGGATTGGTCACCCAGGCTTCCAATCTTGACATTCTTGTCCATTGTCTGCGCGAACGCACCGCCCGCAGCGACCAGTGTGCCGGTCAGCAGCAGAACTGGAATTGTCGGCGACTTTCTCATGTTCCATCCCTTCGAGATTTTGGTTGTTCGATCGTTCGAGGTCGCAAATATTTTCATCAACCCCAAGGAGATATTCAGGCCAGCCTACAACCAGTCGAGCCGCAAGCTACGGCCGGTTTCCATGCTGGAACCACGATTCATCTTGTGAATTTGCGCAGCAGTTGTTTTGATCAATCTCATTAAACGTCGCTTTACTTATGATTAAAATTGCACAAAGTCTTTCACCAGTGGCGTTCTCCTTGAACAACGAGCGGTGAACTGATTCAGCCTCCGGGGGAATGTCTTGCCGCTGATCTTAGTGATCGATGGACACAGCGTCTACCGCCAGGGCCTTCGGCTTCTGATTGAAGCGCGAGTGGATCACTCTCGCGTCGAGGAAGCGACGATCCTCGAACTCGCGGTGACCAGGGGTCGCTTCGACCTGATGCTGATTGATGCGGCGAGCCTCAGTGACGGTTCGCCGAATGTTTTGCGCGAAGTGCGGGCGCTTAATCCGGAAACACGGTTCGCCGTGATGTCGAACTCACAGACACGGGCGGATGTATTTGGCTGCCTAGCCGCGGGTTTCCACGGCTTCGTCTGCAAGATGCAGTCGGAAGACGAACTGCTCGTTGCCATCGGTGACTTGCTGTCTGGCAGAATCTATGTGCCGCGCTGGCTTGTTGATGAAGCGCCAAGTCCAGGCCACGAGGTGGGCCAGGACTCGGACATCGCCAAGCTGACACACCGGCAGAAAGAGGTTCTACCGCTGCTTGCTGCCGGAATGTCGACCAAGGAAATTGCAAGGCACCTGAGAATCGCGCCTGGGACCGCGAAGATTCATACTGCAGCCCTCTTGCGCGCGCTGCACGCGCGCAACCGCACCGAAGCGGCATTCATCGCAGCCAAGCTGATGAGATCCCGTCTCGGCCGCGAGAGCCGCTCGAACAGTCTGCTTCCAGCGACGCCTCCATCATCATTCAAGAGCTGGACCGCGGATTGATTGCCGGTTGATCTTTTCGCCGGTGCGGAATCCGCGGAACAGCAAGCCCAGAACCGACACTGCACAGCAGGATCGGCGACAAAGCGACACATTCCGGATTTTGAACAACATCTGCCGCGGGGACCATGGACATTTCCTTCTTCCGCGGACATTTTCTTTTTATGAGCAGCGCTCCGGCGAAATCCGCAACAATGCCTCGCGCTTACGGTGAACGCGATGGCGCGTGATACGACCTCGACAAAGCGGGCGGTGGACGGGATCCTTGATCTTGTCCGCGCAGCCACCGACGAGATCGAACGTGGCCGGCGCCTGTCTGACACTGTTGTCGCCGCCCTGCGCGACACGGGGATCAACCGACTGCTGATTCCCGCAGCCCTCGGCGGCATCGAGGCGCCGATTGTCGACGTGATGGATATGATGGAGCGCATTGCCGCGGTCGACGGCAGCGCTGGCTGGTGCGCAGCGATCGGTTCGGGAAGCAACATCTTCGCCGGCTATCTGCCCGAAGCCGGCGCCCGCGCCGTCTTCGCCGATCCGGACCAGGGCAACGCTACCATGTTCGCTCCTGTCGGCCGGGTGGTTATCGACCACGGCCACGCGAAGCTGACCGGGCGCTGGCCGTTCACCAGTAACTGTCTTCACAGCGCCTGGGCCGGCCTCGGTGCACTGTTCGAGGAGGCTGACGGACTCGATCCCGTCCCGCGCGTGGTGTTCGTGCCCATGGCCGACCTCAAGATCGAAGACACCTGGGACGTCGCGGGCCTGCGCGGCACCGGCAGCCACCACGTTTCTGCGGCGGAAGTCGCCGTTCATTCCGACCGGTGCGCCCGTTTCACGGATCGGCCCTGGCCTGACGGCACATTGTGGCGGCTGCCCATCTACACTGTGCTGTTGCCTGTTCTCGTTGCCGTCCCGATCGGCATCGCTCGGGGCGCCGTTGACGAGATCGCCCGGCAGGCGCGCGAAGGCCGCACCGCCAGGCGCGGTCAACTGGCCGACACGCCGATCTCCATGGCCGAGTTCGCCGGCGCCGATGCCCGCCTCCGGGCAGCCCGGGCCGCCCTTAGGGAAGTCGTCGTTGAGGCGCACGCACTCGCCGAGCGCGGCGAGCCTGTTGGCCGCCAACTCCAGGCTCGTATCTACCTGGCGTGTCTGCACGCCTGCGACACCAGCGTGGAGGTGACGTCCGTTACCCACCAGCTCGGCGGCGGCGCCGCCGCTTACCGCAACAGCCGCCTGCTGCGCGCGCTCTGCGACGTGCAGGCCGCGCGCCAGCACCAGCTGTTCTCGCATCACCACCTGCCCGAGCTGGGCAGGCTCGTTGCGGGCCTGGACGTCGCTTATCCTCCCTACATCAGGTGATGAGGTGACGCGGCCGACGCCCGGCGTTTTCGCTTCATTCGATCACCATCGACGAGCCATCGTGCGGGCATCGGATGCGTCACTGCGCTGCCGGGAGTCCCTTTCGACCATGCATCTGCGAGGACCATGAAGGTCGTCAGCACTGCCGCATTAGGCTATGCGAGTGATCGAGCGCATTAGTTGCGCCATGCTGAAGGTTCGCTTAGCGGGGGGAACGTGTTCGAATGCTCAATCGATTTTTCTATGTGATTGCGATTGCAGGCTGGTTTCTGGCCGGGATCTGCAATCCCTCCGCCGCCCTGTCAGCCTCTCCGATAGAGCTGATTTCCAACTTTCGTGTCTCGCAGGGGCTCGGCCGAGTGACGAAGGACTCGACGCTCGACCGAATTGCTCAGGAGCAGGCCACGGCAATGGCGGCAAGGGATGTGCTCGACCACGACCTAATCGGTTCGTTCAGTTCGCGCGTTGCGTCGTCACGTTCCGGAGGAGCTGCGGAAAATATCGCTTATGGGCATGACAGCTTCACCAAGACTCTCGATCAATGGATTAATTCGAGCGGTCATCGAAAGAACCTACTTATGCCAGGAGCATCGCGCGTTGGCGTCGCGAGCGCGAAAAGTGCGAAGTCTGGACGCACCTATTGGGCGATGGTGATCGCCGGAGGTTATGATCAACCCAGGCGCGCCGCAGCAAAGGCCGCGGCGAAGGCCAAGAGCCGTGATCGGGTCCATCCGTGTCGGATGAGTATCATGGGCCTTTGCCTGCAGCGACATTAGTTTTGCCAGGATGCAACGTCGCGAAGCGAAGTTCCCCCAGCTCCCATCCGCGGCCTCACAGCTTGGCGTGATAGACAGGACGTCTGGCGTGGCGTTCCAAAAACAATAGCCGACGAAAATCGCACCTATGCGCGGCCACCAACACCGCGACCCGAGTCCTTTCGTTTCTTATGCGCTTTTCTCGTGCCGATCGTCGCGAGAATCGGCGAGCCTCGCAAAAGCAGCCTTTGCCTACACAATAATTGTCCTGCTGCTGTCGATCACCTTATGTTTCATTTGGGCGTACTGCGTTGCGAACCGGTATTCGGCCCGTCGCTAACCAGCTGGGACGCGACCACGGCCCATGCGTTCCCCGCTACTTCCGTGAAACTCACGCTCGCGTGAGCACCGCGGCTCCTTTGCCGCGGCTATGAAAAAGCATCGCTGATCATCTCGATTTCAAACGCGACCACGATCACCTTAAACACCATCAGGTCGTCGAAAAGAGAGAGTCTCATGGACGAAGCACGTTGTCTTTCATGGAAGGATCGCCGGGCCGACCATCGGATAGAAGACGAGTTGCCTCTCGAGTCGTGTCGCACCAAATCGACGGCTGAGCTGTTCAGCCGTCCCGACTCGAGCAGCGTCGACGCGAACGGCGAGCCGTTCGCCCAGGCGATCATCACCGCCGCCAATCGCGTCGAGCTCGACATCGCCCATTCCGGCAATCGGTACACTGCACGCATCGCGACGGGGCGGCGCGGCCTCTCGCGATTAGTACGCACTTTCAAGCGGATCGTGCGGACCCTGATCAAGTTGATACTGAGGCCGTTGCGACCGGCACTCGGCGTGCTGGCCGAATACCGCATCCATCAGGCTGCACTTCGCCAGACTAGCCGGCACTGATAGCAACTTTGGCACGCGAATTTCCCAAACAAGCCATTGAACCGGAGACTTGCTATGCGCAAGGAGAACCCTTCCCTTCGGGCAGCCTGTTCGTCAGCCGCACCGCGGGAATCGCAATGTACGAAATCGGATATCGGCCAGAGGCGATCGCCCCTCTCAGTCACGTCATCGAATTGGATTTCGGCGCGAGCGCTCCGTGCCCCATCAAGACCGCCGCTCTCTAGAGCGGCCTGATACCTCCCGAGGAGGCCCACAATGACAGTCCTACGATCCGATACCGAACAGCTCACAGCAACGTTGCTTGCACTGACGCGCCTTGCCGACGGCCAGCGCACAATTGTTGCCGGATCTTTCTCCGACGACATACATGCGGAGCTGCTGCGGCGCGGGGTTTTTCGCGCGGCGACGATGTCGAGCTGTCGGGTCGCGTGGGGTCAGTATGACGCGGCCTTTGTTGTCGGCCGTGAAGCTTCACACGGGTTCGAATCGCTGATGTTCAATGTCTTGCCATTTCTGAAAGTTCGTTCCGCATTCGCCGTATGGATCGATCCCGACCAGCACGGACGCGCCAGCATCGTTCAGACGCGGCTGCGGCAGGCCGGCTTTTGCATAGAGGCTGGGTCGCGTTGCGGCCGAGGCTTCGTAGTCTCGGCGCGTCGTCTGGAATGGAAATCGGTCGCGAAGATCGCCTGAGAGAGGCAGCGCCGTCCGCCTTTGCAGCGGGGGCAATTTCAAGCAGGATCGAACAACATGCCAGTAACGAGTTCATCGCTTCGGCACCTCTCCAGCTTCATGCCGACATTACCCAACCCTTCACCGTCATCTCGAACGGCGACCGGTCTCGAGGATTCAACGATCGCATGCTGACAGCGCATCCCCGAAACAACGGCTTGAAGAATGCGACAGGAGAGATCCCCCATTGCGGTCGCTCGTCGGTGACGGCCTTCGCCTCTTCTGCGTTGCTGATGCCGCAATACCTGCCTTTATTGTGCCGGCGACGCGAACGGCCGCCAATCTCGTCTGGCCGTCTTTGTTTTCGCACTTATGCGGCGGCATCGCTCGTTTCCTCGTTTCTTTATGCGACTTGATGCAATCTGCGTGAACGTGTCTATCAGGAGCAACTGGAATGTCGATCGCCCGCCACCATCATGTTCAGCGTGCGAACCACTCCTGGCCTACTAGCCCCGCACAGAACACTGCCGCCCTGTATAACAAAGCCGGCACGGATTACATCGCCTATGCGGATGGTAATCCCGAGAAGCTCTTTGCATTCGAAGGGCTCCATGGCTACGCTGACCGGCAGATCTGGCTGGTCCTGCTCAGCAAGCTGATCGAGCTGCGAGCCTCGCGCGCGGCGTCCCTTGTTCTCCTCGATGCCGGCTGCGGCCCCGGCACTTGGCTGCGGCGGATAATCCTGTGTGCCCATGACCTGGGCTTCGAAAGGATCGTGGCGCGCGGTTTTGATATCGCTGAATCTCAGGTGGCGCAGGCGCGGCTTCTGGCAAGCGATGCCGCCGCGCTCCCGGGCGTGCATCTCACTTTTGAAGTTGCGGATCTCACGCGGCCTTTGCCCGAGATGGATGGATCGGTGGATATCACACTCTGTCTCTACAGTGTTCTCAGCCATATTCCGCCTGAGGGAATCCCGCAGGTACTGCGCGAGATCGCACGCGTCACATACGGGCACTTCGTGACGGCAGTCCGGTCGGTCGGCAGCACGCCGTCGGCGTTCACTCATTCGGTCGAGAGTATCCGCTACCTACGGCAGGATCACGAGCGCAACGTGTGCGAGATCGAGTTGCATGATGGCACACGCAGCATGTTCCCCTTCCATCTCTTCACAGAGTCCGAGTTGCGGGGCCTCTTCGCACCGCATTTCGGAATCGAGGAAGTACGCGGCCTCGATCTGTTCCACACGCGGTTTGCAAATGACCCGCGGTGGAGTCCGCCGGGCCTCCAGGGAGATGACAGCCTTGCTAACGAGCTCGCCCAGCTCGAAGCGATCTATGCGGCGAAATCCGGATTCGTCGATCGCGCAGCCCATATCATGCTTGTGGCGCAAGGCCCGGCCTGCCGCGACGTCGGCGGCCGTCAAGCTTCGACCGCAATCTGATCTGCAATCGTTGCGATGGCCGTCCCCACGGGATCAAATCAAGTCGTTGTCGATACAGTATTCAAGGGCGAGCTTGCTGTCAGCGGACCTTGCACACGCCCGATCACAGCGATCATGCTGCGGCCTCTGCTCTTTGCTCGGCGTCGATGGCGCGAACGCTGCCCCCGCTATCGGCGATGCTCTTGGAACCGCCGGGGCCATTTTCA
This sequence comes from Bradyrhizobium sp. LHD-71, assembly GCF_031157255.1. GTDB lineage: Bacteria > Pseudomonadota > Alphaproteobacteria > Rhizobiales > Xanthobacteraceae > P52-10. The sequence continues at coordinate 34,286 of NZ_JAVIFX010000016.1, read as the reverse complement.
CTCCGTTGATCGGCAATCGAAAAGCCACGAACCCGATCAGGAGGATGTACTCGTCAGGCATAGGAATTCGAGCGAGACCGGCAAGCGACCTCATAAAAGTCTCATAGGCATCCAGATGATGCCGCTCCAGCGGTCGCGCGATCACCTGCGGCCGACCTATGCTACGCTTATGCCGAGAGATCGCGACCCATCTCGATTTCCTACGCGTGATGAAGCATCTATTCGATCAAGCAGTGCGCGATCAGTGCCAAATTTGCCCGGCGCACAAATCGCGGGAGATCGAAGATGAGCCACCTGATTCATGACGAGAGCAACTATCACGCGTTAAACCGCGAGAATGACTATCGTCCATATCTAATCGGCGGAGGCGCTTCGGCTGAATATCGCTTCGGCAGATTCAATCGAGGGCGCATCCGCGCGAGTGCGCGCAGCGCCATTCGCAGCATCATCCACATATTCAAGGTCACGCACGAAACCCTGCTGGCATCCAGAATGCGTTGCGCTGAGCGCGAGCTCCAGCTCAGGCCTCATAGCGCACGCAACTTGGCAATCCGTCGCAGCATCGGCAGATAGCGCGAGCGCGCCCGAGGCAGCCTATGACTATTCGAATCCTTGCCGCCGTCCCTGCCCTCACCTCCGTGCTGGCGAAGCCCGGTACCGGCGTCTTGACGCTCTGGGATCAGGAATGGCGTCGGTGGACAAACCGGTACCGGCCCGAGCGGCACTATATGCGGGGACCCGGTCCGAAATGCCGAGAGAAGAGATCGGGCAATTCCGCGGGCTTGCTGGATGCGGCAATCCGTCACGTTTGAACGGTCGGCTGCCGTCCGTTGAACTGCAAGACGAGCATCGCACTAGTACGTCTCGATGGTCAGACGAAGCGTCTTGCCGGCGCGCGGCCGTCATTTGCCCGGTGATCCATCTCGACCTGTCGCCGAGTTGATAGCGGCGAAAGACTAATCGGAAGCATTCGCATCCTGATCGGAGGATTGGTACGACAGACTTAATGGTCTCTTAAGCTGAAACGTCTTTAGCGACAGCGATCAAGTGCACTGGCTGAGCGAGAACGATCGAGAATGCGAACGTGACAACGACCCCGGCGGTCTCATTCGACGAGGCGTTTCGTCGGCAACTTCATGAGCTGTTCGTGTGGCGCCGTGATGTGCGGCGATTTCGTCGCGATCCACTCCCGGACGGCACAATGGAACGGCTGATCGAGATCGCCTGCCTTTCCCCTTCGGTCGGACTGAGCCAGCCTTGGCGGTTCGTGGTCGTTGAGAACGTAGCCAGACGTCAAGCCGTGATCGACGACTTCAAGGGCTGCAACGCCGCCGCGTTGCATTCCTATTCCGGCGAGCGCGCGGCGCGGTACGCAGCCCTGAAGCTCGCCGGCCTCGAGGAGGCGCCGGTTCACCTGGCGGTATTCGCAGAGAGCGAGAGCGAAACCGGCTACGGGCTCGGACGGGCAACGATGCCGGAAACGATCGAATATTCCGTCGCGGCCGCCATCTGCTCGATGTGGCTCGCCGCACGAGCGGAAGGGATCGGACTCGGCTGGGTGTCGATCCTGAACCCGACCCGCATCCGCACAATTCTCGACGTGCCGGAGTCTTGGAAATTCATAGGCTATCTCTGCATCGGCTACCCCGAGGAAGTGTCCGATCGGCCCGAGCTTGAGCGCACCAACTGGGAATTTCGGCGCGCGCCCGCGGAATTTACGATTCGGCGCTAACGCCCAGATGACGACCATCTGGCTGATGGCCCCCGGCGTTTGACCTGAAGGTTGACCTGCTCATCGACCGCGGATAGCGTTCGATCGATGGTTTCTCCCCGCCAAGGGAGATGAAAAGGGAAGCCGGTTCGGATTCATCCAATTCCGGCGCTGCCCCCGCAACTGTATGCGGCGAGCCCGGCCTATGCCACTGGGATTTCCCCGGGAAGGCGGCAATCGGGCGACGACTCGCGAGCCAGGAGACCTGCCATCACAAGAAGGGGTGCTTTGTAAGTGTCTGGGCGGGGTGCACCGGACGGAGGCGCATCTTCGGCTTCGAGCCGAGGGTACACGCTTGCTGACAGAGCTCTTCGTCCTGCCCGGACTTGCGAGAGCCTGCCATGGATCACCAAGCGACAGCTGCAACCGTTTCCATACGAGATGAGGGCCGTCCACCGCGAAATAATGAAGAGGTGGTCGTAAGCGTCTGCACGACCTGCAAAGCCGCCGAGACGGAAGGGGGTCAGAGTCTTCTGGAGGCAACAAGGGCAGCGGTCGGTACCGGCGCGACGGTTCGCGCCGTGCAGTGTCTGGGGGTGTGCAAGCGTCCCGGAACGGTCGCCGTCAGCGCGCCTGATCGTTACACATTCGTCTTTGGCGACCTCGAAGGCGAGGCCGGCGCTTCTGCCATAGCAACCTTCGTCAGGTCATTTGCTCAAACAGCTTACGGACTTGTTCCCTGGCGCGATAGACCCGAACTCATTCGTCGGGCCTTGGTCGCACGCATTCCGCCAGCCATCTGGTCACCTGCAGACGGAAGTCCTCCCAAATGAGTCATGCCGGAAGCACGCTCGTGCTTGGTGGCGCACGTTCAGGCAAATCCACATTCGCAGAGCAAGTCACCTGCCGGAATGGTCACCCCAAGATCTACATTGCCACTGCAACAGCCGGTGACGACGAGATGCGCGCCCGCATCGCGCATCATCGCAGGCGGCGCGGCGAAGGCTGGCGCACGATCGAGGAGCCGTTGCAGATCTGCGAGGTCATCGCGCGCGAAGCTTTGGCCGACCGCGTCGTGTTGCTCGACTGCCTGACACTGTGGCTGTCGAACGTCATGCATGCAGGCCTCTTGGTCGATGCCGAGACGCGCCGTCTTGCCGATCAGTTGCAGCGGACCGCCTGCCCGATCGTCCTCGTGTCCAACGAAGTGGGTTTGGGACTCGTCCCCGAAACGCCGCTCGGCCGCAGCTTCCGCGATGCGCAGGGCCAGCTCAACCAGCTCATCGCAGCTTCGGTCCCCAACGTCGTCTTTGTCGCAGCCGGTCTTCCGCTGTGGCTGAAACACCACCCCGCACAAGGAACCAGCCAATGACTCGCGTGCCCGTGACGGTGCTGACCGGATTTCTCGGCGCCGGCAAGACGACGCTTTTACGATCGCTGCTGACGCAGGCCGACGGCAGGCGCATCGCCGTGGTTGTCAATGAGTTCGGTGATGCCGGCTTCGACGGCGGCCTGATCGAGGAGTGTGCGGCCAAGGCATGCGCCGAAGGCGATATCGTCGAGCTTACCAACGGCTGCATCTGCTGCACGGTGGCCGACGATTTCATTCCGACGATGGACAAGCTGCTCTCGCGCGATCGCCCGCTTGATGCAATCGTGATCGAAACGTCCGGCCTTGCGCTGCCGCAGCCCCTGCTCCAGGCATTCGCGTGGCCCGCCGTGCGCAATCGCGCCACGGTCGATGGCGTCGTCACCGTCGTCGATGCGCTCGCACTGTCGGAAGGGCGCATTGTTCTGGACGAAGCCGCAGTCGCGACCCAACGCGAGGTCGACCCCTCGCTCGACCATGACGATCCGATCGAGGAAGTCTTCGAGGACCAGCTCGCCTGCGCGGATCTGGTCGTGCTGTCAAAGACCGACCTGGTGTCCGCCGACGTGCTGGCCGACATCGAGACCCGGATCGCCCGGGCCTTGAGGCAGGACGTCCGGATCGTCCGCTCAAGGGGCGCGCTGGCACCGCAGGTGCTCATCGGGTTGGCTTCCGCGGCCGAGAACGACCTCGCCGCGCGGCAGGGGCATCATGGCGACGAAGAGGACCACGATCACGACGATTTCGAGAGCATCGTCGTGCAATGCCCGCCAGCAGCTTCTGTCGAATCCCTAAACGCACGGATCACAGCAGCCCTCGGCCGGCAGGGCGTGCTGCGCGTGAAGGGTTATGCCCGCGTCGACGGCAAGCCTTCGCCGGCGGTCGTCCAGGCTGTTGGCGGCCGTGTGGAGCTGTCGTTTGCGCGGCCTGATATTGCAATCCAGGATGGTCTGGTCGTCATCGGCCTGAAGGGCTTCGACGGCGACGCCATACGCCGCGCGCTGAGCGGATAGCGGACGATCCTCAGTATGCACCTCAAGCTCGATATCGAAGGCGCGATCGACGATGGCGACGTCGCCCGAGACCTCGGTCAGGCACCGGCAGACATCGTCATCCTTTCCGCCGCTGACAGCGATCTCGCATCGTTCGCTGCTGCGCTCGGTATCCTGCCTGACGGCTTCCCGTCGGTTCGACTGACGAACCTGCTGGCCCTCGGTCATCCGGCGTCGGTCGACGCCTATGTCGCGCGCACTCTGAAACGGGCGAAAATTGTCATCCTGCGGATGCTGGGCGGCGAGGGTTACTGGCCCTATGGCGTCGAGAGCCTCCGCAGCGAAGCGTTGCGACGCGGCAGCCTGTTTGCGTGCCTGCCAGGAGAGCTGACATGGAATGTGCCGCTTGCAGCACGCGGCACCTTGAACCTCGAACACACCGAGACGCTATGGCGCTATTGCGTCGAAGGTGGAATCGACAACTCCGCCTCCGCGTTGCAGTTCGCCGCCCATTTGATCGGACAATCTTCGATCATGCCGCCACCGCCACGGCCGATGCCTGCCGCCGGGTTCTGGACCGAACCGGACCAGAGCGGGCGCGCCAACGTCGCCGTCATATTCTACCGCGCAATCGCCATGAGCGGCGACACGGCGCCGATCGAGGCGATTTGCGAGGCGCTCCGCGCGCGCGGCCTGAACCCAGTGCCAATCTACGTCACCAGCCTGAAGGATGAGCGCTCGATCGCGTTCCTCGATACGGCCCTCGCCGCCTTCCCACCGGCGGCGGTGATCAATGCGACCGCATTTGCGACCGGGACGGCTGGCGACGAGCGAGCCGTGCTGGGACGATACGACTGTCCCGTCTTGCAGATCGCGTTGGCCGGCTCGAGCCGGTCGGCCTGGGAATCTTCAAGCCGAGGGTTAAGCCCCCGCGATCTGGCGATGCATGTCGTGCTGCCGGAGGTCGACGGCCGGATCTTCGCGCATGCGGTGGCATTCAAGGAAAAAGGGACGGAGGACGTACCCCGATTTGCGCCGACGGTCTTGAGACCTGTCCCAGACCGCGTCGAGGCAAGCGCCGATCTCGCCGCGGCATGGATCAGGCTGCGAACGACTCCGCCGCAACGGCGCAAGGTCGCGCTCGTGCTTGCAAACTACCCCAACCGCGACGGCCGCCTGGCCAACGGTGTCGGCCTCGATACACCGCAGAGTGTGGTCGATACCTTGAAGACGATGCGGGAAGCTGGCTACGACATCGGCGACACGCCGCGCGATGACGCGGGGCTCATGCGCCTGCTGCAACGCGGCCCCACGAACGCACTGGTCAATCGTGCGACGCGGACCGGCGGGATCGCGTGGCCGATACCAGAATATCAAGCCGTGCTCGATCGCTTGCCGACCGGCGTCCGCACAGGCGTTGCCGCGCGATGGGGCGAGGCTCACGAAGATCCGTATGTCACCGACGGTTGCTTCAGACTGGCGCTACACCGCTTCGGCAACCTCCTCGTCGGGATCCAGCCGTCACGCGGCTACAACATCGACCCGAAGTCCACCTATCACGATCCCGATCTGGTGCCTCCGCACCACTATGTGGCGTTCTATCTGTGGCTCCGGCAGATATTCGGCGCCCATGCGGTGATCCACTTCGGGAAGCACGGCAACCTTGAATGGCTCCCAGGCAAGAGCACGGGCCTGTCCCGGACTTGCTATCCTGATGCGATCCTCGGTCCGATCCCGCATCTCTATCCATTCATCGTGAACGATCCGGGCGAAGGAATTCAGGCCAAGCGGCGTAGTGCCGCCGCGATCGTCGATCACCTGACGCCGCCTCTCAGCCGCGCCGAATTGCACGATGAATTGGCGCACCTCGAGTCGATGGTCGATGAATACGCGCTTGCAGCCGATCTTGATCCCAAGCGCGCCGCCGCGATTGCCGATGAAATCCTCTCCATGGCACGGGCGAAGCAGCTTGATGCGGATCTTGCGCTGACACGGGAGGCTTCCGTTGGCGAGACACTGCGCGCGCTGGACGCACACCTCTGCGACCTCAAGGAAATGCAAATCCGCGACGGACTGCATGTTTTCGGCACGTCGCCGCAAGCTACCCAACGCATCGACCTGCTGGTGTCGATTGCGCGGATGCCGCGCTCGGATTTGCGGGCGGAAGACGCTTCGCTGCACAGGGCTATTGCCCTTGACCTCGGTCTTGCCGATTTCGATCCGCTGACACGGGATCTTGGCGCGGCGTACGGCGGACCAAAACCCGTTGTGCTCCGGCAGCTTCTGGATCGCGCCTGGCGCACGAACGGCGACGCGGTCGAACGGATCGAACTGCTGGCGGCAGCGCTTGTCTCAGGCGGCAGGGCCTGCGATCCGGCATGGACGCGCACCGCTGCCGTGCTGCGATGGATCGACAACGTTCTGGCGCCCGCGATCGACGATTGCGGCCGGCATGAGACAAGCGCGCTGATGCGCGGCCTGGACGGGCGCTTCATCAAACCGGGACCGGCAGGTGCTCCGACGCGCGGGCGGCCGGATGTGCTGCCGACGGGTCGAAACTTCTTCGCGGTCGACGTCCGCGCCGTCCCGACGCCGTCAGCGTGGCGCATCGGCCGGCTCGCGGCCGAGCGGCTCGTTGAAAATCACTGGCGCGAGCAAGGCGAATGGCCACGGTCGATCGCCCTGTCTGCATGGGGCACAGCCAACATGCGTACCGGCGGCGACGATGTCGCCCAGGCACTTGCGCTGATTGGCGCGCAGCCGGTCTGGGAGGCGGGCACCGGGCGCGTAACCGGCTTCTCGATCAGTCCCCTCTCCGACCTGGGGCGACCGCGCATCGATGTCACCTTCCGGGTCTCCGGTCTGTTCCGCGACGCATTCCCGCTGCAGATGGATCTGATCGACAGCGCCGTACGGGCCGTCGCCGCACTCGATGAACCGGCCGATGCGAATCCCCTCGCCGCCGCCGTCAGATCGACGGCGGCCCGGCTCCAAGAATCCGGCGTCCGCGAAGACGAAGCGCTCCGGCGAGCGACCTATCGGGTCTTTGGCTCGAAACCGGGCGCGTATGGTGCCGGGCTGCAGGCGCTGATTGACGAACGACAGTGGGAACATCGAAGCGAAATCGCCGACGTCTATCTCGCGTTTGGCGGATATGCCTATGGCGCAGGCTCCGAGGGAGTGGCCGAGGCCGCAACCTTCAGCGATCGCCTCGCCACAGTCGACCTCGTCGCACAGGCGCAAGACAACCGCGAGCACGACATACTCGACGCCGACGACTATTACCAGTTCATGGGCGGCTTGGCCGCCACGGTCGAACATCTGCGCAGGCGGGCACCGCGTGTCGCGCATGTCGATACCTCGCGACCGGAAGCGCCGGTCGCCCGCAATCTCGCGCATGAAATATCCCGCGTGGTACGCGGCCGGGCCGCCAACCCCAAGTGGATCGCAGGCGTCATGCGCCATGGCTACAAGGGCGCCTTCGAGATCGCGGCTACCGTCGACTACCTGTTCGGTTTTGCCGCCAGTACGCGCACCGTCAGCGACCATCATTTCGATCAGCTGTTCTCCGCCTATCTTGAAAACGACCGTGTCCGCGGCTTCATGGCAGAGGCGAATCCTGCGGCACTCAGGGAAACTGTCGCCCGCTTCCAGGAAGCAATCCGTCGCGGCTTCTGGCGACCACGTTCCAACAGCGCTGCGGACATCCTGGCGGCGCTGGCAATCGACAACGTCAATCCGAAAGAGGCAGCCACATGACTCATCCCCCGCCCGATGACGAGATGAACGTCCGCCACCATGAAAAGATGCGCAAGCACAAGGCCGCACGCGACAAGATCATGGCGACCAAGACCGGGAAGAAGGGCCTGATCATCGTCAACACCGGTACGGGAAAGGGCAAGACCTCGGCGGCTCTCGGCATGGTCTTTCGCCACATCGGCCATGGCTGGCCGGTCGCGGTCGTTCAGTTCATCAAGTCGGCAACGTGGGACACTGGCGAAGCGAAGCTGCTCAGAAAACTTCCCGAGCTCGCGACCCTGCATATCATGGGCGAAGGTTTCACCTGGGAGACGCAGGACCGCACCCGCGACATCGCCGCCGCAGAAGCCGCCTGGCTCCGCGCCAAGGAGCTGATCCTCGACGATCGGCACCGGCTCGTGCTGCTCGACGAGCTCAACATCGTCCTGCGCTATGACTACCTGCCGCTCGCCGACGTCGTCGCCTTCCTGCGCGACGAGAAGCCAGCCGACAAGCACGTGATCGTCACCGGACGAAACGCACATGGCGACCTGATAGAGATCGCAGATCTCGTGACCGACATGACGCTGGTCAAGCACCCTTTCCGCCAGGGAATCAAGGCGCAGAAAGGCATCGAGTTCTGATGCACACGACGACGCCCGCCGTGATGGTGCAAGCGACCGGCTCGAATGCCGGAAAGTCGACCATTGTCGCCGGGCTGGCGCGTCTCTTCACCCGGCGCGGCTTGCGTGTTGCCCCGTTCAAGCCGCAGAATATGTCGAACAATGCCGCCATCGCAGTGGAAGGCGGCGAGATCGGCCGTGCCCAGGCCGTACAGGCGCGCGCGGCGCGCAGCGCGCCGAGCATTCACATGAATCCCGTGCTGCTGAAGCCGGAGAGCGATACCGGAGCGCAGATCGTCGTCCATGGCAAACGTTTCGGCAAGCTCAAGGCAAGCGATTACGCCGCCGGCCGCACTCAGCTGCTATCTGCAGTCATCGAGAGCTTCGCGCACCTTTCCCGCGATGCGGATCTCGTCCTGGTGGAAGGCGCAGGCAGCCCGGCGGAAATCAACCTGCGCCGCGGAGATATCGCCAATATGGGTTTTGCGGGCGCCGCCGACGTTCCGGTCGTGCTTCTCGGCGACATCGATCGCGGTGGTGTGATCGCCAGTATCGTCGGCACACATCTTGTGCTCGCCCCCGATGAACGCGCGCGCATTCGCGGCTTTATCGTCAACAAGTTCCGCGGCGATCCGCGGTTGTTCGACGACGGTATAGGCGCAATTGCGCGGATGACCGGCTGGCCGGCGCTTGGGCTCGTGCCATGGCTGCCGCAAGCGGCATGGCTACCGGCAGAAGATGCCGTCGATCTCGACCGTAAGACAGCAGCGCCAGGCGCTGCGCTGACCGTTGCCGTCCCGATGCTTTCACGCATCGCCAACTTCGACGATCTCGATCCACTCGGCATGGAAGCGGGCGTTGATCTGATGTTCGTTCGCCCGGGCGAGCCGATTCCTGCGCAAACCGACGTCGTCATCCTGCCCGGCACGAAGTCCACCATCGGAGATCTTGCCTTTCTGCGGTCGCAAGGATGGGACGTGGACATCAAGGCGCATGTCCGCCGCGGCGGGCACGTGCTTGGCCTTTGCGGCGGCTATCAGCTGCTTGGCCGAACCATCGCCGATCCCGACGGTGCGGACGGCCACGCCGGGACGGTCGAGGCGCTAGGGCTGCTTGAAATCGAAACCGTGATGTCGCCAGACAAATCGACACGGACGGTTCACGGCATCCATCGCGCGACCGGCGAAGCGGTTCAGGGCTATGAGATCCATCTCGGCCGCAGCGAAGGCGCGGACTGCGAACGGCCGGTCGTGCTGATCGACGGCCGGCCGGACGGTGCCAGTTCGCCGGACGCGCGCGTCCAGGGGACCTACCTGCACGGCCTGTTCGCGAATGACGGGTTTCGCAGAAAGTGGCTCGAAGGCTTCGGGGTTGCCTCGACCTTGGTGTACGAAAGACAGATCGAACGCGCACTCGATGCGCTTGCCGATCACCTCGAACAACATTTGAACGTCGGCGCCATCCTTGATATCGCGCGTAGCCGTCAGAACAAAGCGGCCAACAGTGCGTAGGCGGCAGCCTGGAGGGCGCATGCGCCCACAAACACGTGTAGCGCTCTGCGGATATCATCAGCGTCCGCGTTCCTGCGACCACCTTCGTGGAGAAAAGGATCGTCGAGGCGGCGTTCGGCGTATTGCCGAGGCCCTGCGAGAGCGATGCCCAGTGCGCCCGCCATCGCACTCTCCGGCCAACCGGCGTTCGGCGAACGGTGTTTTCGTGCATCCCGCCAAATGACCGCAAGAGAGGTCGTGACCGTTCCGCCTGCGATCGGGGCGGACAGCGCCAGCAGCATGCTGGACAGGCGAGCAGGGATGAGATTCAAGCCATCGTCCAGTCGCGCGGCCGCCCATCCATAGGCTTCATGGCGCGCGGTACGATGACCGACCATCGAGTCCGCGGTGTTGATGATCTTGTAGATCAGCAGTCCGGGCAGCCCGAACAGCGCAAACCAGAACGCAGGGGCGACCACACCGTCGGAAAAATTCTCAGCGCACGATTCGATCGCGGCGCGGCAGACGCCGCTCTCGTCCAGCGTCGAAGGCTCGCGGCCGACGATCATCGCGACCGCATTGCGCGCCGCTGCAAGCCCGCCTTCGCCGAATGCCGCATGCACCCGCGCCACGTGGTCGTAAAGACTTCGCTGGGCGATAAAGATGGCAGCGACACCGGCGAGGAGAAACTCCCCACCCGGGATACGCCGTAATCCTGCCTCGGCAAGATACCCTGCTCCGCCCGCACCAACGATGAGCGCCACGGTCGAGACAACGCCAGCCAGTCGCCGCCTGTGCGAGGAGTGGCACTCGTGGTTCAGCAGGCGGTCCAGTGTATCGATGACTGCCCCCATCAGGACGATGGGATGTGGCAGTCTGCGCCAGAGCCACGGCGGATCGCCGAACAGCGCATCGATTGCAAGCGCGCCGACGAGCAGCAGGAGCGCATCGGATGCGAACAGCACCGTCAATGCCCCAACCGCGCAAGTTCGGCAGCCAGGCGATCGAGCGCTTCCACCAGCATCGGGCCGCCGCACACCGTCAGTCGCTCGGAAACGACGATCCGCTTTTCCAGGGGGTACAGCCTTTCCAGCGCAGGATGCAGAAGAAAGGCCTTGCCTTGATCTTCGGCGACGTCGTCATCATCCGACAGCAGGAGCAGGTCTGGCCTCAGACTGACGATGGTTTCGAGCCGCGCAAAGCCGCCGAGTTTCAGGCCGAACGCTGATGCGGCATTCGACAGGCCGACCTCCGCAAGCATCGCGCTGATCAGACTGTCGCTTCCCGAAACCCACCCGCGCCGCGACACGGCAAGCACCGTGTAAGGCTTCCCTTTGACCTGCGTGCGGATGCGTGCGACCGCGGCGTCCAGGCGGGCGATCTCCGCTGTCGCACGATCGGGATGGCCGACGATCTCGCCCATCCGCCTGATCTGGGATCTCACATCGTCGAACGATCGCGCAGCATCGAACTCGACGATCCGAAGGCCCTTCTGCTTCAGCAACTCCCGTGTCGCGCGCTTGGTGAAGCGCCCGGCGACGACGACATCCGGTTTGAGCACCAGCACGTCCTCAGCCTCACCCGACAGCTTTGGAAACTTCGCGGCGGCGTTGGCGGACCACGATCGCGTGGCATCTCGCGAATAGGGGCTCAGGCCCAGAATTTGCTGCGGATCGGCAAGCGCCACCAGAAGCTGATCGGTGCAGACGTTGATCGAGGCGATGCGCGGCTGCTGCGCCGATGCGGACGCCGCCATCGCCAGCAGAGTTCCGGCCGCCAGCGCCGCTCGAATGAGCCACTCGCGCGCTCGAAAAAATAATGGCAAGAGATGACCATGCAACATGGCGGCGACTTGAGCGAGGCGATAGCACGTTACGGCGGACCACCTGGCGCGTGGCTCGATCTTTCCACCGGCATAAATCCCGTGCCATGGCCCGTGCCGACCGGGCTTCTGCAAGCGCGGTTGCACAGACTTCCGTCCAGGGACGACGAAATCGCGCTGATCGAAGCAGCGCGCGCAGCCTACCGCGTGCCGCACGGCGCCGAAATCGCCATCGCGCCCGGCACGCAGGCGCTGATCCAATGGCTGCCGCGCCTGGCCGCAGATGGCGCCGTGGCGATCGTCGGTCCGACCTACAGCGAGCATGGGCTTGCCTGGTCCTATGGCGGGCGTGACGTCGCCTCGTGCGATGACATTGACAAAGCGCCGCCGTGGGTCCGTCACGCCGTGCTCGTGAACCCGAACAACCCTGACGGACGCGAGGTCCCGATGGATGCGATCGCCCGTGCTGCGGGAATCATGCAGCAACGGAGCGGATGGCTGGTCATCGACGAAGCTTTTGCCGATGTTGCACCGGACCTCTCGGCGACAGCGCTGTGCGTCGACCTTCCTATTGTCATTTTGCGGTCGTTCGGAAAGTTTTATGGCCTGCCCGGCCTCCGCCTGGGATTTGCTATCGCTGCCCCCACAATCATCCGCTCCATCCGCAACGCGCTCGGCCCCTGGGCGGTGTCCAGCTCCGCGCTCAGCGTCGGCGCGGCGGCCTTGCGTGATGAGCCTTGGGCAATCGCCACCCGCGCAGCCCTGCAGCGCAAGGCCGCGGGACTTGACGCAGTGCTTCAATCCGCAGGCTGCGACATCGTCGGTGGGACGCCGCTCTTCCGTCTTGTCAGGCACGGCGGCGCGGGAGGATTGCACGAGGCGCTGGCGCGCCAGCAGATCTGGTGCCGCAAATTCGACTGGGCCGACGATCTGCTGCGCTTCGGTCTGCCGACCGAGGACGAGGTCGATCGCCTCCGCAAAGCGCTCGCGTGACGTCGCTGCGGCCATGCGTCAGACCTCGGCCCAAGGCACTACGACGTCTTCGCCAAGATGCCGGGTGCGAAACGCGCTAACCCGGAAGGTACGCGCCAGGACGGATTCGGCCAGCGCGTCGTGGGGCGTGCCCTGGATGACCAACCGACCGTCGGCTAGCACCAGCACATTATCGGCGAAGCGGGCCGCGAGCCCCAGTTCGTGACTGACCACGACCACCAGCGCGCCGTCGTCGGCAATACGGCGAAGCAGCCGCATGGCATCGATCTGGTACCGCGGATCAAGCGATGCGGTCGGCTCGTCCGCAAGGACGACCGGCGCTCCGACCGCGATCACGCGTGCGAGCGCGACGCGACTTCGTTCGCCGCCTGACAGCTCGTTCACATTGCGGTCGGAAAGCAAATCAAGGTCCGACAGCGCCATCGCCCGCGAGACCGCCGCTTGGTCGGCATCGTTCAGGCGCGCAGGATCGTTCGCGCCGTGAGGATAGCGTCCGAGCGCTACCACGTCACGTACGGACAGAGGCCAATGCACGACGTGGCCTTGCGGCAGATAGGCAATTTTTCGCGCACGCTCGCGGATCGACAGCCCGGATACATCGTCCTCGGCGACACGAACGATGCCCTGGAAGGGCAGCAGGCCGGCAATGGCCTTGAGCAGCGTGGTCTTGCCTGCGCCATTCGGGCCGACCAGTGCGACGACGGATCGCCGCGGTAGTGCGAGCGACACGTCGTGAAGCACGCCACGGCCTGACCGGCTTACACTCACATCCTGCATGACAAGAAAAGACTCGCTCACGAGAGCCCTCCACCGAGCGTTCGTCGTTCACGAACGATGAGATACAGGAAGAACGGCACGCCAATGATCGAGGTCAGCACGCCGACTTTGATATCGGTGGTCGAGGGGATGATCCGCACCGCGATGTCCGCAGCCAGCAGCAGCGCTGCGCCCGCAAGCGCCGATGGTAACAGCAATCGAGTGGGGTCATGACCGACCAGCGGCCGCAGCAGGTGCGGGGCGATCAACCCGATGAAACCGATCGTTCCGGAAACCGCAACGGAGCCGCCGACCCCAAGCGCGACGCCGGCGATCACCGCCAGCCGCAACGCACCGACATTGACGCCTAGACTCTGGGCGGCCTCCTCGCCAAGGCTCAGGACACGAAAGGCGTGCCGCCGGCTCAACAGGATCACCGCGCCCGCGACGATGAACGGCAACGCCAGCACGACATGGCGGAAGCTGCGGTCCTCGAGTGAGCCCAAGAGCCAGAACGCAATTTCCAGCGCCGCAAACGGGTTCGGTGACAGGTTCATCGCCAATGCCGTCATGGCACCGGCAAGGCTGGATATCGCAAGCCCGGCCAGGATCAGCAGCAACAGGCTGGCGTTCCGTCCGGCGACGGCCAGCAGCAGGAACACCGACGCAAACGCAAAGCTGATTCCTGCAAGCGGCAGAACGAAAGACCGAACATCCGCAAGACCGAGCGCGATGACCAGCACCGCACCGAATGCAGCCGACTGCGGCGCGCCGAACAACGAGGGCGAGGCCAGCGGGTTGCGCAGCAAGCCCTGCAGCGCGGCGCCCGAGAGACCGAGAATAGCGCCGATCGCGACACCAAGGATCGCCCGCGGCAGGCGAATTTCCTGAACGATGATGCGCTGCTCCTCAGTGGCGCCGCCGAACAACGCCTGCGCGACGACCAGCGGCGACAGCCTGACGGGCCCGATCGCCAACGACACGATCGCCAGAAGAAGAACCAGCGCCGAGAAGGTCAGGAGCAGGCCGCGCGACGACCTTGAAGCAGCACTCACCATGAGCCACTTAGCCCAGCATAGATTGCCGGTCCCGTTGTGCCAAAGTTCAGCACTTCCTGATATCGCTGGTTCAGAATGTTCTCCCCGCGCGCAAACACCTTCCAGGTGCCATTGAAGCGGTAGTCCGTGTAGAGATCAACGCGGGTATACGCGGACAGCGGCCCGGTCTCGTTTGCACCACTGAAGCGCTCGGAGACGGTGACGACCCGTGGCTCGATCAGCCACTCGGGTACCGGCGTAATGCTGACAGCTACGCGCGCCACATGCTCCGGCCGACGGGCGAGAGTGAGGTTGGTCCGTCCATCCTTGGCTCGCAAATTCGTGTACGCCGCACTCAGGCGCACGTAGGCTGGTATGATCTCCATATCGATCGATACTTCGAGGCCCGATGTCTCGGCGCGCGAGACATTAAAGTAGCGCATTGCGCTGGTGTCGAACTCGATCAAGTCGCGGAAGCTGTTGGCGAACCCTGTCAGTGAGAGGTTCACACGTCCTCCGAAGAGCCCTTGATCGATGCCGGCGTCGTAGCCGAAGCTCTCCTCCGGATTGAGGTTCGGATTGCCGAACGTCGGCGCATAGAGCTGAAACAGTGTCGGCGCCTTGGCGCCAGTCCCCGCGCTCGCCCGCAGCTTCGTTCCCGTTTCGAAGATCGAATAGGCGGCCGTGGCCCGCCATGTTTCGAAGCGTGCCACGTCTGCAACGTCGTCGATGCGGCCGCCTAGCGTCACATTAAGGCGCTCGCCAACCGGCAATTGCCACAGCGCAAAGCCCGACCGGGTGTCCTGCGTGGCGCCCAGCGTCGGCACCTTGGAGCGCGGCACTGGCAGCAGCGCGGTCGAGAAGGTCGACGCCGTTTCGTGCTCGACCTTCGCACCGTAGACCAGCGACCCAAACGCGCCCATGCGGAAAGTACCTTGATACTCCGCCCCTACCCTGTCGCCGATGAAGTCGGAGACGATGCGCGTCGTGCTGGCCGGCAGCATGTTGTTGCGGAAGGTCGTCTCGTCAAATCTCCGGTCGTTGCGATTGGCAAAGACATTGAGGCTGTGGGTGAGACGGCCTTCGAGCGTATCGACGCTGGCGCGCGCGTTGACCTGACTGAACCATCGGTCCGCCACCGCGGGCGTGTCAGGAAACGCCCCGGTCGCCGCATCGAAATCCGATCGTGTGAAGGACGACAGCGCAGCGGCGTCGAACCGATAGCCTTCACCGGAATCGAATCCAACGCGCGCCGACCCGGCAAGACGGGCAAAGCCGTCAGACTCCAGGTTCGGGAAACGCGCCTCGATCGCGGGAATGCGGTAGCCGTAACGGGAGAAGCCGTCGCTCCGCTGTAACGCTGCGGTCGCTATGTATGACCACGGACCTCTGGACCCGGAGACGGCACCCGTTCCTGCCACGGTACCGTAGCTACCACCCTCGATCCTGGCGTCGGTGCGCAATGGCCCGCCACCCTTCCGGGTGATGATGTTGATGACACCGCCGATGGCGTCCGAACCGTAGACCGCGCTCTGCGGGCCGCGCAGCACCTCGATGCGATCGATCGCCCCCGGTGGAAACATCGCGAAGTCGAAGTCTCCGCTGGCGTTCGCGGCATCGTTGGCGCGGACGCCATCGATCAGCACCAGCGTCTGCCCGGTGTTGGCGCCGCGCAGACGCACGGTTGTCGTCGCCCCTGGCCCGCCCGATTCGCTGACGTCGAGTCCCGGGACCGTCCGCAGCGCATCGACAAGCGACGTGGGATTGGTGGCCGCGATCGTTGCGCCATTGATGACGCTGATTGCGCTTCCGGTGCGGTCGAGAGAGACGGGCACTCGGTCGGCCGTGACCACCAGTTCCGGCAATGTTTCCGAGGCCGACTGCGCAAGCGAGGTTTGGGCCGAAGCCATGAACACGAGGCAGCACAACGCTGTTTGGGCAAATGGCCGCATCGCGTTCAATGACCCAGAGCCTGTCGATCGTCGTCAGGCTGCTCATTCGCGCCGAGCGAATCCGCGCAGCAAAGACCGTTCGGGAACCGGCGCAGCGCCTCGATACGGTCGACGTCACCTGCAAGCAGATCGCCGAGATGAAACGAGCGGTTCGGGTTACCTGGATCACTGACGTCAATGCCATCGGCTGCGAACGTGGCGGTAAGCGACGCAGAGTGCAGCAACGGCTGAAGGTGCAGCCTGGATATGAATAGAGTCGGACTCATCGCGAGGGCCTCGGGCGACAGCATTGTGGCACGTCACCGCGAATGAATCCCTCACCGCTGCGCTGCGCAGCCGTTCAGGCACCTACCGACACACCCCGATCGATATCTCGCGTGTGACCACGGCTGACGGCAGGTCTCCTGGCTCGCGGATCACCGCCTGCCGTCGCCTTCCCGGGGGCCGAGGACCCAGTGGCACGTGACAACAGACTCACCGCTCACAGTTGCGGGGGCAGCCGCAGCTTGATTGACCGGCAGGACCGGTCAACGCTCTGCGTTCCCATTTTAATCCGCTAAGAAGTTACAGACCTCTCGCGAAACCGTCGCTCGCAAGTAGGGAAGTGGCGCGGAGGATGTCAATCAGATGGCGCCACTCGGGCTCAAGGCGGCAGTCAGCTGTGGCAGATTGGAGACACTCTCAGGTGCCTCAGATGGCGAACCGCTTCGCTCCTCTTTAGTACTCTACCGAAGGAAGATCTCTAACGACGGCGATCGCCGGGCGGCTTCCGCGACGCGGAGCGAAATCTTCAAGCTAGGATTGTCCGTCTGGCTTCATATAGCGTGCGAATCCTGAGTGCAGCACAGAATTAGTGTGTCGCATCCATTTCCAAACGCGTCCCACAAGCTTGCTGGGAGCGAGGTTTGTGCGTGCTCGATCGTTGTATCATGCAGGCTGACTGCCACAGCTTTGCTCTGCGGTCGCTTCCTGGGCATGAGGATCGCCTGGTGACGTCGCCCACCCCAGCTCTACTATCGTCACGATCCGCCGGCCCACACCGTCAAGCTGGCAGACGATAAGACCTCGTTCCTCGATGTATGTCAGCAGGTGCCGTGCACGCCGCAACGAATGCGTGCCATAGGCGCGGGCAATCGCCGCATCACTCGGGCAAGGCAAGCCTTCCTTCGCTGCACCGGCGATCATCATGAAAACGCCCTGCATATCCTCGGGCAGAATGGAGGCGCGAATCGAGATATCCTGCCATGCAGCATCCTGTGTCATATCAGAGCCGAGCCCGGCGCGAGCGCGCGTCAACATGCGCCGGAAGTCACCCAGGTCCGGTACGGCCGAGCCGAGGCCCTCGATTCGGCAGCGGACAACGAACTCCTGATAAAGGACGCTGACTGCACGGAATCCCGCATCGGGCTCTGCCAGGAGGGCCTGCAGAATCCGGTCCACTCGCTCACGCCGCTTTGTCAGTTCTTCAGCGCTGAGCGGCTGTTCGGCTGATTGTGAACGAGTCTCTGGTGCTGCAGACCCTGCCGCCATGAGCTGGCCAAGAAGGTCCGGCGCCGATCGGCGTTGGGGCCGGATCCCCTCGGCTGGTGGCGCCGCCAGGATTACAGCGCGTGCGTCCTCCAGTGTCGCTTCTGGCAGCGGCATGAGTCGCGGAGTCGCATTGCGCGGTCGTGTGTCCGTTGGACCGATGCGTAGTGCCAGGGGTCGGCGGGAGAGGGCTGGACCCAACGCCATGAACTGTCCACGCTCCAGGTCACGAAACGAATCCGCCTGTCGTCGCTCCATGCCCAGAAGGTCGGTGGCGCGCGCCATGTCGATATCCAGGAACGTGCGCCCCATAAGAAAATTGGAAGCTTCCGCAGCGACGTTCTTGGCGAGCTTCGCCAAGCGCTGGGTTGCGATAATCCCCGCAAGTCCGCGTTTGCGGCCGCGGCACATCAGGTTCGTCATGGCGCCGAGAGAGAGCTTGCGCGCCTCATCTGACACCTCCCCAGCGACTGCCGGTGCGAAAAGCTGTGCCTCATCAACCACAACCAGCATCGGATACCAGTGATCGCGCGGGACCTCGAAAAGCCCGCCGAGGAAAGCGGCGGCGCGCCGCATTTGGTTCTCCGCATTGAGGCCCTCGAGATTGAGCACGGCGGAGACGCGATGAATGCGCGCTCGCTCGCCAGCGACCTGCAGGGCCCGCTCAGTATGCTCCTCGGCGTCGATCACGAGGTGGCCGAAACGGTCGGCTAATTCAACAAAGTCACCTTCGGGGTCGATGATGGTTTGCTGCACCCAGGGAGCGCTCTGTTCCAACAGTCTGCGCAGCAGATGGGATTTGCCGGAGCCTGAATTGCCCTGCACCAAGAGTCGGGTTGCCAGCAGTTCCTCAAGGTCCAGAGCCACCGTGGCGCCAGCGGTGGTGTGTCCCATCTCAATCGCAACGGTCATATTTCGACTCAAAGTCTCCTTGCAGCGTGGGCTTATCAACCCGATCGTAGTCAGTCGAGCGCACTCGAAGCCTTGATACCGGGCGCATGAGCGAAAGAGGGCAAAATCCGAAGGCGGGTCGGTAATTTCCGGAGGTGCCAAGAACGCCTAACCGCCGAGCGCGAGGCGCGCATCAATAAGATGAATCAGAGAATACTGCATCTGCATCACAAGATGCGCTCCCACATCCGAAGCCAACCTCGTCCAGTTCTGGAAAGGCGCGTCCGCCGAGTTCAAGGCGGTTCAGGATGGCCTCGGCTATCTGAGTCGGCGGCGCTTCTCATCGCCCGACTTGACCCAGCTATAGACGAAACGATCAGGCTCCCTACTACAACGGGAGCTCGACGGTCATACTGCCCTCCGCGTGATTGCCGAGGCTGTTGACACCGATCGCATCAACCGTCACGGTTCCTCGCCCTTCGACAAGCTCCGCGCTTCGCACAGAACCCGTGAGTCGCATGGTGTCTCCGGCGTAGTTCGGCCGACCGAGGCGCAGCTCGTGCGCGCGAATGAGTGCATCCGGACCGGTCCAGTCGGTTAGATAGCGGCCAAGAATCCCCGACGTCGTCATCATGTTCATGAAGATGTCCGGATGCCCGCGCCGACGGATCATCTGATAGTCGTGGTGCACATCCTGAAAGTCCTGGCTTGCAAGGGCGCCCGCGATGATCAGCGTCGGTGAGATCTTGACGGTCAGCGTCGGAAGCGTGTCCCCCGCCTTGACCTCACCGAACCGCAACGTGCGCGTCGCAAAGGCCGGCCTCGGTGCAAAGCGCAGGTCAGGAGGAGTTGCCGGCCGAGACCCGGCGTCATTCTTGGCAGCCGGCGGCTGCGGCGCGCTCTTCCGTTCAGGCGCGCTCTTCCGTTCAAAAGGCTTTGAACGCAGATAGCGTTGCCGGATGGTCGCGACCGGCTCCTCACCGACGAACACGTCGATCCGCATGGTCGCGAAATAACCTTCGCCGATTTTTGTGTGCTTCGGTCCGACGATTTCCTCGATAATCCACGATGAAAAGCGCGGCGTCTCGCCGGGCCGGAGATAGCGCGCGAACGTGTACGACATGTTCGTGACTGCGGGCGACGCATAGCCGTGCCCCTCCAACAGTTCGTTCAGTTCATCGCGAAGGGTGCGCTGCGCGGGCGTGCGCCGTTGTCCGCCCGGCGCCACGTAGTGATAGGGCGTTCCATCCGGGAGGAACGCCTGATCGGCCTCGCACGCGAGACCCGGCATCATCCAGCTGTAGAGCCAGAGCGGAGGCGCGACGAGCCCCTTGTGGATCGAGTTTCGCGCGAAGGCCTCGTCGGTGTAGATGGGATTGCGATCGCCGACGGCGTCGGTCATCTGCTTGATGACGGCAACACTCACCGGTGCCGGTGCGTCAAAGCCGCGGCGATCGGCACCGGCTCCCGCAAACGCCGCAATCCGCTTCGCGAACCCAGGATCGATCGAAGTGGTTTTCTGTTCAGATGCGGTTGCCGACATTGCTCTTATCCTGGTGATTGAAACCTCTTCGCCCGGCCCCGACATCATACATTGTCATTGCACATACCGATTGGAATGCTACCCGTCAGCGTCTTGCGACAAGCTGCGCAGGCGCGCCTCCGCGTCGTCGCGCAACTTCGTCTTCTGGACCTTGCTGCCGTTGGCACTGGGTGTGGTCGGGAACTCATCGACGACAAAGACCTTTGCAGGCACCTTGTATTTGGCAAGGCGCCCAGCGGTGTAAGAGATGATGTCCTGTTCGTTCACGGTCGCGCCCGACCGGGCAATGACAAAGGCAATGGGGCGCGCGGCGCCACCAAACTGAACACCGACGATCTGGCAGCTCTCCACCGTCGGATGCTGCTGGACCAGATCCTCGATCTCGGCCGGACTGACGAGGAAGCCGCCGAGCCGCAGCGTATCGCCCATGCGCGCGAGATAGGCAAAGGAACCGTCCGCCTCGACATAACCGAGGTCGCCGCTGCGGAAATAGCCGTCCTCCGTGGTTGCAGCCGACGTCGCCTCCGCGTCGTTCAGGTAGCCGACGAAACGGCTCTCCGGAGCAAAGAACTCAAGCTCTCCGGTCTCGCCCGGCGGGCAGATCTTTCCGGTTTCGGGATCGCGCGCCCTCACTTTGGCGCGGGCGCTTGCGAAAATCCCGCCCGGGCGGCCGCGGATTTCGGCCGACGCAGTGCGGTCGCTTAACGACAGCAGGGCCTGCATCTCGGACGAGCCGTAGAGGTTGACGACCTCCACCTTTCGCTTCTGCCCGCGCTCGACGATATCAGCGTAGGCCGGATTGAGATTGGCGCAGACGACGAACTCGATGCTCGACAGGACTTTGTCGTCAGGACACGCATCCAGCAGCTGCGCGGCGGCCTCGTTCGAGGCCGTGAGATGCGTCGCGCGGTGAGTCCGTAGCAGTTGCGCGTACAGCACTGGATTCCACGTCGGCGTAAGAATGAGCGGAGCGCCTGCGACCAGCGCAACCATCGCGCTGCAAAGGCCGTAGACGCCGCAGAACGGCGGCACCAGCAAGAAGCGGTTCGCCGGGGACATGCCGTACTGCTGCCCGACGTTGAAGCCATGAGCGAGCACGTTGCGCTGGCTGTGAAGGACCAGCTTCGGAGCCTTGGTCGTGCCGGACGTGGTGAAGATGACGCAAGGGTCGTCCGGCGCACCATGGTTGACCGACATTGGCGGAGAGTTCAGCAGGCGCGCAAACGGTACGGCAGGTTTTCCCGCGACAGACGGCGGCTGCGGCCTCTCCTCTTCTTCATAAAGAATCAGCGTCTCGAGCTTGCCGACGGCTTCTGTGCTGCAACTTGCAAGAATTCCGGCAAAGTCGATGTCCTTGTAGGTCGGCCAATAGATCAAGATCTTGGCGCCTGACCGAGAGAGAAGATCGCCGACTTCGGCGCTGCGAAAGCGCGTATTGATCGACACTGCGATCGCGCCAAGCTGCGCACAAGCAAAAAACGACACCAGCCAGGCCGATCGATTGGGCAGCCATATTGCGACGCGATCGCCCCTGCCGACGCCAAGCCCCGCAAGGCCCGCGGCCATCGCACGGCTTCGCTGAGCGAACGTCGCCCACGAAAGGGACTCGTCCTCTTCGATCATGCAGGTTGTTGGCGAAGCACTCCTTGCCGACGCCAGGTCGAACAGCGTCTGTGCGCGTTCGCCCGCATCCGCGTCTGCTCCGTCTTCCAGCTTGGTAGCCACCATGGCCAACGCCCTCCCGCTGCGAGCTCCCCTTCCGTCAACGACCGCGCATGTGCTGTGTCGCCTCCTCGTCGGTCCGCAGCCACAGTTCACGCGCCATCGGCTTGCGTGATTCCTCGAGGATATGACCGACGAGGCCGACGGCACGCGCCATGACACCCAGCCCGCGGCAGATCTGCCAGTCAAAGCCCATCTCGCAGCAGAGCGCTCCCAGAATTCCGGTCGCGTTGCAGGGCAGCGGCCGTCCCTTGTTGCGCTCGGCTTCCTGCGCGATCGTCTGAATGAGTTTGACGTACGGCCCTTCGAAGCCGGTTTCCTTGGCGATCTCGATCAGCCTTGGCGTGCGCGGATCGATCGGCTTGTGGAACGGATGTCCGATGCCCGGAAGGATGGCCCGTTCCTGATTGAATTTCGCGACGACCTGCTTTGCGATTGCAGCATGCTCGGATGCGGGCAACGGCTTTGGCATTGCGTCGTAAAGCATCTTTGCAGAGCCCTCGATGCTGCCGACAAAAACCGTGCCGAGGCCGCATAGGCCTGCGGCGACCGCCGCCTGGATGGATTCCGGCGCGCCGATATAGGTGAGACGCGCCGCGATTGCACTCGGCGTCAGCCCATGCTCGACCAGCGTCACCAGCATGGCGTTGAACATTCTGGACTCGTTCTCGTTGGGCGTCCGCGCCGTCAATTCGAGGAACGCCATGTCCCCGAAGCTGAGGCGACCGAGAATCTCGCTCGGAAAATCGCGGCCGAACAGCGTGATCGAATCCGGCGCGCTCCAGCCGATGTCGCTGCGAAGTGGTTCTTTGGCCATTCTTGTTTCCTTCCCGCTTTGGCGCCCGGCGCCTGTCTCAACCGGCTTTCATCGCCGCCTGTTTGCCCGCCTCACTGCAGATCAATGACCGCTCGCGCTTCATGCCTTCAATCTCGTCGGTGCCAAAGCCGAGTTCGGCGAGTATCTCGACGCTATGTTCACCGAGGTTGGGCGGCAACCGCCGAAGCGAAGTCAGCGGCTCGGACGAGTTGATCGGGAAGCCGATCAGCCGCAGCGAACCCTCCGTCGGGTGTTCGACCTGTGGAAACATACCGCGCGCCTCGAGATGGGGATCCTCGAGCAGATCCGCCGGCGAATTGACCTTGCCGAACAGGATGTCGTTCTCAAGCAACGCATCGACCCATTGCTGCGTCGTTCGATCCGGCATGACCTTGTCGATAATCGCATAGAGCTCCTGGAAGCGGCGACTGCGTTCGACCGGATCGGCCAGGCTTTTGTCGTCGGCAAGGTCGTTCCGTCCGATGAGACGGAAGAAGCGCAGCCATTGCGCCGTGGTGTAAGGCAGCACGCAAAGAAACCCGTCGCGCGTGCGGTAGGGCCGTCGCTCGGGGTTGATGACGCGCGAATAGCCGGCTTCGCCCAGCGGAGGCTCAAAGGTCCGCCCCGCCATGTGCTCGGGCATGACGAAAGCCACCATGGTTTCGAACATGGGCACCTCGATGGACTGGCCACGCCCGGTCTTCATGCGATGGATCACCGCGGCGAGCACGGCATTGACCAGCGACAGGCCTACAGCCTTGTCGGCTACCACCGAGGCAACAAGCTGCAGGCTGCCGGATGCGGATCGCTGCAGGTCGGCGAGGCCCGACATCGCCTGGATCGTGTCGTCGGCCGCAGGCCGCCCCGCGTAAGGACCGTGGTCGGAATAACCATAGGCCGCGCAGAAGATGATGTCCGGTTTGATCGCGCGGATCGACTCGTAGTCGAGGCCGAGCCCCTTCATCGCGCTCGACCGCAAGTTCGACAGAATGATATCGGCGCTCATGATCAGTCGCCGCGCCGCTTCCCGGCCAGCCGCAGACTTGACGTCGAGCGCAAGGCTTCGCTTGTTGCGATTGAACTGAATAAATGTATGGCTCATCGACGGCGAGCGTTGCGGCAGCACGTGCCGGAACACGTCCCCGGTCGGCGGCTCGAGCTTGATCACGTCCGCGCCAAAATCGCCGAGAATCTGGCCGGCGAGCGGTCCCATTCCAAGCGACGTCATGTCGATAACGCGAAGACCTGCGAGCGGACCGCTCTCCGAGACTGGCTGCGACATTCTTGCGTTTATCCTTGGTTCGATAACGGCTGTGGACGTATCCGCGCGTCAGGCACCATTTGCAAACTCCAGAATTTCCTTGGCTGTCTTGGCGTGAGCCGCATCGATGTGCTCGCCTTCGTACATCACCGACGCTCGCCCCTCCCGGGCCGCTCGCTCGAATGCTTCGACCATTCCGCGATAGTAGCGAAGCTGTTGGTCGCTGGGCGTGAAGATGGCATTTACGACAGCGGCGTTGCTGGGGTGAAGGATAGTTTCCCCGCTCATGCCAAGCCTGCGATTGAGCGTCGCATAGGCCTTCAGCCCTTCCAAATCGTGGACCTGCTGCCAGATGCCGCCGATCGGCAGCTTGCCGGCCGCGCGCGCCGCCATGACGGTGCGGGACTTCAGGTAGTGCGACTCAAACGAATCCTCCGACCACTCGAAACCCATGGCGCGCGCGAGATCGGCATTCTTCGCGCTGGCGCCGATCAATGCCGTAACCCGTTCGGCCTTGGCGCACTCATAGGCAAGTTGCAGGGAGCGCGGCGTCTCGAGCGCCGGCACGATACCCACCGTCCCGCGCGTCACGCTGTTTCGCCGCTCGGCCTCGCCGATCAGTGCGGCAGCGAGCGCAATGTCCTCCGGACCGTTCGGCATCGGCAGCACGATGCCTTCGAGGCCGCTCTGCACGACAGCCATGACGTCCTCAAAACTGAACAGGTCGGGCGAGCGATTGACCCGGACGTAGGTGCGTTGTCCAGCGTTGACGAGGCCGACGATCTTTCGCGCAACGAGTGCCCGCGCGCCTTCCTTCTCATGCGCCGGCACACTGTCCTCGAGATCGAGGATCACGGCATCGGCACCTGACGCGGGACACTTGTCGATCCAGCCTTCGCGGTTACCCGGAACGAACAGAAACGAGCGAATGGGCTTCATGACAGGCGTCCGTCAGTAGGATTTCGGCAGCTCCAGGACCCGCTCGGCGATGTAGCACAGGACCAGGTTCGGGCTGACCGGAACGATCCGCGTCAAGAGCGACTCTCGCAGGAAACGTTCGACGTGGAATTCCTTGGCATAACCATAGCCGCCATAGGTCATCACCGCACGCGAACACGCCTCGTAGGCAGCCTCACCGCAGAGATACTTTGCGGCATTGGCCTCAGCGCCGCACGGCTCGCCCGCGTCGTAAAGGGTTGCAGCCTTCTGCATCATCAGGTTTGCCGATTCGAGTTTCATCCAGCTGTCCGCGAGCGGATGCTGGACGCCCTGGTTCATGCCGATCGAGCGATTGAAAACGACGCGTTCCCTCGCGTAATTCGTTGCATAGCGAAGCGCCGCGCGCGACAGGCCGATGGCCTCGGCGGCGACCATGATCCGCTCGGGATTGAGGCCGTCGAAAAGATAATACAGCCCTTTGCCCTCCTCGCCGATGCGATCCTCTTCCGGGATTGGCATGCCGTCGAAGTGAAGCTGGCACGACTCCATGGCGTTTCGGCCGAGTTTTGCAATCTTGCGGGTCTCGACATATTTGCGGTCGAGCTTTGTGTAGAACAGGCTCAATCCGTCGATCGGGCGCTTGCAATCCTCGATCGACGTCGTCCGCGCGATCAGGAGAACGCGGTCGGCCACGCTGCCCATCGTCGGCCAGACCTTTTCGCCAGTGAACACATACTTGCGGCCCGACTTGACCGCACGATAGCGCAATCGGGTTGTGTCGATTCCGGCGTCAGGCTCGGTGATCGCGAGACAGGCACGCTCCTTGCCGCTGATCAGAGGCGGCAACATCCGCTCGCGCTGCTCGACCGTCCCGTGCACCGCAATCGCCTTGGGGATGAAGACATAAGAGTGAACGGTCGATGCGCCGTTCATGCCGGCTCCGGACTCGGCGATGGTCTGCATCACCATCGCCGCCGTCGCGATGCTTTGCCCGGACCCGCCCTGCTCCTCCGGCAGAGTCAATGCGGTGAACCCGCCCTTCACCATCTGCTGGAAGAACTCTTCGGGGAAAAGCTCTTCGCTGTCGCATTTGCGCCAGTAGTCGAGATCGAACTTCGAGCAGATGCTCTCGACGGTTCGCTTTATCTCCAGCTGTTCCGGATTGTACGAGAAGTCCATCGCTCTCCCTCGCCCGCATCCTCGCGACGACCGATGCACGAAGCTGCCGCGTTTCTTTCCCTGAGCACGCTGTTTGTCGACGTTGAACCGCCGTAAACCTCTTGACAGCGCCCTCCAATCACACATACCGATCGGTATGTCATATGTCAACCGAACCAGCGACGTGCAAGCACGTGCATTCGTTCCGCCTGTTCAGCGGCCGGCAATGATCGGCCGCTCGGGGACGAGCGTCAATTGCACGCGATGCAATGCAGCCAGCCGCGCGATTTGCCGCACGAGAGACGCATGAAGAACAGCAACGACACGTGGTACGACGCGGTCATCATCGGCGCAGGCCTCACCGGCATGTACCAGCTTTACTTGCTCAGGAAGGCCGGTCTTTCCGTGCGGGGTTTCGATGCCGCAGGCGACGTCGGCGGGACCTGGTACTGGAACCGATATCCGGGCTGCCGCGTGGACACCGAGAGCTATGTCTACTGCTACGGCTTTTCCGACGAGCTGTTGAATGAATGGAGCTGGAGCGAGCGCTTCGCGTCCCAGCCCGAGGTCCTGCGGTACCTGAATTTCGCTGCCGACAAGATGGACGTCCGGCGTGACTTCCAGTTCAACACGCGCGTGACGGGCGCCCGCTACGACGAGATGCGCAATGCATGGACTGTCGAGCTCGAAGACGGAGATCGCGTCACGACTCGTTACCTGATCTCGGCGACAGGCCCTTTGTCGGCGGCGCAAATGCCTGCCTACGACGGCGCCGCATCATTTCGCGGCGAGTCGTTCCACTCCTACTACTGGCCGCGCGATCCATCCGGCAGCACCGCAGGTGAGACGGCCGATTTCACCGGCAAGCGGGTCGCCGTGATCGGCACCGGCGCGACCGGCGTGCAGATCATCACCGAGGTCGCAAAAAGCGCCGGCGAGCTGTTCGTCTTCCAGCGCACGCCCAACTGGTGCATTCCGCTCGGCAACGGACCGCTGGTTGCTGCAGAAATGGACGAGATCAAGAGCCGCTACGGCGACATCCTCGACTTCTGCAAGACCACGCCCACGTCGTTTCCCTACATGCCCATCAACATGTCCGCGCTCGATGTCAGCAAGATGGAACGCGACGCCCTGTTCGAGAGGCTCTACAACACGCCCGGCTACGGTATCTGGCTCGGAAACTACAAGGATACCTGGAGCAGCAAGGCTGCCAACGGTGTGGTCAGCGAGTTCGTGGCCAGCAAGATCCGCGAACGGGTCAAGGATCAGATCGTCGCGGAAAAGCTGATCCCGAAGAACCACGGCTTCGGCACGCGGCGTGTACCGATGGAATCCGGCTACTACGAAGTCTATAATCAGAGCAACGTCCACCTTGTCGACATCAAGGAAACGCCGATCGAGCGCATCACACAGGAAGGGATCGCAACGAGCGCGCATCGCTACGAGCTCGACGTTATCATCTACGCCACCGGGTTCGACGCCTTGACCGGAGCACTCGACCGCATGGAGATACGCGGCAGAAGCGGACTGACCTTGAAGGAGGCATGGGCGGCAGATCCGCAGACCTACCTCGGCCTGCAGATTGCAGGCTTTCCCAATTTCTTCACGCTTGTCGCAGCCCAGAACGGCGCCAGCTTCTGCAATATCGCCATGTGCAGCCAGATGCAGGTCGAGTGGGTCACCGACATGATCCGGCATATGCAACAGAATGGATTCAACCATTCCGAGCTGAGCGCTGCCGCACAGGATGGCTGGACCGCCGAGATCAAGCGGCTGTTGGCAAAGACATTGCTGGGCGAGGTCGATTCATGGTTCGTCGGCGTCAACACGAATGTCGCGGGCAAGAGCGAACGTCGTGCGCTCGTCTATACCGGAGGCGGCCCCGCCTACCGCGCGATCTGTGCGGAGGTCGCGGCCGGTGGCTACGAAGGTTTTCAATTGAAGCGGACAGCCCAATCGAAGGCTGCGGCCAAGGATTAGCGCTTCGCCACGCTCGACATGATGAAGTCCACGATTCCCGAGATAATCTTGTCTCGATCCTGTGCCTTCTCACGCTGAGGCTGGAACCAGACGGTAAACCAGTTCAGCACTCCGAGCAGCGACTTGTTGGCGATGTCGGAGTCGACACTGCGGAATTCGCCGGATCGCATGCCGTCCTCGATGACGCTGCGAAACAGCTGCTCGAATTCGCGCCGTCGTACGATGAGCCTGCGCAGGATCAGCCGCTCCGCCGGGGTCGTGCTGCCGAGCAGATACAATTCCACGCCCTGGCGCGCGGCGCACATATATGGAAAGTGAAGAATGATCAGCCGAAGCTGCTCCTCGGTCATCGCCTTCAGACGTTCGCTTGCCGACTGACCGGAGCGCGCGATTGGCACCATGCCGCCGAGGTTGATATCCATCGCTCGCTGATGCACCGCGAAGAACAGCTCGGCCTTGCTGTCGAAGTGATGATAGATCATGCCCTTCGTCGCCTTCAGCTGAAGGCAGATATCGTTGATCGAGGTCGCGCCGTAGCCGTTCTTCATGAAGGCTTCGGCCGCCGCCTGCACGATCCGCCTTCGCGCTTCCTCGACGGCTTCCGGTAGCATCTGGCCCTGTGACGGCTTCTCGGACAGCGAGGCCTTCAGCGTCTTGCCTCGTCTGGTCGCAGTTGCCATGCGCGTGCTCTCTCCGGTTGTGCAGAAATGCCCTTGTAGGCGGTCCGCCGCAATAGCGGAAGTGCGATCAAATCGTCCACCCATCCCGTCCCCAAGGCGTCTTCGATGACTGAAGCGCTGCTCCGCGTCGGAGTTGACATATCACATACCGATCGGTATGTAAGGAGAAAACGTTGTCGGGTCGGACAATCTCGATCCTGCACGACAACAATAATAAATAGGAGGGGCAATGGGCCGCCGTGCATCTGGACTGCATCAGACCGTCGCGGCGTTGACGCTTATCACGCTGCTTTCTGCCCCCACAGTGCGCGCTCAGGAGGATTTTCCGAGCAAACGCTTCGAGCTCATTATTCCCTACGGCGCAGGCGCGGCAACTGACGCTTTCGCCCGCATCGTCGCGGAAGGCCTGGGCCGGCAGACCGGGCAGCCCATCATTGCAATCAACCGCCCCGGTGCAAATCAAATGATCGCCGTACGTGCTGCGCTGGCCGCTCCTGCCGACGGCTACACGGTATTGATGCTCGCAAGTGGCGTCGTCATCGAGCAGGTCTTGAAGAAGGACGTCAATTTCGACGTTCGGAAGGACGTTGTCCCGATCGCGCGAGCCGCGCAGGCGCCGCTCGGCCTGTTCGTCAGCAACAGCCTTCCGGTGTCTTCAGTGAAGGAGCTGATCGACTACGTCAAGAAGAACCCGGGCAAGATCAACTACGCCAGCGCTGGCGTTGGCTCCATCGCGCATCTGACGACCGAGCGCTTCAAGCTCGCGACCGGCACCGACCTGGTGCACGTGCCCTATCCAGGCGGCACCGGACCGATCAGCATCGCTATGATCACCGGCGATGTCGGCGTCTTCATCAACGAAATGGGAAGCATGCGCGCGCTGGCCGCCGACGGAAAGATCAAGGCGCTGGCGGCCCTTGCCAACACGCGCTCGCTGGCGTTTCCCGACGTGCCCGCAATCTCCGAGGTCGGCATTCCCGAACTGCAGGACATCTTCTTCCCATTCTTCTTCGGGTTCTTTGTCGCGCCCGGGACGGATCCGACCAAGGTTGAGAAGCTTGCGACCGCCGTCAATGCAGCGCTTGCCGATCCAGCGACACGCGAACGACTGGTGACGCTCGGTTACGACCCCGCCCTGCTTGGTGGAACAAAACCGTCGGATTTTCGCAAGATCGTCAACGAGGAGCTCGCCCGGGTCGAAACGGTCGTCCGCGACGCGCGCATTCCCGCGCAATAGGGACACCCAAACTCTCGCGGGAGGTCTTCGTGACTCGCCTCGTTCTGACTGTTGCTGCTGTTCTGTCGATCTCGGTGCCGGCGGCAGCGCGGGCGCAGGAGTTTCCGAGCCGTCCCGTCACCCGGGTGGTTCCGTTCACGCCGGGTGGCGTCACCGACGCCAGCGCGCGCGTGATGTCGAAGGCGTTCTCGGAAACGCTCGGCGCGCCCGTGATCATCGAGAACAAGCCGGGCGCGGGCGGCATCGTCGGCACCGAGTTCGTGGCACAGTCGAAGCCGGATGGCTACACGATCCTGTTCGCGTCGTCCGGGCCGCTCGCGACGAACCCGTATCTCTACAAGAAGCTCACCTACGACCCGATCAAGTCATTCACGCCATTGCATACGATGTGGGAGGCCGCCTCGATCCTGGTCGTGAATTCCGACAAGCCCTACAAGACACTCGGCGAACTCATCGAATTCGCTCGCAAGAACCCGGGCAAGATCAACTTCAGCTCGGCCGGCCAGGGAACCAATCCGCATCTGATTGGCGAAATGCTGCAACAGGAGGCCGGCATTCAGCTCACACACGTTCCCTACAAGGGATCTGCGCCGGCGATGCTGGATCTCGTGGCCGGCGTCGTCGATGTGAGCTTCGATTTCCATACAGTCGTGAAGCCGCACCTTCTGTCCGGCAAGCTGAGGGCGATCGCGGTGACCGGCGCCGAACGCCTCAAAGACCTGCCCGACGTGCCGACCTTGCGGGAGTCGGACTATCCCAACGCCGTATTGACGGGCTGGACGACCATCGTGGCAGCCGCCGGAACTCCGAAACCGATCGCCGACAAGCTGTCCGAAGCCTTCGCGGAGGCGCTGAAGAAGCAAGAGGTGATCGACTTCTTTCGCGATAACAACCTGGCGATGATGGCACCGCGAGCCGGCGACGAACTCAAGGCGTTCATCGTCTCCGAGAACGTCAAGTTCAAAGGGTTGGTCGAGAAGTCGGGCGCGCGGATCGATTAATGCCTGCCGGCACGTGTCAATTGATCGTCGCGCTTACGTCGTCGCGCAACGTGAACGTTTTGTCTTTACGCTGCAGCTAACCGCAGGTGTGCTCAGCGCGCTATGTCGCCAGCTGGATCAACCGCGGCGCAAAAGACCCGGCCGCCCTCAAGGCAGCCGGGCAAGTCATGGTAGGAACGCCCTACTGGGCATACCACGGCAAGGACTCTCGCCGGGCCTTGGACGGCATCGAGGGCCGAATTGAAGAAACTTAGAGTCGGTTGGCGCGGAGGAAATTGACGATGCCGGAAAAGTCCTTGGCGCCGAAGCCGTCGCCAACAAATCGGTTGAACAACATTGCCGCTTCGGCGCCGAGCGGCGTTGAAGCAGTCGCGTGGAGTGCCGCATCCTGCGCAAGCTTCAGGTCCTTCAGCATCATCGCCGCGGTGAAGCCCGCCTGATAATCGCGATTAGCGGGCGATGTCGGTACCGGGCCCGGAACCGGACAATACGTCGTCAGCGACCAGCATTGGCCGGACGACTTCGAGGTGACATCGAATAGCTTCTGATGGTCGAGCCCCAGCTTCTCGGCGAGCACAAACGCTTCGGCGATCGCGATCATCGAAACGCCGAGCACCATGTTGTTGCAGATTTTCGCCGCCTGGCCGTTTCCTGCGCCTCCGGCGTGAACGACGGTCTTGCCCATCGCCTCAAGATAGGGCTTTGCCATTGCGAAGGCATCCTCGGCACCGCCAACCATGAACGTCAGCGTCGCGCCTTGCGCGCCGCCAACGCCGCCGGAGACGGGCGCATCGAGCATCGGCAGCCCACGGTCCGCGGCAACCGATGCGATCTCGCGCGCAGTCGCGACATCGATGGTCGAGCAATCGATCAGCAACGTGCCAGCTCTGGCTTTCGCGATCAGGCCTTCGCCGCCGAGGTAGATCGCGCGCGCCTCCTTGCCTGATGGCAGCATCGTCACGACGACGGTCGCGTTCCGCGCCACGCCGCTGACATCCGCCGCGGCCTTGCCGCCGGCAGCAGTCAGCTTTTCGACCGACGCGGTGACGACGTCGAAGCCCGTTACATCATGACCCTCCTTGATGAGGTTCTGCGCCATCGGCAGCCCCATGTTGCCGAGCCCGATAAATCCGATGTGAGTCATGCCCCTCTCCTTTGCATCAATCCGCGAGTATGCTGCGGCTGACGATGAGCCGCATGACCTCATTGGTGCCCTCGAGAATCTGGTGCACGCGCACGTCGCGCAACACCCGTTCGATCGGATGATCCTGCAGGTAGCCATAGCCGCCGTGTAGCTGCAGGCAGCCATTGACGACCTCGAACCCGACGTCGGTCGCGAAGCGTTTTGCCATCGCGGCGAGCTTCGTCGCGGTAGGATCGCGCTCGCCGACCGCGCAAGCGGCGCGGCGCAGCATCAGCCGCGCAACCTCGAGCTCTGTCGCGTAGTCAGCGACACGGAATTGCAGCGCTTGAAAGTCGGCAAGCCGCGTGCCGAACTGCTTGCGTTCGCGCATGTAGTCAACGGTTCGGTCGAGGCATAACTGGGCGCCACCAAGCGAACATGCAGCGATATTCAAGCGGCCACCGTCGAGGCCCGCCATCGCGATCTTGAAGCCTTCACCTTCCTGACCGACCAGGTTTTCAGCCGGCACGCGACAGTTCTCGAAGGTCACCGCCGCCGTCGGCTGCGACTTCCAGCCAAGCTTTTTCTCCTGCGCGCCAAAATTAAGACCCGGCGTGCCGCTTTCGATCACGAGGCAGGAGATGCCTTTCGGTCCCGCGCCGCCGGTCCGCACCATCACGACATAGACTCCAGAGCGCCCGCCGCCGGAAACAAAAGCTTTTGCGCCGTTGACCACGTAGTGGTCGCCGTCGCGCTCCGCCCTCGTGGTGAGGCTCGCCGCGTCCGAGCCCGCGCCGGGCTCCGTCAGGCAGTAGCTCGCGAAGTGCTCCATCTGGCAGAGCTTTGGCAAAAGCCTCTGCCGCAACGCCTCGCCACCGAACGTGTCGATCATCCACGCGGCCATGTTGTGGATGGAGATGTAAGCCGCCGTCGACGTGCAGCCCTGCGCCAGCTCCTCGAAGATGAGCGTCGCGTCGAGCCGCGTCAGCGCCGAACCGCCAACGTCGTCGCGGACATAAATACCGCCGAAGCCAAGCGCGGCCGCCCGCCTCAGCGTGTCGATCGGAAATATCGACGCCTCGTCCCATTCGGCGGCATGCGGCATCATTTCGGCTTGCGCAAACGCGCGGGCGCTGTCCTGAAAGGCGCGCTGCTCGTCGGTGAGACGGAAGTCCATGGCCTCGCGGTCACTTCATCGTCGGGATCGTGAACTCGGCACCGTCCTTAGTGCCGGACGGCCAGCGCGAGGTGACGGTCTTGGTCTTGGTGTAGAAGCGGATCGAATCCGGCCCGTGCTGGTTGAGGTCGCCGAAGCCGGACGCCTTCCAGCCACCGAAGGTGTGGTACGCGAGCGGCACGGGAATCGCGAAGTTCACGCCCACCATGCCGACCTGAACGCGGCTGGTGAAGTCGCGCGCGGTGTCGCCGTCGCGGGTGAAGATCGATACGCCGTTGCCGTATTCATGCTCGGACGGCAGCCGCACCGCCTCCTCGTAATTCTTCGCCCGCACGACGCTCAGCACCGGGCCGAAGATCTCCTCCTTGTAGATGCGCATGTCCGACGTCACGTCGTCGAACAGGCTACCGCCAATGAAGAAGCCTTTTTCGTAGCCCTGCATCTTGAAGCCGCGGCCATCGACCCTGAGTTTGGCCCCTTCCTTGATGCCGATATCGATGTAGCTTTTCACCCGCTCGACCGCATCGCGCGTCACCATCGGTCCGTAGTCGGCGCCCGCGTCGGAGGAAAGACCGACTTTCAGTCCCTCCACGCGCGGAATAAGCTTCTCCACCAGCTTGTCGGCCGTGGCCTTGCCGACCGGCACCGCAACCGAAATCGCCATGCAGCGTTCGCCGGCCGAGCCGTAGCCGGCGCCAATCAGCGCATCCACCGCCTGGTCCATGTCGGCATCCGGCATGACGATCA
>NZ_JAVIFX010000015.1 GCF_031157255.1 Bradyrhizobium sp. LHD-71 | reverse complement strand
CGAATTTCTGATCCATAAACGACACTAGAATCATAAACTTGCTAGTGTCCTGATCGAATCCGAAGTTCGCTCTGAGCTCGCTGCAAAGTACGGCGAACTTCGGATTCGGGACACTAGCCGTTCTTCGGAGCGGCTAGCACGACGATGCTCAATGTCGGAAATGGCGGATGCCGGTGAGCACCATGGCGATGCCGTGGTCGTCGGCAGCCTTGATCACCTCGTCGTCGCGCATCGAGCCGCCGGGCTGGATCACGGCGGTCGCGCCGGCGGCAACGGCTGCGAGCAATCCGTCCGCGAACGGAAAGAAGGCGTCCGATGCGACCACCGAACCCTTGGTCATGGGTTCAGCGAGCTTCGATGCGCGCGCCACATCTTCCGCCTTCTGGGCGGCAATCCGCGCCGAATCGACTCGGCTCATCTGACCTGCGCCGACGCCAACGGTGGCCAGGTCCTTTGCATAGATGATGGTGTTCGATTTCACGTGCTTGGCGACGCGGAAGGCGAACTTCAAGTCGCGCAGCTCCGCGCTGGTCGGCTCGCGCTTGGTGACCGTCTTGAGGTTCATGTCGTCGACTACGGCGTTGTCGCGGGTCTGCACCAGCATGCCGCCGGCGACGGTCTTCATCGTCAGTCCTGCTGCGCGCGGATTGGGCAGGCCGCCCGCAAGCAACAGCCTCAGGTTCTTCCGGGCGCCGATGATCGCGATCGCTTCGTCAGTGGCATCCGGTGCGATGATCACCTCGGTAAAGATCTCGGTGATCGCCCGTGCGGTGTCCGCATCGAGCGGACGATTCATGGCGATGATTCCGCCGAACGCCGAGACCGGATCGCAGGCCAGCGCCTTGCGGTAGGCGCTGACGAGGTCTTGGGCTTCGGCGACGCCGCAAGGGTTTGCGTGCTTGACGATGACGCAGGCGGCGGTGCGTGCGGCATCGAACTCGGCGATGCACTCGTATGCGGCGTCGGTATCGCTGATGTTGTTGTAGGAGAGTTGCTTGCCTTGCACCTGCCGCGCGGTCGCGACACCGGGGCGATGCTCCGGGGTGCGATAGAATGCGGCGCTTTGGTGCGGGTTCTCGCCGTAGCGTAGCGTTTCAGCAAGCTTGCCGCCGAAGGCGCGGAAATCCGGCGCGTCGATCTTCAGCTGATCCGCGAACCAGTTCGAGATGGCCGCATCATAGGCTGCGGTGCGCGCATAGGCCTTCGCCGCAAGCCTGCGCCGCAACGTAAGCGTGGTCGCACCGTTGTTTGCGGCAAGCTCGGCGAGGACGGCTGCATAGTCGTTCGCCTCGACCACCACCGCGACGTCGTTGTGGTTCTTGGCGGCGGCGCGGATCATGGCCGGGCCGCCGATGTCGATGTTTTCGATGCAGTCGTCTTCGCTGGCCCCTTTCTCCACCGTCGCTTCGAACGGGTAGAGATTGACGATCAGGAGGTCGATCGGCGCGATGCCGTGCGCCTTGGCGGCCTTGTCGTGCTCCGCATTGCCGCGGATCGAAAGCAGCCCGCCATGGACCTTCGGGTGCAGCGTCTTGACCCGGCCGTCCATCATCTCCGGAAATCCGGTCAGCTCGGAGACATCACGGACCGCCAGGCCGGCGTCGGCGATCGCTTTCGCGGTGCCGCCGGTGGAGACCAGTTCGATGCCGCGCCCGGCGAGCGCGCGGGCGAACTCGATCAGCCCGGATTTGTCGGAAACGGAAAGCAAGGCCCGCGTCACGCGGCGCAACTGGTCTGTCATAAGAGGTATCCTGCCGGAAAGGCGGGTGCGGTAGCATGATTCAGGAGCAGACGAAACCGACCTTCCCTGAAAAGGGCCCGACTGGAGCCGGCTGCGGATTTTACAGCGGCAGCTCCGGTTCCCGTTGGGCGCTGCGCCGGGCGGCTGTCGCTGCGACGCCACCAGCGGAACGGGAAAAGCTCCACTGCACGTTCGGTGCGGTGCGCACATTCTTGCGAATCACGATCTGCGAGGTCCGGCGCGGCCCATCCGGCCCGGCCAGGAACACGCTGTCCTCGAGGTCGACCTTGTCGTCACGCGTCTCGAACGTCCACACGTCGCGGTTGGGCAGGACCAGCATCACGCCCCGGGCGTCGCTGAGCCGGCTGGCCTTGATCGACGGATGCAGATGAAAACGGATCGCGTAGTCGCTATCGCGGAGCTTGGTGTTCGCCCCTTGCGCGATTTCAATCGCATCTTCGCCGGCAACACGGCCGCCATCGCTCGACAACATGATCGCACGCCGGTGCACGATACCGAAGCGCCGCTGGTAGCCGTCATGCGATGCGGTCAGCAGAACGCCGTTCTGCAACACCTCGCGAGAGCTTTCGACGTTGACGGGTCCGGAAACGATCAGCGTGCCCTGCAGCAGCCGCTTCATCGCCGACTGCGCTACAAACTCGCAAGACGAGGTGTCGTGAAAGGTCAGCACTGAATGCGCGGGCGTCTCGCGGGCGAACGCGCGCCAGTTGTCGCGCCCGGCCGCGGGCATGCCGCAGTTGATGACGATGCGATTCATGCCTGACGACAGCTCGAAGGCGAGGCAGCCGGCGTGTGCGTCCTGGCTGACATTCGGCGGCGGCGATGCGCCGGTATCCATGATCACGGCGGTCGATGTTGCGTCGAGCCGTTGAAAGCCGGAATGCGGCATGCTCGCCATTGGCGTTCCGTGCGTGTCGTCATAGGCCAGCAGCGTGGCGAGCAGGTCGGACGGCGTGGCGCTCATGCCGTTGAACAGCGCGAAGTTGCCGTCGCCGTGCCGGAAGAAGCGAAGCATCGGCATCATCCGGTCGATTGCGTTCAACAGCATCGGCGGTGGAGGGATGTTGCGAGCCGCAAACGTCTGTCGCAGTGGCAACAAGTCGAGCAGCAGTTCGATCAGCGCCGACGGATTGCGCGAGATGTGGCCACCGTCGGGCAGGATCTGGCGCTGCAATTCGTCCGACAGGCGGCGGGTCACGGCGCGGATGTGGCGCGCATGATTGGCGAGACACAGCGACGCATAGCAAAGCGCGATCAGCACGAGCAGCCGCGGCACGCCGTCGGAAATGTTCAGCATGGTGTGGCGGAGATAGCGGATCTCACGCGCGAGGTTGCGCAGATATCGGCGATAAAACCTGCCATCGGTGTCGCTGAGGAGCAGCGGCGCCTGCGACAGCAACGAGATGACCCGTCGCGCCAGCACCTCAGCCCGCCATGCCGTCTTGCTCGCCTGGTGCTGGGACGACATCCATTCGTCGACCAATGAGCGCGCATTGGCGCGTGTGATGGCGGAATCGGCGGCGCGCAGGTGCCGCAGCCAGCCGAAGCCGAGCAGCGCGACCTCCCAATCCTCGGATGGCGGATCGAGCGAGAACACCGAGCGGCCGTGGCAGGTGACGATCTTGCCGGCAAAGACGAATCGCCCCGCGTAGATCTCCGCGGCGCGGGTGGCGTCGGCGGTGCGCAGCTCCTGCGGCGAGATCAGGAGCTGATCGGTTCGCCCCGGCCAGACGCGCCACAACGCGGCCGAGTTCCAGCTCGCCCGTGCCAGCATGTTCCTGGCGAAGCGGCTAGCGACCAGACCGGAGACACGGCGGTGGTAGGCGACGGATCGGCGCGCCATCGGCGTTATAAAACTTCCCCCTGCGCAAGTTGAGCGCGCTGTGTGAGCGATGCAGCCCGCGACCTCCAGGATGCGAATGTTCTCGACCGGAGACTCAAGCCCGAAGCGGACAGGTCAACATATACCGGAGAGAACCGCGCCGGCCAAATCAAGCCGGCAAATAATTTAGTTGAGTCAGGCTTTTACCAGCCGGGCGGCGAAGAAGCCGTCAAGTCCCGCCATCCGCGGGTCGGCGTGCGGCAATTGGCAGGGCAGGGTGCGCAGATCGCCCTCAACTGTGATCAGCTCGCGGCGGCCGGCGACCTCCGACGCGTCGATCGGCGCACGGCGCAGCGCCTGCTCGGACTCCAGAAGCTGTTGCACGGCCAACTCGCCTTCTTCCGGTTCCAGCGAGCACGTGCAGTAGACCAGCGTGCCGCCCGGCTTGAGCATTGCAACCGCCCGCTGCAGCAGGCGATGCTGCAAACCGGTGAGCGTGTTGATATCGGAAGCTTGTTTCAGCCAGGCAATGTCCGGATGCCGGCGAATGGTGCCAGTCGCGGTGCACGGCGCGTCCACCAGCACTGCGTCGAACGGTGCGTGGGTCCACTCCGTGGCGTCTGCGACGACGATCTCCGCGGTCAGGGCCAATCGGGCGAGATTGTCCTTCAGGCGCTTGATCCGCGCCGGCGAGCGATCGACGGCGGTGACTGCGGCACCCGCCTGTGCGAGCTGTGCGGTCTTGCCGCCCGGTGCCGCGCAGAGATCGGCCACCGACTTGCCACGCAGGTCGCCGAACAGCGTCGCAGGCAGCGCTGCCGCTGCGTCCTGCACCCACCATTGGCCGTCATCGAATCCCGGCAGCATCGTCACTGCGCCATGCAGTGGCGTGCGGACGCTTCCCGTCGGAAGCACTTCGCCGTGCAGCCGCTCGGCCCAGACGGCCGCATCGGATTTGACTGTGATGTCGAGCGCGGGCTCGTGGCGAATCGCCGCGGCGATATCGCGTGTGGTCGCGTCACCGTAATGCGCGCTCCATCGGCTGAACAACCACTCCGGAATGTCGGCGGCCTGCTTCGCCGCCTCCTCGCCCAACGCCTGTCCCTCGCGCGCGCAGCGGCGCAACACCGCGTTGACGAGGCCGACATATCGGGCCGCGCGGCGATCGGCCTGCGCCAGTCGCACAGAGAGATCGACTGCCGCATGATCCGGCACGTCCATCCACAGGATCTGCGCCGCGCCGAGCAGCAGCGCCGTTTCCGCGCGTTGCGAATCCGCCGGCATGCCGCGATCGAGCAGCCGCGACAGCACGTATCGCAACGTGCCGAGGCGGCGCAGCACCGTCGCGACCAGCCGTCGCATCAGCGCCCGGTCGCGGTCGCTGAGGCCTTTCACAGCCGGATGTGCGCTGGGGCCTTCGAGCTGGTCGTCCAGCGCGCGACGCCGCACAAGCACATTGTCGATGATGTCTGCCGCAATCCGCCGCGCGGCGAAACCCGGCGCGTCGATCTGCGGGGCTAGTCTGGGTGACGGCATAAAGTGCTTCGAACTTCAGAGGACTGAAAGCGGCGCGAGATGGTCGCGCTGATGGGATTGATATCGGCCGAATGAGCCAAATATAAGAATCTGCACAAAGCGATGTTGCGATGCTGATTTCTCAAGGTGATGACGATGCATGATGCCGATCGCGAACCGGGCGCGCCTGCCTCGCGCGCTGCACCGTCGTCGGATGCCGCGCCGGCGCTGCGCAAGCCGTTGCCGCCGGCTGCGCAACGTGCATTGGCTGAGGCTGCCGAACGCCGCGCCCAGGCTGAAAAGGCCGCTGTCGACGAGAAGCCGCGCGAGTTCCAGGGCCCTAAGGGACCGGAGCCGACCCGATTCGGCGACTGGGAGCGGAAAGGCATCGCCTCAGATTTCTGAACTCTGATCAGCCGCCGCGCCTCCAGCCCCGGAGGTTCGCAAGAAACATCATCGCCGGATGTTCCTATATTGTTCTTGCCTGTCTCGGCGATTCGCGGCTACATAGACTTATGTTCCTAACCCGCGGATTGAATACGCCCCACATCGGCCGGAGCTGGCACAGGCGGCTGACCGCGGTCCTGCCCTGGGTGTTCGTCCTCTGCGTCGCCGCGGGATCGACGCTTCCTCTCGGCGAGTGGAGCGCGCGGCTCGGCGTGCCATGGAAAAGTTCTGAGGAGCTCCAACGCGAGCGCGACAGCGAGACGATCTGGCGACGCGCTGGCAACCCGAGCGTCAGACATGAAGTCGACGTGCTGCGCACTGTCGACGGCGATACGTTCGATGCACGCGTTGTGCTGTGGCCAGGACTTGAACTCGACACGCGCGTGCGATTGCGCGGCATCGATGCGCCGGAAATCCACGCCTCGTGCGAGGTGGAGTTTCGCAAGGCGCAGGTCTCAACCAGGGCTCTGCGTACAATGCTCGCCGAAGGCGGCGTAGCGATCTTCAACATCGGACCTGACAAGTATGGTGGCCGGGTGGTGGCAGACGTCGCGACGCGCAACACGCCGAACGTGTCTTCGGCGCTCGTTGCTGCGGGCCACGTGCGCGCCTATCTCGGCGGTCGCCGTCAGGCTTGGTGCAATGGCCCGCTGCGCTAGAGCATGATTCGGAAGGTTTCCCGAAAAGATCATCCTCCAGACAGACTCTAGCGCACCACGACCACGGGTGTGCCGATGTCCACGCGCTGATAAAGGTCGGTGATGTCGTGGTTGTACATCCGGATGCAGCCGCCGGAGACAAAACCGCCGATCGAGCCCGGCGTGTTGGTGCCGTGGATCGCATATTCGCCGCCGGCGAGCGTCAGTGCCGCGACGCCCATCGGGTTGCGTGACGATCCGCCCGGGACGACCGCGGAAGACATCCGCCGTTCGCGCGCCATGTCCGGCGGTGGCGCCCAGGCTGGATACCTATACTTGCCGTCGACGCTCGATGTGCCGGCCCACTGTTTGCCGGCCCTGCCGACGCCGACCCTGTAGCGCATGGCGGAGCCGCCGCCGAGCACGAGGTAAAGGCGGCGCTCACGGGTGTTCACGACGATGGTGCCGGAAGGATAGCTTGCCGAGAACGCGACCATCTCGGGCGCGGCGCGGGCGGGGACATGGCTGACTGCGGCTCCTGCAACAGCAAGACAAGCAGCCAGAAGACAGCGGCCGAACATCTTTATGCACTCCAACGCTACTCACACACGCGCGCCATGCTTTTCCAGCGCGCGTTTCGATTATGCCGTTGCATCTCACCAATTGGTTACACGCGAGATGCAGCTTTCGGCACAACGGCGCAGGTCGAACCTGGAAATGGAGGAAGAGGTAAAGGATCGGCAAACGCGCTGAGCGGTACTTGAATCATTGGTTGCGACGCGAATTTGAGCGCGACTTGACATGCAGGCATTTACCTGCATATTGCACATCATCGAAAGTGAGACGGATGCACGCCGACCAGGTTTTCAAGGCGCTGGCCGACCCGACGCGCAGAAGGTTGCTCGACCTCCTGTGTGAAAAGAACGGTCAGACGCTTGGCCAGCTCTGCGAGAACCTGGACATGGCAAGGCAATCCGCCACGCAGCACCTTGAGATCCTGGAGGCGGCCAATCTGGTGAGCACAGTGAGGCGTGGCCGGGAAAAGCTTCACTTCATCAATCCCGTGCCGATCCACGAGGTCTACGAGCGGTGGGTTCGGAAGTTCGAACGTCAGCGGCTCAGCCTGCTGCACGATCTGAAGAAACAACTCGAAGGAGGGTCATGATGACCAAAGAGAAGACCAGCTTTGTTTACGTGACCTACATTATGTCGAAGCCTGAAAAGGTGTTCGAAGCCATCACGAAGCCGGAGATCGCACGACGCTATTGGGGCCACGAGAACGTCTCCGACTGGAAAGTCGGATCGAAGTGGGAACATATCCGCGCCAATGATCAACGGACCGTCGAACTCGTAGGCCAGGTCATTGAGATGTCGCCGCCCAGCCGCCTGGTCATGACCTGGGCGAACGCCTCACAGGCCGCCGACCCGGCCAGCTACAGCCGGGTCACCTTTGAGATCGCGGAATACGAGGACATGGTCCGGCTGACTGTCACCCATGACGAACTCGAAGCCGGTAGCGGGATGGCGAACGGCATCCAAAAAGGCTGGCCGGTCGTTCTCTCCAGCCTGAAGTCCTTCCTGGAAACCGGCCGCGGCCTTGACGTTTTTGCCAAGCCAAAAGCGGCTTGATCTCGGGAGCTCCGCCAGCGGCAGCCGGCTTGCAATAACGAACGGCCAAACACACTGAACCGTTCGTGGTCGTCGCCGACCAACACGTAACATGGGTCTGTGCCGCCGAAGTTTTTTGCAAGCCGGAATCGCCGCCGCACTGCTGCCGAGCGCAAGGCTCGTCGCTGCTCCGACGGCGGCAAATGCCATCGTTCTCAATGACGCCAGCAGGCTCAACCCCACACCGGTCGCGAAGGTCGCGATCCTGTCCGGCCGGGACGAAGAAAATCTGCTCGCCAGCTTGCGTAACGAGTTGCGTGAAGCGGCAAAGGAGGGGCGGCCTGTTGCCGTCGGCGGTGCGCGGCATTCCATGGGCGGGCAGAGTCTCGCGCGGGGCGGCACGGCGGTCTCGCTCGAAACCTCGATCGTAAAACCAGATGTTGCGGCAAACGTCTATCGGGTCGGTGCCGGTGCACGTTGGCGCGAGGTGCTCGCCGCGCTCGATCCGCTGCAGCTTTCGCCGGCGGTCATGCAATCCAACAACGACTTCAGCATCGGTGGGACACTCTCGGTGAACGCCCACGGTTGGCCAGTGCCGTTCGGGCCTTTCGGCACCACTGTGAAATCATTTCGGATGCTGCTCGCGGACGGAGAGCTTGTCACATGTTCGCGTGATCAGAATGCTGATCTCTTCAGCCTCGCCGTCGGTGGCTATGGCCTGTTCGGTGTTATCATCGATGCGGAACTCGCTGCGGCCTCGAACTGGAGTCTGCGTGCCCGGCCGGCGCGACTGCCGTCGGATGAA
Organism: Bradyrhizobium sp. LHD-71; assembly: GCF_031157255.1. Classification (GTDB taxonomy): domain Bacteria; phylum Pseudomonadota; class Alphaproteobacteria; order Rhizobiales; family Xanthobacteraceae; genus P52-10. The sequence goes on along the minus strand of NZ_JAVIFX010000015.1, from coordinate 170,038 downwards.
TTCACCAAAGCTTTCATCGATGCGGCGAACCAGCCGCTCAACGCGATGTTGTATGGCCGCCTGTCGGTCTCGCGCGACAATTTCCTGCGCGATGCGCTGATGGTCGCCTATCGTTCTGATGGATTTCAGCCCACCGTTGCGAAGGCAGGCAAGCCATCCGCAGCTTACGCTTACCTCTCGCGCAACATCTTTCGCGCGCAGACCGGTTCAGAGACGGGAAAGAAGCCGCGCTGGCTTGTCGAGACGCGCTTGACGGCGACTGTATCGCCATCCGTCACGCGCAACGAGCTTCTGAATCACCCGGTCGCCGAATTTGCGGACAGCAACTTCCGCCGCACGGACATCCTGCACGAATATTTCGTGCCGCCCGAACGGCTCGAGGATTTTCTCGCCGGCTGTCGCGAGATCATACCACGACACAGCCAGGACCTGTTGAGCGTTACGCTCCGCTATGTCGGAGGTGATGAATCCAGCGTGCTTGCGTACGCTGCTGGACCGCGCATCGCCGCGGTGATGCTGTTCGTGCAGCCGATGACGCCCGAGGCCAATCAAGACATGCAGGCGATGACGGCAAAACTGATCGATCACGTGCTGTCGCTCGGCGGGAGCTTCTATCTGCCCTACCGGCTGCACGCCACTCGCGCGCAGGTGCGTCGCGCCTATCCGCGCGCGGAGGAGTTCATCGCCGCCAAGCGCCGATTCGACCCGAACCTGCTATTCCGCAATACGCTGTGGGACAGGTATTTTGGCTAAGCGTCTCGCGCCATGGCACGCCGCCGCCGTTCGAAAGAACAGCAGCTACTTCTCGCTGATCCAGCCTGGAAGGCAAAACCCCGGTCGCCAGTTACGCCCCTTTGCGATTCTGGCGGTTCTTGACCAGATCGTCGACCACCGCCGGATCGGCCAGCGTCGAGGTATCGCCGAGCGACGTGTAGTCGTCTTCGGCGATCTTGCGCAGGATGCGGCGCATGATCTTACCCGAGCGCGTTTTCGGCAGGCCGGGCGAAAACTGGATCAGGTCGGGCGAGGCGATCGGGCCGATGTCCTTGCGTACCCAGGCGACCAGTTCCTTCCGGAGCTCGTCGCTCGGCTGCACGCCGACCATCAACGTGACATAGGCGTAGATGCCCTGACCCTTGATGTCATGCGGGTAGCCGACCACCGCGGCCTCGGAAATCTTCTCGTGCGCGACCAGCGAGCTTTCCACCTCCGCGGTACCCATGCGATGGCCGGAGACGTTGATCACGTCGTCGACGCGCCCGGTGATCCAGTAGTAGCCGTCGGCGTCGCGGCGGCAGCCATCGCCGGTGAAATATTTGCCCCTGTAGTTCGCAAAATAAGTCTGCTCGAAGCGGTCGTGATCGCCATAGACCGTGCGCATCTGTCCGGGCCACGAGCGGGCGATGCAGAGGTTGCCGGTCGCAGCACCTTCCAGCACCTTGCCGTCTGCGTCGACGATCTCCGGCGCCACGCCGAAGAACGGTTGTGTCGCAGAGCCCGGCTTCAGCTTCGTCGCGCCCGGCAGCGGCGTGATCAGGATTCCGCCGGTCTCGGTCTGCCACCACGTATCGACGATCGGGCAACGGCCGTCGCCGACCACGCGATGGTACCATTCCCAGGCCTCCGGATTGATCGGCTCGCCCACCGAGCCGAGCAGGCGGAGGCTCGCGCGCGAGGTTTTCTTCACCGGACCATCGCCCGCCTGCATCAAGGCGCGGATAGCGGTCGGTGCAGTGTAGAAGATGTTGACCTTGTGCTTGTCGATCACATTCCAGAAGCGCGAATTGTCCGGATAGTTCGGCACGCCTTCGAACATCAGCGTGGTCGCGCCGTTGCAAAGCGGGCCGTACAGGATGTAGCTGTGACCGGTGACCCAGCCGACGTCGGCGGTGCACCAATAAATGTCGCCGTCGTGATAATCGAACACGTATTGATGGGTCATGGACGTGTAGACGAGATAGCCGCCGGTGGTGTGCAGCACACCCTTCGGCTTGCCGGTCGAGCCGGAGGTATAGAGAATGAACAGCGGATCCTCCGCGTTCATCGGTTCGCACGGGCAATCGGCGGGAACACTCTTGGCCGCTTCGTCATAATAGATGTCCCGTCCCGCCTTCATCGCCACTTGCGCGCCGGTTCGTCTGACAACGACGACCGTTGTCACGCCGCCGGCCTTGTCGGCCGCGGCGTCGGTGTTGGCCTTCAGCGGCACAGGTCTGCCGCCGCGGAGGCCCTCGTCCGCGGTGATCACCACGTTCGATCTGCAGTCCTCGATCCGGCCAGCGAGCGAGTCCGGCGAGAAGCCGCCGAACACCACTGAATGGATGGCGCCGATGCGAGCACAGGCGAGCATCGCGTAGGCGGCTTCCGGAATCATCGGCATGTAGATGGTGACGCGGTCGCCCTTCTTGACGCCGCGCGACTTCAGCACGTTCGCGAACTTGCAGACTTCCGCATGCAGCTCTTTGTAGGTGATCTTCCTGTCGTCTTTCGGATCGTCACCTTCCCAGATGATGGCCGTCTGGTCGCCGCGCTTCGCGAGATGTCGGTCGACGCAGTTGTAGGCGACATTCAACACTCCGTCCTCGAACCACTTGATCGAGATGTTACCGGGCGCGAAGGATACGTTTTCGACTTTGGTGAATGGCTTGGTCCAGTCGACGCGCTGCGCCTGCTCGGACCAGAAACCGTTCGGATCCTTGATCGAGCGCGCATACATGTCGTTGTATCTTGCAGCGTCGATGAAGGCGCGCTTCGCCCACTCCGCGGACACGTCATAGATCTTCTCGGACATCAGTTCCTCCACGCGAACGGCCAGCCGACGACGGCATAACTCTTGAAATTTCACCGCATTATGCGACGGCCGGGCTTTCCCCGACAAGCACGGATGCGTATGACTTTTGTCGCTTTCTTGGGAAGTCCTAACTGGCGAACGCGCCGAGGATCGCCCCGATGATCAGCGTCACGCCGAGCCAGTGGCCGGCATCGATGACGGTGAGCATGACCTTCCGTCCGGTGAACGCGTTATTGACCGCGATCGAGGTCAGGATGAAGCCCAACCAGATGAACGCACCAGAGATCAGACCGTTCCACACAGTGAGTGGTCCGGTGTGCGCTACATGCTTCATCAGACCGTAGAGCACATAGGCCATGATGAGCTCGGCGATGAGGGCGAGAACAAACGGGATCTGTGCGGAGATCTTGCCGACGTTGTCGGCCTGTTTCGCCTTGAATTCCTCCATGGTCGAGCCTTGGGCGGCGACCCAAGCTTTGCCGAGCGTGCCGTAATACATCGCCCCGAACAGCCACGCGCAGACGGCCGCACCAAGCATGATAAAGAAGTTCATGGTCGTTGGAAGCATCGACATGGCGTCCTCCTGCATTTGCGCATGGTGGGATTGAACATCGCGCAGGTCGATTAAAACACATAGATACTGAGTCGTCCCTGCGAAAGCAGGGACTGCAAGCGCAAAAGACCGCAAACGCAAGTCGCTCATGCGCGGCACGACGCATGGTCCCGGCGCTGCGCTTCGCTTGGCGGCGACGACTTATTGAATCAATTGTCGACAGCCGCCGCCCCTCGCGAGGGCGAGAACGGAGATTGAAGGACTTCGTTACCCGCGCAACGTCCAGACGGCCGTGCGCTTGATCTCGTTGTCTTCGAGCTCGCGCGTCACCGGCACGCTGTACTCCATGAGCTTCATCAGCCGGTCCTTTGGCAGGTAGCTGCGACCCGGATCGCCGATCAGGACGGTTGCGCCGCGCGTGGCCTGCCGCGACAGGAACGAGAGCGCTCGATCCGCCGTATCGCGTTCGTAAAAGATGTCACCGGCCAGAATCGTGTCCCAGCGCTGTGCAGCGTCGCTACCGAGCAGATCGGTGCCGAGACATGTCAATGCGACGTTGTTCGCCCGGGCGTTGAGTTTGACGGCGGCGAGCGCGAACGCGTCGATGTCGGCGGCAGTCGTTTCGCTTGCGCCGGCCTTCATCGCCGCGATCGCGACCAGCCCCGAGCCAGATGCGAGATCGAGCGTACGCCTGCCGGCAACGCTTTCCGCATGATCGAGCACGTAGCGGGCGAGCGCCTGTCCGCCTGCCCAGGCGAACGCCCAGAACGGCGGCGGCAATCCCTCTTCGCTGAGCTGCTCTTCTGTCTTCTGCCACAGCGGCACCGCTTCGTCGGCGAGATGCAGCGAGATTTCGCCAACGAGCGGCACCGGCCGCAAACGCGTGTTGGCCCGGATGAAATTTTGCGGATCCACCGTCGCCGTCATTGCGAGACATAGCCGTTCGAAGAACAGCGTCGCTTCGCTCGCCCATGGCGACGAAGCATCCAGTGCGACCGTTGCGGCAACCCCAGACTGGATTGCGTCGCGTCGCTCGCAATGACGAGGGTCCTCGCGGTGAGGGGCACTAAAGCCCGCCCAGCTTGCAGACGTACTTCCACTCGTCGACGGTCACCGGCTGCACCGACAGCCGCGAGAACTTGATCAGCGCCATGTCCGACAGTTTCTTGTCGGCCTTCACTTGCGCCAGCGTCACCGGCTTTTTCAGGGGCTCGACCGCCTTGACATCGACAACGACGAAAGTGCCGGCCTTGTCGGTTGGGTCAGGATAGTGCTCCTTCGTCACCTCGACGATGCCGACGATCTCCTTGCCCTCGTTGGAATGATAGAAGAAGGCGCGGTCGCCCTTCTTCATCTTTACCAGGTTGGCTTTCGCAGTGTGATTGCGGACGCCGGTCCAGGCCGTGCCCTTGGCACCTTCCTTGACCTGCTGGTCCCATGACCATGACCCGGGCTCCGACTTCACCAGCCAGTACGCCATGCCTTAAGCCTCCGCCTTGAACGGCCGCATCAGCAACATATCGATCGCGTCCTTCACGCTCAACTGTCCGCCCAGCACCGCGGTTACCGCTTCAGTGACGGGCATGTCGACGGCGCGCGCCTTCGCCATCTCGAGCAGCACCTGCGCCGTGAACGCGCCTTCCACCAGCCTGCCGCCTGTTGCGGCGCTCAGGGATTTGCCTTCGCCGAGCCCGATGCCGAACGACAGGTTGCGCGACTGCGGCGAGGAGCAGCTCAGGATCAGGTCGCCGAGCCCTGACAGGCCCGTGAGTGTCTCCGGTCGCGCACCGAACGCCTCCCCGAAGCGCATCAGTTCGGCAAAACCGCGCGTGGTCAGCGCCGCAAGCGCGGATGCACCAAGCTTGCGACCAATGACGATACCGGCCGCGATCGCGAACACGTTCTTAGCCGCACCGCCGATCTCGACGCCACGCACGTCGGTGGTGTGATACGGGCGAAAAGCCGGGGTGCCGAGCTTGTACGCGAGCGCCGCAGCGGCCGGTGCGTCTTTTGCCGCGATAGTGATCGCCGTCGGAAGCCCGCGCGCGATGTCCTGCGCGAAGCTCGGGCCCGACAGGATGGCGGCAACCGCGCGCGGGGCGGTCTCGCCGAGGATCTCGGTCATGAACTTGTGCGTGCCTCGCTCGATGCCCTTGGCGGTGGCGACCAGCGACGTGCCCGCTGCCAGGTGCGGTGCCATTTCATCGATCGCTTCGCGCAGGTTCTGCGCCGGAACAGCGATGAGGATCGTGCCTGCGGTGGCGGCCCGGGCAATGTCCGCGGTGAGGATCACGTCGTCATTGACGCGAATGCCCGGCAGCTTCGGGTTGAAGCGCGACGTCGCAATCCGCTCGGCCGCCGCTCCGTCACGTGCGTAGAGAATCACCGTACGCTCAGGATTGGCGACGGCGTTGGCAAGTGCCGTTCCCCATGCGCCTGCGCCAATTACTGCAATCGTCTTGTGCGCCGCCATCGTTGCCGCCCTTCAGGTGTTCGCGCGGGTGTTGGCGAATTGGGCGGGCACGCTCGCATGTTCATCGAGCTTCCAACGCGCGCGCGGTGCGGCGTCCATGGCGTCGCTCAAGCCGAGCGCCAGGCGTTCAGCGCCGGCCCAGGCGATCATCGCGCCGTTATCGGTGCAGAGCTCAGGCGGCGGCAGCATCAGCGCAGTACCGGCTTGCGTCGCCACCTGCTCCAGTGCTGCGCGGATCGCCCGGTTGGCGGCAACGCCGCCGGCGGCAACCAGCGCCGTCGGTGCTCCAAAACGTTCGCGGAATGATGCGAGGCCGACGCGTAGCCGGTCAGCGGTCGAGTCCAGCACCGCGGCCTGGAAGCCGGCGCACAGGTCGTTCACGTCTTGCGCACTTAAAGGCCGGTTGCGCTCGGCCTCCTGGCGCACAGCCGTCTTCAGGCCCGAAAGCGAGAAATTCGCGTCCGCTCGCCCGAGCATCGGCCGGGGGAATGCAAAGCGGCCGGCGTCGCCATTCGCAGCTGCTCGCTCCACCTGTGGCCCGCCCGGATAAGGCAGGCCGAGCAACTTGGCGACCTTGTCGAACGCCTCGCCGATCGCGTCGTCGACGGTGGTGCCGAGCCGTATATAGTCGCCGACGCCGAGCACGGCGACGATTTGCGTGTGCCCGCCCGACGCGAGGAACAGGCAGTAGGGAAAGTCGAGCGGGGCGATCAGGCGCGGCGTCAGTGCGTGCGCTTCCAGGTGGTTGATCGCCAAAAGCGGCGTATCGTGTACCAGCGCGATTGCCTTGGCAGTCGTGAGCCCGACGATCACACCGCCGATCAGGCCGGGACCTGCCGCGGCCGCGACGCCACCAAGTTGATTGTAGCGGATCTGCGCCTCCTGCATCGCGGCAGTGACGAGGCTGTCGAGCACGTCGACATGGGCGCGGGCGGCAATCTCCGGCACCACGCCGCCGAACGGCGCATGATCCTTGATCTGCGAATGCACGATATTGGACAGGATGCGGCCGGAACCGTCCTGCCGCCGCTCGATGACGGCGGCGGCGGTCTCGTCGCAGGTGGTCTCGATGCCCAGCACCAGCATTTGAAGCAATTCCGCGGAAACCAGATCCGATGAAACTGGCACTTGCCATCGCCGGCAAACCGGCGTTTCCCTGTGCCCGAACTGAGCCCGACGGGAGTGTCCGGCGTAGCATTGCGAGGTCCAAAGGTGCAATCGCCAACGGAGGCGTCTTCCGCAAGTTTAGCGGCCACGATCGGTACGCGCGGCAGTCCGCTGGCGTTGGCGCAGGCACACGAGGTGCGGCGGCGGCTGGCGGCGGCGCACGGCGTCACCGAGGACAGCTTCCCGATCCGGGAGATCAAGACCTCGGGCGATGCGATCCAGGACCGGCCGCTCTACGAGGCCGGAGGCAAGGGCCTGTTCACCAAGGAGATCGAGCAAGCCTTGCTTGCCGGCCGGATCGACCTGGCGGTGCATTCGGCCAAGGACGTGCCGACGTTTCTGCCCGACGGGCTGTCGCTGTCGTCGTGGCTGCCGCGCGAGGATCCACGGGACGTGTTCATCAGCTTCAAGGCAGGAAGCTTGAGCGAACTGCCGGCAGGCGCGAGCGTCGGTTCGTCCTCGCCGCGCCGTCGCGCGCTGATCGCGAAACTGCGTCCCGATCTCAAGCTCGTCAGCATCCGCGGCAATGTGGAAACGCGCCTGCGCAAGCTCGAGAATGGCGAGGCCGACGCAACGATCCTTGCGCTCGCCGGCTTGAAGCGCCTCGGCTTGCAGGACAAGGCGACGGCGATCCTCGATCCGCACGAGTTCCTGCCAGCGGCCGGGCAGGGCGCCATCGCAATCGAGACGAGGCGTGACGACGAACGCATCAACACGCTCGTGGCGGCGATCGACGACAAGGATACCGAAGCGGCGGTGGCGGCCGAGCGCGGTTTTCTGGCGCTGCTGGATGGGTCATGCCGGACGCCGATCGCCGCGCACGCGATCGTCGACGGCGAGCGGCTGCGCTTTCGTGGCCTGATCGTGTCGCCGGATGGCCGCGAAGCCTATGAGACCGCGCGCGAGGGCGTGCGCAGCGACGCCGCGATGCTCGGCGCGGATGCTGCGCGCGAACTGCGTGAGCGGGCGGGCGAAAAGTTCTTCACGATGTTCGCAGGCGCGTAGTGCTGGGCAGCGGCATCTGCATCCGGAGCGCGGCGCGCCGATGCTCGGAGGGATTTTGAGCCATGGCGGTCCTCGTCACCCGCCCTGCGCCTGACAATCAAGCCACCGCGGATGCGTTGCGCGCGCGAGGGCTTGAGCCGATGCTGGCACCGATGCTCACCTTCCAGCCGCTGCCGTTCCGCAGCGACAACGATGAGCGCTATTCGGGCGTGATTCTGACCAGCGCGAACGTGATTCGTGCCATCGTCGCGCATCCCCTACTGCAGCATCTGCAGACCCTGCCGGCTTTCGCTGTCGGCGCGCGCACCGCACAGGCCGCACGCGATGCCGGATTTCGGAAGGTTCGCTCGGCCGAAGGCGACGCTGCGGCCCTGCGCGAGTTGATCGTTGCGCATGGTCTGCCGCGCAAACGGGCCGCACTGCTTTACCTGGCGGCCGCCGATGTCAGCCGTGATCTGGTCTCCGAACTCGGCTTGCGCGGCGTCGAAGTTGCGTCGATTCCAGTCTATCGCATGGCGGAGCTGGACGAATTTGCCGAACCGGTCCGCACAGCTTTTGCGCACGACGCCATCGAAGCGGTATTGCACTATTCCCGGCGCAGCGCGACGGCCTTCGTCAAGGCGGTGCGCCGCGGGGGCCTCGAGGTCTCCGCTCTGGCCCTGCCGCAGCTCTGCCTGTCGGCACAGATCGCGGATGTTCTGCGCGATGCCGGGGCACATCGGCTGATCGTTGCCAGGGCGCCGAATGAAGCCGATCTGCTTGCCGCGCTGGAAGAGGTCTTGCGGCCGCGTCAGTAGCGCTGTAGCCCGCATGAGCGCAGCGACATGCGGGGACCTTGCCTGAAGGTAGAGTCCCGCATGGCGCTTCGCTTATGCGGGCTACAGCCGACAGAATCTGATACAGTCGCCATGGAATTGGAGCAGGTGTCGCATGTCGGATGAGCGCAAGGATGAGGCTTCCGCCGAAGAGGCGCCGAAGCGTGCGCCGCCAACCATTGATCTCGATGCGTCCGAGGTGTCCGGTGACACGCAAGGCGCAGGTACGTTCACGAAGCGTGCCGGCGATGGTCTCTCTGCCTTGAAATCGCGCGGCGCCGCCGTGCTGCCGGCGCTCCTGCCGTTGCTAAGCGGCGCCGTCGCCGCCTTGCTCGTGCTCGCCGCGCTTTGGGCCGGCGGACTGATCGCCCCAATGCAGATATCTCCGCCGTCGGTTTCGCCGGCACAATTCGGCAATGTCGCCGCCAGCGTCGGCGATCTCGGTGCGCGGCTCGCGCGGGTTGAAGCCATTGCAAATCGCCCGGCCGCATCTGCTGGCGATCCGGCGCGCATCGAGGCGCTCGAGACGTCGCTCGCGGCCGTGCGCGACGAGGTTGCGAAATTGAGCAACGAGCTTCGCGATCTGACCGCATCGCTCAACGAGGCGAAGTCGACGCCGCGTGACAGTGCGCCGACGATGGATCTTGCAGCTTTGAGTGAACGCTTGACGCGACTTGAGGATACGACGAAGGCGCTGTCGGTCGAGCTTGCAAAGCCGCGCGCCTCCGCAGCGGACGATGCGAGCCTGCGGCGCATCGTGGTGGCGAACGCGCTCGATGTCGCGGTTCGGAGCGGCGAACCATACGCTGCGGCGCTCGCCGTCGCCAAGCAGGTCGCGACGAATCCCGCTTCGCTGGCGCCGCTCGAAGCTCATGCGGCGACAGGAATCCCCTCCGAGGCCACGTATATGCGTGAGATCGTTGCGGTGTTGCAACGATTGGCAAACAGCGACGCTGCAAAGGCCAAACGAACCGAGCCGAGTGCGGCCGAAAGCTCGAGTGCGAGCGTGGGCGTGCTCGACCGTCTGCAGTCAGGCCTTGCGAAACTGGTGCGGATCGAGCGCAGCGATGGTGCGCCCGACACCAAGAGCAGCCCGCCTTCGCCCGCCGCGCAGGCACGGTCGGTGCGCCGGGACGACCTCGCCGCAGCTCGGCAGGACGTCGCAACGCTGCCGCAGGCAGGCGATCCGCAGATTCAGGCCTGGCTCAACGCAGTGGATGGACGGGAGGCGGCTCTCGCGGCAGCTCAGAAATTCGCTACCGATGCGCTGGCGGCATTCAGCAAATCCGGGCAATAGACCGCAATGATCCGGATCATCGTCTTCCTGGTGCTGGCTGGTGCGGCGGGGCTCGCGGCGGCCTGGATCGCCGATCAGCACGGCGACATCCAGCTTTTGTGGAGCGGCTGGCGGATTTCGACGACACTGCCGGTCGCGATCCTGGGCTTCGGCCTTGCGGTTGCGGCCGCCCTGCTGCTCTGGACCGTTGTCACGTTTTTGTCGCGCTTGCCGCGGCGGATGCGAATGGCCGCCCGCGCGCGCCGTGAAGCGCGCGGGCGTGATGCGATCAGCAAAGGTCTGATCGCCATCGGCGCGGGCGACCAGGAGGCGGCGCGCCGTCATGCCAATGTTGCCGAACGGCATGCCGCGCAGGATCCGCTGATGCTGATGCTTTCGGCGCAGGCGGCGCAGATGTCGGGCGATCGCGAGGGAGCGCGGCGTGCGTTCTATCGCATGGCCGAGCGGGCGGATACGCGGCTGTTGGGCCTGCGGGGTCTGTTCATCGAGGCGCAGCGTAACGACGATCCGGTGCAGGCCGTAGTCGCTGCGGAAGAGGCGTTGAAGGTTTCACCGCGGGCCGCCTGGGCTTCCCACGCAGTGCTCGGCTTTCATTGTGCCCGGGCCGACTGGTCCGGTGCGCTGTCGATCATCGAGCGCAACTACGCCTCGGGCGCTATCGACAAGGCGGAGTATCGCCGGCAGCGGGCGGTGCTGCTGACTGCGCGCGCGCTCGAGCTCGAAAGAAGTGACCGGGATGCATCCCGTGACAGCGTCATGGAGGCGGTCAAGCTCGCGCCGACCCTGATTCCGGCTGCAACGCTCACCGCCAAATATCTGAGCGAAAGCCAGCAGACCCGTCGGGCCATGCAGGTCATCGAAGCGGCTTGGCAGACGCAGCCGCATCCCGATCTCGCCGACGCCTACGCGCACGTGCGGCTCGGCGATTCGGCGCTGGAGCGGCTGCGGCGGATCGAGCGGCTTGCGGACAAGACGCCGGGCGATCCGGAAGGTGCGCTCGGCATCGCGCGGGTCGCGGCCGATGCGCGCGAGTTTGCCCGGGCGCGCGCGGCGTTGGCGCCGCTGATCGAACGGCCGACGCAGCGCGTCGCGCTGTTGATGGCGGAAATCGAGCGGGGTGAGCACGACGACGAGGGCGCTGCGCGGGCCTGGACGCTGCGCGCGGTTCGCGCCGCCCATGATCCGGCCTGGACCGCGGATGGCTACGTGTCCGATCACTGGCGGCCAGTATCGCCGGTTACTGGCCGCCTCGACGCTTTCCAGTGGATGGTGCCGGTGGCGGCGCTGCCGTCATCGCAAGCCGCCGCAGAGCTCGAGCATGCGATCGCGATCGCATCGACGCGACCTGCGCCACGGCCCGCTGTCGTGCCGGCCGCGGCGCCTGCTTCGGAAACTGCGATTGATGCGCAGTCGCCGGCCGAAGCCGGGCCCGCCCCCGCGACGCATGCGCCGTCGGCGGCCACCGAGGTGCCGGTTCCCGTGTTTCGTCCACGCCTTGTTCCGAACTCACCGCCGGCTGCAGCGCCTGCAATTCCCGCCGTGGTCCCGCTGACGCGTGCGCCGGACGATCCGGGGGTGGCCGACGACACCGTCGACAACGATGAATTCGCAGAGCGTCCTGCTTCTGCCCAGGCTGGCGGTTTCAAGGGATTTCTGGCGCGCTGGGTAGGGTAATCCGGACTTGAGGTGATCGGAACGCGCAAGTCGCCATGTTGGACGGCACTCGCAGCTTGCAAACCGGAGCCTCGCCGGATATCAGGACCCGTCCAAACCTCATTTGCCGCAATAGCTCAGCTGGTAGAGCACGTCATTCGTAATGACGGGGTCGGGGGTTCGAATCCCTCTTGCGGCACCACGCTTCGGTTACGCGCGGCGCAGCGGAAGCGCAAGGGCGGGAGAGACCGGCTTTGCTGTCTCCGGTTCAGACGGACGCAGCACCTGTCCCAGCCCTGGACGACTCCCTCCTGGCTTTTTCACGATCTCAGTTCTTCATCATCATACGTCTCTCGATTGCGACGCGGATTGTCGGCGCAGGCGTTCGTTTGCATTTGAGTCAATCGTATGCAGTTTGCCGCCGAGGAACGTCGATGCTGCGCGGTCGTTGATAAGCGTCTTAACGAATGGAAGATTGCAGGTCATGACCCGAATTCTTTTGGCTGCGTTGCTATCGGTAGTGTTCGGTACGATCGCCCATGCTGATCGTGCGCCCACGGCGGATGAGCGTGCGAAGATCGAGCAGGTCTTGCGCGGTCAGGGCTTCACGGCGTGGAAGAAGATTGAATTCGATGATGCGCGTGTCTGGGAAGTGGACGATGCGGTTGCCGCTGACGGCAAGAAATATGATCTGAAGCTCGACCAGAACCTTGCGATCATCAGGCGCGAGGCCGACTGAGGGACGAGCGCCGGAAAGCGAAGAACCGTAGCCCGGATGGAGCGAAGCGAAATCCGGGGCTGTCGGGCCAAGTATTCCCCCGGCTCATCCAGGCTACGCTTAAGGCTCGCGGCAATTAGGCGCAGAGTCGCCGGGGGAATATTTCCACCGCGACGATTCAATGGTTTGCGCCGCTACAGGACGGCGATCTTCTACGCCTAAAGTTGAAGACCGTTGCGTGTTTTCGTTCCGCCAAACGGGAGGAGCGGCTTGCTCGTGAGCCGTCTCGTCCAACCCGAACGATCATGCCACCCGCATCTGAGTGCGCGCGCAGCGCACATCATCCACTTCTTGCTTGCCAAATTCCCGGCCAAGCCGTTGACTTGTCGTCAACGACAAACAAGCCCGCGGCAAACAGCGGGGACCAAGAATTTCAATCGGGAGGATATTATGACCAAGCGTAGTGAGACGAGAACGACGCGCCGCCGTTTCCTGGCGGTGGCAGCGGCTGGCGGTGCGGCGATTGCGATGCCACAAGTCAGCCGGGCGCAGACGGCGACCCTGAAGATGCAGGGCTCGTGGGGCAAGGCCGACGTCTTCAACGAGATGGCTGAAGACTATGTGAAGCGCGTCAACGAGATGGCGGGCAACCGCTTGCGCATCGACTATCTGGTCGGCGGCGCGGTGGTGCATCCGTTCCAGGTGTTCGATGGCGTGCATGGCGGTCAGATCGACGCGGCACACACCGTGACGGTCTACTGGTACGGCAAGCACAAGGCGGCTTCGCTGTTCGGCACCGGACCCGTGTTCGGCTTCAACGCCAATGAGGGCCTGGGCTGGATCCACAATGGCGGCGGTCGCGAGCTGTTCGAAGAGCTGCAGAACCAGATCCTGAAGGTCAATATCAAGAGCTTCTTCGCGATGCCGATGCCGACCCAGCCGCTCGGCTGGTTCAAGAAGCCGATCACCAGCGATGCGGACCTGAAAGGCCTGAAATATCGCACGGTGGGGCTTGCGGCCGACCTGTTCCAGGCGATGGGTGCGTCCGTTGCGCAGCTTCCGGGTGGTGAAATCGTGCCGGCGATGGAGCGCGGCGTGATCGACGGCTTCGAATTCAACAACCCGACCTCGGACCGCCGCTTCGGCGCGCAGGACGTCGCCAAGAACTACATGCTCGGCAGCCACCATCAGGCGACCGAATACTTCGAGATCATGTTCAACAAGCCCAAGTTCGATGCGCTCCCCGCCGAGCACAAGGCGATCCTGCAGTATGCGGCGGAGGCCGTTTCATCGGCCAACGAGTGGAAGGGCATGGACTACTATTCGAAGGACCTGCAGGAGCTGATCACCAAGGACAAGGTCAACGTCGTGCGCACGCCGAAGTCGGTGTTCGATGCGCAGATCAAGGCCTGGGACGGCCTGATCGCCCAGCTCGGCTCCGATCCATTCATGAAGAAGGTGATGGATTCGCAGAAGGCCTGGGTGCGGCGCGTCGTCTATTACAACATGACCAACGCGACCGACTATCGCGGCGCCTTCGAGCATCACTTTCCGGGTGTGCTCAAGGTCTGACGGCTGGCTCTTTCACTTGAGACATCGACGTGGGCGTCGCGTTCGTTTCGGCGACGCCCACGCTGTGAACAGAGATTGGGGGATAAGCGCATGTGCGTCCGGCCGCGGGTGCAGCTCGCATGACCAAGTTTCTTTTTTTCATTGACGAACTCAGCACCTGGGTCGGCAAAGCGTTCGCCTGGCTGATCCTCATCCTCACGCTTGGAGTCAGCTACGAGGTGTTCGTGCGCTATGTGCTGCGCGCGCCGACCACCTGGGCGTTCGACATCAGCTACATCACCTATGGCGCGATGTTCCTGATGGCCGGCGCGTATACCCTCGCGCGCAACGGCCATGTCCGCGCTGACGTGGTCTATCGCCTGTGGGCGCCGCGCACCCAGGCGACGATCGATCTCGTGCTCTACATCCTATTCTTCCTGCCGGCGATCGCGGCGTTGATGTATTCGGGCTGGAATTACGCGAAGATGTCTGTGCAATTCCGCGAGGTCAGTATCTTCAGCCCTGCCGGCGTGCCGGTGTTTCCGCTGAAGGCGCTGATCCCCATCACAGGCTTCCTGCTGTTCCTGCAGGGGCTCGCCGAAGTCATCCGGTGCGTGCTGTGCATCCGCAGCGGTCAGTGGCCGCGCCGGCTGCACGACGTCGAGGAAACCGAGAGCGTCGTCATCCGCGAGCATCAGCATCAGCAGGAACTCGCCGCAGTGGCGCAATCCAATAAAGGAACAGAGGCATGACCGACCCACAAATCGGCATGTTGATGCTGTTCCTTTTCATCTTCATCATCATGCTCGGCTTCCCAATCGCTTTCACGCTGATGGCGATGGGCGTTTCGTTCGGCTACTACGCCTACTACACGGCCGGCCAGGATTTCTTCCAGAACCGCGTCTTCACGCTGTTGGTGCAGAAAACGTTCGAGGTCACGTCCAGCGACGTGCTGGTGGCGGTGCCGCTATTCCTGTTCATGGGATACCTGGTCGAGCGCGCCAACATCCTCGATCGCCTGTTCCATTCGTTGCAGCTGTCAATGAAGAACGTGCCAGGGGCGCTTGCGGTCGCGACGCTGATCACCTGTGCAATGTTTGCGACCGCCACCGGCATCGTCGGCGCTGTCGTCACGCTGATGGGCCTGCTGGCGCTGCCGGCGATGCTTCGCGCGGGTTACGATACGAAGCTGTCGGCAGGCGTCGTCTGCGCCGGTGGCTGTCTTGGCATTCTCATTCCGCCAAGCATTCTGTTGATCGTCTATGCGGCGACGGCCGGCGTTTCCGCAGTGAAGCTCTACGCCGCGGCGTTCTTTCCGGGCTTTCTGCTCGCAGGCCTCTACGTTGCCTATGCGATGACGCGTGCGGTCATCAATCCGTCGCTTGCGCCGAAGCTGCCGCCGGAACAGACCAACGTGCCGCTGACCACCGTCATCTGGGCGCTCGTGACGTCGTTCCTGCCGCTTGCGCTGTTGATCGTGGCGGTGCTCGGCGCGATCCTGTTCGGGCTTGCGACCCCGTCTGAGGCCGCCGCCGTCGGCGCGCTCATGAGCATCGTGCTGGCGGCGGCCTACCGTTCGCTCAACTTCGAGATGATGCGAGAGTCGGTGTACCTGACGGTGCGCGCCACAGCGATGGTCTGTTACCTGTTCATCGGCTCGTGGACCTTTTCGGCGGTGTTCGCATTGCTGGGCGGACAGTCGGTGGTGGAGCAGTTCTTCACCTCGATGAACCTCACCCCGATCCAGTTCCTCCTGCTGACCCAGCTCATTATCTTTCTGCTCGGCTGGCCTCTGGAATGGACCGAGATCATCATCATCTTCGTGCCGATCTTCCTGCCGCTGCTTCCGAACTACGGCGTCGATCCGATCTTCTTCGGTATCCTGGTCGCACTGAACACGCAGACCGCGTTCAACACGCCACCGGTTGCCATGGCTGCTTTCTATCTGAAAGGCGTCGCGCCACCGCAGGTCAAGCTCACCGATATCTTCTCCGGCGCGCTACCGTTCGTCGGCCTGGTGTTCTTCACCATGGCATTGGTTTACATCTTTCCCGGCATCGCGCTGTGGCTGCCGGGCTACCTGTACGGGCCGCGATGAGCGAGCGTCTTGCGCTTGAGAGGTGCCCATGAGCCTTTGCACGCTCAGCCTCACTGAAGCGGCCGCCGGCATTCGCGACGGCCGCCTGACCTCGGCCGAACTCGTCGGCGATTGCCTCAAGCGCGTCGACGAAGCCGATCGCGATATTGAGGCGTGGGCGTTCCTTGATCGTGAGCATGCCCTGCGGCAGGCCCAGGCGGCCGACGATCACCGCAGCCAGGGCAAGTCGCTTGGTCCGCTGCACGGCGTACCGGTGGCGATCAAGGACATCTTCGACACGCGCGACATGCCCACCGAGTTCGGTTCGAAGCTCTGGGCAGGCCGGACGCCGCGGCACGACGCGGCTGCGGTGGCGCAGTTGCGCGCGGCAGGCGCTGTGATCCTCGGCAAGACCGTGACGACCGAATACGCCTATTTCAACCCGGGCAAGACCAGAAATCCGCACAACCGCGATCATACGCCGGGCGGCTCGTCCTCAGGCTCGGCCGCGGCAGTCGCGGCGCTGATGGTCCCGGGAGCGATCGGCTCACAGACCAACGGTTCGGTGATTCGCCCGGCGGCGTTCTGCGGCGTGGTAGGATTCAAGCCGACGCATGGGCTGATCCCGCGTAGCGGCGCGTTGTTGCTGTCGCGGGCACTCGACCATGTCGGCGTGTTCGCCCGCAGCGTTGCGGATGCGGCGCTGCTGGCCGAAATGCTGGCCGGTTTCGACGAAGAAGATCCGGACACGCGACCGCTTGCCAGGCAGCCCTTCGCCGATGTGGCCGCAAGCGAACCGCCGTTGCCGCCGCGCTTCGCCTTCATCCGCACGCCCGCGTGGACATACGCCGAACAGGTGACGGCCGAGGCGTTCGCCGAGCTGATCGGGGTGCTCGGCGAGCACGTGTCCGAAGTCGAAATCGGCCAAGGCTTTGACCGCGCCATCGAGATGCATCGCACCATTATGGAAGTGGAGATGGCGCACAACCTGCATCGCGATTTCGAGCAGGGCGGCGATGCGTTGAGCCCGGTGCTGCGCGCGCTGATCGAACGCGGCCGGAAAGTCCCAGCCGTCGAATATACGCGTGCTCTTGCGGGTAGCGCGTCACTGAACCAGGCGCTTGATGGCGTGTTCGACGAATATGATGCGATCCTGACGCCCGCTGCGCCAGGGCCGGCACCGCGCGGGCTGGACTCTACGGGCAACCCGGCGTTCTGTACGCTATGGACCTATCTCGGCACGCCGGCCGTGACCCTACCGCTGCTTAGCTCCGAGGAGGGATTGCCGATGGGCGTGCAGCTCGTCGGTCGCCGGGGCAATGATGCGCGGCTGTTGCGCACGGCGAGCTGGCTTGTCGGACATCTCGCACGCGGCAAGCGCGGCCGCAGTGGTGCGGCTGCACCTGCCCCCGCACGAAGGTGAGGAGTAGCGGATGACAAATCTGGTCACCGGAATCATCGGCATCGCCGGTGTGTTTGCATTTCTTGGGCTTCTGCTCTGGTGGATCAAGGCGCTGCCGCTGATCCTCATCTGCGTGCTGGTGATGCTGCTGTTGGTGTACGATTTCTGGAAGTCGCTGCGCGAGGCCAATGGGAACGGCGCCTAGCTCGTCCGGGCTACGTTCCTTCCGAATCCCATCTCGACATCGTCCCGATCGCGCGTATGCTAGTCGCATGAGCGGACACGACCACGATCACGAGCATTCCGAACTGTCGGAAACCGAGTTGCGCGTGCGCGCGCTCGAAACCGTGCTCACGGAGAAGGGCTATGTCGATCCGGCTGCGCTCGATCTTCTGATCGAAACCTACGAGAAGAAGGTCGGCCCGCGCAACGGCGCGCGCGTGGTCGCCCGCGCCTGGACCGATCCCGAATACCGCAAGCGCCTGCTTGCCGACGCAACGCCTGCGATTGCCGAGCTGAACTATGCCGGGCGTCAGGGCGAGCACATTATCGCGTTGGAGAATACGCCGAAAACCCACAACATGGTCGTGTGCACGCTTTGCTCCTGTTATCCGTGGCCAGTGCTCGGCTTGCCGCCGGTGTGGTACAAGTCAGCGCCCTATCGGTCGCGCGCGGTGTCTGATCCGCGCGGCGTGCTGCGTGACTTCGGTGTCGAGCTTTCACCAGACACGGACATTCGCATCTGGGATTCAACGGCCGAGATCCGCTACTTCGTGTTGCCGATGCGCCCGGCGGGCACCGACGGTTGGAGCGAAGAGCGGCTCGCTGACCTCGTGACGCGCGACAGCATGATCGGTAGCGGTCTGCCGAAGCATCCGAACGAGTTGGGTTGAAATGGACGGCGCACAGGACATGGGCGGCGTGGAGGGGTTCGGCCCGGTACAGCCCGAGCCGAACGAACCGGTCTTCCATGCCGCGTGGGAGCGCAGGGCGTTCGCACTGACGCTGGCGATGTCGCGGCCGGGCGGCTGGAACATCGACATGTCACGCTTTGCGCGCGAGAACCGCCCGCATGCCGACTATCTGAGCAAAAGCTACTACCAGCTCTGGCTTGCGGGCCTGGAACGCCTGATGATCGAGCGTGATCTGGTCTCGGAAGACGAGATCGCGTCAGGTCGTGTGTTGACGGTGGCGAAGGCGGGCCTGAAGACACTGAGCCGCGATGACGTGATGGCGATGCTGCATCGTGGCGGACCGACGGAGCGCGATCCGACCGCGCCGGCACGATTTGCGATCGGCGATCAGGTACGTATGAAGACCATCAACCCGCCGACTCACACGCGGCTGCCGCGCTATGTACGCGGCCGCGTCGGTACGATCGAGCTTCTGCACGGCTGCCACGTCTTTCCGGATACCAACTCGCTCGGACAGGGCGAAAAGCCGCAATGGCTCTACACCGTGTCTTTCGCAGGCACTGAGCTGTGGGGTGCGGACGCCGACCCGACCATGAAGGTGTCGGTGGACGCGTGGGAATCATATTTGGAATCTCCGTCGGAGCGCGCCTGATGCCGCTCGATCCGCGCGCTGCGATGCATGCCGCGATCGCCGTGCCTGGTGTTCCGCGCGACGCTGACGGTCCGGTCTTCCGCGAACCGTGGGAGGCGCAGGCGTTCGCGATGGCGCTGGCGCTACACCAGAAAGGCCTGTTCACGTGGCAGGAATGGGCGGCGGCGCTGGCGAGGGAGATCAAGCGCGCGCAGGCTGCCGGCGACCCCGATACTGGCGAGACCTACTACAAGCATTGGCTGGCGACGCTTGAGAACTTGGTTGCCGAAAAGAACGTCGCTTCGCGCGAGACGCTGCATCGCTATCGCGACGCTTGGGACCACGCTGCCGACCGCACCCCGCACGGCTCGCCCATCGAGCTGAGGTCGGAGGATTTCGGCTAGGCGTCATTGATGGAGCATTGCCGGGCCGGCACGAGATTGCTGCCGGTCGCATAGGTCTCCCGCAACAAAGCTCTATCCATCGTCGTGCTGCCCGGTATCATTCCCGTCAAGCCTGACCGCTCGTGCAGGCATCAAATATTGGGGAATTGAGGAGAACGCGCCATGAAGTTCACTTGGTTCAACCTGATGCCGTGGCCGTATCTGCCGGATGACTTCCGGGAGAAGAACCGCTCGGTGTGGGTGGATATCGATCAGGCGCTGTTCGATCCCGAGAAGAGCCACGAAGTCTACAACACCTACATGGACCTGCTGGAATACGCCGGCACCGTCGGTTTCGATGGTATCGGCGTCAACGAGCACCACCAGAACGGTTATGGCATCATGCCGTCGCCGAACATCATCTCTGCGGGCCTTGCGCGACGCACCAAGGACGTGGCGCTGGTCGTGCTCGGCAACTCGATTGCGCTTTACAATCCACCGGTGCGAGTCGCGGAAGAATTCGCGATGCTCGACTGCATCTCAGGCGGGCGCCTGGTCGCGGGCTTTCCCGTCGGCACGTCGATGGACACCAACTACTGCTACGGTCAGATCCCGTCACTCACGCGAGAAAAATATCAGGAGGCGCACGACCTGATCATCAAGGCGTGGACAGAGCGCAAACCGTTCGCCTTCAACGGCCGCTACACGAAGTTGCGCTACGTCAATATCTGGCCGCGCCCGATCCAGCAGCCGCATCCGCCGGTGCATATTCCGGGCGGCGGCTCAGTCGAGACGTACGACTTCTGCATCGACAACACCTATTCGTATTCCTACCTCTCGTTCTCCGGCTACATCCGCGCGCAGGCGCTGATGAAGGGCTACTGGGACCGTGTCACCGCACGCAATGCCTCCGACACTTCGCCGTACCGCGCAGGGTTTGCGCAGACGATCTGCGTCGCCGAGAGCGACGAGGAGGCCGAGCGGCTCTATGCGGAGCACGTTTTGTATTTCTACAACCGCTGCCTGCACGTCTATGCGGGCTTCGCCGACGCCCCGGGCTACCGTACCATCAAGACCATCCAGACCGGTGCGTTGTCGCAGTACGCGCCGCCGCGCGCAGGCTATGCGAAGCTGACGTGGAAGGACTTGATCGAGGGCGGTCACGTCATCGCGGGTTCGCCGGAAACGGTGCGCCAGCGAATGGAGGATCTCATCACGTCGCTGCACGTCGGCAACATCTTCTGCCTGATGCATGTCGGCAACATGCCGAAGGAAAAGTGCATGTACTCGACGAAACTGTTTGCCGAGAAAGTACTACCGAAACTGCGCAACAT
This sequence comes from Bradyrhizobium sp. LHD-71, assembly GCF_031157255.1. GTDB lineage: Bacteria > Pseudomonadota > Alphaproteobacteria > Rhizobiales > Xanthobacteraceae > P52-10. The sequence goes on along the minus strand of NZ_JAVIFX010000015.1, from coordinate 149,274 downwards.
GTTCCCCGACTTTGCGGATGACGATCGCTTCTGGTGCAAGCCGATGAAGCAGCGCGTCGCAGCCGGCAGATTGCCGTCCGAGCTCGATGCGGCAGACGCCGTTTCGCGCGTGCTGGCGTAGGCGAGGGCGAACGATCATGGAACTGAAGACGATCAAGACCCATTACACGCCGGTGCGCTACTTCGAAGGTGGTCGAGGTCAGCCGCTGGTGTTCCTGCACGGTGCAGGCGGGCTTGCGGCAGACGACGCTTTTCTTGCCAAGCTCTCGGAAAGCTTTCACGTCTATGCGCCGCTGATCCCCGGCTACGGGGATAGTGACGAGTGTCACGAGATCCGCGACATGCTGGATTTCACGCTGCACACGTGGGACGTGGTCAATGCGCTCGGCCTGAAGGATCCCGTTCTTGTCGGTCATTCGATGGGTGGCATGATCGCAGCCGAGATGGCCGCGGTATGCCCGAACGACGTTTCGCGCCTTGGCCTGATTGCGCCGGCAGGCATCTGGCTCGACGATCATCCGGTCGCGGACATTTTCACCAAACTGCCTTACGAGATGCCGGCGCTGCTGTACCACGACGAAGAAGTCGGAAAGGCGCGGCTGACGACAGGGCTTGCACTGGACGACCCGAAGTTTCTGCAAGGATTTCTGGTGACGAACGCGCGGCAGCTCGGCATGGCCGGTCGTCTGTTGTTTCCGATTCCTGAACGCGGATTGTCGGAACGCCTCTACCGCGTAAAGGCAAAGACGATCCTCATCTGGGGCGACAGCGACAAGGTGGTGTCGCCTGTCTATGCGCACGAATTCAAGCGGCTGATCAATGGCGCTCAGCTCGTGTCGATCCCGGAAGCCGGCCACATGGTGCTGCTGGAAAAGCCGCGCGAGACCATCGCGGCGATCCAGCGGCTGGCGTGAACTCAACCACGTAACGACACGGCTTTGCTGCGTCGCGAAGGCGGCTGCGGTGTTTTGAACGATTGACGGCGCCGCCGGTCTCGGAACGATAGCAAGTTCAAGAGCTTGTCTATCGTCAAGGCAACTATCCGAGGCGAGGAATGCAACTGCAGATGAGAATGGACGCCGCGGCGAACGCTGTGGCGGCGTCCGCGACCTGCCCCGTCAACTCGCACAACGAGTGGGACCCGCTGGAGGAAATCATCGTCGGCCGACTGGAAGGTGCAACGATCCCATCCAGCCATCCGGTGGTCACCTGCAACATTCCGGGCCTTGCCGCGCGCGCGCAGTCGCTCGTCGCCGGCTTCCGCTATCCTGCCTTCATGATTGAGCCTGCGCAGCGCGAGCTCGATGGCTTCATTGCGCTGTTGCAGTCGCTCGGCGTCACGGTGCGCCGGCCCGATCCCGTCGACTACCGGAGGAAGTTCGGTGCGCCGGGCTGGACGTCACACGGCTTTTGCAACTCGTGCCCCCGCGACAGCATGCTGGTGATTGGCGACGAGATCATTGAGACGCCGATGGCATGGCCGTGCCGATACTTCGAGACGCACTCCTACCGCACGATCCTGAAGGAGTACTTCCAGAAGGGAGCGCGCTGGACATCGGCGCCAAAGCCGCAACTGACCGACGAATTGTTCGATCCTGATTTCCGCCTGCCCGAAAAGGGCGAGCCCATCAGCTATATCCTCACTGAGTTTGAGCCCGTGTTCGACGCAGCCGACTTTTTCCGCTGCGGCCGTGACATCTTCGTCACCCGCAGCAATGTGACAAACCTGATGGGCATCGCCTGGCTGCGGCGTCATCTCGGCGAAGGCTACCGCGTCCATGAGATCGAAAGCCGGTGCCCCAATCCAATGCACATCGACACGACGATCCTGCCGCTCGGGCCAGGCAAGCTGCTCGTCAATCCGGAGTACATCGACGTTGCACGGTTGCCGCCAATTCTAAAGACGTGGGACATTCTGATTGCGCCGGAGCCGGATCCCATCGACAGCCGGCTGCTGAAGGTCACGTCAATGTGCGGCAAGTGGCTCAGCATGAACATCCTGATGATCGACGAGACGCGTGTGATCGTCGATCCGCATCACAAGCGCATGATGGCCGCGCTGAAGGCTTGGGGTCTTGAGCCCATTCCGTGTGAGTTTCTGCACTACGCCGCGTTCGGAGGCGCGTTCCACTGTGCAACGCTGGACATTCGTCGCCGCGGCACACTGCAAAGCTACTTTTGAAGACCGTTCTCGCGAAAAGCGAGCAGGCACAACAGGTGGGCGCGACCTACTGAATACGGGTCCAGGTCTCGCCGCCGCAGAACATGCCGCCGAAGGCGCAGCCCTGAACGCGAAGCTTGTCGCTGCCGCGGAGCGCGATAGTTGAATCGTATACGCCGCCGCTGCGGGTATCCTTGATGCGGCCGCTCCACTTGTCGCCGCGCGGTTTCATGTTGATCAGGACCTTGGCGCCGTTCGCCCCGGTCTTGGCATCGACGGCATAGCCGCAGAGATTGCCATTGCAGTCCTCGATCCGGATTTTGCCCTCCTTCTTCTCCGATATCCAAAGCCCGATTGGCGTGTTGGCGGCCTGCACAGCGGCAGGAGCCGGAGCCGGAAGTGACGCAGGCGGTGCCGATGCCACCTGCACTGCAGCCGGGGCGGGTGTTGCGACCGGAGCAGGCGCGGGCTCCGCCGAGACCTCCGGCGCGGTCAGCGCAGGCGTCGATGCCGATGGAGCAGTGGCATCCGTTGCCTTGGTTTCAGGCGCCGGTGCGGGCAGCACGGTGACCTTGGTGGAGGCCTGTGGTGCGGTGGCGGGAGGCGCGGGCGTCGGGGCGGTCGGTGCAGACGGTGTCGCAGCCTGAGCGGCCGGCGCTGCCGCGGGTGCAGTCGTGGCCGCGCCGGCCCTGGGCGAGGTCTCGTCCTTATCCTTAAACTTGTCGGTAATCGTCGGCGCGGAGACGTTGATACATGACAGCGAGGCACACCCGCGCGGGACATTCACGCGAATCTTGTGTCCCTCGACGTTGAAGTTGAAGCTGCCGGCATGTGCGCATGCGCTGGCCATCAGCATCGCGGCCACAAGTACGAGCTTCTTCATGCGAATCTCCCAGAACCGGGCTTGAACACCAATGGCCGGACTGTACCGGCCTCCTTTCCAACTCGATGTGACGCATGTCACACAGGCGTTCGAGCCTCCTCGGTCCCGGTCTTGCCCACGAGATCGTGAAGGAGGTTCTCGCATTCTTGCGGCTGTCGCGATTCCTCTTCATAAGGGGCGCGAATTTCGGCTTGGAAACGCGAGGCGGCGAGGCTGCCTCCTTGAAAGCTTTGGTACACGCGTTGATATTGGACAAGCTTCGCCAGATCGTCGCCGAACTCGCGTCTGCCAGCGGGTCCGTGCCCCGCAGGTTCGACGACAATGACTACCGGCTGGCCGCGGCGGCCCTGTTGGTGCACCTCATCTCTATCGACGGGGACGCGTCTGCGAAGGAGCAGGAGAAGCTGCGCTCGCTGCTTGCGAGCCGTTTCGACCTCGATGATGCGGCAGTCGGCGAACTGATCGAGGCCGCCAAGCGGGTGGAAGGCGAGTCGGTCGATCTCTATCGCTTCACCAGCCTGATCATGCGTTCCGTCGATGAGCAGGGCCGGGCACGGATCGTCGAAATGATGTGGGAGCTCGTCTATGCGGACGACCACATCAGCGAATTCGAAGAGAGCATGGTGTGGCGTTCCGCCGACTTGCTCGGCGTGTCGTCCAATGAGCGCATTGCATTGAGAAATCGTGTCGCCGGCAACAGGATCGTGCCGAAAGCCGCGAACTGAGGTTTCACAATGGCTGGCCGCGTTGCCTTGATTACGGGTGCATCAGCGGGCATCGGCTGTGAGCTCGCGAGGATCTTCGCGAGGAACGGCCACCATGTCGCGCTGGTCGCGCGCAGGCTCGACCGTCTGAAGGCGCTCTCGGACGAGATCGTGGCGGCCGGCGGCCAGGAACCGTTGATCATCTGCTGCGACCTCCAGCGCCCCGATGCCGGCGACGTCATTTCCGCGGCACTGGCCTCGGCAGCCGTCGAGCCGGAATATCTCGTCAACAATGCCGGCTTCGGCCTGTTCGGCGAATGGCTGCAGCTCGGTCGCACCGAGCAGCTGGCGATGGTTGACGTCAACGTGCGCGCGCTCACCGATTTGTCGCTTCGCTTTGCCGACTGCCTTGCGCGCCACCGCGGCGGCATCCTCAATGTCGCGTCGCTGGCAGGCTTCCTGCCGGGACCGCGGATGGCAGTATATTACGCCACCAAGGCCTATGTGATCTCCTACAGCGAGGCCTTGTTCTGCGAGCTTGCGCCGCGCGGGGTGCGCGTCACCGCCTTGTGTCCGGGCGCCGTGCCGACCGAATTTCAGGCGCGAGCCGGAATCGTTCCCGGCTTCGATTCCAAGGTGCTGAGCATTTCAGCAGCCGATGTCGCGATGGCCGGTTACCGGGGTCTCATGGCTGGCAAACGCCTCGTGCTGCCCGGGGTGGGCATGAAGATGATTCCGTTCATGCTGCGCTTCGTCCCGCGCGCCTGGGTCGTGTCGCTGGTCGGGCGCGTGCAGGGCAGGCATTCGGTTTGAGGGGTGCTTCAGCCCGGCTTCGCCCTTTACGCCGCGCACCACGCTTCGTTTGTGGCCGCGCCGCGTAGCCGAAAGTGGTGGAGCCGAGGGGAATCGAACCCCTGACCTCCTCATTGCGAACGAGGCGCTCTCCCAGCTGAGCTACGGCCCCTCCGAAGGTCCGAGCCACTGGATGGCCGGACCGCCGAAAGTGCCGTCATTTACGTTTTAAGCCGAGATCAAGTCAAGAACGCTTGCGCTGTTCATTTGGGCGTCTTTTCCGGCGATCAGCAGCCCGCTTCCCTTGTTCCGCCACGGCCAAACCGATATTTTGCCGAAGCAATTTAACCGGTGATTCAGCCCTTCGCGAGCAGATCAAGCCATGCGAGCTATTCTCGATATCATTCTCATCGCGCTGGATCTGTACGTCTGGCTGCTGATCGCCGCCGCGATCCTGTCCTGGCTGATCGCCTTCAACGTCGTGAACACCCGCAACCAGTTCGTCGCGGGCGTCGCCGAGTTTCTCTACAAGATCACCGAACCGGCGTTGCGGCCGATCCGCTCGCTTCTGCCGAATTTCGGCGGCCTCGACATCTCGCCGGTCATCCTGATCCTGATCATCCTGCTGATCCAGCGGATCATCAGCTACTACATCTACCCGAACGTGTTCTGATCGCGTTTCCCCGGGGAGGCGTGTTGGTGGAGCCTTGTCTGTAGAACCCTGGCGGTATGCCGCTCACGGCGTCAGCATCGCGTTGCGGGTGACGCCGCGCGGGGGAAAGGACCGGATCGATGGGCTCGAGACACTCGCCGATGGCCGCAGCGTGGTGAAAATCCGCGTCCGAGCCGTCGCCGAAGGCGGCGCGGCCAATCGCGCGGTGACGGATCTGCTGGCGAAGGAACTCGGTGTCCGGAAAGGCGACGTGCACCCGTTGTCGGGCGCTACGTCGCGGCTGAAGCAGGTCGCCGTTGACGGCGACCCGAACCGGCTTGGAGAACGGCTGCGACATCTGATAACTGCGGCCATCAATGGAGCGTGACGACGTTAATGCCCGCAAAGATCATCGACGGAAAAGCAATAGCCGCCACCTTGCGCGAGGATTGCGCGAAGGAAGCGGCACGCCTTGTGCGCGACCATGGCGTGACGCCGGGCCTTGCCGTGGTGCTGGTCGGCAGCGATCCGGCAAGCCAGGTCTACGTGCGCAGCAAGGGCAAGCAGACCCGGGCCGCCGGCATGGCCTCGTTCGAGCATGTACTGCCGGCGGAGGTCTCCGAAGCCGATCTGCTCGCCGTCATCGACAAGCTCAATCGCGATCCGGCCGTGCACGGCATTCTCGTGCAGTTGCCGCTGCCGAAGTCGCTCGATTCGCAAAAGATCGTCGCAGCGATCGATCCCGCCAAGGACGTCGATGGACTGCACCCGATCAATGCCGGACGGCTAGCGACCGGCCTGCCGGCGCTGACGCCCTGCACGCCTCTCGGCTGCATCATCCTGACCAAGAGCGTGCACGCGTCGCTGCAAGGCATGAACGCTGTCGTGATCGGCCGTTCCAACCTGGTCGGGCGGCCGCTGCTGCAACTGCTGCTGAACGAGAACGCGACCGTCACCATCGCTCACTCGCGTACCCGCGACCTCGCAAGTGTCTGCCGTAACGCCGACCTGCTCTACGCGGCCGTCGGTCAGAAGGAGATGGTGCGCGGCGACTGGATCAAGCCCGGAGCGACCGTGATCGACATCGGCATCACCCGTGTGCCGGGTGCAGACGGCAAGGACCGCCTGATCGGCGATGTTGCCTATGACGAGGCGTTGCAGGTCGCCGGCGCGATCACGCCTGTGCCTGGCGGTGTCGGCCAAATGACGGTGGCCTGCCTGCTGGTAAACACCTTGCGTGCGGCATCCGCGATCCACCGCCTGCCGCCGCCGAAAGTGTGAAGAGGTCGTCGTAAGAATAAGTAGTGAGTAGGAAAGCGGAGCGTGATGCGCTCTACTCACTACCGACCCTCCTCACTTCGCCTTCTTCGCCCGATCGATACCTTCGAGGATGAGCCTCTGTGCGTCGTCCGCGCCGCCCCAACGCAGCACCTTGACCCACTTGTTCGCTTCGAGATCCTTGTAGTGCTCGAAGAAGTGCTGGATCTGCTGCAGCGTGATCTCAGGCAGATCGTCGTAGTTCTTCACGCTGGCGTAGCGGCGCGTCAGTTTCAGCGACGGGACCGCGATGATTTTCTCGTCGCCGCCAGCTTCGTCCTCCATGAACAGCACGCCGACGGGCCGCACGCTCATCACTGCGCCCGGCACGATCGCTCGCGTGTTGGCCACCAGCACGTCGCAAGGATCACCGTCGCCCGACAGCGTGTGCGGAATGAAGCCGTAGTTCCCCGGATAGCGCATCGCCGTGTAGAGGAAGCGATCGACCACCAGCGTGCCGGCTGCCTTGTCCATCTCATATTTGATCGGCTCGCCGCCGACCGGCACTTCGATAATGACGTTGACCTCGTGCGGCGGGTTGACCCCGATCGAGATCGCATCGATACGCATGAAAAACTCCGGATTGTGCGCGCAGAAGGGTTCGTTGACGTTAGGCCGTCATGTTTGGATCGTGCCAGGCATCCACATCGTCGCGGCTAGCGAAAGCGCGGCTCGAAAAGACGGGTGCCCGGGAGGGCCGGGCATGACGAACATGGCTTATGTGGCAAAATTCAATGCGTCCAGGAGAACGCAACCTTGTCGAGGCTTTTGCCGCCGAATCGCTCGGACGAGCGGGCGACCATGCGTCCGCCGAGATTGCGGTAAAACTCCACCGCCGGTTCGTTGTCCGACAGCGCCCAGATCACCATGCTCTTGAGACCGCTTTGGGCGAGGTCGCGGCGAGCCGCCGAGAACAGGCGACGACCGAAGCCAAGGCCCTGGAATTCCGGTCTCAGATAAAGCTCGTAGATCTCGCCATCGAAATGCAGGCTGCGAGCGCGATTTCGACCGTAGTTGGCGTAACCCGCGATCTGCTCTCCGAACACCAGCACACTGACGCGGCTGCCTTTGCGAATCGCGCTATCCCACCACTGCGGGCCGCGGCGATTAATCAGCTTGTCGAGTTCGGCGCCAGGAATGATGCCCTGGTAGGCTGCGCGCCATGCCTGATCGTGAGTCGCTGCGACCGCGGCCGCGTCGGACGCCTTGGCTTGCCGGACTTCGATCAGGATCGTGCTCATGAGCAGATCAAAGCAAGACAGACGCGCGCCTTCAAGAGCTTTACTTAATAATCGGTTAACATGTGGATTTTCTGCATCACTGCCGGTGCGAAGGTAGCGCTTGCTGTACCGAAAACGGACAACTGCGCATCAATCGCGCCGACTATCAGTCGATTCGCGAACGGATGCTTGAGGATTGCAGGTGATGAGGAGGGCATCAGCGCCACGGCTCTTGCTCATCTCCGGTGTTCCCGCGCATCCTGACCGAAAATGACACAGGGAGAAAACCGCCATGAAGATGACCGCCGCTTTGCTGTTCGAACAAGGCCTGCCGCATCCCTTCACCGTGTCGAAGCCGCTTCGAATCGAACAGGTGGAGCTGCATGGCCCTGGTCCGGGCGAGGTGCTGATCGAAGTGGCGGCCGCCGGTCTCTGTCATTCCGACCTGTCCACCATCGAAGGCGTGCGTCCGCGCAAGTTGCCGACGGTGGTCGGTCACGAAGGTGCAGGCATCGTTCGTGAGGTCGGCGCAGGCGTGCACGAACTCAAGGCGGGTGATCACGTCGTCACGTCGTTCGTGTCCAGCTGCGGCTCCTGTCGCTACTGCTCCGACGCAAGACCCAATCTGTGTACGGTTTCGACCGCCTCGCGCGCAGCCGGCACGCTGCAGTCCGGCGCGCGGCGCCTCTTCTGCGACAACGGTTCGGACCTGCATCACTACAGCGGGCTGTCGGTGTATGCGCAGTATGCGGTCGTTGCGGAAAGTTCGGTGGTAGCGATCGACAAGCGAGTGCCGCTGCATGTCGCTTCGCTGTTTGGCTGCGCGGTGATGACCGGTGTCGGCGCAGTGGTGAACACGGCGCAAGTCGCGCCGGGCCGAAGTTCAGCGGTGGTTGGTCTCGGCGGCGTCGGGCTCAACTCGCTTCTGGCGCTCGTCGCTTCTGGCGCTTATCCGATCGTCGCCGCCGACGTGCTGCCCGCCAAGCTCGAACTCGCGAAATCCTTGGGCGCGACGCACACGGTGCTGGCGAACGGCAAGAACGCGGTCAGCGAGGTGCGCGACCTGACACGCGGCGGCGTCGATTTTGCGTTCGAGATGGCGGGTTCGCTACCGGCAATGGATTTTGCTTACGCGATCACCGCGCGCGGCGGGACCACCGTCAGCGCCGGCCTGCCGCGGCCTGATGCTGCAATCGCCTATCCGCACGCGGCCATGGTGACCGACGAGCGCACCATCAAGGGCAGCTACATGGGAAGCTGCATCGCCCGCCGCGACATCCCGCGCTTTCTCGACCTCTACATGGCCGGCAAGCTTCCGGTCGACAAGCTGCACGCGGGCGACCTGACGTTCGACGCCCTCAATGAAGGCTTCGACAAGCTCGCCGACGGCAGCGTGGTGCGGCAGACGCTGCGACCCAACTGAGGCCGCAACTCTCACGGGCTTGTTCGCTCGTTCAGCACCCGACGGGGTGTCTGACTTGAGGACCGAATGATCAATCCGTCAGCAGCAGGATGGGATGCTATTCCCGCCTGCTGCTGCGTGCAGCGCACAATACGGCAAGTTGTCGTATGACCAGAGCAATCGCTTTTTATCATTTTGGATGAAATTTCGTTTTGCACTTGAAAGGTGGCCGGCACGTGCGCTTAACTTGCGACGCCGAAGATAAATAAAAACACGGCCACAGATCCGGGGAAACGCCAAGCACGTCAAAAATTCGATCTCAAACAACGTCGACGCTGGGAGGACTTCAATGACTCGTAAGCATATGACCCGTCGCCAGTTCATGGCCACGACCGCCGCGTCGACGGTTGTTCTCGCCGCGCCGCATGTTTCGACGGCGCAGTCCGCGGGCAAGCTCTCGATCGGCTTCTGGGATCACTGGGTGCCCGACGCGAACAAGGCGACCGAGGCGCTCGTCAGGGAATGGGCTGCGAAGGAGAAGGTCGAAGTCCAGATCGACTTCATCACCTCGCAAAGCAACAAGATACTCGTCACCATCGCCGCCGAAGAGCAGGCCAAGTCCGGCCACGACATTCTGGCGATGCCGACCTGGCAAGCGGCCGAGCGTGCGCGAAACCTGGAGCCGGTCGACGACATTATGGCGCCGCTGATCGCCAAATACGGTGCGGTCAACAAGACGGTCGAATATCTCGGCAAGACGGACGGCAAGTGGTTGGCCGTGCCGGCGACGGCAGGCAGCCAGATGAAGGGCCCCGCCTCGCGCCTCGACCTGATGAAGCAGCATGCGGGCATCGACATCAAGGCGATGTATCCCGTCGGCGCCGCGCCCAAGGCGGATGACTGGAACCTCGACAATTTCCTGAAGGCCGCGGAAGCTTGCAACAAGGCGGGCTTTCCATTCGGGATCGGCCTCGGCACGACGAGCGATTCCGTCGACACGGCCGGCGCGCTGTTCCATTCGTTCGGAGCTGCGCTGGTGGATGCCAGCGGAAAGATCACGGTGAAGTCTGATCCTGTCCGCAAGGCGCTCGAATACTGCGTCAAGCTTGGCAAGCAGTATCCCGCCGACGCACCAGCATGGGATGATGCATCCAACAACAAGTGGATGGTCTCAGGCCGCGGCGCGCTCATCATGAATCCGCCGAGCACCTGGGCGGTCGCCGTGCGCGACGCGCCGCAGATTGCCGAGCAGATGTGGCACCACGGCATGCCCGCGGGACCGGCAGGCCGCTTCGGACCATTCCTGCCCTACTTCTGGGCTATCTGGAGCTTCTCCAAGAACAAGCCGGCGGCGAAGAGTCTCTTGACGCACCTGTCGCAGGAGTCATCGGCCCAAAAGATGGTGGAGGCCTCGAAGGGGTATGACATCCCGTCGTTCGAGAAGCTGACGACCTTCAAGGTCTGGTCGGAAGTCGGCCCGCCGCAGGGCACGATGTACCATTATCCGAACCCGCATAATCACCAGATCCTGTCGATCGCAGCCGCGCCCGCACCGCCGAAGATCGCCGTGCAGATCTACACGCAGGGCCTGCAGACCAAGATGATCGTCCGCCACATGCAGGGCGAGCCAATGGAGAAGACGTTGGCCTGGGCCGAGTCCGAGTGTGAAGGATTCATGCGCGGATGATCGCCTGATCTGTTGCCCTTCCGGCCGCATGGCGCCGGAAGGGCAGTCGCTTTCAGCCACTATCCACATCAGAGCCTGTCGCAAATCACATGGTCGATGTTGCAGCTCCGCCTTCCCTGATCGCCTCCCGAAGCCGTCAGCGGCGCAGCTTGCGCACATGGCTCGGCCGCAAATCGACGATCGCGTTCTTCCTGGCCCTGCCGCTGATCGCGCTGATTGCGGTGCTTGTCGTCTATCCAGCCATCTACGCCGTCCATCTTGCGATGCTCAACAAGTCGATGGAGCGGTTCGTCGGCTTCTCCAACTTCACGTTCCTGTTCAAGCGCGAAACCTTCTGGATGGTGGTCTGGCAGTCCTGCCTGTTTGCGATCACCGCCGTGCTGTTCAAGGCGATCATCGGCTTCATCGTCGCGCATTTCGTGCACAACATTCCCGCCAAGGGGCAGCGCAAGTGGCGTGGCATGCTGCTCGTTCCCTGGGTGATCCCGCCGGCGATGAGCTGTCTCGCCTGGTTGTGGTTGTTCGATCCATCTTACTCGGCCTTCAACTGGTTGTTGGTGAAGTTGGGCTTCGGCGCAATTCCGTGGACCGGCGATGCAGACTGGGCGCGTTTCTCGGTGATCCTGGTCAATATCTGGATCGGTGCTCCGTTCTTCATGATCATGTATCTGGCGGCGTTGAAATCCGTTCCCGAGCAGCTCTACGAAGCGGCCGAGATCGACGGCGCGAACTGGTGGCAGCGCATCTGGTACGTAACGCTGCCGATGATGCGCAACATCATCGCTATCACGGCACTGTTCTCGCTCATCGTCACGTTCGCGAACTTTGATATCGTGCGAGTGCTCACGGCCGGAGGCCCGCTCGACAAGACCCATATCTTCGGCACATGGGCTTTTCGGGTCGGTATCGAAGGCGGTGACATTCCGCTCGGCGCAAGCGTGTCACTGTTCATGGTGCCAATCCTGGCCGTCGCTGCGATCTTCATCCTCCGCGACATTACCAAGCGCGGGAGCGAGGTATGATGACCGTCGTAACCGCGGCCAGTCCCTCCAGCCCCACTCGCTCAGCGCCGAAGTACGGCAGCATGAAGCGTGACCGCACCTGGGCCCTGCGGTGGTCGTATTTCTTCCTGGTCCTGTTTGCGATCTTCTTCCTGCTGCCGCCGATCTACATGCTGATCACCTCGCTGAAGAGCAGCGCGGAGATCTCCGCGGCGACCAACCCGTGGTGGGTCTCCAATCCGACGCTCTCCAACTATATCGATCTGATCGGGTCGCGCGACTATCAGATCTTCTTCCGTAACTCGGCAGTCGTATCGATCGTCGTCGTGACGATCACGATGCTGATCGCAGTGCCCGCGGCATTCGCGCTCTCGCGCATGCGGTTCTGGGGCTCGGCAACGCTCGCGACCGGTGTGTTCCTCACCTACCTCATTCCGGAAACGCTGCTGTTCATTCCGCTCTTCAAAATGATGGCCGTATTCAATGACTGGACGGGAATCCAGCTCATCAACCGCTGGTGGGTGCTGCTTATCCTCTATCCGACGCTGACGGTGCCGTTCTGCACCTGGATCATGATCGGCTATTTCGCGTCGATCCCGAAGGAGCTGGATGAAGCCGCCATCATCGACGGCGCAAGCTGGATGCAGACGCTGACGAAAATCTTCATCCCGGTCGCGCTGCCCGGCATCATTGCAGCGACGATCTTCGCTTTCACCGTGTCATGGGCGCAGTTCCTCTATCCGCTTGCGTTCACGACCTCGACCAGCGAGCTCGTGCTGCCGGTCGGGATCATCACGTCGCTGATCAAGGGCGATGTCTTCAACTGGGGACAGATCATGACGGGCGCGCTTCTCGGCGCCGCGCCGCCACTGATCATCTACGCCTTCCTGATGGACTATTACATCGCGGGACTGACCGCGGGGGCGACCAAAGGCTGATCGACCAGGAGCACCATGGCCAACGTATCGCTGCGCAAGATCGTCAAACGTTACGATGATGTGGAGGCGGTGCGCGGCATCGACCTCGAGATCAAGGACCACGAGTTTGTCGTGCTCGTCGGTCCGTCCGGTTGCGGCAAGTCGACGACCTTGCGGATGATCGCAGGCCTCGAGGACATCACCGGTGGTGAGATTGCAATCGACGATCACGTCGTCAATGACGTGCCGCCGAAAGATCGCGACATCGCCATGGTCTTTCAGAACTACGCGCTCTATCCGCACATGACAGTGGCTGACAACATGTCATTTGGTCTGCGGCTGAAGCACTATCCAAAGGCGGAGATCAAGGCGCGTGTCTCCGAGGCGGCGCGCATCCTCGACATCACCGAGCTGCTCGACCGCAAGCCAAAGGCGCTTTCGGGCGGTCAGCGCCAGCGTGTCGCCATGGGCCGCGCCATCGTGCGCAATCCGAAGGTCTTTCTGTTCGACGAGCCATTGTCCAACCTCGATGCCAAGCTGCGCGTGCAGATGCGGATCGAGATCAAGCGCGTGCATCAGAAGGTGCGCACGACCACAGTCTACGTCACTCACGACCAGGTCGAGGCGATGACGCTCGCCGACAGGGTGGTGGTGATGAACCACGGTGTGATCGAGCAGGTCGGCTCGCCGAACGAGCTCTATCATGCGCCGCGGACGCGGTTCGTGGCGGGGTTCATCGGCTCGCCGGCGATGAATTTCATTCCGGCGCGCATCGAGCCGGTTGGCGACGGCCTGCAGGTGAGCTTCGGCAACGGGCTGGCGTTGCCGCTTCCGGCCGATCGGGCGATTCGCTATCGGCCGTTTGTCGGCAAAGAGAAGCTTTCGCTGGGGCTGCGTCCCGAGCACGTCACCGAGATGCGCCCCCATCTCGGGCCGGACACAGTGCCGTTCACAGCCCAGATTGACGTCAGCGAGCCGATGGGAATGGAGACGCTGGTCTATTTCAAGATCAACGGCAGCGAGGTGTGCGGCCGGGTCAGCCCAAAAGCGGGGGCGCGCGACGGCGCACCGATGCAGTTCGCCGCCGATCTGAGCAATATGCACATCATCGACGACTCGTCAGGATTGGTGGTGTGAACCTCGCAACGCCGCCGGCGTTGCCGTGAGCTCTGCGGCAGCGCGCATGCCGCTTTCCAGCGCGCCGTGGCAGGTTGAGAAGAAGTTGGGCGAGGTGGCTTCGCCGGCAAAGAAGATCCGGTCATCGATCGGCGCGGCGAGCTTGGCGCGAGCGTCCGCATGGCCGGGCAGGGCGTGCGAGTAGGATCCGGTCGCGAACGGATCGTGCGCCCAGCGTGACAGCGACAGCGGGCGCAGCTTGCGGCGATAGTCCGAGCCGAGCAATGCCACGAGCTCGTCGATCGCGGTAGCAGCGAACGCTTCTTCGCCGGCATCCTCGAGCTCGCGCGCGTGGCGGCCGCCGAAGAAACCTTCGATGCTGGCAAAGCCCTGCGGCCGCAAATGATAGCTGCCGGTGCCGACTTTTGTCGTCGAGCCGCGCAAATGGCCGTCGCGCGGCAGGGCGTCGCCATCTCCATCAAGCGCCAGCATTACCTTGTCGGCCAGGCCGAGCGGTACGCCGGTTGCGGCGTCGACCTTTGCCAGCAGTGCCGGCAGGAAGCGCACGGTCTCGTTGGCGATCAGGTTCGTAGGGACGGTGACGATCACCCTGGCGGCAGTGAGCGTGCCGCGCGACGTCTCAATGCGGATGGGTGTCGATGAATGGTCGATTAACGTCACCTTTGCATTGAGCTCGACCGGGCAGGGCGCCCCGTAGGCCGCGACCAGCGCGCCGAAGCCGCGCTTCACGCGCCAGTTGATTTCGGTGTCTTCGTAGGCGCTCGTATCGCGAATCGAGACGCGATCGAGCTCGGCGCCATTGATGTAGGTCGAGATGCAGTTCAGCATCGCGTTCCAGCGATTGCCCGGTTTCAGGAGGTCGCTCGCCGGCCGGTCGGGGTCGGACTCGGCTGCCGCCTCGACCCGGTCGTAGAACGCGTCCATTTCTTTCAGATACGCCAGACGCTCCTCTCGCGGGAAACCGATGTTGAAGGTCTGTTCGGTCCAGTGCGGTCGGCCGCGGTCGAGGTCGAAGCCGAGCTCGCCGGCGATGCGCACGAATTCGTTGCGGTCGGCCGAATGCAGCCAGCCGCAGCCGACGTCGAAGACGATGCCGTTCTCAAGCTGCCGCGTGAAAGCACGTCCGCCAATCCGGTCGCGCGCCTCCAGAACCTTGACGCGAAGCCCCGTGCCCTCGAGCGCGCGGGCGGCACCGAGGCCCGCCGCGCCTGCGCCGATGATTGCGACGTCGATGTCGGTGGAAAGGGGCATGCTGACCAGCGTCCGTTGCTTCAGGCACTATGCCATGCATACCTATATAGTCGCCGCTGCGAAAGCAGGCAGGGCTCGCTTCGGCCATCCTTTCGAAAGGTCTGAGGGGCCGTCAAAGGCCGCAAGGGGACGCTCGCTTGCGAAGCAAGCGGGGCGGGTGTGTGGTTTGCGGGCGATTGCACGCGCTGGCTTGGCCGCACTCCGCCTCACACGGTGCGGAGAGTGTGTCACCCCGCCCGAGCGCTTCGCGATCGAGCTTCCCCTCAAGGGACGGTGGAAGCCGGAGCTTGCGGCGGTCTTTTGCGCAGACCTAGCTCGCCAACGCTTCCTTGCTTTTCTCAGCGCGCTTGCGCTCGTTCGGGTCGAGCAATTTCTTGCGCAGCCGAATCGATTTCGGTGTTACCTCGACCAGCTCATCGTCCTCGATATAGGCCAGCGCCTTCTCCAGGGTCATTCTGATCGGCGGCGTCAGACGCACGGCTTCGTCCTTCGAAGTGGTGCGGATGTTGGTGAGCTGCTTGCCCTTCAGCACATTGATCTCGAGGTCGTTGTCACGCGTATGCTCGCCGACGATCATGCCGCGATACACTTTCCAGCCCGGCTCGATCATCATCGGGCCGCGGTCTTCCAGTTTCCACATCGCATAGGCGACCGCTTCGCCCTGTTCGTTGGAGATCAGCACGCCGTTGCGGCGGCCGGGAATTTCGCCCTTGTAGGATGCATAGCCGTGGAACAGGCGGTTCATCACCGCGGTGCCGCGCGTGTCGGTCAGGAGCTCGCCCTGATAGCCGATCAAGCCGCGGGTCGGCGCGTAGAACACGAGCCGCAGGCGGTTGCCGCCCGACGGCTTCATCTCGATCATCTCCGCCTTTCGCTCGCTCATCTTCTGCACGACGACGCCGGAGTGCTCCTCGTCGACGTCGATGACGACCTCCTCGACCGGCTCCATCCAGCCACCGGTCGCCTCGTCTTTCTGCAGCACCACGCGCGGACGCGACACGGAGAGCTCGAAGCCCTCGCGGCGCATGGTCTCGATCAGGATCGCGAGCTGCAGCTCGCCGCGACCTGAAACTTCCATCGAATCCTTGTCGTCGGCTTCGGTCACGCGCAGTGCGACGTTGCCTTCGGCCTCGCGCAGCAACCGGTCGCGGATCATGCGGCTCGTCACCTTGTCGCCCTCGGTGCCGGCGAGCGGCGAGTTGTTGACGATGAACGACATCGAGACCGTCGGCGGATCGATCGGCTGGGCGGTCAGCGGCGCCTCGACGCTCGGATCGCAGAACGTGTCAGCGACGGTGCCCTTGGTAAGCCCGGCAATGGCGACAATGTCGCCGGCCTCGGCTTCATCGAGCGGCGTACGCTCAAGCCCGCGGAAGGCGAGGATCTTCGAAATGCGGCCCTGTTCGATCAGCTTGCCGTCGCGGTCGATCGCCTTGATCGTCTGGTTCGGCTTGATGGTGCCCGACGTGATTCGGCCGGTGATCAGCCGGCCGAGATAAGGATTGGCTTCAAGGATGGTGCCGATCATGCGGAATGGACCCTGCTCGACCACCGGCGGTGCGACATGGCGCAGGATCAGGTCGAACAGCGGCTGCATGCCCGCTTCCTTCGGACCTTCCGCGCTCTCGGCCATCCAGCCCTGCTTGGCCGAACCGTAGAGTATCGGGAAGTCGAGCTGCTCGTCGGTGGCGTCCAGCGCCGCAAACAGATCGAACACCTCGTTGATCACTTCGGTCGGGCGCGCGTCGGGGCGGTCGACCTTGTTGATGACGACGATCGGCTTCAGCCCAACCTTCAGCGCCTTCGAGACCACGAACTTCGTTTGCGGCAGGGGCCCTTCGGCGGCATCCACCAGCACCAACGCTCCGTCCACCATGTTGAGGATGCGCTCGACCTCGCCGCCGAAGTCGGCGTGGCCTGGCGTATCGACGATGTTGATGCGCGTGTCTTTCCACTGCACCGACGCGGCCTTGGCGAGAATCGTGATGCCGCGCTCGCGCTCAAGGTCGTTGGAGTCCATCGCCCGCTCAGCGACACGCTGATTTTCGCGGAATGTGCCGGACTGTTGCAGCAGGCGATCCACGAGGGTGGTCTTGCCATGATCGACGTGAGCAATGATGGCGACGTTGCGCAAATTCATAGGGTCTACCGATTGGGCTTGCCGGGGCGCCCCCTCAAAACACGGTGCCCGGCCGATGGGCCGGGCATTCGGGGCACGCGTTGCGGCGCAATATAGTCAGGAATCTTCAAAAAACAACGACAACCGCAGGCTGAATGTGTGGCGAAACCTTCGAAATCCGGCGCATTAACCGAATTTCGGATCAACCGTGACCGACCAGAGCGCATTATCGGCGCGATCGCGGATCGTCACGGTGAGCTGCCCGGTCGCGCCGTCGATCCGCGCGTGGCCGAAGAACTGCATGCCGGCGGATGGCGGCAGATTCTGGCGGCCAGGTCCCGGAGCTTTGACGAACTTCAACTCGGGCCCGAACGTGTTGTCGAGCTTGCCGGGGCCGAAGGTTCCCGCATGCAACGGGCCCGAGACGAACTCCCAGAACGGATCGAAATCCTGGAACTGCGCCTTGTTCGGATCGTAGTAATGCGCAGCGGCGTAATGCACATCAGCCGTCACCCACATCGTATTGCGGATGCCGGCGCTTTTGATGAAGCGCAGAAGGTCGGCGATCTCCAGCTCGCGGCCGAGCGCGGGACCGTCACCCTGGGCGATCGCCTCGGAGCCCCGATGATTGACGGCGTCGTCCTCGACGATGATGCCGATCGGCATGTCGGAGGCGATCACCTTCCACGTCGCGCGTGAGGCAGCCAATGACCGCTTTAGCCAGGCGAGCTGCTCGAGGCCGATGAAATACGAATCAGGGCCGTAGCTCGTCTGGGTGTTGTCGTTGTTCGGACCGCGGTAGCTGCGTTCATCGAGCATGAAGACGTCGAGGTGCGGACCGTAGGCGATGGTGCGGTAGATGCGTCCGGGTTCGGTCGCACTTGTCCGGATCGGGAACATCTCATGGAACGCCTGGGCTGCGCGCGCGGCGAGCAGCATCACGTTGCGCTCCTTGTAGGCCGACGGGAGCTGCTTCGACAGCGACCAGTTGTTGGTCACCTCATGGTCGTCCCACTGCACGAACACCGGCACGTCGGCGTTGAACGCGCGCAGATGTTCATCGAGCAGATTGTATTTGTAGGCTGCACGGTACTCATCGAGTGTTTCGGCGACCTTGGCCTTCTCGGGAATTGTGAGGTTCTTCCAGACCGTCTCGTCCGCGAGCTTCACCTCCGGCAGGATCGGGCCGTCTGCATAGATCGTGTCGCCCGAATGGATGAAGAGGTCGGGATTGTGCTTGCGCATGGCAGCGAACGTTGTCATGCCGCCGTCGTCGGTGTTGATGCCCCAGCCTTGGCCAGCGACATCGCCACCCCAGACAAAGCTGACGTCGCGCCGGTCGGCGGGTGCCGTGCGGAATCGTCCGGTCACCGGTTCGCTCTCGACGTTGATCTGCTTGAGATCGCGGAATTTCACCCGATAAAAGATGGTCTGACCGGAAGGGAGATTCTCGAGCAAGCGCTTTACGCAAAAGTCGCTCTCGGGCATCGCTGCGACAGGCGGCAGCGCCAACGCATTGCGGAACGACTCGGTCGTTGAGATCTCGACCAGCATTTGTGAAGGGCGATCGGCGCGCGCCCATATCATGCCGCTGTCACCGGAAATATCGCCGGATTGGACGCCGTGCGTCACGATCGGCCGATCGGATGCGCGGCTGATGAACGGAGTGAACAGCCCTGTCGCCGCCGTGGCGCCGCCGATAGTGGAGGTTTGCAGGAAGTGTCGCCGGGAAATCAGCACCTTGCGCATTGTCGCCTCCCCCAACTCGAACCGCTCCAGCATGCGGTACCAAGGACGACCGATTTAGAATGCCTCTGTAACTGGCGCGTGACGCGTGATCGTATGGGATTGAATGGCGCTCAAACCGCGGCGCGGGTTGGCCGTACCGGTGCGAGCGGCGCAGGCTCAGTGGCGAGGAACAGGCGGCGGTCCGCGACGGCGTTGTGGAACTGTTCCAGCGCAATCTGAAAGGCGGTCAGGGTGCCGGCTTCGATCGCGCCGCTTTCATAGCAATCAAGCGTATCGCGCAGGATTTCGTCGGCCTCCGCTTGCATCTCGTCGAGTTCCTCATGACTCGAGGCCTTGCGCGCCTGCGACAACATCACCAGCAGTCGTTCGCGCAGAGACGTGTTGTTGGTCCGCTCGTCCTTCTTCAGATAGCTCGCCGCCCAGGCGCCGGCCGATCCGAGCAGCGACATGCCAAGAATCGTCCACCAGATCAGATCGCTGTAGCGGTCCATGAATGTCCGCTCTTCGCCGTCGACGTAGGCTTCGGCACCGGGATGCACTGGAATCGCGGCGTCCTTGTCGGTGTCAGGAACCTCGATCTTCGCAGCGCTGGGATTGGCAGCGATCAGGGCCTGCCGCATCGAGAATAGTTGCCGCGTGAACGCTGTCACGGTGCTTTCGGACAGGGATTTCCGCGCAACGATATGATGGCCGAAGCTGATGGTCTTGATCGTCTCCTCGGGGCGCGCGGGCGCGCTGCCGAACGCGCCCGGTGAGATCTCGGCGGCGTCATAGATCGGATATCTGCTCTCGATCGAATCGGCGAGGTCGATCGGCAGGAATGTCGGCGCGCCACCATCGCGCACCGTTGCTCCGATTGCATCCGTGGTAATCTGACTGTTGACCGGGCCGACGGCGAAAAAAGCATCGGCTTTGTTGCCGCGGATCGCCTCGTTCACTTCGGACGGCGCGAACTGGACGATCTCGACCCGTTCCTCCGGCACGCCATACTGCTGCAGGATCAGCCGCAATAGATTGACGTTGGACTGGCTGCGACCAATCACTCCGACCTTGTGGCCGGCGAGATCCTCGATCTTCCCGATCTTTGGCTCGGCGGCTCTCTTCGTTGCCCTCGGTCGGGCGGCCGGCGGCAGCCAGAGGGCGACGACATTCTTGCGCATGGTGGCGACGGTCTGCGCATCCTTCGGCAACTGCTGGTCGCCGCGGATCACCGCGAGATCGGCCTGGCCTGTGTCCAGTGCAACGGCGCTCTGCACCGATCCTTCGGTCGGCACGATTCGCAGCTTAATCGAGCTCCGGTCCCGGCCAGCCGCTTGTGGGTCGAAGACCCGGGCGATCGATTGCACGACCTTGAAGTCGTCGCTGTTGGGAGGCCCGACGGCAATGCGCACAGTGACGGGACGGTTGTAGTAGTAGGTCGCAGCGGCGATCGCGGCTATGATCGCGATGGCCGCTGCGATCAGCGACAGCACCGTCATGATCTTCGGTCCACGCCGTCGTCGCGTCGCCGCCAGCGTCGTGCCGCTGATGCCATCTGTGCTCATCGGCCGCGAAAAAAGCTGTTGCAGGTTCAGGGTGTCATCTCTCTGATCTGCCGGTGTAACTTACGCATCATAGCAACTTTCCGGCCGAATCGCAGTTCCGATACTGCGGGCGACGCACCCGGTGGTCGGCCCGTTCGATCTGCCGACCTTTGCGCGTCAAACAGCAATGCGGGGTATGGTAATTCTAAGGCGTTGATATCGTTTGAGGAGGTATTCATGGCCGAGAAACTGGCAGGCGAGACCCGCAAACAGGCGCTGGCGAAGCTGATCGGCTGGGCCGAGGTGCCGGGCCGCGACGCTATCGCAAAGACGTTTGTTTTCAAGGATTTCAACGAAGCGTTCGGCTTCATGAGCCGGGCCGCGCTGGTGGCCGAAAAGAACGACCACCACCCCGAATGGAAGAACGTCTACAAGACCGTCGAAGTGGTGCTGTCGACCCACGATGCCGGCGGGCTGACGGCCAAGGATACGGCGCTTGCCGCGGCCATGGACGCCATCGCCGGGCGGTAGGGCCGCTTGCAATTGCACCTCAGAGTCACCAACTTTTGACCATGATGAGCACAACGCATTTCAACGCAGACGACTTCGAGCCTGCGCAGAAGTTGGCGCAGGATTCCGAGAGCGTTCGCAAGCGCTTCAAGGCCAAGTTCAAGCGGTTCGCCGCTCGGCTGCCGTTCGCGGAGGATCTGCTCGCCGCTTACTATTGTGCGTTCGACCGCACGACGCCGCGGCGTGTTCAGTTGTCGCTGCTCGCGGCGCTCGCCTATTTCGTGCTGCCGTTGGATTTCATGCCGGACCTGTTGCCGGTGCTGGGCTTTACCGACGACGCCGCCGTGCTCATGTCAGCACTCCGGATGGTCGCCAGCAATATCCGCCCCGATCATCGCGAAGCCGCACGCCGGGCGCTGGTGCGCGGGGTCGATGACAAGGACCTCGACGCCGCGCTCAACGGCGGGTAACTCCGGCGCTCCCAGCGCGTCGGACTTTTGCGCCTCCACTGGCCGCGAGGCGCTCGCGGTGATGCTTAGGGATGCAGAATCACCTTGCCCATCGCCTTGCGGCTGGACAGCACGGCCATCGCCTCGGACGTTTTCGCCAGTGGGAAGGTCGCATGAACGTGGGAAGAAAGCTTTCCGTCCGCGGCCCATTGCACAATCCGCTCGAGGTTGGCGCGGCTCTTGTCCGGGAATGCCTTGGCGAAGCCGCCCCAGAACACGCCACGGATGTCGCAGCTTTTCAGCAGCGGAAGGTTCAGCGGAATGCGTGGGATCGGTCCTGACGCGAACCCGATCACCAGCAGCCGTCCTTTCCAGCCAAGCGAGCGTAGCGCCGGCTCGGTGAAGTCGCCGCCGACCGGATCGAACACGATGTCGATGCCCTTCGCGCCGCCGATCTTCTTCAGGCCTTCTTTGAGATCTTCCTTCGCATAGTTGAAGAGAACGTCCGCGCCGTGCTCCTTGCAGAACTTGAGCTTGTCGTCCGACGATGCGCAGGCCACCACGCGCAAGCCCATCAGCTTGCCGATCTCGATCGCGGCGAGCCCCGTGCCGCCGGCAGCGCCGAGCACGACCAGCGTTTCGCCGGGCTTTGGATCGGCACGATCTTCCAGTGCGTGCAGCGCAGTCGAATAAATCAGGATCACGCCCGCGGCGCGATCGTAATCGAGGCTGTCCGGAATCTTCGCGGTCATCGCCGCTGGTGCTGCGACCTTTTCGCGCGCGCCGTTGAAGCCGATCGAGGACACGACCCGGTCACCGACCTTGAGATCGGTCACGCCAGCGCCGACGCTCTCGATCATGCCGGCGATCTCCGCGGCTGGCGAGAACGGAAAGGGCGGCTTGGTCTGATACTTTCCCTGCACCATCAGAATGTCGAAGAAGTTCAGCGCCGCGGCTTTGATCGCGATCACCACTTCGCCGGGCCCGGCGACCGGATCAGGCAGATTGCCGAGCACGAGGTCTTCGGGTTCGCACCATTGCGAGCAAATGATCGCTTTCATCAGGGTCACCGTTGCGCGTGGTTGTGAGTGGCCGCTTTCATGGCGGATTTGGCCAAAGGCGACAATGCCGATTCTGGCGGTTAGGCGGTTGCAACGCGCGTGCAGCTCAAGGCGGAACTGCCTTCACAATTTCGCCTTTCCCGTCTATTCCAGTCGCGCCTTTCCGGATTCTCCCATGCCGGACGTGCTTGAACGAACGAGGGTTTTCACGATGCAACGAGGGACTGTCCGTCTGGCAGCGTACATGGCCGCGGTGCTCGCCTGTGTGTGGGCCGTGCCGGCCAACACACAGGCTGCCAAGTCGTCCCCCAAGCAGGAGGCAGCTGCGGCTGCCGGCGGCGCCGAGCCGACGCTGGTCGGTCAATTCGGCAGCTGGGGCGCGTATGTAGCCTCGCCCGGTGGCAAGAAAGTCTGCTTCGCGCTCGCCAAGCCGTCGTCGATGAAGACCGATCCACCGAACCGCCCACGTGATCCCGCCTACGCGTTCATCTCCACGCGGCCGCAGGAGAAGGTGAGCAATGAGGTCTCGATCATGATCGGCTATCCGCTGAAGCCTGGCTCCGAAGGCAGTCTTGAAGTCTCGGGCAGCCGCTACGCGATGTACACGCAGGGCGACGGTCTCTGGATCAAGAACGCGGCCGAGGAGGAAAAGATGGTCGACGCGCTGCGCAAGGGTTCCGACGTCACCGTCAAGGGCGTATCGTCGCGCGGCACCGAGAGCATCGACGTCTACTCGCTGAAGGGGCTGTCGCAGGCCCTGGATCGCCTCGCCCAGGACTGCAAGCGCTAGACAGGCCGGGTGCCTTGTCGGGTGCCCTTGGGCCGAAGTTATTGATTCTGGCGCGGTAAAGCGCCATGTCTGGCGTATTCAGTGACGCCTCAATTGATATCTGCGAATTCGCGGTCCGGACCGGCCGCGCGGAACCTTCGATGACAGAGATGGCGGTACAGCCGCAACCTACCACTGGTGTGCAAGCGCGCGGCGTTCTCGTCGAGAAAACGCCGCTGGAAACCTATGTGCCGCCGGCGAAACCGTCGCTGGTCGGCCTTTCGCGCGCCGAACTCGCCGACTGCATCGGCCAGGCCGGCGTGCCGGAGAACCAGCGCAAGATGCGCGTGCAGCAGCTCTGGCACTGGATCTACGTGCGCGGCGTGCGGACCTTCGGCGAGATGACGAACGTCTCCAAGGCGCTGCGCGTGGAACTGGAGAAGCATTTCACCATCGATCGCCCGGAGGTCGTCGCCGAACAGATTTCCGAGGATGGCACCCGCAAATGGTTGCTGCGGCTGCCGAGCGGTCACGCGGCCGAGCGGCCGCACGAGGTAGAATGCGTCTATATCCCGGAGACCGATCGCGGCACACTCTGCGTTTCCTCGCAGGTCGGCTGCACGCTGAACTGCTCATTCTGCCACACGGGCACGCAGCGTCTGGTGCGCAATCTCACCGCGGGCGAGATCGCGGGCCAGGTGATGATCGCGCGCGACCGCCTGGGTGACTGGATCGATCGCGAGACGCCAAACGGCAACCGCCTGGTCACCAACATCGTCATGATGGGAATGGGCGAACCGCTGTACAACTTCGACGCCGTTCGCGACGCACTGGCGATCGTCTCCGACAACGAAGGCATCGCCATTTCTCGGCGACGCATCACCCTCTCGACCTCGGGCGTGGTGCCGAACATCGTGCGCGCCGGCGAAGAGATCGGCTCGATGCTGGCAATTTCGCTGCACGCGGTGCGTGACGACTTGCGCAACGAGCTGGTTCCGCTCAACCGCAAATATCCGATTGCCGAATTGCTGGAAGCGTGCCGCAACTATCCCGGTCTGTCGAACGCCCGGCGCATCACCTTCGAGTATGTGATGCTCAAGGGCGTCAACGATTCGCTCGATGACGCCAAGTGGCTGGTGAAACTACTGAAGGGCATTCCGGCCAAGATCAATCTCATTCCGTTCAATCCGTGGCCGGGTTCGTCATATCAGTGCTCGGATTGGGACCAGATCGAGAAGTTCTCCGAATATATCTTCAACGCGGGCTATTCCTCGCCGGTGCGCACCCCGCGTGGGCGCGATATCCTTGCCGCCTGCGGTCAGCTCAAGTCGGAAACTGAAAAGCTTTCCGCGCGCGAACGCCAGGCGCTGCGCGCGATGGCCATGACCGACTAGGAATGCGTCATTGCGAGCGAAGCGACGCCGTTCTTCGGACGGCTATGGGCGAGTGAACCGGCGCGGTTCTTCGAAGGCTATGGCTCGCAGCGACGACGAGAGGCGCGTACGATGACTTTGCTCTGGCGGCTGATCGTCATTCTGTTTGCGTTCGTTGTCGCGAGCTTTGCGGCGGGATTGGTCGTGGTCGCTTCGGTGATGTATCCGGAATGGAGCAGGCTCGATCTTGGTCCGGCGGATCGTGATGCGGTTGCAGTGATGGCCGGCTTCGGCTTCATCTTTGTCTCCGGCTTTGCGCTGTTACCGGCGGCCGTCATGGCGCTTGTGACGGAAGCCTTCTCGATCCGCAGCATCGTCTTCTACGCTTTGGGTGGCGCGTTGTTCGGCCTGGGCGTCTACCTCGCATTCACGCAGTTCGATCCTTCGGCCATGACCTTCGTCGGCGTCGATCGGCGCGAACTCGAGGTGATGATCGGTGCGGGCGTCGTCGCGGGGCTCGTCTACTGGTTCATTGCCGGCCGGCGTGCCGGTGCGTGGCGGGAATAGGTTGTTCCTGCAAAACCGGCAATTATGTCATCCCGGCGAAAGCAGGGACGACCGTGAAATTGTAGCCGGCATTTACTCACGCCGTGCCCAGGCGAGCGCCTGCTCGAGCCGGTCATTGCCCCAGAAGATTTCCTCGCCTGCGGTCGAGAAGGTTGGCGCACCGAAGATATTTCGCGCCGCCGCAGCGTCGGTCTGTGCGCGCAGTCGCATCTTTGTTTCGTCGGATTGCGCTTGGTCGAAGATTTCCGCGGGAGCAACTCCGAGACTTTTGAGCACAGTGGCGAGCGTCTCAGGTTTGCCGATGTCAAACCCTTCGGCGAACTCTGCACGAAACACGCCACGGCTGAAATCCTCGCCCCAGCCCTGATCCAACCCGACCAGCGCAACCCGCGCGGCGAGCAGGCTCGCCTGCGGGAAAGGGTCGGGTTTGCGGAACGGTGTGCCGATATCGCTGCACAGTCGCTCCATGTCGCGCCACATGTAGCGGCCTTTCGCCTGAAACAGGTTGAATGGCGAGTTGTCGAGACCTTGTGCCTGAAAGATCGGCCCCAGCAGGAACGGCCGCCATCGGACAGCGACGTCTGCCCGCTCGGCCGCGGGCGCAATGCGCATCGCGGTCACATAAGAATAGGTCGAAGCGAAATCGAACCAGAAATCCAGCGTTGCCCCTGACATTACAGCCATCCCTGCCCGGTTAGCTTGATGTTGCCAGCATACATACCACCGTCTCGCATAACGACGATTTCGTGACGTTCTGCGCTCTTTCCACCGCGGGCGAGGTCGGCTAGACCGACAACCATGAATCGCGCAGGACTCTTCATTGCACTGTCGTTGTCGCTGGCTTTCGTCGTTCTGTACCTGATCTTTCCGGAACTCGACCTGCAGATCGGCGGGGTATTCTACGATGCCGTGACACGGACGTTTCCGCTGCGATCACATCTCGTCGCGCTGATTGCGCGCGAAACAGCGATGATCATCGCATGGGCGATCTGCATGCCGGCGCTGGTGGCGCTTGCCGTCAAGCTTGTGCGGCCGGACAAGCCGATGTTGTTGCGCGGTCGCACCGTCGCATATTTCGTGATCACGATGGTGCTGACGGCCGGCATCGTCACCAATCTGACTTTCAAGAGCACGTGGGGCCGGCCGAGGCCCGCGTCTGTCGTCGAGTTCAATGGTCAGTGGCAGTTCAAGCACTGGTGGCAACCGGGCGGCGAGTGCCCGAAGAACTGCTCGTTCTTCTCGGGCGAGGCGTCGACCGCATTCTGGACCTATGCGCCGGCCTCGCTCGCGCCGCCGGCCTGGCGGCCGCTCGCATATCTCGGCGCTACGGTGTTCGGTCTCGCCACCGGCGGCTTGCGCGTGGCTTTCGGCGGCCATTTCGTCAGCGACGTGCTCGTTGCCGGTCTCGTGACGTTCCTGCTGATCTGGCTGGTGCACGGCCTGTTGTATCGCTGGCCGTCCACGCGCACGACAGACGAGCGCGTAGAGGCGGTGCTGGCGTGGGTGGCATGGCCGGGTTACGCGTTCATCCAAAGGCTGCTGGGCCGGGAACCGGCACCGCGAGCTTCCAGTGCAACATCTGCCGTTCAGGCGGAACAGCGGATGTCGTGATGGCTTGATGATGAGGCCATGACGGAGAAATGACCCTCGCGGCTTCCGCATCGAACCGAACGTTCGCGCCAAGTCTCGCGCTTGCAGCCTTATTGCTCGGCGGACTGACGGTCATTCGGACGATCGGCCTGCATTACTCCGTCGTCGATCTGTTCTTTGACGAATCGCAGTACTGGTCCTGGTCCCGCGATCTTGCGTTCGGTTACTTTTCCAAGCCACCGCTGCTGGCGTGGATCATCGCCGGGTCCAGCTCGGTCTGCGGCGACGCTGAATCGTGCGTGCGTTCGGCGAGTCCGATTCTTTATTTCGGCACGTCGCTGTTGGTCTATGCAATCGCTGAGACGCTCTATGATGCGCGCACCGGGTTCTGGTCGGCGCTGATCTTCACGTTGCTGCCGGGCGTGGTGTTTTCCAGCCGCATCATCTCGACCGA
Source organism: Bradyrhizobium sp. LHD-71 (assembly GCF_031157255.1). Taxonomy (GTDB): domain Bacteria; phylum Pseudomonadota; class Alphaproteobacteria; order Rhizobiales; family Xanthobacteraceae; genus P52-10. Next base: position 121,986 of record NZ_JAVIFX010000015.1, on the reverse strand, counting down.
CGTGCCGCTGCTGTTCTGCTGGTCCCTGGCGCTACTGGCCTGGGTAAAGCTGTTGCGCGGGCCGGACCGGCGGTGGGCGGTGATTCTCGGCGCGGCCGTCGGTGTCGGCATGCTGGCAAAATACGCCATGGCCTATTTCCTGGCCGGTGTCGCCATCGCTGCGCTGTTTGATCGCGCCTCACGCGACGTCCTTGGACGGCGGCAGACCTGGGTTGCGCTGGCGCTGGCACTCTTGATCCTGTCGCCGAACGTGCTCTGGAACATGCTGAATGGCTTTGTCACCCTGAAGCACACGGGTGACAACATCCAGGGCTCCGGCTTCAGGCTTTCGCCACTCGGCGCGCTTGAATTCATCGGAACGCAGTTCGGCGTGGTCGGTCCGCTGCTGTTCGGCGGCTTCCTTGTTGCCCTCGTGCGCTTTCGCAGCGACATGGTGACGCGCGAGGACAGGCTGATGCTGGCGTTCGCGATTCCGCCACTGGCTGCAATCACGGCGCTGGGTTTTTTGCGGAACGTCAACGCGAACTGGGCCGCCGCAGCGTTCGTTTCTGCGACCATCGTCGTCGTCGCTATCTGGATCAGGCAGGGCCGGATGCGTCTGCTCGGCGTGACGCTCGCCATAGGCCTCGTCGCGCAAGTCGCGCTGCTGGCAGGTGACGTCGTCGCCTATCAGGCCGCGATCCCCGGCCTTGGCGAGAAAGGTGATCTTTACCGCCGGACGCTCGGCTGGCGCGGGCTCGGCGAAGCCGTGCAACGACAGGCGCGCGACGTGGGTGCGAAAACAGTGGCTGCCGACGGCCGGCACGAGCTTGCATCGCTCGTCTACTATCTGCGCGATGCGCCGCAGCCGGTCCGCTCATGGCCGGTGGGCGACAATCCCGACAACCAGTTCGACATGAGCCATCCGCTGACGGGAACCGCGTCCGAGCCCATCCTGTACGTCACCGGATGTCCATTCGAAGCGCGTCTGGTCCGCGAGTTCCCGGACGTGAAGCCGCTGGGTGATTTTACCGTCCGCAGCGGGCCGACGTCGCAGCGCGTCTACCGGGCTTTTCTGCTTGGAGGGCGGGGCGCCTCCGCCGGGCCCATCATGCCGCTTGGCCCATGCGCCAGGTAGATGGCCGGCTGTCGTCGGCCGCCCAAGGACAGACGCGGTGCTGCCGGTGGGCGCAATGCGGCTTGCGCGCGAAGGCGTTGTGCCTGTAGAGCATTTTCGAGTTCCAAGGGCCGCGCGAGGCGCGGCGCAAACCCCTAAGGTTTCCATGAGCAAGGGCGACGTGAAGAAGGTGGTGCTGGCCTATTCGGGCGGGCTCGACACCTCGATCATCTTGAAGTGGCTGCAGATCACCTATGGCTGTGAAGTGGTGACATTCACTGCCGATCTCGGCCAGGGCGAGGAGCTGGAGCCCGCGCGCAAGAAAGCTCTGATGCTCGGCATCAAGCCGGAGAACGTCTTCATCGAGGATTTGCGCGAAGAATTCGTGCGCGACTACGTGTTTCCGATGTTCCGCGCCAATGCGGTCTACGAGGGCCAGTATCTGCTCGGCACGTCGATCGCCAGGCCACTGATCGCAAAGAAGCAGATTGAGCTTGCCGAAAAGGTTGGCGCGGATGCGGTCTCGCACGGCGCCACCGGCAAAGGCAATGATCAGGTGCGGTTCGAGCTCGGCTACTACGCGCTGAAGCCCGACATCACCATCATCGCGCCGTGGCGTGAGTGGGACTTTCCGTCGCGCGAAAAGCTGATCGAATTCGCCGAACAGCACCAGATTCCGATCGCCAAGGACAAACGTGGCGAAGCGCCGTTCTCCGTCGACGCCAATCTTCTGCACGCGTCTTCAGAAGGCAAGGTGCTGGAGGATCCTTCGCAGGAGGTGCCGGACTATGTTTACTCGCGCACCATCGATCCGGAAAAGGCGCCCGACACGCCCACCATCATCACCGTCGATTTCGAGCGTGGCGATGCGACGGCCATCGACGGCAAGAAGCTATCGCCGGCCGCATTGCTGACGAAGCTCAACGAACTCGGCCGCGCCAACGGTATTGGCCGGCTTGATTTGGTCGAGAACCGCTTCGTGGGCATGAAGTCGCGCGGCATGTACGAGACGCCCGGCGGAACGATCCTGTTGCAGGCGCATCGCGGCATCGAGCAGATCACCCTGGACCGCGGTGCGGGGCATCTGAAGGACGAACTGATGCCGCGCTATGCGGAGTTGATCTACAACGGCTTCTGGTTCTCGCCCGAACGCGAGATGCTGCAGGCGGCGATTGATCACAGTCAGCAACTGGTGTCGGGCCGGGTGACGCTGAAGCTCTACAAGGGCAATGTCATCCTGATCGGTCGCGAAAGCCCGAACTCGCTCTACGATCAGGACCTCGTGACGTTTGAAGAAGGCGCGGTCGCCTACGACCACAGGGACGCGGCGGGTTTCATCAAGCTCAACGCGCTGCGCCTGCGCACGCTCGGTCAGCGGAAGAAGAGCCTGGGGAAGTGACCCGCAGAGTCACTTCACCCGCATCGCCTCGAGCAGCGAGCTGAACGCGCGTGAATAGCCGGCGCCGGCTTCACTGATGTCGGCGGCGCCCGCGCACGCAACCGCTGCTTCCGTCATCGCCCCGAGCAGGAGCCGCGCCAGCGGCTGCACCGGCTGGCGGGCGATCAGGCCCCGCTCCATCGCTGCTTCGAGAGCGCGCGGGATCTTGCCACCGAAATGCTGCGCGTCGATCGCACGCCAGCGCTCCCAGCCGAGCACGGCCGGGCCATCGCGCAGAATGATCTGGCCGGTCGGCCCTTTCGCGCAAGCGGCGAGATAGTGCTGCGTCCCGATCGCGATCCGCGTCAGCACGTCCTTTTCCGCGCGCAGCAAGCTGTCGATTTCCGCGACGAGATCGCGCGAGGCCTCCTCGAACACCGCTTCGAAGACAGCCTCCTTAGTTTTGAAGTGATGATAGACCGCTCCCTTCGCGACGCGCGCAGCCGCCGCGATGTCATCCATCGTCGTTGCCTGAAAGCCGCCGTTACCAAACAGTGCGCGGGCCGCTTTCAGAATCGCTGCCTGCGTCGCGGCTCGCCGATCCGCCTGTGTCGCCATCCGGGGCTTGTATCGAATTGACTTACCGACCGCTAGTCGGATAAATATCGACTGTCAGTCGGTAATTTAAGGAGGGCCGCCATGCCAAGCCGGGAGACGATCGAAGCCTTTGTTATTACAGTGGAATCGAATGACCACGTCGGCGCGATCGAGCGATACTACGCGCCGGACGCCTCGACCCGTGAGAACCTGGCGCCACCCACCGTCGGCAAGGACGTGCTGATCGCCAAGGAGCGCAAGGTGCTGGCGTCGTACAAGTCGGTGAAGACCACGCGACTCAGTCCCATCCTCGTGGACGGCGACACCTCCGTTCTTCATTGGCGTTTCGAGTTCACGCCAGAGAATGGGCCGGTGCGGGTGATGGAGGAGCTTGCGCTGCAGACTTGGCGCGGAGAGGAGCTGGTCGAGGAGCGGTTCTTCTATGACCCGCGCCAGCTTGCGTCCTCGCAAGCGCAGGCGTGAACCGCTCTGTCAAAACGCCAAAGCAGTGGCTTACGCTCAGTAGCCGCCAAAGCCGCTCTTCGGATAGCCGGGCAGATCCCAGGGATCGATCAACGGCTGGCGCGTCCAGGGCCGGCCGGTGAGCTGGTCGATCGTGGTCTGGGTATAGGCCGGCGGAATTGCGTAGTCGGTGTACTTGCGTTCGCCTGGCAACACCTCGGTCCCGGCGTCGAGCCAGCTGCGCTTGGTGACGTAGATGCGGGTGCGCGGACCTTGCTGGAAGGAAACGTTGGGCGATACCTGGTTACGGGTGAGAACGCTGTTCCGGCTCTGGGCGTCGGCCGGGCTCGTGCCGACGCTAATGGTGAGCAACATCGCCGCAAGCCCGAGGCCGGCAAGTCTCAAGCCGGTGGCCACGATTCTCGAATTCATCTTATCCTCTCAAGGGATTAGCCCTAATCGTCGGGCACCATACAAGGTGCTCTCCCAACGCCACAAGGTCATTCGGGCCACACCTTGAAACATAATGACGTGAACGGCTTAAAGTTGCATTCGGCTCGAAGCGGTAACAACTCACGTCTACGGAGCGTCGCGACGAGCGCCGGCGTTGTCTTGCGCCGGGTTCTCGCATAGAAGCACGCACGCTTTTGGCTGGGCCCCTCCGTGGCCGGCAAAGGGATTTTCGTCCGGAGAGTCAACGATGGGTTACAAGGTCGCAGTGGTCGGAGCGACCGGCAATGTGGGCCGGGAAATGCTCGATATCCTGGCCGAACGCCGGTTTCCGGCGGACGAGGTCGTGGCAATTGCATCCCGCCGGAGCCAGGGCACGGACGTGTCCTTCGGCGACAAAACGCTCAAGGTCAAAGCGATCGACAATTACGATTTCTCCGACATCGACATCTGCCTGATGTCGGCAGGTGGCGCCGGGTCCAAGGCATGGTCGCCGAAGATCGCCGCGGCCGGTGCGGTGGTGATCGATAACTCGTCGGCGTGGCGCTATGACGCCGACGTGCCGCTGATCGTGCCGGAGGTGAACGCCGATGCGGTCGCGGGCTTCACGAAGAAGAACATCATCGCCAACCCGAACTGCTCGACGGCCCAGCTCGTGGTCGCGCTGAAGCCGCTGCATGATGCGGCAAAGATCAAGCGCGTCGTTGTCTCGACCTATCAATCGGTGTCGGGCGCCGGCAAGGAAGGCATGGACGAACTGTTCGCGCAGACCAAGGCCGTCTACACGACCGGCGAGATCGAGGCGAAGAAGTTTCCGCGGCGCATCGCCTTCAACCTGATTCCTCACATCGATGTCTTCATGGAGGACGGGTACACGAAGGAAGAGTGGAAGATGATGGCGGAGACGAAGAAGATTCTCGATCCCGCCATCAAGCTTACGGCGACCTGCGTGCGCGTGCCCGTGTTCATCGGCCACTCGGAAGCCGTCAACATCGAGTTCGAGCGGCCGATCACGCCGGATGAAGCGCGTGACCTCCTGCGCAAGGCCCCGGGTTGTCTCGTCATCGACAAGCACGAGGACGGCGGCTACGCGACGCCGTACGAGGCTGCCGGTGAGGACGCGACCTACATCAGCCGTATCCGTGAAGACGCGACGGTGGAGAACGGTCTCGTGCTGTGGTGCGTGTCCGACAACCTGCGCAAGGGCGCCGCGCTGAATGCGATCCAGATCGCCGAGTGCCTGAACAACCGCAAGCTGCTGCGGCCGAAGCGCCAGGCAGCATAATCTTCATTCTTCCTTCCGGCCCGCGCGCACTCCGTGCGGGCTAGTGACTAGCCCGCGCCGTTCACCTGGTCGAAGTCACCGCTCGCCTCGTTCAGGACCGATAGCGATCCCTGCGCCACGCCGAAATAGGCGCCGTGCAACGACAGCGAGCCACGGTCCGCCAGGATGCTGATGCACGGAAACGTCATCAGGTTGGCGAGGCTGCGCTTGACCGCGGCCTTCTCGATGCGGGTGATGAACTCGTGCTCCGCCTCGCCTGCAACGCGCGGCGTCGCTTCCATCGTTGGCGTCAACAGCGACATCCATCTACCGATGAAATCGCCGGGCGACAGCGGTGCGGCGTCCTGCACCAGCGCCTTCACGCCGCCGCACTGGGCATGGCCGAGCACGACGATGTGCTTGACGCGCAGAACCTGCACGCCGAACTCCAGCGCCGCGGAGACGCCATGCGCTGCGCCGTCGGGCGCATAGGGCGGAACCAGATTGGCGACGTTGCGGACGACGAAGAGCTCGCCGGGCTCTGCGTCGAAGATCACCTCCGGCGATACCCGCGAATCGCAGCAGCCGATCACCATCACCTCCGGCGACTGTCCGCGCTCCGACAGTTCGCGATAGCGCGATTGCTCGGTCGGCAGGCGCTGCGTCGCGAAGGTCCGGTAGCCCGAGATCAGCCGCTCTGGAAAGGAGGTCATGAGCACTCGACTATGAACTGGGTTGGCGATCACGGCCGGGCTTGACCCGGCCATCCGCGTCCTGCGATGTGAATGAACTAGAAGACGTGGAAGCCCGGGACAAGCCCGGCAATAACGATTTTCGAAGGATTGGTCATGATCCGTCCCCGCCGCAGCCTCCTTTTCATGCCGGGCTCCAACGCGCGTGCGCTGGAGAAGGCGAGGACGTTGCCGGCCGACGGCATCATCCTCGATCTGGAAGATTCGGTGGCGGCCGATGCGAAGGCCGTGGCGCGCGACCAGGTGGCGGCCGCGGTCGCCGACCGCGGCTTCGGGCGCAAAGAGGTGCTCGTGCGCGTCAACGGGCTCGATACGCCGTGGTGGCTCGATGACATCGGGATGGCGGCGAGGGCGCGGCCGGACGGCATCCTGGTGCCGAAGATTGCAAGCGTTGCGGATCTGGCGGCGATCGCCGATCGCCTGAGCGACATCGGCGCCGACCACACCATCCGCATCTGGATCATGATCGAGACCCCGCTCGGGGTGCTGCGTGTCGAAGAACTCGCCGCTGCCGCGCATGACACCGAAATGCGGCTTGCGGGGCTGGTGATTGGTCCGAACGACATCGCCCGCGAAACGCGGATGCGCATGACAGCCGGCCGCGCGCCGATGGTGCCCGCGCTAATGCAATGCGTGTTCGCCGCGCGCGCGCATGGACTCGATATTCTCGACGGCGTCTACAATAACTTCAGCGACACCGAAGGCTTTGCGCGCGAATGCGCGCAGGCGCGTGAGATGGGTTTCGACGGCAAGACGCTCATTCATCCGAGCCAGATCGAACCCTGTAATGCCGCTTTCACGCCGGCGGCCGACGAGGTTGCCGCCGCGCGCGAAATTCTCGCTGAGTTTGCCAAGCCTGAGAACGACGGCCGCGGCGCCATCCAGATCAAGGGACAGATGGTGGAGCGGCTGCATGCGGAAATCGCCAGGCGCACGGTGGAGATTGCCGATGCGATCGAGGCGATGACGGCGTAAGCGCCTGTCAGCGTCATTGCGAGGCATAGCCGTTCGAAAGAACGGCGTCGCTTCGCTCGCCTGAGGCGACAAAGCAATCCAGCGCAGCGGTTGCGGCAGACTCAGACTGGATTGCTTCGCTTCGCTCGCAATGACGGGGAGCGCCTCCGGCCTAGGCCGTCACAGCCACGGCATCAACTCTTTTGCCTTGCTCTCATACGTATCGATGGACTTCTTCTTCTCCATCGTCAGGCCGATGTCGTCCAGGCCATTGAGCAGGCAGTGCTTGCGGTGCGGGTCGATGTCGAATTTGACCTTGCCGCCGTCGGGGCCGCGAATTTCCTGGTTCACCAGATCGATGGTCAGTGTGGCGTTGGCGCCGCGGTCTGCATCGTCGAACAGCTTGTCGAGGTCTTCCTGCGAGACGCGGATCGGCAGGATGCCGTTCTTGAAGCAGTTGTTGTAGAAGATGTCGCCGAATGAGGTCGAGATCACGCAGCGGATGCCGAAATCGAGCAGCGCCCACGGCGCATGCTCGCGGCTCGAACCGCAGCCGAAATTGTCGCCGGCGACCAGGACCTTGGAGTTGCGATAGGCCGGCTTGTTCAAGATGAAATCCGGATTCTCGCTGCCGTCGTCCTTGTAGCGCTGTTCCGAGAACAGGCCCTTGCCGAGGCCGGTGCGCTTGATCGTCTTCAGGTACTGCTTCGGGATGATCATGTCGGTGTCGACATTGATGATCTTTAGCGGCGCGGCGACGCCTTCGAGCACGGTGAACTTGTCCATCACGCGGGTTCCGTTGTCCTTTGCTGCGGGCATGTTTATCCCGGCTGCGGGCGGCGGGAAAGCCTGTTGAGGCCGCGTGCTACGCAACACTGGCCTCGATCCGCTCCATATCTTCGTCCGAAAGCCCGAAATGGTGACCGATTTCGTGGATCAGCACATGGCGGACGATATGGCCTATGGTCTCGTCGTGCTCCGCCCAGTAGTCGAGGATCGGTCGGCGGTAGAGCCAGATCATGTTCGGCATCGGGCTTGGATCGGTGTGGCTCTGGAACGGCAAGCCGACGCCCTGAAACAGGCCGAGCAGGTCGAACTCGCTTTCGATCCCCATCGAGTCCAGCACCTCGTCGGTGGCAAAGTCGTCGACGCGGATAACGAGACCCTCGCAAAGCTTGCGGAAGGTCGTGGGCAGCCGCTCGAACACGGCATGCGCCAGCGCCTCCATGTCGGCAAGCGTCGGCGCCTTGAGGTCGGCCCAGTCCGGATCGGGTGCTCTACTCATTCGAACTTGTTTATGGGAACGGAAGCGCCGGGCCAAGGGGTGGCTGGACGCCTTGACCTTGAGCGTGCGATGCGGGAGCGTACGGATGCAAAACGGCGGTGCATGAGGATGAGGGCGATGCAGACTCCAAGGCTGGCGATCTTTGCGGGCGCCGCAGGTGCACTGCTCGCGACTTGCCTTTTCGGCAGCCTTCCGGCTGAAGCAGGAGACGCAAGCGTGCGCGTCGGTGCGGCGCAACCGATCGAAGCCTCGGCCCAGTCGCGGCGCCGGGCACCGACCCGGCTTCGTATCGAACGCGAAAGGTATCTGCCGCCGACCGCCGTGCGAGCGTGCGACGCCTGGTATGAGCAGGAATTCCGCCCGAGCGGCACCGTGATCGTCCCGCGCATGCGTTGCCGCTGGGTGGCCGGATAATCGCACGAAGCACCGGGCGGAAAGCGCGAAGCTCGTTCGCGTTTGCGCATTCATCATTGGGGCGCGACCATTCATGGCGTGTTCACGTCGTCGCTCCTAGCCTTTCCGCGACACGTAGAAATCCGTCGCAACCGGACGTCGTGGTCGGACCGGGGCGACCTGGATCGCGGGAGGGGTAAACCGATGACGAAACTGTTTGGCTTCCTCGCCATAACGGGGCTGATGTTACTCGCGTTGCCGACCGAGCGTGCCGAAGCCGTGCCGCTGATCAATCCAACGACTGCAGCGCAGACCGGGTACCTGTCCAACGATCTGGTCGTCCAAGTCCGTCACGGCGGTGGATTTCGAGGCGGATTCCGCGGCGGCGGCCGTCATTTCGGGCATCGGCATTTTGGACACCGTCATTTTGGCCATCGCCACTTTGGCCATCGCCACGTTCACTTCCATCGCCCGCACTTCCATCGCCCGCACTTCCACCGCCCGTACTTTCATCGGCGTTTCGTTCACCGTCATTACTGGCGGCCGCGCCCGATCTTTTATCCGCGTTACTACGCCCAGCCGCGGTTGTTCTGTCGCCGCGTCTGGACGGACTTTGGCCCGCGTCGCATCTGCCGCTATCGGCCCTGGTGGGTTTGAGGAGGGCTGACATCCCACTGCGCCGCGAAGTCGATATGATCGACCGTGGTGTGGCTGCGGCTGACTTGCCGGCTCTGGGATCGCGGCTTATCTGATCTGCGCGACACTTAAGAACCGTGGCGCAGATCGCGCTTCGCGTCGAAGCGCCTTGAGTCGGTTGTTCAACTGGAAGAGCGTCAGGTCATGCGATTATCGACCAAGATCATCGTCGGCACGGCGGTCGTCGCGGCTTCCGTTGTCGCCGGAACGTTGGGAGCGAGTGCGCCGGCGGCGGCATCCGAGCAAGACCTTCGGGCGCGAGCAACGCAAGCAGCAGTGGAAATCTCCTCTGCGCGCAGGCGTCCAACAAAATCTTATCGTGGCACCAGCCTTCGCGTGTCGAGACTGTCGCGCCGAGCCGTGGAACCGCCGGACGCGAACCGTCCATATTATCATCCGGTGCCACCCTTCTTTCCGTTCGCACAGGATCGCGGCTACTTCTGATCATTTGACGAAACCTCTGTGCAGTTGCCGCGTTATTGCGCTGGCCCCAACTCTGTGAGGAGACGAATATGAAGCAGATGCCCCGCACGCACACCCTTGGCGCTATCGCCGTTGCGGCGGCTTTGGCTTTCGCCGGCGGCATCACGTTGACGCCTGCCACGGCGGCGCCATCAAACAGCGCCGCCGCCAATGCGTCGAGCGGTGTGCAGACGAATCACGTCGCCAGCGACACGGAAATGAGCTCGCAACGCCGTTACTGGCGGCGCTACCCCTACGCCCGGCCATATCCGTACCGGCATCCGTATGCGTATGGCTACTATCGTCCGCGGCCCTATTATTATCGCCCCCACTATCGACCGTACGGTCCGGGGCCGTTCATCAACTTCGGCTTCGGCCCGCGCTACTGGTAAGCGTCGCCGCTCCGGCCGCATAAAAAACGGGCGCGCTCAGGTCGAGCGCGCCCGTTTTGACATTTCCAGCGTCATCCGCCTCGGCAGGCAAATGACGTGGAGGCGCCGTCAGCCTGCCAGCGTCTGCATTTCCTTCAGCACGGCCGCTCCCATCTGCTGCGTGTTCACGATGGTCGCGCCTTCCGACTTGATGTCGGCGGTGCGCAGGCCCTTCGCCAGCACGGCGGCGATCGCCTGATCGACCAGATCGGCGAGTTTGCCTTCGTCGAGCGAATAGCGTAGCGCCATGCCAAACGATGCGATCATGGCAATCGGATTGGCGGCGCCCTTGCCTGCGATGTCCGGGGCGGAGCCATGTACCGGTTCATACATTGCCTTGCTCCGCTTGGTCTTCGGGTCGACGTCGCCAAGAGAAGCGGACGGCAGCATGCCAAGCGAGCCGGTGAGCATTGCGGCGACATCCGACAGCATGTCGCCGAACAGGTTGTCGGTGACGATCACGTCGAACTGCTTCGGCCAGCGTACGAGCTGCATGCCGCCGGCGTCGGCCAATTGATGCTCGAGCGTCACGTCCTTGTACTCGCGCTGGTGCACTTGATTGACCACCTCGTGCCAGAGCACGCCGGTTTTCATCACATTGCGCTTTTCCATCGAGGTCAGCTTGTTGCGGCGCTTGCGTGCGAGGTCAAAACCGACCCGGGCGATGCGCTCGATCTCGTAGGTGTCGTAGATCTGGGTATCGATCGCACGCTTCTGGTTGTTGCCAAGATCGGTGATCGTCTTCGGTTCGCCGAAATAGACGCCGCCGGTGAGCTCACGCACGATCATGATGTCGAGACCTTCGACGACGTCGCGCTTCAGGCTCGAGGACTCCGCAAGGGCCGGGTAGCACACCGCGGGCCTCAGGTTGGCGAACAGGCCGAGATCCTTGCGCAACCGCAACAGGCCGGATTCGGGCCGAACCTCATAGGGGATGCTGTCCCACTTCGGCCCGCCGACCGCGCCGAAGATCACTGAATCCGAGGCGTGCGCGAGCGCCATGGTCTCCTCGGTGATGCCGACCTTGTGCGCGTCGTAAGCGGCGCCCCCCACCAGGCCTTCTTCATACTCGAAGCGCGCGGCTGCGCTTTCGTTGAGCCAGGCGATGATGCGCTTCACCTCCGCCATCACCTCGGGGCCGATGCCGTCGCCGGCGAGAAGCAGCAATTTGTGGGTCGCCATAATCGAATGCCTTGTTGCGAGACGCCCCCAGGGCGGGGGCAGGGCAGAGGAAAGGTTGCGCGGATTGCTAAAGCCCGCGGGCGGGCTTGGCAAGATGCGGCCGGGCGCGAGTTGCAATGCACCCCGTGTCGGACCTCGGGTGTTCGCCATTCGGGTGGCTTTGCATGCCGTGCGCTGGCACAAGGTCGAGATGGACTCGTCCCGCCCCGAATCGCCGGAACAGCGCGCCGCGCGGCTGATCCTTGTGCTGGCGCTGGCACCAGCGGTTGGTGTCGGCCTTTGCCGCTTCGCCTATTCATTGGTGCTGCCGGACATGCGCGAGAGCCTGGCCTGGTCCTATGCGACCGCGGGTTTCCTGAACACGGTCAATGCCGCGGGATACCTCTCGGGCGCTCTTGCCGCGAGTCTAATCGCGCGCCGCATCGGCCTGTTCCGCGCGGTTTTGATCGCCACAGCCATTTGCGTCGTGACGCTGGTCCTGTCGATGGTGCCAAACATGCTCGTGTTGAGCACGGCCAGGGTCATCTCAGGTTTTGCCGGGGCGGTCGCCTTCGTGGCCGCATCGGCGCTTGCCACCAATATCGCGCAGGCGCATCCGGCGCGTCTCGGCTTTCTGACCGGCCTGCTGTACACCGGTCCGGGTATCGGCATCTTCATTTCCGGCCTCACCGCGCCATTCCTTTTGGAGTGGCTTGGTCCGGGATCGTGGTGGATCGTCTGGGGCGTGCTCGCGGCGATCGCGCTTGCGTTGACCGTGGTGCTGCCGCTGGCGCGTACTGCGCCGGACAACAGCGTTAAGCTTGGTGGCGCGGCGAACGCGCCGCTCTCGCCGATGCTGGTCTACCTGATCGGATACTTTCTCTCTGGTGCCGGTTCGATCGCCTACATGACCTTCATGATCGCGTTCGTGCGCGATGCCGGCGGCGGCGCCGTTACACAAAGCGCGTTCTGGACGATCATCGCGCTCGGCTCGTTCATTTCGCCCTGGCTCTGGGGTCGTGTGATCGGCGTCAGCCGCGCCGGCGGCGCCACCGCGATCGTCAACGCCGTCACCAGTGTCGGCGCATTGATCCCCTTCTTTGCGAGTTCGCCCGCCGCGCTTGTGATGTCAGCGGCCATCTTCGGCAGCGCGTTCTTCGCGGTCACCTCGTCGACCACTGCGTTCGTGCGATTCAACTACCCTCCGCAGGCCTGGCCGAAGGCGATCGGCATTCTCACCATGGCATTTGGCGTCGGCTCGATGCTCGGGCCGATCGTCACCGGCGCCGTGACGGATGCGACCGGCAATCTCAGTCACATGCTTGTGGTCTCGTCGGCGATGCTGGCGCTTGGCGCGATCGTCGCAGCCTGCCAAAGGCCGCTGGTGGTGCGAGAGAAGGCGTAAGCTCACTCAATCGGCGCGATCACGCCGCAGGCGATACGATCGCCCGAATTGCCGGACGGATCGGTCTTGTGATCGTCGGCGGCGGCGTGAATGATGAATGACGTACCCTGCGGCTTGAACACCGAATTCGGCTGGTTCTGCCTGAGCGTGATGAATTTGCTTGTGAGCTCGGACTTGGCTTCACCCGCCGCCGTCACCGTGATGTTCGGAAGATCGCCGGCATGCGGACCGTCCGGCGCCTTGGTGCCATGTTTCTTGTCGCCGGGATTGAAGTGTGTTCCCGCCGAGTTGAACGGCGGCTCGCAAGTGCCGAATGTGTGCACGTGGATCGCATGCTCGCCGGGCGGCAGACCTGTGATATCGAGCTTGATTTGCACGCCTCGCGAGGTTTCCTTCAAATCGATTCGACCGATCTTCTTGCCGGTCGCGTCTTCCATGACGGCGCGTGCGACGAGATCGGATTTTGGCGCCGGCGGATTGGCCACCTGCGCGACCGCCGCTGAGCACGCCGTGGTCAGCACGGCTGCGGATGTGGCCAGAACCCAAAGGCGCATTGTAAACTCCCGGCGAAGACGATGTTGCAAATCAACGCGCTCGCGCCGGTTTCGTTTCGCGGCGGCTTCGGTCAAAGGCCGCTGTAGTCGTTGTAGCCCTGGTCTTCCCAGTACCCACCCTTGTAATCGTTGCTCACGTCCAGCGAGACGACATATTTGGGATTCTTGAAGCCTAATCGCGTCGGGATCCGCACCTTCATTGGATAGCCATAGGCCTTCGGCAGGATTTCGCCGTCGAATTTGAATGTCATCTGCGTCTGAGGGTGTAGCGCAGTCTGCATGTCGATTGACGTCGTGTAACCTTCGGCACAGCGAAACCAGACATATTTGGCACGGGTGTCCGCACCGACGCGCTTCAGGAACTCGCTCAGGCGCACGCCTGTCCAGCTGCCGATCGCGCTCCAGCCCTCCACGCAGATGTGCCGGGTGATCTGTGTCTCCTGTGGCAGCGCATAAAGCTCGTCGAGTTTCCAGGGTCTGGTGTTCTCCACGAGGCCGGTGACCTCCAGCTGCCAGTCCTTCTCCTCCACCTCGGGCGCATCATCGAGGGTGTAATAAGCGTTGAACGGGAACGGCCGGGTGATTGCGCTCGACGGATATGTCGGCGCAAGCGCGTTCGGATTGAAGATTGCTGCCTGAACCTTGTCGTTGAACTTTGAGATATGCGTCAAAAGGTTCTCCGCCGACATGCTCTCGGACACCTCGCAACCCGTAAGCAGCGTCAGTGCCCCGAGGCTTGCGCCACCGGAGAGGAAGCGCCGGCGCGACAATTCCGGCATCAGCTTGGTCGCGTCCTTCACAAGCAACCGCTTGTCGACGCCGATGATGGGTTTGCGAAACAGGCTCATGGCTTCAGGTCCCACATTCCTCAGCGACCGGTCAGCATCGCGCGCAAGCTTTTCGGTACGAGCAGCGACATCACCACATGAACGATCAGGAAGAGCACGATCGCCGCCATGGCGAAGAAGTGAACGTAGCGTGCGAAGTCGTAACCGCCGAACAGCGCGGTGAGATACTGGAACTGTACCGGCTTCCAGATCGCGAGCCCCGACAGCACGATCAGCACGCCGACCAGCAGGATGCCGGCGTAGAGCAGCTTTTGAACCGCATTATATGTGGCCAGATCGTCGTGGCTGAGCTTGCCGGTGAACGCCGCCCTGGTATCAGCGATCACATCGGCGGTCGTGATCGGCGTCAGCTTGCGACGAAAGCGCCCCGTCGCGAAGCCGAGAATGACGTAGACAAGCCCGTTGATGACCAGGAGCCACATGGCCGCGAAATGCCAGAGCAGTGCGCCGGCAAGCCAGCCGCCGAGGGTGATGGATCGGGGAAAGACGAATTCGAACAGCGGCGAGGCGTTGTAGATCTGCCAGCCGGACATGATCATGATGATCATCGCCACGGCATTGATCCAATGGCAGATGCGGACCCACGCTGGATGAACGACTCTCCCTGCCGTTCTATCGGCGGCGACGCCGTGTTGCCGCTCACCGGCTGTGAGGCTCGACATTGGTTTCGTCCGCTGCGCTGTGTCCATCTGCTACCTGGTGAGCTCGATCTGACGTTCGTGACCGCGAATTCCGCGTACGAACGGCAAGTCCGAAAGGGCACCGGCTCATACTAGTGATACGAGCCGGAATTTACACTTGTTACGGGGAACCGCACATCCATCAGTCATTGGCGGGGATCAGAATTCCGTGACGGTGCTGCAGGCCGCGGGCGAGATACGAGCCGGCCTGCGGCTCGTATCTCTTGAACGGTCCCTGATCGTATCAACTCGGTAGCAGCACGGTGTCGATCACATGGATCACCCCGTTCGACTGCAGCACGTCACCGATGGTGACGGTCGAGGAGCCACCTTTCGCGTCGGTGATGGTGAGCTTGCCGGCCGTTGGCGACTTCACGGTGATTTCGCCGCCTGCGACCGTCTTGAACGTCGCTTGGCCGCCGCCGTCCTTGACTGCCTTCATCAAGTTTGCCGCGGTGAGGCGCCCGGGAACGACGTGATAGGTGAGCACGGTGGTCAGCGTGCCCTTGTTCTCAGGTCTCAGCAGGGTATCGACCGTACCGGCCGGCAGCTTCGCAAACGCGGCATTCACCGGCGCAAACACGGTGAAGGGACCGGTGCTGGCGAGCGTGTCGA
This sequence comes from Bradyrhizobium sp. LHD-71, assembly GCF_031157255.1. Lineage (GTDB taxonomy): Bacteria > Pseudomonadota > Alphaproteobacteria > Rhizobiales > Xanthobacteraceae > P52-10. The sequence continues at coordinate 106,503 of NZ_JAVIFX010000015.1, read as the reverse complement.
CGAGACCGGCAGCCTTCACCGCGGCGACCAGCGTCGTGTGATCCTTGGATTTCACCGCGTTCTCCACGATGTTCTTGGATGGGAACATCGGCGCGCCGCCGACCATCACCGTCTTCTGGCCGCTCATCTTCGAGTCCTGGGCGATCACGGGGCCGATCACTGCGGAGGTGAGGAACAGCGCGCCGACCATGGCCGCTGACAACAGGCGATTGCGTTTTGACATGGATCGTCTCCGAAACAGGGTTGGCGCCGGCGGCCATCCACCGGCTGGTCACGGCCACGCTCTTTCCCTTGGGCAAGGCGCGATCGATGGCGGAGCTACGGCACGGGCACCTGCGCGGTTTCGGCGATAATTTTTTGTGAGACCTGAAACTTTCGCGCACGCTTTACGTGTCTTGCCCTCGCGAAAGGAATGCGCGACAAAATCGGCTCCGTCTTTCACAGCCTTTCCTTGTGGCCGCCGTTTCGAAGAAAACCTGCAATGAATGCCAATCTGTTCTCCCGCCTGTTCGCCGATCTGAAAGACCCGAACAAACTCGCGATCGAGACCTCCGACGGTCGGCGCGCGTCTTATGCTGACCTGATCGCGCAGTCGGGGCGGATGGCGAATTATCTGGTCGCGCGAGGCGTCAAGACCGGCGACCGGGTCGCTGTCCAGGCGGAGAAGTCGGTGCCGGCGCTGGTGTTGTACCTCGCCACGGTCCGTGCCGGCGCAGTCTATCTGCCGCTCAACACGGCCTATACGCTCAATGAGCTCGAGTATTTCATCACCGACGCAGAGCCGTCGCTGATCGTCTGCGATCCGTCGAAAGCCGATGGCATCGGCGCGATCGCCGCCAAGGTCAATGCGAAGGTCGATACGCTCGATGCCACGGGCAAGGGTTCGCTGACCGACGGCGCCGCGACGCAGGGGCACGAGTTTGCCACGGTTCAGCGCAGCGACGGCGATCTCGGCGCCATTCTCTATACGTCCGGGACGACCGGCCGCTCCAAGGGCGCGATGCTGACGCACGACAATCTGGCGTCGAATTCGCTCATGCTGGTCGACTACTGGCGTTTCACTGAAAATGACGTGCTGATCCACGCGCTGCCGATCTATCACACTCACGGCCTGTTCGTTGCGAGCAACGTCACGCTGTTCGCGCGCGCCTCGATGATCTTCCTCGACAAGTTCGACGCAGCGCAGGTGCTGGGCCTGATGCCGCGTGCCACCGCGTTGATGGGGGTGCCGACGTTCTACGTTCGCCTGCTGCAGCAACCGGGGCTGACACGCGAGGCGACCAAGCACATGCGGGTGTTCATCTCGGGGTCGGCACCCTTGCTTGCAGATACGCATCGCGAGTGGTCGGCGCGCACCGGTCACGGCATCCTCGAGCGCTACGGCATGACCGAAACCAACATGAACACGTCGAACCCCTATGAGGGCGATCGCGTGCCCGGCGCGGTCGGCTTCCCGTTACCCGGCGTTTCTGTGCGGATCTCCGACCCGGAGACAGGCAAGGATCTCGGCCGCGAGTCCATCGGCATGATCGAGGTCAAGGGACCGAACGTGTTCAAGGGCTACTGGCGTATGCCGGACAAGACAAAAGCCGAATTCCGCGACGACGGCTTTTTCGTCACCGGCGACCTCGGCAAGATCGACGCGCGCGGCTACGTGCACATCCTTGGTCGCGGCAAGGATCTGGTGATCTCCGGCGGCTTCAATGTCTACCCAAAGGAAATCGAAAGCGAGATCGACGCGCTGCCTGGCGTGATCGAGAGCGCCGTGATCGGTGTGCCGCATGCGGACTTCGGTGAAGGCGTCACGGCGGTCGTCGTCAAGGACAAGCAAGCGCCACTCGACGAGACCGCAGTAATGAAGGCACTGGATGGGCGCCTTGCCAAGTTCAAGATGCCAAAGAAGGTGATCTTCGTCGACGACCTGCCGCGCAATACGATGGGCAAGGTGCAGAAGAATATCCTGCGTGACACTTACGCGAAGATCTATGCGGGAAAGTAGGGCTGCCTCAGCCTATCGCGAGGCTCACCAGAAACCTCAGGCTCACCGCCAGCAGGAATAGTCCGAAGCCAACCTCGAGCTGACGCTTCGTCAGTTTGTGCGCAAGGCGGGCGCCGAGCGGCGCGACCAGCGTGCTGGTGGGGACTACGAGCAGCGTCCCGATCAGCGAGACATAGCCGAGCGCGAACGGAAATTGCAGCGCGGCCACCTCGGGAAACTCCGCGGCGCGGGGCCAGCCCGCGTAGATGTAGCCCAGCACACCCGGGACCGCGATCACGGCCCCAAGTCCGGACGACGTCGCGATGGCCTGATGGATCGATCGGCCATGGAATGTCATGAACAGGTTGGCGATCTGGCCGCCGCCGATACCCATCAGCGCCGAAAGTGCGCCGATGATCAGCCCGTACACGCTCATCAGCAGCGTCCCCGGCAACGTGTCGGCAAACCGCCATCCGTCCGGCGCGAACAGCAGGCGAAAGGCGGAGAAGCCGGCGATGCCGACGAACACCGCCTTGAAGAGTTGTTCGGGCGCGTGACGGGCGACCACGCTTGCGAGTGCGACGCCGATCACCACGGGCGGCGCCCACCGGCGAAGGACGTCGAGATCAACCGCGCCGCGCGCGTTGTGCGAGCGGAATGAGCTGATCGAGGTCGGGACGATGATCGCAAGCGAGGTGCCGACGCACAGCGGCATGCGGACGTCGTCCGGCACGCCGGCGATGCGAAACACCTCGTACAGAACCGGGATGACGATGGCCCCGCCGCCGACGCCGAACAGGCCCGCGAACAGGCCCATGACGACGCCGGCCGCAACCAGTGTGAGGCCCAGCCAGATCAATTCGGAGGTGGGAAGAGAAACCATGGCGCGCCGTGCCCGTTTGCCGACGCGCTGTCAACGCCTCGTCAGGCCTTGCGAATTTGCAGGTCCGGCAGACTTTAGACGGCTTCAAATCGCCGTTGCACTGATTACCTCGAATTCGTAAGAGATGGTTGCCGTTTCGGAGGGCAAACTGCCGCTTCGGCACGGCTTTTGGCGCCCCCGGCGGCCAGAAAATGCTTTTCACAGCCGGAATCACGCCGGACCAAGATCCGCAGACGAAGACCCGATGGCACAGCATATCGAACGTCCGCTTTCTCCTCATCTGTCGACCTATCGCCTGACTCTGACGATGGCCATGTCCGTCGTTCACCGTGGGACAGGCATGGTGCTGTATGCCGGGACCCTGCTGCTCGTCTGGTGGCTGCTGGCGACCGCATCCGGACCTGCGGCCTACGCGACATTCCAGGGCTTCATCGGCAGCTGGTTCGGCCGGCTCGTCCTGTTCGGCTACACCTTCGCGCTCGTGCATCATCTGCTGGGTGGCGTGCGCCACCTGATCTGGGACCTTGGCTACGGCTTCGGCCCGACCGAGCGCGAGTGGCTGACGCGCGCGGCGCTGATCGGCTCGGTCTCTCTGACGATCGTCCTGTGGATCATTGCCTTTGCCGCAGGAGGCCTGCGATGAGCGGTCCCAACTCTTCGATGTCTTCGATACGCACGCCGCTCGCCCGCGTACGCGGCCTCGGCTCGGCGCGCTCGGGCACCAGCGATTTCTGGCGGCAGCGCGTAACCGCCGTCGCGATGATCGTTCTGATCATACCTGTAATCGTCGTCGTGATGATGCTGCTCGGTCGCAATCATGCGGCGGCGACGCAGATTCTCGGCTCGCCCTTCGTCGTTATTGTCATGACCCTGTTCACGATCGCCAGCGTCTGGCACATGAAGATCGGTATGCAGGTGATCATCGAAGACTACGTCCATGACGAGAAGCTGAAGCTGGCTCTGATCATCGGCAACAACTTCTTCTCGGTGGCGGTGGCGCTGGCTGCGATCTACGCCATCTTGAAACTATCCTTCGGAGTCTAGTCTCATGGCTCAAGGCAACGGCGCGCCACATATCAACGGCGGCGCATACACCTTCGAGGATCACACTTACGACGTCGTGGTGGTCGGCGCCGGCGGCGCAGGCCTGCGCGCCACCGTCGGCTGCAGCGAGGCGGGTCTGCGCACCGCGTGCATCACCAAGGTCTTCCCGACTCGCTCGCATACGGTTGCGGCGCAAGGCGGCATCTCGGCAGCTCTCGGCAACATGCACGAGGACAACTGGCGCTGGCACATGTACGACACCGTCAAGGGATCGGACTGGCTCGGGGACCAGGACGCGATCGAATACATGGTGAAGAACGCTCCGGAAGCCGTGTACGAGCTGGAGCACTGGGGCGTGCCGTTCTCGCGCACCGAAGACGGTCGAATCTACCAGCGGCCGTTCGGAGGCATGACGATCGATTACGGCAAGGCTCAGGCGCAGCGCACATGCGCCGCTGCGGACCGCACCGGCCACGCCATGCTGCACACGATGTACGGCCAGGCGTTGCGTCATTCGGCGGAATTCTACATCGAGTTCTTCGCCATCGATCTGATCATGGATTCGGAGGGCGCTTGCCGCGGCGTCATCGCGCTGAAGCTCGACGACGGCACGCTGCATCGTTTCCGTGCGCAGACGGTGATCCTTGCCACCGGTGGCTATGGCCGCGCCTACGCATCGTGCACGTCGGCGCACACCTGCACCGGTGACGGCAATGCAATGGTGCTGCGCGCCGGCCTGCCGCTGCAGGACATGGAATTCATCCAGTTCCACCCGACCGGCATCTATGGTTCGGGTTGCCTCGTTACCGAAGGTGCGCGCGGCGAGGGTGGTTACCTCGTCAACAATGAGGGCGAGCGCTTCATGGAGCGCTATGCGCCGTCAGCGAAGGACCTGGCGTCACGCGACGTGGTCTCGCGCGCGATGACGATCGAGATCCGCGAGGGCCGCGGCGTCGGCAAGAACAAGGACCACATCTTCCTGCACCTCGATCATCTCGATCCGGCGGTGCTGCACGAGCGGCTGCCGGGCATCTCCGAATCGGCGAAGATTTTCGCCGGAGTCGACGTGACGCGCGAGCCGATCCCCATCGTGCCGACCGTGCACTACAACATGGGCGGCATCCCGACCAACTTCCATGCCGAAGTCGTCACCCGCAAGAACGGCGACGACAACTTCGTCGTGCCGGGACTGATGGCGGTGGGTGAGGCGGCCTGCGTCTCGGTGCACGGCGCAAATCGCCTCGGCTCCAACTCGCTGATCGATCTGGTCGTGTTCGGCCGCGCGGCTGCGCTGCGCTGCGCCGAGCGGCTCGAGGCCAACGCCAAGCAGCCGGACCTTCCCGCTGGCGCGTCCGATCTTGCGCTCAGCCGTCTCGACAGGTACCGCCATGCCCATGGTGGCACGCCGACCGCAAAGCTGCGCGCGGCCATGCAGGGGGTGATGCAGAATAACTGCGCCGTGTTCCGCACCGGCGAGGTGCTGACCGAAGGCGTGAAGTTGATCAACGAGGTCTATTCAGGCGTCGGCGATCTCGCCACCACCGACCGGTCGCTGGTTTGGAATTCCGACCTGGTCGAAACGCTCGAGTTCGACAACCTGATCGGTCAGGCCGTGGTGACGATGAATTCGGCAGCGAACCGCACCGAGAGCCGCGGCGCGCATGCGCGCGAGGACTTCGCCGAGCGCGACGACACCAATTGGATGAAGCACACGCTCTCGTGGTTCGAGGACACCGGCAAGGTGACGATCGAATATCGTCCCGTGCACAGCTATACGCTGACCAATGAAATCCAGTACATCGCGCCGAAGGCGCGGGTGTACTGAAGCGCGCCTTTTTTCGTCAGGAACGTCCGATGGCCGAATTTACACTGCCAAAGAACTCGAAGATCACCGAAGGCAAGACGTGGCCGAAACCGCAAGGCGCGACCGAAACGCGCGAGTTTCGTGTCTACCGCTGGAATCCCGATGACGGAAAGAACCCGCGCGTCGACACCTATCATGTGAATCTGAGCGACTGCGGGCCGATGATTCTCGACGGCTTGATCTGGATCAAGAACAACATCGATCCGACGCTGACCTTCCGTCGCTCCTGCCGTGAAGGCGTCTGCGGCTCCTGTGCGATGAACATCGACGGCACCAACACGCTTGCCTGCACGCGGGCGATGGACGAGGTGGGCGACGGTCCGATCAAGGTCAATCCGCTGCCGCACCAGCCGGTGGTGAAGGACCTGGTCCCGGACCTGACGAATTTCTACGCGCAGTATGCCTCGATCGAGCCGTGGCTGAAGACGACCTCGCCGACGCCGCAGAAGGAATGGCGGCAGAGCCACGAGGATCGGCAGCGGCTCGACGGGCTCTACGAGTGCATTCTCTGCGCCTGCTGTTCGACCTCGTGCCCGAGCTACTGGTGGAACAGTGACCGCTTCCTCGGTCCGGCTGCGCTGCTGCAGGCGAACCGCTGGGTCAACGATTCGCGCGACGAAGCAACCGGCGAACGGCTCGACAACCTCGAGGATCCGTTCCGCCTCTACCGCTGCCATACCATCTTGAACTGTGCGAAGGCCTGCCCGAAGGGACTCAACCCGTCGAAGGCGATCGCCGACCTCAAGTTCAAGATGGTCGAACGGCAGGTCTAGCCGCAGTAGCGGCAGCCCGGGTGGAGCGGCGCGAAGCCATAGCCGCTCGAAGAACGGCGTCGCTTCGTTCGCCTATGGGCCGCTCCTCGGCACACCACAGAGTCAATCCGTGTCGAGGCGCCATCCGGGCTGCGCCATAGCCGATGCAAAGCATCGGCGTTCTTAAGAAAAGAACGGCGCCCTGCGGCCGCCTATGCCACCCAGGCGACCGGTCACTGCGAGAGACCCTGTCTCAGCCGATCACACCGAGCTTCTTCAGCGTGGCGTCGACCCAGGCCCGGTCGCTGGTGCCGCTGCGGATCGCCGCGATCTGCTTGAGTTCCGCGTCGTTCTTCGCTTTCGCGGCCTTGTAGATGTCCTCGGCCTGCGCGTAGGGCACGCAAAGCAGCCCGTCACCATCGCCGATGATGAGATCGCCCGCCTCGATCACCATTCCATCGATCGCGATCGGCACGTTGATTTCGCCGGGGCCGTCCTTGTACGGACCACGATGGGTGATGCCCGCGGCGAATACCGGAAACGAGCCGGCATGGATGGTGTCATAGTCGCGGATCGCACCGTTGAGTACGAGGCCGGCGATGCCGCGGTGCTCTGCGTGTGCGACCATCATCTCGCCGATCAAAGCGTTGGTCAGGTCGCCGCCTCCGTCGACGACGATGACGTCGCCGGCGGCAGCGATGTCCAAGGCCTTGTGAATCATCAGATTGTCGCCGGGCCGCGTCTTCACCGTCAACGCCGGACCCGCGAGCACGCCGCCCGCATGCATCGGCCGCAGGCGCGCACCACCGGCGGTCATCCGCGACATCGAATCTGAGATGTTGGCGACCGGCAGGTTGCGGAACTTTGCGACGGTCGATGCGTCGACCTTGCGCGTACACTGGATTATCTGGAATCCGATCATCGGCCGCTTGCCTCCCTTGGATCTTGCTCGTCGGCACTCGTGCGCTGGATTTGACGTTCGTACCAGCATTGCCGCGAGTTCTGCGTGCGAACGTCAAATCCAAAAAGCGCACGAGCTTATAAAGTCGGTAGTGCCCCTTGTGGTTCTAACGTTCGCAGACGAGGTCGCCGCAAGGTTCTGCGAACGTTAGAACCGGGGCACTAGTGGCAAGCAAAGCGGCAGATTGTCAATCTCCGAAGGTTTGCTGGGCGCTCATGCCACCATAGAGGTGGCCGCGTGCAGCCATCGCCCGTCCGAATCCAGCGCCAGCAGCGCATGGCCGAGGTCGAACGGTAAAGGCTGCTGCTGTACGACGCGCACGCCCACCTTGAACCACTCGCCATATGGCTTGTTGACCTGGGCCTTGCTTGCGGCTGCGAATGCGAGCGCGCTCCAGATGTAAAGCAGGATGAAGTTCAGCTTTCTCATATCAATCTCCCCAATCTTGAAGATTGATATAGCGCATCATGCTGACAGGAAGTGGCAGTAGCCAGTGGAGTGCTGCCAGAAAGTGTCAGCATCAAAGATATCGCCGCTGCGCCATCCGAATGGCGCTTGCCTGGCCGCGACGGTTTGTGAGCCTCAATCGTTTGATGACGCGCCAGTCGCGCGGCGAAGCCGGACGGCGTCTAAAGCCGGCAATCCGGTCTACGGCGCGGCGAGGCCTTCAGCATCGCGCCAGTCCTTCAGCAGCGCGTGGCGGCGGCGGGGATAGCGCTCGTCGGTCACGTTCAACGCGACGATGCGGTCGACCCGGAAATGGCGGATGTCACGACGCAGCTCGCACCAGCTTGCGACAACGCGCACGCGATCGAAATAGGCAAGTGCGAACGGCCAGATCGTGCGCTTCGAGTCGCGCCCCTTGTCGTCCCGATAGTCGATGGCGATCTTCCGTTCGGCGCGGATCGCACGCCGGATCGTCGGCAGCTCGTTCTCGCCGATCGAGATCATCTGGCCCGGTGCCACCAGGAGCGGTGAGTTGTCGGCATCGTCGCGCAGGTCCGGCGGCAGCACTGCGACGATCTTGGCGAGCGCATTGCGTGCCGCCGCGCCCAGCTGCGCATCGGAGCGCTTCGCCACCCAGCGCGAACCGAGCACCAGCGCCTCGATCTCTTCCTCTGAAAACATCAGCGGCGGCAGCATGAACCCCGGCTTCAGCACGTAGCCGAGGCCGGCTTCGCCGTCGATCGCTGCGCCCTGACCCTGCAAGGTCGCGATGTCGCGATAGAGCGTGCGGACGCTGACCCCAAGCTCGTCGGCAAGCGTCTGCCCGCTCACCGGCTGCCGGTAGCGGCGCAGGACTTGCAAGAGTTCGAGCAGGCGTTCGGCGCGCGACACGGGGGCTCCTGTGATGAACTACCCTAGCATGGATGCTGTCAGTTTCTGTCAGGAGATTTGTCCAGTTTTGCGGCGCCCGGCGGACCCGCTCACCGCCGGTTGCGCTACACTAGTGTCGTGGTTCAGAAATTCGCTCCATCGCGTGCGGCCATTCCGAGGAGCGAATTTCTGAACCATAAACGACACTAGAATTATGATTTTGCTAGTGTCCTTATCGAATCCGAAGTTCGCACCGAGGGTGCCGCGAAGTATTGCGAACGTCGGATTCGGGACACTAGCGCCTCTAACTCATCCTGGAGCGTCGCATGATCGATCACATCGGTTTCCCGGTTTCCGACTATGACCGCGCCAAGACCTTTTATGCGCAGGCGCTCGCCCCGCTGGGTTACACGCTGATCATGGAGGTCCAGCAGCACGAACATGATGCACCGGCTGCGGGCTTTGGTCGCAACGGCAAGCCGGATTTCTGGATTGGCGGCGAGGGCGGCCTCGAAAAGGCGGTACACGTCGCGATCCTCGCTACCGACCGCGCCGCCGTGGACGCGTTCTATACGGCTGCAATCGCCGCCGGCGGGAAAGACAACGGTCCGCCCGGCATCCGTGCGCACTATCATCCCAACTATTATGGCGCGTTCGTGCTGGACCCGGACGGCCACAACATCGAGGCCGTCTGCCACAAGCCGGGTCCCTGACCCTCATGCTGAGGAGCGCGAAGCGGCGTCTCGAACCATGAGGCCAGGGGGGTGGTTATGTGGGGGCCCGAAAGTCATCCTTCGAGATGCGCGGCTTCGCTCCACAGGACGAGACAGAATCACTCGAATGCCGGCAGCACGAAGATGGCAATGGTCACCAGCAGGCCCGCCGTATAGACGGCCGAGCGCGCCGTTGCCGCATCGGCGATGTAGAGCACCGCGTGTATGCCGCGCAGCACGATGTAGAGCGCCGCCAGGATGTTCACCGTCGAGATGGATGCGCCGAACAACGTGGCGGTGATCACAGCAACCGCGAAGAACGGAAAGTTCTCGTAGGCATTCTGGTGCGCGGCATAGGCCCGCCGCTTCATGTCCGGCAACTCGCTGATGTTGTCGCGCGGATGGTGGTTGTCGTACGAGCCGAATTTCGCGTAGCTGACAAGAGCGAGCGGCATCAGTGCGGCGATCAGCACACACCAGTAAGCGAACGGCATGAAGTCCTCCCTCAAAAGCGGTGACCCGCATCGACTTTCTCGGTGCGGGCGCGTTGTGCGCCTGTCAACGTCAACGGACGGCCATGTCAACCCGCGTCGCGTGTGAATGTGCGCTGAATGTTGCATCGCCAAGCGCGAAATTTAGCAGGCGCGGCGCCTTATTCCGGCCCTCAACACTGCCATTCATGGCTATACGTCGGTTTCCTTAAGTGGAACCAAATATCGAAAAGCTGCCGGGGTCCGAAAACTCTATGACCAAAATTCGTCTTCTGTTGTTGGCTACGACTGCGATCTCCACACTAGCGTTGACCCACGAACACGTCCGCGCGGAGACAAGTCGCATCATCGCCCAAGCGCCTGGGCCGGATGACGCAAAGGGCCCTCCAGGACAACAGAAGAGGCCGGAGCCAAAACAGCCGCCAGCTGCCGCGCCTGCACGGCCTGCGCCGCCGCCCGCGGCCGCCCCGCAGCGGCCTGCCACGCCGCCGCCACCGACTGCAGCTCCGCCTGCACGTCCGGCACCCTCAGCTCCGCCGGCAGCCGCACCTGCGCCGCGTCCGGCGCCTCCGCCGGCTGCGGCTCCTCCGCCGCAACAACCGAAGGCAGCTCCGCCGCCGCCACCTCAGCAACCGAAGGCGCCGCCGTCTGATGCGCCTCGACAGCCGAGGCCTGCGCCGACGCCGCCTCCCGCGTTGCAGCAGAAGTCAGCGCCACCACCGGCGCCACAGCAGCAACTTCAGAAATCCGCGCCGTCGGAGCAGCAGAAGGGAGCGCCGTCACCGGCCACGAAATCTGCACCGTCAGTGCCGCCACCGCCTGCGCCTGCGACGAAGTCCGCACCATCGGCACCTCCATCACCACCGCCTGCGACGAAATCCGCGCCGTCCGCGCCACCGGCGGCGGCTCCCCCAGCTGCGGCGCCCGCAGCACCGCCGCCTGCAGCGGCCCCTTCGCCTTCGACCACGCCGCCGGCGGGACAACCCTCCGGGCAAATGCAACGGCGCGATGGTGGCCCCCGTCCGGATGCCCCGGGCGCGCCAGCGCCATCCGCGGTGCCGCCGCAGGTTGCTCCGGGGACGCCGCCTGCAGCACCTGGCGCTCCGGCGGGAGCCATGCAGGCGCCATCCGCCACACGTGCGGCGCCCGACGCAGTCAGACGTCCTCCGCCGCCCACGGTCGCTGCTCCGTTGCCGCCACCGCCTCCTGCGACTGCGGTTGCGCCGATCTCGCGCAGCGACAGGCCGGAGCCGCGGCAGATCGAGCGGTTCCGCTCAGAACGCCGCGAGACGCAGGAAGGCGGTCGCACGATCATCCGCGAACCCGGGCGTGTCATCATTCGCGATCCGAGCGGGCAATCGTTTGTGCGCCACAACGAAATCGACCGCTTCCGCTACGGCGCGCGCGATGTGCAGGTGCGCCAGCACGGCGCTGAGACGCGCACGATCGTCGTTCGTCCCGACGGTACGCAAATCATCACGGTCAACGACCGCGACGGTCAGCTGCTTCGTCGCATTCGCCGCGACGACCGTGGGCGCGAAGTCATCATCATCGACAACTCGTTCCGGCCTCGTCCGCGGCCGGGGTTCGCGCCTGGTTTCGGCGGCTACTATGTCGATCTGCCGCCGCCGGTCGTTCGCATCCCGCAAGAGCGCTACATCGTCGAGGCGGAAGAGGCGGATCCGGGGCTGATCTACGAAACGCTGATCGCACCACCGGTCGAGCGCATCGATCGCCGCTATACGCTCGACGAGATCCGCTATAGCCCCGCGGTGCGTGATCGCATGCCGCGCATCGATCTCGACACGATCACGTTCGAGACCGGCTCATGGGAGATCACGCAGGACCAGGCGCAGAAGCTTGCCGCCATCGCCCAGGGCATCAACCAGGCGATCTCTCGCAATCCGCGAGAAGTGTTCCTGATCGAAGGACACACCGACGCGGTCGGCCCCGATGTCGACAACCTGTCGCTGTCGGATCGGCGTGCGGAAGCCGTGGCGCAAGTGCTCACCGAGCAATTCCAGGTGCCGCCGGAGAATCTGACGTCGCAAGGCTACGGTGAGCAATATCTGAAGGTGGCGACGGACGGTCCGGAGCGCGCCAACCGTCGTTCGACCATCCGCCGCATCACGCCGCTCCTGACCGGTCAGAACCAGACTGTCGGTCCGCCGCCCGCCGGCACGCCGCCGCCGCGGCGCTGAGGAAGCGCGGCGTCATTGTGAAAGGCACATCCCATAAGCGAGCGAAGCGACGTCGCGCGTTGAACGGCTGGCCTCGCAGTGACGGGCCTTACGACGGCTTCACGCGGTGCATCTGCCCTGCCACCGCGCGGATCTGGCGCGGGCCCGCCAGCCAGATTGAGAATATCGACACGACGGAAACGATCATGCCGATCCAGAACGCAAGCGCGTAGCTCTCTGTCTGGTCGTGGATCACGCCGGTGATCCATGGACCGGCTGCGCCGCCCACCAGCCCCGCGAGCGTGAGCGTGCCGTAAACGGCGCCAAAGTGCTTGCCCTCGAAGATTTCCATCGCGATGGCGCCAAGGACGGATGTGAGGCCGTAGCCGAGGAAGCCCTGCGCAATCACCATCAGATAAAGCAGCGGCATGGACGGTGCGTGCTTCAGCGCGATCAGCATGAGAAAGCAGATGGCGAACCCGAGGCAGCTCACGGTCCAGATCCATTCGCGGCCGATCCGATCCGAGAGATGCCCGAGCCAGATCTGACCGGGAATGCCGATGAGGCTGACGGCGCCGAGCGCCCAGGCCGCAGCGCTCGCCGAGAATCCGATCTCGATCAGATATCTGGTCTGGTGGACTTGCACCGCGTACCAGGAGTACAGGCCGGAGAAGTACGCGAGCGCCAGCCACCAGAAGCGCTGCGTACGCAGCGCGCGCGACAGCGTCCACTCGACCGATGCCCAGGCGCGATCGACGATGTTGGTCGGGCGCTGAGAATCCAGCGTCGGCGCGGCATCGCCGTCGGGCTGCAATCCCAGGTCCGCGGGCCGTTTGCGCAGCAACAGATTGATCGGTGCAAGGACGACGAGAATCAACAGGCCCAGCGTCCAGCAGGCGGTCCGCCATCCCGCCCGCTCGATCAACACCTGCATCCAGGGTAACAGTGTGATCGAACCGATGCCGACCCCGGCAAAGGCGATGCCGATCGCCAGCCCGCGCTTGCGCACGAACCAGTTCGGCAGGAACAGCGACTGGCCGGAATAGCCAAGGCAGACGCTGCCGGCGCCGACCAGCACGCCGATCGTCAGGTAGAGATGCCACGGCTCGCTCGTCAGCGGCGCGAGCAGCAGGCCCGCCGCCATCAGCGCGACGCCTGATTCCATCACGGTTCGTGGTCCTGTGCGGTCCATCAGTCGCCCGATCAGCGGACTGAAGATCGCCGACATGAGGAAGCCGAACGAGAATGCGCCTGCGGTCACGCCCCGATGCCAGCCGAACTCGTCAACGATCGGCGACAGCAGCAGCGAGAAGAAGGTCCGCGCGTTGACGCCGATCCCCATCGTCACGAAGGTGACGGCGACGACAATCCAACCGTAGAAGAAAGGAACGCGCATGGGTCACTAGCTCTTGGCAATGAGTCGATGATTGTCATTGCGAGTCATAGCCGTTCGACGCACGGCGTCGCCTCGCTCGCCCATGACGAAGCAATCCAATTTGAATTGGCCACAGTTGTTGCGCTGGTTTGCTTCGTCGCGTTGCGCCTCGCAATGACGGAGGAGGTTATTGACTTCGACGCTCGTTTGAGCCGCGATCCGCTACCGCAGCTTGCCGCGCGCAGCGACCGGCAGCGTGCCGACGATCTCGTCGCCGCGCACCATGACGACTTCGTCGACCATATTGACGACGACGCAGACATGATTGGGAACGATCCGCACGACGTCGCCGACATTCGGTCGCGTGTTGCTCCGCGAGAGATCGAGCATGCCGTGTTCTTCCGCAAAGCGGGCGATCTTCGCCTCCGGATGCTCGATGATCAGGCCGAAGCCGTCGAGGCCGCCTCCAGGATCCGACGTCAGTGTCTTTGACCCCGCGTCGAGAATGCCGCGATCGGCGGCAGCGCGGCTGACTACGGTCGAGTAGATGTGCAGTGCGCAGTCGTCGAGCGTGGCGACGCCGGCCGCAACCTGCATGCGGTCGTTGTAGATGTAGGTCCCTGGTCGATGTTCGGTCGCTCCCTTGAGCTTGCCGAGGTTCTTCAGGTTCGGTGAGCCGCCGGTCGAGACCAGCCTCGGTTCGAGTCCCGCCTCCCGCACGCCCTTCAGTGCCGCGTCATAGAAGGCCTGCGCCTCGTCCCAGCCGCTCTCGGTTGGATACATCATGAAGCCTGCAAACGAGAGATCCTTGGCGCCGGCAATGTCCTTTGCAAGGGTGATGGCCTCGGCCGGCGTCTCCACGCCGGCGCGCTTGCGGCCCGTATCGCACTCGACGGCGACGGAGAGTGTGCGTTCTGCCTGCGCGGCGGCGCGTGGCAGCCCGGCGATCACGGTAGGGTTGTCGGCCACGACCGTGACGTTGACGCGCCGCATCAGGGCGGCAAGCCGTGCCATCTTCTCCTCGCCCAGGAGATTGTAGCTGATCAGGATGTCGTCGAGACCGCCGTCAGCCATCACTTCGGCCTCGCCCAGCTTCTGGCAGGTGATGCCTTTCGCGCCAGCGTCGCGTTGCAGAGCCGCTAGCAGCGGACTCTTGTGCGTCTTGATGTGCGGGCGATTGGCGAGCCCGGCCGAATTGCACTGGGCCTGTACGCGAGCGATGTTGCGCTCGACGCGATCCATGTCGATCACGGCGGCCGGCGTGCCGTATTCGCGGGCAATCTTCTGCGCGAGGGGTGTGGTCATGGACTATCCGTGGGGCGAGAGAAATGCACTGGCGCCATTTTCTCCTTGCAAATCAACCGCGCGCAAGGAACTTTCACCAGTACAAGTGTGCACGAGTGAACATACAGGCCGGTTCCGCATTTGGTAGTGAAATTCACCACGGGGACCGATCTTTTGGAAAAGATGATATTTGCCGAATCGACTGCCGCAGCCGCTCGGCCGCAGAACAATCTATTGCGTGCATTGCGGCCGGTCGACTACGCCCTGATTGCTTCCGCTCTTGAAGCGGCGGACTATCCTGCCCGGCATCTGCTCTACAATCCGGGCGATCACGTCGGCACCGTGTATTTTCCATGCGGGCCAAGTCTCGTCTCCTACGTCGTGGCGAGCGAGGACGGTCGCGAAGTCGAAACAATGCTGGTCGGTCGTGAAGGCGCGGTGGGCGGCGTCGTCAGCCGCGGCAACCTGCCGGCCTTTACACGGATGGTCGTGCAATTCGCCGGCCCCTTCATGCATCTGCGTCTCGATGTGCTCGAGGCCGCGAAGGAAAGATCGACAACGCTGAGCGGAATGTTCGCACGCTATGCCGACTGCATGCTGGCGCAAATGATGCAGGCGGCGGCCTGTAACGCCACCCATTCGATCGAGCAGCGCACGGCGAAATGGATCGTCTCGGCTCTGGAGCGCACCGGCGATACGGCCGTGCCGCTCACGCAGGAGCAACTCGCGGCCATGCTCGGTGTCGGGCGCTCCTATGCCAGTCGCGTGATCCAGTCGCTTCGGCGGGAAGGGCTTTTGCAAACGCGCCGAGGCGCGTTGTTGGTGACGAACAGAAGCGCGCTCGAGGCAAAGTCGTGCCTTTGCAACGAGCAGGTCAAGGGACATTTCGAGGCGGTGCTGAGCGGCGTTTATCCGACGGAAAGCGAAGGGAATGGAGCTGCGGCAGCGGGCTCCGTTACAGCCCGGTGAATCCCTCGGCCACAGGATCGCTGCGTCCTTCCCGCTCGCGCAGGTAAACGAGGCCGCAGACCGCGAGCCGACCTTCATCGGTTTCTCCGGCAGAAAACACCTTCTGCAAGTAATCCACCAAGCTTTCGCGCGCGTCTTCCGCCTTCGCCGCACTGAACATCAGCGTGTAGGTCTCAAGCACCCGCCGCGTGGCAATTTCGATCGCATCGGCCATGACAAAATCCAATCCAAAGCAGATATTGTGATCAACGAATGTGGAAACGAAAAGTTCCGCAAATCGTTGCGCTGCTTCTGGAATTTGGAGAAAGCGTCATCCGCAGGCGCCACTGGACCCGACGCCGCTATTCTTCCGGCTCGGTGGTAAACATCAGCGGATAGCCTTTGGCGCGGCCGAGGTCCGTCGCACGTGTGGCCTTGGTCTCCGCAACGTCGCGCGTGTAGACGGCGACCACACACACACCACGGCGATGCGCGGTGATCATCACCTTGTAGGCTTCATCTTCAGTCATGCGGAACTCGGCCTTGAGCACCATGACGACGAACTCGCGCGGCGTATAGTCGTCGTTGACGAGGATCACTTTGTGCAGCCGCGGCCGCTCGACCTTCGTCTTGACTTTGGTACTAGGCCTGGTGACGGTTTGAGGCATCGACCCTCTCGCCAGCATGACACGCTGCGCCGGCCAGCACGCTGGACTTGATGTTCATTGCCGCAAATCCTGCGTGCGAACGTCAAGCAGAAGTGCACCAGCTTCGTATCGTATTTTCTCATGCCGCAGCGCATTCGTCCATGCGTGAACCAGTGTCGTGGTTCAGAATTCGCTCCATCATTTTGCCGCGACCATAAACGCCGCGAGAATTGTAACTTTGTTGGTGTCCTTCTCGAATTGGAATTCGCTCCTGAGGCCGGCGCGAAGTATGACGAGGACCTGTCACCCGGCATAGCCGCCGTGATCGAGATAGGCCTGTTCCTGCGCCGTCATTCTGCGCCCGAGGATCGGATTGCGATGTGGAAAGCGTCCGAAGCGCCGGATGATGTCGCAGTGCCTTTTTGCGTGTGAAAGGTCGGGCTCGCCCAGGCCCTCGGCGAGCGCGACCGAACGCGCCTGATCCGCCAGATTTTCCGAATGCCCGAACGGCAGATAGAGGAACAGCCGCAGGTCTTTCGGCACCGCCTGATCGTGACCCGCCTCGATCGCGACGGCGGCTACGGTGCGCGCCCGCGCGTCGGTCGCGTACATGCGCGGCGTTCCGCGAAAGGCGTTGCGTGGAAACTGGTCGAGCAGCAGGACTAGCGCGAGCGCGCCGTAGGGCGTCGCCAGCCAACCGTCAAGTTGGCCCTGCGCCGCCGCCTCGTGCGTGGACAGCAGGCGTTCGCGAAAGCGCCGATCGAAGTCCTTGTCCTTCGCGAACCAGAGTGACGGGCCGGCCTCGCGCCAGAACTCGACGACGCTGAAGGCTTGCGCCGAAGCCAGTGCGTCGCCGGACGGGTGGTGGGCCAGTCGGTCGCGGCCGAGGTGGAATTCCTGTTCGATGAAGGCTTCGCGGCTCGTAGCCGCCAGGGTCGGATAAGTCGGGGACGACATGGGTCTTTCTCCAGAATGCTTGATGCTGCCTGCCCGCCGCCAACCGATCCCACTTGGGACATGATGAATCCAGTGATATGATTTCAGGATTATGCTGAATGAAATTGATTTATCCCGCGCCGACCTCAACCTGCTGACGTTGTTCGAAGTGGTGCTGCGTGAACGCCACGTCGGCCGCGCCGCTGCGCAACTGAACCTGTCGCCGTCCGCCGTCAGTCACGGCCTGAGACGGCTGCGACTGTTGCTGAATGATCCGCTGTTTCTGCGCACCCCGAAGGGCGTGGTGCCGACCGCGCGTGCTGCGCAGTTGGCCGAGCCGATAAGTGATGTGCTGGCGCGCGTGCGCCACGTCATCTCCTCTGCCGAGGCGTTCGATCCGGCAAGATCGTCGCGCCGCTTCATCATTGGCGCGCCCGACGGAATCTCGTCGGTGATCCTGTATCCGCTGCTGTCGATTTTGCAGAGCCGCGCGCCTGGCATCGATATCGGGCTGCGCCAGTTGCTGCCGCCACAGGGAGGTCGCTCGCCGGACCGCGCCTGGGAGCCGGTGCTGAGTGATCTCGAAGCCGGTGCCATGGACATCGCCATTGCCCCTATCGACAGCGTGCCGACGCGCTTCGTCGGTCGGACGATCTTTGAGGAGGACTTTGTGGTCGTCGCCCGGCCGCGGCACCCGTTCGCCGTCCGGCCGACGCTGGACCGGTTCTGCAAGGCGCGGCATCTCGTGGTCTCGCTCACCGGCGATGCGCATGGCTTTGTCGATAGCGCGTTAGAAGGGCAGGGCCTCGCGCGCCGCGTCGCGCTGACCGTGCCGGACTTCGCAATGGCTCTGGCTACCGTCGCGGAAACTGATCTGATTGCGGCAATGCCACGACGCTTCGTTGCGATGCAGGCACGACGTTTCGGGCTGGTGAGCCGGGAGGTGCCGCTTCGCCTCCGCAAGTATGCGATCCGCGCCATTGCGACCAGGGCAGCCATGATGGATGCAGGCCTGGCGTGGCTGTTCGGGGTATTGCAGGAAGCGGTGGATGTTGGCGAAAAAGAGCGCGGCGGCGTGAAGCGCTGAAAACGCCGTCATCCGCGATCACGATCGCCGACGTCAGGCCGGCAGTCTTGTCTTCGTGGCGGCGTCGTAGATCTCGATCTTGAGCATTGGAAACCTGCCCTTGAGATCAGACGCGGCTGCCTTCGCGTCCTTGAGATCGTCGAACTGGTTTTTGAAATGGCCGTCGACCAGCAGCGTGAATCCAGCGTCCGGCGGAAGATCCGCACGCGGCGAAGCAGCATGTGGCTTGCGTACGATCGATAGCGGCTTTGTCGCCACTACAGGCTGCGTTTGAGCCTGCTTCGTGGGCACGGCAGCCGGTTTCGTCGGCGCTTCGACGGGCTTCGCCATCGGCAGGGTCAGTTGTTCGGCCTTTCGCTCCGCAGCGACGACGGGTGTTACCTTGCCCGGTTTGGCGGCGGTGGCGGCAGGCGACTTGGCAGCGGATGTCTTTGCAGCTGCCGCCTTGACGACAGATGATTTGGCAGCAGGCGTCTTGGCGGCCGATTTGACCGGCTTCGCAACGCCTGACTTTACGGGCTTGGCCGCAGCCTTCTTCGGCGCTTTCGCTGCACGCGTTGCAGCGGCGCGCGCCTGCGTTGTCGCAGGCTTGCGTTTCACGGCGGCTTTTGCTTTCGCCTTGGCCAAGCTTTGCTCCTCCAGAGCTTTCGAGACATATGAGACTCGAAGTCTAAACCAACTCCGAGGGCGCGCGTTTTAGGCCATGAATTGGGAAAGTGGAAGGCCTGTATCGCGCGAGATTTGCTGTATCGCTTGCGCTGGATTAGCCGTTCGTACCAGTTTTGCCGCCAAAATCCTGCGCACAGACGCCAAATGGAAAAGCGCCGCTCGCTTTATGAGGTGCCGGTGTCTTTTTTTGGTTTTCAGACGAGGTCGCCGCAAGAGGATGCGAGCGCTAGAACCGGCATCCCCAGCAGCAGAAAGGCGCACCGGAAACCTCCGGTGCGCCTTTCCTTTGAACTCGCTGGTCCTGGCGCTGAGGCGCCAAAGCTTCAAGTCAAGCTGTCAGGCGACCCCAGCGAGGTGACAGCGCTTCGAATGAGACACTGGATCACCTCCTTTCGTTGTTGACGACGATCAGGAATATGGAGCGTCGGGACGGCAAACACAAGGTCGAGGCCGCGTTTCGAAAGTTTCTGTCATTGCAATCGGCAATATTTTTGGGAACTGTGTCGCCACAAGTCCAACACACATTGAGACGGGAGGACCGCATGGCTTTTTCACTCTACGATGCGAGCGTCGCGCACTACCTGCAGATTCTCGGTGCAGTCAGCGGTTTCCTTGAGAAAGGCCTCTCGCATTTCCGCGAGAATGGCACCGATCCGGAGGAAATCGTCGAGACGCGCCTGTTCGCCGACATGCATCCCTTGCGTTTCCAGATCGTCTCGGTCGCGCACCACTCGCGCGGCGCGATCGAGGCAGCAAGGAACGGGATATTCGTTCCTCCGACCGTCAAGCCCGGCCTCGACTACGCGGCGCTTCAGGCGCTGATCACCGAGGCGCGCAGCGAGCTCTCAGGCCTGACGCCCGAGGCCGTCAACGCACTCATCGGCCGCGACGTCATGTTCAAGATCGGCGAGCGTACGCTACCGTTCACCGCGGAAGGTTTCCTGATGTCGTTCTCGCTGCCCAACTTCTACTTCCATGCGACCACGGCCTACGACATCCTCCGCCACAAGGGCGTGCCGCTCGGAAAACGCGATTTCATGGGACGGCTCAAATTGAAGACCTGAGACGTTGATGCGCTAAGCCTATCGTCATTGCGAGGCATAGCCGCTCGAAGAACGGCGTCGCTTCGCTCGCCTATAGCCGTTCGAAGAACGGCGTCGCTTCGCTCGCCTATGGCGACGAAGCAATCCAGCGTGGCATTTGCTGTAACCTCGGACTGGATTGCTTCGCTTCGCTCGCAATGACGATTTTCCCTGTCACCCTCAATCCCCGAGCTGAAACTTCTCGAAGCGATCGAGTTCCTCCTCGATGTTGCGCTTCAGCTCCCTGCGCGCGCTCCTCTTCGTTCCGTTGCCGACCCAGGTCCATTTCTGCATCAGCAGCCGCCTGTTCTGACGATCGGTCTTGATGTCGAGGGCGGCAACGATGCCGTCGCCGACCAGCACCGGCAGCGCGAAGTAGCCGAACTGCCGTTTCTCCTTCGGCAGGTAGGCCTCAAACTTGTGGTCGTAGCCGAAGAACAGTTTTGTGCGCTTGCGCTGGATGATCAGCGGATCGAACGGCGACAGGATATGCACCAGTTCGGGTGCGATGCCTCCGCTGGCATCAAGCGTCCCGGGTGCTGTCCAGTGCTCCTGCTTGCCCGCGCCGTCGATGGCGACTGGGATGAGCTCGCCGCGCCGGACGCGTGCGCCGATCAGCTTCGCGACGGCGGGCTTTCGCGGCGCATCGAGGTGGCAGACCGAATCGAGGCTGACGATACCCTGCGCGCGCAAGGCCCGATCGAGCAGGTAGGCCGCGATCTCGGTTGCGGATGCCGCCTTCGGCGGCTTCTCCCAGCCGAAATGTCGCGTCATCAGCTCGTAGGTCTTCAGCATGCCATTGCGCTCGCTGATCGCCAGCCTGCCGAGAAAGAAGGCGTACTCCAGCGCGCGCTTCGATGGCTTGCGGCTGGCCCACGGGTGTAACTTGTCCTGCAGAACATCGTCCTCGATGTCGCGGATGGTCAGGGCGCCGTCGCGGGTGACAAGTCGTAGCACCCTTCGCAGATCATTCGGCTGTACGGATGCAAACCATCTGCCGGGGTTGAGCCGGTAGTGCTTCATGTCGGCGATGAAGAAGCGCAGGGTCTCCGTCGGCAGATAGGCGAGCGCATGCGCCCAGTACTCGAACACGCTCTTGGTGACCGTCTGCGCATGCCGCAGGTCCGTCCGTCGATAGGAGGGTATGCGCGAGAACAGGATGTGGTGGTGACTACGCTCGACGACGTTGATCGTGTCGATCTGCACGTAGCCCAGCTGGTTCACTGCCGCGGCCACGGCGTCGCTGCCTGAGCCGAACGGCTCGCGCACATCGAGCCGCTGCGCCCGCAGCCAAATGCGGCGGGCCTCAGCGCTGGTCAGGGGCAGGGTAGCGGCGCGGGACAACATGGCGCCGCCAGTTTAGCGGAATTCGTGTCTCAGGGTGGCAGCAGCCGCCAGTTTCAACAGCTGGCGCAGCAGCTCCCGACCGCGCTCCCTCTCCTGCAGAGCGGCGCATTGCAGGGAGGTGGGCGCGCGGCGAGCCGCTATCAGTCAAACTTGGCGCTCACCGCCTTGCCGTCGGGCGGGATGATCTGGATCACGCCCTTCGGTTGATTGGGGAGTGCGACTGCCGCCTTGCCCGACAGCCGCAAGTCGCCCACTGGCTCCAGCATGATGCGCTGGCTCTTGCCCTCGACCGCGAGAATCGCGACACCCTTGTAACCTTTCACCGCGACCGGCTTGTCGTTGTGATCGAGCAGGTGGACGTCGACCCCGCCATTCGCCGCCACCATTTCGACATGGAAGGCGCCCGCAAGGACGATCCGCCCTCCGTGTTTGCTCTTCGGCGCGTGAGCCAGGGCCGGCGTTACCAGAACCAGCGCCGCGGCGGCGATCAAGGCCTTCAGTCTCATGGTCATTCTCCAGTTGGGGTAATCAGTATGAGGGGGTTGGCGCGGCCGTAGGCGTCGTCTCGCCGTCCGCCTGGCGCAGCCGCTCGACGGCGTTGCGGCCGAAGGCAAGCAGCAGAAGCGGCGTTACGAAGGCGTCGAGCAGCGTCGCGCTGATCAGCCCGCCGAAGATCGTCACGGCGACCGGGTGCAGGATCTCTTTTCCCGGATTCGCCGCGTCAATCAGCAGCGGCACGAGCGCCACGCCGGCTGAGAGCGCGGTCATCAGCACCGGCGTCATTCGCTCGAGGCAGCCGCGCGTCACCAGGTCGCGGCCCCAGGGCAGCCCCTCGTGCAGCGCCAGATTGATCGTGTGGCTGATCTTCAGGATGCCGTTGCGTGCAGCGATCCCCGTCAAGGTGATGAAGCCGATCATGCTCGCGACCGAGAGCGGCTGGCCTGAGATCCACAGTGCCGCGACGGAGCCGATCAGGGCCAGCGGCACGCTGCCGATGATGATCAACGCCAGCACCGCCGACCGGTAGCGGCTATAGAGGATCGCAAAAATCAACAGCAGCGAGACGATCGAGAGAAGACCGATGGTGCGAGCAGCCTGTTCCTGTGCCTGGAATGTGCCCTCTACGCTGATCGACATTCCCTCCGGCACCTGCGTATCTCGCACCACCTCCCGGATCTTCTGGATGATGGCCGCCATGTCGGTGCGGCCGTCCGAATTGGCGAGCACGACGATCCGCCGCCGTCCGTTCTCGCGCAGGATCTGGTTCGGTCCATCGGTCTCGCGGATGGTCGCGACCTGCCGCGCCGGGATCCAGCCGCTTGGCGTTTCAATCAACAGATCGCCAAGCCCCTGGGCGGTCCGCAGATTGTCAGGCAGCCGCAACACCACGTCGAAACGGCGGTAGCCGTCGACGACGCGGGAGATGGCGCGACCGTTCGACAGCCGGCTGAGCTGGTCGACCACGGCGGCAGGTTGTATCCCGTAGAGCGCCGCGCGACCGTAGTCGATGCGGATCTCAAGCTGCGGAATTCGCACCTGCTTCTCGACCTGAAGGTCGGTCAGCCCGCCGACCTGAGTGAGCTTCTCACGCAGCTCCTCGGCCTTGCGCAGCATCGCATCCAGATCATCCCCGAACACCTTGAGCGCAATTTCGGAACGGATGCCGGACAGCATGTGGTCGAGGCGGTGCGAAATCGGCTGGCCGACATTGATCGACAGCGGCAGCACCGACAGCCGCGCGCGGATGTCAGCGACGATATCCGCCTTCGATCGGCTCGATGGCTTGAGATCGATCTCGAGTTCACTGACGTGCACGCCTTCGGCATGCTCGTCGAGTTCCGCGCGTCCGGTGCGGCGGCCGACGGTTTTCACCTCCGGCACCTCCATCGCGAGGCGCTCGGCGATCGCGCCTACGCGATTTGATTCCGCGAGCGAGATACCCGGGTTGAAGTTGACCAGGATCGTGAAAGTGCCTTCGTTAAACGGCGGCAGGAACGAGCGCGGCAACTGCAGCGCGGCGAACGTCGCCACGGCGACGAGCAGGGCCGTGACGCCGAGGATGCCGCGGCTGCGCCGAAAACTGCCTTCGAGGCCGGAGCGGTAGGCGCGCTTGAGCAGGCGTACCAGCCCGCTCTCCTGATCGGCATGGCCTTTCAAGTTTGGCAGCAGGTAGTAGGCCATCACCGGCGTCAGCGTGATCGATACGACGAGGCTCGCCAGGATCGAGATGATGTAGGCCTGTCCGAGCGGTACGAACAGCCGGCCCTCGATACCGGACAGTGCGAACAGCGGCACGAACACCAGGATGATGATGCCGGTAGCATAGACGATCCCGGAGCGGACTTCCTGTGAGGCGCTTACCACCACGTCGAAAGTCGAGCGTGGATTGCCCAGCGCACGGTTCTCGCGCAACCGGCGGAAGATGTTCTCCACATCGACCACCGCGTCGTCGACCAGCTCGCCGATGGCAATGGCAATACCGCCGAGCGTCATGGTGTTGATGGAGATGCCGGCGAAATAGAATACGACCGCAGTCGCGAGGATCGACACCGGGATCGCCGTCAGCGAGATCGCGGTGGTGCGCCAGTTCAGAAGGAACGCGAACAGCACCACGGCGACGACGACTGCTGCTTCCAGCAGCACCACGCGCACATTGCCGATCGATGTTTCGATGAAGTTGGCCTGCCGGAAGATCAGGCTGTCCGCCTTGATTCCCTGCGGCAGGCTGCGGTTGAGCTCCTGCAAGGCTTCTTCGATGGTGTGCGTCAGCGCGATGGTGTCAACATTCGGCTGTTTCTCGACCGCTACGACCACCGCCGGCTTGCCCATGTAGCCGCTGTCGCCGCGCTTGACCCGTGCGGCGAACTCCACCGACGCGACCTGGTGCAGAAACACGGGCCGGCCCTCGATGGTGGCGACGACCATGTTGCGCAGATCGTCCAGGCTGGTGGTGCGGCCGATGTTACGGATGAGATACTCGCGCGCGTCGAGATCGGTGAAGCCGCCGCCGGCGTTTGTGCCGAACTGCTGCAGCGCCAGTTCCACCTGCTGGTAGGTGACGCCGAGCGCCCGGAGCGCCGAAGGATTGGGCGCGACGCGATATTGCCGCACTTCGCCGCCCATCGGAATCACCTGGGCTACGCCCGGAATGCTGAGCAAACGCGGGCGAATGGTGAAATCCGCCGCCTCGCGCAGCTCCATCGGCGAGGCCTTGTCGCTGGTGACGGCGACCATGACGATCTGTCCCATCAGCGAACTGATCGGGCCGAGTCTCGGCAGCACGTTGGCGGGCAGCTGCTCGCGCGCGAGGTTCAGCCGTTCGGCGACGAGCTGGCGGTTGCGGTAGACGTCGCCGCCCCATTCGAACTCGACATAGACGAACGACAGTCCGACGCCGGATACCGAGCGCACGCGGGTCACGCCGGGCACGCCGTTCATCTGCGTTTCGATGGGAAATGTGACCAGAAGCTCGACTTCGGGCGGCGCGAGCCCTTCGGACTCGGTCATGATGGTGACGACCTGCTTGTTCAGGTCGGGCAGCACGTCGACCGGCAGGCGGGTGACGGCGAAGGCGCCGAACACCATAAGGCTGGCAGCAAGCGCCAGCACCAGCAGGCGGTTGCGCAGCGACTGGGTGACGAGGAAAGTGAACATCGATTATCGCTCCTCAGCGTTCCGTCATTGCGAGCGAAGCGAAGCAATCCAGCCGCGCGCGAAGCGCGCAAAACAAAGACGCGGCATCCGCGTCCGGCTCAGACTGGATTGCTTCGTCGCCATAGGCGAGCAAAGCGACGCCGTTCTTCGAATGGCTATGCCTCGCAATGACGTCTCACCGCACGTGTCCAACCAATTCGGCGCCTTGCACGACGACGCGCTTGCCGGCATCGATGCCGGCTGCGATCAACACGCGATCGCCATCCAGCGGTTCGGTGCGCACCGGCCGTGCCTCGAACCGTTCGGGGCTGACATGCTCATAGATGAAATCCTGTCCGTTTGCGGCGCGGATCACCGCGCTGCGCGGCAGCGCGATGCCCTCCTTGCCCGTCCCGACATGTGCGAACACGGTCACGAATTCTCCGGCGCGCAGGCCTTCCGCGCCGCGTTCGACGGCGAAGTGCACAGGAATCGACTGACTGCGGTCGGCGAAGCCCGAGCCCTTGAAGGCGATCGTCAGTGCAGTGCCCGCTCCAGTTCGCGCGGACGCGTCCTTCACGTCGCGCAGTGACTGAAAGCTCAGCGCCTCGATCCACAGTTTGGCCGGATCGACGATCTGATAGATTACGGCGTTGCTCTGCACGATCTGGCCTGCGACCGGCCGGCCTTCGGCAACGACGCCGGAGACGGGCGCAACGAGCTCCTCGGGCTCGCGACGGATCCTGTCGAGCGAGACGCGGCGATCGCGCAAGCCCTGCAGCTCCAGCCTGGTCTCTTCGACCTGCGCCTGTGCCACGGCGCCGCTCGGGGCCAGCGTCTCCTGCCGCTTCAGCCTGCGCTCGACGATGGCGATCTGTTGATCGAGCTCGCCCTGGCGCTGGCGCATGTCAGAGACGTCGATGGATTGCATCGGGGGCGTGACATAGGCCAGCACGTCTCCACGCTTCACCCGCTGGCCCAGCTGTGGAAAGCCGCCGGGCGGCGGAGCAAGCCGCCCGCCGATGGCGGATTGCACGAAGCCGCTGGCGTTCGGGTCGGGAATGATGCGGCCGGGCAATTCAATCGACGGTTTGTACGTGCGCTTCGCCGCGATCGCCGTGCGAAGGCCGAAGATGCGCTGCACGGATTTCGGAATGAAAATGGTGCCGTCCGGCAGTCGTGCGGCGCGGTCGCCCAGGACTGGCGCGGGCAGCTTGGTGCCGTCCGTCGCCGGCGCTTCCATTCTCGACTCGTCGCTATCGTTGCCTTCGTGAGCGAGGGAAGGGGCGACGAGCACCACCGCCGCGGTGATCGCCAGCATTGCCGTCGTGCGGCGTCGCCGGCCCAGCGCCATCGCGAACGCGCCGATCAGGATGCCAAGAAGGGCGGCGCCTGCGACATTCGACGACAGGAGACCACGAGCTTTAAGGCCACCTGCCACATCGCCTTTCTCGGCGCCCGCCTCGGCAGCGCGAACGTCGATGGCGAGCGGCAGAATGTCGGTGGCACCAGCAACGGTGACGGTGAAGATCAGGTCGAGGTGACCGCCTTTTGCGAGCCAAGGTGCGCTCAGGCGATAGGTGCCGTCGTCTTTCGCCTCGGCTTTCGCCGGGCCGTCAGGCGTTTCGACCTCGATCACGGCATTGGCAACCGGCGCGTTGGTATCGAAACGATCGAGATAGACGATCAGCTCCTCGCCCTGCGCGACAGCGACAAGCTCGATATTTTCGGATGTGGCTTCGCCGCGCATGGCGACGCTGGCCGGGGCTGATACGGCAGGTTCGCCGTGATCGTGACCCTCGTGCGCGGATGCTCCGCCGAGCAGCAGGCCGGCAATCAATACTCCCGCTGCGAGCGCGGAAGCCAGAGACGACAACATGGATGGTATCCTTCGCGAGACAACGGGCAACGCCCGCAACGGCGCGCCACGTCGGGCGTCATCGCTGCGAACCGCGGGTCAGGCGAAGGATCTGGGAGGCCGGCGCAGTGCCGCACCGACGATGCCGGGCGGTGGAGGATTTGCGAGGAGGCTGATTTCGGATGTCAGCGATGGTGGCGCGATCAGCGGCGGCAGCGGGGCGACGATGCTGAAGCATGCGGCACACGAGCCCAGGGTGCAGCAGTCGCGATCAGAGCAGGGCGGATCGTCCGCCTGGCCGGGTACGTTCGAGGTTGCCGCGTGCAGCGATTGCTCGACGACCTCATAGTCGACGCCAGCCATCTCCGCGGGCTGTGTTGCATGGCCATGCGCTGTGTGCACGTGCATCGTATGGGCGTGCATTGTATGAGCGTGACCCGCATGCGCCTGGGCCATCTGCGGCAGCGCGAACAGCGCGGTCACCAGGACCACGAAGCCGAACAGTTGCGCGCAGAATCGTGCCGACATGCGTCGTGGCTAGCACAAGGCAAGCGGCAAGGCGATCTGAAAATTTTCTGAGCGTTACCGCGATCGGCCCCGATATTAACCCATTCGAAGCGCAAGGTTGCCTTGCACTATGCCCTCCGCAGCCGGTGTTACAGTATCCACGCTCGCCTCCGGCAGCTCGATCCTCACCACGTTGCTGAGACCTTGGGGCTCGCGATGGGCAACGAGAATGAACGTTGCATCAGGCATCTCCGTCCGCAGCAGCGTCATCAACTTGCGCTCGGAATCGAGGTCGAGTGCGCTGGTGGCCTCGTCCAGGAACACCCAGTCCGGCTTTGCCGCCAGCACGCGCGCGAGCGCGAGCCGCTGCTGCTCGCCGACGGAAAGGCCGCCGGCCGTATCCGCCTCGGCACCGAGCCGGTGGCCCAGACCAACCTTGCGAAGCAGGTCCTCGATCTCGGGCCGCGGCAGCGAGTCCGGCAGCGCCGGATAGATCGCTGCGGCGCCGAGTGAAACCAGCGGAAGGTAGACCTGCTGGGGCAGGAAGCAGAGGCGTCCGGCCGGCAATTCGAGCTTGCCGCTCGCGTACGGCCACAGTCCGGCGAGCGTTTTGAAGAGCGTGCTCTTGCCGAGGCCCGAAGCGCCACTGAGCCAGACCGTTTGGCCGCGTCGGATCGTCAGGTCATTGATCTTCAGAAGCACGCGGTTATCCGGCGCACGGAGCGTGAGGTTTCCGACCCGTAATTCGTCGCCGGCCGGAGCCGGCCGCACAACATTTGCGGGGTCTGCCGGCACTGATTGCGCTGCGTCGAGAAATCTCTGCATGCGTCGGGTCGTTGCGACGAGATCGGCAAGGAATTTGTAGTTGAACACGAACCAGGACAGGTCCGTCACCACCTGTTGGAACGAGTTCGCAAGCTGCATCAGCCCGCCAAGTGTGACTTTTCCGGCGAGAAATCCCGGCAGCGCGATGAAGATCGGAATCCGCAGCACGGTTTGGAAATACGGGCGTTGAAACAGTCCGAAGATGAATTCGCGCCGGATCACCTGATACCAGATGCGGGCAACTTGCTCGAAACCACCTGACAGAAGATGTCGTTCTGCTGCTTCGCCGCGCAAAAGCGCGATAGCCGGTGCGTTCTCACGCACGTGAATGAGCGCAGAACGGAAATCGGCTTCACGCTTCTGTTCTTCCGCAAGCCGGCCGGACAGGGGACGGCCGAGCGCGTGAGTCAGCCCGACCGCGATAGCAACGTACACGGGCGCGAGCCAGAACATGTATTTTGGGATTTCGACGTCGATTCCGAAGGCGTTGAACGACAGCGTGAACGTCGATAGCTGCCACAGCAGCGTCGCGTAGGTGTAGAGTCCGACGAGTTTCATGACGAAATCGAGAACGCCGGAACGTAAGCCTTCGTCTCTGCCAAGAATGAATTCGCAGAACAAGTTGCAGTCCTCGGCGATCCGCTGGTCGGGGTTGTCGATTGCCCGTTCGACCAGGGGCGGACTGAGAAGCCAATACGCTTTGTTTGCCAACCATCCGTCGACCAGCGTGTCGGTTAACCGCCGCCGCCATCGGATCTGCAGCACCTTTCGCGCGTATCGGCCGACGAGGTAGAGCGCGGCGGAAGCGCCGGCGAGCGCGAAGAAGACGCCGATCTGTCCAGTGATGACAGGCACATCGAGCTTCTGCAGCGCATTGTAGAAATCAGCGTACCATTGGATCGAGCGGACGGTGACCTGGATGGCGGCATATTGACAGCCGATCACGAAGACCAGCAGCAGAAGGCTCACCCATTTTCCAGGTCCGCTCGCTGCGATGCGCAGAAAGCGCCAGATCTGTTTCAGGATGTCACGCATGGGTTCAACACCTTCGCGTCAGTCATGCCGCCTCCCTGAAAGCACGCTGGACCGGATGCGGGAATCGACGAACGAAGCAACGTCTTTCTTCGAACGCCACGCATCCGGTCCAGCTCGCTGGAGGGATTCGCGCTTTCAGAACTGGTAGTTCGCACCGACCTTGAACGTTCGCCCGGGCGCGATTTGCAGCTCGAGCGGATTGGCGCTGGCCACCGCGGTCGTCGGAACGATCGGGTAGCTCGTGGCACCGTTCAACGAGCGGAAGTAGCGTGCGTCGCCGATGTTCAGGACCGACGCGCGCAGTGTCAGCCCCGGCACCCAGCGCGGCGACCAGGCGAAGATCGCGTCGAAGGCGACATAGCCATCGGGCCGGTAGAGCGCCGGGCTGGAGCGCTCCAGAACCTGGCTCGCCCATGTGGTCAGAAGTTGCGCATCGAAGCCGATCTCCGGGTCGACGTAGCGGATGCCGAACGTGCCGGAGAACGGTGTCGTCCCATCGAAGGCGGTTTCCTGGGCGTCCGGCGTTGCGACCTGTGTGCCGTCGATGAAGGCAAGCGAGGCCGAGACGATCCAGTTGGTCAGGAAGCGATACTCGCCCTCGACCTCGACACCCCAGGTGTTCACCTTCGACAGGTTCTGGTAGGTGAAGTCGAAGAAGCCCGGATTGGTGGCGCTCGGCACTTGAACGAAGTTCTGGATGAAGTCGGTGTAGTCGGCACGGAAGCCGGTGACCGAGAAGAAGCCTGACGGCCCCTGGATCCGGACACCGGCTTCGTAGCTCTTGACCCGCTCAGGGCGGAGGTCGGGATTGGGAATAAGGTCGCTGTTTGTGCCGCCGCCGTTCGGCAGCGACGTAAACAGCTGCTGAGAGGTCGGCATCTTGAATCCTTCAGCGTAGCGTCCGACCAATGAAATGTTTTCGTTGATCCTCCACACCGATCCCAGCTGTTTGACCAGTTCCTCGCTGTGGGTCTCGCGTGGCTCCTTGCCTGGTACCGCCCGGTAAAACGGGTTTGGCCGTGGATCGAGCTCGTAGGTCGCGTAGCGAAGGCCGGGCGTCAGGATCCAGCGATTGTCGAACAGCCCGATCTCGTCCTGGAGGAATCCATCAGCGCGCCTCGTCGTCGCGTCCGCGAAATTGAAACCGCCGGCGTTGACGGTCGTCACGGCACCGGTGGCGAGATTCGTGGTGGTATCGCGCCGCTGGTAGTCAGTCTCGGTCACGCTGACATAGGCGCCATAGGTCAGCTTGTGGGTCGCAAATGGTGTGGCGAACGACGAATTGAACTGGATGTCGCCTTCGGTGAACTGCTCCTTGTAGTTCAGCAGGAAATCCAGCCGGTCGAGCTGGCCGTTCGCGAGTCGTCGTCGACGGTCGCCGGTGAAGTCGCGTTCAAAAGGCGAATGCGAGACGAACCAGCGGATCTGATCGATCCAGCCAAGCTGCGGCGTGTAGCGGTGGATCAGCTGGTAGCGCTCACTCGATTGCACCTGATTGCGGATGTAGCTCAGGTTGCGGATGCCGCCGGCCTGCAGGCCGAGGTCGGCCCGCTGATCGACAGTTTTGTCGCTCCTGTAGACCTGGGTGATGAACTTGACCTCGTGCTCGGCATTCGGATTCCACACCACCTTGCCCAGAAGGTCGTAGTCGTTGCCGTCGAGCGGATTGAGCTCGTTGCAGCGGATAGCCTCCCGATTGCGCGGGCAGGGCCAGATGCCGCCATTCGGATCGGCATTGCTCAGCGTGCCCTCATTGTAGGAGCGTTGCGACGCGCCGATGAGTGCGGACCATTCGCCCCAGCGGAAGGCGGCGGTGCCGCTTTTCGACCAGGTATTGTCGTAGGAGTCGTAGCCTGTGTCGATCTGGCCGCCGAAGTTACGGCCTTTCAGGTAATCTTCCGGATCCTTGGTCACGAAGGCAACGAGGCCGCCCAGTGCATCCGCGCCATAGAGCACGCCGGCCGGGCCGCGAATGATCTCGACCGCCTTGAGGTTTCCCATGCCGACGAAATCGCGGTTGCCGTCGACGATGCTTTCGATCACGCGCGCGCCGTCCACCAGTTGCAGCACGCGATTGTTCGAGACGCCGCGTATGGTGAAGCCGGCAAGATTGCCGAACGGGTCGGTGCTGGACGTCGTCTTCGACACGGTGACGCCCGGTACATAGCGGACGAGATCCTGCACGTCGCGCACCTGGCGCTCTTCGAGTTGCTTGCGATCGATCACCGTCACGTTCTGGGTCTGCTCGAGGAACGGTTGCGGACCGCGATCAGCATACACGCTTATCTCTTCGAGCGTTACGCCGTAACTCGCCGCAACGCGCCGTCCGGCGGCGTCGCGCTGCTCTTGCTCCGTCTGCTGCGGCTGTTGCCGTTCAGTCGCGGTTTGCGCTTCGGCAGAAGCGCTCAAGGCCACCGGCAGTGCCAACGCGAGCACCGCTGCGCGGCCACGCGGCGCGCGAGTGTTCTTATGTGTACGACGCATTTCAGTCCCCAATGCCACCCATCGATGGTGGGAACTCTTTTCGGGCGTGTTTCCCATCGTCAATTAAAACGCCTCAATTGTGAGGCGTTTGCGCGCATGGCGCGAGTAGAACCCATCGAAGGAGAATTTTTGTATTTTGTCTTGGTCGAATTCTAAGTGCGTCGTTGCGAGGCATAGCCGTTCGAAGAGCGGCGTCGCTTTGCTCGCCTTTGGGGGAGCGAAGCGTAAAGCAATCGAGCGCGTTCAAGCTCAGACTGGGTTGCTGCGCTCTTCTTGCAATGGCGCATCAGTGCGCCGCGCGGTCATGGCCGCTTGCATCCGCGGCGGCATCGGCGCCTGCGGTTCGACCTCGTCCAGACGGAAGATCGCGTCAGCGAGACCTGCGATCCTGCGCGGATCGTGTTCAGCATCGGAGGTCGGCAGCAGCACGGATACCCTCTCGATGCCGAGATCGGACAGTTGGTAAGGCGTACCATGGCCATATCGCAGATGGCCGGAGCCGATGATGCCGATCACCAGCGGCGGATCGGGCTGCTCCAGCGCCCGCGCGATGTTGCAGGCGAACGCGCGATCCCAGGTTTGCTGCGCGCGAATGAAGCGGTCGAGCGCCGGATCGCCGGCGGACTTGACCTGGGATTTGGGCTGCATTGCTGCCGCCGTTCCGCCCATGATCTCGAACAGATGCTGCCGATAAGCAGGAGTTGCCTCCGCGGCCGGCGTCAGGCCGTCGCGTTCGCGTTCAGGAACGGCGGCCCAGCCTTCCTTGCCGACGCGCGTCACCAGCGGTCGGCGGCAGTTCAGCGCCAGCATCTTCACGCGTTGCTGGCGGCAGAAATGAAACAGCGGGAGATAGAGATTTGCGTCGTAGCCCCAGACTGCCGGCCAGTCGACGGCGTGCAGGAAGGTGTCGGTTGAATGCCTGCCGGCGACCCACTCATCCAGCACGTCCTGCTTGGCTCGCGGAAACATCTCGAAGCCGACGGCGATCTTCGGATGCAGGGCGTGCAGCATGGTTGCGACATGCAGTTGCCAGCGATGAATCTCGTAGACCGTGTGTGTCTCGCCGAGCAGGACCACCTGATATCCCGCGAGCGTGCGCAGCAGTTCGCGCTGCTTGATGGCACGACCGGTCGACGGGTCCAGCCAGGTGCCGCGCGCCTGCGCGATCATTGACAGCGCAGCGGGATCGGCCGTCATGAGGCTTCAAAGGCGTTTTGCGGGCCCTGCAGGGTCAGGCCGACGGGGTTTCCATCGGCATCGAAAGCTCTCAGGCGAACGTGGCCGATGACGTTGGTCTCCTGACATTCCCAGCGCGCCACGGTGCCGCCGCGCAAGTGCAAGTGAAAGTCCGAGGTGATGACGTTGATGAAGCCCATCGCCGGATTAACGGGCGGCACAAACCCGCGCCAGCGCTGCACCACGCCTGGCTTCTGCAATTCGATCGCGATCTCTTCGCCGGCCTTGTGCGCCGCCACCAGCGGTGCAAGGCCCGGGTCCCGCCCGTCCAAGGTCACCGAGGGGCCTTGTTCCTTGACCGTCGGCGCCACCGCGACGCCGACGAACCGCGCCAGCGCGTCGTCGAACTTCTCGAGGCCGTCGAGGCCGACGACGCTGAACATCAGCCTGCCGTCGGTATCTGCGAACTCGAGTTTTGGCAGGACCTTGTCCTTCATTCGCCCGGACCGGTCGGCAATCGCGGAGGCCACATGCGCCATGTCGACGGTGCAGTCGTGTGCGGAGCCTGCGAACGTGATCCGGCTTTCGTCCTTTTTGATTCTCTCGACGACCCCGATGCGCTCGTGCGTGACGCCGCCGCCCTGCGTCACCACCATGACCTTGCCCATCGACGGCAGTCGCGCCAGCACACGGTCAGGAGCAGCTGTGAGCTGCTGACGTAGCGAGATCGTATCGTTCATCGAAGCCCCATCGATGTGGACATTTTCTTGGTCTAACGTCTGTGGAGGAGCGTTCGTGTGCGATCAAGCCGAATGGCCGGATCCAGGCCCAAGTTAGAAGTCTTTCAAGCTTTGTCTTTCGAACTGAAATAATTCCAGGCTGAAGCGCCGGGGCCGGCACCTATGTACGACTACGATGCTGAATATCTCCGGCTCAGAGCGGGCCGGTCTGCCGGAGTGGCAGGGACGGGACTTCCGTCGAGCGCTCGCGCGCCTGACGGCGAGTCTCGACAATCTCGCGCAGAGCGGCGCCCTGCCTCAACCGGAGGCGCGCGTGCTGGAAATCGGTTACGGCAACGGCGTTCTCGCCATGCTGCTCGCGCGACGAGGCTATGAGGTCTGCGGCGTTGATATCTCGCAAGCCGCGATCGACTGGGCCGGGGAGCGCTTTGCAGAAGCCGGCCTGGAGGGCACGTTCCGACAGGGCGACGTCTGCAACATGTCGGTCTTCGATGATGCGTCGTTTGATATCGTGATGGACGGACAGTGTCTCCACTGCCTATCGGGCATGATCGAGGGATGTGCTTGAAGGAGATTCGACGGATTTTGGCGCCGGAAGGCATTTTCGTCGTCAGCAGCATGTGCGGAGAACCGAAGTCCGAAGAGGCGAAGGCCAGCTGCGATGCGCGCTCGCTCTGTTTGTTGAGAGGCGGCTATCCCTATCGAACGCTGAAACCGTTGCCCGAACTCTGCCGCGAACTGACTGATGCGGGATTTGACGTGCTGGATGCCAAGCTCGCCATCAACCCATGGTGGGATCACGCCACCATAGTCTGCCGTTGAGGAGAGCAGGGACTATGAGTAGCACTCCGTCATTGCGAGCGAAGCGAAGCAATCCAGTCCAAGTTGACTACGAACGAAGCGACGCCGTTCTTCCGAACGGCTATGCCTCGCAATGACGGGAGAGCTTGGCTCCCTACCGCCACTCGCGGATATCGACGAAATGCCCGGCGATCGCTGCTGCGGCTGCCATCGCCGGTGAGACGAGGTGTGTTCGGCCCTTGAAGCCCTGGCGCCCTTCGAAGTTGCGGTTCGACGTCGAGGCGCAGCGCTCTTCCGGCTTCAGCTTGTCCGGATTCATGGCGAGGCACATCGAGCAGCCCGGCTCGCGCCACTCGAAGCCGGCCTTGAGGAAGACCTTGTCCAGGCCTTCGCCTTCCGCCTGCTCCTTCACGAGACCGCTTCCCGGCACGATCATCGCATTGACGTTGGCGTTGACGGTCTTGCCGGCGACGATCTTCGCCACGGCGCGCAGATCCTCGATGCGGCCGTTGGTGCATGAGCCGATGAAGACGCGATCGAGCTTGATGTCGGTGACCTTCGTGCCCGCGGTCAGCCCCATGTAGGAGAGCGCGCGCTCCTTCGACAGCCGCTTCGCCTCGTCGGCGATCTCGGCCGGGTTCGGCACCTTGCCGGTGATCGAGATCACGTCCTCGGGGCTTGTGCCCCAGGTGACGATCGGCGGCAGCTTGGCCGCATCGAGCCGGTACTCGGTGTCGAAATGCGCGCCATCGTCGCTGCGAAGCCGCTCCCAGTAGCGCAGCGCGTCGTCCCATGCCTTGCCTTTCGGCGCCTTCGGCCGCTCTTTCAGGAATTCGAACGCCTTCTCGTCTGGCGCGATCAGGCCGGCGCGCGCACCACCCTCGATCGACATGTTGCAGACGGTCATGCGGCCTTCCATCGACAGGTCTCGGAATGCCTCGCCGGCATATTCCAGCACATGGCCGGTGCCGCCGGCGGTGCCGATCTCGCCGATGATGGCGAGAATGATGTCCTTCGCGGTGACGCCGTCGGGCAGCTTGCCGTCGACGGTGAAGCGCATGTTCTTCGCCTTCGTCTGAATTAGCGTCTGCGTCGCCAGCACATGCTCGACCTCGGAGGTGCCGATGCCGTGTGCCAGCGCGCCGAATGCGCCATGCGTCGAGGTATGACTGTCACCACAGACGATCGTCGTGCCGGGCAGGGTGAACCCTTGCTCGGGGCCGATGATGTGAACGATCCCCTGCCGCTTGTCGAACTCGTCATAGTACTCGATGCCGAAGTCGCGGGCGTTCTCCGCCAGCGTCTTGATTTGCTCGGCGGACTCCGGATCGGGATTCGGCTTCGTGCGGTCGGTCGTCGGCACGTTGTGATCGACCACGGCGAGCGTCTTCTCCGGTGCGCGCACCTTGCGGCCCGAGGTACGCAGACCTTCGAACGCCTGCGGCGACGTCACCTCGTGTACGAGGTGACGGTCGATATAGAGCAGGCAGGTGCCGTCCGGCGCTTCATCGACCAGATGGTCGTTCCAGATCTTGTCGTACAACGTTGTAGGTGCGGACGATTTTTGTGCGGACATTGGTGTTTGGCCTTGGAATTATGAAACGTGAAAAGGTTCAGCGAACGGCCGCGGGTGCCGCGCAGAAAATCAGGCCGCGAGCGCAGCCGTGGTCAGCCGGCCGAAGAAGCGCCACGGCAGACGGCTGCGGTCGTCGAGGACGACCCTCATCGCGCGGTGGCGCGCTATCTCATGGCAATCTGGAACCATTCCACTTTGTAACATAAGGCCGCAGGCAGCGACAATCGAGCCTGCCGTCGGAGCGGATATGCGTGCGGCTTCGGCGTGCCTTTCGGGGGAAAGCCTCAGCCCGCCCAGGCCGCTTTCAGTTCGTCGGCCGTGCACAGGACGGCGTCGCCCATGAAACGCATGTTGGCCAGGGCGCGCTCGCCGGCCTCGGCGTGACCGGCGCCGCAGGCGTCGGTCACCACGACCGGGATGAAGCCCAGATCAGATCCATGCCGCACCGTCGGTTCGATGCCGATTTCGGTGGCGATGCCGGCGATAACGAAACTCGTCAGGCCCAGATCGCGGAGCGCAATCGACAGGGGCGTCCCTTCGAAGGCCGACATGGTGATCTTGTCGAGCACTGCCTCATCCTCACGGACGCCGAGTTCGGGTGCGAGCTCGA
The DNA here is from genome assembly GCF_031157255.1 of Bradyrhizobium sp. LHD-71. GTDB lineage: Bacteria > Pseudomonadota > Alphaproteobacteria > Rhizobiales > Xanthobacteraceae > P52-10. Next base: position 69,700 of record NZ_JAVIFX010000015.1, on the reverse strand, counting down.
ACGCCGGGTTGCCGCGCAAGAACCAGGGATGCACGTCGTCCGGCGACGTCTTGCGCTGCCAGCCCATCATCTGTCGCAGCTGGAAGGCGCCGGAAAGCCGTTTCGGCAGCGACATGTGCCGCATGAAAATCACGCGCACGCCGGCGGACCTCGCGGCTTCAAGGACGGTCAGCACCTTTCCGAGCACGGCCGCGCCGTCCGGAAGCTGCCGCAGAATGCCGACCTGCATGTCGTAAACGACAAGCGCCGCCCGGTCTGGCCGGACGGCGTCTTGCAAGCTTTCAGGGATTTCGACGCCGGCGAATATCTTCATGACAACGGGGCCTGCGTCGCGTGCCGCCCTTATTCCGCGGTGGCGGCCTGCGGCTTGTCCTGCTTCTCGACGATACGCGCGGACTTGCCGCGGCGGCCGCGCAGGTAATAGAGCTTGGCGCGGCGCACCTTGCCCTTGCGCACCAGCTTGATGCTGTCGATCATCGGCGAATACAGCGGGAATACGCGCTCCACGCCCTCGCCGTAGGAAATCTTGCGGACGGTGAAGCTTTCGTTGAGTCCGCCGCCGGACCGGCCGATGCAGACACCCTCATAGGCCTGCACGCGGGTGCGCTCGCCTTCCTTCACCTTGACGTTAACGATCACCGTATCGCCGGGGCCGAAAGCGGGGATGTTCTTGCCGGCGGACAGCTTCTCAAGCTGCTCCTGCTCGAGCGTCTGAATGAGGTTCATCGAAATCTCCATCGGCGGCGCGCCAAAGAGGCTGCGCAAACGTCGTGTCCTTGGTGAAGCGGTACGCTTTCCGGGCGCAAAACCGTAAATCCACTTTTGCGGAATGCGCTCAATGCGGATTGCTGGCGCTCCTATAAGGGATCGGATCGCCGTTGTCACCCGTCCGTCGCGTTTTTTGGTGGCCTGGATGGGCTGGTTTTGGCTTTATGCCGCGTCCAGAGGTCCGGGCGGCGGGCGCGCGTCAGCTTTTCAGCCTCGGCGCGGCGCCAGGCAGCGACCTTGGCGTGATCACCGGACGTCAGGACCTCAGGGATGGTTCGGCCCTCGAATTCGGCTGGACGCGTATACTGCGGGTATTCGAGCAGTCCGTCTGAAAAACTCTCATAATCTGAAGAGGTTGCATTGCCCATGACGCCGGGCAGCAGCCGCACGCAGGCGTCGATCAGGACCAGGGCGGCGATTTCACCCCCTGACAGCACGTAGTCGCCGACCGAGACCTCCTCGAGGCTGCGCGCCTCGATGACGCGCTGGTCCACGCCCTCGAATCGGCCGCAGATCACGACAGGGCCCGGTCCCGCCGCCAGTTCCTGAACCCGCGCCTGCGTCAGCGGCGTGCCGCGCGGGCTCATCAGTAGCCGCGGCCGGCCTTGCACGGCCGGCACGGCATCGAACGCGCGCGCAACGATGTCCGCGCGCAGCACCATCCCCGCACCGCCGCCGGCCGGTGTGTCATCGACGCTGCGATGCCGGTCGGTGGCGGCATCGCGGATATCGCGCGCTTCCAGTTGCCAGAGGCCGGCCGCGAGCGCCTTGCCCGCGAGGCTCGCGCCGAGCGGTCCTGGAAACATCTCGGGAAAAAGCGTGAGAACGGTCGCGGTCCACATGGTCAAACGTTCACGCTGTTCGGCGGGCTCTCGGACTCCTCGCCGTCAACCTCATCGGGGAGCACGACGACCATGTGCCTGTTCGCAAGATCGACCGTCGGCACCACCGCATTGGAGAAGGGCAGCAGTTTCGTCTCGCCACCGCCAGCCAGAGCGATTTCGATGATATCGCCGGCGCCAAAGTTGTGTACCGCGACGATGCGGCCGAGCGGGGCATTCTGCACGCTCACAGCGGCGAGGCCGATCAGGTCGGCGTGGTAGAACTCGTCGTCGTCGGTTGCCGGCAGCTTCTCGCGCGAAACGTAGAGCTCGAGCCCGTTGAGTTGCTCGGCCTGGTCGCGACTGTCGATGCCCTCGATGCGGGCAACGAGATGATCCTTGGCCGCTCGCAGGTGAGCGATCTCAAAGCGCCGCTTGCCGTCTTCCGTTTCGAGCGGGCCGTAATCCGCGACCGAGAGCGGGTCTTCGGTGAACGGCCAAAGTCTGATTTCGCCGCGCACGCCGTGGGCGGCGCCGAATTTCGCGATGCAAATCCGACTGCCCACGACGCCGTTCCTTGCAGATTACGCCGCGGGAGCCGCCGGCGCAGCGCCGCCTTCCTTGCCACGCTGCTTGCGCGGAACCGCCTTCTGCGGATTGTTGCGCGGCGTGCGCTTGGCGATGCCGGCTGCATCGAGGAATCGCATCACGCGATCGGACGGCTGGGCGCCCTTCGCCATCCACGCCTTTACCTTCTCGAAATCGAGCTTCAGGCGGGTCTCGTTGTCCTTCGGCAGCAGCGGATTGAAGAAACCGAGCCGCTCGATGAAACGGCCGTCGCGCGGAAACCGCGAGTCGGCGACGACGATATGGTAGAAAGGACGCTTCTTGGTGCCTGCACGTGCGAGGCGGATAACGACGGACATTTGGTTCTCCTGGTCAGTTCGTTGCGTTCACAAATTTTCAGCCGCCATTGCCAGCGAAGCGACATCGCTCCCGGCCAGCCGTGACGAATTCTTCACTTCTTCTTCCCCAATCCCGGGAAACCGCCGAGGCCCGGTAGTGTCGGCTTGCCGCCGAGACCGGGAAGGCCGGGCAGGCCACCTGGCGGAAGCGTGCCTGGAAACTCTTTCGGCAGTCCGCCCGGCATCTTCTCGGCAAGCTCCTTCATCTGCTCCGGGCTCGGCATGCCGCCGCCGCCGCCAAAACCCATCATGTTGCCGAGCGCCGCCATCGGTCCGCGCTTGCCCTGTCCCATCGCCTTCATCATGTCGGCCATGTTCCGGTGCATCTTCAGGAGCTTGTTGATCTCCTCGACCTTGACGCCGGAGCCGGAGGAAATGCGCTTCTTGCGGCTGTTCTTGAGGATATCGGGATTGCGCCGTTCCTCACGCGTCATCGAATCGATCACCGCAACCTGACGCTTGAGAACCTTGTCGTCGAGGTTGGCCGTGGCGAGCTGGTTTTTCATCTTCGCGACGCCGGGCAGCATGCCCATCAGGCCGCCGAGCCCGCCCATCTTCTGCATCTGCAGGAGCTGCTCGCGCATGTCGGCGAGATCGAACTTGCCCTTGCGCATCTTTTCAGCGACGCGCGCGGCCTTCTCGGCGTCGATGTTGGCCGCCGCCTTCTCGACCAGCGACACCACGTCGCCCATGCCGAGGATGCGGCCGGCGATGCGGCCGGGATGAAAGTCTTCCAGCGCATCGGTCTTCTCGCCGGTGCCGATCAGCTTGATCGGCTTGCCGGTGACCGAGCGCATCGACAGGGCCGCGCCACCGCGGCCGTCGCCGTCGACGCGCGTCAGCACGATGCCGGTGAGGCCGACGCGTTCGTTGAACGCGCGGGCGAGATTGACGGCGTCCTGACCGGTCAGTGAGTCGGCGACCAGCAGCACCTCGTGCGGGTTGGCGGCGCCTTTGACTTCGGCGGCTTCCGCCATCATCGCTTCGTCGAGCGTGGTACGGCCGGCGGTGTCGAGCAGCACGATGTCGTAACCGCCAAGCCGAGCTGCCTGCAGCGCCCGCTGCGCGATCTGCGGCGGCGTCTGGCCCTGCATGATCGGCAACGTCTCGACATTGACGTCGCGGCCGAGCACAGCGAGCTGCTCCATCGCCGCCGGGCGGCGGGTATCGAGCGATGCCATCAGGACCCGTCGCTTGTCGCGATCGGTCAGGCGGCGGGCCAGCTTGGCGGTGGTCGTGGTTTTGCCCGAGCCCTGCAGGCCGACCATCATGATGGCGATCGGCGCCGGCGCGTTGAGATCGATGGTCTGGCTGTCGGAGCCGAGCGTCTCGACCAGCTGGTCGTGCACGATTTTGACGACCATCTGGCCGGGTGTCACCGACTTGACGACGGTCGCACCCACGGCCTGCTCGCGCACCTTGTCGGTGAACGAGCGCACCACTTCGAGCGCGACGTCTGCCTCAAGCAGCGCACGGCGGACTTCGCGCATGGCCGCATCGACATCGGCCTCGGTGAGCGCGCCGCGGCGCGTCAGCCGATCCAGAATGCCGCCAAGCCTTTCCGACAGATTGTCGAACAACGCTGTCTTCCTTTGCCAAACACGTTTGCGCCCGAGGGCGCACAGCGCTGTCGGGCGTTGACCTCCGGCCTCGATGGACCGGTCGGCGGGTGGAAAAGTAAAGCCTTTCCGAGAATTTCGGACGGACTTAAAGCCTCTTAGGTCCCGAAAGTCAAGAAATGGGGCGGGAGGCATCCGTCGGCAAGGAGGCCGCGTATCGCCGGGACACCGGCCTGGGGCGGCCTTATTGTGACCGCTTTACGGTTCCCCGATCACCTCGATGTTAGTTTCCCGCCGTGGCTTTCTTGGTGTTTTTGCCGGCCTTGCGGCTGCGGCCGGCATCCCTGCGCTCTGGTCAAGGTACATGCCTCATTACACGGGTCCGGTTTCCGATCATTTCGACGGCGTTCGCTTCTTCGACCCCGACGGATCCCCGCCAAAGGGCTTCGGCGAGCTCCTGCGCTGGCAGCGGGAGGGAGGCCGTGTCCCGTGGCCACAATGGGTGCCATCACCGTTTGCGGACACACCGCCCGAGCGCGTGACGAGCGGCATACGCCTCTCCTTCGTCGGCCACGCCTCCTGGTTGATCCAGGTGGCCGGCATGAACATTCTCGTCGATCCGGTCTGGTCGGAGCGGGCGTCGCCGTTCGCATTCGCAGGCCCGAAGCGTGTCAACGATCCGGGCATTGCGTTTGAGAAACTGCCATCGATCGACGCAGCGTTGGTGTCGCACGGCCACTACGATCACCTCGACGTCGTGACGCTGTCGCGGCTGCAGGCGAGATTCTCACCGCGCGTGATCACGCCGCTCGGCAACGACCTGACGATGAAGGCCCACAACAGCGCAATTCGCGCGAATGCATTCGATTGGGACGATCGGATCGAACTCGGCCACGGCGTCGCAGTGACGCTGGTGCCGACGCGGCACTGGTCGGCGCGCGGGCTGCTCGACCGCAACAAGGCGCTGTGGGCGAGCTTCGTCCTCGAAACGCCTGCAGGCAAAATCTACATCGTCTGCGATTCCGGTTACGGCAGTGGCGTTCACTTCCGCCGCGCGCGCGAGAAGCATGGTCCGTTTCGGGCGGCAATTCTGCCGATCGGCGCCTACGAGCCGCGCTGGTTCATGGGTGACCAGCATATGAATCCGGAAGAGGCCGTGAAAGCCCTGGCTGACTGCGGCGCAGAGCGGGCGCTCGCGCATCACCACGGCACCTTCCAGCTGACCAACGAGGCGATTGACGCACCGGTCAAAGACCTTGCCGCTGCGCTCAAGGCCGCGGATGTCTCGCACGACAAGTTCCGCGTGCTAAAGCCCGGCGAGGTGTTCGTGATTTAGCGTCGTTGCGAGCGGAGCGAAGCAATCCAGCGCGGCATTTGCCGCAGCCTCAGACTGGATTGCTTCGTCGCCATAGGCGAGCGAAGCGACGCCGTTCTTCGAACGGCTATAGGCGAGCGAAGCGACGCCGTTCTTCGAACGGCTATAGGCGAGCGAAGCGACGCCGTTCTTCGAACGGCTAGGGGCGAGCAAAGCGATGCCGTTCTTCGAACGGTTATGCCTCGCAATGACGGCCCGGTCCGCTACTTCACGATCTCGTACGAAACGTTCACCGAGACCCGCAAAATTTCTTCGCCGGGCGAGATCGGTGTTGCAGCGTCGGCCTTGAACGTCGCCCGCATGGGCACCGGTGGCGCGCCGTGTCCTTCTTCGCTGATGCGGACCGGTGTTCCGAGGCGGACATTCGCGGCCTTCGCATAAATTTCGGCCTTGCGGTGCGCATCCTCGAGCGCGCGCACACGCGCTTCGTCCAGCGCCTTCGATTCCTTTGACACCATGAAATTGATGCCGCCGATCTCGTTGGCGCCGGCCGTCACCAGCGCGTCGATCGTGCTCGCGACCTTCGCCATGTCGCGGATGCGGACGGTGACGCGATTGCTGGCACGATAGCCGGTGATCTGCATCGGGCCGTTCGGCCGCGCTTGCGTGCTTTGCGGAAACAGCGACAGACGCGAGGTCTGGATGTCGGCTTCAGCGACGCCCGCGCTTTTCAGCGCTGGCAGCAAAGCGGCCATCGCACGGTTATTGGCTTCGCTTGCCTCGCGGGCAGTCTTCGCCTCGGTCGTGACGCCGCCGTCGACTTGCGCGAGGTCGGGCGCGACCGAAACCTGCGCCTCGCCGCTGACCGAAATCATCGGCGGCGGAACGGTTTGTGCGGATGCTGCGACACTGGTGGCAAGCATGGCGGCGAATGCCGCTGCAGTTGTTCTGCGAATCATCATTTCAGCGGTACATACACGTTGATGACGAGCTTGTCTTCCGCCGTCGTCAACGGATCGGTGACGTACTCCTCGATGAACGAGTCCTTGGCTTCCAGCTTCTTCTCGTCGAGATGGTTGGTGATCGCTTCGTAGGTGTTGTCCATGTTGTCGTAACTGCCGCGATGGACGAACTTCAGCGCCTTGCCTTCGGGGGACTTGCCGCTCAAGACGTCCTTGCCCAGCGACGATTTTAGCGCTTCAGCGACCGGAAGCTCGGCTTGGTACACGAAGCCGGTGTCGTCGGTGGACGTATAGACGATCAGCGGCGCCCCCGTGGCCTTCATGCCTTGCTTGTCGAGGGCCGCCTGCAGCGCCTTCAGCGAATTGGTGATGGTGTCGAACGCGACGTCCCAGTTGGCACTGCCCTTCATGTAGACGACGGGCTTGGACACGAGCGTCAGTTCCTCGCCGAACGGGTCTGCGGCCTGTACGGTCGGCGCGGGCGCCTGAGCTGCCGGCGGCGCAGCCGGAGCGGCGGGAGGGGTCTCGGCTGGCGCCGGCGTTGTGGCCGGCGGCGCAGGCGTTGCGGGGCTGGGCGGTGTTGCGGGGGGTGGCGTCTGAGCCCATGCGGAGGTGGCCACTGTCACCGAGATCGCCAGCGCCGCGCCAAGCTGGCGACCAACCGCAAAATACCGCGACGAGCGAGGCACGAGGCGGATCATCGGATTCTCCAAAATTTAGTAAGGGTACACTGGTCACGGCACCTGTAACACAGCGTGCGCCGCTTCGTTGCAAATGATTGGCGGCGATCATGGATGTTTGAAGGCGGCGCGGTGCGAATGGAGAAGACTGGTAAAATGCAAGGCATTGGCCATATAAGTCGGGCATACGGGCCCGAAGGATGAGTGCACTCGCAAACCAGAACTTTGCCAAGATGAACGGCGCCGGCAACGAGATCGTCGTCGTCGATCTGCGTGCGTCGCCGGTTGCGATCAGCGCAGGCGAGGCGCGCGCCATCGCCACGGGCGTGCCCTATGATCAGTTGATGGCACTCTATCCGCCGAAGCTCGCCGGAACCGAAGCCTTTATCCGCATCTTCAACAACGACGGATCAGAAGCCGGCGCCTGCGGCAACGGCATGCGCTGCGTCGCCAGGCAGGTGTTCGCGACATCCCTCGAGGGAGCCCTGACCTTCGAGACCAGGGCCGGGCTGTTGAACTGCTGGCGCGGGCCGACGCCCGAGACGTTCACAGTCGACATGGGCAAGCCGAAGCTGGGGTGGCAGGACATCCCGCTCGCCGAAGAATTTCACGACACCCGTGCGATCGAGCTGCAGATCGGCCCGATCGATGCGCCGGTGCTGCACACGCCGTCCGCCGTCAACATGGGCAATCCGCATGCGATCTTCTGGGTCGACGACGTGAGCGCCTACGATCTCGCGCGTTTCGGCCCGTTGCTGGAGAACCACCCGATCTTTCCCGATCGCGCCAACATCTCGCTGGCGCACATCGTCGATCCCGGCCACATCGTCATCCGCACCTGGGAGCGTGGCGCTGGTCTGACGAAGGCGTGCGGCTCCGCTGCCTGCGCGGTGGCCGTCGCTGCTGCACGGCTCAAGCGCGCCAGCCGCAAGGTGACGATCACCCCACCCGGCGGCGATCTCATGATCGAATGGCGCGCGAGCGACGACCATGTGCTGATGACCGGCCCGACCGAGCTCGAATATGAAGGCCGCTTCGATCCGGCGCTGTTTGCCGACGTCGCCTGAAAGCGTGCTTAAGACATGAGCGTTGATGTCATCACGTTCGGCTGCCGGCTGAACACGTTCGAATCGGAGATCGTCCGTCGCAAGGCGGAGGCCGCCGGCGTCGACGATGCGGTGATCTTCAACACCTGTGCGGTTACGGGCGAGGCGGTCGCCCAGGCGCGCCAATCGATCCGCAAACTGAAGCGTGAGCGCCCGACGGCGCGCATCGTCGTCACCGGCTGCGCGGCGCAGACGCAAGCCGGCATGTTTGCCGCGATGGATGAAGTCGATCGTGTGCTCGGCAATGACGACAAGCTGCGCCTCGACGCATGGGCCGACACTCGCGCAGCGTTCGGATCGGCCCAGAGCAAGCTTGCCATTTCCGACATCATGGCCGTGAAGGCGATGGCGCCGCATCTGGTGGACGGCTTCCAGAGCGGTCTGTCGCGCGCCTTCGTGCAGGTGCAGAATGGTTGCGACCATCGCTGCACCTTCTGCATCATCCCCTATGGCCGCGGCAATTCGCGCTCGCTGGCGATGGGCCCGGTGGTCGATCAAGTGCGCGCACTGATCGAGGCGGGCCACGCCGAGATCGTGCTCACGGGCGTTGATCTCACGAGCTACGGCGGCGACCTGCCCGGCGCGCCGAAGCTCGGTTTGCTGGTGAAGCAGATTCTGAAGCACGTGCCGGAATTGAAACGGCTGCGGTTGTCGTCGATCGATTCCATCGAAGCTGACCGCGACCTCATGGATGTGATCGCCAATGAGCCGCGGCTGATGCCGCACCTGCATCTGTCGTTGCAGGCGGGCGACGATCTCGTGCTGAAGCGCATGAAGCGGCGCCACGCGCGCGCTGATGCGATCGCGTTCTGCAGCGAGGTGCGCCGGTTGCGACCGGATGTTGCGTTCGGTGCCGACATCATCGCCGGGTTTCCGACCGAAACTGACGAGATGTTCAAACGCTCGCTCGACCTCGTCGACGAATGCGGCCTCACATTCCTGCATGTGTTCCCCTATTCCCCGCGGCCGGGCACGCCGGCTTCGCGCATGCCGCAGGTCAATGGCGCTGCCATCAGGCAGCGTGTGCGCAGCCTGCGCGAGAAGGGCGCGGCAGCGCTCAGCGGCAGGCTTGCAGCTGAAGTCGGCAAGACGCGCGACGTGCTGATCGAAAGCGAACGGTTGGGCAGGACCGAGCACTATCTGCCGGTCGCCATTTCGGGCGGCGTGCCCGGCTCTGTGCAGCGGCTGGGTATCGGCGGTTACGATGCGAAACGCCTGATCCCGGCGTAGCGCGGCGGCCTATGGCCGCGACAGCTACGACGGGCCGAAGATCAGGTCCGGCACATACAGCACAAAGCCCGGCGCGAAGATCAGCACCAGCAGCACCGCCATCGCAGCGACGAAGAAGGGAACGGATTCGCGTGCGTACTCGCCGATCGGGCATTTCAGGATCGAACACACGGCATACATCGCCGCTCCCACCGGTGGCGTGAAGTTGCCGATCGTGCAGGCAACGATGAAGACGAGCCCGAAATGGACCGGATCGCCGTCCAGCTCCCGGACGAGGGGCAGGAAGATCGGCGTCAGCATGATGATGAGCACGGTCGCATCGATGAAGAAGCCTGCGACCACGACGAAGGCGACGACCAGCAGCATGACGGCGTTCAGGTTATCGGTGACGCCGAGGATCCAGCTTGAAATGATTTCCGGCACGCGTTCGAGCACGATGCCGTAACTGAAGATCGCTGAGATCGCGATCAGGAACATGACCGCGCCGACATCCATGACGCTGCCCTCGAGCGCCTCCATGAAGCTCTGTCGCGTCAACTGGCGATAGACCAGGAAGCCGATGGCGAACGCATAGATCACCGCCAGCGCGCCGATCTCCGACGGCGTGAAAATGCCGAACCGCAGGCCGACCAGGAGCAGAACCGGAAAGAGAATGGCCCAGATGCCGGCGCGTAGCGCTGAGACAACTTCGCCGATCGAAGGACGGGTTGTGCGCTCGGGCGCATAGCCGCGCCGCGCGGCGGCGATCCACACGGCGGTGCCCAGCGCCAGCCAGATCAGCAGGCCGGGCGCTATCCCTGCAGCAAACAGCCGGCCGATCGAAACCTGGCCGATCGTGCCGTAAATGATAAAGCCGATGCCGGGCGGGATGATCGGGGTGATCAGCGACCCGAATGACAGGATGCCCGCCGCAAATCCGCGCGAAAGCCCGCGCTTGATCATGCCTTGGCCGAGCATGCGGGTCTGCATCGCCGCATCGGCGATCGCCGAGCCGCAGACGCCTCCCATCAGGGTGGCGAGCGCAAGTGACACCTGCGCGAGGCCGCCGCGTAAGCGGCCGGTCAAGACCGACGCCAGGTTGAGAAGCTGTTCGGTGATGCCGGACTTGTTCATGACGTTTCCGGCAACGATGAAGAGCGGGACCGCGAGCAGCGCGAAGTTCTGGGTCTGCGAAACGGTCACTTGCACGGGAATGGTGAAGGGCAGTTCCGGATGCAGGAAGAAGAACAGCGTGCCCGAGATGCCGATGGCGAAGGCGACCGGCATACCCATCAGCAGAAAGACAGTGAAGGCAATCGCGACTAGGAGCATGCGCTCTCCGCTGTCATGCGCGTGACGCCTGCTGCACGGCTCGCTGGCCCTCTCATGTGCCGATCACCTGCTCTGATCCCGGCTCCGCGCGGCGGTTGCTGAACTCGGCATGCGCCTTGATCAGGGTGGTGATGAGCAGGAGTACGGCGCCTACCGGCAGGCTCAGCGTGATCCAGGAATAGCTGATGTCCGGAATTCCCTGGAAGCTGCGGGCGCGGCTGATCCAGGAGAGCCAGAGGCCTGCAACGATCAGGTGCAGGAGAAAGAGCGAGATGATGAGATAGTTCAGTCCCGCGAGCCAGCGTTGGCCGCGCGGAGATAGTCGGTCGGCAACAAGCCGGATCGACATCAAGGTATCCCTTCGCCAGGCCACGTCGGCGGCGAGAAAACACGCCCAGGCAAAGGCACACGTCGCAAAATCGGTGGTCCAGCCAAGCGGCTCGCCGAGCATGCGGGCGACGCCGCCGACAAAGATCAGAACCACCATCACGATCAGCAGCACAGCGGCGACCAGGACCTCTGTGCCGCAAACGAAGGTATAGAAGCGTTTCAGCATCTTCCGCCTCGCGCTCGAACCGGATCTACTTGCCGATTTCCCTGTGCAGGGCTTGCTTGGCCTCGATGATGTTGAGCTTGCGATAGGCCTCCTCGCCGGCCTTGCGGAAGGCGGCGAGATCGACCTTGTCGACCACCGTCATGCCGCGCTTGACCAGGTCAGCCTTGACGGCCTGCTCCGAAGCCAGAATTTGCTGCGACGTTTCGCTGCCCGCGGCCTGACATTCCTCAACCAGCGCAGCCTGAAGGTCGCCCGGCAGTGTGTTGAACCATTTCGCGCTGACGACTTGGAAATTGATCAGCATGATGTGGCCGGTCTCGCTGACGTATTTCAGCACCTCGTAGAAGCGTGGGCCGGGAATGTTGTTGTAGACGAGCTCGACGCCGTCGATCGCGCGCTGCTGCAATCCCGGATACATGTCGCCAAAGGCCATGGCGACAGGCGCGGCGCCCAGCGCACGAACCGACTCCTGCCAGATCGGCGCGGGCGGCGTGCGGATGCGCTGGCCTTTCAAGTCATCCGGCGTGCGCACCGGTTTGTTCGTAAAGAAGTGTCGATAGCCCTGCACCCAATTGAAGCACGCGATCTTGAGGCCGTGCTTTTCGGCAAGCTCCTGGTCCCATTTCTGCACGGTTGGCGCCTTGGCGAGCTTGGCGACGTCTTCGAGCGTTTCCGCGAAATAAGGACCGTTCATCACCGCGATGGCGGGAATGTAGTTGCCGAGGCGCGCTGAGTCGGTGTTCTGGCCGTTATTGGCGCCCTGACGGATCTGCTCGACGATGTCTTCCTCCACGCCCAGCTGCGCGCTGTGAAAGACTTCGATCTTGAGACGGCCGTTGGTGCGCTTGTCCACGCGCTCTGCCCATTTCAGGAAGCCTGCGTGATAGGGCTCCCTGGGTCCGAGTACGTGATTGAAGCGCAGCGTGAATTTGTCCTGCGCTGCTGCCGGCATCGGCCACTGTGTCAGCACCACCAACGTGCCGAGCAGCGTGAGTGCTTTGCTGAACCTCGCCATGTCGTCCTCCCGGTCTTTTTTGTTAGCGTCTTGCTTTGCATTCCATCCCGTCGACTTTCTGTCTTCGTGCCGGCGATCGGGCGACAGGCGGCCGGCGCGCGCAACGTCCGTCAGGATGCCTTGGTGCGATGGGCGTCGATGCTCGCTGCGTAGTTCTCCGTGGTGCCTCGCACGTGAGAGGACAGCAGGGCGGCGGCCTCCTCGGCGCGGCCTGTGTCGACGAGTTTGCAGAGTTTCGCGTGCTCCTCGAAGGACGAGCGGTTGAGCACGGGATTGGTGGAAAGCCGTGTGCGCAACGCCTGTATTCGGAAAGCGATGCCGAGATAGGCGGCGAGCAGATACTTGTTGGCCGAGCGTTCGAACATCGCTCGGTGAAATTCGGCGTCGAGCTTGCGGTACGTTGCGGCGTCGTTGCGATCGAGCGCCCTTGTCATCTTGTCGAGGATGGCGCCGAGGTCGCCGACCAGCCCGCGCGCGTCGCATTTTGCCGCTAGTCGAAGCGCCGCCAGTTCAAGCGTTTCCCGCAGATCGCCAAGATGCACGATCTCGGACGCGCTCAAGTCGAACACGAAGCTGCCGCGCTGCGGCTGGATGGAAACGAGACCCTCGTTCTTCAGTTGCAGCAGCGCTTCGCGGACCGGAGTTTTGCTGACGCCGAGTTCGGCTGCGAGCATGTTTTCAGAGAGTGAGGAGCCGAGCGCAATATCGCCAAAGACAATACGCTGGCGGATTTCATCGGCCGCCTGTTCGGTGAGCGATTTCGGCCGGCGCAGTTGACGGCTTCGGACGGACATGCACCCATCTTACGGTACTCATATATCAGATACAAGATCCCGCGGTCGCGCGCAGTTGCCGTTCGCTCAGAGGCCTAGGCACTTTCGGACATGTCCTGCCAGCCGCACAGCTTCAACCGCTGCCGCATATGGTTCGGCACCGGCGCGACCACCGTGACCGGCGGTTTGTTCTTCGACAGCGGCACCGAGATTTGGCGCGCGTGAAGGTGCAGCATGGCGCCGCCCTCGCGTGGTGCCGTTCCGTAGATGCTGTCGCCTGTGATCGGCCAGCCCATCGCCGCGCAGTGCACGCGCAGTTGATGCGTGCGGCCGGTCACCGGTTCGAGTGCGAGCCAGGTGAGCTTCATGTCCGGATCAGCGGAACGTCCCAGTACCTGCCAGTTCGTCGTCGATGGGAGACCGTTCGGATCGGGCTTCTGCCACCAGCCGCGTTCTTCGTTCAATCTGCCGAGCGGAATGTCGATCGTGCCGGTATCGCCCTCGGGACCGCCTTCGACCACGGCCCAGTAGCTCTTGGAAATCTTGTTGTGCTTGAACAAAAGGCCGAGCGATGCGGTCGCCTTGCGATGCCGGCCGAGCACAAGGCAGCCTGACGTGTCGCGATCCAGCCGGTGCGCGAGGACCGGCTGGCGGGGCAGACCAAAGCGAAGTGCGTCGAAGTAATCCTCCAGCGCCGCGCCGCTCTTGTCGCGACTGTTCCGCGGTCCGCGGTGAACCGGAATGCCGGCGGGCTTGTCGATAACCAGCATCAGCCCGTCGCGATGCAGCACCCGCGACACTATATCGATCGCGCCGGGGCCGATTGTGCTTGTTCCCGGTTCATTCGCCGCTTTCGTCATGGTGATGAAACGGCTATCACACGCCCCAGATGAACGACAGCACTGAGCAACAACCGAAACGGAGCTGGTGGCGCAGGCTTTCCGATGGCCTGAAGCGGACCTCGAGTTCGCTCGGTTCCGCGGTCGCCGATCTCGTCGTCAAGCGCAAGCTTGACCGCGCCATGCTCGACGACATCGAGGATGTGCTGCTGCGCGCCGATCTCGGCACGGACGTGTCGGCGCGGATCGCCGCGGCGGTTGGGGAAGGTCGTTACGACAAGTCGATCTCCGCCGACGAGGTCAAGGCGGTCGTTGCGACCGAGGTCGAGAAGGTGCTGGCGGCGGTCGCACAGCCGCTTGCGATCGACGACGCGCGAAAGCCGTTCGTTGTTCTCGTCGTCGGCGTGAACGGCTCCGGCAAGACGACCACAATCGGCAAGCTTGCCTCAAGGTTTCGCGCCGAGGGCCGCAAGGTGATGCTGGCCGCGGGCGATACGTTCCGCGCCGCCGCCGTCGAGCAGCTGAAGATCTGGGGCGAGCGCACCAACGTGCCGGTGATAGCGCGGGGGCAGGGCGCCGATGCCGCCGGCCTTGCCTTCGATGCGCTCATCGCGGCGAAGGCCGACGGCATCGACGTGCTCTTGATCGACACGGCCGGCCGGCTGCAGAACAAGGCCGAGCTGATGAACGAGCTGGAAAAGGTCGTTCGCGTGATGAAGAAGGTGGATGCGGAGGCGCCGCACGCCGTGCTGCTGGTGCTGGATGCCACCGTCGGCCAGAATGCGTTGTCGCAGGCCGATGCCTTCCGCAAGACGGCCGGCGTCACCGGGTTGGTGATGACCAAGCTCGATGGCACCGCGCGCGGCGGCATCCTGGTCGCGCTATCGGCAAAGTATGCCTTGCCGGTGCATTTCATCGGCGTCGGCGAAGGGATCGATGATCTCGCTCCGTTCACGGCGAAGGATTTCGCGAGAGCCATTGCTGGCATCGAGTAGCTGCAGGCCTCGATTTGACAAAAGATCAAGGGACGAGAGATCGCATGGACAAGGCCGCGCCGCATCCGCTGTTCAAGCTTGCGACCGAGCTTGGGCCGCTGGTCGTTTTCTTCGTCGCGAACGCGAGGTTCGACCTGTTCGTGGCGACCGCCGCGTTCATGGTTGCCATCGTCGTCGCGATCGCCGTCTCCTATGCAGTGGTGCGTCACGTGCCGCTGATGGCGATCGTCTCGGCCGTGATCGTGCTCGTGTTCGGTACGCTGACACTGGTGCTGCACGATGAGACCTTCATCAAGATGAAGCCGACCATCATCTACAGCCTGTTCGGACTGATTCTCGGCGTCGGTCTGCTGTTCCACAAGTCGTTCATCGCCATCATGTTCGACCAGATGTTCAACCTGACGCCTGCGGGCTGGCGCGCGCTGACGTTTCGCTGGGCCATGTTCTTCTTCGCGATGGCGGCGTTGAACGAAATCATCTGGCGAACGCAATCGACCGACTTCTGGGTCGCGTTCAAAGCTTTCGGAGCAGTGCCGATCACGGCCGTGTTCGCGATGCTGCAGATGCCGCTAATCAATCGCCACAGCATTCAGCCCGCAACCGCCGAGACCAGCGACGCCCGGCGCGGCGATGTGTAGCCGTCGATCGACGACGAGGCTCAAAGAAAAACCGGCGCACCGGCCGGGGAAACCGGTGCGCCGTCGGCATACTCAGCCGTGCAATCTTGCGGGGAGCTGACACGGAAGCCGGTACTTCTCCCGCGTTCGCACCCCCTCAGCATCGATTGCGATCAGCTTTTCTGCTTGGCGACGATCTTGTCCTTGATCCCGTTGTAGACGTTCTCGGGCACGATCTTCTTGCTCACGAGCTCGTCCTTGCCCTTATAGGGACGGCCTTTGATGATCGCTTCCGAGCGCGCCTTGGCGATACCCGGCAGCGTGGTGAGCTGAGCTTCGGTCGCCGAGTTGATGTCGATCTGCTCGGCGTGTTTCGCGTGCATGACGTCCGTCGTTGTCGGCCCCTTCGTCGCTGACGCGGGTGCAGGCGCCGACTTGTGCATCGCGCTGCTTCCGCCGGTGGCAGGCGCGGGCGTCTGTGCGAGCAGCGGGGTGGCTGCGACGAGTCCGATTGCGGTCAAGGCTGCGAGCGTAAGATGACGCATAGGTATGTCCCTCCAGAGACAGTCATGGCTGTCGTCGACCGACGACGTGCGCGATTGAGCGCGCGCTTCGTGGCGGAGAATTGTTCGGCGAATGAACGTCAGATAAACGCGCAAAAAATTTTCGTGAGATGATGTCGCGGAGTTAATGAACGGACGTTCACGGGCTTGCGCGCAAGGCCTTCTCGATTTCCGCTTTCAGCACTGTCTCATAATTCGCCGGCGTGATCGGACCGATGAGCTTGTAAGAGATGTTGCCGTCGCGGCCGACGACGAAAGTCTCCGGTACACCATAGACTCCCCATTCGATCGATGCGCGACCGTTGGCATCGGCGCCGACAGCGCTGAACGGATTGCCGTAGCGGCCAAGAAAACGCCGCGCATTGTCGGTCGCATCCTTGTAGTTGATGCCGACGATCTGGAAGCGCTTGTCCGCGCTCAGCGTGTGCAGCAGCGGCGCTTCCTCATGGCATGGCACGCACCAGGAGGCCCACACATTCACGACGCTGACCTTGCCGCGCAGCGTCTCGGGCGTCAGGCCGGGAATGACGCGGCCGTTGTCGGTTAGTCCCTCGAGCGCAGGCAGCGTCGTTGCAGGCGCCGGACGGCCGACCAGCGCCGACGGAATCTGCGCGGGGTCTCCGCTGCCGAGCCGGAAGAAGAACAGCACGGCTAGGCCGCCGAACACGACGAGCGGTATCAGCGCAAGCCAGTGACGATTGCGCGAGGCGCGGGTGACGGTGTGTGGATCGCCTTGTGCGCTCATGAGCGGCTGGCCTGCGGCGCCGAGCGGCGTTTCATTCCGGCGATCTCGAGATCGTGCAGGATCGCGCGCTGGCGCCGATAATCGGCGACGACCCAGACGATCAAGCCGGCAACGACGGTTGCGGCGATCGCGTAGGCGGCGATGATGAAGGTCGCATGCTGACCGAGTGTCATGCGCGCCTCGTCAAGCCCGCGCCGCGGAGGCCTGCAACAGGCGGAGCGTGCGCACGCGCCGGCGCAGGATCTCGTTGCGCATTGCTGCAAGGTGCAGGGTCAGGAACAGCAGCGAGAACGCGACGGCCATGATCAGCAGCGGCACGAGCAACGATGGGTGAATCGTCGGACCGCCGATCCGAAGAACCGAGGCAGGTTGATGCAGCGTGTTCCACCAGTCCACGGAGAACTTGATGATCGGCAGATTGATCGCACCGACCAGGGTGATGATCGCCGCTGCGCGGGCCGCGCGCGAGGGATCGTCGACCGCGCGCCACAGCGCCATCAGCCCGAGATACATCAGGAACAGGATCAACACCGATGTCAGCCGTGCATCCCATTCCCAATAGGTGCCCCACATCGGACGTCCCCACAGCGAACCGGTCACCAGCGCAATGAAGGTGAAGGCCGCGCCGATCGGCACCGCGGCCTTCGCCGACACGTCGGCGAGCGGATGCCGCCACACCAGTGTGCCCAGTGCCGCGAGACTCATCACCCCCCACACGAACATCGACAGCCACGCGCTCGGCACATGGATGAACATGATCTTCACCGTCGCGCCCTGCTGGTAGTCGTCCGGCGCGGCGAACACCTGTTGCAGGCCGACCAGCATCAACACTGCGGTCGCCGCTGCGAGCCACGGCAGCACGCGCTCGGCGAACTTAAGAAAGCGCGATGGGTTGGCGAGGTCGATGAGGCTCATGGGGTCCTGATAGAGGCGGGCGGCGATGCAGGCAATGCAGGCCCCCGGTTGCGGAACTCAATTTCGCGCGATGCTATCTTACCGCCGTTGTGCATCAGTCCAGCCCCTGTCGCAGGCTCGCCGCCGCCGCCAACGGCCCGACCACGAGGCCGAACAATGAAAGCGCGCAAAGGATCGAGAATGGCGGCCCGAACGGCGACTGTCCGCTGGCTGCGGCATTGGCGGCGATCACGCCAAAGATCAACGTCGGAATGGACAGCGGCAGCACCAGCACGGGGAGCAGGAGCCCGCCCCGCCTCAGCGTGACGGCAAGCGCGGCACCGATCATGCCCATGAGGGTCAGGGCGGGCGTTCCGGCCAGCAAAGTCAGCATGACGCCGATCGTTGCTGCCGCATCGAGATTGAGCATCAACGCCAGGGCCGGCGCTGCGGCGATCAGTGGAATGCTCGATGCCACCCAGTGCGCCAGCGCCTTGGCGATGCACGCTAGTTCCAGCGGTGTTCTGCTCATGACGATGAGGTCGAGCGATCCGTCGTCGTGATCTGCGGCGAACAGGCGATCGAGCGTCAGCAGGCTCGCCAGCATCGCTCCGAGCCAGAGGATCGCGGGGCCGATGCGCTTCAGCAGCGCCAGGTCGGGTCCGACCGCGAACGGCATCAGCACCACGACGCTGAGGAAGAACAGCACGCCGATCAGCGCCCCGCCGCCGACCCGCAGCGACACAAGGACGTCACGTCGTATCAGGGCTGCGAGCGCGCTCAACGACCGCCTCCGATTCGCAGTTCGCGGGTGGCGATGCCGAGCGTGTCATGGGTGGCCGCCACGATGAGGCCGCCGGAATGAAGGTGCTTCGTCATCAGCCCGGCGAGCAGCTCTTGCGCATGCGAATCGAGCGTCGACGTCGGCTCGTCCAGCAGCCAGATCGGCCGCCGCGTGGCGACCAGCCGCGCGAGCGCCAGCCGTCGCCGCTGTCCGGCGGAGAGATAGGAAGCCGGCAGGTCGGCGAGATTGGCGATGTCGGATGCGTCGAGGCTTTCCTCTGTCGACAGGCCGCGCTCGCCGCCGAGAAAGTCGCGCCAGAATTCGAGATTTTCCGTCACCGTCAGCGATGGTTTCAGGCCGTCCCGGTGGCCGAGAAAGTGGCATTGTTCGGCAAGCGGGCCGGCCGTCTCGGCGCCGTGCAACTGGATTGATCCGCCGGCAGGCAGAAGCAGTCCGGCGATCAGCCGCAGCAGTGAGGATTTTCCGGCGCCGTTGCGGCCGGTGACGGCCAGCGCCTCACCGGCACCCACGGTGAAATTGAGAGCGGCAAAAACCTCGCGCCCCCCGCGAATGCACGTCACGTCGCTGCCCGCAAGCCGCATCTTCGCTCAACCCTCTCGCGGGCCTTCTATCCTGCAAATGCTTGGGAATGCAGTTTGAAATGCATCCCAGAAACTCAATTTGCGGATTGGCGGGAAGTTTAAAATGACTATAAACCGGAACCGGATGCCGCACCGCTTCTCCGCAGAAGTGCCTCTTGCCTCGCCTGCGCTCGCGGTTTCAAGATGCCTCTCCTCCGAGGTAACTAACTGACTTTACTTGGGGATTCCACTACATGACCTCGCTCGACAGCTTCAAATCCCGCAAGACCCTCAAGGTCGGCGCCAAGACCTACGTCTACTACAGCCTGCCTGCGGCTGAAAAAAACGGTCTGAAAGGCATTTCCAGGCTGCCGTTCTCGATGAAGGTGCTGCTGGAGAACCTGCTGCGGAATGAGGACGGTCGCACCGTCAAGAAGGACGACATCGTTGCGGTGGCGAAATGGCTGAAGACCCGCAAGCTCGAGCATGAGATCGCGTTCCGTCCTGCGCGCGTTCTGATGCAGGATTTCACCGGGGTGCCTGCGGTCGTCGACCTCGCCGCGATGCGTAACGCGATGCAGGTGCTCGGAGGCGACGCGGAGAAGATCAATCCGCTGGTGCCGGTCGATCTCGTCATCGACCACTCGGTGATCGTGAACTTCTTCGGCAACAACCAGGCGTTCAAGAAGAACGTCGAGGAGGAGTACAAGCAGAATCAGGAGCGGTATGAGTTCCTGAAGTGGGGCCAGCGCGCGTTCTCCAACTTCTCCGTGGTGCCGCCGGGCACCGGCATCTGCCACCAGGTCAATCTCGAATATCTCGCGCAGACGGTCTGGACGAAGAAGGAAAAGCTTACCATCGGCAAGAAGACCGGCACCTTCGAGGTGGCGTACCCCGACACCCTGGTCGGTACTGATTCGCACACGACCATGGTCAATGGCCTCGCCGTGCTTGGCTGGGGGGTGGGCGGCATCGAGGCGGAGGCGGCGATGCTCGGCCAGCCGCTGTCGATGCTGCTGCCGGAAGTGATCGGCTTCAAGCTGAAGGGCCAGCTGAAGGAGGGAGTGACCGCGACCGACCTCGTGCTCACCGTGACGCAGATGCTGCGCAAGAAGGGCGTGGTCGGCAAGTTCGTCGAGTTCTTCGGCCCCGGTCTCGACAACCTCTCGGTCGCCGACAAGGCGACGATCGGCAACATGGCGCCCGAATACGGCGCGACGTGCGGCTTCTTCCCCGTGGACAAGGAAGCGATCGACTACCTGAAGACCTCCGGACGTGCTGCCGCGCGCGTCGCACTGGTTGAGAAATATGCCAAGGCGCAAGGCATGTTCCGCACCTCGGCGTCGCCGGATCCGGTGTTCACCGAGACGTTGACGCTTGATCTCGCCGACGTCGTGCCGTCGCTCGCAGGGCCGAAGCGGCCGGAGGGGCGCGTCGCGCTGCCGTCGGTCGCGGAAGGCTTCACGACCGCGATGGAGAACGAGTACAAGAAGGCAATGGAGCTGTCGCAGCGCTACGCCGTCGAGGGGCGTCCCGACGACCTCGGCCATGGCGACGTGGTGATCGCGGCGATCACCTCCTGTACCAACACGTCGAATCCCAGCGTGCTGATCGGTGCCGGCCTGCTCGCACGCAATGCCGCCGCCAAGGGGTTGAAGGCGAAGCCGTGGGTGAAGACGTCGCTCGCGCCGGGCAGCCAGGTGGTCGCCGAGTATCTTGCGAATTCGGGCCTGCAGAAGGACCTCGACAAAGTCGGCTTCAACCTGATCGGCTTCGGCTGCACGACGTGCATCGGCAATTCCGGTCCGCTGCCGGAGGAGATTTCGAAATCCATCAACGACAACGGCATCATCGCCGCGGCCGTGCTGTCGGGTAACCGCAACTTCGAGGGACGCGTCAGCCCGGACGTGCAGGCGAACTATCTCGCGTCGCCGCCGCTCGTCGTCGCTTACGCGCTCGCCGGATCGGTGCGGAAGAACCTCGCGATCGAACCGATCGGAACGGGCAAGGATGGCAAGCCGATCTACCTCAAGGACATCTGGCCGACGACCAAGGAGATCAACGCCTTCATCAAGAAGTACGTGACCTCGAAGGTGTTCAAGACCCGTTACGCCGACGTGTTCAAGGGCGATCCGAACTGGCGCAAGATCAAGACCACCGACAGCGAGACGTATCGCTGGAACATGAGCTCGACCTATGTGCAGAACCCGCCTTACTTCGAAGGCATCAAGAAGACGCCGGAGCCGGTGACCGATATCGTCGATGCGCGCATCCTTGCCATCTTCGGCGACAAGATCACGACCGACCACATCTCGCCCGCGGGATCGATCAAGCTCACGTCGCCGGCGGGACGCTACCTCTCCGAGCGGCAGGTTCGCCCGGCCGACTTCAATCAGTACGGCACGCGGCGCGGCAATCATGAAGTGATGATGCGCGGCACCTTTGCCAACATCCGCATCAAGAACTTCATTCTGAAGGGCGCGGACGGCAACATCCCCGAGGGTGGCCTGACGAAGCACTGGCCCGACGGCGAGGAGATGTCGATCTATGACGCGGCCATGAAGTATCAGCAGGAGCAGGTCCCGCTGGTCGTGTTCGCAGGCGCGGAATACGGCAACGGTTCGTCGCGCGACTGGGCTGCGAAGGGCACGCGTCTGCTCGGTGTCCGCGCGGTGATCTGCCAGAGCTTCGAGCGCATCCATCGTTCCAATCTGGTCGGCATGGGCGTCCTGCCGCTGACCTTCGAGGAAGGCACGTCGTGGCAATCGATCGGCCTGAAGGGTGACGAGCAGGTGACCATTCGCGGCCTGCAGGGTGATCTCAAGCCGCGGCAGATGCTTTCGGCCGAAATCGTTTCCAGTGACGGGTCCCTGACACGGGTTCCGTTGCTCTGCCGCATCGACACGCTCGATGAGCTCGAATATTTCCGCAACGGTGGCATTCTCCACTACGTGTTGCGGCAGCTGGCGGCGTGAGAGTTGGATGTCTCACTGCGATGTGAGGTGCCAGTGATTGAAAGGCGGCCTATGAGTAGGCCGCCTTTTCAACAGGCAGCTTGCGCTGGTGCGCTGGATTTGACGTTCGTACCAACATTGCCGCGAGTACCAGCGTACGAACGTCAAATGCAAAAGTGGACCAGCATCATAGAGTTCTAGTCCCTCTTGGTTCTAACGATCACATGCGAGGTCGTCGCAAGATGATTCGAACGTTAGAATCGGGACACTAGCCGGGGGCGCCAATATGAGCGGTGCAATGCAGGAGGGACTCCCGCAATTGAAAGAGCGAACAGGGTCCGTCTCGCCGATGTCGGTCGCGGTCGCCGCCGGCGTGGGTCTGCTCTTCGCTACTCCGTCGGCGGCCGCCGAGCCGCGCGCGGTGCTTGAGCTGTTCACCGCGCAGGGCTGCTCGTCCTGTCCGGAGGCCGACAAGCTCATCGGCGAGATTGCCAAGGATCCAACCGTCATCGCAATCAGCCTGCCGATCGACTACTGGGATTATCTCGGCTGGAAGGACACGCTCGCCGATCCGAAATTCACGGCGCGGCAGAAGGCGTATTCGAAGGTTCGGGGCGACCGCCAGATCTACACGCCGCAGGTCGTCGTCAATGGCCAGCTGCATGCGCTGGGAAACGATCGGGCGAGCATCGATCGCGCCATCAGTGAGAGCTCCGGAAAATCCGGGGTCATGTCGGTGCCGGTCAAGGTGTCGGTGGCAAAGGGACAGATCAAGGTTTCGGTGCCGGAGTCCCCATCCGGCGATAGTGCGGGCGAGGTCTGGATCTGCTCAGTCGCGGAGCAGGTGCCGGTTGCGATCGGCCGCGGCGAGAACCGCGGCAAGGAGATCACCTACCATAACGTTGTGCGCAACTGGTTGAAGGTCGGCGACTGGACCGGCAAGCCGGCGACATGGACCGTGCCGATCGAGAACCTCAACAGTCAGGGCGTCGATGGCGCCGTCGTCTACATTCAGGAAGGCAGCCGCGAACGGCCTGGCGCGATGCTCGGTGCCGCCTATTCGGCGTTACGCTGATTGACAGTCGGCCTCTGGCCGGCGCCCCGGACGGCCGCTCCGCCGACGCAGGAAAATCCCGTCAATTGTCTGCGAAGTTTGCGCAAAGCAACAAAAAACCGGCTCGCGCCGGTTCATAGTCGCAGTCATCATATTCGAGATCATTGAGGTCTCTGCGAAGGGCCCGATCCTTAAAGCCCCGGGGGGCTGGGGGCTGAGGAATCCGAAGCCAAAAGAATCGGGCCAACGCAGAGATTGTTGTTTCGCAAATCAGGGCGGCGGGGGGTTGGCCGAAATTGGGCATGATTATGGTTTGGCCTAACGATCCCGTGACGGCTCGGAATGGCGCCGATTGCGGACAATTTTCATGCCGCCGTCACTAATGCTTGCAGCGGCGTACGCCCGGCGTAATCTCCAGATCCTGACAGGAGGCGCCGCATGAGCTTGACGATCGGCGATGGTGATCCCAGCGAGAGCCGGGGGGCGGAGCGCCTCGCAAGCGCATCCGCTCCTGGACGTGTCACCTTCAATCGCCTCGAACTCAATCGTATCCTCAATCTCTATGGCCGCATGGTCGCCGACGGCGAATGGCGCGACTACGCGATCGACTTCCTGAAAGACCGCGCCGTATTCTCGATCTTTCGTCGCGCCTCGGAGATGCCGCTCTATCGTATCGAGAAGGATCCACGGCTTGCGCGCAAGCAGGGCGCCTATAGCGTCATCTCGGCCAGTGGCCACATCCTGCGCCGCGGCCATGAACTCGACCGCGTGCTGCTGGTGATCGACCGCAAGCTGTCGGTCGTGTGAGCTCAGTGAGCAGTGAAGGGGAAATCCTTGTTCACCGCTCACTATCGAGCGGAATGGTGCTCGCACCCTCGCCGAGCGGCCGCTGCATCATCACCGTATCGAGCCAGCGGCCGAACTTCAGGCCGACGTTGCTGAAGGTGCCGACCATCTGAAAGCCGGTGCGCACGTGCATGCCGATCGAGGCGGCGTTTGCCGAATCGCCGATCACCGCCACCATCAGCCTGTAGCCGCGCGCCTCGGATTCCTTGATCAGCGCCTGCATCAGCTGCGTGCCGACGCCCCGCCCTTGCGCTTCCGGATCGAGATAGACCGAGTTTTCGACGGTGAAACGGTAGGCCGGCCGCGGCCGGTAAGGTCCGGAATAGGCATAGCCGAGGATGCCGCCGTCGGCGGTTGCCACGAGATAGGGGAAGTTGCCCGCGATCAGCGCATCGTACCGCCGCGTCATCTCGGCGAGATCGGGCGGGTCGAGTTCGAAAGTGGCGGTACCGGTGCGAACGGCGTGGCCGTAAATTGCGGTAATGGCGGGAAGGTCGGCCGGCGTGGCGGGTCTGATATGCGGGGACATGGCGTGACGCGAAATCTCTGTCGTCCCTGCGAAAGCAGGGATCCATAGCCTTCGTATCTATCATGAAGTCGGGCGCATCCACATGTTTCGTGAAGATGACTGGCGCCCGTCGCTCTCACGCCGCCGAGGTGTATCCCTGCTTTCGCAGGGACGACAGAAACAAAAGCCCCGGCCGTTGGGCCGGGGCTCTGTCGTTCGCTTGATTGCGAGACCGGTTACTTACTCGCGCTGTCCGAGCAGCTGCATCAGCAGCGTGAACAGGTTGATGAAGTTCAGGTACAGCGACAGCGCTCCGAGAATCGCCGAGCGTTCCGCGACGTCACCTTCGCCGGCGTAGCCGTAGATGTACTCGTTCTTCAGCCGCTGCGTATCCCAGGCGGTGAGGCCCGCGAACACCAGCACGCCCACCACCGAGACGACGAACTGCAGCATCGACGAGGCGAGGAACAGGTTGACCAAGCTCGCGATGATGACACCGAACAGGCCCATGATCAGGAACGAGCCCATGCCGGTGAGGTCACGCTGGGTGGCATAGCCGTAGAGGCTCAGCGCACCGAACGCCGCCGCCGTGATGAAGAACACGCGCACGATCGAGGTGTGCGTGTAGACGAGGAAGATCGACGACAGCGAGATGCCCATTAGCGCCGCGAACACCCAGAACAACATCTGCGCCGTTGCCGGGCGCAGCCGCTGGATGCCGAACGAGATGACGAACACCATCGCCAGCGGCGCGAGGATGAACAGCCACTTCAGCGGGCTGACGAACATCGCAACGCCGAACGACGTCAGATACGTGTTGGCGATCCGGCCGGCCGCCGCCGCCGGATCACCGGTCACGGCGGCCATATAGACGCCGAGCGCGGCGAAGCCGGTGATCGCAAGGCCGATCACCATGTAGTTGTAGATGCGGAGCATGTAGGCGCGCAGACCGGCATCGACGGTCGCGGCATCCGCGCGGGTGGCAGCCCGGCCGAAAGGAGATGCGTAGTTACGGTCCAAGTCCGACATGGTCGAAACCTCGAATGTTGTCCGGCATGGCGCAGGGTCTGCGTCGCCGGCCCGATATTTGTCCCGAATACCCCCGATTGCGTCGCCCTTGCGGGCTAGTTCAAGCGGTATCCGACCCGAAAGAACATGTGGGAAACTAACACATTCGCTGCAACGGTCCACGCGCGGCTGAATGTCGCGAAGCCGCGATTCCGCTGCTACATTTTGTCATAAATTCCGCAGCACGGGCGCGGGTTTCTGGTTCAGCGCGATCAATGTGCCGATCAGGCCGAGACCAATCGTCACGGTCAGCGCGCCGGCAACCACTGCCGCCGCGCTCGGCCCGTCCCAGACGAACGTCAAAGTCATGAGCCGCGAGACGATCAGCCATGCGGCGATCGTTCCAGTGAGCAGTCCGAAGACGGCGGTGGCGAGTCCGATCATCAGATATTCGAGGGCGTAGGCGCCGATCAGGCGGCCGCGTGTGGCGCCCAGCGTCTTCAGGATGACGGCGTCGTAGAGCCGGTGGCGGTGACCGGCCGCCAGCGCGCCGCCGAGCACCAGCATCGCGGCGACGAGCGTAATCGCGCTCGCGGCGCGAATCGCCAGCACCAGGTTGCCGACCATCGTACCGACCGTCTGCAGTGCCTCGCGGACGCGGACGCTCGTGACGCTCGGAAACGCCTCGGCGACCGCCTTGATGATTTGGGCATCGCCGTCCGGGCTCGAGTTCTGTTCCGTCAGGGTCGCGATGTGGGTGTGCGGTGCTCCGCGGAACGCGTTCGGCGAGAACACCAGCACGAAGTTGATGCCGAGGTTCTGCCAGTCGACCGTCCGCATGTTGGCGATCCTGGCGGTCACGTTGCGGCCGAGCACGTTGACGGTGATGCTGTCGCCCACCTTCAGGCCGAGGCCGTCGGCGAGCTTCTTCTCGAATGAGACGAGCGGCGGGCCGGCATAGTCTGCGCCCCACCAGTCACCCTCGACGACCTTGGAGCCCGAGGGGATCTCGGCGGTATAGGTGAGACCACGGTCGCTTTGCAGCACCCAGGCTGCGTCCGGTGACGGCTTCAGCTCGTCCGGCTTGAGGCCCCGCGCCTCGACGATGCGCCCCCGCAGCATTGGCACGCGCTCGACATTGCCGTCCGGAACGCGCTCGCGAAGGAACGCATCGAAGCGTTCACCATCGGCGGCGGGGATATCGACAAAGAAGAACGACGGCGCCTTCTCCGGCAGCGACGCCATGAACTGGCGCTGCAGGTTGCGGTCGATCTGCGTGATCGTCACCAGCACCGTCAGCCCCAGCCCAAGCGACAGCACGACCGACGGCGTCAGCGCGCCAGGGCGGTGAATGTTGGCGATCGCGAGACGGAGCATGGTCATGCGCGGCCGCGGCAGCCGCCGCGCGCCGTCCATCACGCCGAAGGAAATCAGCCGCAGCAGCGCAAACACCGCAGCCGAAGCGCCGATGAAGATGAGCGCCACCCGCCGGTCGTAGGCAAGCCCGACGGCGACCGCCATCAAGAGCGCGATCACCACGACCATCATCACCAGATAGCGCCGCCTTGGCCACCGCCACTCCGTCCCTGTCGTCTCGCGAAACAGCGTCGCGACCGGAATGTCGTGCACGCGCCCAAGCGGCCACAAGGCAAAGGCGAGGGCCGTCAAAAGTCCGTAAGTGAGCGACATCGCGAGGTCGCTCAGGTGTACGGCGGGCTGTATCGGCAGCGGCAGCAGATTGCCCAGGACGCCAACCACAGCGAACGGCAGGGCCGCGCCGAATGCCAGCCCGATCGCCGAGCCGATCAAGGCCAGGATCACGATCTGCACGAGATAGATCGTGAACACGCCGTCGCCGGTCGCGCCGAGCGCCTTCAGCGTCGCGATCACGTCACGTTTGCGATCGAGATGGCTCTTGACTGCATTGGCGACGCCAACGCCGCCGACCAGCAGCGCGGCGAGACCAACCAGCGTCAGAAACTGGGTGAAGCGATCGACATTGCGCTCGAGCTGCGGCGAGGCATTTCCGCGGCTGCGGATTTCCCAGCCGGCGTCCGGCAACCGCTTGCGCACCGCGTCGGCAACGGCCAGCACGGCGGCTTCGCTCGCAGCAGCGTCGGGCAGCTTCACGCGGTAGATCCAGCGGACCAGGCTGCCCGGCTGCAACAGCTCGGTCGCCCGTAATCCGGCTTCACTGATCAGGAAGCGCGGTCCGAGCCCGACACCGCCCGCGAGCTTGTCGGGCTCGGCGCTGATGACCGAACGAATGTTGAACGATGCCGCACCGACGCTGACGCGATCGCCGACCTTCAGTCCGAGACGCGCCAGCAGCACGGCATCAGCCGCGGCCCCGAATGCGCCGTCGCGTTCGCCCAGCAACTCGTTCATCGGCAACTGCGGTTCGGCGGTGATCTTGCCCAGCGTCGGATAGGCGCCGTCCACCGATTTCAACTCGACCAGGGCCAGCTGTCCGTCGGCCGCCCGCACCATACCGCGCATGGTGGCGACCGCGGACACCTGGCCGTGCGCGCCAAGGACGGCGCGCTCCTGCGGCGAAGCCTCGCGCTGTATCAGCGAAAATGCGAGATCGCCGCCGAGCAGCGTGCGGCCTTCGCGATCGAGACTGTCGGAGAGGCTCGCCGACAACGCGCCGACACCTGCAATGGCGAAAACGCCAAGGGCGATGCAGGCGACGAACACGTAAAATCCGCGCAGGCCGCCGCGCAGTTCGCGCATCGCATAACGGAACGCCTGCGACGAGGCGCGGTCGCGCGCCGGCGAAGGCGCAGATGGCGAGGCGTCCGATGCGAGCGTCGTCATCGCTATGCTGCGCCCGCGCGGAGCGTGCCGGCCGTTTCCGTGTCGACGCGGCCCGAGCGCAGTCGCACCACGCGGTCACAGCGCTGCGCGAGCCCATGATCGTGCGTGACCAGTGCCAGCGTCATGCCGCGCTCGGCATGCTTGGCGAACAACAGGTCGATGATCTGTTTGCCGGTCGTCTCGTCGAGGTTGCCGGTCGGCTCGTCGGCGAGAAGGATCGCCGGATCGGGTGCGAGCGCGCGTGCCAGCGCGACGCGCTGCTGCTCGCCGCCTGAAAGCTGGGACGGATAGTGATGCAGTCGTCCACCGAGGCCGACGGATGCAAGCTCATGTTCGGCGCGCGCATAGGCCTCAGCGTTTCCGGCGAGTTCGAGCGGCACCGCGACGTTCTCCAGCGCCGTCATGGTCGGGATCAGGTGAAACGACTGGAAGACGATGCCGACGTTACGCCCACGAAAACGTGCGAGTGCGTCCTCGTCCAGCGCATTGAAAGAGGTGCCGTCGACCACCACTTCGCCACCGTCGGGGCGTTCAAGTCCGGCCATGACCATGAGCAAGGTCGACTTGCCGGAGCCGGACGGCCCGAT
Source organism: Bradyrhizobium sp. LHD-71 (assembly GCF_031157255.1). Lineage (GTDB taxonomy): Bacteria > Pseudomonadota > Alphaproteobacteria > Rhizobiales > Xanthobacteraceae > P52-10. The sequence goes on along the minus strand of NZ_JAVIFX010000015.1, from coordinate 40,844 downwards.
CAGGCCGACTGCGCTCCCCGAGGCGATGCGCAGACTGATATCCTTCAGGATATGCACGCGCGCCGCGCCGGAGCCGAGGGACAGGTTGACGTTGGCGAGGTGTATGGCGTCGGCGCTCACGCCGGCACGCAATTGAGGATCGATGAGACTATCCATGCAACCGTCATATGGGACATTCGGGGTGTTGGTCGAGAGGCTCACACAAATGTTGTCGCTCGCAATCGTGGCAGGATTGGTCCTGATGTCGTCCAGCATGATCACGGCCGCGTGGGCGCAGGCGCCGATCAAGCTCGCCGTGCTGGGCGACTCGCTGACGGCAGGTCACGGTCTGCCGGCCGATGCGGCGTTTCCCGAACGGCTGCAGAAGGCGCTGCGGCAGAAGGGCATCAAGGTCGATGTCCTGAACGCCGGCGTCTCCGGAGATACCGCGTCCGCCGGCCGCGATCGTCTCGACTGGTCGATCCCGGACGGGACGGACGCGGTGATCGTCGAGCTCGGCGCCAACGATGCGTTGCGCGGGCTTGATCCCAAGGTGACGAGGGCCGCGTTGGAAGACATCATCAAGCGGCTGCAGGCCCGCAAGATCGCGGTGATGCTCGCGGGCATGTACGCGCCGCGCAACTTCGGGCCGGACTATGCGGCGAAGTTCGATCCCATTTATGCCGATCTCGCGAAGGCCTACGACGTGCCGCTCTATCCGTTCTTTCTTGACGGCGTCGCGGGGGACGCGAAGCTCAACCTGCAGGATGGCATTCATCCGACCGCCGAAGGGATCGACGCTATCGTCGCCCGCATCCTGCCCTCGGTCGAAGCGTTTCTGGCGAAAGTTTCGGCTAAAAAAGCGTCATAAAACTCGTGCGCCGTTTCCGATGTTTGCATCATTTGCGGGCACCCTCATATGCAAGCTCGGAAACCTGAGGAGCACCAGCAACGTTATGTTTCCAGTGCGCTTTTTGGGTTTGACGTTCGCGCGCGCGACTTCGCCGCAAATGCCGGTACGAACGTCAAATCCACCGCACGGGTGTCGCGGGCGCTTCGCAGCGGGGCTCTGTTTTGTTATCAAAGACTCACCGGCGATTCGTCGCTTTTCAGCATCGAGGAGTGTGCGATGCCCCGCCTGTTCACCGGTCTGGAACTCCCTGAGGACATCAGCGATTCGCTGGCCACCTTACGCGGGGGATTGCCGGGGGCGCGCTGGATCGATCCCGAAAACTATCACGTCACGCTGCGCTTCATCGGCGACATAGACGGCATTTCGGCCAACGAAATCGCGTCGATGCTGCTTCGCATCAAGCGCAGGCCGTTCGAGGTCAAGCTGCAGGGCCTGTCGTCGTTCGGCGGCAAGAAGCCGCGTGCGGTCGTCGCCTGCGTTGCGCCGTGCCGTCCGTTGATGGAGCTGCAGGCGGAACTGGAGCGGTTGATGCAGCGGGTGGGCCTTGATCCGGAGGGCCGCAAGTTCACACCGCATGTGACACTGGCGCGACTGCGTGCTGCGTCAAACCAGGACGTTGCCGATTACCTGTCCGTGCGCGGCTACTTCCCTGCCCGCAGCTTCACGGTGGACCGTTTCGTGTTGTTCTCTTCCCGCGCCTCGGTCGGCGGCGGGCCGTATATCGTCGAAGACGCCTATGCGCTGAGCGCCTGAGCGGCCTGCTGGCGCTCGATCTGACGTTTGCGCTGGCATCCGCCACGACGTCCGTAACCGAGCGTCGAATCCAAAAAAGCGCACTAGCTTCATAAAGTTGCTGGTGTCACTCTTGCTCCAAGGTTCGCAGACGAAGGCGACCGCAAGGTGATGCGGACGTTAAGACTGCGAGACGAGCCGGGCGGATGCCCCTTGCATTCGGCGCGATTTTCGGCCGTTAAGGCTGTATGTCTGCTGCCAAGCCCGCCTCGTTCCGTTCCCAATATCAGACGCTTGTAACCTCCGGCGAAATCGAAGCCGACGCGGCGCAGTCCGCGGCCGCCGATCGTTTCGCCGCGCTCGAGGCGCGGCTTGCCCATTATCGTCCGGCTGCGCGCAAGGCCGGACTGCTTGGTCGTCTGCTTCGCAATGGTAAGCAGACCGAACAGATCAAAGGACTCTACATCCACGGTGAGGTCGGCCGCGGCAAGACCATGCTGATGGACCTGTTCTTTCAGTCCAGCCCGATCCGACGCAAGCGTCGCGCGCACTTCCACGAGTTCATGGCGGACGTGCACGAGCGCGTGCACGGCTTTCGCCAGAAGATCGCCAGCGGTGCGATCTCCGACACCGATCCGGTGATCCTCACCGCTGCCACCATCTTCGACGAGGCGTGGCTGCTTTGCTTCGACGAATTTCACGTCACCGACATCGCCGACGCCATGATCCTCGGCCGGCTGTTCACGAAGCTGTTCGAACTTGGCACGGTGGTGGTGGCGACCTCCAACGTGGCGCCGGACGACCTCTACCAGGGTGGATTGAATCGGGGGCTGTTCCTGCCGTTCATCAAGCTGCTGCAGGAGCGGATGGACATCCTGCGGCTCGATGCGCGCACGGACTTCCGTCTTGAGAAACTCGCTGGCGTCACGATGTGGCACGTGCCGGCGAACAAGCAGGCGGACGCAGCCCTCGACAAGGCGTGGCTGAAGTTGACCGGCGGGGCGCCGGGCAAGCCGCGGGACCTTCTCGTCAAGGGACGCAAGCTGCACGTGCCGCGCGCAGCCCGCGGCGTTGCGCGCTTCAGCTTCAAGGAGCTTTGCGAGGTGCCGCTCGGCGCCTCGGACTATCTGCGGCTGGCGCACGATTTTCACACGCTGGTGCTCGATCGCGTGCCAGTGATGCACTACGAGCACCGCAACTTCGCCAAGCGTTTCATAACGCTGATCGATACGCTGTACGACAATTGCGTGAAGCTCGTGGCTTCCGCCGACGCCGATCCGCTTTCGCTTTACCTTGCCACCGAGGGCGTGGAGGCCAACGAATTCAAGCGGACCTCCTCGCGGCTGATCGAGATGAGCTCCGAATCCTATCTGGCGCTGCCTCATGGCGGCCGTGAGCAGCAGCCCGGCATGGGTTCGCGCGAAGGTTTGATCGAAACCTGAGCAGTTTCAGGTTGCGTCCAATTATTGAGCCACAGCCGACTTGAACGAGCCCCCTGAAAGGGCTATCGACCGGGCAGGTTTTCGCTTCCCACCGCCCTGTTTTCCCGCAGGTTTAGAAGGATAGTCCCCCCATGGCGCGCGACAAGATTGCTTTGATTGGTTCAGGTCAGATCGGCGGCACGCTCGCTCATCTCGTCGGCCTCAAAGAACTCGGTGACGTCGTGATGTTCGATATCGCGGAAGGCGTTCCGCAGGGAAAAGCACTCGACATTGCCCAATCGTCGCCGGTCGACGGCTTCGATGCCGCTTATGCCGGTGCAAACTCCTATGAGGCGATCGCCGGCGCGAAGGTCTGCATCGTCACTGCCGGCGTGCCGCGCAAGCCGGGCATGAGCCGCGACGATCTGCTCAGCATCAACCTCAAGGTGATGGAACAGGTCGGCGCAGGCATCAAGAAGTATGCCCCGGACGCGTTCGTCATCTGCATCACCAACCCGCTCGATGCAATGGTGTGGGCGCTGCAGAAGGCGTCCGGTCTGCCGGCAAAGAAGGTGGTCGGTATGGCCGGCGTGCTGGACTCTGCGCGCTTCCGCTATTTCCTCGCAGACGAATTCAACGTCTCGGTGGAGGACGTGACCGCGTTCGTGCTCGGCGGTCATGGTGATACGATGGTTCCGCTGACGAAGTATTCGACGGTCGCCGGGATTCCGCTGCCGGATCTCGTCAAGATGGGCTGGACTTCGCAGGCGCGCATCGACGAGATCGTCGACCGCACGCGCAACGGCGGCGCGGAGATCGTCAACCTCCTGAAGACCGGCTCGGCATTCTATGCGCCGGCGGCTTCCGCGATCGCGATGGCCGAGAGCTATCTGCGCGACAAGAAGCGGGTGCTGCCTTGCGCCGCCTGGCTCAACGGCGAGTATGGCATGAAGGACATCTACGTCGGCGTGCCGGTCGTGATCGGCTCGAAGGGTGTCGAACGTATCGTCGAGATCGAGCTTGCCGGTGCGGATCGCACAGCTTTCGAGAAATCGGCCGATTCAGTGCGCGGCCTGATCGATGCTTGTAAGAAGATTGCGCCCGACCTGCTCGGAAAATGACGGCAGATTTGAGCTCTGGCGTTGCAAATGCGGGGCAAGAGGGGTGATCAATGAATATCCATGAGTACCAGGCGAAAGCTGTCCTGAAGGAATTCGGCGTGCCGGTGTCGCGCGGCGTGCCGGTGCTCATGGCGGCGGACGCCGAAGCTGCCGCGAAGGATCTCGGTGGTCCGCTCTGGGTCGTGAAGAGCCAGATTCACGCCGGCGGCCGCGGCAAGGGAAAATTCAAGGAAGCGTCCGCCGGCGACAAGGGCGGCGTGCGCCTTGCCAAGTCGGTCGACGAGGTGAAGACGTTCGTCCAGCAGATGCTCGGAGCGACGCTCGTGACGGTGCAGACGGGGCCTGCCGGCAAGCAGGTCAACCGTCTCTACGTCGAGGAAGGCTCCGACATCGACAAGGAGTTCTATCTCTCGGCACTGGTGGATCGCGAAACCTCCCGCGTCTCGTTCGTGGTCTCGACCGAGGGTGGCGTCGACATCGAAGAGGTCGCGCACAGCGCGCCGGAAAAGATCGTGACGTTCTCCGTGGATCCGGCGACCGGAATCATGGGCCATCATGGCCGCACGGTTGCCAAGGCGCTTGGCCTGACCGGCGACCTTGCGAAGCAGGCGCAGGATCTTGTGACAAAGCTTTATACCGCGTTCGTTGCCAAGGACATGGCGATGCTCGAGGTGAACCCGCTGATCGTCACACGCCAGGGCAAGCTGCTCTGCCTCGATGCGAAGGTCGCGTTCGACGACAACGCCCTCTATCGCCACCCCGACATTGCCAAGCTGCGCGATGAAACCGAAGAGGACCCGAAGGAAATCGAGGCCTCGAAGTACGATCTGAATTACGTCGCGCTCGACGGCTCGATCGGTTGCATGGTCAATGGCGCAGGGCTGGCGATGGCGACCATGGACATCATCAAGCTCTACGGGCTCGCGCCGGCGAACTTCCTCGATGTGGGTGGCAGCGCGACGAAGGAGAAAGTCACGGCCGCGTTCAAGATCATCACTGCCGATCCGAAGGTGAAGGGCATCCTGATCAACATCTTCGGCGGCATCATGAAGTGCGACATCATCGCTGAAGGCGTGGTGGCCGCAGTGAACGAGGTGGGCCTGAAGATTCCGCTGGTGGTGCGTCTGGAAGGCACCAATGTCGAGCTCGGCAAGAAGATCATCAAGGAATCCGGATTGAACGTCGTGCCCGCCGATGACCTCGACGACGCCGCTCAGAAAATCGTCAAGGCCGTGAAGGACGTCGCGTAATGTCTATCCTGATCGATAAGAACACGAAGGTCATCTGCCAGGGCTTCACCGGCAAGAACGGCACCTTCCATTCCGAGGCGGCGATTGCCTACGGCACCAAGATGGTCGGCGGGACGTCGCCGGGCAAAGGCGGCTCGACGCATCTGGGCTTGCCGGTGTTCGACACGGTGGCCGAGGCGCGGGCAGCGACCGGCGCGGATGCAAGCGTGATCTACGTGCCGCCGGCAGGCGCTGCGGACGCGATCTGCGAGGCGATCGACGCCGAGGTGCCGCTGATCATCACCATCACGGAAGGTATTCCGGTTCTCGACATGGAGCGGGTGAAGCGCTCGTTGTCCGGATCGAAGTCGCGGCTGATCGGACCGAACTGTCCCGGCGTGATGACTGCCGGCGAATGCAAGATCGGCATCATGCCGGGCAACATCTTCAAGCCGGGCAATGTCGGCATCGTCTCGCGTTCGGGAACCCTGACCTACGAGGCGGTCTACCAGACCACCCAGGAAGGCTTCGGCCAGAGCACGGCTGTCGGCATCGGCGGCGACCCGATCAAGGGAACCGAGTTCATCGAAATCCTCGAGATGTTCTTGGCCGACCCCAAGACTCAATCGATTGTGATGATCGGCGAGATCGGCGGTTCCGGCGAGGAAAACGCTGCGCAGTTCCTGAAGGACGAGGCCAAGCGCGGCCGCAAGAAGCCGATGGTCGGTTTCATCGCCGGCCGGACTGCCCCGCCGGGACGGCGCATGGGCCACGCTGGCGCAATCATTTCCGGCGGCAAGGGTGGGGCTGAATCCAAAATCGCGGCAATGGAAGAGGCCGGCATCCGGGTGTCCCCGTCGCCGGCGCGCCTCGGAAAGACTCTTGCCGAAGTTTTGAAGTCCTAATTCATTTGTTGTGTCGTTTCCTCACCCGTCCTGAAAAAAATAGGTTAAAGAGGGTCCCGAAGCACCCGGAGCTCCCCAAATCCGGGAGAGTCGCCGTTAGCCGCGACGTAAAAGCCAAAATCAGGACGTGCTCATGTCTCGTCAGGACGCGAATGCAGCTTTCGCTCTTTCCTCCTTTCTTTACGGTTCCAACGCCCCCTACATTGAAGAAATGTACGCCCGGTTCGAACAGAACCCGGGCGCGGTCGACGCCGAATGGCAGGAATTCTTCAGGAGCCTGAAGGATCAGCCGGCCGACGTGAAGCGGTGCGCCGAAGCCCCCTCCTGGGCGAAGCCGAACTGGCCGGTCACGCCCCGCGACGACCTCGTCTCGGCGCTGGACGGCAACTGGGTGGAGATCGAGAAGTCGGTCGGCGCCAAGCTCGGCGCAAAGGCCCAGGCGAAGGGCGTCGAGCTTTCCTCAACCGATATCCAGCAGGCCACGCGCGATTCGATTCGCGCATTGATGCTGATCCGTTCCTACCGCATGCGCGGACACTTCCACGCCAAGCTCGACCCGCTCGGCCTCGAGCCGGCGCGTGATCATGAGGAACTCGATCCGCGGTCGTACGGTTTCACCGACGCGGACCTCGACCGAAAGATCTTTCTCGACCACGTGCTCGGGCTCGACTTCGGTACGCTGCGCGAGATCGTCGCTATCTGCGAGCGTACCTACTGCCAGACGCTCGGCGTCGAGTTCATGCATATCTCCAATCCGCAGCAGAAGGCCTGGATTCAGGAGCGGATCGAAGGTCCGGACAAGGAGATCAGCTTCACGCCGGAAGGCAAGCGCGCGATTCTGCAGAAGCTGGTCGAGGCGGAAGGCTTCGAGAAGTTCTGCGACCTGAAGTTCACCGGCACCAAGCGTTTCGGTCTCGACGGCGCCGAGTCGCTCATTCCGGCGCTGGAGCAGATCATCAAGCGCGGCGGCAATCTCGGCGTGAAAGAGATCGTCATGGGCATGCCGCATCGCGGTCGGCTCAGCGTGCTGACGCAGGTGATGGCCAAGCCGCACCGTGCCCTGTTCCACGAATTCAAGGGCGGCTCATCGACGCCGGATGAAATCGAGGGCTCCGGAGACGTGAAGTACCACCTCGGGGCATCGTCGGATCGTGATTTCGATGGCAACAACGTCCACCTGTCGCTGACGGCGAATCCCTCGCATCTCGAGATCGTCGATCCGGTCGTGCTCGGCAAGGTGCGCGCCAAGCAGGACCAGCATGGCGATCCGCCGGACATGCGCATTTCGGTGATGCCGCTGCTGCTGCACGGCGACGCGGCCTTCGCGGGTCAGGGCGTCGTGGCGGAGTGCTTCGGTCTCTCCGACCTGAAGGGCTATCGCACTGGCGGCTCGGTGCACTTCATCGTCAACAACCAGATCGGCTTCACCACCTATCCGCGCTACTCGCGCTCCTCGCCCTATCCCTCCGATGTGGCGAAGATGATCGACGCGCCGATCTTCCATGTGAACGGCGACGATCCGGAAGCAGTGGTGTTCGCCGCCAAGGTCGCGACGGAATTCCGGCAGAAATTCCACAAGCCGGTCGTCATCGACATGTTCTGCTATCGTCGCTTCGGTCACAACGAGGGCGACGAACCCGGCTTCACCCAGCCGTTGATGTACAAGAAGATTCGCTCGCATCAGTCGACGCTGGACATCTATGCCAAGAAGCTGATCGTCGACGGGACCATGAGCGAAGGCGAGATCGCCAAGGCGAAGGCGGATTGGCGGGCGCGCCTGGAGGCGGAATTCGAGGCCGGCGGCGGCTACAAGCCGAACAAGGCGGACTGGCTCGACGGCCGCTGGTCCGGGCTGAAGGCTGCCGACCTGCTCGAAGATCCGCGCCGCGGCAACACCGGCGTCGATATCGCCAAGCTGAAGGACATCGGCGCGAAGATCACCGCCGTGCCCGAAGGCTTCCGCGTTCACCGCACGATCCAGCGCTTTCTCGATAATCGCCGCAAGGCGGTCGAGACCGGCAGCGACATCGATTGGGCGACCGCCGAAGCGCTGGCGTTCTGCACGATCCTGAAAGAGGGCAATCGCGTCCGTCTCTCGGGCCAGGATTCCGAGCGCGGCACGTTCACCCAGCGCCACTCGGTGCTGTTCGACCAGGAAGACGAGAACCGCTACACGCCGTTCAATCATCTCGGCGGCGAGCAGGCGCACTATGAGGTGCTCAATTCCAGCCTGTCGGAAGAGGCGGTGCTCGGCTTCGAATACGGCTATTCGCTGGCCGAGCCGAACGCGCTGACGATCTGGGAGGCGCAGTTCGGCGACTTCGCCAACGGCGCGCAGGTGGTGTTCGACCAGTTCATCTCGTCGGGCGAGCGCAAGTGGCTGCGCATGTCGGGCCTCGTCTGCATGCTGCCGCACGGCTACGAAGGGCAGGGCCCCGAGCACTCCTCGGCACGGCTTGAACGCTTCCTGCAGATGTGCGCGGAAGACAACATGCAGGTGGCCAACCTCACCACGCCCGCGAACCTGTTCCACATCCTGCGCCGCCAGCTCAATCGCGAGATTCGCAAGCCGCTGATCCTGATGACGCCGAAGTCGCTGCTGCGACACAAGCGTGCAGTGTCGCAACTCGCGGAGTTCGGCGCGGGAACGTCGTTCCATCGCATCCTTTATGACGACGCGGAGATGCTCAAGAACGAGAAGATCAAGCTCGTTGCAGACGACAAGATCCGCCGCGTCGTGCTCTGTTCGGGTAAGGTCTATTACGACCTCTACGAGGAGCGCGAGAAGCGCGGCATCGACGACATCTATCTGCTGCGGGTCGAGCAGCTTTATCCCGTGCCGATGAAGGCTCTGGTGCAGGACCTCGGTCGTTTCAAGCAGGCCGAGATGGTGTGGTGCCAGGAAGAACCGCGCAACATGGGCGCGTGGCACTTCATCGAGCCGTATCTGGAATGGGTGCTCAACCAGATCCACGCCACGCACAAGCGTCCGCGCTATGCCGGACGTCCTGCGTCGGCGGCGACAGCGACCGGGTTGATGTCGAAGCATCTCGCCCAGCTCAAGGCGTTCCTAGAGGAAGCGCTGGGTTAATTTTTGGAAGGCTCATGCCCGCGCACGGCCGTCTCGAAGAACGGTGCTTCCCTTCGATCGCCCATGCGCGGGCGTTCACGCCTTCTCGAACTTGGAAAGCCAACAACGCGTGAACAGCCGGGGATGAGCCCGGCTATGACGCGATCAGGGAAAATGTCATGACCGAAATCCGCGTGCCGACCCTCGGCGAATCCGTCACCGAAGCCACGATCGGCAAGTGGTTCAAGAAGCCCGGCGATGCCGTCGCCGTGGATGAGCCGTTGGTCGAGCTCGAGACCGACAAGGTCACGATCGAGGTGCCGGCCCCTGCTGCGGGCGTGCTCGGCGACATCGTCGCCAAGGACGGCGAGACAGTCGCGGTCGGCGCGCTGCTTGGGCAGATCACCGATGGTGCCGGCGGCGCGAAGCCGGCCGCCCCCGCGGCTCCCGCGAAAGCCGCGGCGCCGGCTGCGGCACCGCAGGCTCCGGCGGCGCCGCAGCCTTCGACGGCCAAGGTCGCTGCCGATGCGCCGCTTGCTCCATCGGTGCGCAAACTCTCGGCCGAGAGTGGCGTCGACGCATCGACTGTCCCGGGAAGCGGCAAGGATGGTCGCGTCACCAAGGGCGACATGCTGGCGGCGATCGAAAAAGCGGCATCGCAGCCGACGCCTGTCAATCAGCCGGCGGCCGCCGTTCAGGTGCGCGCCCCGTCGCCGCACGATGATGCCTCACGCGAGGAGCGCGTGCGGATGACGCGGCTGCGCCAGACCATCGCGCGCCGGCTCAAGGAGGTGCAGAACACCGCGGCGATGCTGACGACCTTCAACGAGGTCGACATGAGCCAGGTGATGGAGCTTCGCAAGCAATACAAGGATCTGTTCGAGAGGAAGACCGGGGTGAAGCTCGGCTTCATGGGCTTCTTCGTGCGCGCGTGCGTGCAGGCGCTGAAGGACATTCCGGCAGTCAATGCGGAGATCGACGGCACCGACCTGATCTACAAGAACTACTATCACATCGGCGTCGCAGTCGGTACCGACCGAGGCCTGGTCGTGCCGGTGGTGCGCGACTGCGATCAGAAATCCATCGCCCAGATCGAGAAGGACATCGCCGACTACGGGCGGCGAGCGCGCGATGGTCAGCTCAAGATCGACGAAATGCAGGGCGGCACGTTCACCATCTCGAACGGTGGCGTCTATGGCTCTTTGATGTCGACGCCGATCCTGAACGCGCCGCAGTCGGGCATCCTCGGCATGCACAAGATCCAGGAACGGCCGATGGTCGTCGGCGGCAAGATCGAGATCCGGCCGATGATGTATCTGGCATTGTCATACGATCATCGCGTGATCGACGGCAAGGAGGCGGTGACCTTCCTCGTGCGGGTGAAGGAAAGCCTCGAGGACCCGGCACGCCTGGTGCTCGATCTTTGATTTCCATTGTCATGGCCGGGCATAGGCGCCGCTTCGCTCGCCTGTGACCCGGCCATCCCGCTCAGGGCGCAGTGCCGTCCTGATCGGGGTGGCCGGGACAAGCGTGGCCACGACTACGAACAAGTTGGAGTTCATCATCATGTCCTACGATCTCGTTGTCATCGGCACTGGTCCCGGCGGCTACGTCTGTGCGATCCGCGCGGCGCAGCTCGGCATGAAGGTGGCTGTGGTCGAGAAACTGCCGACCTTCGGCGGCACCTGCCTCAACGTCGGCTGCATTCCGTCGAAGGCGCTGCTCTTTGCCTCGGAGCGGTTCGAGGAAGTTGCGCATCACTTTCCGAAGATGGGCATCAAGATCGGCAAGGCCGAGGTCGATCTTCCGACGATGCTGAAGTTCAAGGACCAGGCGGTTGACGGCAACACCAAGGGCGTGGCCTTCCTGTTCAAGAAGAACAAGATCGACGCGTATCAGGGCACGGGCCGCGTCCTTTCGGCCGGCAAGGTCGAGGTGAAGAGCGGCGAAGGCAAGACGCAGGTGCTTGAGACGAAAAACATCGTCATCGCCACGGGTTCGGACGTCGCACGACTCAAGGGCGTCGAGATCGATGAGAAGCGGATCGTATCCTCCACCGGCGCGCTGACGCTGCCGAAGGTGCCGGGCAAGCTTTTGATCGTCGGCGCCGGCATCATCGGGCTCGAGCTTGGCTCGGTCTGGCGAAGGCTCGGCGCGCAGGTCACCGTCGTCGAGTTTCTCGACCGCATCCTGCCAGGTATGGACGGTGAGGTGGCGCGGCAGTTTCAGCGTCTGCTTGAAAAGCAGGGCATGACCTTCAAGCTCGGCACCAAGGTGAGCGGAGTCGATACGTCGGGCAAGATGCTCAAAGTGAGCGTTGAGCCGGCAGCGGGCGGGCCTGTGGAAGCGATCGAGGCCGACGTCGTGCTCGTCGCCATCGGCCGGGTACCCTACACCGAGGGCCTCGGCTTGAAGGAAGCGGGTGTCGCGCTCGACGAACGCGGGCGGGTGGACATCGACGCGCATTTCGCAACGAATGTGAAAGGCATCTACGCCATCGGCGACGTGGTCAGGGGGGCGATGCTCGCGCACAAGGCCGAGGATGAAGGCATCGCGGTCGCAGAAATCATCGCAGGCCACGCGGGCCACGTGAACTATGACGCGATTCCGGGCGTGGTTTACACCTCTCCGGAAGTGGCCTCGGTCGGCAAGACCGAGGAAGAGCTGAAGGCCGCGGGCATCGCCTACAACGTCGGCAAATTCCCGTTCACGGCGAACGGCCGCGCAAAGTCGAACCAGCAGACCGACGGTTTCGTGAAATTCCTGGCGGATGCGAAGACCGACCGTGTGCTCGGCGCCCACATCGTCGGCGTCGAGGCCGGCGAGATGATCCACGAATGCACGGTCCTGATCGAGTTCGGCGGCAGTTCAGAGGATCTCGCGCGCACCTGCCATGCGCATCCGACGCGCTCGGAAGCGGTCAAGGAAGCCGCGATGAACGTCGCCAAGCGCGCCATTCATATGTAAAGCTGGTCCCTGGAACGTATTCCGTTCAGGTCGAACGGAATACGTTCCAGATTTCTTCTAGGGGCGCATTTTCTTGCGGAAAGCCGGTATCCACCTTTCCGGAAAATGCTCTGGTCTCCAAGGCGCGGAGAGGGAGGGACATGGCGGACGGCTTCATCGAAGAACTGCGCAGCACGCTGGAAGAGGGCTCGGTGCTGGCCGGCGCCGACATCGACGCGCGCTATCACCACGATCTCGCAGGCAGTCCCGTGCCGAAGCCGCGCGCTGTCGTGCGGCCGAAGACGACTGAGGACGTCTCCGCGCTGCTGCGGCTGTGCCATCGCGCGAAGGTGCCGGTGACGACCCAGGGCGGTATGACCGGGCTGGTACGCGGTGCACTGCCGAACGCCAGTGAGATCGTGTTGTCGATGGAGCGAATGAACGCCATCGAGGAGGTGGACGTCGCAACCGGCGTCGCCGTCGCCCAAGCCGGCGCGCCGCTGCAGAAGATCCAGGAGCGGGTGGAGCAGGATGGCTTCATGTTTCCCCTCGACCTCGGCTCGCGCGGCAGCTGCACCATCGGCGGTAACATTTCCACCAATGCCGGCGGCAACCGTGTGATCCGCTATGGCATGACCCGCGACATGATCCTCGGTCTCGAGGTCGTCACGGCAGACGGCACGGTGCTGAAGGGTTTGCGCAAATACATCAAGAACAACACCGGTATCGATCTGAAGCATCTGTTCATCGGTTCGGAAGGTATTCTCGGCGTCGTCACGCGTGCGGCGCTACGGATTTTTCCGGCGCCGGCGGAGCAGCAGGTCGCGCTGTGCGCACTGCCGTCGTTCTCCGAGGTGGCGTCGTTCCTGAAGCTCGCGCGAGCCAAACTCGGCGGCGAACTCACCGCGTTCGAGGTGATGTGGAACGAGTATTACCGTTTGACGGTGGAGCGTGTGAAGGGCGTCACCGGACCGTTGCCGACGCATCATCCATTCTACGTGTTGCTGGAGGCCTCGGGTGGCGACGCGGAGCGCATCCGTGCCGATCTCGAGGCGCTTTTGGAGATGGCGATGGGCGAGGGGCAGATCCTCGATGCGACGATCTCGACCTCAAATGCCTCGGCGGCCGCGATCTGGCGCATCCGCGATTCCAGCGTCGAGCTGGGGCGCAGCTTTCCTTACGCGGCGCGGATCGGCTTCGACGTCAGCCTCGCGATCGACCGGATGGAGGACTACGCAGACCAGATCGCCTCGCGCATCAAGAAGATCGACCCGGAAGCGTTTGCCATCGTGTTCGGCCATGCCGGAGACGGCAACCTGCACATCGGCGTACACCACGAGCATACGCCGGAGCGACGCGAGGAGTTCGAGAAGCTGGTCTACGGCATCACCGGTGAATTCGGGGGCTCGATCTCCGCCGAGCACGGCATCGGCATTTCAAAGCGGCCGTATCTGAAGATGAGCCGTACAGCAGAAGAGATCGAGACCATGCGCACACTCAAACGCGCGCTCGACCCACACAACATTCTCAATCCGGGGCGGATCATCGAGGTGTGACCCGTCATTGCGAGGAGCGCAGCGACGAAGCAATCCAGCGCGGCGGTTGCTGCAGACTCAGACTGGATTGCTTCGCTGCGCTCGCAATGACGAGCCTGGGGTTTCGCACAGCAATGACGATGCTGTTTCGACTCGTGCTTTGTCGAGGCGATCAGCCCACCGTCTCCACATGGGCGCGGATTGCGCCGTTCTCCACCCAGCCTTTCGACTGAGCGAAAGCCGCCATCTTGTCAAAGCCTTCGCGCCATGCGTCGCCATGCGCCACGCCCTGGCTGATCAGCCATTCCTGCGAAATCCACGCATGCGAGCCGTCGTAGCGGCCGGCAGGCGCAAGCGCCTCGGTGAGGAAAGCTGCATCATTGTTCGGCGCCGTCACCTTGAAGCCCTTGAAGTCGCTGGCTTCGTTCAAGCTAACCTTGCCGCTGGCGTCGATGGCGATGATCATGGGTCGCTCCCTTGTTGTTCCACGGCGTCGAAATCATACCCGTCATTGCGAACGAAGCGAAGCAATCCCGTCGGCAGGCTTCGGATCAGCAGCCATGGTGTGTAGAGACTGAACCAACGCGGGCGAGGCTCAGGCGCGCGGATGAGCAGTCTTGTAGACGTCGAGCAGGCGCTCGGTGTCGACGGCGGTGTAGATCTGGGTGGTCGAGAGCGAGGCGTGGCCGAGCAGTTCCTGGATCGCGCGCAGGTCGCCGCCACGTCCGAGCAGGTGCGTGGCGAAGGAATGCCGAAGCGCGTGTGGCGTGGCGCTGTCCGGCAGGCCGAGTGCGCCGCGCAACCGTGCCATCGCCAACTGGATGATGCGCGGGCTCAACGGCCCGCCGCGTGCACCGACGAAGATCGGTCTGTCGGCGGTCAGGTCATAGGGACACATCGCGACGTATTCGGCGATCAGCGCCAGCACATTCTGCAGCACCGGCACCATGCGCGTCTTGTTGCCCTTGCCGGTGACGACCAGCACGTCGCCTGCGCCCGGCGCCGGCACGTCGCGACGTTTCAGGCCGAGCGCTTCGGAAATGCGCAGGCCCGAGCCGTAGAGCAGCGCCATCACGGCGGCGTCGCGCGCCAGCACCCACGGTTCGCGGGCTTCGCCTGCGCGCATATCGGCGTCAGCCATTCGCTTGGCGTTCTCGACGGTCAGCGGCTTGGGCAGCGTCTTGCCGACCTTCGGCGCGCGAATTGCCGCCAGCGCGCCAAGCTTTCCCTTGCCTTCGGCTTCGAGGAACTTGCCGAAAGAACGCAGGCCTGCGAGTGTGCGCATCAGCGAGCGGCTCGCAATATCGTCGCTTCGGCGCATCGCCATGAAGGCGCGGATATCCGTCGTCTCCAGCTTCGCGAATTGCTTGAGCGTAACGCGTCCGCCCCAATGCTCGCTCAGGAACCTTAAGCATTGCCGCAGGTCGCGTTCATAGGCCTCGAGCGTTTTCGCTGAAAGACGGCGTTCACTGCGCAAGTGCAACAGCCAGCGACGGATCTCTGCGGCAAGATCGGCAGCCACGCAGACGAGGTCCAGAGCCTCGCCATCCAGAGCCTCGCCATCCAAGGCGTCACTGTTCTCCGAAGGTGCCGGCCGTGATCGAGAGGTGCTTGACATGGTGAGCTTTATCGCACCCCTTCCTTGCACCTAGCTTAATTCAGGCCCTTCAGGCATCTAGCGAGCATGCCCACGCGCTTTGTCGATGTCCTCGCGCCGGTCGCCCTCGATCGTACCTACTCCTATCGCATCCCTGAGACTTTCGATCTCAAGGCGGGCGACATTGTGTCAGTGCCGTTGGGCGCGCGCGACGTCATGGCGGTGGTCTGGGCCGACGACGCGGAACCGGAACCGCGGCTGCACAATCGCCTGAAGGATGTCGACGAGAAGCTCGACTTCCCGCCGCTTAAGAAGGAATTGCGCAGCTTCGTCGACTGGATCGCCGATTATACCCTCTCGTCGCGCGGCATGGTCTTGCGCATGACACTGCGCATGGGCGATCTGGGTCCCGAACGCCTCCGGCTCGGCGTGCGGCTTTCCGGCCCGCCGCCTGAGCGGATGACACCGGCTCGGCGGCGGCTGATCGCGCTGTTGTCGGACGGCATGCTGCGGCCGAAATCGGAGGCGGCCGCCGAGGCGGGCGTCAGCACCGGCGTGGTGGACGGGCTGGTCGACGAGGGTACGCTGGAAGTCCTGCCCCTGCCGAAGGCGATGCCGGCCCCGCCGCCTGATCCCGACTTTGCGGTCCCTGAGTTTTCGCAGGGCCAGCAGGCGGCCGTGGAGGCAATGCGCGCATTCGCAAAGAAGGACGCGTTCGGCGCTGCCTTGCTCGACGGCGTGACCGGTTCCGGCAAGACCGAGGTCTACTTCGAAGCCGTCGCCGAAGTCCTGCGCAAGGGCAGGCAGGCGCTCATTCTGATGCCGGAGATCGCGCTCACCGGGCAATTCCTCGATCGTTTCGCCGCTCGCTTCGGCGTCCGTCCCTTTGAATGGCACTCGGAGCTGACACCACGCACGCGCGCGCGAAATTGGGCGGCGATCGCTTCAGGCGAGGCGCGTGTGGTGATCGGTGCGCGTTCGGCGTTGATGCTGCCTTATGCCGATCTCGGCCTCATCGTCGTCGATGAGGAGCACGACCAGGCCTACAAGCAGGATGAGGGCGCCCATTATCATGCCCGCGACATGGCGGTGGTGCGGGCCCACATTGCCAAGATTCCGGTAGTGCTGTCATCGGCGACGCCCTCGGTCGAAACCGAGGTGAATGCGCGGCGCGGCCGCTACCAGCGCATCCCGCTGCCGCAGCGCTTCGGCGGCCAGCACATGCCGCACATCGAACCGATCGATCTGCGCATCGAGGGCCCGCCTCGCGGGCGCTTCATCGCTCCGCGGCTCGCCGAGGCCGTTCGTCACGCCATCGAGCGCCGCGAGCAGGCGCTGCTGTTCCTCAATCGCCGCGGCTATGCGCCGCTGACGCTGTGCAGGGCCTGTGGCCATCGCTTCGCCTGCAACATCTGCGACGCCTGGCTGGTCGATCACCGCTTTCGGCAGCGGCTCGTCTGTCACCATTGCGGCTTCTCGATGCCGCGGCCGCATGTGTGCCCGCAATGCCAGGCTGAGGAGTCGCTGGCGGCGATCGGTCCCGGCGTCGAGCGCCTGCAGGAAGAGGTCGCCGCGCTGTTTCCGCAGGCGCGCACGATGGTGTTGTCGAGCGATCTCATCACCTCGATCGAGATCATGCGCAGCGAACTGAACGAGATCGCCGAAGGCCGGGTCGATATCATCATCGGCACGCAACTCGTCGCCAAGGGCCATCATTTTCCGCGCCTCAACCTCGTTGGGGTGATCGATGCCGACCTGGGCCTTGGCAACGGCGATCCACGCGCGGCCGAGCGCACCTTTCAACTGCTCAATCAGGTGATCGGACGGGCCGGGCGTGAGAGCGGGCACGGGACGGGTTATCTGCAGACCCATCAGCCCCAGCACCCGGTGATGCGTGCGCTGATCGCCTGTGACCGCGAAGCATTCTACCAGAGCGAGATCGAGTCCCGTGAGCGAACGGGCTATCCGCCATTCGGCCGGCTTGCGAGCCTGATCGTCTCGGCCGGCGACCGGGCGACGGCGGAAGGCTTCGCGCGGAAGCTCGCGTCGACAGCGCCGTTGGACGATCAGGTGAAGGTGCTGGGACCTGCCGAGGCGCCGCTCGCGGTGGTGCGCGGCCGCTACCGCTATCGCCTGCTGGTCAAATCGGCGCGTGGCTATGACCTGTCAGGTTATCTGCGTGACTGGCTTGCGGCAGGACCCAAGACCAAAGGCAACCTCAAGCTTGAGGTTGACGTCGATCCGCAGAGCTTTGTGTGAGGCGCATAGGGAGAGAGAAGTGAGTGTCGCGGTGCTCACTACTCACCTCTCAAGAAAACGCCGTGCCGTCCTTTCGAACGACACGGCAGTTCTCGGGCTTTCGCCCGTACGCATACGGCTTCTTGTTTTAACTCAGAAACGCGACTCGTAACTCAAGAACGCAACGCTTACTGAACCTCGGCCACCACATGACCAACGCCGCGGCCGGTCAGGCCGATCGCGTGGGCCGCGCCCTTGGAGAGGTCGAGCACACGGCCACGAATGAACGGGCCGCGGTCGTTGACCGTCACGACGACGCTGCGGCCGCCGTGGGTGACCTTCAGCCTGGTGCCGAACGGCAGGCTGCGATGGGCGGCAGTGAGCCCCATGGGGTTGAAGCGGGCGCCGGATGCAGTGCGCCGGCCGGATTCCGAACCGTAATAGGACGCCTTGCCTGCGAAGTTGCCGCCGTAAGCCGGGGCTGCGGCATGTGCGCTGCGCCAGCTCTTGCGGCTCTTGGCTTCGCCTGCTGTCGCTCCCGATGCGATGATGGCAGTCGCAGCGGCGATGGTGAGCATTGAGCGAACTGCAAGCTTCCGCGCGCGAGCGCGGCTAGTTGTTTGGTGCATCCACCTGTCCCTTATTATGTATTTCAGTCAGCCCGACTGAATAGATGCGCCCCGTGCCCGAAGCCTTTGCGGGTTCGCGTCAGAATTGGGCTGAAAAGTGACAGGTTTAGCGAAAACTCGAATCTGTCGAATTGTGACGAAGATTGTGGAAGTACTTTAATTACTTTCGATTGCTTGATTTTAAGGAATAATTAAACACTAGATTCCTGCGATTACTGTAAAACGAAGTTATCGTCACCCAGGCATAAGAATTCGTTCCCGGCGCTCGCTATGCGCCTCGCGCCGGTCTGCCTGATCTGAACGGGCAGCTCAGAGTGAACCTTTCGGCGTGTTCGTGACCGTGAGGTGCGGGAGTTGCTCATCTCGCGCGCCATGCACATCGCAGATGATTGTGCATTGTGTGCGCGGAGTCGATCGTGCAGCGCGCGTTGCGCGCGGTCATGACGCAAGTGCCTGTGCGATATGGTCATGTTGCGCCTGCGCGTTCACTATGTTAGCAAACCGGCGATTTTTGGCCTCGATCCTCGCAGGCCAGCCCAAAATCGAAGTTCCGATTGAACTCCAAGGGCTTGGCGTCGCCTCCCGGCGGCGTTTTCCTTGCGAATTCGACAAGCTTAAAAGAGCGCTTTCGTGGCAGATGAAAATCCGAATGTCTCGGGCGTAGCCGGTCGTTATGCGACGGCACTGTTCGAGCTGGCGCGTGACGAAAAATCCGTCGATACCGTCAAGGCCGATCTCGATGTGTTCGATCGGATGATCGCCGAGAATGCCGATCTGGCCCGGCTCGTCCGCAGTCCGGTGTTCACGGCGGATGAACAGTTGAAGGCCGTTTCCGCCGTCCTGGACAAGGCGGGTATCGGCGGTACGAGTGCAAAATTCCTGAAAGTGCTGACAGCCAATCGCCGCCTGTTCACCGTGCGGGATGTGATCCGCGCGTTCGGCGTACTGGTCGCCCGCTTCAAGGGTGAGGCCACTGCCGAGGTCACGGTTGCAGAGCAGCTCAGCGACAAGAATCTCGAGGCGCTCAAGAGCGCGCTGAAGTCAGTTACGGGGAAGGACGTCGACCTGAAGGTGAAGGTCGATCCGGCGATCATCGGTGGGCTTGTCGTAAAGGTCGGCAGCCGAATGGTCGATTCCTCGCTTCGCACCAAACTCAATTCGATCAAGCACGCGATGAAAGAGGCAGGCTGATGGACATCCGCGCCGCGGAAATTTCCGCGATCCTCAAGGAGCAGATCAAGAATTTTGGGCAGGAGGCCGAGGTCACGGAAGTCGGCCAGGTGCTCGCGGTGGGCGACGGCGTCGCTCGTGCCTACGGGCTCGACAACGTCCAGGCGGGCGAAATGGTCGAGTTCGAGAACGGCGTGCGCGGCATGGCGCTGAACCTCGAAACCGACAACGTCGGTATCGTCATTTTCGGCAACGACCGTGAGATCAAGGAAGGTCAGACGGTCAAGCGCACGCGCGCCATCGTCGATGCGCCGGTCGGCAAGGGCCTGCTCGGCCGCGTGGTCGACGCGCTCGGCAATCCGATCGACGGCAAGGGTCCTATTCAGGCGACTGAGCGCAAGCGCGTCGACGTCAAGGCGCCCGGCATCATTCCGCGCAAGTCGGTGCATGAGCCGATGGCGACCGGGTTGAAGGCCGTCGATGCGCTGATCCCGATCGGCCGCGGCCAGCGCGAACTGATCATCGGCGACCGGCAGACCGGCAAGACCGCGATCGCGCTCGACACGATCCTGAACCAGAAGCCGCTGAATGCGACCGGCGACGAGAAGGTCAAGCTCTACTGCGTCTATGTCGCCGTCGGCCAGAAGCGCTCCACCGTGGCACAGTTCGTGAAGGTGCTCGAGGAGCAGGGTGCGCTGGAATATTCGATCGTCGTCGCCGCGACCGCTTCGGACCCGGCGCCGATGCAGTTCCTGGCGCCGTTCACCGGCTGCACCATGGGCGAGTACTTCCGCGACAACGGCATGCACGCCGTGATCATCTATGACGACCTGTCCAAGCAGGCCGTCGCCTATCGCCAGATGTCGCTGCTGCTGCGCCGCCCGCCGGGCCGCGAGGCCTATCCGGGCGACGTGTTCTATCTGCATTCGCGCCTGCTCGAACGCGCCGCGAAGATGAATGACAGCGAAGGCGCAGGCTCGCTCACCGCGCTGCCGGTGATCGAAACGCAGGCGAACGACGTCTCGGCCTACATTCCGACCAACGTCATCTCCATCACCGACGGCCAGATCTTCCTCGAGACCGACCTGTTCTATCAGGGCATTCGCCCGGCGGTGAACGTCGGCCTGTCGGTGTCGCGCGTCGGCTCGGCGGCGCAGACCAAGGCGATGAAGAAGGTCGCCGGCAAGATCAAGGGCGAGCTCGCGCAGTACCGCGAAATGGCGGCGTTCGCGCAGTTCGGCTCGGACCTCGACGCCTCGACCCAGCGCCTGCTCAATCGTGGCGCCCGTCTGACCGAACTCCTGAAGCAGCCGCAGTTCTCGCCGCTGAAGATGGAAGAGCAGGTGGTCGTGATCTACGCCGGCGTGAACGGCTATCTCGATCCGCTGCCGGTCAGCCGTGTTCGTGCGTTCGAGGACGGCCTGCTGTCGCTTTTCCGCGGCAAGCATGTCGACATCCTCAACACCATCCGCGACTCGCGTGATCTGGACGATGCGACCGCAGCCAAGCTCAAGGACGTCGTCGACGGCTTCGCCAAGAGCTTCGCATAAATTTCCATCATGGCCGGGCGCAGTCGTCCGGCCATCCACGTTTTGACGAGCGCGTTAAGGCCCTACCCGAATGGCGTCACTTAAGGACATGCGCGTCCGCATCGCCTCCACCAAGGCGACGCAGAAGATCACCAAGGCGATGCAAATGGTCGCAGCCTCGAAGCTGCGTCGCGCGCAGTCGGCGGCGGAAGCCGCGCGCCCCTATGCCGAGAAGATGGAAGCCGTGATCGGCAACATCGCGGCCGCGGCGGCCACCTCCGGCAATGCCAGCCCGCTGCTTGCCGGCACCGGCAACGACAAGGTGCACCTGCTCCTCGTCTGCACCGGCGAGCGCGGACTGTCCGGCGCATTCAACTCCTCGATTGTTCGTCTGGCGCGCGATCGTGCGCTGAAGCTGATGAGCGAAGGCAAGGAGGTGAAGTTCTTCTGCGTCGGCCGCAAGGGCTACGAGCAGCTTCGCCGCCTGTTCGAGAAGCAGATCGTCGAGCACATGGATCTGCGCGGCGTGCGCCAGCTCGGCTTCACTAACGCGGAAGAAATTGCGCAGAAGGTGCTGGCGCGCTTCGATGCCGGCGAGTTCGATGTCTGTACGCTGTTCTTCTCGCGCTTCAAGTCGGTGATCTCACAGGTCCCGACCGGCCAACAGCTTATTCCGCTGGTGGTCGAGACCAAGGCGGAAGAGCCCGCCGCGTCCTACGACTACGAGCCTGACGAAGACGAGATTCTGGGCGCCCTGCTGCCGCGCAACATCGCGGTGCAGATTTTCCGCGCGCTGCTGGAGAACAACGCCTCGTTCTACGGCGCGCAGATGAGCGCGATGGACAACGCGACGCGCAATGCAGGCGAGATGATCCGCAAGCAGACGCTGACCTACAACCGTACTCGTCAGGCGATGATCACGAAGGAGCTGATCGAGATCATCTCCGGCGCCGAGGCCGTTTAACAGCAAGAGGAGGTTCGCGATGGCTTACGTCACATCTGCTACCACCAAGGGCGGCCGCAACGGGCGTGCGATCCTGGATAATAACGGGCTTGCGCTCGCCATGGGTCTGCAGAAGGAATTCGGCGGCAACGGCGAGGGACACAATCCCGAGCAGCTGTTTGCGCTCGGCTGGTCCGCCTGCTTTGGCCAGGCAATTCTGGCGCTGGCGAAGAAGCACGGCCTCGACGGCCAGGACGCGCGCATCACCTGCGCCGTGACGATGGACAAGGATGATGTCAGCTTCGGCTTCAAGGCCGAGCTGAAGGTCGCGATCCCCGGCGCCGACAAGGAAAAGGTGAAGGCGCTGATCGAGGACGCCCACAGAATTTGCCCGTATTCGCGGGCGACGCGCAACAACGTGCCTGTCACGTTGACCGTCGTCTGATCGCATTTGTTGAGGAGAACGTATCAATGGCCGCAGCCGCAAATCAGGTGGGTCGCGTCACGCAGGTGATGGGCGCCGTCGTCGACGTGCAGTTCGAAGGAGAGCTGCCGGCGATCCTGAACTCGCTGGAAACCAAGAACGGCGGCAGCCGTCTCGTGCTCGAGGTCGCCCAGCACCTCGGCGAGTCCACGGTGCGCGCGATCGCGATGGACACGACCGAAGGTCTGGTTCGCGGCCAGGAGGTCACCGACACGGGCCAGCCGATCGCCGTGCCGGTCGGCATCGGCACCCTCGGCCGTATCGTCAACGTGGTCGGCGATCCGGTCGATGAAGGCGGTCCGGTCAAGTCGGAAGGCCTGCGTGCCATCCACCAGCCCGCGCCGTCCTACACCGATCAGTCGACGGAAGCCGAGATTCTCGTCACCGGCATCAAGGTCGTCGACCTGCTCGCGCCCTATGCAAAGGGCGGCAAGATCGGCCTGTTCGGCGGCGCTGGCGTCGGCAAGACGGTGCTGATTCAGGAGCTGATCAACAACGTCGCCAAGGCGCACGGCGGTTACTCGGTGTTCGCCGGCGTCGGTGAGCGTACGCGTGAAGGCAACGACCTCTATCACGAGTTCATCGAATCGGGCGTGAACAAGAAGGGCGGCGGCGAAGGCTCCAAGTGCGCGCTGGTGTTCGGCCAGATGAACGAGCCGCCGGGCGCCCGCGCTCGCGTCGGCCTCACCGGCTTGACCATCGCCGAGCACTTCCGCGATCAGGGCCAGGACGTGCTGTTCTTCGTCGACAACATCTTCCGTTTCACCCAAGCCGGCTCGGAAGTGTCGGCGCTGCTCGGCCGTATCCCCTCGGCCGTGGGCTATCAGCCGACGCTCGCAACCGACATGGGCGCGCTGCAGGAGCGCATCACCACGACCACCAAGGGATCGATCACCTCGGTGCAGGCGATCTACGTGCCTGCCGACGACCTGACTGACCCGGCGCCGGCGACCTCGTTCGCTCACCTTGACGCCACCACGGTGCTGTCGCGCTCGATCGCTGAAAAGGGCATCTATCCGGCGGTCGATCCGCTCGACTCGACCTCGCGCATGCTGTCGCCGCTGGTCGTCGGCGAGGAGCACTACGCGGTGTCGCGCCAGGTGCAGCAGATCCTCCAGCGCTATAAGGCGCTGCAGGACATCATCGCCATTCTCGGCATGGACGAGTTGTCGGAAGAGGACAAGATCGCGGTCGCCCGCGCCCGCAAGATCGAGCGCTTCCTGAGCCAGCCGTTCTTCGTCGCCGAGGTGTTCACCGGCTCGCCGGGCAAGTTCGTCGATCTCGCCGATACCATCAAGGGCTTCAAGGGCCTTTGCGAAGGCAAGTACGACCACCTGCCGGAAGCAGCCTTCTACATGGTCGGCACCATCGAAGAGGCGGTCGAGAAGGGTAAGAAGCTTGCCGCCGAAGCGGCCTAAGAGGCGAACGGCGAATAGGGAGTAGCGAATAGGGATAGTTCGCTGCTCCACTCGCCGCTTGCCATTCGCTATTCGCCATTCGCTATTCGCAGGTTTTCCATGGCCACTTTTCAATTCGATCTCATCTCGCCGGAGAAGCTGGTGTTTTCCGGCGAGGTCGATCAGGTCGATATTCCCGGCACCGAGGGCGATTTCGGCGTGATGGCTGGCCACGCACCGTTGGTGGCCTCGATCCGGCCCGGCATCGTCACGGTGTTTTCGGGCGGCAAGCAGGAAAAGATCGTGGTGCTCGGCGGCCTTGCCGAAGTGTCGGCGAAGGGCCTGACCGTGCTGGCCGACGTCGCGAGCTCGGTCGAGGACCTGGACCGCGCGGCTCTTGCGAAGACCATCAAGGATATGGAAGCCGGCATCGCGCGACTCGCGCAGGGCAGCGAGCTCGACAAGGAAATCACCCGGCTCGACCACTTCAAAGCTGTGCTGCAGAACCTCGAAGGCACCGCGCTGCACTGAGAGTTATTGCCAAACCCGTAGCCCGGGTGGAGCGGAGCGAAGCCCGGGTGCCGTCTCGACACGGATTGACTGTGTGGTTCTTCGAACGGCTACGGGCGAGCGAAGGCGACGCCGTTCTTCGAACGGCTATGGCTGCGCTTCGCTCCACCCGGGCTACAGCTCTCTATCCGGGCTAGGGAAGACCTAACCGCTCGTGGCCGCCGATACCTTCTCCGTCGCGCCTTCGACGGTCGCATGCAGATGCGCGACCAGCTTCGGATCCAGCTTGAGCCGCGCCGCAAGCATGTCGAGGTAGCCGCGCTCCGAGGCGTTGTCGACATCGACCGCAAGCAATGAGGCGACGTAGATTTCGGCGGCTTCCTCCGGCGTGCGCGCCGCACCCGCCACCGCGTCGATGTCGAGCGGCTTGCGCAGCTCGTCGATCACGAACGCCTTGTCCGCGGCGTCCAGCGTCATCTTGTCCATCTGAGCGAAGATGTTGGCCTGTTCCGTCGCATCGACATGCCCGTCCGCCTTGGCCGCGGAAATCATCGCGCGCAGGAGGTTGCGGCTGAGTGACTGCTGATCCGCCTCGCTGGATGGATTGAACGGCGTCTCGCGCGGCGGCGGCAGCATCGGAACGGATGACTGCTGCGGCTGCGGAGCCTGGCCCGCCTGCCAGTTCTTGTAGGCCTGATAGGCGAGCGTGCCGACCACGGCCACGCCGCCAAGCATCACAGCATTGCCGGCGAGCTTGCGCCCCTGCTTGGAGCCGAGCAGGACGGATGCCAGTCCGCCCGCAAGCGCGCCGCCTCCGAATCCGCCGAGCACGCCGCCGAGATTGCCGCCGGTGCCACGGTTCAAGGCGTCGCCAGCGCCGCGCGCAAGGTCGCCCCATGACGAGGATCCCGGCTGCTGGTTTCTCGGATCGGCATTGCTGCCGAAGGATTGGCTGCCGAGGAACTGGTCAAGCAGGCGCTTCGCATCGAACATGATTTACAAGCCTTTTTGAGCTGTGGGGTAGACAGGCTTAATTCAGTGTTTCGGCGCGCAATCGCAACACCGAAAGCTGCGGCGGAATGTCATGCGGCGCAGCACCGCCGCGTCCGGAACGGTCTAAATCATGCCGCAATGGCGGCTGCGATCTGCGAAAGCTCGGTCACACGAATATCGGCGCGCGCGGCGTCGCCGCGCCGCGTATGCACGCGGCCCCACGGACCGCGTTCGATGAAGATGGCAGTCATGCCGGCCGCCTGCGCCGGGATGACGTCATTGTCGACGCGGTCGCCGACATACGCGCATTCGTCAGGTCGAAAGCCTCCCAGCTCGAGCATCTGCCGAAAGAAGTCTGCAGACGGCTTCGTCACGCCAAGCTCGGCCGATGTGGTGATCAGATGCGCATCGAGGCCGAATGATTGCAGCGCGGCCTTTGCCGTCGGCGGCTGGTTGCCGGCAATGCCCACGAACAGCCCGCTCTGCACCAGCGTCGAGAGACTTGGCCGCGCATCGGCATAGAGGTCGCGCACCTCGATCAGGAAGTCGGTGCCGTCGCGCTTGCGCTGTGCTCTTGCGGCGGCGACATCGAAGCCGGGCCGCAATCGCTCGAACACCTGGCGGATCGGCTCATCCCGCATGATCACGTCGTCGAGCACCGCGAGAAATTCGTTGCGATCGACGCCCAGCGCGTCCGCCCAGCCGTGCAGCAGCCGCGTCTCGTCGATCAACGTTTCGCCGACATCGAAGAAAACCGCGCGAAGCTTTGCCATCAGCCTGCCTCCTGCCGGGCGAACCTTTCGAATGCATGTGCGACGCCAAGATAGACCTCGCGGCGGAACGGCACCACCAGGTCAGCGACGCGGTCCAGGCGCTCCCATCGCCATGCGTCGAATTCGGGCGGCTGACCGTTGCGTGGCGTCAGCGGGTCCACCTCGCGCTCGTCGCCGGTGAAGCGCATGGCGAACCACTTCTGCCGCTGGCCGCGGAAGATGCCGAGCCGATGCGCCGGCCCGACATAGGGCGGAAACTCGTACGTCAGCCAGTCGGTCTCGCCGAGGTACTCGGCGCTGACGACGCCGGTCTCTTCCCACAGTTCACGGAAAGCCGCCTTGCGCGGGTCCTCGTTCGGGTCAATGCCGCCCTGCGGCATCTGCCATTCGTGCCCGGGCAGGATGATCTCCGGGCCGTCGTCCTGGAAACGTCGCGCGATCAGCACGCGGCCTTGCCTGTTGAACAGGGCGATGCCGACATTCGCGCGGTAGGGTTTTTCGTTGCTCATGGCGCGAGTGTCTCGGTTCTAACGTCCGCACACAAGGCCGCCGCAAGCTGATACCAACGTCAAAATTGGGACACTTCGCGCGGCTGACCGCATTTTGCCAGGCGCCGTCGAAGTGTTAGGAAATGGCGCCTTCCCTCCGCTCGAAACCCGTTCATGGCCAGTCCCGTCGACATCTCCCACATCCGCATCCTCGAGATCGGCGGCAGCTACTTCAAGCTTGAATATCCGGAGCAGACGACGTCGCTCTGGTCGACGCCGCGGCTGCCGCAGGAGGGGGAGCCGATCGACGGCTTCTCGACCCCGGATCGGATTCTGCGGGAGCTGAAGGCCGCGCGCGCCGGCAAATACGACGTCATCGTCGCAAACACGCTGCGCTACTCGCCATGGCATCCGCGCTACTGGGCGCGCGGCCCGTTCTACACGCCGCGCCATCCATGGGCGTCGATCGCGCGCCCGTTTGGCGTCAGCATGCTGCGCTGGGCAAAGATTCCGGTGCCGCTGGTCGCCATCGACATGGACGACGCGTTCGGCATCGGCAAGAGCTCGGTGTTCCTGCTCGACAAGGCGAAGATCTTCTTCAAGCGCGAGCTGCCGGTGGATAAGTGGCAGGTGCTCTACGGCTCGGTCCACCCGCACCTGCCGACGCTGCGATACCGCAACAGCGCCACATGGCTGCGCCGTATGGATACGCTGCAGCCGATCTCGCTGCCGCAGTTTCGCTACGCCGAAAGCTGGCGCACGGCGCCGTTCCCGGAGAAGACCCACGACATCTTCTTCTCCGGCGCCATCCGCGGGAACTCGACCGTGCGCAACGCCGGGCTGCCGGAGCTGGAGCGGCTGAAGGCGCTCGGCTATCGGATCGACCAGCCGAACGAGCGGCTGCCCTACGATGCGTTTCTCGAGCGCATGTCACGGTCGTGGCTGGCTTGGTCGCCGGAAGGCATGGGATGGGACTGCAATCGTCATTATGAGGCGGCGATCGCTCAATCGGTGCCGGTGATGAACCATCCGACCATCATCCGTCATGCGCCGCTGCGCGAGGGCGTGCACGGCATCTATTACGACGTGGAGCCGGGTGGGCTCGAGCGCGCTGTGGTCGCGGCGCTGGCCGACAAGCAGCGCTTGCAGCGAATGGCGACAGCCGCGCGTGAGCACGTGTTCGCCCATCACACCCGCCGCGCCTACTGTGAACACATTCTGCGGATGGCGCTGGAGTGAGGCCTCACGCGCGTCGTTTCAGCGAAGGTCGACCGTCGTCTCGACCACATGCTGAAACGAGGGCACATCCTCTGAGGTGAGTGTCATGCGCAGCCGCAAGCTGCCTTTTTGAATCGCCTGGTCGCGCACGATGCGCTCGATCTCCCGTTGCGAGGTGACCCCGACCTCCTTCAGGAACTTGCGGATCGCCATGTTGAACCGGTCTTCATCCATGCTGCTCTCCAGCGTCCTTCACGTCAGCCAAACCGGGCGAACTCCTTCACCACGCGCTCATAGACCGGCCGCTTGAACGGCACGATCAGCTCGGGCAGGTTTTTGATCGGCTCCCAGCGCCAGGCGATGAACTCCTGCTTGTGACCGGCAGGGCTGACGACGTTGATCTCGTCATCCGCGCCGGTGAAGCGCATCGCGTACCATTTCTGCTTCTGTCCGCGATACCGGCCCTTCCACGCGCGGCCGGCGATGGTGCGGGGAATATCATACGTCAGCCACTCGGAAAGCTCGGCGAGCTTCTCGATCGAGTGCACGTTGGTTTCTTCCATCAGCTCGCGCTTCGCTGCGGTCCAGGTGTCTTCGCCCGGATCGACGCCGCCTTGCGGCATCTGCCAGACATGCTTGTCGTCGACATGCTCGATGCCGCCGGCGCGACGGCCGATGAACGCCAGTCCGGATTTGTTGATCAGCATGACGCCGACGCAAGCGCGATAAGGCAGGTCCTCGTAGCGAGTCATCGCGGGCGCCTCTCATCTTCCCGGCGTCAGAGTTGCCGGTAGCTTCGTAGCCAATCACTCACGCATCGCATCTCAACTCGATTTTGATTTCTGCATCGCCATTGTCAACGGCACAAGCAGGATGCCGCGGCCTTCGAGGGCCTTGGCCCAGGACGCGATGCGCTCGATCGAGATCGGCAGTGCGGACGCGACACCGACGGCGAGGCCGTGCTGGCGGGCGAACGTTTCCAGCTGTCCCAGCGCGCGGTCGATCTCGAGCGCAGTCGGCACCACGTCGATCGTCAGGTCTGCCTTTGCGAACGGCACCGCCTGGCTTTGCGCGAGGCTGCCTGCGAGGCTGCGCGCCGCCGAGCCGTCGTCGAAATAGGCAAGGCCGCGCTTGGCCGCCTCGCGTAGCACCGGCTGCATCGCCGCATCGGTTGCGACGAAGCGGGAGCCCATGAAATTGGCGAGGCCGGCGTAGCCCTGGAAGCGGCTGAGATGCCAGTAAAGGCGGTCGAGGTTCTGCTCCGCATTGGCGGTCGTCAGAAGCGTCTGCGGGCCTGGATCGTTGTCGGGGTAGTCGAACGGCTCCATCGGAACCTGCAGCAGCACCTCGTGTCCTTGGGTGCGTGCGCGTTCGACGAGCTTCGCCGGATCGGTGCCGTAGGGCGTGAAGGCGAGCGTCACTGCCGGCGGCAGCTTGACGATGGCCTCGTTGGTCTTCGCGGCGCCGACGCCGAGGCCCTGCACGACGATGGCGATCGCCGGCATTGTCGCGGCGTGTACGCGCATCATGTCGTTGCCGCCAGCGTAGACCGACGAGGGCCTGAGCCCGTCAGCGGCAACCGGAATCATCCCGTAGCGGGACGATTCGAGCAGCCGCGGATTGATCGCCGCCAGCGTCGTTCCCGGCTCGGCCGCAGGCGCCGCGTCCTGCGCAGTGCCAGGCACCTTGTAGTCTTTGCGCGCGCCGCTCGAGCCGTCGATGATGGTGACGGTACGGTGTTCGGCGGGCGATGCCGGCGGCTTGACGGCGGCCGGCTCAGTGGCTGGTGGTGGCGTCATAGCCGCCGCTCGAAGAACGGCGTCACTTCGATCGCTTATGGCGACCGGCGCAGCCTTCGCCGCCGCTGTCGAGGCGCCGGCATCGATCACGACCCGCGCCATCGGCTCGCCGCCCAGCGGATCGTCGTTGAAGATCGCGACGCCGAGAAAGCCCACGAGGAACACGGACAGCACTGCTGCGAGAGCATGCCTGGCGTTGAAGGACAGCGAAAAACGTCGCTTGCGCGCCGTTCTCTGTCCAAGAGGCGTGCTCAAATCGTCGGTCGACAAAGGCGTCCTGAAAATGTGCGCGAATCAGCTGCCGCGCACAATATCACGAGCATTTCCTGACCGCGCAGGCGGCTTTGCCGTGTGGCGCACCGATACGCCAACGAAAAAGGGCGGCCGAACGGCCGCCCTCAATCGCAGGTAGAAACGATCCCTAGTTCGCTGCCTTGTCGGTTGAGGCGTTGACCTTCACGCCGTGCAGCAGGTCGGCGGCCATCTTCAGCGCCTTGTCGTCCTTCGGATCCGGCGGCACGTAGGACTGCGAGCCGGTCTGCTCGTCGCCGTCGGCCTTCAGGTGGCCGCGCAGCGAGGCTTCGCCCTTGGTGTCGGTTCGCGCCTTAAGCTCGTCCGGCACGTCCTGCAGCACCTCGATGTCCGGGATGATGCCCTTGGCCTGGATCGACTTGCCCGACGGCGTGTAGTAGCGCGCCGTGGTCAGTCGCAGCGCGCCGTTACCCTGGCCGAGCGGGATGATGGTCTGCACCGAACCCTTGCCGAACGAGCGCGTGCCGATCACCGTCGCGCGCTTGTGGTCCTGCAGGGCGCCCGCAACGATCTCCGACGCCGATGCCGAACCGCCGTTGATCAGCACCATGATCGGCTTGCCCTTGGTCAGGTCGCCGGACTTAGCGCCGCGGCGCTGCGTCTCTTCGGTGTTGCGGCCGCGCGTGGACACGATCTCGCCGCGCTCGAGGAACGCGTCGGAAACGGTCACCGCTTCCTCCAGCAGTCCGCCGGGGTTGTTGCGCATGTCGATGATGAAGCCCTTCAGCTTGTCGCCGAGCTGGGTCTGCAGGGCGCTGATCTCGCGCTTCAGGCCTTCGGTGGTCTGCTCGTTGAACGAGGTGACGCGGATATAGGCGATGTCGTCCTGCTCGACGCGCGCGCGCACCGGACGAACGCGGATGTTCTCGCGGGTGAGCGTGACCTCGATCGGCTTGTCCTGGCCCTTGCGGATCATCTTCAGCTTGATCTTGGTGTTGACCGGGCCGCGCATCTTCTCGACCGCCTGGTTGAGCGTCAGGCCCTGGACGTTTTCGTCGTCGAGCGAAACGATCAGGTCGTTGGCGAGGATGCCCGCCTTGGATGCCGGCGTGTCGTCGATCGGCGAGACGACCTTCACGAGGCCGTCCTCCATGGTGACCTCGATGCCGAGGCCGCCGAATTCACCGCGCGTCTGCACGGTCATGTCGCGGAAGCTCTTGGCGTCCATATAGCTCGAATGCGGATCGAGGCCCTGCAGCATGCCGCTGATCGCCGACTCGACCAGCTTTGAGTCGTTCGGTTTTTCCACGTAGTCGGTGCGCACGCGCTCGAACACGTCGCCGAACAGATTGAGCTGGCGGTAGGTGTCCGAGGCCGCCGCGCGCGCCGATGAGCCGATCAGCGTCACCCGCGGCTGCGTGACCAGCAGCGTGGCTGCGGCACCGGCGGCCGCACTGAGGAGAACCAGGGAAGTCTTGCGCATCATCCGCGAACCTTTTCGCCTTCACTTGCGGCCCACCATGGGCCTGGATCGATAGGAGCGTTGTCCTTCCGAAACTCGATATAGAGGACTGGCTGACTGGGAGCGGCCGCCAGCATCGAGGCAACCTGAGATGCCGTTCCCATCGTCCCCACCGGTTCGCCCGTCAGTACGAACTGACCGATGTTGACCGAA
The DNA here is from genome assembly GCF_031157255.1 of Bradyrhizobium sp. LHD-71. Taxonomy (GTDB): domain Bacteria; phylum Pseudomonadota; class Alphaproteobacteria; order Rhizobiales; family Xanthobacteraceae; genus P52-10. Next base: position 9,298 of record NZ_JAVIFX010000015.1, on the reverse strand, counting down.
ATTCGCTCCATGCCGGCAAGTAAGACATGATACCCGCCACCAGCATTGAGGATCAAGAGTTGTCCATAGCTCCGAAACGGGCCTGAATACACAACCCAGCCATCGCACGGAGTTGTGACCTGCGCGCCGGCCCGCGCCGCCACCGAAATGCCTCTTTCCACGCCGCCGGTCCCGTCGGAACTCCCGAAACTGCGTATTTTGGGGCCGTTAACCGGCATCGGCAGAAGGCCCTTTGCCGAGGCGAAAGCGATCGCCGGGGTGAGCCGTCCCGGATCCTTTGCGTTGCTTTTCGCGTTCGCTTTTGCAGCTTCCGCGAGTTTCGCCGCTGCAGCCGCTTTCGCTGCGCTTTTGAGATCCTGTTCCATCTTCGCGATCAGGTCGCGCAGATTGTCGGCCTCTTTCGACAGCTCAGCGGCCCGGCTGCGTTCCGCCTCCATGTCCTTTTCCGCACTTGCCTGCTGCCGCTGGCGCTCCTCGATCAGCGCCGCAAGGCGTCGCTGGTCGTTCGTCAGGCTGTCGCGGTCGGCCAGCAGCCGGTTCTTCTGCTCGCCGGCCTCTTTTCGGATGCTGACGAGATTGCCGAGGTCGGCGATCAGGCGCTCGGCGCGCGCACGCATCTCAGGCACCACCGCGCCGAGCAGCATGGCCGTGCGCAGCGACTGCAGCGCATCCTCGGGCCGCACCATCAGCGCCGGCGGCGCCCGCCGCCCGGCGCGTTGGAGCGCCGCGAGCACTTCGGTGGTCTCGGCGCGGCGCGCGTCCAGCGAGTTGCGGATCGTCGTCTCGCGGGTGTCGAGCGTGCGCAACCGGTTCTCCGAGTCGGCGATCCGGCCCTCGACGGCGCGCACGCGCCCTGCGACGTCGATCAGCTGCTGATTGAGCTTGTTGCGATCCTGCCCGATCGACGCGATCTCCGCTTTCAGCTTGTTTTCGGCCTCGATCGCGTCGCGCTGCCTGTTGCGCGCCTGTTCGAGCTCCTGCTCGTGCTTCTTGATGACGTCCTCGATCGACGAGACTTCGGATTTGGCGTCGGGCTTTGCATCGGTCTTCGCATCGCTTTTGGCATCAGTCACGGGGTCGGACGGGGCGGCCTGCGCAGCTGGCGCGGGATCGGGCACTTGCGCGTTGGCACCCTGCGCCGCAGCGATGGCGATCAGGCTCGTCAGCGCAACGAAGACCAAGTGCAGATGGTTTGCGCCATGTTGCGCGTCCGATTGCCGTTCTGCCGCGGATCGGTTCAGCTCAAGCATTCAGGTCGGCTCTCAAGACGGTCAGGAACTCACGCGCGGTGATAGGGATGGCCGGCCAGGATCGTCGCCGCCCGGTAAATCTGCTCCATCAGCATGATCCGCACGAGTTGATGAGGCCAGGTCATTGCGCCGAAGGCGAATACGGTTTTGATCGTGCGCCGCAATTCAGGCGAAAGTCCGTCTGCTCCGCCGATCACAAATACAACGGTTGCGATCGATTCGTCTCGCCAACGGCCGAGTTGCCGGGCGAACGCCGCGCTATCGATTGCCTTGCCGCGTTCGTCGAGGGCGACGGTGAGCGCGCCTTCAGGAATAAGGGTTGCGATTGCAGCGGCTTCTTCCGCCATGCGGGCCGCTACGTCGCGCGCGCGGCTCTCCGGAATTTCGTTGATGGTCAGGCCGCGGAAGCCCAGCTTGCGCGCCATGTCGGTGAAACGCTCGCGGTAGCGTTCGACAAGGTCTCGTTCCGGGCCGCTCTTCAAGCGGCCGACCGCGATCACAAGGAGGCGCATAGACTCCTTCTTTATCCGGGCAACCCGCTCGCTGCGACCTCGGGCGTGACTCAGCTCGCCTTGGACCGCAGCGGTGCCCACATCTTCTCGAGGCTGTAGAACGAGCGCACTTCCGGCCTGAAGACGTGGACGATGACGTCGCCCGTGTCGATCAGAACCCAGTCGCAGTTCGGCAGTCCTTCGATGTGAACGCCCTTCATGCCGGCTTCACCGAGTTCCTTCACCACGTTTTCCGCGATCGCGCCGACATGCCGGTTTGCCCGGCCGGTCGTGACAACCATGTAGTCCGCGATGGTGGATTTGCCGCGCAGGTCGATGGTGACGGTGTCCTCCGCCTTCATGTCATCGAGGCGCGAGAGGACAATTTTCAGGGTCTCAGCGGCATCAGGCCGGGATTTCGAGACCGTGGCGGACGCGGGCGGTGTGCCGGTCCGGGTGACTGCGGATTTGCTCAAAGCCGAAGAAGCACCAGGTGATGTTGTCAGGACCTTTCCTTTCCTCATCCTGGGGACGCCGAATCCTTAAAGCGCCCCTGTGTGATCCTACTCATGTAGGGTTAACGGTTTCAATCTGCCAGATCAGGATGACCGCTTTGTGTGGCTTCTGAGTTCGGTCGAGGAGAGGGGCGATTTCAGGCCGTGCAGGAACACCCAGGCCGGTGTGCCGAAATCGAGCAGGTTCGGTGCCGCGTTCTCAGGGTGGCGATACCTGGCCAGCGCCTGCGCGGCGGGCGACGCAAGTGCGCGCAGGCTGTTGGACGGGCGATCGACGATCGCGAGTGGAACCTGTCGGGCGATGCTCTGCCAGTCGCGCCAGCGGTGGAACTGGGACAGGTTGTCGGCTCCCATCAGCCAGACGAAGCGCACATTCGGGAAGCGGCGTCGCAGCTCGGTTATCGTGTCGATGGTGTATCGCGTCTTGATCGCCGCTTCGATGCCGGTGACGTGAATGGCCGGATGGTCGGCGACCGCGCGCGCAGCCCTGAGCCGCTTGTCGAGGCTGGGCAGGTCGCGCGTGTCCTTGAGCGGATTGCCGGGAGAGACCAGCCACCACACGCGGTCGAGCCGCAGACGCTTCAGCGCGAACAGGCTGAGCGCGCGATGCGCATCATGCGGTGGATTGAACGAGCCACCCAAAAGGCCGATGCGAAGCCCATCGGCAACGGGTGGAAAGGCGATCCGTTCGTTCGAACTCACGGGCGCGTCTGGCCGCTTCCCAGCACACGGTACTTGAAACTGGTGAGCTGCTCGGCGCCGACCGGTCCGCGCGCGTGGAACTTGCCCGTGGCGATGCCGATCTCGCCGCCGAAGCCGAATTCGCCACCGTCGGCGAATTGGGTGGATGCGTTGTGCAGCACAATCGCCGAGTCGACCTCGGTCAGGAAGCGCTGCGCCGCCGCGGCGTCTTCGGTGACGATCGAATCCGTATGGTGCGAGCCGTAGCGCTCGATATGTGCAATCGCCTGACCTATGCCGTCGACGACCTTGGCCGCGATGATGGAGTCGAGATACTCCGTGGACCAGTCGTCTTCGTTCGCCAGCTTCACGCGCGCGTCAGCGGCCTGCACCGCCGCGTCGCCGCGCACCTCGCAGCCGGCGGCGATCAGCGCATCGATCAGCGGCTTCAGATGGGTGTCTGCCGCGGCACGATCGACCAGCAGCGTTTCGGCCGCACCGCAGACGCCGGTGCGCCGCATCTTGGCGTTGACGACAATGGATCTGGCCATATCGAGATTGGCCGCGCAGTCGATATAGACATGGCACAAGCCCTCGAGATGCGCGAACACCGGCACACGCGCTTCCGCCTGCACGCGCGCGACAAGGCTCTTGCCGCCGCGGGGCACGATCACGTCGATGGTGCCATCGAGGCCTGCCAGCATCTGACCGACGGCCGCGCGGTCGCGCGTCGGCACGAGGATGATCGCGTCCTCCGGCAGGTTCGCCTCGCGCAGGCCCTTGACGATGCTGTCGTGGATGGCCCGGCAGGATCGGAAGCTGTCGGAGCCGCCGCGCAGGATCACGGCATTGCCGGCTTTCAGGCACAGCGCGCCGGCGTCCGCCGCGACGTTCGGTCGGCTCTCGAAGATGACGCCGATCACACCGAGCGGCACGCGGACGCGTTCGACCGTCATGCCGTTCGGCCGGGTCCAGCGTTCGGTGACTTTGCCGACCGGATCCTCGATCTCGCGGATGGTGTCGATTGCCTCGGCGATACCGTCGACGCGCTTTTGATCGAGCGTCAGTCGATCCAGGAAGGCGGCCGTGGTGCCGTTTGCGCGTGCCTCGGAAACATCTTCGGCGTTGGCGGCAAGGATGGCCGCCGCATCTGCGCGGAGCGCGCGAGCGATTGCCGCCAGCGCCCGGTTCTTCTGCGCGGGCGCAGCCAGCGCTAGGATTCGCGCCGCGGCCTTCGCACGCCGGCCGATGTCGTGCATCAGGAGGTTAAGATCGTCAGAGCCGTCAATGGCTTTCAGCGGCGCGGTCATCGTCCAAATCCTGCTTAAGGTCATGTCCTAGCACGATAATTTATCGGCTGCCAGAGAGCTGGGAGCCATCGGCGAGCTTCACAATCCATGTATGCAGGCGTCGACAGACGTGAAGTCGGGTCAGCTATCCGATCGGATAACAAGATGCTCCCGGCATGAGAGGCAAACACTTGTGCTCGGCCACGAGCTGAGACGTTCGAGATCCCTCGATCCGAGCCAGCCCGGCGATCATGCGTAAGATGAACAAACGAGCCTGATGCCCGCTGCGCATTGTCTCAGGCATGTCGCCGCAGCTTGAACAGCTCGGATGGAGCCCGCATTATTCGTCGCAAGGTGCCGTTTCCAGAGCACCTTCTCTTGGGAGGGACAAAAGATGAAAGCTCTCACTTTGGGCGCGATGATCATGCTTGCGTGTTCCGCTGCTGCCAATGCGCAAGCCCCGAGCTGGACCGTGCCGGCGGAAAACCAGCGCTGTCCGTCGAAATGGGGCGCCTCCGACGAGCGGGGGTCCGCGAATCATCAGAAGTCTGCAGCGGTGTTGAACGCCGCAAAGCTGATCAAGGCCGGCGAGGTGATCGAGCTCGCGCATGTGCTCGGCCCCAGCATGGCATTCTTTGGGACGCGTCGCTTCGACGTGCATGCCAAACCCACCTTCATGAACCAGTTCTCCAACATGCGAGGCTCGAACGAGGAAGTCGTCATCACCGAGATCGGCCAGGTCGGCACACAGTTCGACGGCTTTGCGCACCAGACCCATCTCAACAGCTGGTACAACTGCCAGAAGGTCGACGAGAACGTCGAGCGCTCCGGATTCAAGAAATTCGGCATCCATAACGTGGGCGCGCTGTTCACGCGCGGCGTCCTGATCGATGTCGCGGGGTTCAAGGGCGTCGACATGCTCGGCGACAACTACGAAATCACTGTGGACGACCTCGAGGGCGCCCTGAAAAAACAAAACCTGACGCTGCAGCCCGGGGACGCGGTGATCATCCACACCGGATGGGGCAAGCTCTACGGCAAGGACAACCCGCGCTATGTGAAATCCTGCCCGGGGATCGGTGTCCAGGCCGCACTCTGGCTTGCCGCAAAAGACCCGATGCTGCTCGGCGCCGACAACTGGCCGGTCGAGGTTTCGCCCAACCCCGATAAGCAACTGTCGCTTCCCGTGCACCAGATCGCTCTCGTCGTGAACGGCATCCACCTCCTGGAGAACCTCAAGCTTGATGAGCTTGCGCAAAAGGGCGTCGGAGAATTCGCCTTCGTGATGCAGCCGCTCAAGATTCAGGGCGGTTCCGGCTCAACGGTGTCGCCGATCGCGGTGAGGTAGCGGCCGAGGTCGCCGCCTTGAGTTCCGGCACGCTCGCGCGCCTGGTCGGCGACGATCGAGCAAGACCATCCCACAGTCCGCGCGCTCCCGTTGCGGACTGCTGCTACATTGACGTCCATGCTGTACGAACATCAAAAGCCGTGGAAGCCGTTGAAACCGGTTGAAGTTGCCACAGTGTTCAGGGGCGCGACTTTTCCCTGGTGGATTGCCGGCGGGCAAGCCATCGACCACTTTGTGGGACGACAGGTACGGTCGCATGCGGACACGGACATCCTTGCGCTTCGCAGTGATTCCACGACACTGCGACGCTATCTCTCCGGCTGGGATTGTTGGGTCGCCGATCCGCCTGGCCAGTTGCGGTTCTGGCGCATCGAAGAAGTGCTAGGTGGGAACGTCCACGACGTTTGGTGCCGGCAAGACAGGTCCTCCGCATGGGCTTTTCAAATCATGCTGGATGAAGGCGACGGTTTGGAATGGCGGTCCCGTCGCTGTTCGCAGGTCAGGAAGCCGCTTCTGCAATTGGCAGCGGCCAACGATCAAGGAGTGCGTTTTCTGGCCCCCGAGGTTCAGCTCTTCTACAAGGCCAAGTCTCCGCGAGCGAAAGACGAGTTGGATTTCGAAGCCGCGTTCCCTTTGCTTACGCCTGAGCAGAGAGCTTGGCTGACGCGATCGATCGAGACGGCATATGGGCCGGCCAATGTCTGGGCGCAGAGATTGAGAGCCTTGTAGGGTTTCTTCAGCCTCGACTCGCGCGACGTTCGGTTGGAAGAGATCCTCGTTGAGTTAAAGAGCGGGCGCTGTGCCGCATGAAAGCCGCCGTCTCTCAGCTACGTTCACGTTGCGGCACGCACGATCCGATCTTCAGCCGCAGCTCGCCGCATTCGGTGTCCATGACGTAACCGAACGGCCATGGTCGATAAGGTCCGAGCACGGCGCGATGGCCGCCGTCGCTCGTCCACCGCAGCTGATAGATCCGCATGTTCACCGCATCGGCAGGCAGCGTGGCCTGCAGGTTGAACGTTTCGCCGGGCTCGAGACGCTCGGCGCCGCCGCGAGCCTGACCCACGGGGTTACCGTCCTTGTCGAGAAACAGGATGACCGCGTCGAGGTTCGTGTAGAGGCTGTCGGAGTGATTCCAGAACGTTCCGCGCCAGGTGCGCTCGCCGGAAGGCGCGCTCACCACGTCGTTGCGGCTGAGCGCGATGTTCTCGGTGGGATCCGTCGCGGCCATGACGAACATCGCCATGAACGAGACTGCGGCGAGGGCCGCCATGGCGGCCCATGTCCCGATCGCCAGCCTTCGCCATCGGCGCAGTCGCGCATTCTCCGCATCTTCCGGCATTGCGGCCCCTCCACCTCTGGCGAAGCATGCATGCTGCAGGTGTAACGTGTCAGCGGCATGAGCAACTTGCGGCGCGCTGAAAATTGACGCTGGCGAGGCTTTCCCTGTCAAGGCGACCTTCCGGAACGGCCGCAATGTTCGGGAAAGCGGTGCCTGCTTGCGATGGCGCGGTCATGGGGCCGCGCCGCTCAGGGGCGGTTGCGAGCGCCAAGCAAGATCTCGGTGACCTCGTCGGAAAAGCGCATCCGTCGCCCGTCCAGCAGAAGCCATTCCGGAGCGTCGGGATCGGCCTTCGCTGCCGGCATGTCATGCTCGAGCAGCGCCCGGGCGCACTCCGCCCAGTCTCCGCCCTCGACCGGTTCGTTGCACGAAGCCCATCCCAGTGTGCCGCAGACATTGCCGCCATAGCCGTGCTCTTCCGTCCAGCTTGCGCCGTGTTCCAGAAGAAATCGCGTTAATCCGGCGTTGCCGCGAAAGACCGCGAGATTGAGTGCCGATGCGTCCCAGTCGCCGCCGCGCGTCGCAATCGGCCAGCCGAGCCTGACCATCAGCTTCGCCCCGTCGTCGCCGCCCTCTGCGACCATGTCGGGCAGTATCCGCAGGCTCGTGTCCGGCAGTGAAGCGGGCAGGTCGGGGCGGTGGGCGTGAATGCGTCGCGCCTCCGCCTCGTCGTTCCGCGCACATGCCGCGATGAAGCGCTCGCCTTCCGAGGTCGGTTCTGCGGCGCCGTTCGCTTGCAGGAGGTCGGCCACGTCAGTCAGACCAAACTGCAGCGCCAGCCTGTAGGCGCTGAGACCGCTCGGCGTCCGCGCCGATGGATCGGCGCCTGCCTGCAAGAGCGCTTCGATGTGCCGGCGCGAGCGCCGCCGCCTGATCGCCCACAACAGCGGCGAACCCCAGTCGGTCAAGGGCGGATTGCGCGCGGGCTCGTTCGGGTCTGCGCCGTTCTGCAGCAGCAGTTCGAGCATGTCCGGGTTGTCGAAATCGAACACGCGATAAAACGCGTTGGTTTCGGCAATACGGGCCCCGTGCTCCAATAGCGCGCGGGTGCAGGGGAGGCTTTCCAAAGAGTGGTAGAGCGATTCCCCATCATTTGGATCGGCGCCGGTATCGAGCAGCATCGTCGTCAGCGCGACGTCGTGGTTCTTCCCGGCAGCGCCATAAAGCGCGGACAAGGGATGCTCGTCATCCGGCTGGCTCAAGGATCCCGGCGGCCAGCGATTGCCGGTCCTCTGATTGGGATCGGCGCCGGCGGACAGCAGATACCGCGCGCTACGATGAAGACGCTCACGAAACTCCGGCAGTCGCAGCAAGCTCGAATGAGTGATTGCGAGCAGCGGCGGCACGTGCAGCGGTCCGCCCGGGTGGTTGACCCATGCGGGGTCGGCCCGCGTGGCCTGCCGCAGCGCGCCTTCATCCCCGACTGCACAGGCGAGATAGGGACCGCCCGCTGCAACATTCGGATCTTCAACCAGCATTCGAGCCGCAATGCGCGGATTTTCGCGATTGAGCCCGCCGGCGATCTCGCCGGAATATACGAGCCTGAGCCACTGAAGCACGCGGTCTGCCCCGTCGTCGCGCGCCGCCGCTTGCAGTTCGACATACGTCCGCATGTCCAACCAGGATGCAAATCCATATTCGCGCGCCACGCATGATTGCGCGTCGTGTAGCCGGAGTTTGAGTGAGGCGATCTCCTCGTCGCTCCGGTCAATGGCCGCTGGCAGCGCATGACGAAATCGCGCGAACGCGTCGCGATCGCGGTTTCGGTACAGACGGATCAGGTCTTTGGCTTGTTTCTTGAGATGGTCGAGATTCGACCGGTCGGGCAAGCGGTTCATCGAAACCTCCGTGCATGGGATCGCCGACGGCCCGCAATACCGGCTGCACAAAGGCTCTAAGCGCCAAGTCTACGCTGCAAGTGGGTTCAACCCTTCCCGCGGGCCCGGGGGCGGCTTGCACCGCGGCTCAAGATGTATGACTGCGAGGCACGGTGGTCAACCGATATCCCGGGCAAGGGACATCGCAAGCGACGAGCAGATTTCCTGGCAACGGCCCATCGGGCCGGACCCGCAAGGGTACGATTTCACGCGGCGTCGCCGACCCGCCAGAGCAGGCGGGCGCCGAGAGCGCCAAGGAAGGCGCCTGTGGCGCGATCGATCCAGCGTTTGGCGACGAGGTAGAAGCGGCGCACCGGCGAAGCCCCAAAGAACAGCGACACCAGGCTGAACCAGACGATTTCGTTGAGCGTGACGACCGCAATCAGCGCAATTGTGCATGTTCACTAAATCGGTGATTGGATCGCTCCGCTGGAGGACGATCCGATGCGCGATAACAGCTATGACCGGACGATCGAACGCAACTACCTGCAGAAGTGGCGTTTTC